>NZ_JAJPWQ010000033.1:0-501 GCF_046549005.1 Amycolatopsis sp. lyj-108 | reverse complement strand
GGACGTCAAGGGCGCGATCGGTGATTCAGGACTTCTTGCGAGGTGCACGCTTGCGCTTGACGGGAGCCTCTTCGGCGACCGGTTCGGCGGGGGCCGACTCGGCGTTGTCGAACGCTTCGTAGATCTCGTTGGGAATGCGACCGCGCTCGGCGATCGCGTAACCGTTGGCCGACGCCCAGGCGCGGACCTGCTGGTTGCGTTCGCGGTCGGTGGGCTTCGCCGCGCCACCGGCCACGGTGGACTGTCCGGTTGCGACCTTCACCTTGCGCCCGCCGACTCGCCTGCTGGCGTCGATGAAGCGCTCGAGCTCTTCGCGCAGGGCGCCGGCGTTGTCATCGGAGAGATCGATCTCGTAGGTGACGCCGTCGAGCGCGAAGGGCACGGTCTGGGTGGCTTCGCCACCGTCGATGTCGTCGACGATCTGGACGGATACCTTTTGTGCCATCGAAAGTGCCTTCCGCTAGGTCATGCCACGCCATCTCGGATTGGCGCAGTGCCAAT
>NZ_JAJPWQ010000032.1:0-528 GCF_046549005.1 Amycolatopsis sp. lyj-108 | reverse complement strand
CGGCGGAGGACAGCACCGGTCTCGCCGGGTTGTTCCTCGCCGTCACGCTCGTCAGGTCACCACTGTTGCTCTTGCTCGCCCCAGTGCAGAGTCTGGCCGTGCCCGGTTTCGTGCGTTTGCTGGCCAGCGACGCCGGCACTTCAAGGATCCGGCGGCTGCTAATCCTGGGTTGCCTCGCTACGGTGCTGGTCGCGGTGCTGGTGGGCGCTGGGGCGTTCTTCCTCGGCCCTTGGCTGTTCCACCTGCTCTACAAGGACAAATATGAGGTGACGGGCTGGATGATGGCCGGTCTCGGGTGGTCGGGTGTACTGCTCGGGGCGACGATGCTGGTCGCGGCCATCCTGGTGGCGAGCAGGAGAACGGGACAGGTCCTCGTCGTCTGGGTCGTGGTCGCCGTCGGCAGCCCGGCGCTGCTGAGTGTGGCCCCTGGCGACCTGGAGAGCCGGGTAGCGGCCAGCCTCGCGCTGGCTCCGACGGCCGGCTTGGTGGTGGCCGTGGCGTTCGTGCTCGCAGCCGGACGTGAAGGCT
>NZ_JAJPWQ010000031.1:0-532 GCF_046549005.1 Amycolatopsis sp. lyj-108 | reverse complement strand
ATTGAATCCACTGCATTCACTCGGGATCCATTTAGCCATGCTGCATGTAATGCACTGCGTTTAATCGGGATGCATTTTACCATGCTGCATGGAATCCACTGCATTCAGTGATGCTGCATGGAATGCACTACCTTCAATCGGGATGCTTTGGGCCATGCTGCATAAAATCCACTGCATTTAATCGGGATGCATTGGGCCACGCTCCATGGAATCAACTGCATTCAATCAAGCTGGATGGAATCCACTGCATTTAATCGGGATGCATTTTACCACGCTGCATGGAATATACTGCATTCAATCACGCTGCATGGAATTCACTGCATTCAATTGGGATCCATTGCACCACGATGCATGGAATCCACTGCGTTCAATTAAAATCCATTGCACCACACTGCATGGAATCCACTGCATTCTCTCGAGATCCATTGGGCCACGCTGCATGGAATCCACTGCATTCAATCGGGATCCATTTAACCCCGCTGCATGGAATGCACTGCGTTCAATCGGGATGCATTTTACCATGCTGCATGGA
>NZ_JAJPWQ010000030.1:0-853 GCF_046549005.1 Amycolatopsis sp. lyj-108 | reverse complement strand
GCGGGGGTGACGCTGCGGGTGGCGCGGCCGATGTCGAGGGGTTCGCTCTCGGTGCCGAGGACGGCGGGGATGATCTTGGCGTCGCAGGCGAGCATGCGGGCGTGGCGTGCGGTGATCTGGGTGACTCCGTCCACGCAGGCCGACCCGAGTCCGGAGGTCAGGGTCTCGAGCGGGATGGTGACCACGACGGTGGTGCGGTCCCCGGACAGGGTGGGGGCTTTGTCGTTGGTCATGGCGTGGTGGATGGCGTCGAACAAGGCGTCGCCGTGGCGTTCGCCGGGGGTGCGGGGGTCGCGGTTGCCGTCTTCGTCGACGGGTCTTCGTTGTCCCCAGGTGTCGAACAGGGCGTTGGCGCGGGCGCCGAATTCGGGGTCGAGGAGGCCGTTGAGGCGCCACCAGCCGTCGTCGCGTTTCCGCAGGTGCACTTCGCGTGAGGGTGGTGTGAGGTCTTCGTCTTTGGGTTCGTTCCCGTCGGGGTCCAGGTGTGCCAGGAGTTCGGCGCCGCCGTTGAGGATTTGCTGGGGGCCGGCGTGGCGGGCCAGGTTCACCAGGATCTGTTCCGCGCCGGACCGGTCCTCGGCGGACACGTCGGCGGGGATTTTCTTCAGCACCGCCAGGAGTGGGTCGAGGTGCTGGTGCCCGAGGTCCCCGTCGGCTCCGGCGATCGGGGCGAAAGCAGGGGCGGGGGTGCCGTCGAGGTTTCGGCTTTCGTTCACCGCTAGTGCCCGCTTCACGGTGTCGTGGGCCTCTGTGGGGGTGATGCGGGCGGTTTCGGCGAACCAGCCCGCGGTCGAACCATGCCCGAATAGCTCCATCGGGCCGCGGGATTCGATCTCCGTCAGGAACTGCCCGA
>NZ_JAJPWQ010000029.1:0-913 GCF_046549005.1 Amycolatopsis sp. lyj-108 | reverse complement strand
CCCAGGACCTGCTGCAGGTACAGATTGAGGAAATACCACATCGGGATCCACGCCGCACCGAGCAGGAACTGCGCGAGATTCGCGCCACCGAGGTTCGGCGTCCGGAAGACACCGAGCCGCACCAACGGCACCTCCCGCCTGCGCTGAATCGCCACGAACACACCGAGCAACGCGATACCGCCCGCCAGCGCACCCCAGGTGCCCGCCGCCGCCCAGCCCGCTTCCGGCGCCCGCACGACACCGAACACGGTCAGCCCCAGACCCGCGGTCGCCGCGACAGCACCCGCCAGATCGACCGAACCACTCTTGCCGGGCGCGGACGGCATCAGCTTCCCCGTCACCACGATCGCGACCAGCGAAATCGGGACATAGAGCCAGAAGATCCACGGCCACGACAACCACTCAGTGATCACACCACCAAGGAACACCCCAGCCGTACCACCCGCCGGAGCAGCCGCCCCATAAAGCGCGAGCGCCTTCGTCAGCTCACGCGGACGCGCACCGAACAACATCATCAACAAGGTCAGCGCCGACGGCGCGATCAACGCCGCACCCGCCCCCTGCAGCACCCGGCCAAGCAGTTCGACCCACGCCGCACCCGCGACCGCCGCCACCACCGAACCACCGAGAGTGACCACCCAGCCCGCGGTGAACATCCTCCGCGCACCGAACAAGTCCGACAGACGCCCACCGAGCAACAACAGCCCGGCCAGCGCGATGACATAGGCATTGAACACCCACGACAGATCCCCCGGAGAAAACCCGAGATCCTGCTGCATCGCGGGCAGAGCGACGCCAATGATCGAAGTGTCCATGATGACCATGAACTGAGCCAACGCGATGAGCCCCAACGCCCACCACCGCCGTGGGTCCGGGGATGACTCCGCCATGACAACCGTCCTTTCGCAACCTA
>NZ_JAJPWQ010000028.1:0-978 GCF_046549005.1 Amycolatopsis sp. lyj-108 | reverse complement strand
ACTGCATTCAATCGGGATCCATTTAGCCACGCTGCATGGAATACACTGCGTTCAATCGGGATGCATTTTACCATGCTGCATCGAATCCACTGCATTCAGTGACGCTGCATGGAATCCACTGCATTCAATCGGGATGCTTTGGGCCTCGCTGCATAAAATCCACTGCATTTAATCGGGATGCATTGGGCCTCACTGCATGGAATCTACTGCATTCAATCATGCTGCATGGAATCCACTGCATTCAATCATGCTGCATAAAATCCCCTGCATTTAATAGGGTTCAATTTCTCCATGCTGCATGGAATCCACTGCATTCAATCATGCTTCATTGCAACCAGTGCATTCAATCGGGTACCATAGGGCCACGCTTCATGGAATCCACTGCATTCAATCATGCTTCATTGCAACCACTGCATTCAATCGGGAACCATTGGGCCATGCTGCATGGAATCCACTGCATTCAAACACGCTGCATGGAATCCACTGCATTCAATCGGGATGCTTTGGGCCATGCTGGATAATATCCACTGCATTCAATCGGGATTCATTGGGCCTCGCTGCCTGGAATCCACTGCATTCAATCATGCTGCATGGAATCCACTGCATTCAATCATGCTGCATAAAATCCACTGCATTCAATAGGGTTCCATTTCTTCACGCTGCATGGAATCCACTGCATTCAATCACGCTGCATGGAATCCACTGCATTCAATCGGGATCCATTGTGCCACGCTGCATGGAATTCACTGCAATCAATCAGAATCCACTGCACCACACTGCATGGAATCCACTGCATTCAATCGAGATCCATTGGGCCACGCTGCATGGAATCCACTGCATTCAATCGAGATCCATTGGGCCACGCTGCATGGAATCCACTGCATTCAATTGGGATCCATTGTGCCACGATGCATGGATTCACTGCAATCAATCAGAATCCACTGCACCACACTGCATGGAATCCACTGCATTCAATCG
>NZ_JAJPWQ010000027.1:0-5301 GCF_046549005.1 Amycolatopsis sp. lyj-108 | reverse complement strand
GTGTTGCTTGAGAACTCAACAGTGTGCTAGTGAACTAAGCCAGTAGAGCTTATGTATTTGAACCTCGTTTGAGGTTCCTTTGAGAGCAAGAAAATTTTGCCTCGATTGAATTCGAAGACATTGTTGGAGAGTTTGATCCTGGCTCAGGACGAACGCTGGCGGCGTGCTTAACACATGCAAGTCGAACGATGAAGCCTTCGGGTGGATTAGTGGCGAACGGGTGAGTAACACGTGGGCAATCTGCCCTGTACTTTGGGATAAGCCTGGGAAACTGGGTCTAATACCGGATATCACTGACTCTCGCATGGGGGTTGGTTGAAAGTTCTGGCGGTACAGGATGAGCCCGCGGCCTATCAGCTTGTTGGTGGGGTAATGGCCTACCAAGGCGACGACGGGTAGCCGGCCTGAGAGGGTGACCGGCCACACTGGGACTGAGACACGGCCCAGACTCCTACGGGAGGCAGCAGTGGGGAATATTGCACAATGGGCGAAAGCCTGATGCAGCGACGCCGCGTGAGGGATGACGGCCTTCGGGTTGTAAACCTCTTTCGCCAGGGACGAAGCGCAAGTGACGGTACCTGGATAAGAAGCACCGGCTAACTACGTGCCAGCAGCCGCGGTAATACGTAGGGTGCAAGCGTTGTCCGGAATTATTGGGCGTAAAGAGCTCGTAGGCGGTTTGTCGCGTCGTTCGTGAAAACTCCACGCTTAACGTGGAGCGTGCGGGCGATACGGGCAGACTTGAGTTCGGTAGGGGAGACTGGAATTCCTGGTGTAGCGGTGAAATGCGCAGATATCAGGAGGAACACCGGTGGCGAAGGCGGGTCTCTGGGCCGATACTGACGCTGAGGAGCGAAAGCGTGGGGAGCGAACAGGATTAGATACCCTGGTAGTCCACGCTGTAAACGTTGGGCGCTAGGTGTGGGCGACATCCACGTTGTCCGTGCCGTAGCTAACGCATTAAGCGCCCCGCCTGGGGAGTACGGCCGCAAGGCTAAAACTCAAAGGAATTGACGGGGGCCCGCACAAGCGGCGGAGCATGTGGATTAATTCGATGCAACGCGAAGAACCTTACCTGGGCTTGACATGCGCCAGACATCCCTAGAGATAGGGCTTCCCTTGTGGTTGGTGTACAGGTGGTGCATGGCTGTCGTCAGCTCGTGTCGTGAGATGTTGGGTTAAGTCCCGCAACGAGCGCAACCCTTATCCTACGTTGCCAGCGCGTTATGGCGGGGACTCGTGGGAGACTGCCGGGGTCAACTCGGAGGAAGGTGGGGATGACGTCAAGTCATCATGCCCCTTATGTCCAGGGCTTCACACATGCTACAATGGCTGGTACAGAGGGCTGCGATACCGCGAGGTGGAGCGAATCCCTTAAAGCCGGTCTCAGTTCGGATCGCAGTCTGCAACTCGACTGCGTGAAGTCGGAGTCGCTAGTAATCGCAGATCAGCAACGCTGCGGTGAATACGTTCCCGGGCCTTGTACACACCGCCCGTCACGTCATGAAAGTCGGTAACACCCGAAGCCCACGGCCCAACCCGCAAGGGAGGGAGTGGTCGAAGGTGGGACTGGCGATTGGGACGAAGTCGTAACAAGGTAGCCGTACCGGAAGGTGCGGCTGGATCACCTCCTTTCTAAGGAGCAACACATCCACCCCGCCGGGATACCCGGATCAACGGTGGTGGAGTGGCCAGGGTTTCAACACCGAATGTGTGTTGGCGCTGGTTGCTCAAGGAATTGTGGAACTACTGGTTTATGCGATCGCCGGCTGTTGCCGGGGCGTCTGAGTACTGCTTCCTCTTGAGGGGGCGTGGAAAGGGTGATCCCGGGATGATCGGGGATGGTGTTCGCTGGCATGCTGTTGGGTCCTGAGGCAACACGCCGTGGGGCTTTCACGCTCCGGGAGTTTGTTTCTGGTGTGGTGTTTGAGAACTGTAGAGTGGATGCGAGCATCTTTGTGGTCAAGTTGTTAAGGGCACATGGTGGATGTCTTGGCTTCAGGAGCCGATGAAGGACGTGGGAGGCTGCGATATGCCTCGGGGAGCTGTCAACCGAGCTGTGATCCGAGGATTTCCGAATGGGGAAACCCAGCACCAGTTATGTGGTGTTACCCGCATCTGAATATATAGGGTGTGTGGAGGGAACGCGGGGAAGTGAAACATCTCAGTACCCGTAGGAAGAGAAAACAACCGTGATTCCGTGAGTAGTGGCGAGCGAAAGCGGAAGAGGCTAAACCATGCACATGTCAAGCTGTCAGGCGTTGTGTGTGTGGTGTTGTGGGACCCAGCGTCGAGGATCTGACAGTCCTCGGAACGATTACGCGTGTTAGTGGAACGCCTTGGGATGGGCGACCGGAGTGGGTGAGAGTCCCGTACGCGAAAGCATGTTGTGGATCGTTTGTTTGGTGTTCCCGAGTAGCAGCGAGCTCGTGGAATTTGCTGTGAATCTGCCGGGACCACCCGGTAAGCCTAAATACTTCCTGAAGACCGATAGCGGACTAGTACCGTGAGGGAAAGATGAAAAGTACCCCGGGAGGGGAGTGAAAGAGTACCTGAAACCGTGTGCCTACAAGCCGTCAGAGCCCGAGCACATCCTTGTGATGTTGAGGTGATGGCGTGCCTTTTGAAGAATGAGCCTGCGAGTTAGTGCTGCGTGGCGAGGTTAACCCGTGTGGGGTAGCCGTAGCGAAAGCGAGTCTGAATAGGGCGTCTGAGTCGCGTGGTCTAGACCCGAAGCGGAGTGATCTACCCATGGCCAGGCTGAAGCGTCGGTAAGACGACGTGGAGGGCCGAACCCACTTAGGTTGAAAACTGAGGGGATGAGCTGTGGGTAGGGGTGAAAGGCCAATCAAACTCCGTGATAGCTGGTTCTCCCCGAAATGCATTTAGGTGCAGCGTCACATGTTTCACCACGGGGGTAGAGCTACTGGATGGTCTAGGGGCCTTACCGGGTTACCGAAATCAACCAAACTCCGAATACCGTGGTGTGAGAGTGTGGCAGTGAGACGGCGGGGGATAAGCTTCGTCGTCGAGAGGGAAACAGCCCAGAACACCAGCTAAGGCCCCCAAGTGTGTGCTCAGTGGGAAAGGATGTGGGATTGCCCAGACAACCAGGAGGTTGGCTTAGAAGCAGCCACCCTTGAAAGAGTGCGTAATAGCTCACTGGTCAAGTGGTCCTGCGCCGACAATGTAGCGGGGCTTAAGCACACCGCCGAAGCTGTGTCATTGACACATATAGATCGGCGTTCTCCTTGCGGGAACGTCTAGTCGTGTTGATGGGTAGGGGAGCGTCCTGCATCCAGGGAAGCGGCGGCGGAAGCCAGTCGTGGAGGGTGTGGGAGTGAGAATGCAGGCATGAGTAGCGAATGCAGAGTGAGAAACTCTGCCGCCGGATGACCAAGGGTTCCTGGGCCAGGCTAATCCGCCCAGGGTAAGTCGGGACCTAAGGCGAGGCCGACAGGCGTAGTCGATGGATAACGGGTTGATATTCCCGTACCCGAGCACGTGCGCCCAGGATGAGGCGGTTGATACTAACCACCCAAAGCCGGTTACCGATGTCTTCGGACGGAGGTTTCTGTGTGGAGCGTGGGATCTGATTCCGTAGTAGTCGAGTGATGGGGTGACGCAGGAAGGTAGCTCCGCCAGTGAGTGGTAGTACTGGTGTAAGCGTGTAGGCCGAAGCATAGGTAAATCCGTGTTTCATATAGGCTGAGACGTGATGCGTAGCCGATTGAGGCGAAGTAGAGTGATCCTATGCTGCCGAGAAAAGCCTCTAGCGAGTGCGTGCACGGCCCGTACCCCAAACCAACACAGGTGGTCAGGTAGAGAATACTAAGGCGATCGGGTGAACTGTGGTTAAGGAACTCGGCAAAATGCCCCCGTAACTTCGGGAGAAGGGGGGCCAGTGCACTTGAAGCCTCTTGCAGGCTAGGGTGTGGTGGCCGCAGAGACCAGCGGAAAGCGACTGTTTACTAAAAACACAGGTCCATGCGAAGTCGCAAGACGATGTATATGGACTGACGCCTGCCCGGTGCTGGAACGTTAAGAGGACCGGTTAACCTTTCGGGGTGAAGCTGAGAATTTAAGCGCCAGTAAACGGCGGTGGTAACTATAACCATCCTAAGGTAGCGAAATTCCTTGTCGGGTAAGTTCCGACCTGCACGAATGGCGTAACGACTTTCCGGCTGTCTCAACCACAGGCCCGGCGAAATTGCACTACGAGTAAAGATGCTCGTTACGCGCGGCAGGACGGAAAGACCCCGGGACCTTTACTATAGTTTGGTATTGGTTTTCGGTTCGGCTTGTGTAGGATAGGTGGGAGACTGTGAAGCTGGCACGCTAGTGTTGGTGGAGTCGTTGTTGAAATACCACTCTGGTCGGATTGGGAATCTGAACCTCGGACCATGATCTGGTTCAGGGACAGTGCCTGATGGGTAGTTTAACTGGGGCGGTTGCCTCCTAAAGAGTAACGGAGGCGCCCAAAGGTTCCCTCAGCCTGGTTGGCAATCAGGTGTTGAGTGCAAGTGCACAAGGGAGCTTGACTGTGAGACAGACATGTCGAGCAGGGACGAAAGTCGGGACTAGTGATCCGGCACCACCTGGTGGAAGGGGTGTCGCTCAACGGATAAAAGGTACCCCGGGGATAACAGGCTGATCTTGCCCAAGAGTCCATATCGACGGCATGGTTTGGCACCTCGATGTCGGCTCGTCGCATCCTGGGGCCGGAGTAGGTCCCAAGGGTTGGGCTGTTCGCCCATTAAAGCGGCACGCGAGCTGGGTTTAGAACGTCGTGAGACAGTTCGGTCCCTATCCGCCGCGCGCGTAGGATACTTGAGGAAGGCTGTCCCTAGTACGAGAGGACCGGGACGGACGAACCTCTGGTATGCCAGTTGTCACGCCAGTGGCATGGCTGGTTGGCCACGTTCGGAAGGGATAACCGCTGAAGGCATCTAAGCGGGAAGCCTGTTCCAAGATGAGGTATCCCACCCCTTTGTGGGTTAAGGCCCCCAACAGACCATTGGGTTGATAGGCCAGAAATGGAAGCACAGTAATGTGTTATCGAGTTGACTGGTACTAATAGGCCGAGGACTTGCCCACAAAGATGTTACGCATCCACTCTACAGCTCTGAAACACCACACAACCACCAGCAGTATTCGGTGGTGTGGTTGTTTCATAGTGTTTCGGTGGTTATAGCGTCAGGGAAACGCCCGGTCCCATTCCGAACCCGGAAGCTAAGCCTGACAGCGCCGATGGTACTGCAACCGAAGGGTTGTGGGAGAGTAGGACACCGCCGGACTAAC
>NZ_JAJPWQ010000026.1:0-5526 GCF_046549005.1 Amycolatopsis sp. lyj-108 | reverse complement strand
GTCGCGAAAGCCACTTTCGGGACGTCAGGCGTCGCGAAAGTGGCTTTCGCGACCTACCCGGGGTGGCCTAGCGGGCGGGAGATGCCGTGATCCCCGCGCGTTTCGTCACCTACTTGCGGCCGGGCACTCTCGCAAGTAGGTGACGAATTGCGGTGGGGTGGTCAGGCACCGGGGTAGTCCGGCAGGTCGATGCCGTTCACCACGTCCCGCATCTTCCGCGAAGCCAGCGCGGCGAACGGCTTGAGCCGCATCACCCGCATCGCCACGTAGCGCGTCCGCAACGCCGTCCGCGACTTCGCGAAGATCGACTCCGCGTTGGCCCGCCCCATCTCCTGCGTCTTCTCGACGAACTCGCGCATGACCGCTTCGTAGCGTTTGAGCCCGGTGTCGAGGCCCGCGGCGAGTTCCCCGGCGAGGACGTACGCGCCGACGAACGCCAGGCTCGTGCCCTGCCCGGAGAGCGGCGAAGGGCAGAACGCCGCGTCGCCCAGCAGCCCGATCCGGCCGCGCGACCAGGAATCCATGACCACCTGGGCGCACGAGTCGAAGTAGAAGTCGGGAGCGTCGTCCATCTGCTCCAGCAGCCAGGGCGCTTCCCACTCCATTCCGGCGGCGAACTCGCGCACCAGCGCCTTCTGCGCCTCGACGTCGCGATAGTCGTAATCCACCTTCTCCGACGCGAACCCGAAGTAGGCCATCGCCTCGTCGCCGTCGCGGATGCCGCGGATCCCGGCGGACCGGCCGACGTCGTCGTAGCCGATCGCCCAGTTCCGCAGGCCGAGCCGGTTCGGCACAGAGAAGAAGGCCAGGTACGAGCCCAGATGCCGGACGAACCGGGACTCCTCGCCGAAGGCCAGCGCCCGCACTCCCGAATGCAGCCCGTCGGCCCCGATGACCAGGTCGAACGTCCTCCGCGACCCACCGGCGAAGGTGACGTCGACGCCGTCGGCCCGCTCGTCCAGCGCGGTGATCCGGTCGCCGAAGAGGTACTCCGTCTGCTCCTTGGTCGCCTCGTACAGGACTTCGGTCAGGTCGCCGCGCAGGATCTCGATCTCGGCGATGACGCCGTCACCGTCGAAGTCGTCGGCGCGGAGAGTCGCCTTCGTGCGGTTCTTCCTGTCGACGAGCGTCTCGCCCTTCGTGTCCGTGCACGCCGCGCGGACGCGTTCGTCCAGGCCCATCCGGCGGACGACCTCTTTGGCCGGTCCGCGCAGGTCGACGGCCTGGCCGCCGGGGCGCAGCGTCGGCGCGCGCTCCACGACGGTCACCGAGAAGCCGTACCGGGTGAGCCAGAAGGCCAACGCCGGTCCGGCGACACTCGCTCCGGAGATGAGGATCTTGGTGTCAGCCATTCCTGGGAAGGTCCCACGCATCACATCGCGGCGCAAAAGAGTTTCGTCGTAGGCTGGCGGCATGGCTGTCGTGAAGATCAACGCGATCGAGGTACCCGAAGGCGCAGGCCCCGAGCTGGAGAAGCGGTTCGCCGCGCGGCTGCACGCCGTCGACAACCAGCCGGGTTTCCTCGGCTTCGAGCTGCTCCGCCCGGTCTCCGGCGAGTCGCGCTACTTCGTCTACACCAAGTGGGAGTCCGAAGAGGCGTACCAGGCGTGGGCGTCCGGCCCGGCGCGTGAGGCGCACGCGGGCGAGCGCGCGAAGCCGGTCTCCAGCGGCGCGAATCTGCTGGAATTCGAGGTCGTCCAGGCTTCGAAGCCGGGTGAGTGAGCTCGAACGAGCCGCGGAACTGATCGACGGCGCCGGCGCGCTGCTCGTCTGCGCCGGTGCCGGGATGGGGGTCGACTCCGGCCTGCCCGATTTCCGGGGTGACGAGGGTTTCTGGACGGCGTATCCGCCGTACGAGCGGCTGGGCATCAGCTTCGTCGAGCTCGCCGACCCGCGGCATTTCGCCGAAGATCCCGAGCTGGCCTGGGGTTTCTACGGGCACCGGCTCGCGCTGTACCGCGCCACCGTCCCGCACGACGGCTTCGGTCTCCTGCTTTCCTGGGGAGCGGGCAAACCCGGCGGCACGCGCGCCTTCACGTCCAATGTGGACGGACAGTTCCAGAAGGCGGGCTACCCACACGTCGCCGAAGCGCACGGGTCCATCCACCACTTGCAGTGTCTTGCGAAATGCACCGGTGAGATCTGGCCCGCCGACGACCTCGAAGTCCCGATCGACGAAGACACGATGCGCGCGCTGGAGCCGTTGCCGTCCTGCCCGCGCTGCGGCGGCCTTGCCCGGCCCAACATCCTGATGTTCGGCGACTACGACTGGCTCGGCAGGCGCAGCCAGGCCCAGCTCGACGAACTGACCGCGTGGCGTCGCACGCATCGCGACCTCGTGGTGGTGGAACTCGGCGCCGGACAGGCCGTGCCGACGGTGCGGCGCTATTCGGAACTGGCCAGCGCCGCGACCGGTGCGCTGGTCCGGATCAACCCGCGCGAGCCGCAGGTCCGGCACGGTCGCGGCGTCTCGCTCGCGAGCAACGGCCTCGAAACGCTCAGGGCTCTGGACGCGCTGCTCGGCTCGTAAGACTCAAGGCAGCACGACCTCCGCGTAAACCGCGTCGTGATCGCTACCGGGCGTCTCCAGCACCTTGAAGTCCGCGATCGCCGTCCGCTTGTCCGCCAGCACGTGGTCGATCGGCACCGGCGGCACCATCCCGTTCGTCCAGGTGCCCTGCAACGCCTTCCCCAGCTGATCGGCCGCGTCCACATATCCCCTGGTCAGCAGCTCGCGAAAGAGCGAGTGGTCGAAGCTGGCGTTGAAGTCGCCCGCCAGGATCCGGATGTCGTGCTCGGCGTCGGCGTACGGCAGGTCCTTGGCCTCGTCGACCCACGCGTGCCTGTCCCACATCGGCGCCGACGGATGGACCGCGACGACCTCGATCCGCACGCCGCCGCCGAGGTCCACGCTCGCACTGGGCTGCTTGTCGTCCGAATCGCCGCTCAGTTTCAGCGGCGTGAGCGGGTACTTCGACACGAGCCCGGAGCCGTACGCCCACTCGGCCGGGTGCAGCACGTGGTACGGCAGCAGGTCGAAGAGCCCGGCCCGTTCGAGCCCGGTGATCGACTCGGGTGTCAGCTCGGTCAGGCTGAGGACGTCGACCTGGTGTTCCTTCACGTAGCCGACGATCACGGCCGGATCCGCCTGGCCGCCGAGCAGGTTCGACGCCAGTACGCGGACGTGCTTCCCGCCGAGCGCTTTCTGCTCACCTCCGAACGCGCGAGGCAGCACCATCGACGCGATCGTGCAGGTCAGCACGAGCGCGACGACCGCGGTCCACCAGCGGCGAAGTCCCAGGGCGAGGACGCCGAGCACCAGCGTCGCGATGCCGGCGTACGGCGTCAGCGCGAGCGCCGCGATCGTGTAGGTGTTGCCGTCGTAGCCCACCAGCCGCAGTGCCGTCAGCACCGCGAACGGCACGATCGCCGCGATGAGCAGCCCACCGGCCAGCTTCCGCCCGGTACCCCGGCGCGCCGGTCGGACCACCCGTTCTTCGATCACCATGACGTCGAGTATGCCGATCACCGGCGTCGTGGCGGCGGTCTCCACAACACCTCCACAACCTCCTCACGCCGCGTCTACCAGCGCGTATCAGGTCCTGTCAGGTCCTGCCAGCGCTTTGTGCGCGCTCTGCCAGGCCCGGCGTGCACCTTTGTCCACGGGGCGAGATCCACAGGAGGAAACGATGACTCACGCGATCAGGGCCGAGGGCCTGGTCAAACACTATGGGGAGACGAAGGCGCTCGACGGGGTCGATCTGGAGGTCCCGGCGGGCAAGGTGGTCGGGGTGCTGGGGCCGAACGGCGCGGGGAAGACGACCGCCGTCCGGATCCTGGCCACCTTGATCCGGCCGGACCGCGGCCACGCGAGCGTCTTCGGCTACGACGTCGTCAAGAACCCGATGGCGGTCCGGAGCATGATCGGGTTGACCGGGCAGTACGCGTCGGTCGACGAGGACCTTTCCGGTACGGAGAACCTCGTGCTGATCGGCAGGCTGCTGGAGTTCTCGAGGGCGGACGCGAAGAAGCGCGCGGCCGAACTGCTGGAGCGGTTCGAGCTGACCGGCGCCGCCGGGCGTGCGATCAAGACCTACTCGGGTGGGATGCGGCGGCGGCTCGACCTCGCCGCGAGCCTGGTCGGCCGTCCCAAGGTGCTGTACCTGGACGAGCCGACCACCGGGCTCGACCCGCACGCCCGCAACGAGGTCTGGGCCGTGGTCCGGACGCTGGTCGCGGACGGTACGACGGTGCTGCTCACCACGCAGTACCTGGAGGAGGCCGATCAGCTGGCCGACACGATCACCGTGTTCGACCACGGGCAGGTCGTGGCGAACGGGCGGGCCGACGACCTCAAGCGGCGGACCGGCGGCCAGACGCTGCAGGTCCGGCCGAGCGCGCTCGCCGACCTCGACGCCGTCGAGCGCATCCTGGCCGGGCTCACCGGGACCCGGCCGAACCGGGACGACGACACCGGGCTGCTCACCGCGCCCGTCGCCGACCCCGTCCTGCTGTCCACCTTGGTCCGCAAGCTGGACGAAGCCGGGATCACCGCGGACGAGCTGGCGCTGCGACTGCCCAGCCTCGACGAGGTGTTCCTCGCGCTGACCGGCAAGAAGACCGACGAGTCCACAAAGGACACGACTCCGGAAGGGAGCCTGGTATGACGACCATCGCGATGCCCGCACCACCACGGCATGTTTCACCGTCGAGCAGCGTGCGGCACGGGCTTTCCCTTGCCTGGCGCGGGATCCTGAAGATCCGCAAGAACCCGGAACAGCTGGCCGACGTCACCATCGCGCCGATCATCTTCCTGGTCATGTTCGTCTACCTGTTCGGTGGCGCGATCATGGGCAGTACGGAGAGCTACCTCCAGAACATCGTGCCCGGCATCATGGTGTTCAACATCCTGCAGGCCAGCATGACCGTCGGCGTCCAGCTGAACACCGACGTCACCAAGGGTGTGTTCGACCGGTTCCGGGCCATGCCGATCGCGCGGTCCGCGCCATTGATCGGCGCCGTACTGGCCGACATCGTGCGGTACCTGGTGTGCCTGGTCGTGCTGATGGTCGTCGCGACGATCATGGGTTACCGGATCCAGACCGGACCGGCAGAGTTCGCGCTGGCGATCGTGCTCGTCATCGCGTTCGCGCTGGCGTTCTGCTGGGCTTCGGTGTTCGTCGGGATGCTGGTGAAGAGCCCCGGCGCGGTGCAGGGCCTGATGTTCGTGGTGCTGATGCCGCTGACCTTCGGCAGCAACGTGTTCGTGGGGACGAGCACCATGCCCGGCTGGCTGAAGGCGTGGGCCGACATCAGCCCGGTGACGCAGATGTCCGACGTCCTGCGCGGGCTGATGAACGGCGGCCCGATCGCCGGTCCGCTGACCGGGGCGCTGATCTGGATGGCGGCCGCGATCGCGGTCTTCTTCCCGCTCGCCACGTGGGCTTACCGGAAGCGCGTCTGACGGGGGTCAGGGGGAACGCGCGTGGGTCGTGGGTGGCGGGGGGGGGGGGGGAACCCACAACC
>NZ_JAJPWQ010000025.1:0-6303 GCF_046549005.1 Amycolatopsis sp. lyj-108 | reverse complement strand
AAGGGCACGGTCTGGGTGGCTTCGCCACCGTCGATGTCGTCGACGATCTGGACGGATACCTTTTGTGCCATCGAAAGTGCCTTCCGCTAGGTCATGCCACGCCATCTCGGATTGGCGCAGTGCCAATAATTCTAGGCGTACGAAGTGTCCGGCATGGAGACGGCATCGGTACGGTGGTGTTGCGCGGCGTCAGGAGGTGACCGTTGCGTAGCTTCCCGGTTCCGTGAGCAGACTGCGGGAGATTACGTCGTTGATCATGCTGGGCTCGTCTTCAATATCGAGGAACGCGTCTCCGCCTACAGTTCCGAGTCGTTGGCGGGACATGTGCGCCGTGGGGATCATGGACGTGTCCGAGGAACCGTCGGAGCCGGTTCCCGCATCGGCCCCGCAGGTTGGCGGTAGAAAGTAGTGCATGGTGGAGTGGAATACGTGGCCCTTGCCGCCATCGGCCCGAGGGTCGTTGCGGCAGGTGTCGATGATTGGCTGAGGCGGATCCTGTTGGGCGACCCGCTTGCTGTTGTTCGCCGACCCGAGTTCTTCGATCTGCTGCCGCACGGCGGCTTCGGCGGGCGACACGTAGGAGTGGGCGCCGGTCTTAGCTGCTGCCTCACGCCCCTCAGCGAACGTAGCTTCTCGAGGGGGAGGCTGCGTATCGGGGCCCGGAGCGCTCGCATGAGCAGGCTGATCATTGTTGGTAACGGTGACGATGAGTCGACGTCGAGATCTTCTGCTATTCGGATGTAACGCTGCGGTTGTTCTGGTTCTCGGTCGGCTGGGAGGTGCATGAAATCGTTCAGTGGACGGCAAGAGTGTCGCGACGTTCAGGGAGCCGTGCTGCGCCACTGGCATTTCGCCATGCGCTGCCCCAGGTCGAACACAGGGCGTGGTCCCCGCAACGGCGCTAGTGTGCTCAAGGGGGCATAGTGAGTTCGTTGATGTGATGTGCGAGCGCGTCGATCTGGCCGAGTAGTCGGTCGAGGTCGACGTTCAGGTCCAGGTGCCGGACGTGGATGCGGATTCCGGCGGTGGGCAGGAGGTGGGTTGTGCCAGCGGGTGGGCCGTCGGCGTAGATGAGGGTCGCGTCGGGCAGGTTGGCCGCGGTCGCGTAGGCCAGGGTTTGGTAGAGGTGTTGTGCGTCGCCGTGGCCGGTGTCGAGGCGGTATTTGAGTTCGCCGACGAAGCGGCAGTGGCCGTCGATCCAGTGGCTCAAGTCCGGCTGGACGTGCAGTACTCGTCTGTGGTCGAGGTGAAGTGCCGAGTCAGCACCTGCGGGGAAGTTGTGTTCGTCCAGGCCGAGCGCCCGCCGGGTGCTTGTGCGGACGAACTTCTCGAACACCTCTGTCATTCTGACGGCGAACCCGGGAACGGTGATCCTTCCTGGGCCGAGCTCGGGCTCGGTGCCGCGGAGAATGAGCCGGGCGAGCTCGACCGCCGGCCTGTAGTGGTCGTTGAGCCGGGTCCATCGGACTACCGGTAACGACCCAAGGTTGCGGGGGACCGGAGTGACCAACTCGAACATGCGCTGTAGCCGGGCGATCGATCGGCGGACGTCGTTCGAGTTGATCGGGACCTGTGCCAGCAGGTCGAGTGCCGTGCGCAGCAGCTGGTTCTCGGGGATGTCCTCGTCGTGTGATTGGTAGGTCACCGCGAGCGGGAGGTCACGTCCCGGGGACACCCGCAGTTGTTCGGTGAAGTCGATGCGGCCGCGGACGGTGTGGAGTCGCTCGCGATGGTCGCGGTATCCGCGGAGGAGACCGGTCCGGACGGCCTGGTCACACATGTGCGTGAAGACCGCCGCCATGGCGTCGGTCAAGGATTCGGCGGTGCCGAGCGCGGCCTCGTCCGTCCACGACGGATCCACGGCATGGGTGATCAGGAACAGCACTCGGGCGATGGGCAACTTCGGGGCCACGACGATCGCGGTGTCGCCGACGATGACCATGCCGACCCGGTCCTGGGCCCGCACGTTGTACTGTCCGTCGCCGTTGTCGGTTCGCGTCACCAGGCATTTGAACGTCGCACGCAGGACGGTGACTTCGGCCGGCGTGAGCGGCACGTCGCGCCGCTCCCGGTACTCATGAAAGTGGAGTGTCCTCATCGGCGCCGCCTGTCACCTCCTTGCGTAAAGCCGCGAGTGAGAGTTCTTCCAGTTTGTGTGTCCGGCCGTGGAAGTGGTCGCGCAGTGTCGGGAGGACGGCGTGGTCCCAGAGCAGCTCGAGCCAGGCGTCGTCGATCGGCGTGTCCCGGAAGAAGTGACTCGGGCCGATGGCGGCGTCCGGGTCGGCGATCTTCTCGTTGGCCTTCTCGACCGCGTCGGCGATCCACCGGTAGTCGTGCTGGTGCTTGTCGAGGTAGCGGCGCAGTACTCCGGCCACGGGTTCGGTGTGGGGGGCGAAGTCCACGAAGTAGAACCGGCGCCGCAGCGCGCTGTCGAGCAGGGCGATCGACCGGTCCGCGGTGTTCATCGTGGCGATCAGCAGCAGGTTGGGCGGCAGGGTGATGGGCTGCTGGCGGTAGATCAGGTGGGCGTTCTGATCGCGGTATTCCAGGAGGAAGTAGAGCTCACCGAACACGCGGGCGACGTTGGCGCGGTTCAGTTCGTCGATGATCAGGACGTGGTCGTGGTCCGGGTTCTTGCGCGCCTGCTCGGCGATGGTGAGCAACGGTCCCGAGATGAGAGTGAAGCCGTTCCCGTCCTGGCGGGGGCGGTAGCCCTCGACGAAGTCCTCGTAGGAGTAGGTGGGGTGGAACTGCACGAGCCGCACCCGGTCCGCTGAACCGGCGAGCCACTCGGCGAGTTTCCGGGCGACATGGGTCTTGCCGGTGCCTGGAGTGCCTTGGAAGATCACCTGCTTCTTGTCCTTCAGCAGGGCGACGATCTTGTCGAGGAACGCCTCGTCCAGATACAGGCGCTCGGCGACTTCACTCAGCGGACTGTCAGGCTCTTCGACAGTGACGGGTCCGCCTTCGTCATCTGTGGCCGGTGTGGCCGGGAGTCGCGGCGGCACCGCGCCGGTGCCGCGGCGCCAGTCGCGGAACGCGGCGGTCTCTTCCTCTGTCCAGGTCTCGGGAGGGTCGTAAGTCATCAGCGCCCAGATGATCGATTGTGCGTCAAGCCGGTCGGACAACGGGGTGCCGTGGCGGCGGAACGCGTCCATGACCTGATCGAGGAAGACCAGGAACGCCTCGTATCGCTCACCATCTGTCGCGGCCGGCTCCGGCTTGGTAAAGCCGGTAAGGCGATATGCGAGATCGACCGCCCGTGCCCGCCACGGCGGGTAGTGGCCGACGTCGTCCGCTCCCAGCAGCACGGATGCCAAGCTGAGCCGTGCCCCGGCGCCGTCCGCAGCGGATCGGGGGAGGTTGGCTAGGAATCGGTCCACTGACTCGGGGCCGGCGTCTATCCAGAGGCCGCCGAGGATGTCCCAGCCGTCCTCGGCTTCGTTGAGCCAGCGCAAGAAGCTGTCGACGGTACGCCTGTCGACCACCTTGTGCTGTCGGAGAAACGTGAGGGCAGAGGTGTCGTGTGACGCGCTGGCGGTCAGCACTGCCGAGGCACCATCGTTTTTGTAGTCGCGCTCGTGGCTCTCGAGGTCGATCGACCGTTGCATCCGCTGCCCCCACCGGACCAGGGCGTTCCAGCGCTGGTTGGGTTTGCCCCAGTCCCACACGTAGGGCGATCGGTAAAAATTGACGAACTCGTCAGTGCCCCATCGCTCGTTCGGGGTCAGGCCGTGGGCTATTGACGAGACGCGGAAGGCCGCCGCTTCGGAGGCTGGGCCGGCCAGATGGGGCCAGGTTGTCTGGATTTTCTGGCGGTGTTCGCGGCTCACGACCGGGGCGAACACGTCCGGGAAGAGCAGATGTTCCAGGGCGAACCGTTGGATCGCCGCGCCGTTGTCCTCGAGACCGTCCAGGAGCTGAACGAACGCGCGAGGCTCCTCGAGCACGCGGCGACGGTCCGGGACGGAGAGTCCCTTGAGTGCCGCGACTGCCTCGATCAGATACGCGTACTGGCGCCACCGGTAGTTGTTGAAACCCTGGCCGGGGTTGATCAGTCCGGAGTCGAGCGTGCGGGCGAGGTTCTCCGGAATATCGTGGCCGCCGTCGACGAAACCGAGTACACCGCGGACCAGTTCCAGTTTCTTTTGGCCGCCGATCGCGGAGCTCCGCGCGATCAGCAAGTGCACGTACAACAGTTCCGCGGCCAGCCGCACGGCGCCCGGTGGCGACGTCGCCAGCTGCCCGCTCAGCTTGCCGAGAAACGTGCCTGTGCCCAGGTCCGGCTGCTGCACGTAGTCCCGGACCAGGATCTCGGTGTTCTCCAGGGTGGAGACATTGTCGTCCTCGAAGAGACTGAGATCGTCGAGCAGGCACCGGTCTCGCCACAGCTGCGCCGCCGCGTACACCGGTTGAGCGGAAGGGTAAGGAAGCCTCGTCCGGGTCATACCGCCATGAGATCAGAAATGGCGTTCCGCTGCGACCCTGCCAGATTCCGTTACAGAGCTAGTTCCTGTGCTGCCGCAGGTGCTTTCACCAGCCTCTTCTGGTGTGCCCGGCTCCAGTGATGTCCCGTGGTTGGGGAAGGTGGTCGAGAGCGCTGCGGTGGCTAGCCGCGTCGGTGACGGCGAGAAGCTGTGCTGATGGTTGCGCTGTCCAAGTGGGTTCGTCGGCGATCTGGCGCGCCGCATGACCCGACCGGAACGATGAACGCCGTCCACGTCAGCGTCGCCCAAAACCCGCCGCTCCATGACAGCGACGACAAAGTCTTCACCACCCGCGACGCCGTCATCGTGCTCGACGGCGCCAGCGCCCACGCCCCCGTGCCGGTCAGTCCCTCCACCTATGCCGACACCCTTGGCGGGCACCTTCGCGACCGCCTCGATGGCGATTCCGGCGTCGACCTGGCCGACGCCCTCGCCGACGCGATCACCGCCGCCACGATCCAGCTGAGCCTGACCACCGGTAGGTCCCCGTCCAGCACGGTGACCATCCTGCGCCACCGCGACGAACACGTGGACGTGCTCATGCTCGGCGACAACCTGGTGGTGTTGCCCGGCCGGACGATCACCGATCCCCGACTCCGCCACCTCGACATTCCCGAACGCCGGCAGTACAAACAGCGCCTCGCCGCCGGCACGGGATTCGACGACATCCACCGCGGACTGCTGGTCGCACTCCAGCGGCAGCAAGCGGCACGCCGCAACAGGCCCGGCGGTTACTGGATCGCTGAAACCGACCCGGCCGCCGCCTACCAGGCCATCGCGCCACCATCCCCGTCGAGCAGATTCCGTGGGCGATCGTGGCGACGGACGGCGCCTACACACCCACGCAGCACCTGGGCATCACCGACTGGCCCACCATCAGCGCGATGACAGCGGCAGATCTGCACGACATCCTGGCCCGCTGCCACACCTGGGAAGACGACGTCGATCCCGTCGCGCGGGCGCTGCCGCGCGCGAAACGCCACGACGACAAAATCCTTGCCGCAGTGCTCATCTAACTACGAGCGGCACTACGTCATATCCCAACTCCGTCATGGTGATTCCGCAATGACCTGTGGTGCGACACCGAGAATCAAGTTTTCCAGAGCGGTATCGCTGGTTCCGAAGCTCGCCACCCAGGTTTCAACGAGGACGATCTCACCTGACTCCGAGATTCCCAAGAAACAGCGACCGCGATCGAGTTCGCCGATCGGGAAGAGGTTCATACCGAGATGGATGCCCCAGTCGGCGAACCTGTCCGCCTCTGACTCGACATCAGCGGGATTCAGCTCGAAAGGCTCTCGCATGCGCGAGATGCCGCCCCCGCTGAGGTTCACCCGCAAGCCGCCGAACTCGGCGAGAAATCGTTCAGCGGCCTCATGCATGTGCACCAGTCCGTCAGCTTCCAGCGTGTCCCGCCAGACCGCAGTATTAACACGCCTCGCCGGCGCCCAGCCGGCCGATCGGAGCACGTGTTCAACCTCTGCCGAAAACCTGGTCATTCGCCCGTCCGCCACGTCACCTTCTGAGTAGGAACCTTCACCCTAACCGGCAGGTACCCGTCGTCGACGTGGGTTGTCCGCGCGTAGACGCCGCAGCACCAGCAGTTTCTGCCGATACCATGATCGGCACGGCGGGAACTATCGGTCTGGACGCCCCGCGCCTGCGACCGAGGGTTTACGTCCAGGTCAACGCTCCGTCGTCGCGAATGGCCGGGTCACCTGGATTGGGCGGGTCTTGCACGGCGGTGGGGTAGTTGTCGAGGCGTTCGGCGGTGTCGGTGAGCAGGGCGCTGATGCTGGCCCAGGTGGTGCGGTGG
>NZ_JAJPWQ010000024.1:0-10881 GCF_046549005.1 Amycolatopsis sp. lyj-108 | reverse complement strand
CTGCTGCTTTGCGCGCGGCGATCAGGCCTTGACGTCGTTCTGCCATCGTCAGCCTCCCCTCGGTTGCGGTGTTCGCATCGTCGCAGGTCAACGCTACCAATTGCCGGTCGATTGCCGGAAGACGACCTGCCGCATTGCCTGGTGCCAAATCGGCAGAACCGGAAACATCATGCCGCAGCAGACCGGACGCACGCGAAAAGGAACCAATGGTCAGCAGGGATCGGGCATTGCCGCATCGCCGGAGCGTCGCGAAGCATCGAGCTGGACGGGCGTTGGACAGCGGCCTTGCAGGGTGAAGCCGAAACTCATCGGTTGCCGCGTCGGCGGGCGCCGCCAACGGAAGGTGAATCACCTGCCGGGACGTTCGGTGCTAACACGCGATTGAGTTCGCAGACTTCGGAAGTCGTGCACCTTCTCGACACCGCGGCACAGGTTGACCACCGGATCCTCGTTCCTTTGTGCCTAGGCGCTTCCGATCGTGCGGAGTGCGTGTACCGGGGACGACGAGGTGAGCCTGCGTATCGCACGACCTCATCTGCTGTGGACTGTCGCGCTTGCCTGAAAGAAGTTGCTCAGGTGAGCACGACCTGGTTGCCGGCGCTTCCCGCTGACAGCTCGTCGCCGGTGTCTTACGGGATTTGGTGGTCCTGGCTTGGAGATCGGCCACTGTGGCACTACCAGCACAGTCCCGCTGCGTTTAAAGCCCGACGTGCCCAGCTGGCCGCGCCCGACGACGCGCGAGCGTTGATCTCACGGTCGACGGTCACGACAACCGTCAGCGTTAAGGGCGATGTGTTGTCGCACAGCGGAGACCTTTTCGAGCCCGGGGACGAGAAAGAAGAAATCGCGGCGCGGGTTCTCCGTGTCATGGCAGGCGTTTCAGCGCTTGCGGAGGGGATTTAGCATGCGCGGAACCGTTGTGGGGTCTGGTCATGTCCGGATTATGACCTACAACTCGATGAACTATGGCGAGGATCCTGAGCGGGCTGAGCTGGTCCATGAGGTGATCGGTCAGGCGCGGGCGGAGGCGTCTGCGGCTGGTGATGCGCTGGTGGTCGCGGTGCAGGAGATGATCGCCGAAGATCCGGCGGCCGGTGTCCGGTCGGCGCCGTGGTTTCGTCGCTGGTGGCCACGGCCTGGTTCGCGGAGTAAGGCGGGACGTGCGGGGTGGCGGCTGCGGACGTTGGCCGAGGCGACTGGCTTGCGGTGTGAGTATGAGCGGAACCGGCCGGCCGTCGCGGTCGGTAGTCAGCGCTACCACCCGGGGCTGATGTGGTCGGATGAGCTGAGCCCGGGGGGCGGCTTCGCTGTGGTTTCCGGTCGGGCGCTGTTGCACGCGTACCTGCAGGTCGATCTTGATGTCGGTGCGGTGGAGCCGGTGGCACACGCGTCCTATCACGCGCGGCCGCACGGGTTACGTCAGCGCGCTGACGAGGCCGAGGTCGTCCTGAAGCGGGTGTTCCGGCCACCGCACCAGCGACCGACGCTGGTCGGTGGTGACTGGAATGGTGTGTCCGCGGACCAGGCGGGGGCTAACGTGCGCGTCCCGGATGGCTGGATTATCGCCCCGGACTACGACCGGGATCCGTATCACTTCCGGCACGATGAACCAGGTCGGTCGGTGGACTGGCATCGCGAGTTCGTCTTCCAGTGCAGGACCTGGACGAACCGAAACGGGAGCCTCGGCTGGGAAGCGGACCGGTCCGCAGGGCAGATGCTGCGCGACGGCGGCCTGATCGACGCGGCCGCGATCCTCAAAGCTCCATGGGCGGCGACGGTCGGGCACTGGGACGGCGACGACGTGTGCGGGCCGCGCCGGCTGGACATCGTCCGGACTGCCCCCGATGTGGTGCCCGCCCTGGTGTCGTGTGAAGTCATCGACAGTGACCTGACGCGGCGGGCGTCGGATCATCTGCCGTTCGTCGTGAAGTACGCCCCGGCGGCGATAGCCGCGGGATCCGGGGGAACCACCGATGGATAGCGGCATCGCCGACGCAGGTCGTCTGGGGCTACGCGGTCCCGCCCAGCCGCGAGAAGGCGGCACGGCCTCATCGCGCGATTCGCGGTCAGAACGCGACGGTGCGCCGGTGCGGATGCCGTGGCAGCGCAACAGCTTGAGTGCCCGGTCCGCGCTGGGGTCGACGATCGGCGAACAGATCTTCCAGGTGCCCGGCGATGACCCACCGGACCCTGATTGGTCCAGACCGCGGCATGGCAGCGGGACCTTCGTGCCGTGGATACCCCGCTATGAGCGGTCACCGGATCGACTGTGGGCGGTTCTGGAGTGGCGGGCGCATGCGATTCCCGTGGCCGATGTCGCGGCTCTCGTCGATGTTCCGGAGGCAAAAGTGTGGTCGTGGCTGCGTGGA
Organism: Amycolatopsis sp. lyj-108; assembly: GCF_046549005.1. Taxonomy (NCBI): domain Bacteria; kingdom Bacillati; phylum Actinomycetota; class Actinomycetes; order Pseudonocardiales; family Pseudonocardiaceae; genus Amycolatopsis; species Amycolatopsis sp. lyj-108. Next base: position 8,512 of record NZ_JAJPWQ010000024.1, on the reverse strand, counting down.
TTGGCGCGTGCGACAAGGAATGAGCGAATCAGGCTCGCGGTGAGACCGCGAGCGGAGGGTGGAGAGACCGTATGACGGACACGGCTTTGCGGCTGCGGGTCGCGACAGCGAATCTGAAGCGCGCGGGGTACAACCGCACAACTCGGGTTCACGAACACGACAAGCTCGCGGCAATGCTCGCGCCGCTCGAACAGGCGCCGCATGCCCTGTTCTTGTCGGAATGCACCCACTACACCGGCACTTCCTACGAGCCGGATCCGCTCGAGGAGGTCCTTAAGCTCCTCGGCTCGCTGTGGACGGCCCCGGGACCCGATGGCCGGAAGTTCGGCGAAGTCCCCTACCGCGGCTGGATTTCCGAGGTCCCAGGATCGGTGAACGTCCCCGGATTGTTCGTCGATCCCCGTGTAGTCCAGCCGGGCACCTGGTTTCCGCTCGCCAGCAGGCGGACCCAGCTGGCCAACACCCTCACCGCCACCATCAACGGCCACCCGTTTCGGCTGAAGTGTGTGCACTGGAACGGATCCCGCGGTCCGACCGGCCTGACCGAGCAGGCAGATCAGGACGGTCAGGTCGCGTCGGAGAACGCGCTCTACGCCGGCGACTTCAACACAACCAGCTCCGCTCAAGGCGAGACGGTCTATGAGAACTGGGGGGCGCTCTGCGACAGGGTGGGCCGTCCGTCGATGCGCAGCCAGAAAGGCACCCGCCGCGCGGACGGCACCTGGGTCACACACACCGGGATGGACCGGTTCCTGGAGCATGGGTGGTGGGACGCGGGCCAGGTCGCCGGTGACTTCACCCCGACCACGACCGATCTGGAGACTGCGCTGCGGATCGATCGCATCGTGCTTTCGCAGCGGTCACCGGCCCGTTTCGACCCCGACACCTACGCCGTCCACCAACACCCTCTCCTCGGCAAGGACGCGACGAAGAATGACCACCTGATGGTCAGCGGTGACGTCATCGTCGAGGCGGCGGCATGACCAGGCTGGCCAGGTCGGCGGCTAGGCCGAGGGTGATGCTGCTGGTCGCGGCAGTCGTTGCCGGATGCGGCCCAGCCCCGGTGAGCTCGCTGCCGCCGTCGCCGACGACAACGCGGACGATCGGGCTGACGACCCAGGTGCCGCCCTATGCGGGGGCACCCGCCGTGCGTGACCCGCTGCCGCTCACCGTGCTGTCCGGCCATCCGTGCACGACCGCCCTCACCCCGGCCCAGGTCAAGCAGGTCCTGGGGATCGAGGCCACCGGCAAGCCCGACCGCACCGAACCGGCCGGGCCGACCTGCCTGTGGGAGAACCCGGTGACAGCGCGGACGGTCAGAGTGGTCTTCGCGACGACACACCGGCAGGGCCTGAGCGCGGTCTATCCCTCCCCGAGCCCGGTCGAGGGTTGGGTGTGGCGGGAGCTGACCGTCGGGCGCCACCCGGCGGTGGCCACGACTCGCGACCCCCAGTGGTACTGCACGGTCACGGTCGGCCTGGCCGACGACGCCGCGGTGAGGGTCTCGCTGGTCGGCCGTGTCGGCGACACCCACGACTTGTGCACGGCGACCGGCCCGGTCGCCGAGCTGGTCGTCGCCACGCTGAAGAAGGGAGCCGGCCGATGACGGCGACAGAGGGACCAGACGGCACGTGGCGCGACCGGACGGGGCGGCGGCCGTCGGTGATGGCCGACCACCCGGGGTGGTGGCTCGACGGTGAGGGGCGCTGGCGGCGGCTGCTGCGTGGGGGATCGGGAGCGGTGTGGCTGGCCGTCGCCACGCCGCTCCCTGACAGCGGTCACGACATCGACCTTGACCTCGTTGACGGACGGCCTGGCAGCGAGCCCGAAGTCGAAGTCGAAGTCAGCGACCCCGCCACACTCGCCAACCAGGGATCCGCGTTGAGCCAGCAACTCCTCGCAGCAGGTCCGGTGGCGCGGATCCGCACCGACGGTCTGTGGGAGGCGCTGGTTGGCGCGATCTTGCGATGCACCATGCCGCTCGAGCACGCGCGCACCGTCTACCGGGACGCCTCCAAGGCGCTCGGGCAGGGCCACGACAGCGCCATGGGTCGGGAGTGGCTGTTTCCCGGGCCTACCACGGTTCTCGAGCTCTCGGCTGACGTGTTCGACGTGCATGGTCTGGGCGCGGTCCGCGATCGGCTGCGGACCGCGGCGTGGATCACCCGGGCTGTGGAGCCCGGGTGGAGGACTGCGGCGTGGGATGGGCTGCGCACCGTCCTGGCGCCGGTGCCGCGGATCGGGTCACTGATCGCCGACGTGGCGGTGGCCGACCTCTCCGGAGATTTCCGTTTTCTCGCGCCCAGCGATTTCCTGGTCAGGCGGTGCGTCCATGTCCTGGATCCTGCGACGTTCTGGCCGGACGACGCCGCGGGCTTCGGTGTCAGGTGGCAGGAGATGACCGGCGTCCAACGATCGGCCTGGACCGTGCTCGTTCTCGCCAGGGAGACTGCGACCTTGACCTCGCGTCGTGACACGCGTCCACGCGGACGCACAGGGGCTGGAACGCTCCGTGCTGAGACTGGACTGGGGACGTGAACGGACGAGGACAGGCCATTGTGGACAGTCGCCACGTGGACCGTATCCCGGCATTGGATCGTTGCGTTGCGGAGGAGTCGGCGGTGACGATCCGCTGCTACAGCGGCCCGAACCTGCCGGACATGCTCATGACGCCGACTGTCGCCCGCCTGATGTGGGAATGGCGTGCCGTCTATCAGCCGGCGCTCGTCGCGGTGGGCGCGGAACTGTCACCCCGTCGTCGCGCTGTCCTGAAACGGGCTGTGCCGCTACGCGTGGTGTTCGTGGTGGGCGAGGAGACGCTGAAGCGGTTCGAGGCGGGCAACCCGGATCCGGACACCGCGGCGGAGCAGTTGAGGAGTCTTTGTGATGACGCGGGTGAGCGACATGTCAGCGTCCTGGTGCATCCGTTGACCGCGCCCGTGCTGCCGTGGGCGGCTGGCCGGTTCACGGTCACCACCGGAGCGGACGGGCGGCATACGGCCTTTGTCGAGACGCCGGGACCGAGCGGGCTTCTGATCTTTCGGGATCCGGAGCACGTCGAGGTCTACCTGGCGATGTTCGCTGCACTGTGCCGCGACAGCTTGAGTAAGGACGCCAGTCTTGTCCGGATCGCCGACACGCTCCCGCCGCACCAGCAGGCGGCCGCCGCACACGGAGATCGGTCAGCTGCGCCGACGACCACCGCCCGACCGTGATGCGATCGGCTCCGCGTCCACCTGGACACCATTGCGGTTGCGGGATGCTAGGGGCGGTAGGCGTGGCGGCCGGATGGGCTGCTGGTCGGGGCGGGGCGTCCAGCAGCGCGTTGGGCCAGGGCACGCAGGAGTCGGCAGCCGTGCTGTCGGCGCCAGCCTCGGCGAGGGCAGCCTGTGCAGTGGCCGTGCGGGTCGACCGTGTGCCCGTCGAGCACAACACGCACGACATCGGTCAGGGTCTGGATGGCGTCCCTGGCTTCTTGTTCTGAGAAGGCGGGGCCTTGTCGCCGTGCGAGGGTGTCGTAGTCGTCGAGACGGGCCCGGAGATCGTTGGCGAATGCGGCTGCGAGCACGTGGTTCACGGGTTCTCGCCGGGCCGGCCGGACGGCGCGGGCGGCTGAGGCGACGGTCGCGGGAGGCGACTGTGCAGGTAGGCCGGGACGAAATCGGCGCGGCGGAGCCCGGCGTTGTCGATCTGGTGCAGCGCCGCGTCAGTCGGCTGGCAGGGCCAGTCGCGGTACTGCCAGCAGATTGAGCAGTGAAAAGGGTCGTCCTTGGTCGGCAGGTGCCGGGTCACGGTGTTGATCGGGTCGTCGGACTGGCCGACGCGGCACGATCGGGACACCCACACCGCGACCTCGGCCGATGGTCGCTGCGTGACGGGAGTGTCGGCGTTGTCGTTCATGGTCAGGCCTTCCCGTGCGGGTCGGGATGCTGGTAGCGGGGCAGGCGCCGGCGGCCGAACAGCACGTCGTCGATCAGGTCGTCGTAGGCGCGGGCGAGCTCGGCGACCGCCGAGAACGCGTCGCGGGCACGCGGGTCAGCCGCGGGCAGCGCGGCCAGCTCGTGCCAGTGCTGCCATCTCTGTGCCAGCCGGGCGAGCAGAGCGCCGACAGTCTCGGTGTGCACGGACCCTCTGCGGAGACTGGGCAAGCAGATGGCGACGTGCTCGTCGATCAGGGCAACCTGCCCCGCGATGGCCTGATCCCGCTGTTCCTGTGCCCGTGCCGCCGCTGCGGTGATCGTGTCGTCCGCGTCGCCGATGGAACGTACGACGTCGGCGCGGGCGAGGTGAAGCACGGCGAGCAAGTGCGCGGCGCCCAGCACCGGGTCCGAGTCCTCAGGCGCGAACTCGAAGGCGAGCAGGATCGCGCGGCCGGCGGGGACAGGACGACGCCCGGCCATTGTGTGGGGCCTCGTCGTCACGCCGGTCATGACCGGCTCTCCCGAGGCGTGTCTTCGCGGCACAGGCGGGTGAGCATGGTCCGCTCAGCCGCGGTGAGATGCCACTCGTCCAGGGCGTCCAATCCGGGGATCTCGTCGTCGGCGCGCACGGCATCCGGGAAGTAGACGCTCGCGGCATGCCGTGCCGCGTCCCACCGGACCGACCACGCCGCGACACGGCCTCGCCAGCCGAGCAGGTACTCGAACGGGACGCGGCGCAGCGCGTCGTCGACGGCGTGGTGCACCTGGACGGCGCGGATATCCAGGTCCCTCAGCGGCAGCGGACTGAAACTCTCTGCCAGGACACAGCAGATCAACAGCACTTTGGCGCGCCGCACCCGGGCGGCGACCTCGTCGTGCCCGGCGGGATGTCCTGCGGTGTCGTAGTCCGGGCTTGGTGTGTCGGTGTCGCGGGCGAGGTCGGGTGTCAGGGCCTGAGTCATGGGAGACAGCTCCTTAACGGATGTGTGCAGGTGGGGCGGTGCTCCGCGCCGGATGGGGAAGACGCGATCGGAGGCGGCCGCCTGCGCTGGCCGGGGCGTCGGGGCGCCGCCCGCACGGCACAGCGTCCCGTCGCGTCGATCCGGCGCGGAGCACCTGGCTGATACGGAGTGGTTCCGACGAGTCTCCCGTTGGCACCCGGTTCACCCTCTCCGTAGGCTGATAAGTTTACCCCTCCCTAAAGAATCCAAGCAAAGGCTGTCTAGCTGCGCCTTTAGGGGGATATAAACTGAGATTAGGCGTGCATGTGCGCCGACGTCAAGAGGGGCTAAACTCTGTCGGGTGAGCGACGACTTCGACTACGAGGCCCGGGTTGCGGAGATCGTCGGCCGTTTCCAGGCGGCCGGCGCTGACGCGATGGCCGCGGCCAAGGACCTGGATGATCCGCTCTGGAGGACACGCCTGACTCAGGAACTCTTCGGCGTGTGCCAAGCGGTCGGTACGAAGTCCACTCGCCTGCGTCGACGGAGCATGGCCGAAGCGGTTGCCGCGCGCGGCAACGACGCGGTCGCCAAAGCGCTTCACATCACGCCTGGCCGGGTGTCGCAACTGGCCAACGATCCCGCCAAACACCGGGTGTTCTTCGGATCGGACACCGTTCGAGTCGGCTATCCGCTCCGGCAGTTGAGCACCGACCGGGAGCGCCCCATGATCGCCGCCGAGGACGCCGCCACCGCCAACACCCTCGCGACGCTGCTCGAGGGACTGGATCTCGAGGTCGACCGGATCACGATCGAACCCGGCCACAGTGCACTGCCCGACGCCGACACGATCGTGGTGTGCGGGCCGAAATCCGCTCCCATCGCCGCACGCCTGCTCGAACGCGACCCTGCGCTCGCCATGGTCGAAGACAGCGGCCGGTGGTGGATCGAGGAGACCACCAGCAGTACCCGCCGTGGCTCACCCGCGGACCAATCAGACCCACGCAAGGCCGACATCGCCTATCTCGCCAGGCAGACCGTCAACGATCACGTCGTCGTCCACATCGCCGGGATCCACAGCATCGGCTCCCTCGGCGCCGCCCACTACCTCACAGCCAACCTGACCGCGCTGTTCTCCACGACCGGCACCGCACCGTTCTCCGCGATCATCGGCTGCACCCACGACGGCACGAACATCCTCACCAGCGAACTCGTCGCCGGCCCGTTCCTCTGGTGACGCGTGTGGACATCACCACCAGTCAGTTGCCCCCGATTCACGCCAGCGACGACAAGATCATCACGGTCGGCAATGGCGTGATCATGCTGGACGGGGCCTCGGCGTTCGTGCCGGTGCCGGTTCCGCCCAGCGTCTACGCTGATGCGCTCGGCGCAGGCCTCCGCCGCCATCTGGACGCCGACCCCTCGGCGGACCTGACCGCGGTTCTCGCCGACACGATCCACGATGTCGCCGTCCACCTCGACCTCCAGCCCGGCCGCTCGCCCTCGAGCACGGTCACGATCCTGCGGGCGCATGACGGCTGGACTGAGATCCTCATGCTCGGCGACAACCTCGCGGTCCTGCCTGGCCTAACCATCACCGACCCGAGACTGAGCCGGCTCGACCTCGAACCCAGCCGCTGCTACCGCCACCGCCTCGCACAGGGAACCGGGTTCGACGACACGCACCGCGCCCTTCTGCGCAAGCTCCAGACACAGCAAGCCGCCCGGCGCAACCGCCCCGGCGGCTACTGGATCGCAGAAGCGGACCCCGCCGCCGCGCGACACGCCATCATCCACCGGTTCCGTACCGACGACGTTCCCTGGGCAGTCCTGACCACCGACGGCGCCTACAAACCCATGCAGCACCTCGGAATCACCGACTGGGCCGCCATCAGCGCCGTATCCGCCGCCGAACTGGACGCGATACTGAACCGGTGCCACACATGGGAAAGCGAGCACGACCCCGACGCCCGGCACCTCCCACGCGCCAAACGTCACGACGACAAAGCCCTCGCCGTCGCCCGCTTCGCGTAGCCGCCGAGGCTGCCGCGCATCACCGCCGGCAACGGCCGAGCACGTCCCCGTCCACGATCCGGACTACCGATCGTATGTCCTTGTCCGACGCCGTGAGCGCGCGCGGAGCGACTCGCCGACAGTCATCTCCGGCTCGGCGTCCAGTCCGCTCACCGTCCGGCCCTGGCCGGCGGGCTGCAGTTCCAGATGTCGGGGTGGTTGAGCCGGCCGCGTGCCGGAGCAGGGGCAAGACATCCCGCGTACGTGCGGCGTTGTCCGGCTCGGAGCGTGGGAACGGCCAGTCCCCAAGAGACGGTTTTCCACAGGGCGCAAAGGTGTGGCTGAGTCCGGTTGGTCGCTCCATCCTTGACTGGCTGTCGCGTCCATCAGCGGCATCAAGCTACTGATCGGCACTGCGTCGGAAGAAATCTCTCTAGAAGACACGGGAGTGCACTATGAAGAACCGAACACGTTTGAGTCTGGCCTTCGTGGCTCTGGCCACTGCTGCCTTTGTTTGCCCCGGCCTCGGCCAATGCAGCTACCACAACAGCGCAGGCATCAGAGACCCAGTCGCCGACGTGTTGGTCGCCGACCAAAAGTTGGTCGATTCCTGACGGCGACGGCGGCACCGCGGGCAGTGTCGAGTGGCATGACAACGACGGAAGTACGGACAAGGACAACTTCTACCTTTCAGACGCGTATGGCGATGGACAATCCGTTTCCTTGCGAGTGAAGAATCACGCCACCGGAAAGGAGTACTACAAGCACGTCTACAGGGGCAGGTCATACTGCATGGGCGTAGGAAACGTTCCTAACGGCGATTACGTTTACTGGTCTGCGTGCAGCTGGGACGACGGCGAGATCACCGAGTGCAGAAGCGGCACGATCACCGAGTAGCACATCTAGGCGCTCGCGCATCGGGGCCAGCGAACATATAGTGGTACTTGCTGGGTAGAATAGTAGAATCACGAGCCGTCGCGCCACTGAGGCCAGTCGCGATCCCCTCTCATATCAGGCTTTACCGCCGCTTCAGTGCGTCGGCTGCCTCTGTCCGCGCGGACGCGGCAATGAAAGCAAATGTTAGCCCGGTACCTGGCCGTATGGACTGGCTCGCGTCGGCCGCCGAGGTTTACGTCCAGGTCAGCGCTCCGTCGTCGCGAATGGCCGGGTCACCTGGATTGGGCGGGTCTTGCACGGCGGTGGGGTAGTTGTCGAGGCGTTCGGCGGTGTCGGTGAGCAGGGCGCTGATGCTGGCCCAGGTGGTGCGGTGGGCGCCTGCTTGCGCCATCCAGTCCATGACGCAGCCGTGGTCGGTGCCGGGGCGCAGGTCGAGGGCGAGGACGGCGCCGTCGAGGGCTCGGCAGACGGGGAGCAGTGCGGTGCAGAATCCGAAGGTGGCGTCGCCGGCGGCGCGCTGGTGTTGCCCATCGGCCCAGCAGCAATCCTGGTCAGGGTAGGCACTGAGGCTGGTCCATTCCTCCCGTACGCGCGCTACCGACAGAGGCATGTATACCCCGGGGAGGGTGAAGGCGGTGCGGTAGTCGGTGTCGTCGTCGACACCGTCCATCAGTCGCCACCACGCCAGCAGGTCGTCCGGGAACGGCCGCCCCACCGCGTCCTGCACCGCGCGGATGTCGT
>NZ_JAJPWQ010000023.1:0-38645 GCF_046549005.1 Amycolatopsis sp. lyj-108 | reverse complement strand
AGCCCGGCGCTGCTGAGTGTGGCCCCTGGCGACCTGGAGAGCCGGGTAGCGGCCAGCCTCGCGCTGGCTCCGACGGCCGGCTTGGTGGTGGCCGTGGCGTTCGTGCTCGCAGCCGGACGTGAAGGCTTGCTGGAAACGAGGGCTCCGTTTTCAACGATGTGAAGCAGCTGGCGAAACTGGCGGACAGGATTCCGGGCGGGGAGCCGGTACTGGAGCATGCGCGCGGACCCGCGCGCACGGGCGGCGGAGATTGTCTCTGCCGCCGTGGAGGTCGACCCGACACTGCTCGACGACGACCGCAGCCACGATCTCGATGTCCGCGCCGAGATCTTCCGTCAGCTCCAGCCGGTCGCCCGGCAGGCCGTCTTGACACTGGAACATGGCCGTCTCATTGAAGCCGCGGTCTCACAGGAGGAATTCGCCCGCATCGGTCGGATCAATCGCCTCGCACTGGACGAGCTCGACGCCCTGTCCGAACGGGCCGTCACGCTCGCCGAGCGCGTCGCCGCCGCGGCGCTGCCGAGCAGCGACATGAGCGCCCGGATGAGCGAGCCATACAGACACCTCGGCCATCAGAAGCTCACGGTCAGGTGTGGTGGGCGAGGATTTCGGGGATGCTCGCTGTGCCGTCCGCTACCGAGCGGGCCAGGTCGGAGAGGCGTTGGTGGTGGGAGCGGGCGTAGCCGCGTAGTGCGGTGAATGCCGCGTCCATGTCCAGGTTGTTGCTGTGGACCGAGAGCACTCCTTTGGCCTGTTCGATGATGATTCGGCTGTTGAGAGCTGTCTGTAGTTGTTCGGCGAGCAGGTCGGCGTTGCCGATGGCCCGCTGTTGCAGCATCCCGATCGTGGCGACGTCGGCCAAGGCTTGCCCCAGCCGGGTGCTGGCGTCGTGGACGCCGTTGCTGTCGGCCTTGAGCAGGGTCAGCACTCCGATGACTTGGCGGCGTAGCCGCATCGGCACCGCTTGTACGGCGTGGAACCCGCATTCGTGGGCGGCGGCGGCGAAACGCGGCCATCGGAAGGCGTCAGCGGTGAGGTCCGCGCTGGCACTCGGCGCTCCGGTGCGGACGCAGTCGATGCAGGGTCCGTCCTCGTTTTGCACGGCGAACACTTCCAGCAATTCCGCCCGTTCGGAGGATGCTGCCGCCATGCGGAGTCCGCCGTGCTCGTCGAGCAGGATCACCCCGGCCGCGGACACCTGGAGCAGTTCGACGCACTGGTCGCACAGCATGTGCAGGAACTCCAGGACGTCGAAGTCGTCGACGAGGGTGTCGGCCAGCGCGACGAAGGTGTCGGCCACCCGCTGCTCACGGCCCGAGGCTGTCGCGGTGGCCCGCGTCGAGGGAGTGATCTGGGGTTGTTCTGACATGCTGTCAGTCTCCTGTCTCGAGGTAGAGGTTGCGGCCGACGATTTGCCGGGATACCTCGTCGAGGGGGGTTTGATGAGCGTAGGCGTGTGCGCGGATGCGCAGCAATGCGTCGTGCATGGAGATGTTCAGCTGGGCCGTGACGACGCCGGTGGCTTGGTGCACCACGGCGTGGACGTCGGACAGCAGGCCGACGTCCATGGGGTCCGGGCTGTCGAGATCGTCGAGCACCGCGTGGGTGGCGATGTCGGCCAGCGCCAGCGCGTCCGTCAGTTCTGCCCGGCTGAGGGAGCCCTCGCTGTCGCGGTGGAGGTCGAGGGTGCCTACCCGGACCGCGCCGACGTGCAGCGGGAACGAGAACACCGCCGCCACGCCGGCGGCCTGCGCCGCGGCGGTGAAAGCGGGCCAGCGGGCACCCGCCGTCGCCAGGTCGGCGGCCAACACCGGGCCACCCAAGGCGCGCGCGGCGACCCCGGGTCCTTCGCCGACGGTGCGCTGCAGGTCGTCGATGATCAAACTGACCGGATCGGTCGCGCAGGCGAGGGCTTGCGCGGTGCCGTCACCATCGCCGTGGACGATTATCGCGGCGCCGGACACCGCGCACAGGTCGACGCACAGTTCGCACACTCGTCGCAGCAGCGCGGCCGGATCATCGCTCTCGGCGTCGAGCATGCTCAGCAGCTCGACGTGCCGTTGAGCGGTCACGATGAACCTTTCGTGTTCAGGCTTGACCTTGGCATCGGTTCCGACGCCGGCCGGACAGTTCGAATCGGGCGCTAGTTCGGGGTGGTGATCAGGAATGTGTAGTGGCCGTCGATGTCCTTGCGGACGTCGAGGATCTTGTCGGCGAGATGAACCCGGGTCTCGCGGGCGAGGAACACCTGGGTACTCGCGGTGGTGATGACGCGGTCTCCGGCCATCGGGTGCGCGGCGACCTCGACCGTCAGCCCGGCACCGTCGGCGGGATGGCCGTCGAAGGTCAGGCGCAAGCCGCCTTCGGCATGGACGTTCTGGGCCGAGGTGAGCTGATTGATCGCCTCGGTGGCCTGCTCGGTCATGGAGAACATCGAGGTCTCGCCTTCTGCGTACGATGATCGCGGAACCGATCTCGGTGTGGTTCACCTGGCGGGTTTCCGATTCCCGCGCCGTGGGGCGGTCATCTTGGCGATCCGCTGCGGGGTGGGCCAGCGGACGTGGGTCGCCCAGCCGAGTTTCTCCAGCAGCCAGATTATCCGAGCGGAGATGTCGATCTGCCCGCGCAGCACGCCGTGGCGGGCGCAGGTCGGATCGGCGTGGTGGGAGTTGTGCCAGGATTCGCCCATCGACAGGATCGCCAGCGGCCAGAAGTTCGCCGAGCGGTCCCGGTTGGTGAACGGCCGGGCGCCGATCATGTGACAGATCGAATTCACCGACCAGGTCACGTGATGCTGTAAGGAAACCCTCGCCAACCCTGCCCAGAGGAACGCTGTCAGCGCGGCCCACCAGGACCCACCGATCAGGCCACCGAGCGCGGCGGGGAGCAGCACGGTCGCGGCGACCCAGACCGGGAACAGGCGGTCGACCATCCGGATGTCGGCATCGGCGGCCAGGTCCGGGGCGAACCTGGCGACATTGGTCTTGTCACGGCCGAAAAGCCACCCGAGGTGCGCGTGCCAGAACCCTCGGGCCAGCGCCAGCGGGGACGTCCCGAACAACCATGGGGAGTGCGGGTCGCCCTCGCGGTCGGAGAAAGCGTGATGCCGGCGATGGTCGGCCACCCAGGTGATGACCGGGCCCTGCGCCGCGAGGCCGCCCGCGACCGCGAGAGCGATGCGCAGACCCCGGTTGGCGGTGAAAGCGCCGTGGGTGAAATAGCGGTGGTAACCGACGGTGACACCCAAGGTCGTCAGGATGTAGAACCCGGTCGCGAGGCCGATGTCGAGCCAGCTCAGACCCCAGCCCCACACGAGGACCATCACCGAGACCAGCGCGAGGAACGGCGCGACCAGGAAGATCCGGATGGTGACGAGCTCCGCACGGGAGTGTTCACCGGAGAGCATCGGTTTCGGGCCCGCGGGAAAACGTCGCGGTGGCGAGGTGCGTTCGGACGTGATCATGACGGTATCGATTCAAGCGAAGAGATGGGCCGGTGGTTTTCCACCGGCGGAGAGCGGCCTTCGACGCTTCGCCGAGCGGGCGCGGCAATGGCCTCGTCCCGCGAAGCATGGATGGCCAAGTGTTCGTGCAGCCTGGTGATCTGCAAGGGACGCCAAGTCGCGCGGGTCGTGGCGACCACCCGCAGATCGGTGCGCGGCGTGGCGTGCCGATGTGCGGCCAGCAGAACCTCCAACCCCGCCGAGCTCAGAAACCGAACCCGCGACAGGTCCACGACCAGCCGCCGCGGTCGTCGGCTCAACGCCGATTCGAGTGCCTGATGCACCGTGGGCGCGGTGTGCAGATCCACGTCACCGTCCACGATAAGGACCAACGTCCGTCCACAATGCTCTGTCGCGACCGTCAGCGGCGGATTCCGGCATATCGGCAGCGCGGTGACCGCGCGGTCGACGCCGAGTCGTGACCTGCCGCCGCTGTGACCGCGGGCGGCGGGAATGGCAAGCGGTGTCGCTGCCGGTGATGGGCGTCGGCGGAGATCGAGAGTTCTGAGTTTCACGATCGGGCTCCTCGGCTTGCCGACCGCTACTGCTCCTCACCGCTGTGACGACGAGCGCGCGGCCGATGGACAGATGCGGCCGCCTATGACGGTCGATCGTCGCGAGGGCAAGGGCTGGGCACTCCGGCGCTGTCCCCCCGATCCTACCGCGATACCAGGACCGTAGCGGCGTTTCCGACCCGATTTCTGCCTGGCTGAGCAGCCTCATCTCCATGCCCCGCCGGAAGCCTCGCGCTGAACCCCAGTGCCGGGGCCGGCCAGGACCGAGTGCAGAAGGCACGCCTAAGCTCATGACCGATCCAACGCTCGCGGCTCGGCTGTTCGATGGAGCCCGTGCCTCACGCCGCAAAACCGCGGATCTGCGCGGGCGGTTCATCCTCTTGGTCGACGTCTTCCAGGCGCTCTCGGACACCAACAACCGGGCGAGAGCCCGGCACAGTGGGCACGAGTCCCCAGTACCCGGCCGGGAGCATCCGGGAAGGTAGCCTGACGCTCGTTCCCAAGACTCTTGCGGTGGCTCCGCATTCCCTCTCCCCCGCGTCGCCACCATGCTCCAGGAAGTTCCCGAACAGCTACGCGACGACGTCGCCTCCTGGACTCCCGCGCTGCGCGGTGAAGGCCGGAAACCCTCACCCCTCTCAGGCGGCGCACCATCCGGGTCTATTTGACCTTCGCCCTGCCGATCCTGCGATTTTCGACGGCCTCGCGCCGTCCGAATGGACTCGCGGTGATCTGCGGCGCGACAAACCACCGCTCCCCGGGCCGAACGGGTACCGACAGTGTCCAGGTGGTTGTCGCCGAGGGCAGGGAGCATGCTGGGCGGGCGGCGCCCGCGACCTCCCGACGTGGCGCCGTCCGCCGGTTCCGCCGTCGGCGCGCGTGCCAGGGGAATACGGGTAAGACGCCTGCTGCCCGGCCACCGGGCGTGACGCACACATCGGTGGCCGGGCAGCGCCCCCTCAACCGGACAGCCGCCCGCTGACGACGGCCATCCGGGTCCTGTCTGCGGCCCGGCCGGGCAAGGTCCGGTCCGCCGTGATCGGGCTGATCGAGATCTCGCCACGTCGGATCGCCGCGGTGTCGGAGTCGCGTTTGGTTTCAGGTAGGCAGTACCGCTCGCCCGGGCAGAGACCGAGGCCCAGGGTGAACGTGTCGCCGTCCACCGGGGTGTAGGTGGACACCGCGAGCGGGCCGGTGCCCATGCTGGTCCACGCGACCCGGCCTGCCCGGCCACGCTTGGCGTCGGGATAGTTCACGTTCAACGCGAACCGCTGCGACAGCAGATCCTGCTGCCGCAGCCGGGCCAGCAAACCGGCGCCGAAGTCGGCCGCGGCCTCGTAGGTCTTCCGTCCGACGACGAAATCCTCACCGATCATGCCGCTGAAGGCCACCGCCGGGACCTCGCTGTCGAGCGCGGCGATCGCGGCACCCACCGTGCCGGAGTCGTTGACCGACGAGCTGACGTTCGGGCCCGAGTTGATCCCGGTCACCACCACGTCGGGCTCATCGGTCCAGCCCGCCACGTGACCGAGTCCGCCGCGCAGCGCGAATTTCACCGTGTCGGCCGGGGTAGCCGACGGTGACTCCGGCGTGCACGGCGACGCACCCCGGCACAGGCCGAACACCGCTCCCCCGCCGGCCGCGCCCGAGCAGTCCCGCTGATATCCGACGGGCAGCGCCGTACGTCGCTGTGCGGAGACCGTGCCGCCGGTGGTCACCGCTCCGCTCGCGCCGCTCATGTAGGCCCACGGCGCGACCACGACCACGTCCGCCCCTGCGGCGCAAAGACGCTTCCGCAGGTCGTAGAGGCCGATGCCGTCGGCACCGTCCGGGCGCGAGGCCTGCATCGAATCGTCGTTGCTGAGCAGGACGCGCATTCCGGCCAGCGGCGCCGACGGCGCGCCTGCCGCGCCCGAGGCACCGGTGAGCACCGCGGTGGCGGTGGCTGCCAGCAGAGCGCCGGTTTTGAGGACCGAGCGTGTTTTCATGGCAGTTTCCCTTCCGATGACGTCACGGTGCGGACGAGCCTGCTGTCCGCCACCGACCGTCCGATGTGGAATTCGAACTCGCCGGGTTCCACCGCCCAGCCGCCGTCCCAGTGTGCGAAGGCCCGCATGGGTACGGTGATGTCCACTGTGGCCCGTGCGCCGGCGGCGCAGTCCACGGTCGCGAACCCGGCGAGCCACCGGTGCGGGCGGTCCACCGTGCTGTCCGGACGGGCGGCGTAGACCTGCACGACCTCGCGGCCGTCGCGGGCACCCTCGTTGTGCACGGTCACCATGACCCGCACGTCTCCGTCCGCGGTGTCCGGTCCGATCACACGCGCTTCCTCGTAGGACCAGCCGGTGTAGCCGAGTCCGTGGCCGAACCAGTAGGCCGGTTCGGTGTCCCCCCGCTGCCAAGCGCGGTAGCCGATGAACACCCCCTCGGCGTAGCTCAGCTTCCCGTTCTCCGGGCGCACCTGAGTCACCGGCGCGTGGTCCAGCCGGGCGGGCCAGGTGGTGGGCAGCCTGCCGCCGGGCTCGGCGTGGCCGAGCAGTACGTCGGCGAGCGCGGAACCGCCCTCCTGACCGGGGAACCAGCTCAGCAGTACCGCGGCGACCTCGTCGCGCCACGGCATCTCCACCGGAGAACCGGAGTTGACCACCACGATCGTGCGCGGGTTGACCGCGGCGACCCGGTGCACCAGCTCGTCCTGACGGCCCGGCAGACGGAGGTCGGAGCGGTCGAATCCTTCGCTCTCGACCCGCTCCGTGGTGGCCACGACGACGATCGCGGTGTCGGAGACCGCGGCGGCGGCCACCGCTTCCTCGATCAGCTCGTCCCCGTCGAGCTGCGGTTCGCGGTGCACCAGCGCGCAGCTGATGGTCCGGACCGGCGCCCCCGACAGGTCGGGCACGGTGTAGGTCAGGCCGACCTCGACGGCCTTGCCCGCGGTCAGCTCCGCCTTCGCGCGCTCGGACGGTGCGGCGAAGAACGCCTCGAACGGGTCGAGGCCGTCCGCGACCGCGACGCCGTCGAAGAGCACCTCGCCGTCGACGGACAGGACGAACTCGCCGAGCCCCTTGGTGCCGAACGAATGCAGCCCGGACTCTCGCGGCGTGAACGTGCCCGTGATCTCCACCGTGCGCAGACGGTCGAGCGTGACGCCGTCGGGCAGGTCGTCACCGAACCACTGCACCATGCCGTTGGGCAGGGTGTCTTCGCCAAGGACCGCGCCGTCAGCGTCCCGGCACACCGCGCGCAACGCGAAACCGGTACCGGCGACACCGAGTTCGTCGGTCGGGTCGGCGCCGATGCGGTAGGTCAGGACGCCCTCGGGCAGCACGGCGCGCAGGCCTTCCAGCGGGGACACCACGTGCTCCGGGAAGACCTGGGCCGATCCGCCACCCAGCACGCGGGCGTCTCGCGCCGCCGCACCGAGCAGGGTGACGGTGCCGTTGCGGGCGGCGTCCAGCGGCAGCACGTCGTCCTTGTTGCGCAGGAGGACGAACGCCCGTCCGGCGAGTTCCCGGGTCAGCGCCACCCCGTCGACGGGAGCGGGCAACGCGCCGTCCGCCACCACAGGGGTGGCCCGGTCCCAGGCCCCCGTCCGCGCGGCCAGACGCAGCACCCTGCGCACCGCATCGTCCACTGTGGACTCGGCCACCTCGCCCGCGCGGACCGCCGCGGCCAGTGCTTCGCCGTAAACCGTGCGCGGGCCCGGCATCGCGACGTCGAGCCCACCGTCGATGGCGCCGGCGGTGGACCTGGTGGCGAACCAATCGGAGACGATGGCGCCGTCGAAACCCCACTCGCCCCGCAGGACACCGTTCTGCAGTTCATCGTGTTCGGTCATCGTCGGGCCGTTGACCGAGTTGTAGGCCGCCATCACGCCCCATGGCTTCGCCCCGGCGACGATCATCTCGAACGGCGACAGGTAGAGCTCGCGAAGCGTGCGCTCGTCGACGACGTTGTCCACGGTGAAGCGGTCGGTCTCGGCGTCGTTGGCGACGAAGTGTTTGACGGTGGTGCCGACGCCACCCTCCTGGACACCGCGCACGTACCCGGTGCCGATCGCGCCGGTGAGGTACGGATCCTCGGAGTAGCACTCGAAATGCCTGCCTCCCAACGGTGACCGGTGCAGGTTCACCGTCGGGGCGAGAAGGACGTGCACCCCCTTGCGCCGGGCTTCCTGTGCCAGCAGACGGCCCGCGCGGCGAATCAGTTCGGGATCCCACGTGGCGGCCATCGCGGTCGGGCTCGGTAGCGCGATCGAGGGGTCGGCGGCGGTCCACCGCACGCCACGGACCCCGATCGGGCCGTCGGACATCACCAGTGACCGCAGGCCGATCTCCGGCAGCGCGGGCAGCGACCACATGTCGCGGCCCGCCAGCAGCCTGGTCTTCGTGTCCAGATCCAGTTCGGGCAACGCGGCGTCGATCGCCGACTCGATGCCGGCCTCGTGCTCGGCGTGGTGACTGTTCACTGCGTCTCCTCTTCAGTGGAACGGCGGTCAGCGAATTCCTTTGATCCGCCCGACCAGAACGGCGCCGGCGAGCGCCGCGGCGGCGGCGATGCCGAACAACAGCGGGTAGTTCCGGCCGTCTCCCGTGGCCAGCACGAACGGCGCGATCATCGGCATCAGCGACTGTGGCAGCGCGTTGGCGATGTTGACCACGCCGAGGTCCTTGGCGGGATTGCGCTGATCCGGCAGTACCTGGGTGATCATCGCCATGTCCACCGCGTAGAACAGGCCGCCACCGATGCTGAGCACCAGCTGGGCCACGGCTATCCACAGCAGGTCCGGCGCGGCGGCGAGCACGGCGAGGCCGAGTGCCACGATCACACCGGAGCCGATGACGAACGGCTTGCGCCTGCCGAACCGGTCGGACACCCAGCCGCCGAGCAGGGCCGTCAACGACTGCACCGCATAACCCGCCGCGATCATCCCGGCGACGATGCCCGCCGTCGCCGCCGGGTCGAGACCCATCCGGAACGGGACGTAGTAAGCCAGGTAGGTCATCGGAGCGACGGAACCGAACATAACGAGGAACTTCGTCAGCCAGGCCCAGCCGAAATCCGGCGCCGAGACCGGATTGAACGCCAGACTGCCGAAGAATTCCTTGATGGAGAACGGTTCCGGTGCCGTATCCAGTCTCCGGTCCCGGAGCCGGACGGTGAACCAGCCGACCAGTCCGACGGTCAGCGCGGCGGGCAGCAGGAACATCACCCTCGCGTCGGAGCTCAACGCGGCGATTCCCGAGCCTGCCAGCACTGCCGCGGTCACGCTCGTACCGATGGCGCCGGAAGCCGTGCCACGGACGTTTTCCGGTACCTGGTCCGGAATCGTCGCCATCAATGCCGCGTACACGGCGTTGAAGCCGGTCTGCACGACAGCCCAGCCGATCACCAGCGCGGGAACCGAGGGCACGAAGGCGATCACCGCCAGGCCGACGATCCCCACGACGGTCCCGCCGACCAGCCACGGACGGCGGCGCCCGAACCGCGAACGGGTCCGGTCCGACAGCCTGCCCGCCAGCGGGTTCGCGATCAGCGCCAGGATCGCCCCGACCCCGAGCACCAGCCCGAGCGTGGATTCCTTGGCCTGGGGTGCGACCTCGGCGACCCGCAGTGCCAGCGTGACGATGACCGGTGTCATCAAAGCCGCGTACAGGCCGAAGTTGGCGAGGCCGAGCCGCGGCACGAAGCCGCGAGGCGCGCGTTGTGGCGCCTCCGTCGCCCCTGCCGTGGGCGTGACCGCGATGACGTCGTCCACAGCCGGACCTCCTCGTTGAGGGAGTGGCGGCACCCGGGCGCCGCTCGAATGGCAGCCATCGTGACTTACCGACCTGATGATCGGTAGGTTTCGTTTCCTGTCTGTTATATAAATAGGACCGGCTAAGCTGACCCCGTGCGCGCAACAGAGCAAGCCGGGACGGCCGACAACGGACGAGCCGGACGGCGCGCGGACCGGCGGGGCGAGATCCTCCGGGCGACCATGGCCGTCATCGCCGAACGCGGCTACCGCGGCGCCTCCCTGGCCGCCGTCGCCGAGCGGGTGGGCATCACCCAGCAGGGGCTGCTGCACTACTTCCCCACCAAGGAAGACCTGCTCATCGCCCTGCTCGAGGCTCGCGACGAATGGGACACCGGCGGCACGGCCAAACAGGAGGCGGGCCCGTGGCCTCTTGACCTCCTGGCCACCCTCGTGGAGTACAACGCGAGCAGGCCAGGTGTGGTGCAAACCTTTTCCGCACTGCTCGGCGAGAGCGTGACCGGCGACCATCCCGCACGGGAGTTTTTCAGCCGCCGCTACGCCACGATACGCGCGTCACTGACCGAGACCCTGCGCCAGGAGTTCGGCGACCGCCTGCCCGGCAACCTCACGCCGGAAGCCGTGGCCCCCCTGGTGATCGCGGTCATGGACGGCATGCAGTTCCAGTGGCTGCTCGAGCCCGACGCGGCGGACATGCCCGCAGCGTTCCGGACGCTGACCCAGCTGCTTCGCCAGGCCACCTAAGCAAATATAACGCGCACAACACCAATAGATCTCGGATACATATACAGACCGACTGAGCGGTCGGTCACCGTGATGTGATGCCCGGCATTCGCCGAGGCACTGGTGCCCGGCATCGCGTTCAGGAGGCGGCCATGGCCCCCACATTGCCTGACCCAGCACCGCACACCCCGACCCTCGCGCCGGACGATGATTCCGGTTCCCGCCCTGGGCCCCAGCGCAGGCGCGTGCTCATCGGTTCGCTCATGATCGGGAACTTCTCGCTCTTCCTCGCCTATTCGGGCCTTTTGGGCATCCTGCTGCCGAATCAGGTCGCCGAGGTGGATCCCGCCGGCAAGGTGTCCAGCCTGGGCATGGTGGTGAGCGTGTCGGCGTTCGCCACCCTGTTCGTCCAGCCCATCGTCGGCGCGTTGTCCGACCGCACCCGCAGCCGGTTCGGCCGCCGCACCCCGTGGATGATGCTCGGCGCCCTGTTCGGCGCGGTGTTCCTGGTGACACTCCCGGTGGCGGGCTCGGTCGCCCTGCTCGCCGTGCTGTGGCTCCTCGTGCAGGTCTCGCTCAATATCGTGCAGGGCCCGATGACGGCGATCCTGGCCGACCGGCTGCCGACCGGGCAGCGCGGCACCGCGTCGGCCTTCGTCGGTGTCGGCAGCATGGTCGGCGCCACCGCGGGGGTACTGCTGGCCGCCCGGTTCGCCACCGACCTCGGGATCGGCTACAGCGTCTTCGCCGCCGTCGTACTCGTCGTCGTCCTGCTGTTCGTCCTCGTCAACCGGGACACCTCCAGCGCGGGACTGCCGCGCCCGGCCTGGTCGTGGTCGACGTTCCTGAAAGGCTTCTGGGTCAGTCCGCGCAGACATCCCGACTTCGCCTGGGCCTTCGTCGCCCGGATGCTGTTCGTGCTCGGGTATTGGGCCGTCTACAACTTCCAGCTCTACATCCTGGTCGACCACGTCGGCATCCCGTTGGAACGGGCGAACGCGGTGACCGGGCAACTGGCGTTGGTGATGCTCGTCGGCACCGTGCTCTCCAGTTTCGTCACCGGGCCGTGGTCGGACCGGATCGGACGCCGCAAACCGTTCGTGATCGCCGCCTCGGTGATCACTGCCGCCGGCCTGGCCTGCCCGCTGATCAGTCCTACCATCGGCGGCATGATCGCGTTCGCGGCGATCGCCGGGTTCGGCTTCGGCACCTACATGACCCTGGATGTCGCCCTGATGACCCAGGTGCTGCCGAGCAACGAAGACGCCGCCAAGGACCTGGGTCTGCTCAACGTCGCCACGAACGTCCCTCAGGCCGTGGCGCCGAGCTTCTCCGCATTGCTGATCACCCTTGCCGGGTACCACATCCTGTTCGCCGTCGCCGGCTTGCTCGTGCTCGTCGGCGCCGCCGCGTTCCTGCCCATCCGATCCGTCCGCTGACCCGAGGAGTACCCCTTGCACACCCTCCCCGCCTCCGCCAGGCAGTTCGCCGTGTCCACATCGGACGGCAGGCTCTCCGCCGTCCGGTCCACCCCACCGGGCGGGAGTGACACCGCCAAAGGAATCGCCGTCCTCGTGCCCGGCTATACCGGGTCCAAAGAGGACTTCGTGCCGATGCTGAGCGAGCTCACCGAGGCCGGCTACGACGTGCTCACCTACAGCCAGCTCGGACAGTGGAAGTCCGAAGGCCCGGACAGGGCAGAGGACTACACGGTGGACGCCTTCGCCACCGGCCTGCTGGAGGTGCTCGACGCCGCGGCGCCCGGCGAGCGGGTCCATCTGGTGGGGCACAGCTTCGGCGGCCTGGTCACGCGGGCCGCGGTGATCCGGGAACCGCACCGGTTCCGCAGTTACACCATCCTGTGCTCAGGGCCCGGCGGTGCCACGGTCGCCGGACCGGCCGGTCCGGCGCTGGAAGAAGCCATCACCGCGGAAGGGTCGGCAGGCGCTTGGCGGTTCCTGGAGCCGTTCTTCGCGGCCGGGCAACCGGAACCGGTGGTGACCTACCTGCGGACCCGGATCCACGAGACCAACCCGGCCAACCTGCTCGGCATCGGCCGGGCCATCGCCGCCGAGCCGGACCGCGTCGAAGAACTGCGCGCCGCCGGGGTCCCGATCCTGGTGGCCCACGGCGAGCACGACGCGGCGTGGACCCCGGAGGCACAGCGTGACATGGCGACCCGCCTCGGCGCCCGGTACGAGGTCATCGCCGATGCGGGACACACACCGAACGAGGAGAAACCCGAGGTCACGGCGCGTCTGTTCACCGACTTCTGGGCCGAGGCCGGCTAGTACCCACCCGGATCTGGCGGACTACCCTGCACTTCGTGTCCGTCCCTGTCGACAAGCCCGCCGCCCGCACCGCCACACGCGGGGAGGCGGCGGGCGTGACGTCGCGGGCGGCGGTCGTGCGAGTGGCCACCGAACTGTTCTCCGCCACCGGCTACCGCGGCACCTCGATCGCACGCGTCGCGAAGTCCGCCGGGTTGTCCCAATCCGGGCTCCTGCACCACTTTCCCAGCAAGACCGCCCTGCTGACCGCGGTGCTCGAAGCGCGCGACGCGGAGGACACGCGGTTCCTCCACCAGGGTGGCGATCACCTTCCGCTGGGCTGGGCCGCGTTCACGGCGATCGAGGCGCTGGTGGCCCGCAACACCACGCGACCGGAACTGGTCGGGTTGTTCGTGCGCGTGACCGCCGAGGCCACTGACCCGCGGCATCCCGCCCACCAGTGGACGCGCTCACACTACGCGGCAGTGAGCCGGTGGCTGACCGAAGCGATCCACAGTGGACAGAGCTCCGGCGAGATCCGGGCCGACGCCCCGGTGGTCACGCTGGTGCGAACGACGATCGCCGTGCTGGACGGATTGCAGCAGCAGTGGATGCTCGACCCCGAAACGGTCTCGATGACCGAGGAATTCGGCGCTTTCGTCGACGCCGTCAAGCACCGGTGGTCGGCCGATCCCGCTTCCCCCGCTCCGGACTCCTGATCAGGCGGTGAACGTGGACCTCACCCTCCATCACCTCCGCTGCTTCCTCGCCGAGCTCGCCCGGAACCCGGCTCCCGCGTTCGATTCGGTGCCGTTATGGGCGGAGAGGTGCCCCGCATCCGGGTCGGATACAGCTCGGCGGTGTGGAGGTAGGCGATCGCAGGCACCAAGCCCCCTGTATCGCACCGCTGAGAACCCCCCGAGGGTGGCGACGTCGAAGTGCACCGAGTGGATTGCGTAGACCACCCACGGTTTCCGGCATTGTTTCTTCTCCTGGCTTCCGTGACGGTGATTTCACCGCGGAGATTTCCGTGGCCTCCACGAAAGCCTGCATCAGGAGGACTACATTGCGTGCGAAAAGGACACTTCTCAGAGTGCTGGGTGTGCTGGTGCTGACGGTCGGTGCCGCGGCTCCCAGCGCCGCGGCGTCGCCCGGTCCGGAACCGGGCGCGGCCGGCTACATCGTGACATTGCACAACAGCGCCGCCGATCCGGCGACGCTCGCCTCAGGTCTGGTCGACCGGCACGGCGGACAGGTCGGGCACATCTACCGGCATGCGATCAGCGGCTTCTCCGCGACGTTGACATCGGCCGCGGTGAACGCCCTACGGCACGACCCTCGTGTTCGGGCTGTCGAGCCGGACAGGATCGTCGGCACCACGGCCCAGACGGTGCCCACCGGTGTCGATCGTGTCCACGCCCCGGCCAATCCGAACCTGAAGATCAACGGGACCGATGACTACAGTGTCGACGCCGACGTGGCGGTGATCGACACCGGAGTCGACGCACAGCATCCGGATCTGAACGTGGTGTCCAGGACGAACTGTCTCAACAGCGGTTCGTGCACGGACAACGCGGGCAGCGACGACCACGGTCACGGCACCCATGTGGCGGGCACGATCGCCGCCCGCGACGACGGGGCCGGGGTCGTGGGCGTGGCGCCCGGGGCGCGGATCTGGGCGGTGAAGGTACTCGACCAGAACGGCAGTGGCCAGCTTTCCGGTGTGGTCTCCGGCGTCGACTGGGTCGCCGCGCACGCTGACGAGATCGAGGTCGCGAACATGAGCCTCGGCTGCGAGAACTGCGAGAACGACGCTCTCCGGACAGCGATCTCGAACGCGGTCGCCAAAGGCGTCGTCTTCGCGGTCGCGGCGGGCAACAACCACAAGGACGCCAAGACGTTCTCGCCCGCCAACCATCCCGACGTCGTGACCGTCTCGGCGATCGCGGACTTCGACGGCGAACCGGGCGGCCGGGCATCGTCGACCTGCCGGGCCGACCAGGACGACACGCTCGCGGACTTCAGCAACTTCGGTCCCAGCGTGGAGATCGCGGCTCCCGGCACCTGCATACTGTCCACCTACCCCGGTGGGCAGTACAAGGTCCTCAGCGGCACGTCGATGGCGGCCCCGCATGTCGCGGGGGCGGCGGCCTTGCTGACCGCGAACGGCAACCGGGCCGTCGATCGAGACGGGGCCTTGGCCGTGCGGCAGCGGCTCGTCGACACCGCGAACACGAACTGGACCGACGACTCCGGCGACAACGTGAAGGAGCCACTGCTGGATGTCGGTTCGACCCAGGACTACCCGGCGGGCACACCGGACCCGGGCCGTCCGACCGCCGCGTTCAAGGCAGCCTGTTCGACCGGCAACACGACGTGCGCTTTCGACGCGAGCCCGTCCAAGGACACCGACGGGAACGTCACCGGCTACGCGTGGGAATTCGGTGACGGCGCCACCGCCACCGGCAAAACCACCTCGCATACGTACGGCCGCTCGGGCTACTACAGCGTCCGGTTGACGGTGACGGACAACTCCGGCAAGACCAACAGCACGCGTCGTCTGGTAAAGGCAGGCGACCTCCCACCCACCGCGGCCTTCACCGGCCGCTGTGCGAGCGACGTGTGCACGTTCGACGCCAGCGCCTCCAGCGACGAGGAAGGAGCGATCACCGGGTACACGTGGAACTTCGGTGACGGCGCCACCGCGACCGGCAAGACCGCTTCACATGCCTACCCGAACGTCGCGAAGAACTACACCGTGACCCTGACTGTCTCCGATGGCAAGCAGCAGACAGCAAGCGCGAGCCGGAACGTCCGGTGTCACAAGCACATCACCAAACCGCTCTGCTTCTCCCTGTCCTGATCACGTGCTGGTGTGCGGCCATGTTCCCGGCCGCACACCAGCGCGCGTCAGCCGACCCGGACGTCCTGCCTCGACCGCACACCGAGCTTGCGCAGGATGTTCGCGACATGCCGCTCGACCGTCCGGGGTGACAGGAACAGCACACCGGCGATCTGCCGATTGGTGTGGCCCGACACGATCAGCCGCGCGACCGACTCCTCCCGTGGAGAGAGGACGGCGCCGTACCCACGCCGCCCCGGACCTCCCCCCATCCCGCCGCCATGTTCGCGCAGCAAGTGCTCGCATCGTGCCGCGTCCCAGGTAGCGCCGAGCCGGGCGAACGCGCGCGCCGCAGCACTCGCGTATTCGACGGCCCGCGCGGTGTCGGCCAGGTCGAACAAGCACCTCGCGACCGCCTCGATCGCCCGCGCCTCCTCGTAGGGCCGCGGCAGCGCGGCCAGCCGTTCCGCGGCGTCGGCCAACAGCACCACGGCGTCGTCGAGTCTGCCCTCGGCACTGGCCGTCATCCCCAGTCCGAAGCGCAGCAACGCATGCCCCAAAGGACAGTCGCGGTCTTCGACGTCGTCCCCGAATTCGGCCAGCACAGCCTTGGCGGCCGTGACGTCAGGCAGCCGCAACAACGCCTCAACTCCGGCGTCGACCAATTCCGCCGACCACGCCCAGACCCCCTTGTTGCGCACTACCTCGGCGGCGGCGGCGAACTCGTCCACCGCTTCGGATAGCCTCCCGCGCAGGACGGCGAGCCGAACCCTCGTCGCGGCCGCGAGAAGCACCGCCGGCCCGTACCAGCCGTGGCCCAGTTCGAGCCCTGGCAGGGTCAGCAGCCGTTCGGCCTCGTCCCACTCGCCGGTGGCGAGGGCGAGCCGGGCCAGCACCAGATGAGACTCCGCCGACGAGCGCGGGGTCCTGGTCGCGGGGTGCCGCCGCGCTCGGTCCGCCAGGCCCGCCCAGCGCCCGGTCACCAGCGCCAGCCGGAGATCGTTGGCCAAGGCCATATGCCGCAGATACGACGGAGCCTGCCCCGTCAGCGCGTGCGCCCTGGACAGGAAATCTCCAGCGGCCTGATGGCCAAGCGAGATAGCCGCGTCAGCAAGGTTGATATACCCGCGAACGAGCTCCTGTCGCTGTTCCGCGGTGGAACCATCCTGAGGCAGCGCGTCGATCGCCTCCCAGGCACGCCGGTCGCCGAGCTGCAGCAGCGCGGCCGCCCGGTTTACCGCGATGGCGGTGAGCAGCGCCGGATCGCCGCGGCTCGGCGTGGTGCGCTCCGCTTCCCGCAGCCAACGCAGGTGCTCCTCGACCGGCCAGGTGCTCCATTGCGGCATGGCCAACGCCGCCATCGCCCGCGCCGCCAGCAACGGACGCCTCCGCAGCTCCGTGACCGCCTTGACGATCTCCGCCCAGCCCAGGTCCACCTCCCCTGCCTGGTTGGCACGCAACAGACCCAGCTGCAACCGCAGCTCCCCGCGAACACCGCTGGACAGCGTGTCGTCCGCGATGATCGTTCTCAGCAACACCACGGTGTCGTCGAAGGCGAGACTGCCCAACGCCAACCGCCCGCACCGGCCGGCGAGAGCGGCCCGCACCCGCCGCGGCAAGCCCGGCTCGGCCAGCAACTGGCGAAGCAGCTCGACCGCGTCCGCGGGCTCCCCCTCCCACGCGGCGCGATCAGCCGCCCGTTCCGCATAACGAGCCGCCGCGGCGAGGTCGCCCGAAGCTCGGGCATGGTGCGTCAACTCCGCCAGCGCCTCCCCACCCCGGTTCTCCAGAGCGCGGACCACAGCCACATGCCCGCGCCGGCGATCCTCCGCCGACAACATGCGCTCCAGCGCCGACCTGACCAGCGACGGCCGGAACTCGAACGCTCCGTCGTCGCTCATCTCCACCAAGCCGGCATCCGCCGCGCGGACAAGCGCGGTTCCCGCTCTGACCGTGGACACGCGGCACACTTCGGCCAGCAGGTCCGCCGTAAACCTTCCACGTAACAACGCCGCACTGTCCACAATTCGTCTCGACGCGACCGGAAGCACACTGAACCTCTCCGAAACCGCGTCCGCGATCGCTTGCGGAACCCCTCGCTTCTCGAGCACCCCGCCAGGATCCCCCTGCTCCGGCCGCACACATGCGAATACCTCAGCGACAAACCGCGGCACACCACCGGTCAGCGCGTGCACCTGGGCAGCCCAGCGGTCGGGCACGAGGCCACCGAACGATTCCGCCGCCCACTGCTGGATCTCCAGAGGCGACAATGCCTCCAGCTCCACCCGATACTCGGCGCCCCAACGCAGATCCGCCGCCTTGAGGCGGCCGGATCCGCACGTCATCATCAGCGCGACGTCAGCCGGAAGTCTCGTCGCACAGCACTTCAGAACCTGCAACGACCGGCAATCAGCGAGATCCACGTCGTCCACGACAACGAACACAGGCGCCACGACAACAAGCAGCTCCCGCAGCCGCGCGCAGACCTCGTAGGATCCCTTGCCGTCCTCTGCACACGTAGTCGCGGCACCAATGTCCACACCGGCTTCGCCGAGACAGCGCAGCAATTCCCGCACGACAACGTACGGCTCATCGGGAAGCCCCCGGCACCGGACAAGGACATTCACGTCTGCGTGGACCACGCTGAGCAACTGGCGTGCCAGCCACGATTTACCCATCCCCGCGGCCCCGCTGACCAGCACCGCGCTCCTGTGCTGCGCGATCAGCGAGCACAGCCGAGCCACCAGGTTTCCCGCCGATCCTTCAAGACGGCGAATCGAGCTGTTCGTCCTCATGTCGCTCCCCACCAGAGTTGGAGGACAAAGCGTGAAACCGCTCTAAAAGCCGTTTAACCGTACAAATCTGCGCAGCACTCCGGTAGGTCCTATCGTCTGTTGCGTCGCCGCGCTTGCCGTCCTCGCCCTGGGGAGCCGGTGCTTCGTGGGTGGAACGTTGCTCCTTGCCTCCCTGGCTCGCCAGTGGGTTGGGGTATTCGGGTGGCATGCGCGAATGGTGTCGAACAGGGTGAAGCAGCCGTCCATCGTGGGAGCGAGGGCTTCGCCCAGGCAGCCGACTTCGGCGCCTTGAAGGCCGCAGCCTTCGTGGGTGAAACACGTCCGCCATCGTGTTCACCGGATTGAGCAATGCCCCCTTCAGGGTTTGCACGGATCACCGGGCACGACCTCAATGCCGCGTAACTCAAGTTGATCTTGGACAGGGTTTGATCGCAAGTGGGGACGGTTGCCGCAGGTGAAGCGCTCGGTTGCCCTGGCCGACGGAAGCCGGCAAGCCCCTAGCATCCACTGTGGACGCATTTCGATGACTGAATGTCCGATTGATAATGAAATGGGCAGTTCTGTCAAGGAGTCGTGAGTGGCAAAGGTCGTTCTATTGAGGGGAAAGTCGGACGTTTCGTGGTGCGGGGCCGGTGTCGCTCCTGCGCGGGCGTTCTCCCGGTAGTGAGGGCCTCCTTGCCTGCTTTGACGGTAGGGAAGGAGGCTTTCGCTACCGTCAGATGTGGTCCCTGGTGACGGTGGGACGGCTGTGACCTCGGCGGCCGGTCGGTAAGGCGTAACTCACGTGCTTAGGGACGTAACTCACGTGCTTGGGGACGTGACTCGCGTGTCTGGATGCCGCACTCGCGAGTGCGGAGTCTGAACACGCGAGTTACGTCTCTGAACACGCGAGATCCGGGTCTCGCCCAAGACACGACACGTTTGCCTTACCCCTCAATAACCCTCATTGCCACTCACGACCCCCTCTCGCAGCCGCGCAAAGCACCCACATCGGGCCCCAGATCAGGAATAGCGTCCCGTGTGGACAGTCACGCCCCGGGTCCACTGCCGGTGACTTGTCCGGCTTGATCGAGCAGGCCGGCAGCCGCTCAAGATCAACTTGAGCTACGTGGCATTGGCACGACCTGGTCTCTTCATCACCTGGGCCCGGGCCTGCTGTTCGATCCCGGCGAGGGTCCGTGTTCCTTTCCCGCAGTACCTCCGAACGGCTGGTGCTGTGAGCCGGCCACGTGCCCGATGACGCACGCCGCCGGCGGGTCGAGGTCGAGCATCTCGGTCCGGAGTCGCTCGAACCCGGCATCGGTGAGCCGGCTTGCCAGCTCGTGAGCGGCCACCGCCGAAGTGGCCGCGGTGGCACCGGGACAACGAGGCTGGGATACCAGTGCGATGCGCCCACCGGGTCGCAACAGCCGGGCGAGTTCGCGTAGCCGGGCGGCCGGGTCGGGCCACATGCCTGCCGTGTTGACCGCGAGCGCGGCGTCGAATGGCCCGTCGCTGATCGACAGGGCCTCGACCGGCGTGCGCACGAGGCGTACCCGTCCGGCGCGGATGGCGGCCCTGTTGCGGCGGCGGGCCTGGCGGATCATGACCGGCGAGTGGTCGACGCCGACGACCAAGCCCCGGGACGCCCGTGTGGCGAGGGCGGAGATGGCCACGCCCGGACCGCAGCCGAGTTCGATGACGCGGTCGGTCGGCTGGACGTCGAGAAGCCGCACCGCCCAGCGGTTGCGCGCCACGTTCGACGAGCGACGGCCCATGATCCAGCCGACGACGTGCCCGACGGCTCCGGTCGGCCGGCGGAACTGTGCCAAGACGCGGCTCAGCAGCCTTTCCTTGATCTTCATGGGGTGAGCCAAGCACTTCAAGTACGCTTGAAGTCAATGTCTGCCACCGAGAGCACCCCGGCGTCGTTGTCCATCGGCGACCTGTCCGAACGGACCGGCGTGCCGACGAGCGCGCTGCGGTACTACGACGAACTCGGCTTGGTGCGGCCGACGGCGCGGGAAGCGGGCCGTCGGCGCTACGCCGAGTCTGCGGTCAGGGACGTCAGCGCGATCCTCTTCTTCCGCGAGATCGGATTCTCGCTGGCGGAGATAGGGCGCTTCCTCACGGGCGAGCGACAAGGCCGACGGGAAATGATCGACCACAAACTGGCCGAATTGATCGAACAGCAGCACCGTATCGAGGTGGCCCGCACCGCACTCGAACACGGCCGGAAATGCCCGGCCGTCGATCCCATGAAATGCACCCGATTCTGGGCGATCCTCGAAGGGCGACAGCGCGGCCTCTCGCTGGAAGAAAGCCACTCGCGAGTGCACTGACCGAACCTGTCGGGCGAACCCACGGACCTGCGCGCAGAGCCGCTCAACGCCTGGACGCGATGTAGGAGAGGTGAGCGATGCTGTGCGCCCAAGATGACGGCTCGGGTACTGACGTGCCTCTTGGTCGCGGACTCGGGCAGCGTCACTGCCGCCGAACTCGTCCAGCGCCTCGGGATCAGCGGCGACCGTCTCCAAGTCGGTCGCGTCCCTCGAGAGCGAGGGCCTGATCGCCCGAATGCGCGACGAGCGCCGCCGCGAACGCTACTTCGTCGACGGCGACGTACGGCACGAGACCACACTCGCCAGTGCCCGCGGCATGGTCCAGGTCGCCGAGGTCGCGCGGCAGGGCGTCACCGTCCTCGGTCGCGACACCCCGGCAGGCAACCGCCCGGAGAACATGGCCCGCCTCAGCGAGCACATCAGCGAGACCACCGAGGACAACACCTCCGACGGCTGATCAGGCGGCGGCGCACCCGGGCGAGGCCGTCTCGATGCGCGTCTATGTGTCGACCTGGCCGGCCGGGAACAGGATCGGGCTCAGTAAGTACTGCGTACGGCCTGAGGTGGCGGGGTTGCTCAGGTGCGGAAGGATCGCCGCGCGCAGACCGTCGATCAGGCTTCCGACCTCCTCACGATCGAGCCACACCGCGTGTTGCCGATAGCCGACCAGATCGGCGACCGGATCGGCGTCTTCACGATCGAGATAGGTGTTGAATTCGGCGAGCAGCGTGACCATGGCCAAGGCGAAGACCTCGCGGTGGTCTTCGGGTTTTGCCGCGGCCACCGCGTCGGCGTCGATGGTCGCGCGCTCTGGGCGCAGGCGGTAGGTCCGCTCCACGGCGCCCCGCACGCGGTGCTCGGCGGCGACCTCGAGAACACCCCCGCCGGCGAGCAGGTCGACGTGCCGGTACACGGTCGCCTTCGAAACGTCGGGCAGGCGTGCGCACAGCTGCGCGGTCGTCTGAGTCCGCTTGCCGGACAGAGCGTGCACGATCCGCAGCCGCACCGGGTGCGCCAGCAGCTCCAGAGAATCCATGACCCCTATGCTCTCATTCGTGATACCGTTCTCAAAGTTGAGAACGTTGAGGCGGAGGACAATATGGCGTCAGTCGAATCGACCGATACGGACCTCGAGGCGTGGCAGTCACCGGACTATGCGGATCCGGACCTGTTCGACGAACATGCGGTGACTGTGGGTTCGGGCGCCTTCGCCGTGCCGGGAACAGTCACCGTCCCCCACGGCGAAGGTCCCCATCCGGCGGCTGTACTGCTCGCCGGCGGCGGACCGTTCGATCGGGACGGTACCGCCGGGCCGAACAAGAACTTGAAGGACATCGCCTGGGGTCTGGCCAGTCGCGGTGTGGCGGTCTTGCGTTGTGACAAGGTCACCTACACGCACCGCGAACAGATCGCCGCCACCCCGGACTTCACCCCGACCGAAGAATACGTTCCGCATGCCGTCGCGGGCATCGATATCCTGCGCGGACTGTCGACAGTGGACGGTGATCACGTCTTCGTGATCGGGCACAGCATGGGCGGCAAGTTCGCACCTCGGGTGGCCGCCGCCGGGCCAAGGGTGGCCGGTCTCGTCGTTCTCGCCGGGGACACGGTGCCGATGCAGTGGTCGATGGTGCGCGTCATCGAATATCTGACGAAGGCCGATCCGGCGACCGCGGCGTTGCTGCCCACCGTCGAGGCGGCCACCGAACACGCGAAACTGGTGGACAGCCCGGATCTATCGCCCGCCACACCCGCCGAGAAACTGCCGTTCGGAATGCCCGCACAGTATTGGCTGGACCTGCGCGCCTACGATCCGGTGGCGGTCGCCGCGACACTGGATCTGCCCATGCTCTTCATACAAGGCGAGCGCGACTACCAGCTGACCATCGACGGCGATCTGGCCGGATGGCGCGACGGCCTGGCCGACCGGCCGGACGTCACCTTCCGCACCTACGCCGCCGACGATCACATGTTCTTCCCCGGCAGCGGACCGTCGATGCCCGCGGACTACGCACATCCACACCACGTGGACCCCGAAGTCGTCGCTGACATCGCCGCCTGGCTCACCGACCGCGCTCGCCTTTGACCGCTGCCGATCCGCACGACCCGGGTTACGCCCAGGAGTGCGTGGGATCCGAGTTGAGGTGTGCTCAGGAGATCTTGCGGCGGTAGGTGATCGTGGCGAAGACGTAGGCGACGATGAGGAGACCGGCGCACCACGCGAGGGCGATCCAGATATCGGTGCCGACCGGCTGCTCGGTGAGCAGGGCGCGGAGGGTGTTCACGATCGACGTCACCGGTTGGTGTTCGGCGAAGGCACGCACCGGGCCGGGCATGGTGGCGGTGGGCACGAATGCCGAACTGAGGAACGGCAGGAAGATGAGCGGGTAGGAGAACACGCCCGCGCCGTCCACGGATTTCGCGGAGAGACCGGGGATGACGGCCGGCCACGTCAACGCCAGCGTGAACAGCAGCAGGATGCCTGCCACCGCGAGCCACGTCGACAGTCCCGCTCCTGAGCGGAAACCCATGAGGAGGGCGACACCCACGACGATCACGAGCGAGAGGAGGTTGGCGACGAGCGACGTCAGCACGCGCGCCCACAGCACACCCGAGCGTGCGATCGGCAAGGACAGGAAACGTTCGAAGATTCCGCTTTTCATGTCGATGAAGAGCCGGAGCGCGGTGTAGGCGACCCCCGACGCGACCGTGATCAGCAGGATCCCGGGCAGCCCGGGCACCATCTTCACTCCGCGAGTCTTCTCCACCGGAGGTGCGGCCGGCAGACCTCGGTCAGCACATCGAACCGGGACAGCTGATCAGCCACGCGTCAGAGGTGAGTGGGGAGGATTAGGGACGTTGAACGTCCTAAATCCTCCATCGTCAGCGCCGAGCCCTCAGGTGACGGCCTCGCGTTGACGCCTGATGTCAGCCGACGTGGATTCCCGGCCGCCGGGCCGGGTCGCGTTCGCTGGTGCGGATGATTTCGCGGACCACCGGGGCGGTGTCGCCGCGGCCGAGGATCAGGTAGCGGAACAGATGCCCCAGCGGGTTGCCCTCGCTCCACTCGAAATGGCACTGCGGCCGCACACCGGTGGCGTCGCGCAGCGCGAGCAGGACAGCCGCGATCGCGTTCGGCGCGGCCGGGCTTTCCACGCGCAGGACACGGAAACCCTCGATCTCGACACCGCGGACCTTCAGCACGTCGCTGAACCCGGACGGGTCGATGACGTCGATTTCGAGGAACAGGACGTCGGCGGCGCCCGGCACCGGGTTCAGGCCTCGCTGTTCGGCTTCCTTCGCCCGGTATTCGTCGGCGTCCCCGGCCTGGCGCCGGTTCGCGATGATGGTCAGCGCGCCGTCGTGCGCGATCGACTCGGTGACGAACCGGCGCGCGGGCTCGTCGAACTCGATGTGCTCCACCCGCAGTTCCGTGGTGCGGGTGACCCGCGAGATCAGCGACACCACGATGATCCCGAGAATGAAGAAGGCGGAGATCGTGAGGCCGTCGGGCTTCTCGATGACGTTCTCCACCAGCGCGTAGATCAGGATCAGGGTCAGCACGGCGAACGCGATCGCGGCCTTGCGCTGACGCCTCTTCGCCGCGGAGATCGCCACGGCCACCGACGCGGACACCATCATCGCGAGGATCCCGGTGGCGTACGCCCCGGCCTGTGCGTTGACGTCGGCGTTGAAGATGATCGTGACCAGGACACAGATCGCAGTGTAGACCAGCACCACCGGCCGCACGGCCCTTGCCCAGTCCGGCGCCATCCCGTAGGCGGGCAGATACCGCGGCACGATGTTGATCAAACCGGCCATCGCCGAAGCCCCGGCGAACCACAGGATCAGAATGCTGCTGATGTCGTAAGCGGTGCCGACCCAGTCGCCCATCAGCTCGTGCGCCAGGTACGCCAGCGCCCGGCCGTTCGCTTCGCCGCCCGGTTCGAACTGTTCCGCCGGGATCAGGATCGTGGTGACGAAACTGGTCGCGATCAGGTACACCGACATG
This sequence comes from Amycolatopsis sp. lyj-108, assembly GCF_046549005.1. Lineage (NCBI taxonomy): Bacteria > Bacillati > Actinomycetota > Actinomycetes > Pseudonocardiales > Pseudonocardiaceae > Amycolatopsis > Amycolatopsis sp. lyj-108. Next base: position 13,907 of record NZ_JAJPWQ010000023.1, on the reverse strand, counting down.
ATCAGCGCGGCCGCGGTGAGCAGCTTACGGGTGTTGCGGATCCGGTTCGCGAGTTTCTGCTCGGCGTTCTCGCCCTTCGCCGCCACCAGCGGCATCATGCTCACACCGGTCTCGAAACCGGACAATCCGAGCACCAGCAACGGGAACGCCAGAATCGCCGGGCCGATGACCCCGCCGATCCCACCGCCTCCGGAGGTCAGCGCGTCCAGCCATCGATCGAACGCGGCGGGTTCGGTCAGCACCTCACCGATCCCGGCGACCACGACCACCGCGTTCAACACCAGGAAGATCGCTACCAGCGGGATCGCGACGCCGACCGCCTCGCTGAACCCGAGCAGGAACACCCCGCCGAGGATCAGCAGCAGGATCACCGTGATCAGGACTTCGTGTCCGTGCAGGAACGACGGCGCGATCGGGTTCTCCAGCGCGTGCACGGTGGCATCGGCCGAGGACAGCGTGATGGTGATGATCCACGAGGTCGCGACGAAACCCAGCAATACCAAGACGAAGATCTTGCCGCGCCAGAACGGCAGCAGATTCTCCAGCATCGCGACCGAACCCTGACCGTGCGGGCTCTCCTTCGCCACCCGCCGGTACATCGGCAGCATGCCGAGCAGGGTGAGCGCGACGATCAGCAACGTCGCCAGCGGCGACAGCGCGCCCGCCGCCAGCGCGGCGATACCGGGCAGATAGGACAACGTGGAGAAGTAATCCACGCCCGTGAGACACATGACCTTCCACCACGACTGCGGTGTGGCGTGTTCCTCATGGCTCTCCGGTCCCACCGGCTGGACCCGGTGCTCCATCAGCCACCGGCCCACCTTGCCCGATGGCGCCGCCTGCCGGACCGGGCTGTCCACCCGTGCCGGCACAGCGTGTTCTGGAACCTCGGTCATACCCCTGTCCTCCCCGGATCTCCCGTGCGCCGCACCCCGCCCCGCCATCTCCACCCCGGCGTGACGGCCGCGCACCGAAGCGGACACTAACGATCCAGCGTCAGGAATGACCGAGCCGGCCGTAAAGAAAACATCAATGTCGCGCGACAAGCGGTCCGACGTTCGCGGCGACGGCCAGGCCATGCCCTTGATCACCGGATGGGTCGAGTTCGGAGGTAGCGTGTACGCCGGACGAACCGAAGGGAATCCGGGCACTGTGACTCGACGACTGTCAGCAGGCGACCGCCCCGGGATCAGCCGTCAGGTCAAGGGTTTGCCGCCGCACCGCGGCCGAGCGCGGCGGCCGGCGCACCATGGCGTGAACCACTCCACGCCACTGGTTCCTGGGCTACGGGTGGTGGTCAGTCCAGTCGGACGCGGCGAGTGAGGGCGTCACGGGCGAGTTCGGTCAGAGACCGGTCGTGGCGAAAAGAGTAGGCGCGGAGCCGGGCGAGTGCGTGATCCGGTGGGATGGCAAGGGTGGCTGCGAGGAACTCGGCGGCTTGCTGGACTTCTTCGCGGTAGCGGCGGAGGCCGGAGTCGCTGCCGGCCGAACTCGGCGCGCTCCGCAGCACCAAGGGCAGCAACGCTTGGCGGACGCGATGGAAATCGCGTGATTGCGATGCCGTCATGGCGCCGGGTGTGGCGCGGTACCCGGTAAGGGCGCCGACAGTGTCGCCGTCAACCCGAAGCGGGGCGGCGATGACGGCTCGGGCCGGGGACTGCATCGCGGCGGGCAGGAACAGCGGCCAGCGGGCCTGGTCGGTGGCCGCCAGATCGTGTTCGGTCACCGTGTAGCCGTGCTGGGCGGCTTCCAGGGTGGGGCCGTCACCGAGCGTGTATTGCAGAGTGTCCAGCTCGGGCCCTGGTCCGTCGACGGGGTCGCACCACACCAGTTCCAGGGTCCCGGCGCTGTTGACCAGGTCGATGGTGAGGGCGTCCAGACCGAGAAGCCCGGCGATGCGCAGGGAGTCGAGGGCGCCGAGATGCTGCTCGTCGGCGGCCGCACGGTGCAGGCGCGCCAGGATGGTCTCGAGGTCTTCGGGTGGTGTCATGGGCTCACCGCGAGACCTGCCGCATCAGGCGCCGTCTCGGCGGCGGCGAAGCGGTGTTCAGGGTTGTGCAATCGAAATCACCTGTCGAGTGGTTCCTCAACCGCGGTGACGTGGATCCGGCCACCGGCGCGCTCAGGAGCAGTTACCCCGCAGAGGGGTACGTCATGCCCGCTGGCAGGTGCTCGGCTCGCCTCATTTTTCGGTGGCCCGCCCGAGGCCACAATCCGACCGGTTCCACACAGTCTGAACGACCTCACGATACGTGACTCATTGTAGCGCTACCGCCAGAAGGAGCGGACACGGCTGCCGCCGCAGGCTTCCAAGCCCATGGCGAGGCGTATCGATATCCGGCCGTTTCGCGCCTGGTCGGGGGCCCGGCGTTCAGCCCGTGTCAGGGCGGTGTCAGCACCGCGTCAGCGCACTCGGTGATCGTGATCCCCGCAGGTCATCCGAGCTCAGGTATTCACCAGAAGGGGTTGGGACATGGTGGACGGAACATCCGAGCGGGGACAGGTTCGGCGCAGGACGGTCTTGGCCGGAGCATTGACCACAGGCGCGCTCGTCGGCCTCGCCGGGCAGGCGGGCGCGGCCGAGGACGGCCACGACGGCAACGGCGTCGAGCACGGCTGGGGCAAGGTCGCCGACGTCTTCCGCAGGAACTTCAAGGAAAGCCCCGGTGAGGTCGGCGCGGCGTGCAGCGTCTACGTGGGCGGCCGCCAGGTCGTCAACTTGTGGAGCGGCCTCGCCGACCGCGAGGCGAACCGGCCGTGGCGCAAGAACACCATCGTCCAGGTCGCGTCCACCACGAAGGGCGCCACCGCCATCTGCGCGCACATGCTGGCCCAGCGCGGCGAACTGGACCTGGACGCCCCGGTCGCCCGCTACTGGCCGGAATTCGGCAACGCGGGCAAGGAAGAGATCCCGGTGCGCTGGCTGCTGTCGCACCAGGCAGGCCTTCCGATCGTCGACGGCCCGCTCACCTTCGAGCAGGCATGCGCCTGGCACCCGGTCATCCGGGCACTCGAGGCACAGAAACCGCTGTGGAAACCGGGAACCGAACACGTCTACCACAGCGTCACGTACGGATTCCTGGTCGGGGAAGTCGTTCGCCGGATCACCGGCAAGTCACTCGGCACGTTCTTCGCCGACGAGGTCGCCCGCCCCCTCGGACTGAGCGCGTGGATCGGACTCCCCGAGAAACACGAGCACCGAGTGGCCAAGCTCCACTACGCCGCACCGTTCACCTTGGAAGAGCTGATCGCCGGCATGATCAAGCTGACCGGACTGGACGCGGACACTGTCACCAGGTGGGTCAAAGCGCTCTGGGAGCCTGGCTCCGTGCAAGCCCGAGCGGGCGAACTGGGCGGCGCACTCGACCCCACGACCGACTACTTCACCTCCCGAGCCTGGCGTGCCGCGGAGTTCCCGGCCGCGAACATGCTCGCCGACGCCCGATCGGTGGCCCGGATGTACGCCGCCACGGTGAGCACCGTCGACGGGGTCCGCCTGCTGAACCGGGCGACGGTCGAGACAATGACCGCCGTCCAGACCGACAAGACTTCGATGCACGGACTGCCACCAGGACTGGACATCCCGGCCGACCGCTCCTTCTACATGTCACTCGGCTTCCACCGGGCATGCCCGCCGATGCCGATGACCGGACCGGGAGCGTTCGGCCACCCTGGCTCCGGCGGCTCGATCGGCTTCGCGGACCCCGACGCCGGTGTCGGCTTCGGCTACGTCACCAACCTCTGGAACTTCCGGCCCGACGACCCCAGGGCGGCGAATCTGGCCAAAGCCGTCCGTGCCTGCCTCGGATGACGGGAAGCTCCTCATAACCGTTCTAACGAGCTTCCCCTTGGGTACCTACTGCGTGACCTGTGGCGCTTCTTGCGTGATGCCGGGTTGAAGTACATGAAGGACCCCTTCCTGTACCTAGGCGCAAGGATGGGGTCCTTCATGTACTCGGGTTCTGCGCGTGAAGGCCCCCTTCCCTACTCTTCAGCGCTTCCGACGGCCCGGCGTCGAACGACATCCCCACGATCGAGAAACTCACGTGAGCTCTAACCCTCATTGCCACTCACGACCCCCTCTCGCAGCTGCGCAAAGCACCCACATCGGGCACCCGATCCGGACTAGCGTCCCGTGTGGACAGTCGCGCCCCGGGTCCGCTGCCGGTGACTTGTCCGGCTTGATCGAACCTTTCCCGCCCGCCGCGGCGACAGGCGGTTCAGCTGATGAAGCCCGCCGACTTGAGCCAGTCGCGGGCGACCGTGGCGGGCTTCTGGCCGTCGACACTGACCTTCTTGTTCAGGTCCGTGAGCGTCGCGGTGTCGAGCTTCGCGGCGATCGGCGTGAAGACCTGCTCCAGCTGCGGGTATTTCTGGGCGAGCGGAGTGGCGATCGTGATCGCGGGGTTGTACGTCGGGAAGAAGTGCTTGTCGTCCTCGAGCACGGTGAGTTGCTGCGCGGCCACGCGCCCGTCGGTGGAGGCGACCGAGCCGAAGCCGCAGGGGTCCCCCTTGCCGATGCTCGTGTAGACGACGGCGTCGTTGAGCAGGTGCACGTGGGGGTCGGGCAGGGTGAACCCGTAGGTCTTCGCCAGGCCGGGAAATCCGTCGTCCCGGCTCTTGAACTCCGGGCCCATACAAGTCGAGGCCGCGGCCGGGTCCCGCTTCACCAGGGCCGCGTAGTCGGACAGCGTCTTGACGCCGGTCCGGGCCAGTGTCGCCGGGTTGCCGGCGAGGGCGTAGGTGTCGTTGGCAGGCGAACGTGCCCACCAGGTGACGCCGTTGGCGGTGTCGGCCTGTTTGACCGCTTCGTACTGCGCCTGCGGATCACTGATCGGCTTGGTCTGGTTCAGGTAGCTGACCCAGGCGGTGCCGGTGTATTCCCAGTACAGGTCGACCGCGCCGCTGGTGAGCGCCCGGCGGACATTGCTCGAGCCGGTGATGTTGGTCTTGTCCTGCGGGCTCGCCCCTGCCGCCTGTAGCGCGACGAGGGCGATCTGGCCGAGCAACAGCTGCTCGTCGAACTCCTTGGAGCTGACGCGGATCTGGGCGCCGTTCAGCGCGTCGATCTTCGTGATGGAACCGGCGCCCACCTGGGCGCCGGTCTCGTCCTTGCCGATCGTGCAGCCTGCCGCGAGCGCCGCTGCCACGGCGAGCGCGAGCACGGCGGCGGTCGTGCGCTGAAGCATCCGCATGGGTCGGTCCTCCTTGAAGTCGGTCGAGCTACCTGCCGCGCGGGTGCAGGAACTCCTCGGCGACCAGCCCCAGCCAGTCGACGAAGAGCGCCAGTGCGGCGACGATGATGCCGAAGGTCAGGCTCAGGATCGGGCGGTCCAGGCCGATCCCGGCGACGAGCCCTCCGCCGAGACCGCCGCCGTCGATGAAGGTCGCCAGCGTCGCGCTCGCGACGGTGAGCACCAGCGCGGTCCGGATCCCGGCGAGAATCACCGGGACGGCCAGCGGTAGTTCTATCCGCCACAGGACGGCCGTCTTGCCCATGCCCATGCCGCGCGCGGCGTCGACGAGGGTCGGATCGACGTCGTCGAGCCCGACGATCGTGTTGCGCAGCACCGGCAAGGTCGCGTAGACGACGAGCGCCGTCACCGCCGTCGCGGTGCCCGTGCCGATCCAGAGCGCGAGCAGCACGACGAGCCCGATCGACGGGATCGCCTGGCCGAGGTTGCCCAGCCCCAGTCCGATGGGCCTGGCCCAGCGGGCGCCGGCGCGGGTGAGCAGGATGCCGAGCGGGAGGGCGATGGCGATCGTGCACGCCGTCGAGATCAGGGTGAGCCGCAGGTGCGCGCCCAGTTCGGTGAAGATCTCGCCGGCGTTGAGAAAACGCTGTTCGATCGAGTCGATCGGGTGCGCACGCACGATCATGAAGAGCGCCAGCAAGGCGATGGTCAGCAGGACCGGGCGTACCAGCAGCCCGAGCCGTCGCCGACGAGGCCGCGTGGGCACCGTGGTGTCCGCGCCCGCGGACACAGGCGCCTCCCCTGTGTCCGCGGGCGCGGGCGCCTCGCCGGTGGGTCGGAGCGCCGCGACGAGACTGGGCACGTCGCACACCCCCAGCGGCCGCGCGGTGCCGTCCTCGGTGACCACGACCTCGGTGCTGCCGGTCCGCACCATCACGTCCAGCACGTCCCGCAAGGTGGCGTCGGGCCGGACCGGAGGCAGGCCGTCCGGCCCTGCCGCCGGCCGGAGGCCAAGGTCACCCACCCGGATCAGCGCGAGCCGCTTCAGGTTTCGCTTCGAGCCGACGAAGCTCGCGACGTAGTCGTCCGCCGGCGCGGCGAGGATCGCCTCGGGCGTGTCGTACTGAGCGATCACCGACCGCGGCCGCAGTACGGCGATCCGGTCGCCGACCTTCAGCGCCTCGTCGAAGTCGTGCGTGACGAACACGATCGTCTTGCGCACTTCCCGTTGCAGGCGAAGGAATTCGTCCTGCAGCCGGGCGCGCGTGATCGGGTCGGTGGAGCCGAACGGCTCGTCCATCAGCATGACCGGCGGGTCCGCGGCCATCGCCCGCGCCACACCGACGCGCTGCTGCTGACCACCGGAAAGCTCACGCGGGTACCGGATGCCGTGCTCGCGGGTCAGGCCGACGACGTCGAGCAATTCGCGGACGCGGCCGGCGATGCGTCGTCGAGTCCAGCCGAGCACCCGCGGCACCACGCCGATGTTGGCGTCCACCCGCAGGTGCGGGAAAAGCCCGACCTGCTGGATGACGTAGCCGGTGTTGCGCCGGTGTTCGTCGAGGTCGAGCGCCGACACGTCGGTGCCGCCGATCGTGACGACGCCCGCGGTGGGCTCGACGAGCCGGTTGATCATCCGCATGGTCGTCGTCTTGCCGCACCCCGACGGACCGGTCAGCACGACGATCTCACCCGCGGGGATGCGCATCGTCAGGCTTTCGACCGCCGGTACCGCTCGCCCGGGGTAGTGCTTGCCGATGTCCCGCAGCTCGATCGTCTCACCGCCCTTTCCGGCCGCTCCCCCCGACGTCGTCGGAGCCACTCCTCGGCGGGCGAGGGGACGTCGCCGTGTGGTCAGCTTGCCGACCACCACGAAGGCCAGGTCGAACAGCAGCGCCAGCACCATGATCCCGAGCGTTCCGGTGAGCACCTGGTTCAGCGAGTTGACCGAGCCGAACCGGCCGAGTCCGTCGAAGATCTCGTTGCCGAGGCCGGGACCCTTGACATACGCGCCAATGGCGGCGATACCGATCGTGATCTGCGTCGAGACCCGGATGCCGGAAAGGATCACCGGCCAGGCAAGCGGCAGCCGCACGCGAAACAGCAGCCGCACGCGGCCGAACCCCATACCACGCGCCGCGTCCACCACGGCCGGATCGACGCCACGCAGCCCGACGATCGTGTTGCGCGTGATCGGCAGAAGTGCGTAGAGCACCAGTGCGCACAGGACATTCGTCAACCCCAGCCCGAACGGGCCGATCAGGATGCCCAGCAGCGCGATCGACGGGATGGTCAGGAACGCCGCCGTCGTCGTGGTCGCCATCGCGCCCAGCCACCGCCGCCGGTAGGTGAGCAGGCCGATCGTCATGCCGACCAGCACGGCCAGTGCCATCGCCGCCAGGGTGAGATCCACGTGCAGGATCGCGTCGTTCACGACGTCGATCCAGTTCTCTCGGAGGTACTCCCACAGGCTCAGGGCGCCGCTCCTCGACATCGCAGGATGGAAAATGGCCGACCACGTCAGGTTCGGCCGGGTCCCAGCCCAACATGTCCGCGGGCCTCCTGTCCACAGCTCGGCCTAAACCCGGTCGAGCAGATCGTGCTCTGTGCGAGAGGATCACGTGGCCGGCGTCGCCTTCTTGAAGATCTCGAACACGGCCAGGTAGTTCTTTCCGCTGTAGCCCTCGGTGATCGCCCGTTCGGCGATCTCCTTCATCAGTCGCGGCTGATCGGAGTGGACGCCTTGTTCCACGCAGGTTCGGGTGATGTGCTCGAGCGCGTTCAGGTTCATTTCCATGGTGCCGAGGTCACCGGGATAGTTGCCCTTGTCCAGGTCGGGCGCCTGCTCGGCCAGGGTCGAGTCCACCACCGATGGCATGAACCAGCCCAGCGCGAGCTCGCTGAACTCGACCGCCGAGACGTTCGCCGAGCCGACCATGGCGGTGGCGTGCAGGAAGCCGTTCATGGTCGCGTACATCATTTCGAGCAGTGCCGCGTTGTACAGCACCGCCAGGCTGGGGTCGGAGCCGAGGAACCGCGGATCCCCCATGCTCGCCAGCGCCACCCCGGCCTTGTCGAAGACGTCCCGCGAACCGCTGTACAGGAAGACGGACTCAGGCTGTCCGACGAGCGGCGGCGGCACCATGATCGCGCCGTCGAGGTACTCCGCTCCACGCTCGGCCGCCCAGTCGAGTGCCCTGCGCGCCTCCGTCGGCGTACCGGAGTTGAGGTTCACCAGGACGCGGCCTTTCAGGGCGTCATCGGCGGACTCGAAGATCCCGTACGTGGTCTCGTAGTCCTTGAGACAGATGATCGTGACAGGGCTCGCGGACACCGCATCGGCGACGGTCGCCGCTCGGCGGGCACCCTTGGTGACGAGATCCTCGGCTTTGCCTGGAGTGCGGTTCCACACCGTCAGAGGGTGGCCCTGATTCAGAAGCGCCTCGGCGAGGGCCGCGCCCATGGGGCCGAGGCCGATGACGGTGACAGGGTTGCTGTGCGGGCTTGTCGGCTCCGGTGTTGTCATGAGCGAGACGTTAGAGTCTCACATGGATGTGAGAGTCAACTCGGAGATGTGTGGTGATCAGCACGTGCGTATCGGAGCTTTGTCCCAGCGGACCGGGGTCAGCGTCCGGCTGTTGCGCTACTACGAGGAGCAGGGCCTGTTGACGCCACACCGTCGCCCCAGCGGATATCGCGAGTACCAGGACGAGGACGTGCGCACCGTTCAGCACATCCGCACGCTGCTGGCCGCGGGCCTCACTACCCACACGATCGCCGATCTGTTGCCCTGCATGGTCGACGAAGGCCAGGGATTGGCGCCGGCTTGCCCCGACATGCTTCCCGACCTGTACCGCGAACGTGAACGGATCGACAGCGCCGTAGCCGATCTCGCGGCCGCGCGCGCCGTGCTGGACACCATCATCGCGGCCACGCCGCCGCACGACAGCGTTGAACCGGATGCCTGCCTTGCGATGACGACCAGTGCCACGCCATCGTGACGGACATATGAGCCGCGAACAGCGGCCGAACTCAGCTCTCGTAGTTGCCAGAACGGAGCACTCGCGTTCACGACCACATCCCGCCGGACGACGACTTCGCCCTCGCCCCCTGCGAACGCCTGCTCTGGGAAGGCTCACCGAAACACGTCCGGTTCGCCAGAAAGCAAGACCTCGTCATCGTCCCCTTTCTGTTGGTGCCGTGCTACGGCCTGTACCCCACCTTCGACAAACCAGGCGGGTGGTTCCTTCTCGGACTGCTCGTTCTGCTCTCCGTGGCCAAGGGAGTTCACCGCTACCTCGCGATGCGGGCGAGCGTCTACATGGTGACCGACAGGCGCGTGGTCGCCTGGACCCGCGGGCAACCCACGGTCTCACGATTCCTGGGCGAACTGGGCCCACCTCACCTGGTGGATCACAAGAACGGCACAGGAACCATCACCTTCGGCGGACCGGGCAAACCACTCTTCTCCGTCGACGACGACCCACCGGCCGGAACCCCGGAACCGCCACCTTCACCCGAAATCAACGGCATCGACCACGCGAGCCGGATCCGCGACCTCATCGCCGACGCACAAGACCGGTCACGCCGCGAACGCTAGCGACTTTCGACGAGCAGGCAGCCCTTGAAATCTTCGATCATTCCGTTTCCGAGAATTCGCCCGCCGCCAGGTGAACGCGAGAACCAGATCATTCGCCACACCGCACTGTTTCGAAGAATTCGCCATGAAATCGCACGGTTTCCGTGTCACAGCGCACGGACATACCCACCAGGCTCGCCCTGAAACCTTTTCACCCTGATTTCCAATGAACCGTCCGCGATGATGCCGGCCTGTCCATTCACGACCGTTCGGCGCAGGGTCCGGGGTGGTTGTTCATCGACCGCCGGTGACCGCTTTCAGCGGCGCTGGTCTCCGCGGTCGACGCGGCCGGTGGCCGCACCGTGACCTTGACCCCCGGCGCACTTACACCCTCACCTCCGCTCATGGTGACGACGACGTCCACGGTCCGGCGGGCCTGCCGCTCATCACCTTCGAAGGCAATGCCAACACCATCACCCGTGCGACGGCGGCGGCATCCTCAGTTTCGGTGCGGTGACCCTCACCGGCGGCGCGTTGTCCGGCAACACCGCCAACGGTGGACAGGTCTCCCGCCGACTTCACAGTTCCGCGTCGAGGTGATCTCCCCGGATGACGGCGACGGGACACTCCGCGTGGGCGATCAGCGCCTGGCTGGTCGACCCGAGGAGCATGCCCTCGAACCCACCGCGGCCCCGGCTGCCGACGACGAGAAGCCGTGCGCCCGCACCGATTTCGAGCAACGCGCGGACCGGCCTTCCCTTGCGGACGACGATCTCGACCGGAACGTCCGGACACTTCTCCCGCCAGGGAGCCACCTGCTCCTCGGTCGATTTCCGGTCTGCGGCCTCGATCTCGGCCGGATCGACGGCGAGGAACTGAGGCCGGATCGCGCCATGGTCGACCAGTTCCGACCAGGTCCGGACGACCGTCAGGCGAGCGTTCCACAGCTTCGCTTCGTCGAACGCGAACCCGAGGGCCGCCTCGCTGATCGGCGAACCGTCCGTGCCCACGACGACCGGCCCCGCTTCCGGTGCGGTGTCGTCCGGTCGCCGACCCCTGGCCACGACGATCGGGCAATGGCCGTGATGGGCGAGCGCGACCGCGGTGGAGCCCACCAGCATCCCGGTGAAACCGCCGAGTCCCCGTGACCCGAGCACGACCGCCGTCGCCCTCGCCGACTCCTGGATCAGGGCGGCCGCCGGGTGCCACTCGCGGACCGCGGTCTCGACGACGAGATCCTCATGCCTGGCGTGCACTGCTTCCTTCGCCTCGAGAATCCATGCTCGACCGCGGCTCTCGAAACCCTCACGGACCCCGTCGAACGAGGGGACCACCCCCGGCATCTTCACGACCGGGATCGTGAACACGTGGACGAGCCGCAAGGGCAGCCCACGTTTCGTGGCCTCGTCCGCCGCCCAGAGCGCGGCGGTCCTCGCGGACCGTGACCCGTCGATCCCAGCGACGATGGACTTCTCCGTGCCGACTGGCATTTTCACTCCTCATGCTCTGTCTAGCCGAGTTCTTGCTTCAGCCTCGCTGTCCAAGGGCTCGTTCGACGATGGGTCAATCGCCACGACCACCTTCGGATTCCCAACGGGCGAGGGCGTTTTCCGGGACGGGCCGCGCGCCGAACTCGTCAAGGAGTGCCTCCGGGCCGGCCACGTTGTTCTGCCCGGAGGCCGCCATCAGCACTCCCTCGGCAGCAGCCGGGTCCGCCTCCGGCGGGATGACCAGCAACGTGAGCCGCTGCATGTTCCCGCCGGTCACGTGCACGATATGAACGTTCTGCGAGCCGATTCCCTCCAGCTTGACCAGCCGCCCGTGCCAGATCAGCTCACGGACCGTGACCGCCCAGGCCGACGGCGGGAACGCCACCCGCCACACCGGGCCGATCCGGCCGTCGAGCGACGCGGCGAGCTCGGGCACTTCGACCGTCAAGTCACGCGACCGCGGCCACCAGGCACCGTCGACGCGACCGCTTTCCGAGTTACGGGGCTTGATCCTCACCCGTTCGGCCGTGTCCAGGATGAGAGGGTCGGCACGCATATTCGGCTCCGGTCTCCGGCCACGAAGACCGGCGTCGATGAAGAACCGAAGGTGACATCGGTCGTTCTCCGACGCGCGAAATACTCTCGGTACTTTTATTGTACAGAGGAAACGGCGTCGCAAACCGGCGATAATTCACCTGTTCTGGATTCCACCACGAAAATCGGCGCATGAACAAGACATCGTCCATTGAGGACAATGATCGTTCCGCCGGTTCCGGGCGGCCGATACCGTCAGCGCAGCCCCTGAACCAGGCGCTACGACCATCGATGCGCGACCGGAGCCCACCGGCGAGCACGAGCCTCCGGCGCACCGGTCTCTCCCCTTGGCCGTGACGGTGGAGCAACCTGGAGACAGGTGAAAGAGAGGAAAGACTCGGCCGGAAGACGCAACTTCCGTCACGCTCCGCTGAAGATCTGCCTCCAGGCGGCCGCCGGCGTGACCGCGCTGAACGAGGTGAGCCGAATCAAGGCCGCTTTTCGCCAACCGCGCTGCCAATACACCAGGTCAGGACGTAGCATGGAGACAGGCGGCAGGCGTGACACTGTCCACGGCGCCGGTCCTGGCAAGCTCCCTGCCGCTGCTCGCGGCAGTCGAGTGATCAACGCTGCCTTCCCTTCTCGGCTCTCCTCGCATTTCACAGCCGGTTCTGACCGGTCCGACTCACTTCACAGGAGATCCTCCATCAGCGTTCCAGTCGTCCTGCCGCATGCAGTCAGCGCTCCTCGTTCTCTCACCGATGTATATGGCCCGGGCATCGCCGTCTGCGCGCGGCCCGAACTGGCCGCGGCCGAGCCCGTGAACAGGCACCGCCACACCCGCGACGTGGTCTCCGCGCGACCGATCGCCGTCGCGGCCGACATGCCGGTGATCTGCAGCGCCGGCGGCACGGACCCGGATTTGCTGGCGCACCTGCGTGACAGCGGCCTGCCTGTCGGCACGGATTTGCGCGAGTTCCGAAACGAAAGGGAATTCGCCGACCGCGTGACCGAAGCGATATCCGACGGCCTGCTGATGTCGATGGAGTACCCGCAGCCGACCACGCTGTGCCCGGACGAACGCGCGCTCAAAAGCGCGCAACTCGTCGGCTATTTGAACAACAAAGCCAGCATCACCACCTTGGTCGATCCACGTTTCCAAGCGCACCGCAGCGTCGTGACCCGCGGGCAACTCGCGGAGGCGGCACCGGCGGAGAAGTCGTGGGTGCTCAAGGCCGCGACCAACGACGCGCACGGCGGCAGCCTTGATGTCTATCTGCACCAGGCCCACGAGCAGATCACGCTGCCGGCGTTCACCGACGTGCTCAACGAGTTCGTCGTCGAGGAGTACTTGCAGATCCTGCGTAACTGGGGTCTTCAGTTCTATGTGGCAGCGGACGCGCGGGCACGCCTGCTGGCTGTGACGGAACAACGCGTCGACGCGATCGGGGTCTATGCCGGCGGCCGATTCGGCGTGGTCACCACGCCTCCTGCCGAACTCCTCGCCGAATGCCTGGCGATCACCCAGCGCGCGGCCGATGTCGGCTACCGCGGCCTGTGCAGCCTCGACTGCGCCGAAACCCGGGACGGCCAGCAGGTCGTGCTCGACCTGAACTTCCGGATCACCAGTGGCTCGATCCCGTTGCTGGCGATGCAGTCCGTCCGCCCCGGCGCCCTCGACCTCCCCGCCGAATCCGTGAAGCTGACCGTCGCCGGCCCACTCACCGACCTGCTCGCCGGGATACGCCCGGAGTTGGCCGCCGGTGGCCTGCTCATCGTGGCCGGTCATGACACCGGTCACACGGACAGTCCGCTCCGGCAAAGCACCCTGCAACTGCTGGTCCTCGGGGACGACCCCGGCGAGGTGACCGCTCGACGCCGTACGCTTGAAGAGAAAATCGGCAAGTAAGACTCAGTCGTGCGACCGGCGGGCGTCGTCCGGACGTCCCGCCGATCACGCGACGACACCACGGCCTAGGCTCATTGGCACTGCGCCAATCCGAGATGGCGTGGCATGACCTAGCGGAAGGCACTTTCGATGGCACAAAAGGTATCCGTCCAGATCGTCGACGACATCGACGGTGGCGAAGCCACCCAGACCGTGCCCTT
>NZ_JAJPWQ010000022.1:0-42579 GCF_046549005.1 Amycolatopsis sp. lyj-108 | reverse complement strand
CGCGCCGAGCGGGGTGCCTGAGGTCGAGGCGGCCGCGGCCTGCCGGGACAGTTCCTGCTCGATCGGCGAAAGAGCGCTGGCGACCCCCATGAGCACGCCCCAGAACCCCAGGAAGGCCACACTTTCGTCAGGTGTCAGCACCTTCCCGCTGAGGGTGATCAGCGCATAGCCGATTCCCGCGGACACGAACACCGAACTTCCCACGGCGCCCAAGGCCGCGGCGAATCTGGCGAACGGCGAACTCGACTGCAATTCCCACTCCTTCGACCTGGACACGATTTCGGTTCCACCGATGTGACAACACTGCCGCCTCGGTCCACTCGCAAAGTACCGCAAGCGGTGGACGACAAAGAAACCACGGATAAATACCGTCCTCCCTAAGACAAAGCAACCAAATCCACACTTACGGGGGGACGACAATGTCCAAGAAGTCCAAGCTCACACTCGCGGCACTGACCGCAGGAATCGCGGCGACCGGCGCCCTGCTGGCCCAACCCGCTACGGCAGCGCCGGCAGCCGCACAGCAATGTGGCCTCTATACCAACTGGGCTGGCGGGTACTACTACCACAACTGCGGCGGCACCGGCCTGGTCCGGTTCGATTTCGTGCGCTACGGGGGCGGCCCGTCCTCGTCCAGGACCCAGTGTATGGCCCCAAACCAGGAGGTCTACCTCGGCTGGGCCGGGGCACAGAAAGTCACCGCCACGCAAATCCAGGGCCCGTGCCGCCCCTGACCTGAAGGCGGGAATCACCGGATGACGACTTCCCGGAGCTCTCCTCAAGGAGGGCCATTTCCTCGGGAAGTCCCGACGGACACGCGCTTTCCGGACGGGGTCAAGGTCGGCATGTCTATCCCGCCGGGACGGCCCGGGACCACGAGCCCGCTCTCGTAGGCCATTGTGACAATACCGGCGCGGCTGGAGATTCCCAGTTTCACCATCGCGCGGTTCAAGTGGGTTTTCACCGTGGACTCGCTCACGAACAATTTCCTCGCGATTCGGGCGTTGTCCATACCCGTGGCGACCGCCCGCAGAACCTCGGTTTCCCGGGAAGTGAGCACAGACAGGAGGCGGGGAAGCTGCTCGCGATGCGGGGGAATGCCCGCGTAGGCTTCGATCAGCCTCCGCAGGACTGGCTGGGTGACGACAGCCTCGCGCTTCGCCGCTGAACGGACGGTCGCGGCGATTTCGTCGGCGGAGGCGTGTTTGGACAACACGCCTCGCGCTCCGGCCCGCAACCCGATCAAGGTGACCTCCAAGTCTCCGGACTCGGTCAGCAACAGCACCTCCGGAGCCACGTCGCCGCGCCCGTCCACCAGCCTCTCGACGATCTCGCCGTCACCCACCAAGCCGTCATCCAGCAAGACCACTCGAGGAGCGAGGTCGCGAATCCCCAAAGGAAGCCCCGCCCGCGAAGCCACAGTTGCCACCGCGCCCAGTCCGGCACGCTCCTCGATGACTACCTTGAACCCCGCGCTGAGCACCTCGTCGCACCCAGCCACCACCACACCAACCATCAGCCACCCGCCTCGTCGACACCGGCCATCATGATCGGGCCCGTCGTGTTCGCGCCTGCGGCCGCGAACAAGGAAAGCTTCTTCACGTAAATTCTCCTTGATTTCATGCGGCGTAACATTCACCACAATTCAGTGCGGTCCACTTTCGGAAAGAACCCATGAAAGGTTACGATATGCAGGTTCCAGGGGCGATGGTTCCGCATGATGGGTCGACGATCACCTGAAGGCGCAAAGTTGCCTATACTTGTTTCCGATGGCAGTCTTGCGGGGCATAGACACAAGCAGGGGGTCACGGTTCCCGCACTACCAGCGTTGGATTCGCCATCACGACCAAGGCAAAGAACATCGACGCCAGCATTGTCAGAGCCAACCTTCTTTTATTCTTCTCCCATCGCGGACTACTAAGAGCAGGCAAAGATTGTCCAGCATGGGGAATTCTGCATATCCCCAGCGTGGTCAAATTGTTTCACTGCACCGAAAATAGGTCAACGATTCCAGGGAAGCAAGGGAGGAAATACACTGTCTCCACCGTGAATTAATCACACCTTTGGCGGCCGCCTTCCTGCAGGAGCAGCAGGTAATCCGGCGTTCTCGCGCCTGCAGTTGCGACACGGTCAGCGATCGCGATCGCCCTCCCCGGTCGAGCGCGTCCGGCCGCTGACTGTCTGACCCCGTCAGCGGCGTGTAGGTGCCGCGCGGTAGCTGTTAGGAGAGGTGCTGGCCTTGCCGGCATTCCCCGAGCGCGCGGGCCAAGATCACGCTGGCTCGGCAGGTGCGCAGGTCTTCCCATACCGCCGAGGTGTTCCCGGCCGCCGCGAGCAGCAGTGGATGCGTTCGGCCTTCGGCTTGCTCGGCGAGGTAATAGACCCTCATGCGTTCTTCAGCGGTCTGCTCGACAGGTGGCTCCTGTTCGTTCTCCGAGGTCAGCTGGATGACGGTGGTGTTGCTAGTCGAAGTTGTTCCTACGCTGTCGGCACTCTGTTCCTCCCTGGGGCCGACAGCTTCGGTCCTGTGTCGTTTGAGCGCTCGGTTGAGTAGTTCGACGGCGAGGAGCAAGGCGAGAGGAGGGCAGGCGGCGACAATCACGCCGAACATGCTCAGGTCGGCTGCGGAGCCGACGTTGGCGCGAGAGCGAGATGCCGAAGACGAAGGCAAGCCATGCCGTCCAGCGGCCTCCGGCTCGGTCGCGGTCCACCGGCTTCCAGAGCTCGACGGTGGCGATCATGAGGAGGCCATCGACGATGAGTGGCCAGATGGCGGCGGTGGTGCGGTCTGCGCCGAATTGCAGCGCGAAGTCTCGTCCGTGGCGGTAGGAGGCGTAAGCGGCGCCGAGGGCGACCAGGGCTGTACAGCTGCACTGCACCGCCAGAGCCGGGTCACGCAATGCGCCGGATGTTGCTCCGCTCGTGGTGGTCACAGCGGTCACCGGGCGTTGCGACGGCGTCGTTCGATCACCGTCGTCGCGGAAATCCGCAGTTCACGAGAGGAAGGAGTCCATGTAGATGCTGTTTGTGCCCCCGGTGAGATTCGAACTCACACTGGACGGGTTTTGAATCCGTTGCCTCTGCCAGTTGGGCTACGGGGGCGGTGCGCGGTGAACTTTACGGGATCACGGGAGCGCGCCGTTCGCCGGGCCCGGGAGTGTGACGACCGTCTGACGTGGTGAACGCCATCTAGCCGTCTGGATCGTTCCCGGTAGGCTTCAGGTTCGCGGACAGACCGCGAGCCGAACTGCCCGACGACCTTCAGGAGGACCCCGGTGACCGAGCAGGCTGCCGAGGCCAATGGTGCCGTCGCCGCACCCCAGCGGCGGGTGCTCGTGGCCGAAGACGAGGCCCTCATCCGGCTGGACCTCGTCGAGATGTTGCGCGAAGAGGGCTACGAGGTGGTCGGCGAGGCCGGTGATGGCGAGCAGGCCATCAACCTTGCTACCGAGTTGAAGCCCGATCTGGTGATTCTCGACGTCAAGATGCCCAAGCTCGACGGGATCGAGGCCGCTTCCAAGATCACCGGTGACCGGATCGCGCCGGTCGTCATCCTGACCGCGTTCAGTCAGCGTGACCTGGTCGAGCGGGCGAGGGACGCGGGCACGATGGCGTACCTGGTCAAGCCGTTCGCGAAGCGCGACCTTGTGCCCGCGATCGAGTTGGCCGTGAGCCGGTTCGCCGAGCTCCAGGCCCTTGAGTCCGAGGTCGCGGGTCTCACGGACCGGCTCGAGACGCGCAAGGTCATCGACCGCGCCAAGGGGCTGCTGATGAGCCGTCAGGGGCTCACCGAGCCGGACGCGTTCCGGTGGATACAGCGCACCGCGATGGACCGCCGGACCACGATGAAGGCGGTGGCCGAGGCCGTCGTCGAGAGTATCGGCTGACGTCAGCTTTCGGTTTTGACGTACAGGCGCACGGTTCCGCCGCGGTGCGTGCGGAAATAGTCCTGGAGCTGTGCGCTGCTCGCGATGCAACCGGCGCTGGTGAAATCGTCGCCCGCCGTCCTCGGCAAGGCGACGGAACACTGCGCGAGATAGCTGAACTTGTCCGGCCACAGCACGAAGAAGGTCGCGCTCCCGGATCCCGTTCCGCCGTTGTTGCGGAACACGGCGCTCATCGAGCAGGCGTTGTCGTTGCACGGCCCGTTCCACTGCGACGAGCGCACTTGGAATTCCGGCCGGGCCGGCGGCGTCGTCCGGGTGGCTTGGGTGGTGGTCACGTCCGCCACGTCGGTGTTCGACACCGGTTCACGTGTCTTTTCCGGCTCGGTGGCCCGGGTCGTCCGCGGCGCGCTCGTCGCCGCCGCGAACGTCCGTGAAACCGGTGGCTCGCTGGTGGTGGACGGGTCGGGGTCCTTGAATGGATTGAACCCGGTCAGCGTATTGACGGCCACGAAAATGGCCAATACGCCGCTGACCGCGCCGATCATGACGGCCCACTTCTTGTATTCGGGCTCGTCGTCGGTTTTCTTCGGTTCGTCCCCCGACATGGGGCTCATCGTACGGGATCGCTCCGGCGCGAGGGAGGGACGAATTCCGTCTCCCTGAACTGTCCGCTGGGGGCCGATTCGTCCCAGTGCGACGTATTGACGCTGGTCAGCGCCGCTGTTTTATTCCCGTGTCCCGATCATCGCCGGCCGTATTGTCGTCGGACTGTCCGGTTGATGACGATGGAGCCCACCGCGACTCGGGTCGTGATAGGCGGCCAGGAATCCGACGCTGGGGTCGAATTCCGTGCCGGATAATGCCGCGAAGTGCGGTATCGGACAATGAAACGGCGAGGGAAACGGAAATGCGCGAAGTGAAGCGAATCAAGCGAGGGGACGGTCGCTCTCGGCTGGGAAACGAAGGCCGGTCAACTCTTCGGAGATCTTCCAGATCCGGCGCGCGTCATCCGTGCTGCGTAAGGGTGAATACAGCTTCTGTTCGGCGGGCGGGCCGGAGAGGTGGTTGAAGCCGCTGGGTCCGTAGAGGCGGCCACCTTCGGCGCTCGGCGACGTCGCGGCGTAGAGAGCGGGCAACAGCGCCGACTCCACCTTCCCGAACAGGATTCCGCGCGCGGCCAGCGTACGGATGAATCGCACCGTCATGGTGTCGCGGCCGCGGCCGATTTCCGGGCGCGCGGCGAGAAGGTTCGTGGGTGTCACCCCGGGATGGGAGAGGTTGCTCGTGATACCCCAGCCGTTGTCACGGCTGCGCCTGTCGAGTTCGAGGCCGAACAGGCCGAAGGCGATCTTCGACTGGCTGTAGGCCTGATCGCCGTTGTACTTCCGTTCCCACTGGAGATCGTCCCAGTTGAGGGAATGCCGTCCGGCGGCGATGCTGATCTGCGAAGTGATCCGGGCCTTGCCCGCGCGCAGAAGCGGAAGCAGCCGTGCCACCAGGGCGACATGCCCGAGGTGGTTGGTGCCGAACTGCAGTTCGAAACCGTCCTCGGTGGTCTGCCGGTCGGGCGGTGTCATCACGCCGGCGTTGGCGATCAGGAGGTGGATCGCCCGCCCTTCCTCGGCGAGCCGGTCCGCCAAGGCGGCGACCGACGTCAGTGAGGACAGGTCGAGATCACGCAGGGAGAGTTCGGCATCGGGGTTCTCGCGGCGGATTCGCGCGATCGCGGCCTCGCCCTTGCGCGGGTTGCGGACCGGCAAGACGACCTCCGCGCCCGCCGCGGCGAGCCGGTTCGCCAGCCCCAGGCCGACGCCGTCACTCGCTCCGGTGACCACTGCGAGCTTGCCCGTGAGATCGGGGACCGGGATGTCCGGCGTGGTCTTCGCCATCGTTCTTCTCCTCGGCTTGCTGGCTGACACCTGTCAGATTAAGGTCTATCTGACAGGTGTCAAGTTGAGTCACCCAGTTATTCGGGAGAATGAACGCATGGCGGCAGCGGGTGCGGGGCGAGGACCAGGGCGTCCCGGGGCAGGCGCGCGTCCGGTGCCCGCCGAGGCGGAGATCCTTCGGCGGGGGATGGAGGCTTTCGCCGAGCTCGGTTACGACCGGACTTCGGCGAGGGAGCTCGCGAGACGACTCGGCGTGAGCCACAACTTCATCAACGACCGCTATGGATCAAAGGCCGATTTCTGGCGGGCCGTGGTGGATTCGACCCTCGAACGCGACCAGCGAGACCGGCGGCGGCTGATCGAGGCCGACATGGACGACGCCGAGCGGGTCCGCGCCGTGATCGTCCACTTCTACCAGGCCGCCGTCGAGGCGCCCCTGCTCGGCCGCCTGCTCGCCGACGAATTCGCCCGCGAGTCCGAGCGTCTGGACTACCTGTACGAGCACTACGTGGAACCGACGTTGGGTCCGCTGGTCCCGGCACTCGAACGGCTCATGGCCGCCGGCCGGCTGCCCACCGTGCCCGTGGACGTACTGTTCTTCGCCGTGATCAGCCCGGTCGCCGGTCTGGTGCAACTGCCGCTCGCGCATCGGCTCGGACGTGCCCAGCCGGTCACGCGGGAAAGCCAGGCGCGCACCGCGCGCGAACTCGCGGAGCTGATCGTGGACGGGTTGTTCGGCCGGTCCACAAAGGATAGTCCGGTCGAGTAGTCCTCCGTCGTCCGAGAAAGCGTTCGCGCCACTCGTTCATGTGAACAGCGCGCGTTTGAAGATCACGTAGAGAGCGCTTGAGGCAGCCATCCGAATGATCCGTCCGGGTCGGCCGCAACCTGTGCGCGTGAAGATCCGCCTAGCAGCGAGTTTTACGCGGAGTGACTGTTAGCGTGCGGAGAGAAGTCGTGATCTTGGATGTGGAGGCATTCGATGAATCGTCTTGTCATAGCGGCGTTGAGCGCGGCATCCGCGGGCGCCTTGCTGATCTTGCCGAGTCCGCCCGCGGAGGCAGCGGCCGGCAGTGTGGTGGTCTTCTCCACCGAATTCCAGCGGCTGGACACCTTCAGGAATCCTGAGGGGTGCAACAAACTTCCTATCGCCGCCCATGTTCTGGCCAACCTGAGTTCTTCGGATCTGGTCATTCACGGCGATCCGTTGTGCCTGACGCCCGGCTTGACGGTCAGAGCGGGATACGGCTCCCACGTCGCTGCGGGTAGTGGCTCATTCTCGGTCAGCTGATCGGTTCGCGTGACGAGACTGAGGGGGTCCCGTGTCTGTCGACGTTGTCGTTGTAGGAGTCGGCTACGTCGGGCTACCGCTGGCGGAAGCCGTCGCCGCGGCGGGGTTGTCGGTCGTCGGGTACGACACGTCGCCGCGAGTGGCGGCCGCGGTGGCCGCGGGCCGTTCGCATGTGCCCGACGTGCCCGCGAGCCGATTGCGGTCCATGCGGGCGGGCGGGTTCACCGTGACGACCGATCCCGAGGTTCTCGGCGACGCGAAGACGATCGTGGTCTGCGTGCCGACCGGGCTGGATTCGGCGGGCGGGCCCGATCTCGCCGCCGTGCGAGCCGCGGCGGCGACGGTCGCCGAACAGTTGACGCCGGGCACGCTGGTGGTGATCGAGTCGACGAGTTTTCCGGGCACCACCGACGAGATAGTCCGGCCCATCCTGGAGAAATACGGTCTGACCGCGGGTAAGGACTTCTCGCTCGCCTATTCACCCGAGCGGGTCGACCCCGGAAACCGGCGCTTCGGCATCCGTAACACCCCGAAGGTGATCAGCGGCCAGACCCCGGCATGCGCCAAGTCCTGCGCGGAATTCTACGAGCGCTTCGTCGACACGGTGGTGGTGGCGCGCGGCACCAGGGAAGCCGAGATGGCCAAGCTGCTGGAGAACACCTACCGCTACGTGAACATCGCGCTGGTCAACGAGATCGCGATCTTCTGCGACCGGATCGGCGTCGACGTGTGGGACGTGCTGCACTGCGCCGCGACCAAGCCGTTCGGTTTCACGCCGTTCGTGCCGGGGCCGGGCGTGGGCGGGCACTGCATCCCGGTCGACCCCAAGTACCTGCTGGACAAGGCCGAGCGGGAAGGCGCCCTGCTCGGCGTCGTCCACGCGGCTCGCCTCGTGGACGACCAGATGCCGGAGCATGTGGTCCAACGGGTGACACGGCTGCTCGCCGAACAGGGGAAACCGTTGCGAGGCGCGAAAGTGCTCCTGCTCGGTGTCGCGTACAAGGCCAATGTGCCGGACACCCGCGAGTCCGCCGCCATCCGGATCGCCGTCCGGTTGCGCGCGCTCGGGGCCGACCTGTCCTACCACGATCCGGTGGCCGTCACGGTGCCCGAACTGGGGCCACCGGTGGCCGACCTCGACGAGGTGCTCCGTACCGCGGACGTCGCCGTCCTGCTGGTGGCGCACCGCGCCTATGACCACGGCCGCCTGGCCTCGACGGCCAGGTTGCTGTTCGACGTGACGGGACAGGTTCCCGGAAAGGAGGTCGTCCGTCTTTGAACGTTCCGCCCGGGGTGTGCCGGGCGGACGCCGGTACCGCAATTCTTCGAAGCTTCCGCGAATAGGAGAGTGTACGAATGACCACGGCGGTCAAGAACGACAGGCTCAAGAAGCGTTTCGAGAAGTGGGACGTCAACGGCAACGGCAGGATCGAAAGGTCCGACTTCGAGGCCGAGGCCACCCGGATCATCGACGCGTTCGGCGAGGACCACGCGTCGCCACAGGCCCGCGCGGTGAAGGACTCGTTCCTGACGATGTACGAGTACCTGGCCGGCAAGGCGGGTGTCGGCCCGAACGGCTCGTTGAACGAGCAGCAGTTCACGCAGGTGATCGAAGCGCAGATCTTCCAGGAGGGCGACGCGGGATTCTCGCGCGTGGTCCGTCCGACCATCGCGGCGATCGTCGGCCTGTGCGACACCGACGGCGACGGCGAGGTCAACCAGAAGGAGTTCGCCAAGTGGCTGAACGCCATCGGTGTCGAAGCCTCGGCCGTGGCTCCCGCGTTCCGGGCCATCGACGTCAACGGCAACGGGAAGCTGACCGTCGACGAACTCGTGCACGCGGTCCGTGACTACCATCTCGGCAAGAGCGACGTGCCGCTGCTGGGCAAATGACGGTGACCTGACAGCGTGGTGGTGAGTGGCTCTCCGGCGCGGAGGCCGCTCACCACCGGCCGCGGAAGCTGACTTCCCGTTCCGGCTTCAGGCCGAGCTCCTCGCCGGTGACGGGCAGCGCGGTGTGGATGAGAATGTTGTAGTGGTTGGGAAAATGGCAGCCGTCGAAGCCGAGGACGGTGCCGACGAGTTCGCCGCCGATCCACACCTCGTCGCCCCGGTCGATCACGCCGGCCCGCGCTATTTCGGCGAAGCCGAGGAAGCCGACGTGGTCGATGCGCGCTCCCGGCTCCGTGTCGTCATGGCTGGTCGTGACGAGTTCGTGTACCTCGCCGACGCGGACGCACCGGCTGGCGAACGGTTCGAGACTCATTCCCCGGTCGTCACGGTGATGTACGAGCACCTTCACCACTGTGCCGATGATCTCGCGTTTCGGTCCGTCTTCCCGCATCGTTCTCCCTTCGATAACACTCGTCCACTATGGACAGTGCGTCGAGGCCGCTGTCGCGCCAAGCCCCGCCCGTGCGTACGGCCTGTGCGAACTCACGCAGCAGTCCGGCGTACTCGTGCCACAGCGACTCCTTGAACTCCGGATAACCGGCGAGCAGGTCGGCACGCAGGACGGTGCCGTCGGTCAGCCGGACCTCGACATCCTTGACCTCACCGGGAAACGACCAGTCGAGTTCCACGACAGCGCCTTCCAGCACGAGCGTCGCCCGCCGGTCGACACCGTCCGCGTCACGGCTGATCCGGACGTCCCGCAGCACCATCGAGCCGAGGAACAATTGGACGAGGTCGAGGGCGTTCGGCCCGTTGTCCGCCACGCAGCCACCGCCGCACCGCGTCGCGTCGAGGTACCAGCGATCCCCGCCGACGTGCTCTTCGATCCGCTCCAGATAGCGCACCGTCAGCGAAGCGATCGGTGGCCCGCCGACGAGCCGCTCACGCAGGGCGAGCACGTTGCCGTTGTACCTGCGGTGGAAAGCGGTGAACAGCGCGACGTCCCGCCGCGCCGCCCTCGCCACGAGATCCTCGCCGTCGGCGAGCCTGGTGGCGATCGGCTTCTCCACGCACACCGGCAGGCCGGCGTCCAGCACGTCCCGGCACACGGTGGCGTGGACGTCGTTGGGCGCGGTCACGATCACCGCGTCGAGCCCGCCGTCGGCGAGCATCTCGCGATGATCGCGATAGCCGGGCACAGCGCTTTTCGCGAGTTTGGCCGGGTCGAGATCGCAGACCGCGGCGAGCGCGAACTCCCGCGATCGCTCCAGCGCGGCGAGGTAGAACTTCGAGATGACACCGAGTCCGACGACTCCGGCCCGGATCATCCTGGCGTCCTTTCCAGTGCCGCGCGGAGTTCCTCGTGGACCGCGTCAGGAACCGGCACACCGTGGTCGCGGAACCGGGCCGCGCGCTCGCCCTCGTGCCAGCCGGGGTAGGCGACCGGGGAGGCGGGATCACGGGCGGGCCAGCCACGCACGGCGGTGAAGAGCGCGGACGCGTCGGAGGCGAATCCGGAGCGCAACACTTCTGGGGCGATCGCCAGCGCCAGGACCCCGATGTCGTCGTCTCGGTCCGCGTCGGCGGAGGTCGCGCCGAGCGTGGCGCCGGGCACCAGCGCGCCGAGCACCTCGACGAGCAGACCGAGCCCGAATCCCTTGTACGCCCCCGTTTCGGGAGCGCCGCCCAGCCACTGCAGGTGAGCTTCACCGCGGTCGAACGCGGCGGGATCGGTCACCGGTGAACCGTCGTCGTCGGCGAGCCACCCAGGCGGGATCTCCCGGCCTTCCCGTGCCGCGGCCCGGATCCGGCCGGTCGGGACGACCGTGGTGCTCATGTCGAGGACGAACGGATGCGCGCCACCGGCGGGGCAGGCCAGCGCGAGCGGGTTCGTGCCGAGCATCGCGGCCGCGCCGCCCGGTGGCGGGGCGATGCGCTGCCCGCCGCAGTTCGAGGCGATGAGGCCGATCATGCCGTGCGTGACGGCGCGCGCGGCGTGGTGACCGGCGCAGCCGATATGCGTGGCCCCGCGCAGCGACACCATGCCGACGCCGTGCCGTGAAGCCCTGGCGCACGCCAATTCCATCGCCTGCGACGCCGACCACAAGCCGAGCGTGCGGCGGGCGTCGGCGAGGACACACGCGCCGAGATCGGTCTCGACGACCATGTCCGCCTTCGGCTCCGCGCGTCCTTGGTCGAGCAGGGGGAGGTACAGCCGGGTCAGATTGACCAGGCCGTGCGAGGTCACCCCGGTCAGGTCACCGTGGCACAACGCGGTGGCGGCGATCACCGCCCGGTCCTCGGGCATCCCGCGGTCCACGAAAACCGTGGTGACCTGGGAAAGCAAGGCCGGATAGGGCACCAGCACGGTCATGCTCCTCCATTCCGGCTGAACCGCACGACGATCTCGCGCACGAGCTCACTGAACCGGTCGAGTTCTTCGACATCGGCGTATTCCCCGCGCGAATGGGCGTTGTTGGCGCCCAGCGAACCGGGACCGAGAACGGCCGTCCGGGCGCCGGGGACTCCGGCGAGCCACAGGGCGTCGCAGGTGAATCCGGGCTCGTCGTCCGGCCAGCGCGGAACGAACGCGTCCAGCAGCGGAATGTCCTGCACCGGCAAAGCGGGCAGATCGCGTTTCAGCCACCGCAGGCCGGTGATCGCCGCGGCGTCCGTCGCGGTGCGGGCGAAGGACGGCGACTCCCGGAACCGGGAAACGAACCCGGCGATGCCGGTGCGCAGCCCGTCCTCCAGAGCGGAAGTCATCTTCGCCGCTACTTCTTCGCAGTCGTAAGGAATGTTGAGCAGAAGCTCTCCGCTGCCGTACACCCTGTTGTGCAACCGTCCGGTGTGCAGCCCGGCCACACAGACCTGACCGTGCTTCGCCAGGTCGTCCGCGAGGTGCTGGGCGAGGAAGCCCAGCAGAACCGTCGCGTTGTGCCCCCGGTGCGGCTCGTCGTCGATGGCGTCTTCACCCTCCACACGCACGCACGCGGTCATCGACGCCGAGCATCGGGGCAGGTACCGCAGCCCGGTCGGCTCGCAGAAGATGTTGAGAGCGCCGTGAAATCCCGCTTCGACGAGCGGCCGCGTGCCGAAGGTGCCCATCGCGCCGCCCTCCTCACCGGACACGGCCTGGATGAGGACACCGGTATCCCGGCCGACCGCCGGATCCGCCGCGATGGCGGCCCGGACACCGGCCAGCAGCGCCACAGCGGGTCCTTTCGCGTCGATCGCGCCGCGTCCGGTGAACCTGGTGCCGTCGAAACCCGCCGGTTCGAACGGCGCCACCGTGTCGAGGTGCACGTTGAACAGCACGGCGGGAGCGGCCGGGCCGATCCGCAGCGCGAGGCTCGGCTGGCAAGCGAGGAACTCCGGCCCGGCGTCGCGGACCGCGAGGGGAACACCGGGGCGGTCCAGCACCGACGTGTCCGGGGCGGCGAGACTCAGGACGTCGAAACCGATTTCGGTCGCGGCGTCGGCGTAGGCGCGCATCGCGTCCCAAAGCCGGACCTCGCCGGTGGTCTCGAGCGGACCGGCCGTCGGCAGGTCGAGTAGCCGCAACAGCAGGTCCCGATCCGAGGGGATCATTGGACCAGCCCGGCCATAGCGTGGCCCGCGGCGACGAACGCGGAGATCGCGCCGGGTGCCGGCACACCCTGTTCGTGCGGTTGTATCGCGAGATGCGGCTCCAAGGACCACGCGCCCTGGTAGCCGTTGGCTCGGAGGAGTTTCACGCAGTCGGCGACCCGCGCGGCGCCCTGACCGGGAAGGGTGAAGCCGCGCTCGTCCGCGTCTTTGATGTGGACGTGTTCGACGTGGCAGGCGATGTCGGCGAGCAGGTCGAATCCGTCGTACCCGTGGGCGACGCCGTTTCCCGTGTCGAACAACAACTTCAGCGCCGGGCTGGCGACCTCGTCCAGCAGTTCGAGCATGCGCTCGGCCTTGGTCCCCGCCCAGCCCGAGCAGTTCTCGTGCAGCAGCGTCACCCCGTGCTTTTCGGCGCGTTCGGCGAGGACGGTGATCCGCGCGATGACCTGAGCGCGCCATCGGTGATCGCTCAGCCCGTCGTTGGGATAGGACATGATCCGGAGGTAGCGGGTGCCGACCGTCTTGGCCCGCCCGGCGAGTACGTCGAGTTCGACAAGGTCGTGCCGGAAATCGGTGCCGATCGGCCGGGCCCAGCCACCGATCCGGGACGCCAGGCAGACCACGCGCACTCCCTGGTGCGACAAGGTGGTCGCGACGGCGTCGAACCGTTCGTCGGAGAGGTCGGCGATGGCGGCGTTGTCGACGCTGCGCAGTTCGATCGCCTTCCACCCCAGTGCGTCGAGCACCGAGAGCTGGCCGCCGAGGTCCGCCGCCGCCTCGTCCGTGATGCCGGCGAGCACCGGGTCATCCGGCATGGGTGGCCACCGCGTCGGGTTCGGGACGCCTCGGCCGGGAGACCGGTTCCGCGCAGATGTTCTTGGCCACCGAAAGCAGCCGCACCACCTCGGTGGCGAAGGTGAACCCCTGGGTCTGCTCCCCGTCCAGCCGGAACTTCCGGTAGGCCTCGAACATCCACTCGGTCATCGCGTCGTCCCGCAGCACGACGTGCTCGGACCGGCCGTTCGAAGACAGCGTCAGCTGGGAGTGGTGGTCGTCGCCGCTCACCGCGAAATGCCCGACAGCGGTGCCCTGTTCGAATTCGAGGGTGACCCGCCGTTCCCGCACCGGGGAAGTGAGGTCCGAACGGATCTCCGTGTGGATACCCGAGTTGTGCCGGAGCCCGATCGTGGCGCCGCCCATCCGGGGGCCGATGTTGCCCTCGACTTCGAGATCGGTCCCGGACGCGTGGGTGACCCGTGCGGCGCCCGCGAGCCGCAGCGCGAGCGCGACCCCGTGCGGCAGTTCGACGTCGAAGGCGGTCGGATGCCCAGGCCGGACGAGTGAACGGCGGAATCTCGGCTTGTTCTGGACGATGTCGATCGACTTCGCGGCGCCGAACCGGCCGTCGCGGATCAGCTCGACCAACCGTGCGGTGAGTGTGCTGGCGAGCCAGGGCTCGACGACCTCGACATGCAGCTTGTACTTGCGGCGCAGGCGGATGATGCGGGCGAGGTCGTCGATGTCGGCGGCGAGCGGTTTCTCCACGATCACCTTGCGGAAGCCCAGCGTGGCGAGCTCGGTGAGCACCGTGAGACGTTCGGTCGGCGGTGTGCAGACGTGGGCGACGGTGTCGTCGGGATCGAGCCCGGTGGCCGCGGCGTCGATGGTCGGCGCGACCACGAGACCCGGCCGGGAGGCGACGTTCTGTCGCGGCTCGCACGCCGTGACGGGGCCATCGTCGAAGAGCTGAGGGGTTCGTTCGCGGAGTTTGGCCAAGACCGGAAGATGCAGACCCGCGCCGGCGCGGCCGAGTCCCACAACGAATGAACGCACTGGTGAGTCTGCTCCTCGAGTTTCGCAATTCGAAATCCATTTCAAAACTGACATCACGAAGATCAAGTGTCAATGCTTCGGTCCCGGGTTGACCAGGAAGTGCGAACCTGCCTGCTTGCCGGATTGCCTGACCTACGCTCGGGAACGGTTCCTACGCCACCGGAGGTGGGTACGCTGTCGGTGTCTTTCCACAACCAATCGGCCACATTCGAGCGAACCTGGACCAGTACCAGGCGACATATTCTCGACGTGATCGAGAATGGCAAGTATTCGCACGGTCGCAAGGTGGCCGAGCTCGAAGCCGCGCTGGCGGCGTACACGGGCGCGAAGTTCGTCATCGGGGTGAACAGCGGAACGGACGCGCTCGTCCTCTTGCTACGGGCGGCGGGTCTCCGGTCCGGTGAGGAAGTGGTCGTCCCGGCCTTCTCCTTCGGCGCGACGGCGACCTCGGTCGTGCTCGCGGGCGGCACCCCGGTCTTCGCCGACATCGAGCCGGACGGGTACGGGATCGACCCCGCCGCGGTGGCCGACGCCGCGGGGGAGCGCACCCGGTTCGTCATGCCGACGCATCTGTTCTCGCAGCTCGCGGACATCGACGGGGTCCTCGGCGTCGCGCGCCGCCTCGGGCTCACGGTGATCGAGGACAGCGCGGAGGCCATCGGCATGCGGCACCGCGGCACCCACGCGGGACTGTTCGGCGCCGGTGGCGTGCTGTCGTTCTTCCCGACGAAGACGCTGGGCGCGCTCGGTGACGCGGGTGCGGTGCTCACCGACGACCCGCGGATCGCGGGGACCGTCGACGGGCTCCGCCACCACGGCCGGTTCGGCGGCACGATCGCCGACTTCCCCGCGATCTCGACGGAGACCGGGTTGCCCGGTGTGAACAGCAAGATGGACGACATCCAGGCGGCCGTCCTTCTCGCGAAGCTCACCGGGCTCGACGACGACATCGCCCGGCGCGCGGAACTGGCTTCCCGGTACAACGAGGCGCTCTCGGACGTGGCCGGGGTACGCAAGCTGCCGGTGACGCGGCCGGACAGCGTGTTCTACGTGTACGTGGTCGAGGTGGACTCGCGGGACGATCTGGCGGCGCATCTGGCGGCGAAAGGCGTGCAGACCGAGGTGTACTACCCGACGCCGCTTCATCTGCAACCCTGCTTCGCCGGACTCGGCTATCGAAAGGGTGATTTCCCGAACGCCGAGAATGCCTGCCGTCACACTCTCGCGTTACCGCTGTATCCGGATATGCCGGCCGCCGATTGCGACCGGGTCTGCGACTCGATCCGCGATTTCTTTCCGGGGCGGCGCGGATGACGCTGCCGTTCTTCCCGACGGATCTCTTCGACGACGACCGCGAAGAACTTCTGGACATCGTCAGGATGGTCGGTCTCGCGCCGGAACAGAAATTCATTCTCGGAGTGCATACTGCCCGATTCGAGCAGGTCATCCGTGATTCGGTCGGTGCCGCGGACGCGATTGCTTGCGGAAGTGGAACCTCCGCGCTGATGCTGGTGCTGCGCGCGATGGACGTCGGCGCCGGGGACGAGGTGATCGTGCCCGCCTTCGGGTGCGCACCGCTCGCGGCCGCGCCCGCGCTGCTCGGCGCGACGCCGGTGTTCGCCGACATCGACCCGTGGACCATGGTCGTCGACCCCGCCGAGGTCGCCCGGCTGATCACCCCGCGCACCAAGGTGATCATGCCGGCGCACATGTTCTCGGTCATGGCGGACATGCCCGCGTTGCGCCGGATCGCCACCGACGCGGGCGTGCGGCTGCTGGAGGATTCCGCCGTCGCACAGGGCGGGACGCTCGCGGGCACCCCGGCCGGGCGGTGGGGCGACGCGGGGGTGTACTCGTTCGTGCAGGTCAAGACGTTCGGCATGCCGGGCGAGGGCGGAATGGTCGTCACCGGCGACCGCGAGCTCGGCTCGGTGGTACGGATGTTGCGCAACCACGGCCAGGACGGCAAGAGCCGCTTCCTGTATCACCGTGTCGGGTACAACAGCCGGTTCGACGAGATCATGGCGGCGTTCCAGCTGTACCGGTTCCCGACCCTGTCCGCCCGGCTCGAACGAAGGGCACGGATCGGCGAGTACTACACCGGACGGTTCGCCGAACTGGCCGGTTGCGGTGTGCTCGCGCCGCCTCCGGCTCGCGACGGACGGTGCTACTACGTCTATTCGCTCCTGAGCGAGCGCCGGGACGAACTCCGGGACCACTTGGCGGCGCAAGGGATCGGCTCGCACGTGTACTACCGGGCGCCGTTGCCGCGGCAGCCCGCTTTCGTCGGCTACACCCGGCCGGGCGACGCCTGGCCCGCGGCGGAGTCGGCCGCGCGGCGCACGCTGGCCATCCCGATCTACCCGCATCTGACCGACGAGCAGGTGGAACGCATCGCGGACGCGGTGTGCCGATTCGCGAAGGAGTCGTGATGCAGCAGGTAACCCGGACCCCCGCGCCGAGTGAGGTCGCCGACGAGTGGCGCAGACGCGCGGAGCGCCCCGGACTGGCCCGGGTCATGCGGGCCTCCCAGCCCGCCGAACTCGCGGCCGAAACGACCGCGCGCACCATCCGGCTCGTCACGAGCCTGCTGCGTTCACTCGGCGGGGTGGGGGCCGCGCTGGAGATCGGGTGCGGGATGGGCAGGCTCACCCCGGCGATCGCGGCGCAGGCCCGCACGGTGACGGCGATCGACATGACCCCGCGGATGCTCGCGCTGGCCAAGGAGAACTGCGCCCATCTGTCTACTGTGGACTTCGTGCACACGACCGTCCAGCGGCTTCCCTGGCAGGACAGGCGATTCGACGCCGCCGTCTGCGTGTGGGTGCTGATGCACGTCCTGGACGACGACGAGATCGCCGGAGCGTGCCGGGCGATCGCCGCGGCGGCCCGGCATCTCGTCCTGGTGGAGTACGAGGAGGCCGACGTCCCGGTCGGCAGGTTCTCGAGGTTGCGGACCGTGGAGGAGTACTTGGCCCTTCTTCCCGGCGCCCACCTGCTCGAACGGCGTGAGCTGCATTATGGCGGCGACCGGTCGTTCGCCGCGCTGATCGCGCTGGACGACCCGCGATGACCACCCTTGCCGTCACTCGCGGCAAAGCGTACTTCCGGCTCGCGAAGCTCGACATCGTCGACTACTACCTCGGCGTGATCCTGGTGTGGACGCTGCTCGCGCCGACGTCGAGGTTCGACGCGAGTGTCCTGGCGTCGGTCGGGGTGTTCCTGCTCGGCGAGGTGTTCGTGATCGCGGCGATGGTCGCGCTGGACGACCTCACCGGTTACCGCGACGGCAGCGACATCACGAACTACTCGCCCGACGACCTCCGGCGCAAGCGGTACCGCAAGCCACTGGTGGCGGGAACGCTGAACGAGGACCAGGTGCTGCGGTTCGCGTGGGCGACCGGTGTCATCGGTGCGGCCTTGTGGCTCGCGGCCATCGCGATCGCCCCCAACCGTCCTGTGTGGACTGTCGTGCTCATCGTCGTCACCTACGTCTTCTCGTTGCAGTACTCCTGGGGCGTGAAGCTCAGCTATCACGGCTTCCAGGAGTTCTTCATCGCGGCGCTCGGCTGGGCGCTGGTGCTGGCACCGTACGGTCTCGCCTCCGGTGAGTTCACCGGATTCGCGCTCGCCCAGGCCTTGCTGTTCGGGCTGGGGCCGCTGCTGTTCGGCGTCTACTCCAACACCAACGACGTCGAGGGCGATCGGCGGGTCGGCAGGCCGACGGTCGCGGCCCTGACCTCCCCGCGGGGCAACATGTTCTTCGTGATCGCCGTTTCGGCGGCCGAGTTCGCGCTGATCCTCGCCGTACCCGCGCTCGGCGGCCCGTGGTGGTTCCCGCTCGCGCTGTCGCCCACGATCGTGGCGCGGATCCGGCAGTTGTGGCTCGGGTTCGCGCAGGACGACATCCTGCGGGCGCGGATGCTCGGCATCCGGATCCACCGGCTCACCGTGCTGATACTGGTCGTGGTGAACCTGGTGGTGATCACGTGACCGACGTCGACGTGGCGGTGGTCGGCGCGGGCGTCGCCGGGCTCACCGCCGCGTACCGGCTCGGCCGGTCGGGGCGGGAGGCGCGGGTCTTCGAAGCGGCCGACGTGGTCGGCGGCCGGATGACGACGTTGCGCGAGGACGGCTATCTGATCGACACCTGTGCCGAGCAGATGGCCGAGCGGGGTTACGAGGCGACCTGGCGGCTGCTGGCGGAACTGGGCGTCGACGCCGCCGCGGCGCCCCGGATCGGCCGTGGCATCGCGATGTGGCGCGGCCGGGCGCGGTCCGGCGTCGCGCAGCCGCGAGGACTGCTCACCGGAGCGGGGCTGTCCCTCCGGGCGCGGCTGGACGCGGCGCGCGTGATCCGGGGGAGCTTCGACACCGAACGCCCGGAGGCCTCCCGGCTGGGTGAGACCACCGTCGCGGAGTTCGCCGCACCACATCATCCGGATCTCCTGGACTACCTGCTACAGCCGGTGGTCTCCGGCTTCTTCGGCTGGGATCCGGCGCGTTCGGCGGCCGCACCCCTGCTCGCCCTGCTGACCGCGGTGGGACCGCCGCCGACCTGGCGGGCGTACCGCGACGGCATGGACACCTTCGCCCGCGCTCTCGCCGCGAAAACGGACGTCAGCACGGGGTTCCGGGTCGATCAGGTCATCGATGACGGTTCCTCGGCGCGGATCCTCAGCGGCACGCGCGAGATCACGGCGCGCGCGGTCGTGCTGGCCGTGCCCGCCCCGGTGGCCGCGCGGCTGCACCCGCGGCACGGTTCGGACTTCCTCGACGCCTGCTCGTTCACCCCGGTCGTCAAGGCGCATCTGCTGCTCGATCGTCCGCTCGGTGGTCCCGACTACGCCATGGTCGTGCCGACCGCGGAGAACGGCACGGTGTCGACGGTCATCTTCGACCATCTGAAACACCCCGGCCGCGCGCCGGACGGCCGCGGACTGGTCACGCTCATGGCCCATCCGGCCGTGGTACCGGAGCTGCTCGACGCCTCCGACGAGGACGTGGCGAGCCGGTTGGCAGGAGCCGCCGAACCTCTCGTTCCCGGCCTGAATTCGGCGACCCGCCGCTCGATCGTCCGGCGGGTTCGGCACGCGGCGCCCGAAGCGACGCCTCGGGCGCTCGCCCTGCGGGCCTCGTTCGAGGCGGGTCTCGGCCGTGGCGTCGTCGACTACGCGGGTGACTGGGTGTTCCTGAGCCCGTGCAGCGAAGCGGCCGTCCGGTCCGGTATCCGGGCCGCACGACGGCTCGCCACTAGTCCGGCGGAGGAAAGGGCCCGATGAAACCGCACGACATGGGAACGCTGTTCGACCAGTGCGCGCACACCGGTACGAGGGTCCACCTCGACCGGCCGTTCGACATCGCGCCGATGCGCGGCACCGAGTACACGGTCGCCGAACTCGCCGGGCTGGTGCGGGACGCCGCGGGATGGTTGTCCGAAGCCGGTGTGGGGCCGGGGGACCGGGTGGCCATCGTCAAGCGCAACCACTGGGACTACGACCTGCTCGCCTGCGCCGCGGTGCGGATCGGGGCGGTCCCGGCGAAGCTGTCCGGCCTGCTGCCGGACGACACGGTGGAGCTCCTGCTGAAACGCCTCGGTCCCGCGGTGCTCGTCACCGATCGCCCGGCCCCTGGCGCGGACCGGGTCCTGCGGGTCGAGGAGTTCGCCGCCGCGTCGCCGCCCGCGCCGCACCGGAGGCACGACGACGAACCGCTGCTCATCTGCCACACCTCGGGAACGACCGGAACACCGAAACTGGTCGTCCACACGACGCGGACGATCATCGACCGGCTGGCGCGGCCGGAGTCGGTCCGCTGGCCCGTCCTCGGGCTCCGGCGTGACGACGTGCTGGGCAACGCCAGCGCGTACGCGCACGGCCGCACCTTCTGCTGGACGGCGTCGGCACTGTGCCTCGCGCCGAAGGAGATCGTGATCCTGAGCGATTCCTCTTCGGCGGCAAAGGTGTTCGGCCGTCATCGGCCGACCGTCATCGAGGCACTCCCGTCGGCATACGTGCGCTGGCGGCCGCTCGCGGACACGCTGGAGAACCCGTTCCGCCGCGTGCGGAGGTTCGTCAGCACCTACGACGCCGTGCATCCTCCGGTGATCAGGACGATGCTCCACGCGACCCGCCGGAAGCGTCCACTGTGGATGCAGGGCTGGGGTCAATCGGAGACGGGACCGCTCTCGTTCCGGTTCTTCACCAGACGTTCCGCGCATACGACGCGCGATCTCGGCAGGCCGTTGCCGGGCCTCGCCCGGTTGCGGGTCGTCGACCCGGAGACCGCGGAACCGGTGCCGCGGGGCACCGCCGGGCTGGTGCTGGCCCGCACTCGCGCCCGATGCGTGGCGTACGTGGGTGAACAGGACCGGTGGGAGGCCAAGGCCCACGGACCGTGGTGGAACACCGGAGACCTCGGCGTGGTGAGCCGGACCGGCGCGGTGACCCTGCTGGATCGCGAGGTCGACAGCGTTCCCGGAATGAGCTGCCTCGCCGTGGAGGACCAGATCGAGGACCGCCTCCCGGCCATCGCCGAATGCGTGCTGCTTTCCGCGGCGGGACAGGCGCCGATCCCGGTCGTCGTGACCGACACCGGCCTCGATCCGGCGCGCTGGCGGGCCGCGGTACTCGACCTGCCGCCGCTGGGGGAGCCGGTGGTGCTCCGGTGGGACGAGGTCCCGAGAACGGGCACCGGGAAGGTGCGGCGACTGGAACTGCTGGCGCGGCTGACCGG
The DNA here is from genome assembly GCF_046549005.1 of Amycolatopsis sp. lyj-108. Lineage (NCBI taxonomy): Bacteria > Bacillati > Actinomycetota > Actinomycetes > Pseudonocardiales > Pseudonocardiaceae > Amycolatopsis > Amycolatopsis sp. lyj-108. The sequence continues at coordinate 21,460 of NZ_JAJPWQ010000022.1, read as the reverse complement.
GACGGCCGAAACGCACGGATCGGGAAGGTGGACGTGACAACGGCTTACGTGTTCGACAACGACAGTGGACACGCCATCGAACAGCATCGCTGTCTTTCCGAGGCGTATGACCCGATCACGTTGGCGCGGCTGGGGGAGACCGGCGTCGGTGATGGCTGGGCTTGCCTCGAGGTCGGCGCGGGCGGCAGCGGCGTCGCACAGTGGCTCGCCGCCAGGGTGGCGCCGACCGGGTCGGTGCTGGCGACCGACATCAAGACCGGCCACCTCGCCTCCGGGCCGGGGTTGACCGTGCTCCGGCACGACATCGTCCGAGATCCGTTGCCCCGCGACGATTTCGACCTCATCCACGCCAGGCTGGTACTGCAGCATCTGCCCGAGCGGGAGGCCGTGCTTCGAAAGCTGGTGCGTGCCCTCAAACCGGGCGGCTGGATGCAGATCGACGAGTTCGACATCTCCTACGGTCCGGTGCTGCTCGCGCCCGACGCGCGATCGGCGGAACTCTACGAGAAGTTCCTGGCGGCCAAGGAAAAGACGTTCACCATGGCGGGCGGGGACGGCACGTGGGGCCGCCGCGCCGCCGCGTCGATGGCCGCCGCCGGCCTGGTCGACGTCGATCCGGTGCCCGTGCTGTTCCCGTGGCGGGCGGGCTCACCCGGGCTGAACCTGCTGATCCACCACACCCATCACCTGCGGGACAAGCTGATCGCGGCCGGCCTGACCGACGACGAGCTCGCCGAGGTGCGTGCGGTCATGGCGGATCCGGGCTTCCGCGCGTCGTCGTGCGTCGTGTACTCCGTGCACGGCAGGCGCGCCGGATGAGCGCCGCACTCGACACCGTGACCGTGGCAGGCCCCGTCGACCTGCCGCTGGCCGGTGAGCTCGACGTGCAAGCCGCCTGCGGGATCATGCACGTACACGGCCGGAGGTCCGGCGGGCCGACCCGGCTGGGCCTCGACTACGCGTCCATCCTCGCGGCCGAACTCGCCGAGCTGGGCACCGTCGCGCTGAAGCTCGCCCACGGCCGGGGCATCCCGCTGCGCGGCGTGTCCACTTCACTGGCGCAGGCGGCTTTGCTGGCGATCTCGCAGTATCTCGCGGCGGCGACGACCGACGACGATCACGAGGAGCCGCTGGTTCCCGGCGGACCGCCTTTCCCTTCGGCCGACGGGGTCTTCTTCGAGATCGAGACCCTCGATCCGGCGGTGTGGCAACGATTCTGGGCGGGTCTCGGTGTCGACGAGCGAACGACTTCCCATGGCTGGCGGCCGTTCATGCAACGCTTCGCCACCGCGACCTGCCCCTTGCCGCCGCGGCTGACGGAAACCCTTGCCGCCCGGCCGATCGCCGACATCGAGGACGTCGCCGTCCGGTCCGGGATGACGCTGGTGCGAGTGGCGGACCGCCCGATCGAGATCTCGCCCGCGTTCGTCGTGCGCGGCGAGGGCCGCGGGTACCGGCCGGTCCGGCCGGTGGAGCCACTTCCGTTGTCCGGTTTGGTCGTGCTCGAATCCTGCCGCCGGGTCCAGGGTCCGTTGGCGGGACACCTGCTCCGGCTGCTCGGCGCGACGGTGCTGAGGATCGAACCGCCGGGCGGCGACCCGCTGCGCTGGGTCCCGCCGATCGCCGGGCGGACTTCGGCCAGGTTCCGCGCGCTCAACGACGGCAAGGAAGCCGTCGAGATCGACCTGAGCACCCCGGAAGGCAGGAACCACCTGCTCGAACTCGCCGTCGGCGCCGACGTGTTCCTGCACAACTGGGCACCGGGCAAGGCCGGGCGATGGTCGCTGCGCGCTCTCGATCTGGCGCGTGCCCGGCCGGGGATCCTGTACGCGCACGCGTCGGGATGGGGCACCGAACTGGGCCCGGAACCCCCGGTGGGCACGGATTTCGTCGTGCAGGCCCACGCGGGGATCCCGTCGTCGCTGATGACGATCGTCGACGTGTTCGGCGGCGTCGTCTGCGCACACGGGATCGTGACGGGCCTGGCCCGTGGCGCCACCCGTGTCGACTCGTCGCTCCTGTCCGCGGCGGGCAGGCTCAACGCGGGCGCGCGGCGGACCTGCGATCGCCCGCTCACCGTTCCGGTGTGCGACGACCTCGCCGCCCTCGCCGCGGATCCCCGCTTTTCCCGCGCGCTGATCCACACCGACTGCGTACTCGTCGGATCGCCGTGGGAATTCAGGTCATGACCTGGGTGTCGGCGACCGGGGTGATCCTGCGTGACCTCGTGCCCGCCGCGTTACGCCGCGAATGGGTCCGATGTGGACATTGCCCGGATCGCGAGCTGTACTCGTTGTTCCGTGACCGGGTGCGCGAGCATCCGCTTCGCACGGCGGTGATCGACGACGAGGGCGCGCTCGACTACACGACGCTGGACACCGCGGTGCGGAAACTGGCGGCCCGGCTTTCGGTCGCCGGATGCGGTTCGACGGATATCGTCGCGGTGCGGGAACCCGACGGGCGGGACGCGGTGATCGCCGAACTGGCCGTCTTCGCACTCGGCGCCGTGGTCTTGCCACTGCCGTCCGGCTCGGACAGCCTCCTCGACCGCGCGGGTGTCCGGTTCGTCATCGAGAACGGACGAGTGGAGGGATCGTCGGATCCGCGCCGCGCCGCACACATCCGTCCGCATCCGGACGCTCCGGCCCGGATCCTGGTGTCGTCCGGCTCGGAGGCCGAGCCGAAGATGGTCGCCTACTCGCACAACGCTTTCGCCGGCGGCCGGGCCAACTATCTCCGTGCCGTCCATGGCGGCACCACGGCGCCTCGCGACCTGGTCCTCGTCTCGCTGACCTCGGGATTCGGTTCGTTCGGAGTGCCGGTGACACTGTGCCGCGCCGGGGGCACGCTGATTTTGACACGCCGATTCGAGGCGGGCGCGGCGCTCCGGCTGATCACCGAGCACCGTCCGACGCAGGTGTTCGCCGTACCTGCGATGTGGCGGCGCATGGTCGAGCACCCCGCGACGGTGGACACCTCCGGACTCGTGTCCATCGTGTCGAGCGGTGACACGCTGCCGCCGTCGACACGCGACGCTTGCCGTCGGCGGTTCGGCGTCCGGATGATCGACATCTACGGCTCGTCCGACGGCGTCAACTGTCATACGACGGAGCCGGAGAACGGTGTCGGCGTCCCGGATCCCGCCGTCTGCGAGATCCGCCTCGTCGACGGCGAGATCTGCGCACGAGGTCCCATGACACCGTTGTGCTACGTCGCCGCGCCGGAACTGGACGCCACGAACCGGCTCGACGGGGGCTGGGTGCGGACGGGTGACAACGGCCGGTTCGACGAGCAGGGCAGGCTCCACGTCACCGGCAGGCGCAAACGCGTGGTGATCCGCGGCGGGTACACGATCAGCCCGGCCGAGGTCGAGCTCGCGATCGGGGACCATCCCGCGATCAGCGAGGTCGCCTGCGTCCCGGTCCCGGACACCGGCCTGGGGGAACGGCTCTGCGCCTGCGTGACCGTCCGTGACGGACACTCGCCGACGTTGCCCGAGCTCACGGCGTTCCTCACCGCCGGAGGCCTCGCCGTCCGCAAACTGCCGGAACTCCTGCTCACCCTTCCCGAACTCCCGCTGGGCCGGACCGGCAAGGTCTGTCATCGCACGCTCGCCAGTCTCGCGGCCCGCCGCTGCCCGTCATGATTCGCGTGCCCGCAACCGGGCGCTCGAAGATCGGCAACGGGACCGACGAGACAGGAGATGCCGTGCGACCAGGCATTTATTTGAGGGGTAAGGCAAAGGTGGCGTGACCGGGTCTCCTCGACCATCCACAAAGGGCGCTCTCTGAGAGCCGAACGTCCGATTGGCATCCATGTGGGGGGTTCTTGGCCGGGGCCGTGAGTGGCAATGAGGGTTCTATTGAGTAGAAGGTCAAAGGTGTCGCGTCGCGGGGATTCGCTCGCAGCCGCGGGGCGACCGTGTCGCGAAAGCCACTTTCGGGACGTCAGGCGTCGCGAAAGTGGCTTTCGCGACGCATCTCGACCACGGGTTCAGCGACGAACGCGACACGTTCGCCTTACCCCTCAATGGGATGCCGCTACGGCGTCGCGAGTCCTGTCGCCGCAGACGACGGAACTGGGGTTTTCGGGAGCGGTCCCTCGGTGCGGGACGGCTAACCCGGTACGACCAGGCCGGATTCGTAGGCGAGTACCACGAGTTGCGCGCGGTCGCGGGCGTGGAGTTTGGTCATGGCGCGGTTGACGTGGGTTTTCGCGGTCAACGGGCTGATCACCATCCGGTCGGCGATCTCGTCGTTGGACAGGCCTTGTGCGACCAGGGCGACGGCTTCGCGTTCCCGGTTCGTCAGTTCCTTCAACCCGTTTCCGGTGCCGGTGCGGGGCGGCTGGGTGACGTACCGGTCGATCAGCTTGCGGGTGATCGACGGAGCGAGCAGGGCGTCACCGCGCGCGGCGACGCGTACGGCGTGAAGGAAGTCCTCGGGCTCGATGTCCTTGACGAGGAACCCCGCCGCGCCCGCGCGAAGGGCGTTGAAGACGTACTCGTCCAGGCCGTAGTTGGTCAGGATGACGACGTGCACGCCGGACAGGGCCGGGTCGGCGGCGATGCGCCGGGTCGCTTCGATGCCGTCGACGACGGGCATCTGGATGTCGATGAGCGCGATGTCGGGCAGGTGCTCCTTGGCGAGTGCCACGCCTTCGCGGCCGTCGGCGGCTTCGGCCACGACCTCGATGTCGTCCTCGACGTCGAGCAGCGCGCGGAACCCGCTGCGCAGGAGCGGCTGGTCGTCGACCAACAGGACACGGATCACTTTCGCTCCACGGGAAGTTCGGCCTGGACGGAGAAGCCGCCCGCGGTTCGCGGTCCGGCGTGGAGCCTGCCGCCGAGAGCGGTGACCCGTTCACGCATCCCCAGCAGCCCGACACCGGGGATCGGCTCGGTGTCCGGGGTGGCCTTGCCGTCGTCGTCGACCTGGATGGCGACGACGCCCGGAAGGTGATCGATCCGGATCGACGCGGTCGTGGCCCCGGCGTGCCGGGCGATGTTCGTCAAGGACTCCTGGACGATCCGGTACGCGGTGCGGTCCACCGCCGCGGGCAGGTCGTGCCGTTGCCCCTCGACGATGAACGTCGCGTCCAGACCGGTCGCCTGTGCCCGTTCCACCAGGTCGGCGATCCGGTCGAGCCCGTGCGGCGGATTCGTCTCATCGTCACGCAGGGCTTCCAGGGTCGCCCGCAGTTCCCGGGTCGCTTCCCGGCCCGCCTCCCGGATCGCCAGCAACGATTCCGGCACCGGCTCGCCCCGTTTGGTCGCCAGGTGGACGGCGACTTCGGCCTGCACCTTGATGACGGAGATCTGGTGGGTGAGGGAATCGTGCAGTTCCCGCGCGATGTGCAGCCGCTCCTCGTCGGCCCGGCGCCGCGCGGCCTCCTCGCGGGTGCGCTCGGCTTCGTCGGCCCGGCGTTCGGCCTGTCGCAACGCTTCGCCCGCCGCGCCGGCAGCGATCAGCCAAGCCAGCTGGAGAGCGTCCCGGCTTTGGGTGAGTGCGTCACTCACGGCGGTGGCGTTGCCGGACGCCAGGATCGCCAGCGGCAGCGCGCCGACCATGAGCAGCGATCCGGCCACGGCGACGATCCAGTGACCGGCCCGGACGGCGGCGTGGACGGCGACCAGATAGGCGACGACGGGCACGGTGAAACCGACGGCCTGGTATCCCAGCGCGCACACGCCGGTCACGGCCAGCACCGTGAGCGGAGCCCGGCGGTGCGCGGCGAGCGCCAGGCCACCGGCTGCCAGCAGCACGTAGCCCAGCGGGTCGAAACTCGAGGAGGAGCCGGAAAGTTCCGTGACCAGGAGAACCGCCGTCACCCCGGCGGCGATCGCCCAGTCCCAGATCCCGATCCGGCCCCTGCTCATGCGTGCACACTAGCCAGCCGTCCGGCCGCGCGACTCCTCCGCGGGGACGATCCGCCGGCTACCGCGCACGCAGTAGTTCCGGAGCTTCTACGGCGTCGGCGGCAGTCCGGATTGTCTGCGTCCACGGGACGACCGGAGGCGGGCAGACGGACACCATCAAGGGGCATCCAGTCATCGAGCGAAGGAGTGCCCCATGTCGGTCCACCAACTACTGGCCGCGAACGAAGCCACCGGCGCTTACCTGACCGCCGGCCGTCTCTGGTCGCTGGTGGCCGTGCTCGCCGGCCTGATCGGGGTGATCGCCGGCGGCCTCACTCGTTTCCGTTCCGGCGGCACCCGGCGCGGAGCCGTCGTGGCCCTGACGGCGGGCCTGCTCGGCATGGCAGGCGGCGGTTTCGTGGTGGTCGCCGCCAAGGGTGGTCCCGGCACCGGCTACGGAATCGTCGGCGGCTTCATCGCCCTGGCGATCGGACTGCTCGCCGTGGCCCTCGGCGTCCTCGCCCTCAAGCAGGCTGGGCGTCCGCCGGTCGCTCGCTCAAACCACGGGTGGTGACGACGCGCGCGCTGCCGTCGGCCAGGTGGTAGGACAGTCCGACGAGAGCGGTTTCCCCGGCTTCGATCTTGTCGGCGAGCAGCCGCGAACGGTCGGCCAAGAGGTCGACGGTGTGCCGGATGTGCTCGTCGATGATCTCGTCGTCGCCGGTGAGCCCGGCGGCGCGGGCGGCGAGGACGCTAGGTGTGACCCGTTCGATGACGTCGCGGACGAAGCTGTTGGTGCCGAGTCCTTCGGTCAGCGCCGCGCGAGTCGCGGCGACGGCGCCACAGGAGTCATGGCCGAGCACGACGACCAGGGGACAGCCGAGGATGCTGACGGCGTATTCGATGCTGCCCAGCACCTCCGAACCGGCGACGTGACCGGCGGTGCGGACGACGAACAGATCGCCGAGCCCCCGGTCGAAGATGATCTCGGCGGCGAGCCGCGAGTCGGAACAGCCGAAGAGGACAGCGAACGGACGCTGTCCCGGGGCTGTTTCGGCGCGGCGGGTGGCGTCCTGGTTCGGGTGCTCCGGGGTGCCGGCGATGAAACGCCGGTTACCGGCGAGCAGAAGGTCGAAGGCCTCGGAAGGGCTCGGCGGCGCGTCGCTCATGAAACGGAGATTACCGGCTGTCGCCACGGGTGGCAGAGCGTGTGGCCCGGCTCATAGCGGTCCGCGGCCACCGCCGCCTCGCGTCACTGATCGAGTCGTGCGGCGACGGCGCGCATGGCGCGGCCCACGGCCTGGAGGTCTTCCGGCGCGATCACGTCCACGAAGTGTTCGCGGACGGTGCGGAGGTTGTCCGGTGCCGCGCGGCGCAAGGTCTCGTGCCCTTCGTCGGTGAGCCGGGCGCGTACGCCGCGGCCGTCGTCGGCGGTCGATTCCCGCTGGACGAGACCACGGGTCTCCAGCCCGCTGACACGATGCGAGAGCCGGCTGCGGGAGTAGTACGCCGATTTCGCGAGGTCCGCCATGCGCATCGACCTGCCGGTGGCTTCGGACAGTCGCACCAGGAGTTCGAACTCCGCCAGGGAAAGCCCATGTTCCTCGCGCAGCCGCCGGTCGAGCAGGTCGATGAAGCGCACCGATCCTTCGATGAACGCCCGCCAGTCACGCTGCTGTTCCGTGTCGAGCCAGTTGGTCACGGCCACACCGTAACAGTTGACGCTTTCAACCACTTCGGTCTAGCTTTGGTTGAAGACTTCAACTAGATGGGAGAGCGCGATGGCGAACGAAGCCTGGGTGATGCAGGAGAAGGACGCGGAGGTCATCGAGAAGCCCGCGTTGTGGTTACTGGCCGACGGCGAGCACACGGGCGGGTTCCTCAGCGCGAACCGCTTGTCCCTGCGCGCCGGCGAACCCGGCACGAAACCGCACTATCACCAGAAATCCGCCGAAGCCTTCTACGTGCTGGAGGGAGCGTTGCGGATGCTGGTGGGCGCCGAGACGCTCACGGTCGAGCGGGGTGGCTACGTGGTGGTCCCGCCGGGTGTCCGGCACGCGTTCGCCGCGCCGCCGGACGTCGCCGCGGACGTCCTCATCACGCTGGCGCCCGGCGTCGAACGGTTCGGCTATTTCCGTGTGCTGCCCGAGATCCTGCGCGGGAACGTCGCTCCGGAGGAGGTCGAGCGCATTCACGAACGGTATGACGTCCACTTCGTCGACGTGCCGGAATGGGACGAGCGCGGCCGTTAGCCGGTCAGTTCGGCCGGACCAGGCGCGGGAACCCGGCCGCGTGGAGCCGCCGGGTGGCTTCGTCGTCGATGCTGATCCTCCTGACCGAGCCAGCGCCCAATCCGGTCATCACCATCGCGACGAGCATGAGGGGAGCCAGCACCGTGCGCACGAGCATGGCCCAGCAGGCCGCCGCGCCGATCCGGCCGCCGTCCTTGATCCGGACGAGCCGGGTCCCGGTGAGGACGGCGCCGAGAAGGCGGCCACCGCCGAAGAACAGGCCATAGAGCACCGGAACGGCGATCAGCAGACCGAGCAGTGTCAGGAGTGCCGCCTCGTCGGGCAACGCGCTGTCGCGGGTGACAACCGCGAACACGACGAAACCGATCGCCGCGCCCAGCAGATAGACGGCGAAGTCCACGAACCAGGCCGCCAGTTCCGCCCACTCGCTCGCCGAGACATAGAGGGTCCCGTCGTCGAACGCGCCGAGTCGTTTCGCGGCCTTCGGGCCGAGTACGCCTTCGACCTGCTCCTTGGCGACGTCCAGCCGTCCGGTCATGGCGTGCCCCACCTGTCTCATGTCGTCGCCGCGTGCGCGGACACTATGCGGGAGAACCCGGGCTGTGGTGTGAACAGCCCACAGTGACCGCTCGTTCCGGGGTTCGCCCGTGCGGCGGACGTGCTTCGATATGAGACCACGGGTGAGGAGGTCCATGGCGAGCGAGAGTGACGTCCACCGGCGGCCGCTGACGAGTTATGTCGGTCGCGCGGACGACGAGAACGAGGTACGACGGCTGCTCGGCGCGGGACGCTTGGTCACCTTGACCGGGGCGGGCGGCGTTGGCAAGACACGGTTGGCCGCTCAGGTGGCCAGTTCGCTCACCCGGGCCTTCGCCGGTGGCGTGGCGGTGGCCGGATTGGGGGAGCTGCGGGACGAACGTCTCGTCGCGCGCACGGTCGCCGACGGCCTCGGTCTGCACGACACGGCGGGGCGGACCGACCTGGAGGCGGTGGTGTCGTACCTGCGTCCCCGGCGGTCGTTGCTGGTGCTGGACAACTGCGAACATCTCCTCGCCGGAAGCGCGGACCTGGTGACGGCGTTACTGCGTGACTGCCCGGATCTCGTGGTCTTGGCGACCAGCCGTTGCTCGCTGGGGGTCCCCGGCGAGCACGTCCTGCCGATCCCGCCCATGGCCGTACCCCACGAAGAGAACACGACATCCCAAGAGGCGCTCACGTTCGGCGCGGTGCGGCTGTTCGCGGAGCGCGCCGCCGTCGTCGTGCCCTCGTTCGAGGTCACCGAAAGCAACGTCGCGGACGTCGTCCGCCTGTGCCGGCGGCTCGACGGCCTGCCGCTGGCGATCGAGCTCGCGGCCGCCCGGATCCGCGTCCTGTCGCCGTCGCAGCTCGCGGACCGGGTCGAGAACGACCCGGGTCTACTGGCCACCGGTCTCCGGGCGCCCGTCGAGCGGCATCGGACGCTGCGCGCCACCCTCGACTGGAGCCACTCCCTGTGTACCGCGACCGAGCGGATCGTCTGGGCGCGCTGTTCGGTGTTCGCCGGGCAGTTCGACCTGTCCGCGGCCGAGGACGTCTGTACCGGGGACTGCGGGCTGGACGCCATGGCCGTGCTGGACGCGGTGGACGGCCTGGTCGACAAATCGGTGCTGGCCCGCGTCGACGGCACGGACAGGGTGCACTACCGGATGCTCCGGCTCATCCGCGAATACGGCGGCGGGCGGCTCGCCGATTCCGGTGACGAGCTCGCCGTCGCGAGGAAGCATCGTGATCACTACGCCCGGCTGATCGAACACGCCGCCGGCACCTGGTTCGGGCCGGGGCAGGACGAGGCGTACGAGTGCCTGATCGCGGCGCACGCCGACCTCCGCGAGGCGCTGTCGTGGTCGCTCCGCACCCCTGGGGAAGGTCCGGTGGCGTTGGAGATGGCCACCGGCGTGATCGAGTACTGGGTGGCCCGTGGCGCGGCCTGGGAACTGCGTGACTGGATCGATCGGGCCCTCGACGTGGTCTCACCGGATACCCCGGGCCGGGCCCGGGGCCTGGCGATCGCGGCCCTTTGCGCCGCGCTGCACGCGGATCTGCCGCGTGCCCGGCAGCGGCTGACCGCCGCCGAGGCGATCGAGAACGACGAAGCCGTGCCGTACATCGCCCACGCGCGTGCCTTCGTGCGGATGCTGTCCATCGAGCCGAACTCGATGACCGAAGCGGCGGAGGCCGTGCGGATCTTCGGTGAGCGAGGCGATGTACGGCGCCAGATGCACCCGATGTTCCTTCAAGGGGTCGCACTGGCTTACCTGGGCGACCTTCCGGGAGCGCGGGCGCTGCTGGGCTCGATGCGCCAGCTGTGCGAGGAAGCGGGGGAATTCCGGTATCGCTCCATGGCCCTGTTCGGGCTGGGGGTCGCCGAGGTCTGCTTCGGCGGCGACCTCGACGACGGCGAACGCTTCATCCGTTCCGCGCTGGAGATCGACCTCCGTACGTCCGACGTGCTGTCCGCGGCGTACCGGGTGGACGGTCTGGCCTGGGTTTCCGCGCGGCGCGGGGAATGGGTCCGGGCGGCGGAGCTGTTCGGCACCGCCGCCACGCTCTGGGACCGCTGCAACGCCGTACCCGATGTGGCCGTCACCGCGACCCACACGGCGTTCTCCGAGGCCACCCGGAAAGCCTTGGGAGCCGAGAAGTTCGACGCCGCGTTCGCCGAAGGACGCCGGCGGAATCCGCACGATGCCCTGGCAGGCCCGCGGGCACGCCCGGAAGTCCCGTCCGCCGGTCTCCCGCCGCTGACGCCGCGCGAGTCGGAGATCGCGCGGCTGGTCGCGGCGGGGCTGAGCAACCGGGAGATCGCCGCGCGACTGGTCATCGCGCGGCGCACGGTGGAGACACATCTGCAGCACATCGCGCACAAGCTCGACTTCGCCAACCGGACGCAGCTGGCCGTCTGGGTCGAGCAGCGAGACGCCGCCCGTAGGACGCGGTGATCAGCCGATCGGGCAAGTTCCCCGGTACACGGCGATCTTCGGATCGTTCGCCGGAAGGGGGCACAGGAACCGGTCGTACCTGGTGTCGTCGTCCACGAAGCGTTTCATCCAGGAGATGCTGTACTTCGCGATGGTCACGTTCGGTTTCGTCGGCACCATATGGCCTGCCCCGGCCAAAAGCACGTACGCCTTGTCCAACGAGTCGGGAAGGCTTTGGTAGAAGGGGCGGGAATAGGTGCCGTCCGGCGCGATGAAGTCGTTCTGCGCACTGACGACGAAGGTGGGGACCTTCAGATCGGAGAACGTCGTGTTCGGATTCCAGCCCGTCAACGGGATCGCCGCCTTCAACGCCGGTGCCTTCTGCGACGCGATCAAGGCACCGCCGCCGCCCATCGAGTGTCCCATGACGGCGAGCCTGTCCCGGTCGACGCGACTTTTGGCCTGACTCGTTTCGGTGACGTAGCGCAGTGCCGCGAGCAGTTGCTCGGACCGGTTGTCCGGAGTGTCCCAGGTGCTCTTCGTCGAGAACGTGATGACGACGAAACCCTGGGAGGCCAGGCGCGGGCCGTACCACGCGATCGCCGCCTCGGATTCCAGGAAGCCGGGGGCGATCGCGATCGCGCCGAACGTGCCCTGGCCGGTGTCGGTCGGATAGTGGATCGTCCCGGCGCCGAAACCCTGTCCGGCCGGGACCTTCTCGGTGGCGATCTCGAACGATCCGCGGTCCGCTTCGATCGTGGCCGTGGTCGGCTCAGGGCCGCGGGCGTAAGGACTTTCCTCGGCGGCGGCCGGTACCGCCACCAGGAGTGCGGTCACCGCGCCGACGACCGCGGCGGTCCACTGTGGTCCACGCTTCATCGCGTTTGTCCTCTCGGGAGAACCGTTCCGGGGATGGAACGGTTTCCCAGGTATAGCGGGACCGCGGCCGGGCGCGCGTCGTGGAAACTACTGAGAGGTGACGGCCTCCTAGGGTCGCTTTTTCGAAATTGTCACGCGAAGGGGAATTCCGCGACGTGCGAGTGTCATGCCGGTGAGATCGGGTTCAGGCTCCGGGCCGGTTCCCGCTGGGGATCGTGATGCGGGTCGTCGTCGGTGAGGTCCCCTTGTTGAGGAACAACATCGCCAGCGCGCGCACCATTTGGTCGAGCATGTAGAAGCCCGCGGGGATGACGGGGATCAGCCCTTCCCGGAACGCGATGTAGGCGGGCCACGCGGTGCGGATGAGGGCGGCGGAAGCGTAGTCGCGGCGCAGTCCGAGCCAGTCGCCGATCGCGTCGCTCAGCACGTACCGCACGAACTCGTTGAGGAATCCGCGCGTGACACCCAAATCGACCTGTGCGGTCAAGCCGAGCAGGTCTTCGGCGAGTTCCTTGCCTTCGTGCGACGGGGAAAGGATCGGGGTGAGCACCTGCGCCGACTGCGCGTGCGCGGCGGCCCACGTCTGGGGGATGAACTCCTCCCGCACGCCGAGCAGATGGATCGCGACCTGCCACATGTGGAGGAAGGCGGCCTCGTCCGCGGCCGACATCGGGACCTTCCATTCGCGCAGCTTCCGGTGCACGAAGGTGCCGAGACTGTGGAAGGTGACCAGGATGTCACCGTTGCTGATCGGGATCCGTTCGTCCGCGACGGCCTTCCAGTGCGCCGACTGCGGCAGCAGGTGACGTACCGCGGCGTGCACCAGCCGCGTCTTGTTGGCGGTGACCACGAACTGGCCGCCGGGCTCGAAAGCGTTGAGGTCGCTCAGGTCGTAGCCGAAAGTGAAGGTCTTGGCGGCGCGGTCCTGCATGTCGGCCCCGCCCGCGGACCAGTAGACGGATTTGGCCTCGCGCGGGATGACCGTGCTCATGATGCCGCTGCCGAGCCCGTACAGCATGAACAGATAGGTGTCCTTGCGCCGGTTGAAATCGGCCGCGCGGCGCAGCTTCGCGGGATCGGCCCAGGACGGCAGCTTGTTGACGCGCTGGAGGTAACCCGCCAGATCGGCGGGAAGGCCGCCGGGCAGCGGATCGTTGTTGTCCACCCACGGGCCGATCGCGGTGTTGACCGCCGGAACCTGGCCGGCTTCGAGGACCGCCGCCATGATGCGGTCGATTTCGTCGTCCCAGACCCACCAAGGATCGGCGGCCGTCCCGGTCCGGGTCTCGCCCCAGGCGGGCGCGACGCTCGCCGCGCCGACAAGGCCCAACGCGACGCCGAGGGACAGAACATTCCTCCTGCTGAGATCGCTCATTTACTTACCTAACTTCCTTGGTAGGTTCGGGACGCGTCCGGTGCGTCCGATGAGTGATTCCTGATTAACATAACGAAGCGGTCGGGTGGTCGGCAAGGGAAGCCCAGACCTGAATCGGTCCCCTTCGGCCGAGGTCAGACTCGTTTCTCGTCCAGGTCGCGGAGCGCGCCCTTGGGCACTTTCCCGCCCGCGTTGCGGGGAAGTTCGGGGACCAGCACGAGATCCTTGGGCAGCTTGAACGACGCGAGCCTGCCGTCGAGGAACGCGGTCAGTTCCCCCAGTGACAGTTCGGCCTCCGGCGGGGTGGTGACGAACGCGACCGGCACCTGGCCCCAGCGTTCGTCGGCCCTGCCGATCACGGCGACCTCGAGTACCGACGGATGCGCGGAGATCGCGTTCTCCAGTTCGGCGCAGTAGATGTTCTCGCCACCGCTGATGATCATGTCCTTCTTGCGGTCGACCACCCAGACGAAGCCGTCGCCGTCCTGCGTCACCAGGTCGCCGGAGTGGAACCAGCCGCCCGCGAACGCTTCCGCGGTCTCCTGCGGTTTGTTCCAGTAGCCCTTGGTCACCGTGGGGCCGCGGTAAACGATCTCGCCCACTTCTCCCGGTGCGACGTCGTTCATGTCGTCGTCCACGACGCGGTATTGGAGGGTCGGGATCGGCTTGCCGACGGAACCGAGCTTGCGCACCGAATCCTCGCCGCTGAGCACGCAGGTGATCGGGGAGGTTTCGGTCTGGCCGAACACGGCGACGTTGAGCGCGCCGGGGAACTTCTCGGCCATGGCCAGCAGGGTCGCCCGGCTCGCGGGCGCGGCGCCCCAGCTGATGATCCGCAGCTTCAGGTCCCGCGCGGCGATATCCGGCTCGGCGCAGATCTGGTCCCACTGCTGGGGAACGTTGAACACGACGGTGGCGCCCTCGCGTTCGTAGGCGTCGAGCACCGCGCGAGGGTCGAAGGCGCCCAGCGGGTGGATCACGACCACGCTGCCGACCAGGAAGTTCGCCACGATCGAACCGAGGCCCGCGATGTGGAAGAAGGGCGCGGTCAGGAAACCGACGTCGGAATCGTCGAAGATCTTCATCGCCCGGATGCAGGTGAGCGCCTGCAACTGCATGTTCCGATGGGAGAGCAGTACGCCTTTCGGCCTGCCGGTGGTGCCCGAGGTGTACATGATCAGCGCCGTCGACTCCTCGCTGACGTCGGGCGGTTCCATCGGCTCCCGCGCGTTCAGGAATTCCTCGTACGCAGTGCGGCCCTCGTCCGGCTCGCCGACGACGAGCACCGTCCCGATCGCCGCGGCGCTCGGTGCGGCCTCGAGCAGGGGGAGCAGCCGCGCGTCGACGACGATGGCGGACGGCGTGCAGTCGGCGAGGATGTAGTCGAGTTCCGCGGGCGCGAGCCGGAAACTGAGCGGGACGGCCATGGCGCCCAGGCTGTTCGCCGCGAACACGGTTTCCACGAACCACGGGTGGTTCAGGGTCAGCGTGGCCACGCGGTGGCCTTCGGCGACACCTTGTCCGGCGAGGGCGGCCGCCAAGCGCAACGACCGCTGCGACAGCTGTGCCCAGGTGGTCGTCTCGCCGAGGTAGCGCAGGGCGGGCTTGTCCGGTCGGGTCATCGCGTGCGTGGCCGCGTGCGCCATCCAGTGGTGCCGGAAGGACGAGGCGGGAGCCGAAGCGGTCGACATGGCCATCCTCAGGTGTCGGAACGGTACTGGTCGCGAGGCCAGTATGCATGCCAAGCCGCCGGTTGAGAAGCGATAAGTTAATCGGGAATCACATCGTTGGCCGGTCTGCGCCGGACGGTTCGGGCGGTGGTGATCCGGTTCGTGGTTGACTTCCCCGCATGGCCCTGTTCCCGCCCGCAGCCGTCCGGATCCGGCGATGAGCGCCGACTCGACGGCGGCCGTCCGGCCCCGCAATCGCAAGCAACTGATCGTCGACGCGGCCGGGCGGATCTTCAGCGAACACGGGTATCACGCGGCTTCGATGGAGGAGATCGCCGCCGACGTTGGCATCACCGCGGCGGCCCTGTACCGGCACTTCCCGAACAAGTACGCGCTGTTCGCCGCTTGCGCGAACGTGATGGCGGACCGGCTCGCCGCCACCCTCGACGAGGTGCCGCCCGGCGCGCCGCTGGCGGACGTGCTCGCCGCCGTCACCCAGGGCACGGTGACCCACCGCGCGTCGAGTGGCCTGTACCGCTGGGAGTCCCGGTATCTCGACAGCGACGACAGGCACGCGCTGGGGGAGAAGTTCGCGAGAGTCGTCGACCGGGTGACCGAGGCGGTGCGGCGGGAGTACCCGCTCCCCGACCCGGGACTGCGGGCGGTGGCCGCGCTCGGGGTGATCGGGTCCATCACGATGCACCGGACCTCGATCGCCCAGCGCCGCGTCGAAGAGGTGCTGGTGGAGTCCGCCCTCCGGGTGGCCGCGACCGATCCGACGACGAGCGTCGCGGACGCGGGCGCCGTCGAGCTGCCGTCCCGGCCCGTGCCACGTACGCGGCGTTCGGAGATTCTCGCGGCCGCCATCCCGCTGTTCGAGCGGGACGGCTTCGTCAACGTCACGAACGGACGGATCGCCGAAGCCGTGGGGCTGGTCCCGTCCGCGCTCTACCGGTATTTCCCCGGCAAGGCCGACATTCTCGCCGCTGCCTGTCTCCAGGCCGCGGGGATATTGGCCCAAGCGGTGGAACAGAACCTTCACGGGGTCGACGGTCCGCACGACGCCCTGCTCGCGCTGGCGCGGACCTATGTGGCCTACAGCTTCGAACACACCGCGCTCACCAGCGTCGCCAACGCCGAACTGGCGGGTCTGCCCGCGGCTCTGCAGCGGCCGTTGGTCAGCGCGCAGCGCGAGCACATCGCCGTCTGGGAACAGCAACTGCGGTCGGCGCGGCCGGAACTCGATCAGCGGCAGGCGAGGGTGCTCGTGCACGCCGGTTTCGGCGTGGTGGTCGAAGCAGGCCGGAGGGTGCGGTGGGAGGACGTCCCCGCCAACCGTGATGGCGTCAGCGCGCTGCTCGTGGGCGCGTTGGGGGTCTGACGCCGGGCCGTCAGTGTTCGCGGTGACCGAGGCCGGCGGAAACCTGTTGTGCCGCATGGCCGACGACGCGGTTCAGGCCGCGCATCCGGGCAGCGGGCATGTACGGCCTGGTCGCCGAAACGCTGATGGCTCCGGCGATCGCGCCGGTGGCGTCCCGGATCGGCGCCGCGACGCAGCGGATCCCCGGCTCGTTGTCTTCGAGGTCCATCGCCACCCCGGCCTCCGCGTACTCGCGCATCCGCGCCAGGAACGCGTCGAGGTCCTCGGGGTGTACCCGGCCCGGTTCCGCCGGGGTCTCGGCGAGGTACAGCTCCCGCCATTCCGGCGAGGAGTCCAGCAGGAGCGCCATGCCGACACCCGTGCGGGTCAAGGGCATCCGGTGCCCGATCCGGGAGCGCATCTCCGCGCCCCGTGAACCTGGCAGCTTGTCCAGGTACAGCACCGAATCCCCGTCTCGGACCGCGAGGTGCACCGCGTCGCGCAACTGGGCGGCCAGCTCCTCCAGTACCGGCCGGGCGACCACCGGCAGCGGACTTCCGTGCAGGGCCTGGAAACCCAGTTCGATCAGGGTGGGGCCGAGGGTGTACCCGTCTCGTCCGCTGCGCAGGTATCCCTCGCTCACCAGCAGCTGGACGAGCCGGTGCGTCGTGCTGCGGCCCAGCCCGGTGCGCTCGACCAGGGTGCGGAGATCGGTCGCGCCGCCCGCGACGGCGCGGATCACCGCGAGACCGCGGGCGAGGGTCTGGGTGCCGGGCGGCGCTGGTTCGGACATGCCAGAATCCTACATATAGGGACGGCGATCGCATTATCGGGAACGCCGCCGCACGATGTCGCTCGTGACGGACATCGGACCCGCCTTGATCGCGCTCGACTGGGGAACCTCCGGTCAGCGTGCCTGGCTGCTCGGCAGGACCGGCGAGATCCTGGCCGCCCGCGACACCGGGCGCGGACTGCTCACCACGACCGAGGACGTGGATTCGCGGGACCCGCGAGCCAGGGCCGCCGCCTACGAGTCGGCCTTCCTGGAGACCTGCGGCGACTGGCTCACGGCGTTCCCCGGGCTGCCGTCCATCGCCGCCGGCATGGTGGGCAGCGCGCAGGGCTGGGCCGACTCCGGCTATCGCACCGTCCCGGCGAAACCGGACTCCCCCTCGCTCGTCCCGGTGCCCCATCGCGACGGCGTGCTCCACCTCGTGCCGGGACTGCGGATCCCGTCCGGTGAGCGCCCCGGCGACGTGATCCGCGGTGAGGAAACGCAACTGGTCGGCGTGCTGGAGGCGCTCGGCGAACCCGCCGGGCCGCTCACGGTGGTGCTGCCCGGTACGCACAGCAAATGGGTCCGTGTCGAGAACGGGCTCGTGACGGACTTCGCCACCGCGATGACCGGCGAACTGTACGGATTGCTGACCACGCACGGCATCCTGGCCCGCACGGCCGCCGGTCCGGTTCCCGACGACGAGGCGTTCTCGCGGGGTTTGGCCGCAGGACGGCGTTCGCGGGGGCTCGCCACCGAGGCGTTCGGCGCGCGGCCGCTCGTGCTCGACGGCGTACTCGGACCGGCGTCGCTGCCGGACTACCTCTCGGGCGTGCTGATCGCCGACGAGGTTTCCCATCTGCTGCGTGACTCGGATACCCGCGTGGTGCTGTGCGGAGCGAGCGAACTCTGCCGTCGCTACGCCGCCGCACTCGCCGAAAGGGGAGTGGAGGCGACCGTGCTGTCCGAGGAGGTCACCGCCAGGGGGCTGTGGCGGATCGCGACGTCCGCCGGACTGCTCGAAGACCGTCTCGAAAGGACAGTGAAGCCGTGACCGGTTTGATCGCGATCCTGCGCGGAGTGACCCCTGCCGAGGTGATCGGCGTCGGCAGGGCGCTCGTCGACGCGGGCTTCCCCGCCATCGAAGTGCCACTGAATTCGCCAAATCCGTTCGAGAGCGTCCGCCTGCTCGCCGACGCGTTCGGGGAGCGGTGCGCGATCGGCGCGGGCACCGTGCTCACCACCGAAGACGTCGGGCGGGCGCGGGAGGCCGGCGCGCGGATGATCGTGGCGCCCAACGGCGATCCCGCGGTGATCTCCGCAGCCGTGGCCGCCGGCATGACGCCGTATCCCGGCGTGGCCACGCCCACCGAAGCGTTCGCCGCGCTGGCCGCGGGCGCCCGGCACCTCAAGCTGTTCCCCGCCGACGCGGTCGGGATCGAGGGGATGAAGGCGTGGCGCGCGGTGCTGCCGCGCGAGGTCGAACTGCTGCCGGTCGGCGGCGTCGACGCGACGAACCTGGCGGCATGGGCCGCCGCCGGTGCGGCCGGAGCGGGGCTGGGTTCCTGCCTCTACCGCCCGGGTGACAGCGCGGACACGGTCGCGGTCCGTGCTCGCGAACTCTCCGAGATCTGGCACCAGGACTAAGGAAGAAACCGATGAAGATCGTGTCAATGACGACATATCAGGTGCCGCCCCGCTGGTCGTTCCTGAAGATCGAGACCGACGAGGGCGTCACCGGCTGGGGCGAACCGGTCCTGGAGGGCCGGGCCGCCTCCGTGGCCGCCACCGTGGAGGAGCTTTCCGATTACCTGATCGGCAAGGATCCCTCGCGGATCGAGGATCTGTGGACGGTCCTCTATCGCGGCGGGTTCTATCGCGGCGGCGGTCTTCACATGAGCGCGCTGGCCGGCATCGACCAGGCCTTGTGGGACATCAAGGGCAAGGCGCTCGGCGTGCCGGTCCACGAACTGCTCGGCGGTCGCGTGCGCGACCGGATCAAGGTGTACTCGTGGATCGGCGGCGACCGTCCCGCCGAGACCGCCCGCGCCGCGCGTGAGGTGGTGGACCGCGGGTTCAGCGCGGTGAAGATGAACGGGACCGAGGAACTGTCCTATCTGGACACCTGGGACAAGGTCGATCGCTGTGTGGCCAACGTCGACGCCGTCCGTCGGGCGGTGGGCCCGAACATCGGCATCGGGGTGGACTTCCACGGCCGCGTGCACAAGCCGATGGCCAAGGTCCTGCTGCGCGAACTGGAGCCGTACCGGCTGATGTTCGTCGAGGAACCGGTGCTGTCCGAGCACGTCGACGGCTTCGCCGACGTGCTCCGCAACTCGCCGATCCCCATCGCGCTCGGCGAACGGCTGTACTCGAGGTGGGATTTCAAGGCCGTCCTGGCCTCGGGTGCCGTCGACATCATCCAGCCGGACCCGTCGCACTGCGGCGGCATCACCGAAGCACGCAAGATCGCGCACATGGCCGAGGCCTACGACGTCGGACTGGCCCTGCACTGCCCGCTCGGCCCGATCGCGCTGGCGGCCTGCCTGCAGATCGACGCGGGCTGCTACAACGCCACGATCCAGGAACAGAGCCTCGGCATCCACTACAACACGAGCAACGATCTCCTCGACTACCTGGTGGATCCGTCGGTGTTCGCCTACGACGACGGGCAGGTCGCCATCCCCGCCCGCCCGGGGCTCGGCATCGAGATCAACGAGGAGTACGTCGCCGAACGGGCGGCCGAGGGTCATCGCTGGCGGAATCCGGTGTGGCGGCACGCCGACGGCTCGTTCGCGGAATGGTGAGCGCGATGACCACCTCCGTCCACACGGGACTCGCCACCCGCCCCTCCCGGTACCGTGTGCTCATCGCGGTGATGCTGTTCATCACCGTCGTCATCAACTATCTGGACCGCTCGAACCTGTCGATCGCGATGCCCGCGATCGCCGGCGAACTCGAGCTGTCCAAAGCGGAACAAGGTCTGCTCCTGTCGGCCTTCGGCTGGACGTACGCCGCGTTGCAGCTTCCCGGCGGCTGGCTGGTCGACAAGATCCCGCCGCGGTTGCTCTATCCGGCCTGCCTGATCCTGTGGTCGCTCGCGACCTTGTTCATGGGGGTGTTCGGCGGGTTCGTGGCGCTGATCGCGTTGCGGCTGATGGTCGGCGTCTTCGAAGCGCCCGCCTATCCGATCAACAGCAAGATCGCGACCGTCTGGTTCCCGGAACGCGAACGGGCCACGGCGATCGGTTTCTACACCTCGGGTCAGTTCATCGGCCTCGCCCTGCTGACGCCGGTGCTGTCCTGGCTGCAGACCGCGCTGTCGTGGCACTGGGTGTTCATCGCCACCGGTCTGGTCGGCATCCTCTGGGCGGTGCTCTGGTACGCGAAGTACCGCGAGCCGCGCGACTCGCGGGCCAACGAGGCCGAGGTGGAGCTGATCCGATCCGGCGGTGGCCTGGTGGACCTGCCGAACGAGCGGCCGGAGCGGGCGCGGATCACGCGCGCGGATCTGGCGACCGTGCTGGGCAGCCGGAAACTGTGGGGAATCTACTTCGGACAGTTCTGCCTGACCTCGACGCTCTGGTTCTTCCTCACCTGGTTCCCGACCTATCTCGTCGAATACCGGGAAATGGACTACATCAAGTCCGGCTTCCTGGCGTCGTTGCCGTTCATCGCGGCACTGATCGGTGTGCTGGCTTCCGGTGTGCTGTCGGACTTCCTGGTCCGGCGCGGGGCGTCGCTCGGAGTGGCGCGCAAAGGCCCGATCATCGCCGGGCTGCTGCTGAGCACCGTGATGGTCGGGGCCGGTTTCACCGACTCGACCACGCTGGTCATCGTGATCCTCTCGGTCGCCTTCTTCGGAAACGGTCTCGCGTCGATCACCTGGTCGCTCGTCTCCGCGCTGGCGCCGCGACGGCTGCTCGGGCTGACCGGTGGGATGTTCAACTTCATCGGGAACCTGTCGTCGATCGCCACCCCGATCGTCATCGGCCTGATCGTCATCGATGACAGCTTCGCGCCCGGCTTCGCCTACATGACCGTGATCACGGTCGCCGGGATCCTGTCGTACGTCTTCCTGGTCGGCAAGGTCGAACGTGTCGCCGAGCGGGGTGTGACCAGCACTACATAGGTACCCCCTGGGGGTACTTGCGCAGCGTCCTGAAGCGGCCTAGGTTCATCTCCGTCAGATACCCCCTAGGGGTAATTAGGTTGCGAAAGGACGGTTGTCATGGCGGAGTCATCCCCGGACCCACGGCGGTGGTGGGCGTTGGGGCTCATCGCGTTGGCTCAGTTCATGGTCATCATGGACACTTCGATCATTGGCGTCGCTCT
>NZ_JAJPWQ010000021.1:0-46432 GCF_046549005.1 Amycolatopsis sp. lyj-108 | reverse complement strand
AGCCCGGCGCTGCTGAGTGTGGCCCCTGGCGACCTGGAGAGCCGGGTAGCGGCCAGCCTCGCGCTGGCTCCGACGGCCGGCTTGGTGGTGGCCGTGGCGTTCGTGCTCGCAGCCGGACGTGAAGGCTCGGCGCTGGCCCACCAGGCTCGTGATTGAACCTGGCGGCTTGGCATCGACGATACGCCGAATACGTCCTCGCTCACCGCACTCCCGACCTACCGTCGACGTGGCCCGGTACCTGTCGGCGCTCACGGTTCGGCGGGATCGAGGCGGAAGCGTTCCGGGTGCGCGGCCTGCATGTAGCGGACGGCGGTGGTGACGCTTAGCCCGAAGACTCGGATGAGCTGCACGGGGTCCGCGCTGTGTGTGCCTCGTAGAGGATTCGGTCGCTCGGTTCGCCGGAGAGACGGCTCCGCATCAAGCATCGCAACCGAGGATGGGGAGTGGCGGGCCTCAGCGAACGCCTGCAGGGGCGGACAGCCGGTTGCCGGGAGGAGCTTTTCGGGTGCGGACAGTGGGCAGCCCTGTGTTCGGCAGTGAAAAAATCACATTTGAAGTGGTGAGGTTCTGTACTAGCCGCCGCATCGGCTGAGAGCTGAGCATAAGTGGCACTGAATAGTCACGAGTGGACTGCGGTCGACTCGGTTGGGGTTCCTGATTTTAGATCGAGCGAAAGGGTGGTGGGCGTGCGAGTAAAGAATGTTCGTTCGCTGTTGGTTCTACTCTTCGTCACCTTGGTTTCCTTGGCCGCAGCCGCTGGTCCTGCCGAGGCGAGCCGGGCTGGCAAGCTGTCGAGTTGTCAAGACTTGTTCTTTGACGTATCCGTATCCGGTCAAGCGCTGCCGTGGCGCATTGCGGGCAGGTATTGCCCTGGTAGTGGCGATGTCTTGCAGCTGCTGCTTTCCGGTGTCACCTATGACAGTCGGTACTGGGACGCACCGGGAGAGAACTCTTATGTGCGATACGCTGCCACGCGAGGGGTCTCGACGCTCGCGATCGACCGGCCCGGTACCGGAGTGTCCGGTAAGCCGTCCGCTGCGGAATTGACCGGCGCCCGGCAGGTGGAGATTCTGCACGAACTGATCAACCGTGCCCGCTCCGGCGAGCTCGGCAGGAAGTTCGCGAAAGTGCAGACGGTGGGTCATTCCTTCGGTGCCGCCATCGCGGCGAAAGAGGCAGGCCGGTTCGGTGATGTTGACGGTGTGATTCTTACCTCGTTTGTCCGTGGTTTCGGGCCTAAGTTGGACGATTTCGCTGCCTCGCTGGTGCCGGCGGACACGAACGCCGGGCTCACCGGCCGGTATCCAGACGGCTATCTGACGACCAGACCTGGCGCTCGCGCGGCTCTGTTCGAGGCCTCTGGGGACACGGCGCCCCTGCTGAGTGAGTTTGACGAGCGGACGAAGTCGACGACCACTCCGGCCGAGCAGCGGGATCTCGGGATGGCATGGGCGCCGGAGGTCACGCAAGCGATCAAGGTGCCGGTGTTCCTCGCGGTCGGGCAGGCGGATGCACTGTTCTGCGGACAGTACGTCGACTGCACGGACGCGGGGTCGGTCGCGCGAAGCGAGGGCAAGTTCTTCGCCGAGGGAGTGTTGCGCACGTTCGTCCTGCTCGGCGCGGGGCATTCGATGAACCTGCAGAACAACGCGCCGTCCTGGTTCAAAGCCGCGGTGGACTGGGTGTTCTCGTCATGACCGGCACGGTGCGGCAGGCGGTCCGCAGGATGGAGCTGGTTTCGGCTCCTGGAGTCGCGGTGGCGGCGGCGGAGTTCCTCTGCCGCCCTCGTTTCCGGCGAGCCGGTGGTTTCTTCTCCCGCCCCGAGGCGGAGGGGAAAGCCCAGCAAGACGTCCTCGTCCACGCCGGCAGGCTCGCCGCCGCGGTGTCGCTGATCGCCGGGCCGGAGCGGGGCCGGGTCCTCGCCAACGGCTATCTGGCCGGATCCGGCTGCGTGCTGCAGTATCGGTATCCCCATGGCCGGGACGGCGCGGACCAGATGCACGTGTTCGTGCAGGCCGCGGCGGCGCTCTGCGGAATGACCCGCGACTCGACCGTCCAGCGGTCGGCACTGTGGTTCGTGGCAGGGCAGACCGCACTCGCCTATTTCGTGTCGGGGCTCGCCAAGTCGGTGTCCCGGCAATGGCGGGACGGCAGTGCGCTGGTGGGAGTGGCCCGCACGGCGTCGTCCGGCCATCGGCGACTGCACGCCGTATTGTCCGCGCGACCGGCGGCCGTGAAAGTGCTCAGCCGCGCGGTGATCGTGCTCGAGCTGGCTTTTCCCCTGGTCCTGGTGATGCCGAGGCCGTTCGCTTCCGCGTTGTTGGGCGCAGCGAAGGTGTTCCACCTCGGAACCGCCTTGGCGATGGGACTGAACCGGTTCCCGTTCGCGTTCTTCGCGGCGCACGAGGCGGTCCGGTACTGCGCCAGACGACTTTGATCGGGTCTGGAGATACGGCAGATGCCCAAGGTGATCGCTCGCGTGCTGGCTGCCGGCCTGCTCGGCTGGTTTTTCGTGACCTGTTGTGCGCATCATCCCGGCAGGCGGATCCGCTGGGCCGAGGCGCTCGACCGCAGGCGGGTGCTGATCCCGGATTGGCGCTTCTACGCGCCGGAACCGATGGTTCACGATCACTACATCCTGTGCCGCGATCTGGTGGGCGACGCTGCGACCACCTGGCGCCGACTGACCAGCTATCCACAGCGACGGTTGTCCCACGCGCTGTGGAACCCGGACAGCAGGGCAGGCAAGGCGGTGGCCGACGCGGCGGGCCGGACGATACTGGCCGCCGCGGCCGGAGTGCCGATCGCGGAAATCAATTCTTATCGGCTGCTCGTGAACTACGTCTGCCGGAACGTTCCTCATGCCGAAGGAGCGGTTGCCACCCAGTTCGTGGTGCTGCGTTCGGCCGGGTACGACGCCGCGGAGAAGCCGCGTGTGCTCATCCGCTCACCCATGATCGAGCTGGCTCCGGCCGGCTGACAGACGTGGCGAAGTCGTCGGACTCGCCGCGGGGTGCCGCAGAGTCCTGCGGTATCCGGAGAACCGAAGGAAACAACGAATGGAGAATGTGGTGAAGAACCTGGCTCAGCTGGAACTGTCCAGTGACGACATCGAGTTCCAGCTCGAAGAACTGTCGGTATTGGACGTCGCGGACGGCCGTGCGCTGCCGGAGCTCGGTGCTTCGCAGAGCAGCATCGGGTGTTCGTCCTCGACGTGCTCCTCGACCTGCTGCTGCTGATCGAGGCCGGAACCGGAAGGAGGCCCGAGTGAACTTCACGAGTGCGCTCGCCGACGATATCGAAATTCAGCTCGAGGAACTCGCGGTACTCGAGGTGGCCGACGCCGTGGCCCTGCCCGAAATGGGCGCGTCCAAGTTCGTCGGCTGCTCATCCTCGACGTGCTCGTCATGTTGCTGCTGAAGTCTTGAAGGATTGAAGATCCGAGATTGGCCGCTTGGCCGGGGATTTCATTTCCCGGCCAAGCCCAACACCCAGTTAGAGCGATCATGAACAAGAACGAGCGGTTGTTCACCCGCGCCCGGGTGGTGCGTGTCTACAACCACGCCCGCGGCCAGCGTGCCATCCTGTCCCGGCACGTCCATCCACTGCTCGCGCGGTTCACCGATCGGCATTGGCTGCCGGTCGCCTATGCCCAGTGTGGATGGCTTTTCGGGCCCCATGTCGACATCGTGCTCCGCGCACACCACGGGCACCCGGACTTCGCCGAGGAACTGGCGGACGAGCTTCGCCGGATACCGCTGCCCGAGGCCGATTTCGACGAAGCGGGCTACCCGCGGTCGGCGGCACAACTCGGCCGCATCGAGCAGGTACCTCCGCCTTATCTGCCGATTCGCCCGCACGGTTCGGTCGAGGTGCTCGAGAGTCCCGGTGCCCACTGGCCTGCTCCGCTGGAGGAGGCGCGGGACGCGATCCTGACCAGGTTCACCGCCGCGGCCGCCGAGGAGCGCGCGATCGACGCGCTCGCTCTGCGGGAACGGATCGCCACCGTGATGGTGGCCCTCGCGGCCAGTACCCCGGTCGGCCTCGCCCTCGGTTCGATGTCCTACCGCTCCCATTCCGAAGCCTTCTTCGCCGCCTCCGCCGGGCACGGGACGCGTGTCCACTTCGGACGGCGCTATGAGACTGACCGGGAACTGTTCGCGTCGATCGTGGACCGTCAGCTCAGCTCGGGGGTCCCGGACATCCCGGAGTGGCTGTCGGGGATCGACTACGGCTGGGGCGCGCTCAATTCCCTGGTATCGGCAGGAGTCCTTAACGCGGACGTCCTCGCCTCCTTGTCCCGCGGTCAGGGAGGCGAACCGGTGACCGAGTTCCACCGCACATTCGCGGACAGCGGACTGCTGAACGAACCGGCCCCGTGGTTCACGGTCTATCGCTGCCTGCTCAATTTCCTCTATAGCGCCCTGCCGCTGCTCGATGTCAGCCCGCTTGAGCGCTACTACTGCTGCTTCGCCATCAGTGAAGCGATCGACGCGGCATTCGGGTCCACCTGGAAGCAGCGGCTCGACGACATCCGTCCGGACATGGACACCACATCCTCCGACCGCCTGGGGAGTATCTGATGGAATTCGGGATCTCGTTCCTGCCCGACGGGGAACCGGAGACGAAGTCGCCGGTCGACTACTACGCCGACGCGCTGGCGCTGAGCCGCCTCGCGGACGGCCTCGGCTACAGCCACGTCAAGATGACCGAGCACTACCTGATGGGTTACGGCGGCTATTGCCCGAGCCCGCTGAACTTCCTGTCCGCGGTGGCGGCGCAGACCAAGGACATCCGGCTGTTCACCGGATGCATCCTGCCGGTCTTCCACCACCCGCTCAAACTGGCCTCCTACACCGCGATGGTCGACGCCATCAGCGCCGGTCGTCTCGACGTCGGTTTCGCGCGGGCGTATCTGCCCTACGAATTCGAAGCTTTTGGCGTGCCGATGGACGAGAACAGGGCTCGCTTCGAGGCCACCATCGATGCGGTGATCAAGCTGTGGACGGAGGAAGACGTGTCACTTAAGACGCCGTACTTCGCTCTGCGCGACGCGACGAGCCTGCCTCGCCCGGTTCAGCAAGCCCATCCGCCCGTCTACCTTTCGGCTGTACGCACTCCGGAAAGCTTCACCCGGATCGGGGAACTTGGGCACGGGCTGATGATCACGCCCAGCGGGCTGGACTTCGACGTCGACCAGGTCACCGCGTACCGCGACGCGTTCAATGCCCATCACGGGTCTTCCGGACGCCGTCCGAAGGTCGTGGCCAGCCTGCCGCTCTACGTCGCCGAGACCGACGCGGAAGCCGCCTCGGTGGCGGACCGCTACCTCAACGAGTATTTGCGCGTCTGGATCAAGTCGACGGACTCGTGGAACAACGCCTCGTCGAAGGACTACCCGTCCTACACCGGGCTCAGCCGCTATCTGAAGACGCTGACCGGCCGGGACATGAGGACGACGGGAAGCGCCTTCGTCGGAAGCCCGGAACGGGTCACCGAGATGGTACGGAATTACGTCGGCGCGCTCGGTGGCGTCGACGTGATCCTGTGGCAGGTCGACTTCGGCGGCATGCCCTACGAGATCTCCGCACCGAGCCTGGAGCTGTTCGCCTCGGAGGTCATGCCGAAGGTGGTGGGCCTGTGAACGGGCACGGGGTCACCGGAATCGGTGAGGTCGTCCAGCTGAGGCTGAATCCGTTGCCTGGCCTCCGGTTGTCCACTCCAGAGATACGGGAGCGGCTCACCGAGCTGGCTCGCGAAGCGCGGATCATGGCGGGTATCGCCGAAGCCGCCTGTGCCGAACTGTACGACCTGATCGGCACGGCCGAGGGTGCCTGCCGGACCAGGCTGCTGAACCTCAGGCGCACGATCCACAACAGCCGCGTACCGGGAGCTGCGGACTGGGTCGAGCAACCTCCGCCGGTCACCGCGAAATGGCTTCGGGCGCAGAGGCGGTATCAACGGATCGCCCACGAGGTCACCGCGCTGGTGCCGGAGGCTGAAGGGATCGAGCTGGCCAAGATGCGCGCCATTCTCGATGACTCCGGCCTGCTGAATTCGCTCGCCCTTGTCACACCAGGCGTCTACACCGCCGCCGTACGGTATGCGAAGGGCCACAAGGAGCTCGACCAGCGGGATCGCAAGTCCGAGCGCGGGATCGTGCAGTACCTGACCAGGGCGATGGTGCGGACCAGCCCGCTGGCTCGCTTCACCGCCGTCGGCCTGTACACAGTGGACCCGGACGGCGTGGCCGTGGACCAGCCGGATCTGACTGCGAGCGGGGCGAAATCCTTCGTATCGGTGGATCGCGCGTTGTTCTCCTATGTCTGCGGCGGGCTGGTCGAACCGTCTGAATCGTTCGGATCGGACGTCGCGCTCAAGGGGCATCCGACCGCGACGGTCGAGGACAACCGGCTCACCTACTCGCGTCCCGACGGCGACAGTGTCCGGTTGCTGGCCACTCCGCTCACCGAGCCCCTGCACGTGTTGCTGACCCAGACCGGCCTCGGCGCCCGGCGCACCGACGAGCTGGTCGCCGATGTCGCCGATCAGCTGGAGGTGCCCGTCGAACACGCGGCGGCCGTTGTCGCGGCGGCGGTGCGGGCCGGAGTGCTGATCCCGGACTCACCTGTCGACGACCAGGCGGCCGACATCGTGGCCGACGCGATCGAGGTACTGCGTGACACGAATCCCCGTGCGGTCCGGTTGTGCCGGGATCTCGGCGGCCAGCTGGAGATGGTGGCCGTAGGGGACACCGGGGACCGGGTGGCGGCGCTGGGCGCGGTCAAGACGATCGAAAACGAACTGACGTCGCTGTCGGGCAGGCCTGCCCGGTTGCAGGTGAACGAGGACTTGCAGCTGCCGAGCCGCGGCGCCGACTTCGCCCGGGTCGGGCCCGCGCTCGGTGACCTCGCCGCGATGATCGGGATGCGGTCGATCTTCGACCGGCAGCACGATGTCCGCGCGATCCTCACCGCCGCCGCGGTCGACCAGTTCGGGGTGGGGTTCGACGTGGGGCTGACGACTGTCGCTCAGAACCTGGTCACCATGGTCTACCGCCGGGAGAACGCTCTCGACGGGTCGACAGCGGCGGAGCTGGGCCCTCGAGACGGCTCGCTCGCGCGGCTGATCGAGGTCCGCTCAGAACTGATCACCCGGCTCGCCAGGGACATCACCGAGAACGCCGGCGCGGAGGAACTCGTCCTGGATCCGGGCGGGTACTCGGGATTCGAGCTGCCCGAAAGGTTCGCCCGCACCCCCGCCTCCTACAGCGCGTTGCTGCAGGTGCTCGGCGAAGACCGGCTGATCCTGAACGACCTCTATCCCGGCCACGGCATGACCTACACCCGTTTCCTCGGCCACGACAAGGCCATCGGCGGCACGGCCGCCGATCTGCTCAAGGCCAGGTTGCGGAGACTCTACGGTCCGCATCTCGCCGAAGACCACGGTCTTCACGACGCGAACATCAACCACCGGATCCGGTTGCTGGACCGCACCGTCGGTCCGCAGGACTGGTCCCGCGTCCGACTGAAGCACGATCCCGACACGGACGATCTTTCCCTCGCCGACGAGCGTGGGGAGCCGCTCGTCGTGCTGCCACTCGGGATGAAATGGCCGGAGGTCCTTCCGGAGCCACTGCGGATCGCGAGCTGGATGTTCGACACCGGCAGGCTGGTGACCGACGCCGTGGACGTCGCACATCGCCGGGTCGCGCCCGATCTCGGCACGGTCGGCTATCCGCGGGTGTGTTTCGGCGACGTCGTGATGCACCGCCGCCGCTGGTATCACGGTGACGACTTGCCGCCGCGGGCCGGGGGAGCGGCGGAGCGACTGCTGGACTGGACGGAGTGGCGGGCGCGGAACGGGGTGCCCGAGCAGATCGTGGCGAAGACACCGATCTCCGGCGAAGACCTCAGCGAGCTAGACGAGCACACCGGCCAGCTGTCCTATCTACGCCGCCGTCGCAGGGCCAAACCACAGTATGTCGACCTCACCAGCCTCACCATGCTCCGTGTACTTCCGAAAATGCTGGAAAGGCGCGACGACACGTACTTCGAGGAGGCGTTGCCCGGGATTCGCGACGGCAGGCACGCGTTCGAATGGGTCGTGGAGTTCGACCGGCCGGCACACGGCACGTTCGCCGCGGAGGTGTCATGACCACCATGCTGCGAATGCGGCCGGGCGCGCACTTCGCCCCGGTCGCCGACGGCGTCTACTTCCAGACGCCGCACACCAACTTCGTCCTTCGAGGGCCGCAGGCGCTCTACCGGCTCGTCGATCGCTGCGTGTCCGCTCTCGAGGACGGCGTCACCTTCGAGGAACTGGTCCAAGCGACCGGCGGCGACCGGATGCGGACGAGCGTGGGCGTCCTCGTCGAGGCACTGGAGGGCAAGGGGCTGCTGCTGCGCTCCTCCGCGGCCGAACCGATGGAACCCGCATTGCGGGCCCGGTTCGCGGACGTCCTGGCTCATCTCGAAACCTACGCCGACGATCCGCAGGCCGAGTTCCGGCGACTGCGGTCGAGCACGGTGGTCGTCGTGGGGCCGGTGGACGCGGCGGCCTCGGTGGTGACCGGCCTGATGGACATCGGTGTCGGTCGGATACTGGTGGACCGGCCGCTGGACGACGAATGGCCCGGCCCGGCCGGTGACGAATGGACGGCGGTGTCCTCGGTGACGGCCGCCGATCCCCGGCCGGACGGCGCCGTGCTCATCGGTGTCGTCGAGGATCCCGCCGAGACCGCGCCGGACTGGCTGTCCGCGGCGACCCGGTCGGGCCATCCGTCCGTCGCGATCCTGCTCTCCGCCGACCTCGGCTTCGTGTCCCCGATGCTGGACTCCGATGCAGCGGTGGACGCCACGTGGCGTGCCTGGCAGCGGGCACTCGGCTGGTGGTACGGCGGGGGCGGAGACTCCGTGAGCCGCCCGCTGAGCGCGGTCCTCGCCGGATCGCTCGCCGTGCAACGCCTGCTGAACCCGGAAGAGCGGGTCGGGTCGGTGCTGAGTACCCGGCGGTTGGAGGTGGACACCTTCGAGATCCTGCTCGGGCCTTCACCGGAGCCGGCAGCGGCGGTGTACGCGCACGATCTGCTCGACAGTATGGCGGCACCGGCGGACGAAGCCGTCGACGCCGCGGGCGTGCTTGCCACCATCCTGGACCTCACCACCCCCTGGACCGGGCTGTTCGAGTGGCAGATCGTGGACGAGCTGCCTCAGCTGCCGGTTGCGTCGGTCGTGCTGGCGGGCCGTGCGCTTGGCGTTCCCGCGTTGTCGGCCGGGTTCGGCCCCGATCAAGCGCACGCGGGCACCCAGGGAATCCTGGACATGCTGAGGCTGAGGCTCGCCGCGCTGCACGAGCCGCCGGTCGGCCACGCGGTCGCCGCCGCGGGTGTCGACGACACCAGATGGCTCGCGGACGGTCTGCTGCGTTCGATCGCCTTACGCGACGACTTCGCCGAAACCGGCCTGCTCTGGGACGACGTCACCGATCTGCAGGCACGGAGGCTGTGGCGGGCGCTGAGCGACTACGAAGAAGTCGACTTCGAGGTGCGCGTACGTTCCTGGCCCGGAGTGCCGTGGCAACAGGTGCGGGTGGTCGACCGTGCAGACGGGACGACCCTCGCCTGCCAATGGGGCGACGAGGCCGGCAACGGCTTGCACATGGCGCTGGCCGAGGCGATCAGCAGGAAGACCTGCCGGGCGTTCGGTGTGCCGCAGACGCCGATTTCCAGCGGGACCGTCATCTTCAACTACCTCACGCAGAGCGCCGTCCGGTCTCTGCTTACCGGGCTCCATGAGCGCTCGGTGGTCACGGCCAAGGTGGTCCGCTGTCCCGAAACACCCTTGAGTGGTGGCTGGGTGTGGCTCGCATGAGCGCGATCGGAGCCACCCGGATCCTGGCCGGACCGGGTGCGCCGGCGGGCTGGGACGGGATCGCGGGGATGGCCGATCTGGTCAGCGTCAACGGCGGCTTCGACCCCGGCTGGGAACGGGACATGCTGCTGCAGGCCGCCGAGCGGCGATCGTTCTGGCTCAGCGTCCGGGTCACCGCTTCCGAGGTCCTGATCGGCCCGCTCTGGGTGCCCGGCGGTCCGTGTTCCGGTTGCGCCCAGGCGAGGGCGTTGGGCACGGCCGGCGACCCGGTGTTCTTCGAGCCCCCCTCGGTACTGGCGAAGCTGGCCGACGAGACCAGCGCGGCGGGCTGCTCACCGTTGCTTCGCGGTGTCGTCGAGACATACGCGCGAGTACTGCGGGCGAATCCGCTCGAGCCGGGCGAACTGGCCGCCGTGTCCCTGACTCGCGGCAGCCGGACACACCGGATCAGGAAGAGCATGGACTGTGTCCTGTGTGGATCGGCCGTGTGGGACCGGGAACGCGAAAGGGCGCAGGAAAGGCCGGAACCGCTGCAGTTGAAGGCCGTCCCGTCCGGCTTGCCGGTGCCGACACGGGGGGATTCAGGACTGGTACTCGACCGCGTGTCAATGCGCGAAGCCTTCGCCGACCATCGTTTCGGGCCGATCACCCAGCTTTTCCGTGACGACCGTGCGCCGTTCGCGATGACCGGCGTCACCCTCGGCGGCGCGCGGTTTCCCGGGTTCGGCAGAGGAACCGTGTTCGCGGACACCGAACCGGTGGCGATCCTGGAGGCCTACGAACGGTTCGGCGGCTATCCTCATCAGGCGAACCTGGTGCGGGACAAAGCGTTCTGGGAGATTTCGGCGGACGCGCTCGATCCACTGCGGATGGGGCACTACACCGACCGGCAACTCGCGGCGCCGTTGGCACGGGTCCGCCGTTATCGCGACGACGAGCCGATGGACTGGGCGTGGGGACATCGGCTGCACGACGGCTCTCCTGTGCTGGTCCCCGCAGACATCGCGTTCTACCAATACGGCTACCCCGCACCCGGCGACCGGCCGGACCTGGTGCTGCAGCGGGCGAGGCGGGCCGACAGCGGTGGCCGGGCACGCAGCCACAACAACTACTTCCTCGAGTCATCAAGCGGGTGCGCGCTCGGAGCGAGCCGGGAAGAAGCCGTGCTGCACTCGCTGTTCGAACTCGCGGAACGAGACGCCTTCCTGCTGGCCTGGCACGCCGCCGCCTCGCTGCCAGAGCTCGATCTCGCCGAGATCCGAGCCGACCCGGAGGCCCGCCATCTGCTCGACCTGATCGACTCGGCCGGGTACGACACGCACGTCCTGGTCACCACGGCGGATCTGGCGGTGCCGTCGGTCTGGGTTCTGGTGGTCAACCGGTCGGGTGGGCGGCCCGCCAGCTTCACCGCCGCTGGGGCGGGTCCCGAACCGATCAAAGCCGTCCGCGCCGGACTCTGGGAGGTGTGCCAGCTCGTCGGTCAGGGCATGAACTGGGACCCGGCCGAAGTCGAGCCCATGCTGTCCGACCCGTGGCGAGTGGACATGCTGGTGGACCACCACCGGCTGTACGGCTTCCCGGAAACGCTGCCGAGAGTCAGCCGGGCCCTCGGCGGTCCGGTGCTGTCCTTGGCCGATGCCTTCCCGGACTGGCCGGACCGTTTCGTCCGGCACGCACGAGGGGATATCCGGCAAGCCGTCGAGTTCGTCGCGGGACTGTTCGCCTCGGCGGGCCTCACCGAACTGATCGTGGTGGACCAGACCACTACCGAGCACGCCGAAGCGGGACTCGCGTCGGTCAAGACGGTCGTGCCGGGCATCGTCTCGATGTCCTTCGGGCACGCGCAGCAACGACTGGCCGGTCTTGCCAGGCTTACCGACCGGCTTGCCGCGAGCGGGATGACGGTCACCGAAGACGACTTGCCCCTCGACCCGCACCCGTTCCCCTGAGAGGGGCAGATGAATGGACACGACAGCGAAGTTCGCTTTCCTGCAGGGACTGGGGAAGGAGCTCTACACCCCGGCGGTTTCGGTGTCGCCGTCCGACGCGACGACGAGCCTGCTGGCACCACCGAACGCTCGTGGCGGTGTCGGTATCCCGTTGCCGCTGGGCACCCGGCGCACACTCGCGTCCGTGCCGTTCGGCGCGGCCGCGGAGGCCACGCTCAGCCCGATCCGAAGACTGGGCGGGATGCTGCACACCGCGTTCGGCGTTCTCCGCAGGGAACCGCACAACATCTACAACGACCATCGGGCGGTGCCCTCGGTCCGCAGCAAGTTCCCGATCCACGCGTTCCTGCTGCAGGCGGGCCGCGCCTGGTATGTGGATCCGCTCCGTCACGCGCTGGTCGCGCTGGATGGAGCCGGGCCCGCGTCACGGGCACCGGTGCGGCTGGTGCTGGCGGGAAGGTTCACCGATCTGCCCAACTCGTATCAGCGCTTGCGCAGTGCGTTGTTGCTGCTGGAGCTGGGGATCAACCTGCGGATGGCTTTCTGCGCCGCCGAAGTGTTCGGGTTCCGGCCTGCACTCGCCGGTATCGGTGACGAGCAGCTCGCGCGATTGCTGGGCGTTCCGCCCGAAGCGGGCTGGACGCCGCCGATGATCATCGATCTGGGGCCGGAAGAGTTCACCCTGCGGGACGTCGCGCTTCCCGGGTCTCGGCTCGGCGTTCTCGAACCGGACGGTATCGAGCGGGACGCGATTCTGACCGAAGTGATCCGGTCGCAGGACGCGTTGCGGGCAGTCGGGGAAGAATTGCGCGGTGAGCCGGGGTCGGCATTACCCGCCGAGACCGGGGTAGGCAAAACCTGGGCCGAGGTCTTGTGGACACGCAGTTCCGGGCGCAGCCCGGACGGTGTCGACGGCTTCTCCGGCAGGCGTCTTCGACGTCCGGAGGCGGTACTGGAGGAACTCCGGTCCTGGGCCTCGATCGCCCCGCCGTCCGCTCTGCTGCGGAAGATCGGCGCGCACTTGAGCGTCAGTGTGTGCGTCCAGGACATCGACGGGATGCCGACGGGGGTCTACCAGCTGGCCGACGAGCCTGCCCTCGCCCGTGCGGATGAGACCGTCATGACGCGGATCTCGGAGCAGTTCGGTTACCCGCGGTCGCCCGACATGGACTCCGGGATGTCCGCCGCCACGATGGCTTGGGTGGTGCACGCTGACCTGTCGGCGTTGCACGGTGATTTCGGGCCCGAGGCCTGGGCGCTCGCCCAGTTGTGCACGGGGTGGATGACGCAAGGCCTGTGCCTCGCCGCCGCCGCGCACGGGATGTACGCCAGGCCGGCCAGGTCCTATGACGAGGTGACCATGCAGACGATTCTCGACCTGCCGCCGGCGGAGATCCCGCTGCTGATGGTGGTCGTCGGCACCTCGAGGTACCGCGAGCCCGCACTGGGGCTGTGGACATGACCCCGTGGACGTCATGGCACCTGCATGTCGGAACCTTCTCCCCGCCACTGATGGACCGGCTGATCACCGAGGTGGTGGCACCCGCGGTACCCAGCACGTCGTGGTTCTACGTTCGCTACTGGAATCGCGGACCTCACGTCCGGCTGCGGCTGAGGGATGCAGTCGCCGGCATGGATCTCCACGCGAAGCTGGAGCAGTTCCTGCCCTCGACGCCTTTCGAGCTCGACGCCGACGGCTATCGAAACCTGGTGGCCAAGGTCGCCGAGATCGACCGGACCGATACCGCCCTGCCCGGAGCGTTCCGGGAGCCCGGTCTCTATCGGGAGACCTACCGGCCCGAGACCGACCGCTACGGCGGCACGACCGAAATGGCCCTGTCCGAGGAACTCTTCTGGCATTCCAGCCGGACGGCGCTGCCTGTCGTGGCCGCCATCGGCCGGGGCGAGGTGAGCAGGCGGTCGGCCGCCGTCCAAGCGTTCGCGGCCGGTCTGAGCGTGTTGAGGGACCCGGCCAGAATGTTCCGCTATCTTGAGCACAGCAGGCGGAATTGGCCCGCTTCGGTCGGCGGCGATCTCGACGCGGCCGGTGCTCACGTCACGGCGCTGGCCGGTTCGCCGTTCGTCGAGCGCCTGCTGGCCGGTAGGTCCGCGGCTGTCTGGCAGCCGTGGACGAGGCCGCTTCGTACGGCGCTCTCGCGCTGGACCGCGGACCACCGCGGTGGTGTGCTCGCGACGCCGCCGGAGGTGCTGCTCGCCTCGCATCTGCACATGATGAGTAATCGGCTCGGTATCTCGCTGAACGAGGAACTGAGGCTGATCTCCCTGCTGCACGCGGTACTCGCGGAGTCGTTGTGAACCCGCATTGGCGAATCGCGCTCCGGCCGGGGATCCGCCTGTATTTCGGTTCCGGCGATGCCGATCTGGTTCTGCTTCATCCCTGGGGAGCGACCAGGGTGCGCACACTGCCGCCGGCCGTCGAAACGGGCTTCCGCACGCTGGAGAGCGCCGGATCCTTCGGAGTCGCCGAAGACGACCTGCCGGAGAGGGTCGCTCGCGTGCTGCGGGACAACTTCGCCTTCGCGTGCAGCCTGATCTCGGCGACCGACACCGGACCGGCGGTCGAAATCGAACCGATCACCGGTTCGGCCTCCTGGCCCGTCGTGGCCGGGAACCCGATCGCGCGGTTGTCCCGGTTCACCGCCATCCGGGCGGAGAACGGCAAGCTGCTCATGGAGTCACCGCTGGCCACGCACCGGGCGATCGTCCGCGACGGTGAGCTGCTCTCCGCTCTGACCGCACTCACCGGCGCGGCGCGGTGCGCCACCCTGCCGTCCGGTCCCGCCTTGGCCGCGCTGGCCTCCTGCGGCCTGATCGCGACCGCGGACGACGACGGCGGCTTCACAGAGGACGCCTCGTTGTGGAGTTTCCACGATTTGCAGTCCTGGTGGCGATCGAGGCCGGGGCTGCACGACTACCCGGTCGGTGCGTCATCCGACCGGGTGATGCACCGATCGGGTAGCCGCCCGGACGGCTTCCGGCCGGGTGAGGCGATAACGCTGCCGCCGGTGGACCTCACGCGGCTGCGGTCTGCTGACGTGACCTTGACCGAGGCGATCGAGCAACGCCGGTCGACCAGGGAATTCGGCCGCCCGATCACGGCCGGGGAGCTGGGGGAGCTCCTGTACCGTGCGGTCGGAGCGAGGGACCGGGGCCGCGCCTATCCCGCCGCGGGCGGAATCGACGAATTGACCGTCTACCTGGCGGTCGGGCGATGCACAGGCCTGCCATCGGGGGTGTACCGCTATCTCCCGGCCGAGCACGCTCTCGCACCGAAAGAGGATCGATTCGATCCAGCGGTGTTGCTTGCGGCCGCGAAGGGGGTGGCAGGCGCGCCACAGCGCCCTGACGTCCTCGTCGTGCTGACTTCGAGAACAAGTGAGCTGGCGGGAAAATACCAAGGGCTCGGCTATTCACTGACGCTGCGTAACACCGGAGTCGTCTACCAGAACCTGTACCTCGTGGCGGCCGCGATGGGGCTGGCCGCGTGCGCGCTCGGTTTCGGTGACAACGCACTGATCCAGCGAGCGTTGTCCTTGCGTTTTCCCGAGGAAATACCGGTCGGGGAGTTTATGCTGGGCACTCGCCAGGAAATGCAGACGGATTAGACCAGAAACAGGAGTGGTGCGGTGTCCAACGGGGAATACATGCGTAAAGGGAAATATGGAGTCGATGCACCTTATGTGCCGATCGGATACGTGCTAGGCGGGTTGCTCGCCCTCGGCCTCGGCGTCGCGAACGCCCTCACAGACGGGTTCGCCACCTCGATCGTGCCCTTGGTCGTCGGCGTACTGATGTTGCTGTGCGCGGGTATCTATCTCCACACCACCTTCCGCGGGAAGTTCCGGATCTGGGCCGACGTGATCGATCGGCTCGGCCTCGCAGCGGACGCGCGGGTACTCGACCTCGGCTGCGGCCGGGGCGCGGTCCTGCTGATGGCGGCCGAGCGGCTCGGCGAGCACGGCCGCGCGGTGGGCATCGACCTATGGCGAAGCGTGGACCAATCCGGCAACAGCACCGAAGCCACCCTGAAAAACGCGGAAGCCGAAGGTGTCGCGGATCGGATCGAACTGCGCACCGGCGACATGACGGAATTACCCTTCGCCGACGAATCCTTCGACGTGGTCGTCAGCAGCCTCGCCATTCACAACATCAAGGACCCCGGCGGCAGGGAAACGGCTGTGCGGGAAGCTGTGCGAGTACTCAAACCCGGCGGCAGGCTCGCGTTCGCGGATCTGCGCGTCGCCCGTGAATACGCGAAAACGCTGACGGACCTGTCCATGCAGCACGTTTCCCTGCGCAGGCAGGGCTGGCGCGGCTGGTGGAGCGGCCCGTGGGTCACCACGCGACTGGTCACCGCGACAAAGCCCGCCCGCAGGTGAAGCCCGCTAAACACGCCAACTGACTTCGAAGGCACGGCGTTGACGACACATCGCGGCCGGAAGCTGATCTCCGAGGAGCATCGACGAGTACTGTTGGCCGCGATCCGGGCAGCGAAGACGGTATGGCCGAGGCGGGACTCACTGGGGGCGTCGCGCCTCATTGGCAGGCTCGCGGCAACGGTGCACCGAGCCTGACAAGCTCTCCTTCTGAAAGGCCTGCGCCAACATTACAGAGGGAGGTCGAGGGATGACGCTGACAACCCTGCGCCGGTCGGCAAGAACACCATCACGGTCGACAAGAACGACGGTTTCAGTGACCACTGGCCGGGCGCTGAGACCTACTGACAACCACGGTCGGACACGCCGTTCGCGTTACAGTCCCCCAAACTCCGGACAGTCCCACTGATTTTGATATCTGACTAAATGCTGCTCCGTGTTGAGTAGTCCCTTCCTAGGGCGTGAGCCCGCGGCTGATTGGCCGGGCAGGTGCTACGGCAAGGGAGGGCGCCTCGTCGTGGCTGGGGCGACCTCACCGGCTCCGCGTGAGTCAGGTATGTGTGGACAGGGCGGTGGCGAGCCGTTGGTGGCCGTCGCCGTTGCTGAACATGCTCTGCAGCGTCACCGCGCCATTCTTGGATGAATTCCCGGTGGAGGGTACTGCGTGCTGTTATTTCGTTGTCGAATCGGACCGTTGAATTGTGTATTCGATCACTGATAAAAGGTTGTTGTCGGTACAGGTCGTGAGAAATTCATGGTCGGCTAGTGAAAAGGCTCCTCAGCTGCGATCCCTGTGATCGCGTCTGAATCAGGCCTGTTCCGGGTAGGGGTGAGCAGGAAGGCCGGATTCGCTGTCGCCGTGGATCCGTATTCGTTGTCCGGTGAGGTGCAAGATGCACGAGTTCTGGGAGTTCCTGTCGTGACCGAGGATGCCTTCGCTGCTTGACCGATTCGAACGTGAGGTGGTGCCTGTCGTGCCGCGGCAGGCACCACCTCACGTTTCGTATGGTCCGGCCCCGCGGCGCCGGTTTCCCGGGCCGGTGCGCGGTGGATCTCATCTTCGGCCACGGGTGGGAGGCTGAAATGGTCCAGCAGCATTCCCGCCCTGGTGGTGAGGGAAGCCGCGTGTTTCGTCAAGGCAGCGGGTTGACCAGCCATTGCTGCTCGTCACCGTTGCCGTCCGCGAACTGCTGGATCGGCGAACCGTTGGCCGTGCCCGCGTTCGCCGCGGTGAGGACACCACCGGTCAGTGCGTTCACCACCTTCATCGCATCGTTCCCGCCGGGGAAGAACGCCCAGCGCTGGCTCGGGCCCGGCTGGCAGCGGGCCTGGACCACGGTCGCGCCGTCGGTGGCCTGACCGCCTTCGATATCCAGGCACAGACCGGAGTTGACGTTTTTGATGGTGTAATGGTTGTCCGCCAGGCCGACCAGGGTCCAGCGCTCCTTCGGCCAGCGCTGTCCCGATCCGGCACAGTCCCAGAGTTCGGTGCCCGCGCCGTCGGCGAGAGAATCCTGGTTCGCCCCGGCGACCTGGAGGCAACGCTGGGACTGCACGCCCTTGAGTTCGGCCACGCCGGGCCGCATGGCGAGGGCCTGGCTGTTGTGGTTGACGTCGACCAGTCGTCAGGCCTGCCCGGCGGCGTGGGTGTTGGTGTACTGGACGACCAGTGAGGCGTTCGCGGTGCCGCCGCCCGCGGCGCCGGCTGCCTTGCCGCTTTTGACGTTGCGCAGTTCGAACAGGCCGTCGTCGCCGACGGGGACGAACTCCCACAACTGTTCGGGGGAGCCTGGGGTGCAGTCGACCTGAACGAGCGCGTCGTTGTCGCCGATGCCACCTCCGGCGACCGCGAGACACTTCTGCGAGTTCACGTTCCGCAGCGCGTACCTGCCGTCGTTCTTGTCCTGGAGAACCCAGCGCTGCTTCGCGCCGCGCACACAGTCCCACAGTTCGGTGCCCGCGCCGTCGCGGTGGGCGTCCTGGTTCACCCCGGCGACCTGGAGGCAGCGCCCCGACTGCAGTCCCTTGAGTTCGACGACTAGTCCTTGCGCGGGTTTGGCGAAGTCGCGCTTGGCGGCTTCGTGCTGTTCTTTGTCCAGGAATGCGGTCAGCTTGGCCAGAGTGGGGTCCTTCAGTGCCAGTTTCGCGGCGGTGACGAGGTTCGGCTGGAACCCGTCCCGCTCGGCGGCGTCGAGGATCTCCCGTGCTTGCCGACTCTTCAACGCGAGGTCTTTGGTGTTGAGGGCTTCGAGGTCGCGCTGGTGTGCCGAGTGGACTCCGGTGAAGATGAAGTCCTTCAGTGCCAAGGGCGTGTTCGTGTCCAGCGCGGCCCTCGCCGCGATCTTGACCTCGGCGCCGGTCGTCCGGGTCCAGATCATGGTCACGAAGTCCCGGTCGGACAGGTTCTTCGTGTCATCGTCGGCCACGAGCCCCAGCGCAGCCGACACCGCCAGCGTTTTGGCCACCCGGGACTGTTCCAGTTCCTTCGCCTTTCGCTCGGCTTCCTGAGTATCGGTGATCTCCCGCTGCCTATCGAGTTCGCGGGCGTCGTAGATGCCCTTGGTGACGAACTTCTGGCGATCCTCCGGAGTGCTTTGCGGTCGGAGCACGTCAGCGGCGGCGTTCTTCACCGCCGATCCGGCCTTGGCGTTCTGCCAGCACGGAAGACGAATTCCTTCTCGCCGAGGTTGACGACCTCGTCAGTGGCTTCCATGCCGGGCATCTGGGCTACGGCGTTGCGCTTGGCCGCGCGCGCCTGCTGCTTGGCGACCGAGTCCTTGACCTCGTTGTCGGCGTCGGTCTTCTTCGCCTGGTACACGCCGGTCTTGATGAACCGGGTGGACGCGTACCCGTCGGAGCTGGTGAAGGCCATGAGTGCCGCGCTCTTGATTTCGCTGCCTTCCTTGGCTTTGCGCCACAGTGTCAGCACGAAGTTCCTGTCGTCGAGGACCAGCATGTCCTCGTGGGCGTTGATCCCCAGCGCCGCGGCCGCACGGGACTTCTCGTCGGTGGTGGACTCCTCGAGCGGCGCCTGCGCGTTCGCCGCCTTCGGTCCGGGAGTGGTCGGCGCCGCGACGGCGGCCGGGACCCCGAGCGACGACGTGAGCACCGCGAAGGTGAGCGCTCCCAGGATCGCCTTTCGTCCGGTATTGCCCGGTCTTGTTCCCCGGGATCGTTCGATGCGCATGCGGATGTCTCCCCTGAAATGTGGTCAATGAATTCCCGGTGGAGGGTACTGCTGATCGTGTTTTCGTATTCGAATCAGATCGTCGAATTGTTTATTCGCTCACCGATGAAGGTAATTGTTGGTGCAAGCCGTGAGAAATTCATGGCCGACCGGTGACAAAGGTCCTCAGCTGCGGTGATCTTCTTGCTTTCGGGTCCCGCGGTGTTATCTGATCCCTTTTATCGCGCCTGGACCGGGCCTGTTCCGGGCTCTGAGTCGTGCGCGAAGTCTTGCGGCCGTGTGCCGGTTGAGGGGAGTAGTGGGTAAACGGTCTTGTGTGGCCACCGCCCAAGCCAGGGGCGACGCGCAAGCGGCTCGCCGCTCCGCCAACGCGGCCGGAGCGGACGCCGCGATCGCAGGACGATCGGCCACCAAAGCCGAAGCCGACGCCGCCGTCGCCCGCACAGCGGCCAGCCAAGCCGACAAGGACGCCGCTGCCGCACGCGGCTGGGCGGACAAAGCCGAAGCCGCCGCCACGCTCGCCGAACAGCACGCGGCCCACGCAGACCAGGTCGCGACCGAGGCGGTGAACGCCGCCGTACGCGCCGAGGCGGCACAGCGTCGCGAGCAGGAAGGGGCTCAGGCGAAGCAGAGCCTCGACAAGCTACGCGAATCCCTTCTCGCGCTCCGTAACGCCGCGGACAACGCCGGGCAGGACAACCCGGCCATGGCCGCGGTCAAACAGGAAATCGACCGGCTGCTCGCGATGCTGGCCCAGCTCGGTGTCGCATCGGCGGATTACGTGCGTGAGCACCTCGGTGAGCTTCTCGCGCTGCTCGGGCACCTTTTCCAGACCGCTGGCGGCGCGGGGCTCGCGCTGGCGGGTGCGGTGACCACTGCGGAAGGACTGGCGGTATGCGGTGAGGAGATCGCCGCGGGCGCGGGGATCGGCGCCGGGGTCGGAGCCGCGGGAGCCGGGATCGGCGCACTCCCAGGCGGGGTGATCGGTGGACTCGGCGGCCTGGTCGCCTGCGTGTTCACCGGCGGACCAGCGGTCGCCGGCGGTATCGCCGAGATCGCCGCGGGCATGGCCGCCGCGTCGGACGGCATCACCAAAGCCGCCGACGACATCAAAAAACTCAACAAGCGCGGTAACATCGATGAGTCAGCGAAGACCTTCTCACCCAAGGAACGCGGCATCGCGGAAAAACTCGCCTCAGAAGGCAAAAACGTTAAAGCGCTCAAAGAGTCACCAGATCGGAAGGTTCGGACTCCTGACGCGCTCGTCGATGGAAAGCCTGTCGAGTTCAAGACCCTCGATGCCGGGAACGACAACACGGTCAAGAACCTGCTGGATAAGAGCGCCAAGGGGGGCGGCCAAGCGCGGGATATCATCTTGGACTCCTGCGGAGTCGAACTCACGCAAGACGCCGGACGGCTTGGAATTAAGCGGCGCTTGGGGAACAACTCCGGGCATTATGACTCGATCAGAATCATAGGTCGAGACTTCGATTTCACCTGGCGACCGTAGGTAGGGCAACTTGACGGCGTATCATGAAATATACCTGCGTCCTCTTGGAGAGCGGTTCGATGTGGTGGTGGACCTTGAGAGGATCTTGTGCGTTCGATTTGATCGAACGCCCTGGAATGGATTCGTCGCCGGTGCAAGTATTGACGGAGAAGTGGCTATTGAAGTAGATGATGACATGAGGCTGGAGAATGATGGAGACATTCCATTTGAAGATCATCCTTGGATGATTGTTGTGCGAAACTTCAGCAGAGACCACGTCGCGGAACGCCAGCTTGCGGACCGCATTTACCAAGGGTTGTGTGAGACTGGACGGTACTCCTTGTTTCTCACCCTGGACGGCGGCAGGATGATCGAATCAGCCATCAGGGACGATCCGCATCTACCTGATTAGTCAAATTTTCAAGCGTGAAGGCGGAGCGCGGCGGCACGACGGCTGACGGCGAGATGCCCTGGAAGAATGACCTGATGACTCTGGCGAAAGGCGGCTACATTTCGCTGGTGGAATTCGTCTATGTTTCCGGTCTTCACGGCGATGGTGGCCAGAAGGGAAGTGAGTTGGCCGAACAGAGGTCGGTCCAGTTCGTCACTGGCGGACTCTTGGGTCCTGGATTCGTTCAAGAGGCCTTCAGTCTGCGGTCTGCGACGGCCAAGGAGCCCGCTGAGCGGATCGGTGCATATATTGATCGACTACTGCAGGCAGGAGGACTGTCGCAGTTCGGCGAACCTTGCTGGTTCGACCTCCCGGTTAGATCTTCTTCGTGGGGCCATGCTTGCTCGCCGGACAACATGTCGGCTTAGTGGCCAGATATGGAAGTTCTCCAAGGTGGCGGTGTGGCTGCCATAGGCTCGAATGCGACCAATGTGGCCATGCGCGACGTGTTCAGCGCGCCAGAGTCGGCGTGTGCCCGGCAGAAGGCTTCAGTGCGGCGCGGGTCACGTGTCACCACCGGGTCCGAACCCGAGATCCTCGTGGCGAAGCCCCAGCGACCGGTGACGGTGGTGCCGACCCAATTGTCGTTCCGCCCGCCCGCTCGCCGTGGCTGCGGCCCAATCGGGTCCGTCGAGGCCGAACCGGTCGAAAACGGCGTCGACTCGATGTCTGGCCCGCGCAGTCGGCATGTGTTGTTGTCCTTCGTTCAGCCCTCGTCGTTTCGGCGGCGGCGAGTCTCGCGTAGCAGCTGTGCCGAAATGGTGCCGATGAAGACGATCGCCAGCACCAGCAGGCCGACCTTCAGCCACTGCGGATCCTTGACGGAAATAGAAATGGTGAGCAGTGCTATCCCGATAGCCAGATAGCTCGACAGTGTTGCGACTTTATTGTCCTGGCGGCGCTTGATCATGATCGGACTATGCTTGAAGGAGGCCTCCGGTGGCAAGTTGCCATGTTCTGGGCGCTTATCGCCGAGGCCGTCGTCCGGAATGGCCGCCGCGTCGGACGGCATCACT
Organism: Amycolatopsis sp. lyj-108; assembly: GCF_046549005.1. Classification (NCBI taxonomy): domain Bacteria; kingdom Bacillati; phylum Actinomycetota; class Actinomycetes; order Pseudonocardiales; family Pseudonocardiaceae; genus Amycolatopsis; species Amycolatopsis sp. lyj-108. The sequence continues at coordinate 24,071 of NZ_JAJPWQ010000021.1, read as the reverse complement.
AAGAGTGTGTCTTACGTGGTGAGTGATGATCTTGACTGTGATTGATCGGTTGTCGTTGCGGCTGGTGCCGGACGAGCTGTGGGAGATGACGGAGCCGCAGATCCCGGTGTTCGAGCCGCGTCCGCAGGGCGGCGGCACTGCCCCGGTGGACGCCCGTGCGGTGTTCATTGCGATCGTGTACGTGCTGACCAGCGGATGCGCATGGCGGGATCCGCCACCGTCGTTCGGGGTGCCGTTCCAGACCGCGCACCGCCGCTTCGGCCAGTGGACCGAAGCCGGTCTGTGGCGGGACTTGCACCACGCACTCTTGGACGAACTCGGCAGCCAGGGCCTCATCGACTGGAGCCGCGCGATCGTGGACGGGGCCTGCGTGCGGGCCGGAAAGGGGATCTCTGACCGGTCCCAGCCCGGTCGACCGCGGCAACCCCGGCTCGAAGATCCATGCCCTGTCCGACCGTGCCCGGCTGCCGCTCGCCGTTGCGGGTCTCCGCCGCCAACACCCACGACAGCCACGCACTCAAGCCGCTGGTGATGGCGATCCCGGCCGTGACGCCGACGATCAAGCCGCGGCCCAGCGCGCCGCCGACTCCGCCTCCCGCGCCGCCACCGCGGCAGCCAACGCGGCCCGCGACGCCGCCTACCGCACCTATCTCGCCAAACTCGCCGCCGAAACCCGCCTCAACCGAGCCAATCCCGAAGAACACACCAACCATCGATCCGGGTGGCCGGTGTCGATCATCGCGCTTCCTTTCGTCTTTCCGGGGGCGGGTGTTCTCAGACGCGGTCGGCGGCGATCAGCAGGTAGTGGAAGCTGCCTTCGCGGTAGGCTGTGAGGAAGGGGTCTTCGATTCCGGTGGCCACACTGGACTTCGCGCGCAGCTCCCAGTAGGGAATGGTGGCCGCGGTCAGGTCGACCACGTTGATCGGTACGAGAGCGTTGGCGGCCAAGGCCTTGAAGTACTCACTGCGGGCGTGGATGTTGCAGATGTAGTGCTGGTCGATCTGGCTGACCGCCCGCGACCGGCCGCCGGTGAGGTCGTTGTAGCAACCGGTGATGGTCACGTAGCGGCCGCCCGGTGCCAGTTGCCGGGCGTGCTCGGCGAAGAGCTGGTGCAGGTCGACGTACATGGTGCTTTCGTTGTTCCAGGCGCCTGTGAACGCACCCGTCTCGAACCCCGTGTCCAGCATGTTGCGCAGGTGGTACCGCACCCGGTCGGAAACCCCGCGGCGGCGGGCCTGCTCGTTGGCGAACTCGATCTGTTCCTCCGAAATGGACACGCCGTCGACCTGGCAGCCGAACCGCTGGTTGGCCATGATGCTGCTGCCGCCCCGGCCGCAGCCGGCGTCCAGCAGCCGGTCTTCCGGCCCGATGTCGCCGAGGTGGTCGAGCAGGACGTTCGCCTGTGCGGTTTCCAGCCGGTGCATCTCGGCGATGATGGCGTCGTCCCTGGTCTCCGGCGGGCCGTCCAGAACCGCGGCGTCGTAGTCGCCGATCCCGTAGTGGTGGTGGTAGAGACCGTCGACGTCGCCGAGCCTGAGGTTGACCGGGTCCTTCTCGTTGTTCCAGTAGCTCGCGACCGACCGCTGGTACGGGGTGCGCAATACCGGACGGCCGGCGACGTCAGATTCCGGATGTGCAGTGACCATTCGTGATCTCCTATGTCGTTTCGTCGTTGTTTCGGCAACCATCGGGTAGGAAATGGGCGCGACTCATCATGCCCCACCAGCAAAGGCTTCCTGTCTGTCTGTCGCCAATTCCTGACGCTAGCACTTGCATTCTCATCCGGTACAGTCATCGAACGAGTGGCATGGCAATGGGCACGAAATAGCGAATTTCTTAACTGGTCGCGACCATGTGTTTACGGGTGGCATTGATGAATAGTCTGTCTGGTTCGGATATTTACCACGCCTGGAGTAGGGGAAACTTCATCGAGTGAACGAGGCCTACTTTGGGTGTGACTGGCCCTGCTTTCATGAAGGCGCGCCGTTGTGGAAAGATCATTTGTTGTCAGGATTCGGCTCACGCGTTCGGGTGATAATCCCAATCCCAATGCCATGTTAGACTCGGCGGGTCGAAAGAATCTGAAGATTCTTTCTCAAGGGTGAATCGTCCCGTCGGCCCTGTGTCGTCCAGACACTTGTGCATTTCATTGACTGTCCGGATGGTCCGGGCCATTTGTTTGGTCTTCATTCGGTGTTCGGGGTCCGAGTTTCATTTCGAGGCGTATTATTGCCGGCTGTGCAAGATTGGTGGTTTTCGTTGTGACTGTTACGGAGTCGATGGAATCGAGCGTGAACGGTGGCGGGCCTCAGCAGAGCCTGAATACCGCGGCCGCGCGGAACCTGGCGACCACGACCAAGTCCGAACCGCAGATGCAGGGCATCTCCTCGAGGTGGCTGCTTCGCCTGCTGCCCTGGGTAGAGGCGGCCGGCGGCGCGTACCGGGTGAACCGCAGGCTCAGCTACACGGTCGGCGATGGCCGGGTGACCTTCACCAACGTCGGGTCCCAGGTGCGGGTCATCCCGCAGGAGTTGCAGGAGTTGTCGCTCCTGCGGGGGTTCGACGACGAGGAGGTGCTCTCCGCACTGGCGGAACGGTTCGTGCAGCAGGAGTACCAGGCCGGCGATGTGATCATCGAGCGTGGCACTCCCGCCGACCGGATCTTTCTGATCGCGCATGGCAAGGCGAACAAGATCGGTGCCGGGGCGTACGGCACGGAGACCGTACTGCGGGTGCTGGCCGATGGCGACCATTTCAGTTCCCAGGCTGTGGTGGAGTCCGATGATTACTGGGAGTTCACTGTCAAAGCGGTCACTCCGTGCACCGTGCTGGCGCTGGCCCAGGACGACTTCGAGGCGCTGATGGACCGGTCCGAGGTGCTGCGTGCGCATGTGGAGCGGTTCATCGCCGACCCGCAGATCGCGCAGAACACCTCGGGTGAGGCGGAGATCGAACTGGCGTCCGGGCACGAGGGCGAAGCGGTGCTGCCGGGCACCTTCGCGGACTACGAGGCTTCACCACGCGAGTACGAGCTGAGCGTCGTGCAGACAGTGCTGCGTGTGCACACCAGGGTGGCCGATCTCTACAACGAGCCGATGGACCAGACCGAGCAGCAGCTCCGTCTCACCATCGAAGCCTTGCGCGAACGCCAGGAATACGAACTGGTCAACAACCACGACTTCGGTCTCCTGCACAACGCCGATCTCTCGCAGCGCATCCACACCCGCAACGGGCCACCCGCCCCGGACGATCTCGACGAGTTGCTGGCACTGGTGTGGAAGGATCCCGCATTCTTCCTCGCCCACCCGCGCGCGATCGCGGCGTTCGGGCGGGAGTGCAGCCGCCTCGGCGTGTACCCGCAGAACATCGACGTCGACGGCCACCGGTTCCCCTCCTGGCGGGGCGTGCCGATCGTTCCCTGCAACAAGATCGGCATCAGCGAGACCAGGACCAGCTCCATCTTGCTGATGCGCACCGGTGAGGCGAAGCAGGGCGTGGTCGGTCTGCGCCAGACCGGGCTGCCGGACGAGTACGAGCCCGGCCTGAACGTGCGGTTCATGGGCATCAGCGAGCAGGCGATCATGTCCTATCTGGTCAGTGCCTACTACTCCGCCGCGGTCCTCGTCCCGGACGCGCTCGCCATGCTCGAGAACGTCGAAATCGGGCGGGACAACTGAACCGCTCGTGGTTGTACGCGCTGAGGGATCGGCAGGTGCACCGTGACCGTTATCGAGCCAGATGTCCGGGTCAACGGCGGGTCTTCGCAGCAGAGCCTGGCCACTGGGGCGGCCAGGAACCTGGCGACCACGGCCAAGCCCGAACCGCAGATGCGGGCCATCTCCCCGCGCTGACTGCTGCGCACGCTGCCCTGGGTGCACGTCGCCGGCGGCACCTACTAGGTCAACCGCAGACTGGCCCGCACCGTCGGTGACGGGCGGGTGACCTTCACCAATCTCGGGTCCGAGGTACGGGTCGTCCCGCGGGAGCTCGCCGAGTTGCTGCTGCGATGATGGCCAGGGGGTGGCTACGCTTTTCGGCGGGGTCGGCTCCGGGCGTCTTTCCGGTGGGGTTCTTTGATGGCTATTGACACGTCGTTGAGCCCCCTTGGTTGCATGGCGCTTTCGGAACTTGTGGCGATGTCCCAGGTCAATCACCCAACTGTGACCGGCGAGTTGACCTGGGCCTTTGAAGGTCATAATGGCGAATTTGTTCAGTTCGGCTGTGGTGTCGCTTGGTGGCTGTGAGGTTCGATCTAGCGTCCGGGTGTTGATTCGACGAGTTCTCGTTCTGGCGTGTCGGCGTGCGGATCTGGGTCCTGTGATGTCGTCGTACGGAACCTGGGCGGCGTTTCGTGCGGGCGGTCTGACTTGTGTTCTGCGGGGGCAGAGTCCGGGAGTGTGCCTCGTTTGCGCCATTTTCGGAGGATGCGGCGGCCGTAATTGTGGGTACCGGCGATGCGGTCCAGTTCGGCGCCAGACGGTGTTCGTCCTCGCGAGCGTTCGCGTAGGTAGTGAGCCCACATCAATTGTTCGGCGGTTGTTGTGTGCAGCTGGTCCGGCTCGTCTGGTGTGGTCGCTTGGTGTTCAGCCGGGGCTGGCGTGCGTAGGCCTGCCGTGTCGGGTGGTTTGGTGGGAGTGAGCTGCCGATCGCTGGGTTTGGCGCGGTGCCGTTTGAGTGCGCGGTTGAGGAGTTCGACGGCGAGGAGCAGGGCGAGGGGAGGGCAGGCGGCGACGGTGACGCCGAAGATGCTCAGGTCTGGTGTGGAGCCGATGTTGGCGCAAAGTGAGAGCGAGATTCCGAAGGTGAACGCTAGCCACGCGGTCCATCGGCTTCCTGCTCGTTCGGTCTCGGCGGGTTTCCAGAGTTCGACGGTGGCGATCATGAGGAGGCCGTCGACGATGAGCGGCCAAAGCGCCGCGGTGGTGTGGTCAGCTCCGAACTGGAGCGCGAACTCGCGCCCGTGGCGATACGATGCGTAGGCGGCGCCGAGCGCTACAAGCGCGGTGCAGCCGCACCGGACAATCAGCGCGAGGTCGCGGGGAACGGCGGGCGAAGCCGCCCGAGTTGGGTTGCTCATGCCGTCACCGGGCCGTGCGACGGCGCCGTTCGATCACGGTCGTCGCGGAGATTCGCAGCTCACGGGGCATTTTGGTTCGTGAGGTACCTGTTGGAACCGCGCCGGGGATTCGAACTCACACGGGCGCCATCGCGCACTTGATCCTATGGCTGCAGCCGTGTGCACCCGGGACGCCGAGGCGAGCCTTGAAAAGAAGAAACCTTCACTCGGTAGGGTTGAGTGAAGGTTCTCGCAACTGGTGAGATCTCACCTAAAGCGGTGTCCGAGGGGGGACTTGATCACAGATCCTTGGCAGATCCCCCAATTTCTGGGAGGTCATGCGGAGATCGTATCAGAAGACCCATTGTGGGTTGAGATTCGATCCTGCCGCAGTTGCCGCAGTAGGCTCCCGCGCCTTTGTGTTGAATACTGGCTGCAGTCGTTGGGCTGGTCGCCAACGGCGGAAGCGGGTCGAGCAGGAGCTGCTGGCCTTCGCTCGTGTCCATGCGAAGGTGTCGTACGCAGGGCAGTGCCTGCAGGCCACATAGTAAGCGCTCTGCCGGCACTGCTCTCTCGTGGACGCTACTCCTCAGGTTTTAGAGGGCCCGTTTGGTTCGCTGGGATGGCTCGGTTGATCGTGAGAACCAAGGGAGTAGTTCGTTTGCCAGTAGTACTTCGAATCTCTGCGGCCTGGTTCCCCAAAACCGTGTCCAAGTTCTGTGCAGTATTGTGTCTTTGGGTCGGGTCTCGGGTTGTCAGCGTGTTGGCGGCGGGTTCACCGTTGGCCATGGTCAGCCTTGCCGGTTGGGCCTTGGAGACCACAGAGAGCGGGCGCAAGCGTCGGCGTGCCCGGTGCGGCATCGGAAGATCGTGAGGCTGGCAGCTGATATTCATGGATGGCTAGGTCGTATGCGTGACTGCGCCGCCGCAGTTCTGCGCTCGGGAGTTAGGGAGTAGGCCTCACACGCAGGTGGCGCTCGCGGGGACGAGCTGCGGCGATCGCTGCCTCGAATCTCGCCGGCCAGATCGTGGACAGCGCGGTGTTCGTGCCCTTCGCGTTCGGATCGCCCGCGAGCTGCCCGGGCAGCTCGCGGGCAAAGCCGCAACCACAGCGGTGGTCTGCGTGGTCCTGGCGCTGTGGTCGCGGCGGCGGGAGGTGGCGTCGTGAGGTTCTTTCTCGGCACCCACCAGCCCGTCTGGCTCGCTCGTGATCTCAGGGTGCCGTTGCTGGTCTCGCACCAGCGCCTGGCCGGGCGCCGCACCCTGCCTCGCGCGTTGGGGCAGTGGGCGCTGGATTCCGGTGGTTCTCCAGCTCGTCGAGAACCGTGTCATCGACCGGGCGAGCCGTTTCGGGTGGAAGTGCCGAGCTGCAAGGCGTCGGCGGGGCTGTGCACCGGCAGGTGTGCCGCGCAGACCGGTCGAGTGCGGGTGGCGTAGGACTTGGCGGCTGCGACCAGGCCGAGGCCGAGGCCGCCGAAGGCCAGGCCGCCGAAGGCGATCATCCACGTGATTCCGGAAGTGGTGGTGAACGGCGGCGCGATCGCCGGACTTGGCAGCACGCCCACGGCGGTGAGTGGTGCGAAGATCAGGAGGAAGATCCCGTAAACCGACAGACCGACGGCTGCCAGCCACGCGGGGAGCAGGGGCAGCAGGCGTGGGACCCGCCGTCCGGCGAGGACCAGCGTCCAGCGCGGGAACACCTGGCCCCACGGGTACATGAGCCCCAACAGCAGTAACACCCCGGCCGCCGCGGCCAGGACCGTCACATCGATGCCCACCGCTGCCAGCGCCTCAACCGCTCTCGGCCCGCCGGCGTTGATTTCCCGCCATCCCTCGGCGGTGACCCCGAGCGCGTCACCGCCCAGCGTCCAGATCGTCTTGACGCCCGCCCATGGCAGCAGCCCGCACATGAGGACGTAGACCGTCCGACGTGTCCGCTTCGACGCGATGCCGGCGCGGGGGTGAGCGAGCGGACCGTCGCCGTCGCCTGGGTGCTTCTGCCCGCACCTCGGACACCGGCCGCGCCACCGCCTGGCCCACACCTTCCAGCTCGCGCCCCCAGGTGGCTCGGAACTCCCGCTCACGGTCATCTCCCCGTTCTCACGATCATCTTCACCGAGATCATGGCCGCCGCTAACTGTGACGACTCTCAGGAGAGGTAACGGCTCGGCCACTGGAGTCTCATGAGACAGCTGGTTCTGGGGAACGGAGCCTTCACCGAGCTCTCGCTGCATGGCCGCTGGCGCAGCGACGCCCGTACCTCGCGGTCGGCGGCGATCCAGACTGTGGAGAAGCCGGGCCGTCCGATCCCGGCAGGGTGCGTGAGGCTGACCGACTCGGTGCGGCTGCTGCCGACCCCGACCGCCTCGGACGCGAAGAACTGTACCCACGACACGCAGGACGGCGGACCGTCTCTTCCCGATCGCGCCCGTGCCCTGAGCACCCCGGCGCCACCGCTGGACGGACCGTGGTGCGCCGCGGCCCACAGCGGAGTGATCGATAGCTGCCTTTCCACCGGTGCGTGGGGCCTTACCGCAGACACCTGATCGCGCACGAGGGTTCGTCCACCGACATCTCCGCCACGCCCATAACAAGGAGACCCAGCTCTCATGGACACTCCACGACTTCTGCCGACCCCGCGCGCGACCGACGGCACCAAAGGCTGTCCCGCGCAGCGCGGCTCGAAGGGCGATCTGATGCCGCCCTCGGTCGTCATCGCCGTCACCAGACCCGCACCGAAGTCCCGAGCGCGGAAGGAGGTGAAGGACCGTGACGACCGCCCGCGCACCGCGCGCCCGACGCACAGCACGCGGTGAACCCGGACCGGTGAACTGGGGCGAGTACGCCGCCGTGCACCGATGGGAACTCATCACCGGCCTCCCCGCCCCGTACCCGACCCAGCCCGGCCGGCACGGACGCCCCGTGTGGCCCCCGGGCCAGGCAACAGACCAGGATCACGGCGAGAGCAAACCCGGCTATCGCGAGTTCATGGTCGGTAAGCTGGTTGTCGCCGGGCGCCGGCCTGGCGAAGCTCAGAAAAGGCGCCAAGCTCTGCCGCGCAGAGCGTCGTCCCGGCCAGCACGGCGCGGTCTGGGTCGCGTGATGCTGCAATGCCTTACTGATACCCAGGGCGAGCGCGGCGAGCACCGCAGCCGGAAGCCCTGGCCACAGGAAGGGTTTGTCATGGCGAGCGATTCCTCCGCCTGCGGTGGGCAGGCCACAGGTCGTTCGGCGGCGGAGTTCCCATCGCCCGGATCAGGTTGGATGGACCGACCTGACCGTCAGCTGATCGCCGGGGATGTCAGGATTCGCGCAGCCGGTTCCGTCGGCAGGCACGAAATTCGATTCGGTCTCCTGCGGCAGGTAGATCCGCAGGCCTTTGACCGGCACCGGGTCACAGGTAGCGGGATCGTAGTTGTGGACGTTGACGAACCGGATGTCGGCGGCCGCGACCTGCCCAGGGCGCAGCTCGACCACACCGCCCTTGTCGCCGGCGCGGTCGGCTGGTTTCCCTACCTGGTGCCCGTCGTCACCGGCAACATAGGACACTCCGGGGAAGCCTTGGATCCGGCATGACTCATTGCCGGAATTGGTGATCAGAAGGGGCCGGTAGACGGAACCGGCGGCACCATCTCCTTTGCCGAGCGCCAAGGTGACGTCGTCTGATTGGCAAAGACCATCTGAAGCCGTCTCGGTCTCCAGCGTCCGTGGCGCCGAGGTCGACCCGATGGAGCTGCTTGTCGAGGACACAGGGGGAGCACCGGTCAAAGCCGGTGTCGTTCCATCATCACCGCAGGCGGAAAGGAGAGTGCAAACCGACGCCGTGATGGCCAAGGTCCATTTCGGACTTGGCTTCAACATGATGTGAATTCCTTTCTGATCGGTATGAGTGGTGACGGGAGGTCCTGATGGCTTACCCGTGTGTCCGGTGTTCGATTCCTACCTTGGTAAACCGTTACGTCAGAGACATGTTCGGCGCGACGGGTGGGCGGCGGCCCTGACTATCGATCACTTCTGGCTGGCTTGGGACTTGTCGTTCGCGTGGTCATCACATCGGCGGCGGCATCGCCGGATCGCAAGGGAATCGTCAGGTCAAGCTCTTTGGGCAGTCGCCACACTTGAGGTGGAAGGCCCCCCGTCGGCTTGGCGGGGGATGCCGGACGACAGGAGTTTTCTCATAAGTATGAAGCCACGCCGGCCCAAGGCAATCACAAGCGACAGGAGTGATAGTGAAGCCGACGAAACGAGCCGCCTGGCTCCCGCTGTCGCGGGAGCGTGTACCTTTCTCGCCGGTGTCTGGTTGATACTTTCACCGTTTGTGCTCGATCATGAGTACACCGGAGGCGGATTCGACGGGCACTGGAACGATGTGCTCGTGGGTATCGCGCTGATCGCAATCGGTTCCGCGCCCCTGGTGGAACCTCGCGCGGCTTCATGGTGGTTCTCGGTGCCGCCGATTCTTGGCCTATGGCTGCTCGTAGCGCCTTTTGTGCTGGAGTATAACGACGGAATGCCAGCACCCGGAATCACGACGAGCGATATCGCGGTCGGTGTGTTCCTGCTGCTCATCTGGTATGTCATCCCCACGTCTCGGGTAAGCCACTCGCGCGGACAGTGACGCCGAGGAAATCGAGCTACGCAGGCGGTGGTGTGCGGCAGTCCGGTCTTCGCGATGTCGTTTCGGGGCGGTGACCACCGACCATGAGCGGACGAGTTCTTCGCGGGAGCGCATCGTATATGAGATATGATCAACCTTCCAATGCGCTGATCCGGGTTGACTTGGCGGTGGCGATCCTGAGCGTGCTCGCATGTGCTGATCCGCGCACTCATGGGCAAGGCGGAGACGCGCTCGGAACGAAACCTCCGCGAACACGTTCCCCGATGCGGCATCAGTTGGCCCGCACCGACTTCTTCGAGCACGACATCCGGCCTTCTGGCACCTTGTCGTCGGCGTGACGTCCGAGCCGACGACCACTTCCGGGCAGGACGGCGGCGAGTCAGCTGACAGCGTGGATGGTTCTTGTTCGACCGACTGTCAGAGCGGGGTTGACCGGAGTGCTTGCGCGACTGGTCATCGTGCGAGGGCGAGTGCGGGGATGGCCGTGAAAACAGTGATGTGAGCAGGATCCCCAGTCCGGGAGCCAGAAGCCAGGGACCGGGCGGGTACTGGACTCGGCTGCGCCAGGCGAAGGGGATCCCGGCGGCGCCGGGAAGGGCGGGAAGCAGCTGAGCCATGGCGAGACCCAGCCCCGTTTGCCCTGGGGTGGCGCCGAGCGTGCGGGCGACGGCCAGAGGGTGGCGGGTGTCGAGTACGACCGTCCAGGTGCTCACCGCGGTATTGATCAATTCGAGGACGAACAAAGACGACCGTTGCGAAAAGTCCATAGTGGACTCATTGACCTCAGCCTTACAGAAGCGTCGTTGAAGAGACCTTCTCAGTGGTTCTCAAGCGCCCGAAGAACGCGAAACCGGGCCAGACGGTGCAGCATCTCCCCCATCGCGTCGGGCCGGATCTGGCCATCGAGGTCGGCGTGGGCTGACCGCACGATGTCGTCGACGGCCGACTCCGGGAGGGAGGCCGCGAATTCGCGGGAAAGCCACTCGCGAACTTCTTCGGTGATGTCGTCGGTCCGGTGGTCGTGGACGGTCATGTCCCTCCTCCTTACGACGACTTCCTTCATTGTGTCGGTGGTGGCGGGGACTGCACCTGACGAGTGTCTGACGTTTGCGGCGGGGGCGTGCAGGGTGTCGGCGGCATCGATCGGCTGGTGACCGTCGGGGTCGTGGTCGGTACGAGGGTGGTGATCGGTTCGGGTTCGTCCTGGGCGGTCACGCCGCAGCCGCCGAGACACGCCAGCGAGGCCAAGACGAGTGCGGACGAGTGGAGCTTCATGTCGTGGCCTCCGGGAGTTCGACGACGAAGCGGGCACCGCCGCCGGGCCGGTCCTCGACCCAGACCGTGCCGCCGTGGCGGTGGACGTGGTCGGCGACGATGGCCAGGCCGAGGCCGCTGCCGGTCTCGCGGTCGCGGCGTCCGGCGTGCAGGCCCCGTGCGAAGCGTTCGAAGATGCGTTCGCGCAGCGCGGGCGGGACACCGCTGCCGGCGTCGTCGACTTCGATCCTCGCCCGGTCACCGTTCCTGCGGACGGTCACGGCGACGGCGCCTTCGCCGTAGCGGTCGGCGTTGTCGAGCAGGTTGGTGACGACCCGGTCGATGCGGCGGCGGTCGGCGGAGACGAGGGGGGTTTCGGGATCGGTTTCGATACGTATCCCGGCGGCGTTCCTGCTGTCGATGACGTTGCGCACGAGGGCGTCGAGGTCCACCAGTTCGGACGAGTCTTCGGTGTCGTCCTGGTCTGCCCGGGAGATCTCCAGCAGGTCGACGACCATTCGCTGGAAGCGGTGCAGTTCCGAGCTGAGCAACCCCAGGGCCTTGCGGGCTGTCTCCGGCATGGCGTCCTGCCTTCGGACCATCACTTCGGTGACGTTGATCATCGTGGTGAGGGGTGAGCGGAGTTCGTGGCTGACGTCGGCGGCGAAGCGTTTGTCGCGGCGGACCCGTTGTTCGAGCTGCTCGGTCGTGGTGTTGAAGCTGGTGGCCAGCGGGGCGAGGTCGGGGTCGTTCTGGTGAGGGAGCCGTGTCGTGAGATCTCCTCGTGCGACTCGGGATGCGGCTCCTCGGAGCGCGGCGAGCGGGCGAAGGGCTCGTTTGGTGGCCCAGGCACCGAGGGCGACTCCGAACAGCGCGGCGACGACGGTGCCGGTGATCAGCAGGAAGCTGAGGTACCGGAAGGTGCGATCGAGCTCCAGCAAGGGATACAGCTCGACGTAGATGCTGTCGCCACCTCCGACCGGAGTCGCGACAGCGAGGACGGGAATGCCATCGGCGATGAAGCGTTGGCGTGCCGCGACACCCTTACGCGCGCTCTCCACGAGACTCGCGGGTATCGCTCCCGGCTCGATCTGCCGTCCGCTGGTGAGCCAGCCGTCCGGCCGCGACAACAAGATCGACGAATCGGGTCCGCTGGCGAGCCCGGTCAGCAGTTCGTCGAGGTTGTCCGAGTGCTCTGCCAATGCCTTGTCAACCAGGCCGACGTTGACCTCGGACTGACGAGTGGTGCTCTGCTCTCGCTGGTCGAGCATGTAGCCGGTGGTCAGGTTCCAGGTCGCGACACCGAGCACCGTCATCACCAGCGCCAGCCCGAGGCCGAAAGCGGCGGCGACGCGCCAGCGCAGGGAAAGCCGACGCAACGCCGAACGAACGGCCGAACGTGTCATGACCCGGACGAGATCTGGTAGCCGCGCCCGCGTACGGTCAGCACCAGCGTCGGATTGTCCGGATCCGGCTCGATCTTGCGGCGCAGCCGTCTGATGTGGACGTCGAGCAACCTGGTGTCGCCGAAGTAGTCGTGCCCCCACACACGGTGCAGCAACTGCTCGCGGGTGACGACCTTTCCCTCGGCCGCCGTGAGTTCGGCCAGCAGCCGGAACTCGGTGCGGGTCAGGTGCACCGGTGACCCGCCGCGATGAACGCTCTCCTCGTCGGGGCGGATCTCGAGCTCGCCCACGGTGAACAGCGAGGGGGGAGGCGGCGCCGTTCGTCGGAGCAACGCCCGGATCCGTGCCGCGAGTTCGCCGGCGACCAGTGGTTTGGTGACGTAGTCGTCCGCGCCAGCTTCGAGGCCGGCGATCACGTCTTGGGTGTCGGCGCGGGCGGTGATCACGATGATCGGCAGCGCCCCTTGGTCGCGCACGGTCCTGCAGACCGTGAGGCCGTCGATGCCCGGCAGCATGAGGTCGAGCAGGACGACGTCGACCTGGATACGTTCGAGGAGTTCGAGACCGTCTTCGCCGGTCGCCGCACACTCGATGTCGAAACCTTCATCGGCGAGCGCCAGGCTCAGGGCCTCGCTGATCATCGCGTCGTCTTCGACGAGAAGTACGCGAGTGGACACAGCCGGCATCTCCTTTCCGCCGACCAGACTTCCCGGCACACCGCGGCCGACGATATCAGGCCGCGCTGGAACCCTTTCTTGGATCGACCACCGTTGATCGTAAGGCACTCGTCAGGTGCGACGGCCTTTCTTCATGTGAGGGTGGGTTGCATGACCGAGGTATTGACGGCAGAGGCTGGAGTGGTCAACGGAGCGAAGCTCGATCCGGAGGTGCGGCGGAAGCGTGACCATGCGGACCGGTTGTGGTCCGTCGCCGCCGGGCATCGTGATCTGGCCGTAGAGCTTGAAGCGGGAAGTGGGCCCGATGCGTTCCGGCGCGCGAAGATGCAGCGCCTGCTGGGCGAGGTGGCTGCGCACCACGGATTCGCGTATCACGAACTCGCCAATGCGGCCGAGGCCCGAGCGTCGGCCAAGGCGCATCCCCGCGAGTCTCCACAATGGACGCTTCTGCTCGACAGGTCGTTCTCGGCGATCCGTCGCGCTGAAGCGCATCATGAACGTGCCGCGGCGTACACGGCGAGGACGGTCGGAAACGAAGCGGCCGCACGAAGGCATGAAGCGGCGGCGGGGGAAGCGGACAGCCGCGCCCGGGCGATGGCGGTGGAAGCACGCACGGCTTGAGTGTGGCGAAGGCCCCGCGCCGAGGGGGAGGGAGCGCGGGGCCTTCGTCCGGCGAGTGTATCGAGTAGACGGCTGGGAAGCAGTGCGAATCGCGTCAGGAAACGGCCTCGCCGGTGTGATTCGCCCTGCTGTTGCGAGTAACGGGGCCGGGTTCAGCAGCGTCGGCCACCGCCTGGGCCGCGGCTTCGGCGGCGCGGGCAGCGTCCTCGGTGGCCTCCTCGGCCACGGTGTCGGCCGGAGTGGCCTCGCGGGTGGCAGGCGACTTCGGGAGGGCTTCGGTGAACGCGGTCGAGACGCTTTGCAGGGCTGAGGTGACTTCGCTGGGGATCACCCAGAACGTGTTGCCGGGTCCTTGGGCGAGCTGGGGCAGCATTTGCAGATACTGATAGGCGAGGAGCTTGGGGTCGGGGTCGTTGCGGTGGACGGCCTGGAAGACCTGGTCGATGGCGCGGGATTGGCCTTCGGCTTTGAGGATTTCGGCGGCGCGATTGCCCTCGGCGCGCAGGACCGACGCCTGCTTGTCGCCTTCGGCGGTGAGGATCTGGGACTGTCGCTGTCCTTCGGCGCTCAGGATGGCGGCGCGCTTGTCACGTTCGGCCCGCATCTGCTTTTCCATGGCTTCTTTGATGGTGCTCGGCGGGTCGATCGCCTTGATTTCGACTCGGTTCACACGAAGCCCCCATTTCCCTGTGGCCTCGTCGAGTACGCCACGCAGCTGGCTGTTGATCGTGTCGCGGGAGGTGAGGGTGCTTTCGAGGTCCATCGATCCGACCACGTTGCGCAGTGTCGTCACGGTGAGCTGTTCGACGGCTTGGAGGAAGCTGGCGATCTCATAGGCCGCGGCGCGCGGATCGGTGACCTGGAAGTAGAGCACGGTGTCGATCTCGACGACCAGGTTGTCTTCGGTGATGACCGGTTGCGGCTGGAACGACACGACTTGCTCGCGCAGATCGATGGCGGGGTAGACCCGGTCGATGTAGGGGATGACGAAACTGAGGCCGGGTTGCAGTGTGCGGTTGTACCGGCCGAGCCGTTCGACGTTGCGAGCGCGTGCCTGCGGCACGATGCGGACGGCCTTCAGCACGGTGATGACGGCGAGCAGGGCGATTATCAGACCGACGATCAGGAGAGCGGATACTTCCATGGGTTACTCCCTGGGGTAGACGAGTGCGGTGCTGCCGCTGATCTCCATGACGTCGACGACCGCGCCTTCCGGGATCACGAGGGTTTCGTCGTAGGCACGGGCGGTCCATTCCTCCCCGCCGATGCGGACGAGCCCGTCCATACCGTTCACCTCGCGGACGACGTGCGCGGATTTGCCGATCAGCGCGTCCACCCCGAAACGTTGCAGCTGCGGCTGGAGCATGTGCCGGTGGACGACGGGTCGCAGGAGGATGAGGCCCAAGGTCGCGGCGATCGCGAAGACCAGAAGCTGGAACGGCGCCGGCAGCCCGACGGTGGCGGATCCGGCGGCGATCAACGCGGCTCCGCCGAGGATCCCGAGCGAGGCCGTCAGTGTGAAGATCTCGGTGACTCCCAGCACCGCGGCGAGAATCAGCCAGATATGCCAATCGAGCATCTGACACCTCGATCCGTCGATGGTCTCCGTGTCCTGTCAATCGTCGCTTCCCAGTCGCTCCTGGCCTAGGTGGCTGCCCGGCGAGGTTCGGCACCCGTTGGTTGCCGGAGCCCGGCAAGACCGTCGCCAGCGGTTCCGGGAAACGGTTACGATTGGGTTTGCCCGATTGCCGGTAGTGGGCAATGCGACTTAGGCAGGATGTGCTGCGATGGCCGGACGTGCCCGCCCCAGGCTGGACATCGCCTCCCTCGCGGATCGGGCCGCGCGTGACGCCGGTGGCGTATCCCCGGCATTCCTCGACGGTTACCTCGAGATGCTCGACGGCGTCAGCGGGACGCAACGCCGGTTGTCGCGTGCTGAACTCGATTCCCGGCGTGAGCTCGGTGCCGCCGCGGCCGAGCGGAGTGTTTCCCTGCGGTCGTTGGTCGATCTCTATCTCAGCGTGAACTGGATGTGCTGGCGGAAGCTGCCCGCGGTGGTGGAGGCGAGCGGGAAGGAGGAGGTCTGCGCGATCGCGGAGGCGATCCTGCGTGCCTCGGACGACGCGATCGTGGCGCTGGCCGACGGGTACGACAGCGCTCAGCGCCGGGTGTTGCGGCGGGAGGGGGCGGAGCGACGTGAGTTCCTCGATGATTTGCTCTACGGGCGAAGCGATCTCGGTCGCCTGGCTGAGCGCGCAGACCGGTTCGGCCTTCGTCTGGCCGCGAGCTATGTCGTGACCGTCGCCCGTGCCGACCACGTGTTCGTCGACGGGGACGCCGCGGCGCAGCGGATCGAGGCGGCGTTGTCAGGCCGCTTTGATTCCCGCGAGGTCATGATCACCACGAAGGACGGCACGCTCCTCTGCATCGCCCCTGGCGCGCTTCCTGAGGTCCCCGCGGAGTTCGCCCGGCAGGTGGAGGCGGGCTTGTCCGCACGCCTGCGGTTCCAGATCGGGGTCGGCCGGAGGCATCCTGGGCCCGGCGGCATTCTTCGGTCCTACGAGGAGGCGCGAGGCGCTCTTGACCTCGCCGAGTCCCTGGGGCTCACCGAGTCCGTCCTGAATGCCAGCGACCTGTTGGTGTATCAGGTCTTGTTCCGCGACCGGGCCGCGATCATCGAACTGGTCGACACGGTTCTGGGGCCGTTGAACGAAACTCGCGGTGGTGCACGGCCGTTGCTGGACACCCTCGCCGCCTATTTCGCCTCCGGCGGGGTCGCTGCTGAAACGGCGAGGACGTTGTTCTTGAGCGTTCGGGCGGTGACCTACCGGCTCGACCGCGTCAAGCACAGCACGGGCTACGACCCGCGTGACCCCGCCCAGCGATTCACCTTGGAAGCGGCCGTGCTGGGTGCGCGTCTGCTCGACTGGCCCGCCCACACGTTGGCGCCCCCTGGCTGAGCGCGCGAGGTCAGGCGAAGACGAAGTAGCGCAGCCACAGGTAAGGCGCCGCGACGAGCACGGTGATCAGCGTGACGAGAGCGCCCTTCTTGGTGAATTCCCAGAAGGAGATGGGACTTCCCGCTCGCGCGGCGATGCCGAGGACGACGACGTTGGCACTGGCTCCGATGGCGGTGGCGTTGCCGCCGAAGTCGGCACCGAGGGCGAGCGACCACCAGAGAGCTTCGGAGTGGGTGGGGTCGGCGATGCTGTTGGTCAGGTCGAGGACCAGCGGGCTCATCGTCGCGACGTAGGGGATGTTGTCGACGACGCCGGACAGCAGCGCGGAGACGCCGAGGATGAGCATCACAGCCAGGAGCGCATTGCCTCCGGTCGCGTCGGCGGCGAGTTTCGCCAGATCTCCGATGACGCCGGTTTTGACCAGGGCACCGATCATGATGAAGAGACCGGCGAAGAACAGCAGGGTCTCCCATTCGACGCTCGCGAGATAGTCCTTCGGCTTGGCTTGGGCCAGCAGCACGAGGGCACCGGCGCCGAGCAGGGCGACGACCGAGGGTTCGATGTGGAAGATCGAGTGGCCGATGAACGCGGTGAAGACGGCCAGGAGCACGACACCACATTTGACGAGAAGTCGCTTGTCGTGGATGGCTTCGCGTTCGTTGAGGGCCATGACGTCGGCGACCCGTTCCGGGTCGACCGTGAAGGAACCACGGAACAGTCTCGGCAGGACAAGACAGAACACGACCAGCTCGATCGCCACGATCGGCGCCATGTTGACGAGGAAGTCGTTGAACGTCAGGCCGGCGCGACTGCCGATGATGATGTTGGGCGGGTCGCCGATCAAGGTCGCGGCCCCGCCGATGTTCGAGGCCATGACCTCCGCGATCAGGAAGGGCACCGGCTTGATGTCGAGCCGATCGCAGACCAGCAGCGTCACGGGTGCCATCAGCAGCACCGTGGTGACGTTGTCCAGGAACGCCGAAGCGACCGCGGTGATGAGCACCAGCAGTAGCATGATCCGCAGCGGCGATCCCTTGGCGCGCTTGGCCGCCCAGATCGCGGTGAACTCGAAGACGCCGGTCTTCCGGAGGACTCCGACGATGATCATCATGCCGAGCAGCAGGAAGACGACGTCCCAGTCGACACCGGTGTCGTGGGAGTAGAACGCGTCCTCGGAGTCGAGCACACCGAGGCCGAGGACGATGCCCGCGCCGGCGAGGGCGGTGACCATCTTCGGGATCTTCTCGGTGGCGATGAACAGGTACGCCACCACGAAAACGACGATCGCGACGGCGGCGCTCATGCCATGTCCCCGGGAGCGGAATCAAGGGCGAATACCGGCCGATGACGCTGCCAGATCACTTGTACTCTCACCGATTCCTGTCCATGCCGACCGCCCCGGCCCGGTCAGGGACGGGGTATGCCGACCAGACTTCCCGGCGCTCCACGCGTCAAGATGCCGTAAACGAGAAGCAGAGGCAACTCGGACAATTGCCACCCTGTCCAGTGGATTCGGTGATGGTGCGGTCCTGCTACTCTGGACTGTGCCGGTGATCACAGTGGTGTGAGATGGGGGGCTTATGTCCGGACTGCTCGGCCCTCTCGCGTTGATCGCCGTGTTCGTCGTCCTGATGGCCGCTCTCCGCGTAATGCACCTGCGGCAGGAGCGCGGGGAATCGTCGAAGAGCACCGGAATCTCGTCGGGCCGTAAAGAGTCGGACAGTAACGACGGCTGACCCGGGCGCACCTGCCCGGACGGTCGTAGTCTTGCGGCATGCAAGCCAGCGAGATGGCCGAGGAATTCCCGGTCGTGGACATGGATTCCGACGCGCTCGACGCGGCGCGGCTTCTCGCGGAGCACCGCCTGCCCGGAATCGTCGTGACCGACCGGAGTGGCTGTCCTCAGTCGGTCCTGCCTGCTTCAGAGGTGGTCCGTTTCCTGGTGCCGACCTATGTGCAGGACGATCCGTCGCTCGCCGGTGTCCTCGACGAGTCGATGGCCGATCGGGTCGCCGACAAACTGGGCGGCCGCAAGGTGCGTTCGTTGCTTCCGGAGGAGCCCGCCGAGCTGCCTCAGGTGAACTCCGACGACACGATCATCGAGGTCGCCGCGATCATGGCGAGGTTGCACTGCCCTCTGGTCGCGGTCATGCAGGACAAGACGCTGCTCGGCGTGATCTCCGCGTCCCGGCTCCTGGAGTTGGCGCTCGCGCCACGGTGATCAGCTGACCTCGGTCAGCGCTCCGGCCTTCACGTCGTAGACGAAACCGCGGACTCTGTCGGTGTGCAGGAGAAAATCCGAGCGCTTCACTCGCTGCATCGAGCGGCGGACGCTGTCGGAAACGTCGCGGAACGCCTCGACCGACCACGTCGGTCGCAGCCCGGTGCCGGCTTCCAGTTCGTCCTTGAAGTCGTCTTCGGTCACCAGCGACAATCCGCAGTCGGTGTGCTGCACGATCAGGACCTCGCGGGTGCCCAGCTTCCGCTGGCTCAGCGCGAGCGAGCGGATCATGTCGTCGGTGACCACGCCGCCGGCGTTGCGCAGCACATGCGCTTCGCCCTGGATGAGGCCGAAGATCTCGAACACTCGCACGCGCGCGTCCATGCAGGTCAGGATGGTCACCTGCAGGGACGGCCGCGGCGACCGCCGATCGCCTGGCACCGCGTCGCCGAGTTCGTGATTGCGCTTGAGCAGTACGTCGATCGCGGTCATGACTTCCCATCGTTCGGCCGGTTCGCGGCACTGGGCGCGTTCCTGATGACGGTCGTGAGCTTGCCGCGCTGTTCGTCGTTCGCGAGCGCGGTCAATTTGTGCTCGACGTGTGGCGGCAGGTCCTTGAAGTCGAGTTCCACGTCGGATTTGTGGGAGTGGTCGATGAAGGTCAGCAGTCCCTTGGCTCCGGACATGTCCATGTAGCTCACGTTCCGCAGGCTGAGCGACAGTTTCGGCTCGTCGTCGCGCAGTCTGGTCAAGACGCGGTCGATGGAGAGGAACGACAGCGGTCCCTCGATGTGGTAAGTGCCGGTCTCGTCGTAGATGACCGAAGCCTTGCTTCGGCGTGATTGCGTGAAATGCACGATGAGCGCCACGGCGACGCCGACCGCGACGGCCACGGTCAGATCGACGAGGACGGTGATGATCATCGTCGCGAACATCACGACGACGTCGCCCCGCGGAGTGACATGGGTCTTGCGGAGACTTTCCCAGTCGAACATGCCGATCGCGGTCAGGATCAAGATCCCCGACAGCACGGCGAGCGGGATGTACTGGACGACCGCGCCGAGACCCGCCACCAGTGCCAGCAGGATGACACTGTGGGTCGCGGCCGACACCGCGGTTTTGCCGCCGCTTCTGACGTTGACCACGGACCGGACGGTCGCACCCGCGCTGGCCAAGCCGCCGAACAGGCCGCTGGCCATGTTGCCGAGACCCTGGCCGACCAGTTCGCGATTGCTGCGGTGCCGTCGGCCCGTGATGTTGTCCATCACGACCGAGGTGAGCAAGGAGTCGATCGAGCCCAGCAGCGCGATGCTCAGTGCGGGCAGCACGAGGGTGAGGATCAGCGAGCCGCTGAACTCCGGGAGGGTGATGGAGGGAATCGATTCGGGGATCTGGCCGATGTAGTCGACCGTGCTGTTGAGGGAAACCGGGCCGATCCGGAGGTTCTGCAGGACGGGTTCCGCGAACGACAGGATGCCGGTGATGATCACGAGCGCGATCAGGCTCGCCGGGATGGATTTGACCACCTTCGCGGCCACGAGCATGAGCACGATCGTGGCCGCCACCACCAGAAAGCTCTTTTGCAGCTGGTCGAGCTCGCCCAGGATGATGATCAGCGCGATCCCGCCCATGAACCCCGACACCACCGGGTGCGGGATATAGCGGATGAGAGAACCGAGCCGGCACACGCCGAACAGGATCTGAAGCGCACCCGCCATGATGAACGCGAGGAAGGCGCCTTCGAGTCCGTGTGCCGCGATGACGCCGGTGGCGACCACGGTGATCGGGCCGGTCGGACCGGTCACCTGCGCAGGTGTTCCTCCGAAGACCGCGGCGAAGAATCCGGCGAAGATCGCGCCGTACAGGCCGACGAGCGCGCCCTCGGAGGTGCCGGTCGCGGTGATGCCGAAGGCGATCGCCAGTGGCAGCGCCACGATGGCCACGGTCAGCCCGGCAAGAAGTTCTCTGGCGAAACGCTGGAGCATCGGTCCCCGCTCGTCGGCATACGTCTAACTCGGCCCTCGGTGGGCCAAGCCGCCGACCAGACTTCCCGGCACTCCTGGGCGTAAAGATGCCCTAAAAGAGTGTAAAGGTCCAGTAAAGGAGGCTTGACGGTCGAGATCATCACGCCGACGGCCTAACCGACGCTCGGTGGTCCGCGACATGGTTGAAATGACCGATTTGCCATATTCTGTGGAGATGCGCGCCGACGTCATGGCCGAGGAGTTCCCGATGGTGGGTCTCGATTCGCTCGCGCTGCAGGCGGCTCGTCTTCTGGCCGAGAATCGGTTGCCCGGACTTGTCGTCACCGCGGCCGACGGCATGCCCTATACGGTCTTGCCCGCCTCGGACGTGGTGAAGTTCCTGGTGCCCGCCTATGTTCAGGAGGCTCCCGCGCTGGCCGCGGTGCTCTCGGAATCGATGGCCGACCGGGCCGCGGACAAGCTGGGCGGCAAGACGGTCCGCGACCTCCTTCCCGCTCGGCCTCCTGAGCTGGCTGTTGTCGAGCACGACGACAACATCGTGGAAGTCGCCGCGATGATGGCCCGGCTGCGCTGTCCGCTGGCCGCGGTACTGCGTGACGGCACGATGATCGGTGTAATCACGGCGTCCCGGCTGCTGGAACTCGTCCTCTCGTCGAACTGACTGCTCGTCAAGCGGCCTTGCCTTGACGTGGCTGAACAGATGTTCAATACTCTGAACATGAGTTCAGTCTCTGATCTGACGGCACGGGCCCGTATCCGTGATGCGGCGCTGGCCAGGTTCGGTGCCGACGGCATCGCCGGGACCTCGGTGCGTGCGGTAGCCGCCGATGCCGGGGTGTCTCCGGGTTTGGTGCTCCACCATTTCGGCTCGAAGGACGGGCTGCGGCAGGCCTGTGACGAGCATGTGCTCGACTCGATCCGGGGCGGAGGTGAGGCCGGCGACGACGCGCTGGCGGAGGTACTGCAGGCAGCCACGCCGGTGCGGCGCTATCTGGCCAGGGCGTTTCTGGACGGGTCGAGCGGGGCGTCCGCGCTGTTCACCGAGATCGTGGAACGCACCGAAGCGTGGCTCGCCGACGGCGAGCGGGAGGGCTGGGTGCGCCCGTCGGACGACTCGCGTGCGCGCGCGGTCGTCTATGTGTCGTGGCTACTGGCACCACTCGTGCTCGGTGACCACGTGGGCCGGTTGCTCGGCGGGGATGCCGCGGAGACCGCGACCGCGGTCCGCGGTGCCAGGGCGGGGCTGGAGATCTTGACCAACGGCCTGTTCACCGATGACCGCTGGCTGACCGCGTTCACCGCCATCAACGACCAGGAGCGGTCGAAATGAGGGCGCTGCTGGTCACCCACGGCACCCGCGGCGACGTTCAGCCGATGCTGGCTCTCGCGGTCGCCCTGCGCGATCGCGGGCATGAGACGGTGCTGGCCGCGCCGGAATCGTTCGCCGATGCCGCGGGGGAGTACGACATCGAGTTCGCCCCGCTGGGTGAGGGCGCGAACCGGCTGATGGACGACCCGGTGGTGAAGGAAGCCATCGAGGGCGGTTACCGGGGCATCCGGGGCAAGATCACCGCCCTGCGGACGGCCCAGCGGGTCAAACCGATGATGGCGGAGGTCCTGCACCACGTCGGTGTGGCCGCGAAAGCCTCTCGCGCGGATGTCGTCGTGCACACGACGGGGGTGCCCGCCCACCACGCGGCGGAGATGCTCGGCGTTCCCGCGGTGGTCGTCGCGCTGCAACCCGGTTGGATCCCCACCGGCGAGTTCCCTTGCCCGATGATTCCCTTGCCCCGCCTGCCGAAGATTCTGAACCGCGCCACGTATCTCGCGGTGGCCGGGATCTTGCGCGCCTTCGCCGGGATCACCTCCACCTGGCGCACGACCGAACTCGGGCTGCCGCGCCGCCGGGGGAGCCACGACATCCTGCACGACGCGGAGGGCCGCGACCGGCTGGTCCTGCAGGCATTCAGCCGCGAGATCGCCCTCTCGGCCACGGATTGGCCGGATTCGGTGCACACCACCGGTTTCTGGTACCTCCCCGCCGCGGCAGGGTGGGAACCACCCGCGGCGTTGCGGGACTTCCTCGACGCGGGCCCCGCTCCGGTCTACATCGGATTCGGCAGCATGGCGGGCAGGAACTCGCGCCGTACCCGTGCGGTGGTCGAGGAGGCCGTCCGCCGGGCCGGGGTGCGCGCGGTGCTCGCCACCGGCTGGGGCGGTATCGCCGCGGACGCCGGAACCGGCGATCTGTTCGTGCTCGACCACGCGCCGCACGACTGGCTGTTCCCGCGCATGAGCGCGGTCGTGCATCACGGAGGCGGCGGCACGACCGGAGCCGCACTGGTGGCGGGCAAGCCGCAAGTGGTGTGCCCGTTCGTCGCCGACCAGCCGTACTGGGCGAACCGCATGCACGCCGCCGGCGTCGCGCCGCCCCCGATACGCCAGCAGCAACTCACGGCCGACCGGCTCACCGCGGCGCTGCGGCAAGCCACTGGCGACGCCGGGATGCGCGAACGGGCCGAACGACTCGGCCGGGAAATCAGCGCGGAGAACGGAGTATCCGCCGCTGTCGAGCTCCTCGAAAACCTGACCTGACAAGGAGACCATGATGGAACTCACCGACGCGGTGACGAAGACCTTCCGGATGGACGACGAAGCCTGGCGCCGCCACGCGAACCCTTGGAGCGTGTGGACCCGCTTCGCCGCGATCCCGCTGATGCTGCTCGCGATCTGGAGCCGGACCTGGATCGGCTGGTGGTGTCTCGTGCCGATCGCGGCCGTCGTCGTGTGGCTGTTCCTCAACCCCTCGGCGTTCCCGCCGGTCGAACCACGCAGCTGGGCCGCACGCGGTATCTACGGCGAACGCGTCTGGGCACACGACAAATCCTTGGTGCCGCCGGACCATCGGCGGGTGCTGCGTGTCCTGGTCGTACTCGGTTTTGCCGGTTTCGGGCTCATCACGTGGGGTCTGATCGCGCTCGACTTCTGGCCGACACTGTTCGGCGCGACGGTGGTCGTGGTGGCCCAGCTGTGGCGGATCGACCGGTTCGGCTGGCTCTGGGAACGGGCCGAGGAGCAGGCGGCCGCGTGACAGGCGTCAGTCGTCGACTATCCGTACCGTGCCCGAGGTTCCATCGATGGCGATCAGCGGGTATCGAGGAACATCCGCTCATGCCGCTGACGGCGCGGTGTGCCTAGTGCGGCTTTCACGTTCGAACGGCCAACGGGCAGTGACCGCGCTGGCCCTGCCGCCGCTCGCGCTTCTCGGAAGA
>NZ_JAJPWQ010000020.1:0-67189 GCF_046549005.1 Amycolatopsis sp. lyj-108 | reverse complement strand
TCCTCGAGTTCACCGACCCGGTCACCGGGGAACGCCGCCGGTTCGAAAGCGAGCGGACACTCGAAGCGTGGACGGATCTCGACTCGTGGCGCCGAGGTCCGGAACGAGCCGTGAATGGCGATTCGGGGTAGAACCCGAATCGCCACTCACGACCACCTCACGCCAGACCAGGGCCTTCACCTCCACCGCCGGCCTCACCCACGAACACGACATGTTCGACCTTCGTCTCAATAAGTCCAAGAAAATCCTTGTCGATTCGCGTGAAAGGTGAACGGCGTGGCCGGTTTGCGGGAAGTCATTCAGGATCTGGACGCCGACGGCGATGAGCTCGACGCGCTGCTCGCGTCGCTCACGCCGGAGCAGTGGGCCACGCCGACCCCGGCGCCGGGGTGGACGATCGCGCACCAGGTGGCACATCTCGCCGCGACCTTCCGGATGGCGGGGCTGGCCGCGGCCGATCCGGAGGGGTTCAAGAACCTCGCCGGCAGCCTCGGGCCGGATTTCGACGCGAACGTCCACGCCGCGCTGTCGCAGTTCCTGCCCGACCCTCCCGACGTGCTGTTCGACCGGTGGAAGGCCGAGCGCACCGCGGCGTCGAAGGCGCTGGCCGCCGTCGATCCCGCCGGTTTCGTTCCGTGGCTGGTGAATCCGCTGCCGCCGTCCATTCTCGCGAGTGCCGGGATGATGGAGATGTTCGCCCACGGCCAGGACATCGCGGACGCGCTCGGCGTGCGCCGGACCCGGACGGAACGCCTCGGCCATCTGGTCGCGTTCGCGGTGCGGACGTGGGACTTCGGCTATCTGGCCAGGGGGCTCACGACGCCCGCCGAGCAGTTCCGGTTCGACCTGGTGTCGCCTGCCGGTACCCAGTGGGCTTTCGGGCCGGAGGACGCCACTCAGCGCGTCGAGGGCCCGGCGGAGGACTTCTGCCTGCTGGTCACCCGGCGCCGTCACCACTCCGACCTCGCCCTCGTGGCCACCGGTGAGCACGCGGCACACTGGCTGGAGATCGCACAGGCCTACCGCGGGCCCGCGGGCGAAGGGCGCGAAGCAGGACAGTTCAGTCAGGGATCATGACCTCCAGGCTGCTGCGAACCGCTTTGCGCCGCTCGCTCAGGCAGATCCGCTATGTGACCCCGGTCGCGCCGCGGCGGGCGACGGGGCTGGTGGCGGACGTGTACCGCCAGGTCGAACGCGACTTCGGCATGCTCGCCCCGCCGGTGGCACTGCACGCCGCCGCACCGGCGGCGCTCGCCGGGAGCTGGATGATGTTGCGGGAGACGCTGGTCGCGTCCGGCCTCGTCGACCGCCGGACGAAGGAACGTGTCGCCACCGCGGTGTCGCTGTCGAACGAGTGCCCGTACTGCGTGACGGTGCACGGCGCGACGGTCCGGGGGATCGGCGGTGCCCCCTCGGCGGACCTGCCGATCGCAGCCTGGGCGCGGGCGCCCGGGGCGGCGGAAACCCGCCCGTTCCCGGCCGAACACACCGCGGAACTCGTCGGGGTCGCGGTGTGCTTCCACTACCTGAACCGCATGGTGAACGTGTTCCTCGCCGATTCGCCGCTGCCGGACGAGATCCCGGCGGCGGCCCGAGGCACGGCGGAGGCCTTCTTCAGCAGGTTCATGGGTGCGGTGGCGGCCGAACCGGGTGAGCCCGGCACGTCACTCGAGTTGTTGCCTCGCGAACCGCTGCCGTCGGATCTGCGATGGGCGGCGGGCAACCCCTCCATCGCGGCCGCGTTCGCCAGTGCCGCCGCGGCGATCGACTCCGCCACCCGGGACAGCGTCACCGAGGGAGTCGCCGCGCTGGTCCGCGCACGTCTGTCCACATGGGACGGTCAGTCGACCGGGCCGAGCCGCGCCTGGGCCGAGGAGGCGATCACGGCGTTGCCCGCGTCCGAACGTGCGGCCGGTCGGCTCGCCCTGGTCACCGCGATGGCCTCCTACCAGGTCGACGAGACGGTCGTGGCGGAGTTCCAGCGCGTCCATCGGGAGGACAGGGCCCTGGTCGAAGTGACGTCGTGGGCGAGTATGGCGGCCGCGCGAAGGATCGGTGTACTGAAAACCGGCCAGGATGCGCGGTGACCTGATGCGGACCAGGGCGCGGTCCGATCCCTGGCTCGCGCTCGGCGTGCTGTGCCTCGCCAACTTCCTGATCCTGCTCGACACCACGATCGTGAACACCGCGGCGCCGGTGATGATGCGGGAGCTCGAGGCCGGGATCGACGAGATCCTGTGGATCTTCAACGGCTATCTGCTGACCTTCGCCGCGCTGCTGATCGTCTTCGGCCGCTTGGGCGACCTCGTCGGCCCGCGTGCGGTCTTCATCGCGGGGCTGGCGGGGTTCACCGTCGCCTCTGTCCTGTGTGGACTGTCGGCCACTCCCGGGATGCTGATCGTCTTCCGCATTCTGCAGGGGGTCGGCGCGGCGGCACTGATACCCCAGGCACTCGTGTTGATCTCGGCGATCTTCCCGGCACGACGTCGTGGCGCCGCGTTCGGGATCTTCACCGCGGTCGCGGGTCTGGCGTCGGTGAGCGGGCCGACGCTCGGCGGCCTGCTCGTCACCGAGTTCGGCTGGCAGTCGGTCTTCTACCTCAACCTGCCGATCGGCCTGATCGCGATCGTCGCGACCCTGCGGCTGGTGCCCGCCCCGCGTACCGCACGCTCACACCGGTTCGACCCGGTCGGCGTGCTGCTCGCCACCACCGGCCTGACCGCGTTGGTGTTCGGGCTGATCGAGGGGGAGCGGCACGACTGGGGCACGGTGGCGGGCCCGGTCTCCATTCCGGCGATCTTCGCCGCGTCGGTGGTGTTGCTCGTGACGTTCGTGCTGTGGGAGCGGCGCCGTGCGGAACCGCTGGTGCCGCTCGCGCTTTTCCGTGACCGGAACTTCGGTATCGCCACCACGATCACGCTGATCACTTCGTTCGCGTTGTACGGCCTGCTGCTGGTGTTCGTGCTCGAGACGCAGACGCTGCTCGGCATGAGCCCCGTCGAGTCCGGTCTGAGCGCGCTGCCCTGGACGCTGGCGCTCAGCGCGGTCGCTCCGGTCGCCGGCAGGCTGACCGATCGGATCGGCGGCAAACCCCTGCTCGTATCCGGGCTCGCGCTCTTCGCACTAGGCGTGCTCGGCATCGGACTCCTGCCGGATTCCTCGTCGACCGCCGCGGCGTTCGTCCTCCCGCTGATCGCGGTCGGTGTCGGCCAGGGGCCGACCCTGGCGCCCGCGACGACCGAGGCCATGCGCGACATCACACCCGGGAATTCCGGTGCCGCGTCCGGGATCCTGAACACCGCCCGGCAAGTCGGCGGCGCGCTCGGGGCGGCCGTGGCCGGCGCGATCCTGCAGAACCGCGCCACCGGGGAACTCGAGCCGCACGCGTTCCTGTCCGCCGCCCGCACGGCCCTCGCCGTCCTGGCCGGTGTACTCGTGGCCGGTGCCGCCCTGGCCACGCTCATGAAGCCCAAGCGACACTGAGGGCACGAAACCCGGCGTGTTACGCCTTCAATCACGCGAGTCACGCCCCCAAGCACGCGAGTTCGCCCTTCAGACACGCGTGTCTCGCCTTGACTTGACCTCTTCAACTGTCCACAAAGCTCTCTTCCCGAGAGCACGGTTCACGAGTGCGGCATCCAGGCACACGAGTCACGCCTTCATGTACTTCACGACCGGCCGCCGAGGTCACTACCGTCCCACTGTCACCAGGGACCACATCCGACGGTAGCGAAAGCCTCCTTCACTACCGTCAGAGTAGGCAAGGAGGCCCTCACTACCAGAGCGACACCGGTCCCGCGCCAAATCGCACCTATGGCGAAGGCATCCGCCCACGCCGATGCGCCCGAACGCCGTCCTCTGACTGGACGTTCGGGCGCAAGACCGGCGTGGTGTCAGTTCACCGACGTGCCGGGGACGGGAAGGCGCTGGGTGGCTGGGCTGTTCTGATAGGCGGCGAGCTTCCACTCGCCGTCCTGCTTCACCACGAACCACGCCGCGCGGATCGCCTGCGCGTCCGAGACCTCGGACTCGCCGGGCGCGAGTACCCCGCCCTGGGTCAGCAGCAGGCCGACCTCGCTCGAGAAGAACCGGATGTCGACCGGCTTGCCGGTCACCTGGGTGCCCTTGTACTGGTCGGCGAAGGCCTCCTTGAGGTAGGCGCGGATCTCCTCACGGCCCTTCTTGTACAGGCCCGGCAGGATCATCGTGCCGTCCTCGGTGAAGACGTCGGCGAAGGTATCGGCGTCGTTGTACGCCCAGGCCGAAATCACCTTCTGCGTGAGCGCGGCGACCGCGGCCTGCTCCGCCTTGGTGCTGGAGTCCATGGGTTCCCTTCCCTGTTCCGGATTTCGGCGATCAGAAGTACAGCGTGTTGGGTTCGAGACCGCAGAGCACGCGGCCGTACAGCTCCGTGTTGGTGTCGGGGTGCATGAGCGCGTGCAGGTTGACGGCCTGGACGTCACGCTGGATGCGCTGCATGAGCACGTCCGTGTAGATCGACGACCCGCCGCTCGCGGTGCTGAAGATGTCCACCGCCTCCTTGACGAGCGCGCATACCGCGCCCATGTCGGCGCGCGCCTGCGCACGCTCCTCCAGCTTCCACGAGGTGCCGTCGACGCTCTTGGTGTCCACCAGTGACGTCAGGCGCTTCCCGTGGAACTCCGCGGCGTCCAGTTTCAACGACGCGCTCGCGACCTGGAGATGGGTCAGTGGCGCCTCCCGCTGACTTTCGTATGCGGTATAGGTGATCTTCCGGTTTGGCAGTCGTTTGAGGAAGAACTCGTTGGCGGCGTTGCCCATCCCGAGCACGCTGCCGACCGACGAGGCGGACGCGACCGGCAGCAGCGGGGCCCGGTAGATCGGCGCGTCGGCGTTCCGCACGCTCGAGTACTGCCCCTGCAACATGGCGGGGAGCGGCATGATGCGTTCCTGCGGGACGAAAACCTCTTTCGCCACCGTGCTGACACTGCCGGTGCCCTTGAGGCCCGAGGTGTGCCAGTCGTCGACGATCAGCAGATCCGACATCGGCACCAGTGCCATGATCGGGTAGGGCTCGCCCTCACCGCCGACCAGCACGGCGATGACCTCCTGCCAGTGCGCGTGATGCGCACCGCTGATGAAGCCCCATTTGCCGTTGATCACCACGCCGCCGTCGGCGGGGGTGGCCATCGCGGTCGGGCTGAGCGTGCCGCATACGCGGACGTCGGGTGTCGAGAACACCTCGTCCTGGACCTCGTCCGGGAATTGCGACGCCATCCAGGTGGGAATCCAGTACACCGCCGCGGTCCACGCGGTCGACCCGTCCGCCCTGCCCATTTCGGCCGCGACGTCCAGAAGTGTCGCGGTGTCCGCCTCGAATCCGCCGTACCGCTTCGGTGTGCGCAATTTGAACACGCCGGCGTCCGCCAGTGCGTCGATCGTGTCGTCGTGGAGCCGACGGTTTTCCTCGGCCCAACCGGCCTTGTCTCGGAGACTCGGACGCAGCTCGGAGATACGCCGCACCAGTTGCTCGCGCGTGGGAATTTCGGTGGACAAGACTGAAACCTCCTCGTGAAGGCGTGGACGGAACGCGTTCACCGCCGTCTGTCCGCCCCGGTGAGCAAGACGCTTTCATCGTGGGTGGGCCGGGGCATCTTCGATCGTGCCGCGTTGAACCGGGCTCACCCGCGCACGACCAGAGATGCGTGACCGGGCACGACACTGCCATGGTCGGTCCATTGCAGCCGCACCCTCAAAGATGCGCCGCCGTTCCGTCGGCTGAAAGCATTACCCGAGCTGATCACGAGAAAGGGGACTGGCGCCGTGAGTAACGTGACCGGGAGACGGGCGATCGTACTGGGCGGCAGCATCGGCGGAACCTTGGCCGCGCGGGTGCTCTCCGAATTCTTTTCCGAGGTGCTGATCGTCGATCGCGACGAGATCGCCGGCGTTTACGAGGCACGCAAGGGAACTCCGCACACCCGGCACGCACACGGCCTGCACGCTCGCGGCCATTTGATCATCGAGGAATTGTTCCCCGGTTTCACCGACGAATTGCGCGCCAACGGCGTGCCGACCGGTGATCTCGGGGAAATGCGCTGGTTCTTCGACGCACGGGAGTTGCGGCCCGCGCGCACCGGATTGACCTCGGTGACGGCGCCACGTCCCTTCCTGGAAGGGTATCTACGCGCCCGCGTCGCCGAATTGCCGAATGTCAGGATTCTGGAAAAGCACGACATTCTCGGCCTGCTGGCCACACCGAGCCGGGACCGGGTGATCGGGGCACGGGTCCGGTCGCGCGGCGAGGGCGCCGAGGAGGAGGCGCTGGAGGCAGATCTCGTCGTGGACGCGACCGGGCGTGGCTCGCGCACTCCCGCCTGGCTGGAGGAATTCGGTTATGCCCGCCCGCGTGAGGACAAGGTCAAAGTCGGCCTCGCCTACACGACCCGGCTCTACCGGACACGGCCGGAATGGTTCGGCGGCGTGCAATCGATCAACCCGGTCGCCTCACCCGCCCATCCGAGAGGCGCGTTCTTCGGGCAGATCGGGAAGGACACGTGCATCCTTTCGCTGACCGGCATCCTCGGCGACCATCCCCCGACGGAGCCCGGCGCGTTCCTCGAATTCGTCCGCTCGCTGCCGGTGCCGGACATCTACGACGCGGTCCATGACGCCGAAGGCCTGGACGCGCCGGTGAGTTTCGGCTTCCCGGCCAGTGTCCGGCGCCGTTATGAGAGCCTTTCCCGCTTCCCGGACGGCCTGCTGCTCATCGGGGACGCGCTGTGCAGCTTCAACCCGGTCTACGGCCAGGGTATGAGCGTCGCGTCCATCGAGGCACTGACCCTGCGCGAGCATCTGCGGAAGGGCGGTGTGCGGCCCGGACCGTTCCTGTCGGACCTGGCCAAGGTGATCGACGCGCCGTGGGACATCTCGGCGGGCGGCGACCTGAACTTCCCGCGCGTGCAGGGCCGCCGCACGCTCAAAGTGCGGATGGGCAACGCGTACATGTCCCGTCTCCAGTACGCCGCGACCAAGGACGCCGGGATCGCCGGCGCGTTCATGCGGGTGGCGGGCCTGATCGACCCGCCGGAGACCCTGATGCGGCCGTCGATGGTGAGGCGTGTGCTGAAGCACGGCCTCGGCAGGCCGGCGCCGGGCCCGTCCCGGTCCGCGGCGCCCAAGCCGCTTGCTCCGCTCCACGATCGGGAGGAGCTGTCATGAAGATCCCATGGGCCGTCGCTCATCGCTAGCAGCGGTCCCTGAAACGGAGGCTTCACGTGGTCGATCATCTAGGCGAACGAGCGGTCGTTCTCGGCGCGGGTATCGCCGGTCTGCTGACAGCTCGGGTGCTGTCCAAGCGATATCGCACGGTTCTCCTCGTCGAACGAGACGAAATCATCGGTGTGACCGGTACCCGTCGCGGGATACCGCAGGGCTCGCACGCGCACGCGTTGCTCGCCAAGGGCCAGCAGATCCTGGAGGACCTCTTCCCGGGGCTGCTCGCGCAGATGCAGGACGACGGCGTCCCCATCGGCGACATGGCGGGCCGCCTGCGGTGGTATTTCAACGGCGCCCGGCTGGCACAGAAGGATTGTGGCCTGCTGAGCGTGTCGGCGACCCGGCCACAGCTGGAGGCCTACATCCGTGACCGGGTCTTCGCTCTGCCGAACGTCGAAGTCCGTCAGAGCACGGTGATCCGCGGTCTGGTCGTCTCCGACGACAGGACGAGGGTGAAGGGCGTCCGAGTCGCGGGCACGACCGCCGAGGCCGACGACGTCCTCACCGCGGACCTGGTCGTCGACGCGACGGGCCGGGGCAGCAGGACCCCCGCCTGGCTGGAGGAGTTCGGCTACGAACGGCCGAGCGAGGACAGCATCAAGATCGACCTGACCTACACCTCGCGTAATTTCACCTTGACCGAAGATCCTTTCGGGAACGACCTGGCGATCAACCCGGTCGCCTGTCCGGCGAATCCCCGGGGCGCCTTCTTCGTCAATCTAGGAAACGGGGAGGCACTGGTCTCTTTGACCGGGATCATCGGCGACCGGCCGCCCGGTGAACTCGACGGCTTCCTCGACTACACGCGGTCGCTGTCCGCGCCGGAGATCCACGGCGCGGTGCACACGGCGAAACCGGTGGGCGAGGCGACGTCGTTCCGGGTCCCGGCGAGCATTCGACGGCGCTACGACAAACTGAGCCGGTTCCCGGCCGCTTTCCTGGTCATCGGTGACGGCGTGTGCGCCTTCAACCCGGTCTACGGCCAGGGAATGACCGTGGCCGCCATGGAGGCTGTCGCGCTCGCCGAGCATCTCGAGAAGGGACAGCCGCGGCCGGTCGAATTCTTCCGCGAACTGAAACCGATCATCGACGTGCCGTGGAGCATTTCCGCGGGCGGCGACCTCGCCTTCCCGGAAGTGGTCGGAAAGCGGGATCTGCAGGTCCGCATGGGGAACGTCTTCATGGCGCGCCTGCATACCGCCGCGCAGGTGGGCGGCAGGTTCACGGCGGCGTTCTTCCGGGTGGCGGGCCTCGTCGACCCGCCACAGACGCTCATGCGGCCGGCCTTCGTGCTCGACGCCCTGCGCACGGCACGTCGGGTGGTGAAGGGAAGACCTGCCCGCGGAGCGGACGTGGGCCTTTCGAGCGCCACTCGATAGGGCCTGTTTCCGCGGGTTCGGCGCTCACACAGGGTGATTTTCGGCGCGAGCGATGAGTTTCGGCGGGCCCGCTGGTCTGTATCGTTGTGACGTCGAATCGCCGGCGGGGACGAGGCATGGGTGCCGGTGAGGTGAGGGGAGGCAGCAGGTGCTGGTCGAGGAGGATTTCGAGCGGGTGACCGCGCCTTTCCGCCGTGAGCTGCTGGCGCATTGCTACCGGATGCTCGGCTCGGTCCATGACGCCGAGGAGCTCGTCCAGGAGACGTACTTGCGGGCTTGGCGCGGTTTCGGCGGGCTCGAACAACACTCGTCGTTGCGTCAGTGGCTGTACCGGATCGCGACCAACGTCTGCCTCACCGAACTGGAGCGCAGCGGACGGCGGCCGTTGCCTTCGGGCCTCGGCCATCCTCCGCTGGACGTCGCGCCGAGCGCGCTGGCGCCACTGCCGCACGTGCGGTGGGTCGAACCGAGCCCGGACAAGGTGTTCGGGGCGGGGACGGAGGATCCGGCCACCGTCGCGGCGTCGCGCAACAGCATGCGTCTCGCCCTCGTGGCCGCCTTGCAGCTGCTGCCACCGAAGCAGTGCGCGGTCTTGTTGTTCCGTGACGTGCTCAAATGGCAGACACCCGAGGTCGCGGACCTGCTGGGAATCAGCCATGCCGCGGTGAACAGCGCGCTGCAGCGAGCCCGTGCGACGGTCAAGAAGGCCGCTCCCGCGGAGGACGAGGTCGTCGACGTGCCCGCCCGCCGCGCGGTGCTGGACAAATACGTGGCCGCCGTCGAAAACGCGGACAGCAGCGCGCTGGCCGGGATCATGACGGAAAACGCGGTCTGGGAGATGCCGCCGTTGCCGATGTGGATCGCCGGCCGCGACGCGATGGAGTCCTTCATCGATCGCTTCTGCCCTTCGGCGGCGGGGGACAACCGGCTCGTCCGGACCTCGGCGAACGGGCAGCCCGCGTTCGCGGCGTATCTGCGGGGAAGCGACGGAGTGCACCGCGCACATCAACTCAACGTCGTGTCGGTCACCAACGAAGGAATCGACCACATCGTGTCGTACCAGTCGCCGGGCCTGTTCGAGCTCTTCGACCTGCCGGAGGTCTTCGGCCGTCGGTCTGGACCGAGCGGGACGTGAAACCCGTGCCTGGAGTGGGGTTCGCGGACGGGTCGAGGCTGCTGGAGGGATCGATCGTCTATGCGCTCGTGGTCTTCACCGATATCGCGGAGGTCGATCTCGAACGGGCCACGCCGTGCAGCGAATGGACGCTGCGCGAACTTCTCTGGCACGTCAACGAATCGATGGCGGACCTGCACGAGGGAATCGTGACCGGGGGAGTCGAACTCTTCAAAGTAGGGCAGGGGGCGATGGTTTCGGCGCCGACGCCGAAGCCGGGACCGACGGTCACGGCACAGGTGCTGGCCAGCCGCCTGCTGAGCGTCGTGAGCATGCGGGAATCCTCGCCGTCACTGTCCATCGGCGACCGCCCGCTGGACGGTGGCGTCGCCGCGAGCGTGGGGGCGATCGAGGTCGCCGCGCACGCGTGGGACATTTCGCATGCCTGCGGCCACAATCTCGACGTTCCGAAACAGCTGGCTCGTGACCTGCTCGAATTGAGCCACTCTGTCATTCCAGAGTCGCATCGGTCGCCCTTCTTCGCGCCCCCGGTCAAAGTGGGGCCTTCGGCGAGTGAGACGGACAAGTTCGTCGCGTTCCTCGGGCGAATGCCAGGGTGAGACCGAACGACGAGATCGGCGCCTGATTCCGGCGTCGTGACTCCGTGAGGAAGTACTAGATGAAATACTCCGACATCGTGCGACTCGTGGAGACCGATCCGGTCGTACGGACGTTGCTGGAGATGCCCATCGCGCTGCGGATCGGATACACGGGCCTGGACGGCAGTCCCCGAGTCATCCCGGTCGTCTATCTCTGGGACGGCGCGGCCTTCGTCTTCGCGTCGCCTGCCGCGGCCTACAAGGTGAAGTCCATCGCGGCGCGCCCGGAGGCCGCGTTCTCCCTCGACGTCGGTCCCGGCCCGACCGCGGCCGAGGCGCGGGTGAAGATCTCGTCGTCACTCGGCCTGCCGGTCGTCGACTACGCGCCGATCGCCGTGACCGGACGCGGGACCACTTCGATCGAGATCTGTTCGGGGATCCCGCAAGTGCATCTGGAGATGGCCCGCCGGATGATCGGCGACGACAGGAAACTGAAAGACTGGGCCGACGGGCACGTCGAACGGGACAACGACTGGGCGATCATCTCGCTCACCCCGACCCATATCGCGGTCTGCGACTTCGTTTCCCGGTTCCCGCCGACGGCGGAACTCGGCCCTTGAGGGTGGGAACGGACCGGTCTTTGCCTACTCCGGACCGGTTCGGAGGCTGACGATGTAGGATTTGGGACGTTCAGTGTCCCAATTTCTCCCCTCTCGCCTTCATCACTGCTCCAGTGCGAGACCATCGGAACGACACCGGCATTGCTGTCGCGGACGGCGTCTCTTGTGGACAGTCGAGAAGATGTCAGGGCACTTTGCGTGACTTTGTGCGGGTATCGTGAGTGGTAAAAGACGGTTCTTGAGAAGAAGGTCAAACGTGTCGTGGCGTGGGGCCGGTGTCGCTTCTGCGTGGGCGTTCTCCTGGTAGTGAGGGCCTCTTTGCCTACCCTGACGGTAGTGAAGGAGGCTTTCGCTACTTTCGGATGTGGTCCCTGGTGACAGCGGGACGGTTGTGACGTCGGCGGCTGGTCATGTACTTCGGCAAGGCGTGACTCGCGTGTCTGGATGCCGCACTCGCGAGTTCCGTCTCTGAACACGCGAGTTACGCCTGTAAACACGCGAGA
Organism: Amycolatopsis sp. lyj-108; assembly: GCF_046549005.1. Classification (NCBI taxonomy): domain Bacteria; kingdom Bacillati; phylum Actinomycetota; class Actinomycetes; order Pseudonocardiales; family Pseudonocardiaceae; genus Amycolatopsis; species Amycolatopsis sp. lyj-108. The sequence goes on along the minus strand of NZ_JAJPWQ010000020.1, from coordinate 55,717 downwards.
TCCGGGTCTGAGCACGCGAGTGCGGTGTCGCGTCACCCAGCCTGCCGTCTCGCCCGAGACACGACACGTTGCCTTACCCCTCGATAACCCGAATCGCCACTCACGACAAAGAAACCAGGGCCGTGCCGGTCTCCCGGCACGGCCCTGGCATCGAGGGGTACCTACCGCCCTGTCGCGCCTTCGACGGGAGCCGGATCTGGGGTTCCGGTGTCGCCGGCGGGCGCGGACAGACCGGCGGCCCTCTTCCCGGGGGAGAACGCCGCGACGATGGCACCGAAGACCGAGCCGATCGCACCGACGTAAAGCGCCGCTTGGAAGCCGTCGATCGCGGAGGCCGGGCTGGCGTAACTGCCGTACATCGCGAAGACGGCGCCGAGGATGGCGACACCGAAGACGCTGCCCAGTTCCTTGACGGCGTTGTTGGCCCCGGCCGCGGTCCCCGTGTCGCCAGGGGGAACCGAACTCAACGCGAGCGTCGTCATCGTCGGGAAGCACATGGAGATACCGACGCCGGACACGATGAGCGGGCCGATCAGTTGCCCGTAGCCGATACCGGGGGCCGTGACGGCCGCCATCCACGCCAGCCCGGCGGTCTGGAGCAGCATGCCGGCGACCATGAACGGCCGGGTGCCGAACTTGTCGGCCAGGCTGCCCGCGATGGGGGCGACGAGGAACGGCATACCGGTCCACACGAGGAGACGCAGACCTGTCTGGAGCGGATCGAGGCCGAGTCCGGTCTGCATGAGCTGCGCGAGGATGAACAGGGTGCCGATCACCGAGATCTGCTGACAGAAACCGACGATGTTCGCGGTGGCGAAACCACGGTTCCGGAAGTACGCCAACGGGATCATCGGATGGCTGGTCCGGGTCTCCCATTTGACGAACGCGGCCATGAGCACGGCACCGAGGACCAGCGCGCCGATGACCTCCCAGCTGCCCCAGCCCACGGTGGGCGCCTGCACACCGGCCCAAGTCAGCGCGAAGAGGCCGACGCCTGCCAGTGCCAGACCACCCAAATCGAGCTTCGGCCGCCCGCCGTACGATTCACGAAGGACGCCGTAGGCGAGAGCCATCGCGATGATCGCGAAGGGAACGTTCAGCCAGAAGATCCATTCCCAGGACAGCCCCTCGGTGATGAAGCCACCGACGACCGGGCCGCCGGCGATGCCGACACCGGCGATGGCTCCCCAGATGCCCATGGCGGCACCGCGCTTCTCCGGCGGGAAGTTGTCCGCCAGGAGGCTCATGCTCAGCGGCATCGCCACCGCGGCGGCCGCACCCTGCGCGAACCGCGCCAGGATCAGGGTGTCGATGGAGGTCGACATCGCGGCCAGCACGGACGCGAGCGCGAACAAGCCGAGCCCGAGTACGTACATCCGCCTGCGCCCGAAGCGATCTCCGAGCGCGGCCCCGGTGAGGACGAGGCAGGCGAAGACCAGGTTGTAGCCGTTGATGGTCCATTCCAGCTCGGAGAGACTGGCTCCCAGTTCGGCCTGCAAACTCGGCAACGCGGTCGCGACCACGACGACGTCGAGTGACGTCAGGAAGACGCCGATGCCCACTGCGACGAGCGCCCATCCCGGCCGGAGACGGGGCGGGGTGACGGTTGAGGTATTCAAGGCCGCATCCCCTTTGCGCCCACCGAAGCTGTAGTTCTCGTCATTGCCAGACACTCCTGTTCGATGCTCGTGATGGTCGGTAGTCGCGTGCAGGCGACAGAAGTACAGACCAGGCGGGAGTGCCCAAACTGATCGCTGTGCCGGGAATCAGGCGGTGACCGGTCGCGATCGCCGGACGGACGGCGTCAGTCGCGGCGTTCGTAGGTGGCGACGATGACGTTGCCGACCGTGCGTGACGAGGCCAGCTCGAAGTCGGCGGGGATCGCGCCGTCCACGAACAGGCGCTTCCCGGATCCCACGACCACCGGGAAGAAGAGCAGCCGGTACTCGTCGACCAGGCCGTTCCGCATGAGCGTATGGGTCAGGTTGCCGGAGCCCGACACCCAGATCGGTCCGCCCGTTCCGTCTTTGAGCTCTTTGACCGCGGAGGCCACGTCGCCGTCGATCATGGTGGTGTTCACCCAATCAGCGGACTTGACGCTGCGTGATGTGACGTATTTGTCCATCGCTTCCAGGCGTTTGTTGATCGGGTGATCGCCGGTCGTCGGCCAGTACGCGTAGAAGATGTCGTAGGTCTTCCGGCCGAGCAACAGCGCGTCCTCGTCGGCCGTCCACGTGAAAAAGGTGTCGCTGAGCAGGCTGCCCGCGTGTTTCGCGGTCCAGCCGCCACCCTCGAAACCACCTTCGCGGTCTTCGTCCGGCGTTCCCGGCCCCTGGACCACGCCGTCCAAGGACACGAACTGTTGCACGATCACTTTCCGCACGATGTCTCCCTTCGTCTCGTATATACAGACTCGCCGGCACCGGAAAACTCATCGCCCGGCGCGGAGGTTTTTCCCGTGATCACGGATCGTAGTGCGGCAGGCCGAGATGATCTTGTGGCGGCGCCGGACGGCACACTCGGAGATGCAGCCCGGGTTAACGGCGGACAGGATCCAGTCATACCGCGCTCCAAGCGAACGAATCGCCGGAGGTCAAGATGGTGCTGGATATCCAATCCCCTTCACGAGAGGAGTTGGTCGCGCGCGCATCCGAGCTGGTCCCTCTCATCAGGGGACGTGCTCAATGGATCGACGAGAACCGGCGGCTCCCCGCGGACGTGATCGAGGGGATCGAACGTTCCGGGCTGCTCAAAATGCGCGTTCCCACGCGATACGGTGGATATCAGAGCGACGCCAGAACGCTCATCGACGTCCACGCGGAAATCGCGCGCGGTGACAGTTCCGCCGCTTTCTGCGTTTCGGTCTGGTCGCTCATCAACTGGATCGCCGGGTTGTATCCGGACGAGGTGCAGGACGAGGTGTTCGCGACTCCGAACTCGCGGGTCTGCGGAACGTTGGCGGCGAGCGGGAAAGCGTCGCGGACGAACGGCGGCTATGTCATCAGTGGCGAATGGAGGTTCAACAGCGGGGTACTCCACAGCCACTGGAAGCTGGTGGTCGCCGAACCCGATGAGGCGGGGGCCGGTGAAGGTCCGATCATGGCGATCCTGCCGGCGTCGAGCTTCGAGGTCATCGACGACTGGCACACTCACGGCCTGCGTGGTTCGGGCAGTGTGAGCGTTCGCGCGCACGACGTTTTCGTCCCCCGAGCGCGAGTTCGTCCGGTGATGGAATTCTTCGACGAGCAATGCAAATCGGAGACGAATTCCACCCAGTCGATCTATCAGGTGCCCATGCTGGTCACCTCCACCATCGCCACGGCAGGCCAATGTGTCGGCGCGGCCGAGGCCGCCATCGAGCATTTCCTGGACCGGCTTCCCGGGCGGAAGATCACGTACACGGATTACGAAACGCAGCAGACCGCGCCGCTCACGCATCTCCAGGTCGGCGAGGCAACTCTGCTCGCCGAGGAAGCGCGGCTGCGGGCGCAGACGTTCGCCGACCTGGTGGACGCGAAGGCGGCGCGCAACGAGCCGTGGACGCAAGCCGAACGAATTCGCTCCCGGGTCGAAATGGGTCGGGTGGCACAATTGGCACAGGAGTCCATCCGGATCATCTCGACCGCGAGCGGCGGTAGTTCGATCTACAACGATGTGCCGATTCAGCGGATACATCGGGATATCGAAACGATCGCGTTGCACGCCTTGACGAGCCCGAACACGAACATCGAACTGCTCGGCAGGCATCTGTGCGGGCTCGAGCCGAACACGACGTATCTCTGAGGCCGTTCCGTCCCGACTGGTCACCACGTCGGCACTACACGCGAGGAAGTCCATTGAAACCCTTTCGCATCGAAATACCGCAATCGCAGCTGGACGATCTCGATCGTCGCCTCGACCAGACGCGCTGGCCGCGGGATCTTCCCGACGTGGGTTGGGATCGCGGCGTGCCGACCGCCTATCTCAAGGAGGTCGTCGACTATTGGCGGAACTCCTACGACTGGCGTTCGGCCGAGGCGGAACTGAACACGTTGCCGCAGTACGTCACCGAGATCGACGGCGCGAACATCCACTTCATCCACGTTCGTTCGCCCGAACCCGACGCGCTCCCGCTGCTGATCACGCACGGATGGCCAGGGTCGGTGGTCGAGTTCCTCGACGTGGTGGGCCCGCTGACGAATCCGCGCGCGCACGGCGGCGATGCGCGCGACGCGTTCGATCTGGTGATTCCCGCCATGCCGGGATTCGGTTTCTCCGGCCCTCCCGCCGAACCCGGCTGGACGATCGAACGGATCGCTTCGGCGTGGGCGGTGCTGATGGAGCGCCTCGGCTACGATCACTATGTGCCGCAGGGCGGAGATTTCGGCTCCGGGGTCTCTCTTTTCGTGGCGTTGAAGGATCCGGACCACGTGGCGGGTCTCCATCTGAACACCCTGGTCACGAAACCCAGTGGGAATCCGGACGATCTCGTCGGCCTGAGCGCGTCCGACCAGGCTCGGCTGGACCGGACCGCCCGCTTCGTGGACATCCTCTCCGGTTCCATGAAGCTCCAGGCGACCCGGCCGAACACGATCGCGTACCCGCTGGTCGATTCCCCGGTCGGCCAGCTTGCCTGGATCATCGAGAAGTTCAAGGACTGGGCGGACACGGAGACCAAACCGGAGGACGCCGCGAGTCTCGACCGCATCCTGACCAACGTGATGTTCTACTGGCTGACCGGCACCGGCGGCTCTTCCGCACAGCTGTATTACGAAATCGTGGACCAGCTTCCCATCGCCTCGTCCATCGGTACGTACCCGCCGATTTCGGCGCCGCTCGGTGTCGCGGTGTTCCCGAAGGCGCCGTTCATGTCCATCCGGAAGTTCGTGGATCGCGACTTCCCCAACGTGGTGCACTGGGCGGAGTACGACCGCGGCGGGAACTTCGCCGCCTTGGAAGAGCCCGACCTGTACGTCGGCGATCTGAGGGCTTTCCGGCGGGCTCTCGACGCCCAGTAAGCCCTGAGGAATTCAGTCCGTGCCGCGATGCGCCGTTGTCCAGCGGCGTATCGCGGCGACGAACTCCTCGGGAGCATCGGATTCCACGTAGGTGCCGGCGCCCTCGACGATCACGGTCTCGTGGTCGGTGAAGGTGGCTTCCAGGCGTTCGCGTTCCTGAGGGCGGAAGGCGATGTCGGCGTCGCCCCACACGATCAGTGCCGGGAGGTGGGCGATGTCCGCGAAGCCGGCTTCGATCTCGGCGAAGAAGGCGCGGCTGGCGCGGACCCGGCCGGGGAGCACCGCGGAGGCCTGGCGTCGCTGGGGAGTACTGAGCGCCCGGCGGTAATGCGTCATCTCGGCGGCGCTCGGCTTCCGGCGCCGGTGTCCGGTGGGGACGAACACGTTGACGAGGAGGTTGAGCCGCCGGACCAGGAAGCGGCTCGGAGGTCCGCCGAAGAGCCGGGAGAAGGCCTCGAAGTGGAGGACGCCGTTGACCGGCCAAGCCCAGGTGTTGGCGAGCACCAGCCGATCGAAGACGCCTGGCCGTCGCTGCACGGCGGCCAGGCCGATCAGTCCGCCCCAGTCCTGGCCGACCAGAGTGGCGCCCTTGAGGTCGAGCGCGTCGATGAACGCGGTGACCACGTCCGCGTGTTCCTCGGGCCAGAACCGGTAGCCGGGTTTCGCGGTCGACAGCCCGAAGCCGGGGTAGTCGAGGGCGACGCAGCGGAACTCGCCGCGCAGCGCGCGGATCACGTCGCGCCAGAGGAACGACCAGGTCGGGTTGCCGTGCAGGAAAAGCAGTGTGGGCCCGGATCCCTCGTCGATGTAGTGCACGGTGTGCCCGTCGACGTCGACGAAACGGCTCTCGAACGGGAACAGGCTGTCGTCGACCCAGGTAGGTCGCACGCGCTTGGTGGTATCGACCATGGCCGCCCCCTCAGGGTTTCTCGGGTAAGCTTGAGCTTGTCACGCACACTTGAGAAAAACAAGCGGGAGCTACGATGCGAGGCTACGGCCAATACTGCGGGCTCGCCCGGTCTCTCGAGGTCGTCGGCGATCGGTGGAATCTGCTCATCGTCCGTCAGCTCCTCCTCGGCCCCGCCCGCTACCGGGACCTGATCGACGGCCTCCCCGGCATCGCGACCAACCTCCTCGCGGATCGCCTGCGCGACCTCGAGGCGTCGGGCGTGGTCGAGCGGCAGCTGGCCGGCTCGGGCAGCGTGGTCGAGTACGCCCTCACGCCATGGGGCGCTGAACTGCGTGAACCGATAGAGAGCCTGATCCGCTGGTCCGCCCCGTTGATGGTCCGCGGCCCCGGCGACGACGCCTTCCGCCCGGAATGGCTCGCCCTCGCCGTCCCCGCCCTGCTCGGTTCCCGGGTCAAGGTCCGCGCCTCGGCGACGGTCGGCCTCGAGGTCGGCGGCTCGACCTTCCAGCTCCGCGCGAGCCGCGCCGGCTTCGAAATCGGCCAGCACGACGGCCGCGAACTCGACGCCACCGTCCGCGCCGACCCCGCCAGCATCCTCGGCCTTTCCGCCGGCGCTCTCACGCTCGCCGACGCGCGCGGGCTCGGACTGGTCGAGATCGATGGCGACGAGTCCGTCGTGCGCACCGTCTTCGCCGCCTGACCGGACGGTCGATACGGTTGCCGGATGAGCGAAACGCTGGACGAGACCGTCGCGCGGATCATGGCCGGCGTGAGCACGACGATCGCCGACGGCGACAGCATGTTCGCGAGCAACAACATCGAGCACTATCTGAGCGTGTCCAAGGACGCGTTGCGTGCGGTGCTCGCCGCGCTTCAGGTCACCGGACGGCCGGAACCTAAGCGGCTCTTGGATTTCGGGTGCGGTTACGGCCGGGTGATGCGGTCCTTGCGTGCCGCTTTCCCGGCGGCCGAGCTGATCGCGTGTGACATGGACCCGGCGGCGCTGGCCAGCTGCGCGGAGGCGTTCGGCGCGCGGGCGGTGATCGGTGCGCCGGATGTGGACGACATCGAGCAGGTCACCGAGGTGGATCTGCTGTGGTGTGGTTCGGTGCTGACCCATCTCGATGCCCCGAACTGGGGGCCGCTGCTGCGCTACTTCTCGCGCGCGTTGGCTCCCGGCGGGGTCGCGGTGGTCACCACGCATGGCCGTCGGATGGCGATGCGGGCCGAGGCGGGCAAGGACTACGGGCTGGACGCGCGTGCGACCGATCGCATGCTCGCCGCGTACAAGGCCAGCGGTTTCGGCTACAACGACTACGCGGGCAACGACGGGTACGGCATTTCGCTCAGCTCGCCCGGCTGGGCGGTGCAGCGCGCGCTGGAGGCGCCCGATCTGCGTCTCGCCGGGTACGACGAGGCCGCTTGGGATCTCCATCAGGACGTGATGGTGCTGGTCAAGGACGCCAACGCGAAACTGAAGGCGGACCTCTAGCCGCGCTTCAGGAGGACGGCAACGTCGTGTAACTGCTGGTCAAGTGAGGGTTGAGAGGGCGGGTGCTGTCGCCGAAACTCACGGTCGAGGTGCGTCGCGAAAGCCACTTTCGCGACGCCTGGTGTCCCGAAAGTGGCTTTCGCGACACGGTCGCCTCACGGCCGGGATCGAATCCCCGATGTCCAGGTCGAATCAGCAAGAGCGACACAGCCCAGCGGATATGCGACTTTCCGGGACACTGCTGATGGCCGACCTCTAGCCGCGCTTCAGGATGACGAGGAACTGGCCGCCGCCGGGCTCGACACCCGCGGTCACCGGCACTCCCGGTAGCAGCCGGGAAAACCGGTCGACCAGCCAATCCGCCGCCTCCCGGGCGTCCTGTTCGGTCGGGCTCCGGGCCACCAGTTCGCGGCCGCCCTTGCGTTCCAGCCGTCCGGCGACGGTGATCAGCGGCGCGGGTTCGACGACGTGCAGGCGATCCGGCCAGGCGATGACCACCTTGACCGCGCCCTTGCGGGTGTTGCAGCCGCGGTGTGCGAGCCGCTCGGTGACCTTGGCCTTCCGGTCGGCGGTCCGGCTGTCGACACTGGGACCCCGCGGGTCGTTCACCGACATCTCCGGGTCGACCGGTTCGTCGCAGACCCAGCATCGCCAGCCGTCGCGTTCGGCCACGTCGTCGAGAAGACTCATCGGGTCAAACTAGCTTGCCGCTCCAGCGAAGACCTTCACGGGCCGCCGGTCTTGCCGAGCTCCAGCGTGGCGTTGTGCAGCGACGAGTACAGCGGGTCGGAAGTGAAGTCCGGCCCGGTTTCCTCGCCGAGGTAGACGTCGATGTGCCGGTCGCCGCCGAGTCCGGGAGTGAATTCGTCCATGATCCGCCAGGAGGCGGAACGCAGCCTTTCGCAGACTCCCGCGTCGATCGCCGTCCCGTCCTCCGCGGTGCCGCAGCCGGTGATCCGCAGTTGCCGGCCGTCGCCGAGGACGGCCGGATCCGCGGCGGCGGAGACGAACGGCTCAAGCGGGCGGCCGTGGCTGTCGCGGGGTGCGTTGTCCAGCCAGAAACCGATGTCGTGGGACCAGTTCAGGTAGCGGCCGGCGTGACGGCCGCTGACGATCCGGCCGGTGCCTTCGTCCTCGACGGCCTTCACGAAGTCTTCCGGGTAGCTGCCGAGAGGGTCGTCGCCGCGTTCGCAATCGATCACGAGGCAGCCGGTGACCGGCACCGGGTCTTCGTCGTGGTGCGACTCGACGGCGGTGTAGTACACGGTCACGTACCAGCCGGTGGACGCCTCCTTCCCGGAGTCGCCGCGGTCGATCGTGGAGGCCGCGGCGAGGGCCAGCCCGGCGGCGGCCAGGACGAGAACGAGCTTGTTCCGTTTCGCGCGGCGCCGGTGCTGGCCTGCCATCACACCCGCTCCAGTCGTTGCGTTGGTTCGGTTTCGGCCAGCGGATGCGGGACCGGCCGGGTCCGCTCGGCGGCGGCGAGGACCGCCGCGGGGATCGGCTGGGTGACACTGGGATCGATCGTCACCGGTGGGGCGGCCGGGCGCGGTAGCGGGAGCGGCGCGGATACGGGCATCGGGACCGGCATCGGCATCGGCGGTGCGGGCCGGCCGTCTTCGGCCAGCCGTTCGGTCTTGGACCAGCCGTTGCGCCCGGACAGCAGCCGGAACAGCGCACGCCACGTCGCGATGATGCCCAGCGCCAGGAACCACGGGTAGAGCAGCCCGGCGAACAGGCACCGAAAGATGTTCTCGTCGCGGAGCCGGACCCAGTAGACCAATCCCCAGAGCAGACTCGGCGCCATGGCCAGCCCGACGAGCATCGCGACCGACGTCGGCAGAGTGTCCACTGTGGCCACCAGCCCACCCAGCGTGCTCCCGGTCGCCAGCGCCACGGCGGACGCCGCGACCAGTCCGACCAGCAGCAGCGACATGGGCACGGTCAGCCAGGGCGAAAGCAGGTAGATCAGGAAGTCGGTGAGGCCGACGCCGCTGACGAATTTCGACGTGGTCAGCCTGCGAAGGTGCCGGAAGCACTGCAGGTTGCCTTGCGCCCACCGGGTTCGCTGGCGCAGCAAGCGTTTCACGTCGGTCAGCCCCTGCTGGGTGACCCACGCGGATTTCGTGTAGCGCACGCGGATCCCGTCCAGGTGCAGGCGCAGGCCGAGTTCGAGGTCCTCGACCAGGCAGGCCGACCACGGGCCAGGGTGGAACCGCGCGAGGACGGACAGCCGGGTGAACTGGCCGTTGCCGCCCAACCCGACGCTGCCGACCAGGTCGCGCAGGGACTGCGCGGAGTCCGCGATGGCGCCGAATTCCAGATCCTGGAGCAGCGCCAGCGTTTTGTGCCGGTTGTGGATGCGCACGCGGCATTGCACGGCACCGACCGACTTTTCCGCCATCAGTTCGGCGATCTCGTCGAGCATCCCTTCGCTGCAGCGGCCGTCGCCGTCCACGATCCCGACGATCGTCTGCTCGATCGTGCCTTCCCGGCCTGCGATGTCGAGGATGTAGCGGTACGCGGTGTTCAGGCCCTCGCCCTTGCCTTGGCGGGCCATGGGCAGCTCACGGCGCAGGACGTGCAGTCGCGGATCCCTGATGCCGGCGAGGATATGCGGCGTCGCGTCGTCGGAGGCGTCGTCCACGACGACGACACGGACCGGCGTGTACCGGGTTCCGGTGGCCAGCGCGTTGCGCACCGTGTTCGCGATGACGCGTTCCTCGTTCAGCGCCGGGATGACGATCCAGAACGGCACCGGATCCGGTGCCCGGCGCACACTGCGTGGTCGTTGCGGGGACCGCCAGGCGAACACCGCCAGGATGAGGTTCTGCAACGGCCACCAGATCAGCACGCCGACCATGACGGTGGCGACGACGGACAGACTGGTTTCCATTTCGCTACTGCCCCCTTTCCGTTTCCGGCGCGATTCGGATGAGAATCGACCGGGTGGCGAAAAGCAACAGAACGAATGCGGCGAGTGACAGTGGCAGCCAGGCGCCGGCCCCCGCGGCGATCCCCATGGTCGCCGTCGCGCCGACCGACGGCCCGATCCGGACAACAGACATTTCTCCCCCAAGATTCAGCGTGCTCAATTCCTTGTGTGTGAAGGATTGTGCGTGATGCGTCGGGCCCCCCGGCCGATCCCGCATCCATGGACTACGACGTGACGAGTCAGGCTCCGGTTCCCTCGAACGGGTGAGGAAATTCGGCGGGAACCGGACAGAACCACTCTGCGTCGCATCGGTCACAGCGCCCCGCGCAAATGATCATGTGAAGTGCGCGAATCGCTGAAAAGAATGTTCGAACCTTGGGGGAGTAATGGTTTGGAATCGACAGGAAAGCGAAGCGACCCGGCCTCGAGTGTGGCTCGTGATGGGGACCCGGCCGGAGGCCATCAAACTGGCGCCGGTCGCCGGGGCGATCGCCGCGGCGGGCCGGATGGAGCCGTACCTGGTCGCCACCGGACAGCATCCGACGATGGTCGGGCAGGCGCTGGAGACGTTCGGCGTCCGCGCGGACGCCACGTTGCCGCTGCACCGCCGCGACGGCGGCCAGCCCGAACTGCTCGGCCAGATGCTCACCGGTCTGGACGTGCTGGCCGATCGTGAACCGCCCGCGGTGGTGGTGGTCCAGGGGGACACCACGACCACACTGGCCGGCACGCTCGCCGCGTTCTGGCGGCGGGTTCCGGTGGTACATCTGGAGGCGGGCCTGCGTTCGTTCGATCTGGCCGCGCCCTTCCCGGAAGAGCTGAACCGGCGGCTGGTCACTCAAGCCGCTTCGCTGCATCTACCGCCGACGTCGGCGGCGGCCGAGAACCTGCTCCGCGAGCAGGTTCCCGCCGAGCGGATCGTGGTCACCGGCAACACTTCGGTGGACGCGATCCGCGCGATCGCCGACCGCGGGGCGGTGGCCTACCAGGACGAGCGGGTCGCCGCGGCCGTCGAAGCGGCCACCCGCGGTGAGCGGCTGGTGCTGGTCACCGCGCACCGCCGCGAGTCCTGGGGCGAACCGCTGCGTCAGGTGCTGCGCGCGGTCACCGAACTGGTCGCCCGGCACGCGGACCTGCACGTGGTCCTGCCCGCGCACCCGAACCCGGCCGTCCGCGAGCTGGTCGACGACGAACTGGGTGGCCTGCCTCGCGTGGTGGTCACCGAGCCGCTTCGCTACGAGGAATTGGCCGGTGTGCTCGCGTCCGCCACGCTGGTCTTGTCCGACTCCGGCGGGATCCAGGAGGAGGCGCCCACCTTCGGCGTGCCGGTGCTGGTGTTGCGCGAGGTCACCGAACGGATGGAAGCGGTGCACGCGGGCTGTGCCCGGTTGGTCGGCACCGACCGCGAGCTGATCGTGCGGACGGCGTCGGAACTGCTGACCGACCGCCGCGCCCGGGCGGCCATGATGACCAACGGCAACCCGTTCGGCGACGGAAGGGCCGCGTCACGCACCGAGCGCGCGCTGGCCAGGCTGCTCGGCCTGAGCGCCGAACCGGTCGAGGAGTTCGACGCGGATTCGCGTGTGGTGGCGGGGGGTGTGCTGGTATGACCCGCAAGGAAAACCGGCGCCGGCGCACACCCGCCGGACTGCGCTTCGCGGCGCTGGCCGTCGTCGTCGCGACCGGATTGGTGATGCTGGTCGTCTACACGCGCCCGGCGAGCGCGATACTCGCTTCGCCCGCGGCCGCCCCGGTCTCCCTCGGCGACCGGCTGGAGATGACCGGCGAGGTCGGCAGCCCCGGCCCCGGCGGGAACCGCGCACACCGGACGCTGGTGGTCTACGACGCCGGTGAGCGGGACGCGCCGAACCCGCCCGCCGGCGCGGACGAGGCCGGAATGGCCGAGGCGCACGCGATGCAGACCGCGAACCTGGTCTCGCGGGCGGGCGCCTGGACGATGCGCGCCGCCGCCGACTACCGCGCGGGCGAAATCGGCGGATACCAGGCGCTGGTCTACGTCGGTTCGATCAGCGAAGCCGCGTTACCGGCCGTGTTGCTCGCGGACGTGGCGGCCGCGAAGGTGCCGGTCATCTGGATGGGCGAGAACATCCATCGCCTTGCCGAACATGACCCGGGCATCACCGCGCGCTGGGGCTGGACGCCGGTGGGCCGCACACCGACGTCGCCGACCGAGGTCCGCTACAAGAGCGTGTCGCTCGAACGCAATCCCGAGATCGGCTCGGTTCCGTTGGTACGGCGGGACAACCCGGCGGTCAACGAAGTCCTCGCGGACAGCGTGACGGCCGGCGAGCACACGCCGTGGGCGGTGCGCTCGGGGACTTTCACCTACCTCGCGGAGGCGCCGTTCTCCTACGTCAACGAGGGAGACCGGTACCTCGCCGCCGCCGACATCCTGCTCGGCACGCTCGCTCCGAAGACCGCGGAGCGGCACCGGGCGCTCGTGCGGATCGAGGACATCGGCCCGCGCACCGACGCGGGCCAGATCCGCCGGATCGCCGATCTGCTGGGCGGGCAAGGGATTTCGTTCTCGCTCGCGGTCTACCCGTACTACGCGGACCCGCACGGTGTGGCCAACGGCGGCAGGCCGACCTTCGCCCGGCTCGTGGACAGCCCGGCCTTGGTGGACGCGCTGCACTACGCGATCCGGCGCGGCGCGACGATGATCATGCACGGTTACAGCCACCAGTTCGAGGAGATGGCTAACCCTTACGGTGGGGCGAGCTCCGCGGACTACGAGTTCTATACGGCGATCGTCGACAAGAACAACCACGTCGTCGAGACCGGCCCGGTCCCCGGCGATTCCGCGGAATGGTTCCGCGGGCGGATCGCCACCGGGCTCGGCGAGTTCCGCCGGGTCGGGCTGCCCGAACCGGAAGTGTTCGAATTCCCGCATTACGGCGGATCGGCGGTGGACTACAAGGAAGTCAGCTCCCACTTCGCGGCACGCTACGACCAGGGCAGCTATTTCGCGGGATACTGCCCGCGCGGCGCCTGCGGCTCCACGTCGACGGTGTCCTACCAGACCAAATACGGTCAGTACTTCCCTTACCCGGTGCGGGATGTCTACGGCGCGGTGGTGATACCCGAGAACCTCGACCACGTCGCGCCGGAACCGTTCAACCAGCATCCGGCCCGGCTGCCCGCGGACCTGCTCGCCGACGGCGCGAAGTCCAAGGTGGTCCGCGACAACGTGGCCAGCTTCTTCTTCCACCCGTTCCTGCCCTTGGAACACCTGAACACGGTCGTCCTCGGCCTGCGGGCGCAAGGATACGATTTCAGCACCGCCAGTGAGGTCGCCCGTGGCTGAGCACCCGCGGCCGGTACCCGGACAGGGTGCCGGCCGCGGTCGCTGTTCATCGCCGCGACCAGGTGAGTTCCGATCAAGAGGTCGAGGCGTTGATGTCGGCCCAAGAACCCGTACTGGCTCAGCCAGGGCGGCGAATGGGATTTCGGGTGGCTCCTCGAAGCGAAAGAGATCGTCGTCGACGACTACGAGGCAGACTTCACGCCCTTCGAGGATGCCTTCGTTTTCCAGACCCACCAGGGAAATGAGTTCCACTACTTCAAAGCAGGCGACCTTGCCGAAGCCGATCCGACCTTCTCCACCTTCTCCGGGTTCCGGCCGATAGCGGAGGCCGCGGTTTGTCAGGTCCGGTCGGTTCTGCTGAGTGTTCCGTTGACGCTGGTGCCGGGGGCTGGGCGGCGGGACGTCCGGGGGAGCTCGACTTCCTTGAGCCCGCCGTCGTAGAGCATCCACAGGCCGAAGCAGTCGTCGTCTTCGTCATGGACGAGGACCTGGAGCGAGGCCGGATCGGGCCAGGGTAAGGATTCCAGGTGGGCCAAGAGCCCTCGCCAGTTGTGACGGATGAACTGAATGACCCAGGTGTAGCACTCGCTCGACCCGGTGCCCGTGCCGGCGAACACGGAGTCGTCGACGCGCGTGAAGCACTGGTACCACTCCCGGCCGGGATCCGGGCGCGTCAGCGGCTCCATCACTTCCTCGGCATCGCGCGCCAGAACGATGACCTCCGCGAATCTGCTCATGCCATTCAGCATATGGTCGAGCTGTAGCCGATGGTGAGCCGAAACCCATCGGAACCGGGCACGTTCCCGACGTGGCCTGATCTCAACGCCGGTAGTGGACCTCGCCGCGCAGCGCCGGTGCGGTGGGGTCGGTGCAGCGCTGCTCGAACGTGGCGTCGAGGGCGGTGAGTCCTGCGGCGCCACGTTCGATGCGGCTGATCGTGAACGTCGAGTAGTCGTCCGAGCAGCCCAAACCGGTGGCGATGGCGAGGATGTGGGCTCCCGTCGCGTGGTCGTACGAGCCGACCTGGAGTGCGCCGGACGGGGCGCTGAAGTCGAGTCTGAAGTGGTAGAAACCGTTGTCGGCGTCGGCGTCCACGCGCAGGACGTCGCCGACCTCGCGGATCATCACCTCGTGCTCGGGCGAGTCGACCCAGTGGCCGCTCTTCCCGTCGACCGGGAAAGCACCCTGCTCGGCGGCGAAGTCGACGCTCGCGATCGGCTCGTCGGCCGCCGCGGCGGGCGCGAACGCGCCGATCAGACCCGCGGTGACGGCGAACGTGGTGAAGGCATGACGGAGTTTCATGATTCTCCTCGGTGTACGCCGCCCCCAGTGAGCGGACCTCACCGATCTTGCCCAGGTTCCCGTCGCTGCGCACGAGTAGTACTACTCAGCCTGTTTCGTCTGTCCTTTTTGGAGTGTCGAGAAACTCTCAAGAAACCCGCGCGTGTACAGGATTTTGAAGAGCTTCGGGTGCCATTGCCGGGTGCCCGGTGATGTGCCAGCATCGTCGGTATGACGGTCGGCGATGTCAGAATGGCCACTTTTGCCTTCTTGCGAGATCGGATCACCGGGCTGCTGGCGCCCACTGGCTGCGGTTTCGACGTCTACCCGCACGGATCCTTCGTG
Source organism: Amycolatopsis sp. lyj-108 (assembly GCF_046549005.1). Lineage (NCBI taxonomy): Bacteria > Bacillati > Actinomycetota > Actinomycetes > Pseudonocardiales > Pseudonocardiaceae > Amycolatopsis > Amycolatopsis sp. lyj-108. Next base: position 40,429 of record NZ_JAJPWQ010000020.1, on the reverse strand, counting down.
AAGGGCACTCAAGTCGATCCGTACGGCGACGTCGACATCGTCGTCGAACTTTGTCACCCGATCGTGCCCGAGTGGCGAGGCGGCTTCGAACCGGCCCCCGGTACGCGGTTCGGCAAACGGGTGAAAGGCCGGGCGCCCACGCCGGAATTCCTGTGGTTCAAGGAAACCGTGGCACGTGCGCTGAGTTACGACTTCGAGACGATGTCGCCGGGCCTGGCGTCGATGGTGGCGTGGGGCAAGGTCCAGCGGGTGCTCAAGGTGGCGCCGGTCTTCCCTGGCCACGTCAACGCCGATCTCCTGGTCTGCCAACGGTTCCTGGAGACGCCGCCCGTTTCTCTGAACACGGCGGACCAGGGTGTCATTTTCTGGGACGGCCACGGAGAACTCCAGGTCAGCCATCCGCGGAAGTACATCGCGAAGGTCAAGGAAAAGGACATGCGCACCGACGGCATGTTCACGCAATTCGTGCGGCATCTGAAGGCGAACCACGTCGGCATGAAGCATCAGGGCACCGGGAGCAGGCGTTCGTCCATTCCGGGGCAGAAGGTCCCCATGGACTCGTCGCTGGGCGTGTCCTCGGCGACGCTGGAAATGCTGGCGTACGGGGTTCCGAACGATCACTACTCCTCCCGAAGCCTGAACGCGACGCGGAAGAAGGTGAGAACCTACCTTCGCACTGTCGCCGAGACCGAACGCTCGCGTGAGTCCTTCGTGCCGTGGGATCTCGTCAACGACACGACCTATCCGCAGTGGATCGAGTTCATGCACGGAGGGTTCAAGATGCTGCTCTCGAACGAGAAAATGTGGGCCTGACGGTCAGGCCGAAGGGGATCGGAGGTCCGTGAGGGCCTCCTTCCCTACCCTGAGAGTAGGGAAGGGGCCCTTCACGCCCAAAACCCAGTACATGAAGGACCCCATCCTTGCGCCTAGGTACAGGAAGGGGTCCTTCATGTACTTCAACCCGGCATCACGCAAGAAGCGCCACAGGTACCTAAGGGGGAAACGGCTCGTAGGAGCCGCTGGTCGCGTCGAAGGTGAACGCCGTCCACCGCCCGTGTTCCGGCGAGGCCAGCCGGGCACCGAGTGCGACCGCGATCGCGACCGGCCCGCTGAGGAAGATCGCGTGCCCACCGGCCCGGGCGCCGGCGGTCAGCGGCGCTTCCCGCCAGGCGCGGCAGATCTGCTCCACCGCACCGGTGAAAGTGGCGGTGTCCTCGGTCAACACCGGTGACCCGGTCCGGATCCGCAGGAGGTAGCCGAAACCGTGGCGACGGCAGGATGCCATCACCTGGTCGAAGAACTGGTCGCCGCGACCCTGCAGATCCACCGCGAGGGCGACCTTGTCCGGGTCGCCGTCGTCGACGGCCTCCAGCCGGTCGACGTCCAGCGGTTCGACGTCGGAGTCGATCGCGCGCAAGGATGTCGCGGGGAAGTACGCCGGTGCGCCGTCGGCCTGCCGGATGGCGTGTACCACCACCTCGCGGGCGTGGGTGTAGCCCAGCCGGGCGCCGAACCAGAACGCGACGTGGAGCGGCATGGTGGGGATCAGGTTGATCCGGACGGCGTCGGGGGTCAGGCGTTCGGCCATCGTGGTGGCGGACAACGTTTCGTCGGCGAGGGCGTCGACCAGCTCGCGGTCCCAGGCGCCGTCGCCGGGCAACTCGATGCCGGTCTTCAGCGTGATCGTGCAGGTGCGCTGGCTGAACTTCTCCGCCTGCTGCTCCAGTTGCCGGGCGCGGGCTCGCCCGCGCCTGCCGTCCGACGCGGTGACCACGATGCCGACCCGCACTCGACGGCGGAGACGGCTCCTCGCCCACAGGCCGAGCGCGACCAGGGCGAGTCCGGCGGCGAAGGCCAGCACGAACCACCATCGCCCGGCCGGCTCACCCGCCAGGAACGACTTCGCGGCCTCGACCCCGAACCCGCCCGCCGCCATCCCGCCGACCGTGAGCGGGGCCGTGCCATCGGTGACGGCCGCCCACCGTCCCGCGGAGCCGCCGGAAGTGTCACCGGAGCCGACGACCGTCAGCCGGGGCGATACCGGCCGTCCTGAATCTGTCACCACAACCATCCGTTCGTGGTGTGCTCGAACCAGCGGATCGGACCACTCTATTCGGCAGGCCCGCGGACTCGCTGTGGCGGTCGAGGACGGGCGTCAGCGGCAGAACGGGGTCCTCCTCCCACGCGATCACGTGGGAGGACCGGACCGTCCGTCTACCGCTTGATGTAGAGGTCCCACGACCACGCCGACGCGGAACAGAAGTAGGCCGACCATCGGCCGTTCTGCTGGCCTGAGTAGCCGTTGAGCAGGCAGTCGCCCTCTGTCGACCAATCATGAAACGGGCGCGCTTGTCTGCAGAACGGGCACAGTGAACAGTGCCGCGCCGGGCCCATCGGCACCGGCGCGGCACGTCAGTCCGGGCTCACTTGTCGTAGTAGAGGTCCCAGTCCCAGCCGGAGAACTGGCATTCGTACACGGACCACTTGCCCTTCTTCAGACCCCAGTTGCCGACCGTCTTGCACGATTTCAGCGTCCAGTAGTCGTCGTAGAACTTCATCCCGGCGGTCCCGACCTGCTGGGCGGGCTCCGGCGCCGCGGGCGTGGCGCCGGCCGACGCCACGCCGAGTGGCAGCGCGGCGACCGCGATCCCGGCCGCCAGCGCGGCCTTGGTGACGAGCTTCCGCATGAGTGTTCCTCCCCTGTCGATCACGCCCGTACCTCGGACGCGTGATCAGGTTGGATCGCACGCACGGCCGCTACAACACCTTTGCGTTCAGGTGAAAAGGGCAGCCAGAGTCGACCGTGATCTCGCCGGTCAGCGACGTCCCGGTGCCGAGGGTTCCTCGGTCTTCCAGGGTGCCGGTCGCGGGTCCCGGCCGCCGAAGCCGGCCACCCGGTCCCAGATCCAGTCGGCCATCGAGTCGGCGACGGGCTCGTCGGGCTGTCCCGGCCGACGCCGGACCAGCGCCCCGAACGCGACGACGACCAGGTAGGTCCCGGCGTCGTCGGTCATCACCTGTTCCCAGAGTTCGCTCTCGGGCCAGTCGGGGTGGGCTGCCGGGTCGGCCTCGATCTCGGCGTCCATGGCGATGATCTCGTCCGCCGACATCAGGCGGAAGGGCTCGGCCGAACCCCAGGCGGCACCGGAGCCGGGCTGCTGGCCGTCGTGCCAGGTCACCAGCCGCTTCGCCACCATCGAGCCGACCTTCTTGTCGGCCAGATCCGCGGCGCCTGGCCGCAGGGTGGCGCGCAGGTCCGCGGGCAGCACGGCGTCCAGCGCCGCCAGCGCGGAAGGCAGGTCGATGCCGAGCCGATGGTCGCGCATCTGCTGCCACGCCATCTCGAGCGCCCCAGTGCCTTGGATGTCCGCCAGGGTGATGTCGTCGCCGCGCGCTTTCTCGACGATCTGCAGCATCGCTCGCGCGGTCCCCAGCAGGCTCCGCAGCAGGTCGTCGGTCGGATCCTCGCGCAGCAGTCGCAGGCCGAGTTGTTCGGCGTCGTCGAACCGGTACTGCGCCAGGTAGGCGTAGCCGAGCAGCATGCCGACCCAGGAGTCCGCCGCGTTGGCCCGGATGGCCTCCTCGGCCGCGGGAGCGAACCGTTCGGGTGGTGCGAAGGTTTCCAGCAGGTACTGCGCGCGTTTCCGCAGCGCTTGGGGGAGGTCGTCCGCCGCCGTCCGCGCGCACAGGGCCACCGCCTCGTCGAGTTGCCGCCACCCGGCCTCGTGCTCCCCGGAGCTTGCCTGGGCGTGGCCCAGTTGCATCCAGTCGTCCCAGTCCTCCTGGTTCTCGCCCAGCACGGTGCGCGCCCAACGCAGCGCCTCGTCATGGTTGTGCTCCGCCGACTCCAGATGCCGAAGGGCGCGAGCCGCCATCGTGAACCAGCTGTTGCGGAGAGCGGCGACCTGGAGGAACAGCCGACGCGCCTCGTCGACTTCGCCGCACGCCTCACGGTGATCCCCGAGCACCATCAACGCGCTGCTCCGCTGCGGCTGGCCCGCGAGCACCCGCAGCGCCAGTTCGGCGATCTTGGGATGCGTCGGCTGCGCTTCGACGAGTTCCCAGGCGAGGTCGAGGTCGCGCTCCACGTCGGCGCTCATCGCATGCCTCGCTTGACCCGGTATGCCCGGAGCTGGTCGAAGGTCCCGTCGTCGACGCCGTATTCCAGGACCGGCGCCACCTGGTCGAACCAGGACGTCGTGGACGGGGTGATGCCGCCGATCGCGGCCAGCAGCGCGTCGGTGGTGACCGGCACCAGCTCGCCCTTGCCCAGCGACTCGACCATCGCCTGCTGCAGCACGGTCGTCGTCAGGTGGCCGAGGTCGGCGCCGGAGAACCCCTCGGTCGCCGCCGCGACGGCCACGACGTCGACAGCATCGGCGGGTTTGCCGTCGAGGGCGCCCTGGACGATCGCCGCCCTGGCGACCGCGTCGGGTGGCAGCACCAGCACGGTCTTGTCGATCCGGCCCGGTCGGCGCAGTGCGGAGTCGATGTCCCACGGCCGGTTCGTCGCGGCGAGGAAGTACACCCCGTCGTTCGCTCCGGCCATGCCGTCGAGCTCCTCCAGAAGCTGAGTGACGAGCATCCGCATCGCGTGCGATCCGCCTCCACCGGAGGTACGCCGCCCACCGAGCGCGTCGAACTCGTCGAAGAAGATCACGCACGGTGTCGCCGCGCGGGCATGGCGGAACACGCTCTGGATCGCCTTCTCGCTCTCCCCGATCCACTTGCTGAGCAGGTCCGCGAGGGTCACGTGGATGAAGGACGCGCCGAGATCGCCGGCGATCGCCCTGGCGATGAACGTCTTGCCGCAACCGGGCGGGCCGTACATCAGCAGGGACCCGCCCGGCTTCTGCCCGAACGCCGCAGCTAGCTCAGGGTTGCGCAGCGGAGCGAGAAACGCGGTGTCCAGGTGCTGCTTGACCTCGGCGAGCCCCGCGACGTCGGCCAGCGTCACCGCCGGGCGCTCGGCGTCCCACAGCGGCGCCGGCACAGCGGCGCCGCTGTCCTGACGGTCCTCGTCGGCCGGGGCCGGAACCGGGGTCGAAGTTCGCAACCGCGCCGCCATCAGCCGGGCGCGCAGCAGCCGGGCCCGCGCCGGATCGCCGCCGCGGGCCTCGAACGCGGCCAGCTCGGTGGCGGCGCGGTCCGGGTCCTGTTCCAACAGCAGCGTGACGAAGTCCTCGCGCAGCGCCAGATTGCCGGGGTCGGCCGCCACCTCACGCGCGATCACCTCGACGAAGCCGTTGTCCGGAGTGTCACCGTTCACCGCGCGGTCCCTTCGATCCAGCCTTTGAGCAGCCCCAGGTTCGCCAATGGGATGTAGTGGCCGATCCGCGGATGGTCCAACGTCACACCGAAGACACCGGCCTCGCCGAACGAGGCGACGTAGTCGATCGCGGCAGGCATCGGCACACCGAACAAGGGCACCGCGCCCCCGTCCGGATCGGCGAGGCCGAGGCCGCGGGCGGCTTCGTTCGCGCGCGCGGCGCTGCTGTAGAGGCAGATCATCGGCCCCTGTTCGGCAGCCACGGTGTACGGACGGGGCCGGTCGGCCGGGCCGCGCGCGACGAAGAACCAGTGCTCCAGTGAAGTCGCCTGGCGCCACAGTGCGATCTGCGCCGTCGTGTCTCCGGCGGGAGCTGCTTTGACCGCCACGTCGAGGCGATCCAGCTCCGCGACGATCTCGGGGCTGTTGTCTCTGGTCATTCGGTTCTCTCTCGTCCGGGCTGTCGTTACGTCCGTTTCCAGACCAGAGAAAACCATCCCGTCGATCGTGGCGGACAGGCGGCCGTCCTTGCGCGCATGATCCCTGTCAGGGGTGATTGGGGGACGGTCCCTGATGTGCGGCGGCCTCGCCGGATGGATCGTGGCTTCGTGACAGCGATGACAACGGAAACATCCCATCCCGTACCGACCGAAACCCTTGACCGAGCGATGTTCTTCGGTGGCAACGCGCCGATGGAAGGCGTGCTGAACTCGCTGGCGATGGAGCCTTTCATCACCGGGTCGAAGCCACATTCCCGGGCCGCCGAGATCACCGAGGTCTCACCGGACGCGACGCTGCTGCCCCCGGGAGTCAGCGCGGAACTGACGTATGAGCTGGACGGGCGGCGTTCACACCTCGCCCACGGTCCCGGATGGACACTCGTGGCGATGCGCAGGCGTGCCGGTGCCGCGACAGTGTGCGTATGTGCCACCTCCGGCGACCTGGCGGACGAGGTGCTCGCGGCCGCGGTCCGAACGGCGCGGACGGGTACGCCGGGGGAGTCGGCCGTGCCGGTCGGCTTCTGGCACGTCCAGGGGTGCGGTGGCGCGGGCGTGCGTGCGCCCAGGTCCATGGACTTGCCGCCGTGGCAGGCGATCCGCGGTAATTACCCGCGGTCGGCGGTGACCGCGCTCGACTCGCTCATGGCGGTGCGCCCGCAGGACATCACGGGCAGGCTGGTACTTCTCCACGGGCCCGCGGGTACCGGCAAGACGACCGCCGTGCGCGCGCTCGCGCAGGAATGGCGGGACTGGTGCCAGGTCGACAACGTCCTGGACCCCGAGGTCCTGTTCGCCGACCCGGGCTATCTGACCTCGGTGGTGCTCGGCGAGGAGCGAGCGGACCGGCGGAAATGGCGGCTGCTCATCCTCGAGGATTGCGATGAACTGGTCGGGGCGGACGCCAAGCGCGACTCCGGGCAGGCCCTGTCCCGGCTGCTCAACCTGACCGACGGATTGCTCGGTCAGGGCCTGGACATCTTGGTTTGCCTGACCACGAACGAGAACGTCGCACGGTTGCACCCCGCGGTGGTCCGGCCGGGCCGGTGTCTCGCGGAGATCGAGATCAGCAAGCTGCCGCACGACGAGGCGGCCACCTGGTTGGGAACAGGCGCGGAGATCGGCGCGGAGGGCGCCACACTGGCCGAGCTGTATCGCCTGCGAGCCGCGGCCTGATCCGGCCCTCACCGAGTTGGACCGGATTCGTCGTTCGCCGGATCCGCGGGTGGCGGGCTGTTAGGGTCCGGGCCATGCGAATGTGGTGGTTCGGCCTGGTCGTGGGCGCGGGTGCGCTGCTCGGCGCGTGCGCCGGGGGTGGGTCGGGGAGCGGCAAGGTGGCGCCCTCGACGACGGTGACGACCCCGACGACAGCGCTCGTGCCGCAGTCCCCGGTGACCACCACGACGACGACGCCGCCGACGCAGCCGACGCCGGAGACGACCCGGACCACGACTCATCGCACCACGACGACTGCGAAGCGCACGACCGCGAAACGTACGACGGCACCGCGCCACACTTACACTCGGAGACGTTGACCCTTAAGGTAAATGTGTCGCGTTCCTGGACGAGGCCAGTGGTGGGGCGAAGGCTCCCTTCGCTGCGTCTGATGCGGTGATGGGCGCCTTCGGACCTGGTTGGACGCGGGTCATGACTCGTATGACGGCTGTTGAGCCCCCGACACTCCTTGACTATCCACAAAGGACGCTTTCCTGGACCCGAATGCCCGGTTGCGCTCCTGCGTGGGCGTTCTTCTGGTAGTGAGGGCCTCTTTGCCTACTCTGACGGTAGTGAAGGAGGCTTTCGCTACCGTCAGATGTGATCCCTGGTGACAGTGGGACGGCTGTGGCCTCGGCGGCCGGTCGGCAAGGCGTGACTCGCGTGTCTGGATGCCGCACTCGGGAGCGCGGAGTCCGAACACGCCTCAATAACCCTCTTTGTCACTCACGACCCCCCGGAAAACCGTGCAAGCTGCCCTCTGGAATGGCCACCTTGAAGAGTGGTGTGACAGCTACTCCGCCAAGCATTCGGTGACCACGGCGTTGTGCCGTACAGTTCCTAGGTTGTAAGATCGCCACCGCATTCTTCTCCTGGTGGCCTGACAACAGATCGCGAGCGCCGCGCCTTTTCTTGACGCGGCTCCGCCTGGTGAAATAGGCAATGGGTACCCGATTCGCCATCGTCGCCGGTTCTGGCAGGTGAGGCGATGGCTGCCGAACGTGAGTCGTGGATGACCAGGTGTTCGTGCAGCCGGGTGATCTGCAGTGGCCGCCAGACGGCGCGCGTGGAGGCGACCAGCCGGAGGTCGGTATGCGGGGTGGCTTGCCGGTGGGCGGCCAGCAGGACTTCCAGCCCGGTGGAGTTCAGGAACCGGACGAGACTCAGGTCCACGATCAACCGCCGCGGCCGGTGGCTCAACGCCGACTCGATCGCTTGGCGTGCCGTGGGCGCGGTGTTCAGGTCCAGGTCGCCGTCCATGACGAGCACCGTTGTCCGGCCGAGTCGCTCCACGGTCACGGCCAACGGTGGAGAACGGTGCGCGATGGCATCCGTTCGGGGACGAGGGGAACGGCGAGGATCGAGCGTTACGAGTTTCACGATCCGGGGCTCCAGACTGGCCGGCCACCGCTGAAGGGACAGATGCGACCGGTTGACGGGTGATCGTCGTGAGGGCGGTGTCTGGGCACTCCGGCGCTGTCTTGGCAGTCTACCCCGTGGCGAGAGGTAAAGAGGCGTTTCCGGATCGGCTTCTCGGGCCCGGAGGTATCGGTCTCGCCTCGGTGGGCAGGCACCGAGATCGAGGTCTACGCTGGCAGGTGTCACCCGATCGAGCGGCCGGAACCGGCGGAACGGATCGTGGTGTATCGGGTTTCGCCCCGGACCCTGGCGGCGCATGCTCTGCCTAGGAGTCGCCATGGGGGTTCTCGCCTGGATCGTGCTCGGCATCGTCGCCGGCAGCGAAGGGTTTCGGTGTCCTGTCCCGGCCTCGACCGAAAATCCGAACTACGGCAAGGAGATGCTCCATGACCACGACCACCCGAAAATTCGACCAGGCCCAGGTGGAGCTCATCGGCAAGGAACTGGATGCGCTGCGGCAGCGTGTGGTGGCGGATCTCGGCGTGGACGACGCCGACTACATCCGCCGGGTCGTCGCGGTGCAACGGCTCAGTGAACTGTCGGGCCGTCTGCTCCTGTTCGCGGGCTGGTTCCCGCCAGCGTGGATCGCCGGGGTGGGCGCGCTGACGTTGTCGAAGATCTTGGACAACATGGAGATCGGGCACAACGTCCTGCACGGTCAGTACGACTGGATGAAGGACCCGACGCTGAATTCGCGGACCTTCGAATGGGACATGGTCTGCCCGAGTGACCAGTGGCGCCGCTCGCACAATTTCATGCACCACACCTATACCAACATCGTCGACAAGGATCGCGACGTCGGCTACGGCATAATCCGGATCACCGAAGATCAGAAATGGAATCCGTACTACCTCGGCAACCCGCTCTACGCGGCGGCGCAGGCGGTGTTCTTCGAGTACGGGATCATGCTGCACGACCTCGAAGCGGACCGGATCGTGCAAGGCCGCCGTTCGTGGGCGGACGTCCGCCCGTTGCTCGGCCCGATGCTGCGCAAGGTGGGCAGGCAAGCGGGCAAGGACTACCTGGTGTTCCCCGCGCTGACCGGCCCGCTGTTCCCGGTGACGCTGGCGGCGAACCTCAGCGCGAACCTGGTCCGCAATCTTTGGGCCTTCTCGATCATCTTCTGCGGCCACTTCCCCGACGGCGCCGAGGTGTTCACCGAAGAGGAGAGCGAGAACGAGAGCAAGGGGCAGTGGTACCTGCGCCAGATGCTCGGGTCCGCGAACATCACCGGAAGCCCGCTGTTCCACCTGCTGTCCGGGAACCTCAGTCACCAGATCGAACACCACCTGTTCCCGGACATCCCGTCCCGCCGCTATCCGCGGATCGCGGCCGAGGTGCGGGAGATCTGCGAGAAGCACGGCCTGCCCTACAACACCGGTTCCCTGTCGAAGCAACTCGGCTCGGTCGTCCGCAAGATCTTCCGTCTCGCTTTGCCATGACCGAACGGCTTCTCACCCTTCTCGGTGATGTCGACGGTGACCTCGACGTGGTCCGGCGCATCTGCGAACTGTGCGTCACCGAACTGGCCGTCTCCGGCGCCGGGATGACCGTGATGGCCGGCCCCTTGGCCGACGGCACCCAGATCCTGGCGCACTCGACCGGCGAGGCGGGGAAGCGACTGGAAGACCTTCAGCTGACGGTGGGTGAGGGGCCGAGCGTGGACGCGTTCGTTTCGGGCGGGGCGGTACTGGTACCGGATCTCGACACCGAACACGACCGATGGCCCGCCTACGCGCCCGGGGCGGTGGAACTCGGTGTGGCGGCGGTGTTCTCGTTCCCGCTTCACGTCGGCACCGCGCGCATGGGTGTGCTGGACCTGTACCGCACCACCCCGGGCCCGCTCAGTGCGCCGCACCTCTCCGGCGCCCTGGCCCTGGCAGAGGCGGGCACAGTGGCGCTGCTGAACGATGCCGAGACGGCGCAGGGCGCGATGCTGCTGGGACAAGGCGAATTGCACAGCGCGGTGCATCAGGCCACCGGTTTCGTGACCGTTCAACTCGACGTGAGTCTCCAAGAAGCGCTCATCAGGATCCGCGCCTACGCCTATGCCCATCACCTGTCGCTGAACGAGGTGGGTAGACGGATCGTGCGGCGCGAACTGGTCCTCGAGACGGGAGAATGAAAACATGACAGGTGAACCGCAAGAACTCGCGCCCGGCGAACCTCGGCGGCCATGCGACGGGAACGTCTGCGCGCGCGCGTTTTCGTCGAGCTCGCGGACACCCTCGTGGACCTCCAAGGCAGGCTCCGGATGGCCGCGGCCTCCGCCGAACGGGCCGGGCTGCTGGAAACCTTGGCGGTACAGACCGGAGACGGGCCGTGTATCGACTGCGTCCGCGACGGCCGCCCGATGCGGTTGCGCGGAATGGTCGTCGGCAGCTTCACCCTGCTCCACACCGAACCCGTGCGGGAAGACGCCGATCGCCCCGCGCTCAGTCAGGCGCTCGCCGACGTCGCCACGATCGGACTACTGCAACAACGCGCCATCGTCCGTGGTGAGGTCCTCACCGAGCAACTTCAGTCCGCGTCCGCACGCAGTCATGATCCGGATATGGAACACGCTAACCTGCACTTGGCGGACCTGTCCCGTGAGGTCGCCGACGGCGCTGCCGACATCGACGCGATCCTCGCCCACGCCTCGCGGTCATGCTCCTGACGCGGTGGTCGGAGCGTGTCGCAGCGCGCGGTTGTGGCGCGGTTCGGTGCGGGTCTTCGCGTGGTCAACCTGGCGGATCATGTCGCCGCGGACCTCGTTGAGCGCGACCGGAAGATCCGGCGCCGAAGAACCGGCCACCAGATGCAGGCCGGGAAAGCGATGGAGCCGGCATTCGAGAGTGAGCTGCTGCCCCGCGCCGTTCCGGTCCTTGACACTGATTTCGAGATCGACCTGGCCTTCGTGGAAGGAACGCAGCCTGGAACCGAGCGCGGCCAGTCGTTCGGCGACCCAATCGAGTTCGGAGGCCGAGAAACCGACGCCGAGACGGAGTCGTTCGGCGATCAGGCTGAGGTCTTTCCGATCGGCGGTCATGGCGCCTACTTCCCGTTGGCCCCGAATCGACTGTCCGGAATGGACGATGTCTCGTTCACTGTCGTGCAGGCGGTGGGGACAGGGCCCACTGTACGCCGATTTCGGTGCCGGAATCCGGAACGGGTGAGGCGGGTGGCGTTCCCGCCGTCGGGCTGGGCGGTCACGGTCCGTGAGCTGATCTGACAGGGCCTCCCGATGTCCCAGGGTATGTCGCGAGCGTGTGGCCGGGGCGTCGCAGTAGTCTGGAGGCGAATGGGGGGAGGAGGGTTCCATGGGTCTATGACGATCGACAGCAGCAGAAACCTTTGTCGCCGCCGGAACTGCGACGATGTCGAGTTCTGGCTGGGTTTGTGTGTCCAGGACTGGGTGCGGTGGCAGGACGGCTTGGCCGCCCTTGACCTGCCCGACGACGAGAGACCGGCGCCGCCTCGCAGCGTGTTCGTCGCACCGATGCACGCGGACAGCGTGTCACAGCGGGTGATGGCGACGGGTTGACGCTGTCTTGCCGCGTGAGGCGCCACCGAGAAGCGGCTTCGTTCAGTTCAGCTCGGGAGTACGGCTCGCGGTGCGGTGTAGCGCGGCGAGTTGGAGGCCGAGTACGACGCCGACGCCGATGGCCGCGGTGGAGACGATCGCTTCGGCCACGGCGGTCCATGAGCCAGGGACCTGGGCGAATACCTGTGACAGGCTCAGGTACATCGCGGGTCCGGGTAGTACGGCGCCGGTCAGCCCGGGGATGGTGACGACGGCGGTCGGCACTTTCACCGTCCGCGCGGCCGCGCCTGCCAGGACGCCGAGCACCGTCGTCGCGAGAAAGATCGACAGCGGAGCGGCCAGGCCGAGGATCGAGTGGCCTGCCCAGTTCACCAGGGACGTGACGACTCCGGCGCCGCAGGCGAGCGACCACCACCGGACGGGTGTCCCCATCAGGATCGCGTTGCCCAGCGAACCGACCAGCGCCGTCAACGGCATCAAGGCGAGAGGTAACGCCGCGAGCTGGACCCGGCCCGCCTCCCCGAGGATGTCGAGATCGTTGGCCACCGACACCACGACCATGACCCCGGTGACGATCGCGCCGGTGAGCAGCAGGACCGTGACCATGCGCGCGGCGGCCATCAGGTGGTAGTCGCCGACGGCGTCTTCCACCAGGGACACCAGCGACAGGATCGGCAGCAACAGCACGAGGTTGGCCGCCGAGAGGCTCGCGGCCTCGTGCCCGTCGAGCAGGCCGAGCGACAACAGCGAGATCGCGATGACGAGGACGGTGCTCGCCTTGGCCGCGACCTGGAAGAACTCGGCGATGCCGATCGTGCCGAGCGCCCACCCGACGCGGTTGGCGAGAACGAACAACGCGGCCGAGATCGCCGCGGCGAGGACGGTGCCGTTCGCCTGCAGGCAGATCATCGCCGCGAGGAGGCAGCCGCCGAGCAAGCTGATGTACCACGGCCAGGTCGGGCCCGCCGCGGCGAGCTTGCCGACCGCACGTTCGGCCTCGTCAGGGGAGATCGCGCCGATCCCGGCACGGACCGCGAGCGCTTCCAGGTCTCCCATCCGGCCGATGTCGCGGGTGTCGTTCGCCTCGATGCTGCCCAGCAGCACCACCGGCTCGCCGCCGTCGCTCGGGCAGTACTGCAGATGGACCGCCCGTACCCCGACCGAGATCCGCAGTTCCTCGATGCCGCCCGCGCTCGCCAGCCGTCGAACCGTGCGGACGACGACCGCGGTCTCGATGCCCTGACGGAACATCTGCATCGCCACGTCGAGAGCGAAGGCCAGCACACGCCGGGCCCGCGCCCGCTCGTCCTCCGACATGGCCGGAACTGTAAGGGCGCCGGCCGGTCTGGAACGCGATCGCGAGCGGCACGGTCGCGCGGCTTGACCCGATCGGGTTCCTTCTCAGACGTGAAGCCTTGAAGTCAGTTTTTGCGTCCGACGCCGGCGTAGACGTCGTCCGGTTCGATGTCGCGGAGGCCTGGTTCCGGTCGCCACAGTGGCGCGCTCACCACACCGGGATCGATCAGCTCCAGTCCGTCGAAGAGGGCGACGACTTCGTCGTAGGGGCGGAAGTACATGGGGTCCCGGCTGTTCTTCATCGCGTCGGTGACCGCTGCCATTTCGCGGGGCGCGTGGTCGGCGGTCAGATGCGACAGCGCGACCAGGCTGCCGGCAGGCAGGGCGTCGCGGTAGTGGGTGACGATCTCGGCGGGATGCAGGCTGTCCGGGATGAAGTGGAACACGGCCACCATGAGCAGCCCGATCGGCCGGTCGAAGTCCAGCGAAGCCCGCACCGCCGCGGAGTTCAGGACCGTCTCGGGGCGGCACAGGTCTGCGTCGACGACGGTGGCGTTCGGGTTACCGTCGAGGATGAGGCGGCTGTGCGCGACGGCGACCTTGTCGTAGTCGACGTAGACCACCTGGCAGCCGGGGTGCACGTCTTGCGCGATTTCGTGCACGTTGCCGACGGTCGGTATTCCCGAGCCCAGATCGAGGAACTGGGTGATGCCCTGCTCGACCATGTACCGCACGGCGCGGCGAAGGAACGCCCGGTTGGACGCGGCGACCTGACGGCCGGAGGGGAGGACCGCCATGACCTTTTCCCCGACGGCGCGGTCGGCGTCGAAGTTGTGATTGCCGCCGAGCAGCCAGTCGTAGACCCGTGCCGCACTGGGCACCCGGACGTCGACACCCTCTGGAACCCGTTCGTCCGACACGGACATCCCGCACCTCGCAACACCTTGATCGTGGTCCACCGTTGTCACCGGTACGGTACCGACTTCGACGTCGGCTCGGTGATCAGTTCGAGTTCGGCGAAAGTCCGTGTGCACCAGGACAGTGCCGAGTCCATCGATTCCCATTGCCGGTCGTTCCTGTTCAGGTGGGGGAAAACGTACGGGTCGGTGACGTCGTCGGGCAGGTCGTCCGCGTGCCAAGTGAACGGTGGATGGCCGTAGGTATTGGCTCGCAGCGACTGTGCCACCTGACGTCGGCGCCATGGCGATCACGACGCCGGCAAGCCTCGCCCTCGCCCGCAGACGCTCACCCCGACACAATCCCGTAGGTCAGATGCACTCATTCCAACACTGGAGGTTCCATGCCCAAGGGCTACTGGGTCAGCGTCTACCCCACCATCACGGATCCTGAGAGGCTTGATGCCTACAACGGACTGGCCGGTCTGGCCGTCAAGGCCGCAGGCGGGCGGGTGGTCGCCGGCATCGGCGGCCGGGTCGTCGCACACGAAGCCGGAATCGCCGAGCGCGTCGTCCTGATCGAGTTCGACAGCTTTGAACAGGCGGTCGCCGCATACGAGAGTGCGGCCTACCAGGAGGCACTGGCCGCGCTCCCCGACGGCTTCGAGCGCGACTTCCGCATCATCGAAGGCCTCGGCTGACGGTCGAGACCCGCGTCGGCGACCGCGGCCGCCACCGTGCGCCGCTGAGCTGATCCACGGCGACCACGCGGCGATCGGGGCAGTGGAAGCCATCACTTCGCGGTGACAGAGCCGAACTGCGTTGCGTCGGCGGGGCTGTGCACCGGCAGGTGTGCCGCGCAGACCGGTCGAGTGCGGGTGGCGTAGGACTTGGCGGCTGCGACCAGCCCGAGGCCGAGGCCGCCGAAGGCCAGGCCGCCGAAGGCGATCATCCACGTGATTCCGGAAGTGGTGGTGAACGGCGGCGCGATCGCCGGACTTGGCAGCACGCCCACGGCGGTGAGTGGTGCGAAGATCAGGAGGAAGATCCCGTAAACCGACAGACCGACGGCTGCCAGCCACGCGGGGAGCAGGGGCAGCAGGCGTGGGACCCGCCGCCCGGCGAGGACCAGCGTCCAGCGCGGGAACACCTGGCCCCACGGGTACATGAGCCCCAACAGCAGTAACACCCCGGCCGCCGCGGCCAGGACCGTCACATCGATGCCCACCGCTGCCAGCGCCTCAACCGCTCCCGGCCCGCCGGCGTTGATTTCCCGCCATCCCTCGGCGGTGACCCCGAGCGCGTCACCGCCCAGCGTCCAGATCGTCTTGACGCCCGCCCATGGCAGCAGCCCGCACATGAGGACGTAGACCGTCCGACGTGTCCGCTTCGACGCGATGCCGGCGCGGGGGCGAGTGAGCGGACCGTCGCCGTCGCCTGGGTGCTTCTGCCCGCACCTCGGGCACTGGCCGCGCAGCCGCCGGCGGTAGGAGATGGCAACGAGGACGAGGAGAACCGTGCCCACCGCGTTCACCAGGACCTGGGCCAGACCAGTGGCGCTTTCCACGCCGGCGGATGACGCCAGCGTCACGACGTACGCGGGGAGGCTGGCCATCCCCAGGGCGGACACGGGGATCGCGGCTCCCAGTGACACCAGCAGCACACCCCGCATCCGTCGCCCGAAGTCTCGCGTGGTGGCCAGACAGACCAGCGCGACGAGCACGGCCAGCGCGGCCAGAAGCAAGTGAAAAGCCGGCGGGTACGACACGTGAGGCGCCCACCGCACGTCGACCTCCGCCATGACCCAAGTGCCCTGGACGACGGCGTACAGCACCCCCCAACCCCCGGCGGCGAAGGGCACCCACTCGGGCCACCGCCTGGCCCGCACGTTCGAGCTCGCGTCCCCAGCTGGCTCGGAACTCCCGCTCACGGTCATTGCCCCCGTTCCCATGATCTCTTCACCGAGATCATGACCGCCGCTACCTGTGACGACTCTCAGGAGGTAACGGCCCCTGGTTCACATTCGGACCGAAAGCATTGCCGGGAAGGTCGAATGCTGCTCCAGTGGCACTGTCGTCGACGCTGTTTCCCAAGGGGGACAGTGTCTGCGACAACATCGGTGCCCGGCCGGTAAATGTAGCGCTTATTCGAATAACGGCACTGATCGCGACCACCCTGTTGTCATTTTGCGAGCAGTAGTGGTCATGCCCATGGTCAGCCGACCGAAGGCTGATGATTTGACGAACGAAGATGGTGGTCGGCCGGCGTTCGCGGCCGCCGCGGTGAAGCACGTCGAGCTCGGCGCGCGAGTCATCGTCTTCGCCGCCCGTGTAGTCGACGCCGCCGAGCGGATCGGGCGCCCGGCTGCTTTTGATGCATTCGCCCGGCCTGTTCCAGCCGGCCAGCCGTGCGGGACGTTCCAGCTCCGCGAGGTCCGCGATGCCGGCGGAGATCGGCCGGAGCGCCGTTTCCTTGAGGTGGGAGGAGGAACGGTCTGACCGGAGCAGGGCGGGTGCGCGTGAAGCGCGCGGTGACAATCCCACGACGTCGATCGCACGACGACATTTGTCCAAGACCGGTGGCCGGAGACCGTGCACCATCGCTCGCATGAGCGAGAACGGTGTTGAGCGTTCGCAGGGGATACACGTGATGCACGACGGTCCACGGCAGGCGCCGCCGTTGTTGCTCATCCACGGATCAGGGGCTTCGGGTGCCTCGTGGAGCCCGGTGGTCCCGGCCCTTGCCTCCCACCACCACGTCATCCGGGTCGACCTTCCGGGCTGTGGTCAGTCCCCACCGTCACCGTCGTACGACGTGCCCGCGCAGGCGAGCCGAGTGGCGGCGGTGCTCGACGACCTCGGCCGCGGTCCGGTCACCGTTGTCGGGCACTCCAGTGGCGGCTACGTCGCCACCGCTCTCGCCGAACAGCGCCCTGACCTGGTGCGCTCGGTCGCGCTGATCAGCTGCGGCCCGCATCCCGGCGCGCTGCTTTCCCAGCCGTTGATCCTTCGGATCCTGCTGGGCCCGCCGTTCGGCCCGCTGATCTGGCCGAGGCGTTCGGACGCGATGATTCGCAAGGGAATCGGGGCAACGGCCGCTCGCCCGGTGGACGTACCCGACGACGCGGTCGCCGATCTCAAGCGGACCTCGTACCGCACATTCAGGACGATCTTGCGCCGCAACACCGAGTACATCGCCGAGCGCGGCGTGCCCGATCGTCTCGCCGCCCTCACCGTTCCGGTGCTGGCGGTCTTCGGTACCGCCGACCCTCGCTGGGACCCGGCGTCGGTGCGCGACTACGAGGTGGTGCCCAACGCCCGGATCGAACTGCTGCCCGGCGTCGGACACCTCCCCATGTTCGAGGCACCTGAGGCGATCAGCGAACTACTGCTGAGCTGGACCTCGCGGGAACGGACCGTTGACACCCCGCCCATGGTCCCCGACCCCTAGACTGGTCGTGTGCTGTCGACTGGAAGACCGCCGGACTGGGAAACGGTGGACATCGCGGTTCCGCGCCGGTCGAGTCGGCTGCCGGGGATCAGCATGGCCGGGTTCCGCCAGCGTCTCCCCGCCCCCGTGGACATCGCCATGGTCGCGCACCCGTCCGTCACGCTTCTCATCGACCTGAGCGAGGGAGAGGGCATCGTCTGCGACAGCCGCGGCCGGCGCGAGCGCGGCAGTGTCGTCATCGGGCTCATGCCCGGCGATCTGCGAGCAGGCGGCCGCGTGGGCGAATGTCTCCAGATCCGGCTCGAGCCGGACGTGGCGGCCACGGTGCTCGACGCGGCACCCGATCTCAGCGGGACGATGGCACCTCTCGCGGACGTCTGGGGTCGCGACGCCGATCGGATCGAAGACCGGTTGCGTGCCGCCGCGTCCTGGGATGAACGGTTCAGGATCGCGGCCGAGGTCGTGGGACGACGGATGCGCGCCCGCACGCCGGTCGAACCGGGAGTCGCCCACACTTGGCGGCGGACGCTCACCAGCCGAGGGCGGATACAGGTCGACAGCCTGGCAGGCGAGGTCGGCTGGGACCGTAAGCGTCTGTGGTCACGCTTCCGGTCCCAGCTCGGAATCAGCCCCAAACGTGCCATCCGGCTGGTGCGGTTCGACCACGCCGCCCACCTCCTCGCGACCGGTCACACCGCAGCCGGCGTCGCCGCCGAGTGTGGCTACGCCGACCAATCCCACCTCCACCGCGAGGTCAAGGCGTTCACGGGGCTCACCCCCTCGGTCGTGGCCGTCGCGCCGTGGCTCGCCATCGACGACGTCGCGTGGCCCGCATCATCACCGGTCCTGGCGCGGACCGGCCCGGCACCGGGGGAGGTCAGGCCGGTTCCGCCGCGCAGGTTCGATCGTCCTTCGGCCGTTCGCCCGTGGTCAGGAACGCGGTGACCGTGTCGTTCGCGCACTTGTTCGCGCCGATCAGGTAGACGCCGTGGCCGCCCTGGTCCGCGGTGACCATCCGGGCCCGGTCACCGAAGGCGCGCCGCATGTGCCCGGCGCCGGCCAGTGGCGTCGCCGGGTCGCGGGTGTTCTGCGCGAGCAGCACGTTCGACGGGCCCCGGTCGCCGACCCGCACGGGTGGTTCGGCGGGCTCGGACCGCCAGAAGGCGCACGGGCGGATGTTGGCCCCGGCCGCGCCGAACATCGGGTGGCGCTTCCGGTCCACGGAGACGTCGTGGAGATAGCTGCCCACCGACCTCGGCCAGCGGGAGTCGTTGCAGAGTACGTAAAGGTGACTGGCCACCGCGTTTTCCAGATTCTGCGGAGCCTTCGCCGCGGCCGCCGGTGGTGGCGGCTGGTTCGTGTCGAGCGCGTGCCAGATCGCGGCCAGTTCGGGCATCCGGCTGTCCCGGTACAGGGACGCGAAGGTCGCCAGCCGGAACAGGGTGCCGTCGAAACCTTGCACCGGCGCCTTGTCCAGGCGGGCGGCGAGGTCGAAGTACTTCGCGGTGACCTCTTCCGGAGTGGTGCCCAGGTCGTATTCGGGACGCGCGGCGGCGAACTCGGCGAAGTCCGGGAACCGCTTCTCCATGCCGGGGCCGAACAACCGGCTGGCCACCCGGTCCAGGCCGGTCGGGACGAGGTTGCTGTCGAGCACGATCCGGTCGCTCCGGTCGGGGAACAGCGTGGTGTAGACCGCCCCGAGATGGGTGCCGTAGGAATAGCCGAGGAAGGAGAGCTTGTCCTCGTGCAGTGCCTCGCGGATCCGGTCCATGTCGCGCGCGGTGGCCGCGGTCGACAGGTAGGGGAGCAGGTTCGCCGTCTTGGACTCGGCGCACTGCTCGGCGACGGCCTTCGCGTTCTGAGCCTGTGTCAGCACGTCGGCGGCGTCGCGTGCGTAGGGCGGGATGTTGCCCCTGTTCTGCTGTTCCGGCGTCAGGTCGCAGGTGACCGGGGTGCTCCGGCCCACGCCACGCGGGTCGAAGCCGATGATGTCGTAGCTGTCCAGGACGCTTTGCGGCAGCCCGAGATCGACGAGCCCGCCCGGGAAGCCGAGGCCGCTGCCGCCCGGTCCGCCGGGGTTGGTCAGCAGCACACCCCGGCGCTTCTCGGGATTCTTGCTCGCCAGCCGGGAGACCGTGAGCTGGATCTGCTGTCCGTCCTGGCGCCGGTGGTCCAGGGCGACGTCGATGGTGGTGCACTGAAGGCCGGGTTTGGCGACGTCGGCCGGGCACTCGCCCCACTGCAACGTCTGGGCGGGCTCACCCGCCTGAGCGAGTCCTGGTGGTGCCAGCAAGGCCGCCGCGATGACGATGGTCAAGGCTCTCCGCATGGTTTCCCCTCGGGTGGTCGGTCGTGCGTCGTCCGGTTCGAGTAGAGACCGTGTCCTCGGGGCATGGTCAACGAAGACGTCCGCCGCCGGCGCCTTCCGGTGACCTTCCTTGACTGTGCCCCAGGGGCATGGTGTGCACTGCGGGGGATGGCCTGGAGTACACGTGAGCTGGCGGAGCTGGCAGGCACGACCCTGAAGACCGTCCGCTACTACCACCGGATCGGTCTGCTCGACGAGCCGGAACGAGGAGCGAACGGGTACAAGCGGTACCGCATCACGCATTTGATCCGGCTGCTGCGGATCCGGCGGCTCGTCGATCTGGGGGTGCCGCTGGCCGACATCGAGGGGATGGAGGAGTCGGACGGGAACGCGGAGCGGACGTTGCGCGCGCTGGACGCCGAGCTGAAGGCGAGCATCGAACGGCAGGAGCGGATGCGGAAGGAGCTGGCGTTGATCCTGGACCGCCGCAGCCTTGTCGACCTGCCACCGGGTTTCGACGGGAACGTCGCCGACCTGTCCGAAGTGGAACGTTCGATGCTGATGGTCTTCTCGCGGGTGCTGGATGCGAAGGCGATGGACGCGGTGCGGGAGTTGCACTCGGCGCCTCGTCCTCTTGCGCAAGCGGAGTTCGACGCGCTCGACGCCGACGCCGACGAGGCCACGAGACAGCGACTGGCCGAGGCTCTCGCGCCGGTCGCGCGCCATCAGCTCGAAACTCAGCCGGCCCTGACGGAAGCGACGGCACGGGTGGCTCTTTCCGAACCGATGGTCCTGCGTGGCTTGGTGGAGCTCTACAACCCGGCCCAGCTGGACGTCTTGCGGCGGCTGAGCGCACTCCTCGACCTCGCGCCCTAGGCCTGAAAGAAAACGACGCGGTTGACGAAGTTCGGTGATGTGCGCCCGGATCCCTGCGAGTTCGTCGAAGCGACCGGGGCGGGCGCGTGCCTAGCGTTGCCGGTGGGACACACCGGTTTCAGGAGGCTGAATGAACATCACGAGTACCGCGGACGTCGTCGTCATCGGGGGCGGAGTTTCCGGCCTGGTCGCGGCCCGGAGGCTCGTCGCGGCGGGAGCGGAGGTCACCGTTCTCGAAGCGCGGCCGCGGGTGGGTGGCCGCACGCTGTCGACCAGTGCGGCCGGGGTGGCCGTGGATCAGGGCGGGCAGTGGCTGGGGATGAACATGGGCCCGCTGCGGGAACTTCTGACGGAACTCGGTATCGGCACGAATACCAACCCGTCGCTGCGTGATCCCGGGGCCGGCAACATCTGGCACCGTGATGGCCGTCGGAACGTCTACCGAGGAGACCTGCCCCCGATCTCGGAGCAGGCGGTGATCGAGCTGATGACCGCGGTCTCCGCGCTCCAGGACATGGCGGCAGGTGTACCGGTCGAGAATCCGTGGGATTCGGCATCGGCGGTGGAACTCGATTCGACCACTTTGGAGCACTGGCTGAGCGAGCACGTCACCGACGAGGACGTGCGTTACCTGCTGACGCAGACTTTCACCTTGAACTTGGGCGCGCCACCCGCGCAGATGTCGCTGCTGTACGCCGTGTGGTTCCTGAGCGGGGTCGGCGGGTTCGAGGCGATGGCCTCGTCCGAGGCCGAGCGCTTCACCGGCGGCGCGGGCTCGATCGCGCATACTCTCGCCGCCGGGCTCGGCGACCGCGTGCGGTGCGCTTGGCCGGTGCGGACCATCGAGCACTCCGGCGACGGCGTGCGGGTGATCGGCCGGAACGGTGCCGAAATCACGGCCACGCGGGTGGTGGTGGCGATGAGCCCGGCCGACGGCCGGCACATCGAGTTCCGGCCACATCTGCCGACTTCCCGGCAGCTGTTGCAGCGCAACTGGCAGCAGTTCGCCGCGGTGAAGTTCCACGCCGTCTACGACCGTCCTTTTTGGCGTGACGAAGGGCTCAGTGGCGCGGTGCTCGCCGACCTGCCGTCGGCCCCGATCGTCTTCGACGACTCACCCGATGACGGTTCCGCCGGGGTGCTGGTCGGCCTGCTCGGCGTGCACGGGCCCCGGTTGCTCGGCGGCAACGAGCCCGAACTGCTCGACGACCCACGGCGCCTGCGGGCGGCGGTGCTGCACGCGCTGACCGCCTACTTCGGCGAACTTGCCGCGGAACCGATCGAGTTCCTCACTCGCAACTGGGCCGTCGAGCCGTATATCTCCGGCGCCATCGCCGTGACACCACCTGGTCTGCTGACCGCGCACGGGGCGGCGCTGCGGCCGGCGGTCGGGCCGATCCACTGGGCGGGCAGCGAAACCGCGACGCGCTGGGCGGGATGGATCTCCGGGGCGGTCGAAGCGGGGGAGCGCGCGGCCGGAGAGGTCGCGGCCGCGCTGAGCCGTTAGCGCGGCGCCGGCAGGTTCTCAGCCGAACATGCCGAGGAGGCGGCCCCAGCGCAGGGCCGTCTCCAGCTCGGCCGCGCGAGTGCTCACCGGGCGGCCGAGGTGCTCCTCGCAGGTGTTCAGCCGGTAGGCGACCGTTCGGTCGCTGATGCCGAGGCGAATCGCGGCCGAGGACGCGTTGTGCGCACTGCTCAGGTAGGCGTGGATGGTCGCCCGCAAGATGTTGTTGCGTGCGCCCTCGGCGGCGAGTGCGCCGAGTTCCCGTTCCACGAACCTGCGCGCCGCTTGCTCGTCGCCGAGGGCAGCGGCCTCGACGCTGACGGCGTCGTAGTGGCATACGCCCGCATCGAGGCGGGAGGCGACGGTGGCCGCGGCGAGCGCCTGGCGATGGGTGGCCCGGAAACCGTCGGCGCCTGCCCGCGCGTCCCCGATACCGATCCGGACCCCGTCCTCGAGGCCTTCGGGTTCGGGCATCTCGTCCGTCGCCAGCCAGGCCCATATCAGGTCGCCGCCGGCGGCCACGGACAGCGAGCGGACGCCGAGCCGCCGGATCATCCGCTGCAGCACCGAATTCGCCCCTGCCCCCGAGGCGACCACCCCGACGTGGGTCCGGAGCAGGTCGTAACCCAGCTCGCCCGCGTCGAAGTGACTGCCGCCGAGAATGTCGCGGATCATCTGGACCCTGCGTTGCGTGCGGCCATGCAGGTACTGCTCCCGCTCACGCTCGAAGACCTCCGCCACCTCGGTCATGACGCTGTCGACGTAGGCGAACAGGAACCGCGACGCGATGCGTAATGCCTCCGTGCGTCGCGCGGGGTCGGCGCAGACCGACGGCGCGATCCGCAGGCACCGGTCGAAGCACACTTGCTGGCCGAGCCGGTACATGGCCAGCAGATCCGGCAGCCGGAAGCCCATGCGCGCGGCGGCTCGCGCCTCGTCGAGGGCCTCGGCGGGCGCTTCGACCGGCCCGTGCCGGTGGTGCCGGAGGGCGTCCAGCGCC
Source organism: Amycolatopsis sp. lyj-108 (assembly GCF_046549005.1). Classification (NCBI taxonomy): domain Bacteria; kingdom Bacillati; phylum Actinomycetota; class Actinomycetes; order Pseudonocardiales; family Pseudonocardiaceae; genus Amycolatopsis; species Amycolatopsis sp. lyj-108. The sequence goes on along the minus strand of NZ_JAJPWQ010000020.1, from coordinate 17,173 downwards.
GCGCGGACGTTACCGGAGGCGCTGCGCCGCATCGGCTCGTTCAGTTGTAGCCGGGCAGGCTCGTCCAGCGTGGCGACGTGCTCGTAGATCGTCCGCATCACCTCGTCGACGAGCTCGTCGACCACCTCGTCGAGGCGGTCGGCGAACTCGCCCAACGACTCTTCCAATCGCGTTGTCCCGGCTTTCATCCGGCGATTGTCCCGCTCACACGAACACGGCGTTCAGATCGCCTCCCAGCTCGACCTGCCCCTGCAGCCCGAGTGCCGTGCTGGGAGCGAACAGGCCGTGCATCGTGGCGGTCTTCGCATCCCGCCAGTACCGCTGCATCGGTTCGAACTCGGCGATCGCGGACCCACCGCTGAGGCTGTAGAGCAGGTCCACGGCCTCCCAAGAGAGTCGCAGCGCGTAAGAGCAGTGCACCCGCGCCCGGATGCGCTGGTCGACGGGCATCTCCGAGCCGGCGGCCGCGAAGCGGTCGACCTCGCCCGCCGCCCGCTTCATCAGGGCACGGGCCGCGTCGATCTTCATTCGCGCTTCACCGACGGTGCTCTGCACCAGCGCGTCCTCAGCCTGGTTCTCGATGGTGGTGTACATGACCGGGCGCCCCCGCGCCTTGTCCGTGAACCGGTTGAGCGCCGCCTCGGCCATGCCGATGCCGTTCGGTGCCACGAACAGGGCGAGGGTGGGAACACTGGCCGAGTGGTAGAGCGGCTGATCGAGCCCGTGTGGTGAGCGGTATCGCCGGGACAGCAACGCCAGCGACGACAGCGTCCGGTGCTCCGGCACGAACAGGTCACGCGCCTCGGTGCTGACACTTTGCGTGCCGCGTAATCCGATCGTGTGCCAGTCGTCGTTGCGCGTCAGCTCCGACGTCGGGATGAGGCACAGGACCAGGTCCGTGACCGTGCCGGTCTCGTCGTGGACCGGCACGCCGTTGACCGACCAGTCCGCGATCGTCACACCGGAGTTGAAGAACCATTTCGCGTGCTCGATGTGCACCCCGCCGTCGACGAGCGTGGCCGAGGCGACCTTGCCCTGCGGCACGCTGGCGAGCCGGGAGACCGGACCGGTGCCGAACACCTCGTCCTGCCCGTCCTTCGGGAAGATCCCGGCCACGGCGGCCGCGGAGTTGTGGATCGCGGTGACCCAAGCGGTCGAGGGGCAGCCCTTCGCCAGCTCGGCCATCACGTCGACATAGGTCGACAGGTCGAGTGCGTAGCCGCCGTAGTCACGCGGCACCGAGAGCCGGAACATCCCGGCGGCCTCGAGTTCGGCGAGGGACTCGTCCGGAATGCGCCGCTGGGCGTCGACGTCGGCCTGCCGCTTCGCGAGCGCGGGCACCAGCTGGGCCGCACGCGCGACGAGCTCGTCCCTGCTGGGCACGGCAGGCGCGGATCCGGTGACTGTCATGGACATTCTCCTGAGTTCTCGATGGGGTGGGGAAGTTCGTGGCCGCCGCGGAAGAACACCAGCGGAGGCGCGCCTATCGAGACGTCGAGTGCTTCGACGGTCCCGAGCACGATGAGGTGGTCGCCTGCCTCCACCACCCGTTCGATCCGGCAGTCGAGCCAGCCGACCGTGCCCGCCAGCCTCGGCGAGCCGCCGGGGGAGAGCTGCCATCCCACGTCCGCGAACCGGTCGACACCCCGCGTCGCGAATCGGCGGGCGAGCCGGGCCTGGTCGTGGCGCAGCAAATTGACGCAGAACCGCCCGGCGGCCGCGATATCGGACCAGGTCGAGGAGTCCCGCGCCGGGCAGAACGAGACGAGCGGAGGTTCGAGCGAGGCCGAGGTGAACGAGTTGACCGACATACCGGACGGCCGACCGGCACGCAGCGCGGTGACGACCACGATCCCCGTCGGGAAATGGCCGAGTACCTCACGAAAATTGTCCGAGGTGACCTCGACCCGTCCCGCGAGTCCAGCGCCCACCACGACGTTCGCATCCATGCGTGCCATGCTCGTCCCGCGCCTCGGCTCGGCGCTTTACGAACATCGCGCACTTGCCTCATACCGCCTGCGGAAACCGCAGTCGGCAGGCTCGCGCCGGGACTGGCCGGCAGCTCTCGGACCGGCTAAGGGATTCCGTCCATCGTCGGACGTAGTGCGCGGTCTGGCGCGAGAAACACGAGCGCCTCACTGAAAAGCCTCATCGATCCGCCAGAGTCCGAGGTGTGGGCGGTCACGGCCGACCAGAGCAGCGAGTGCTCAAGTAGCGCGGAAACCCGGTTTCGAATGGATCGCTGTAGGTTTAAATGCTTGATTGCGCCTCGCGCCAATTCGGCGCCGATCGTTGCTCGCGCAACATCGGCGAGTAACGGTCTGTTCATCTCCGCAATGCGACTGCGAGGATCTCATAGGTGTCGTGGTCAAACGCGACCAGCCGGATCTGCTCGATCCGGGTCGGTGTGGATCTCAGTGTTGTGACCGCGATTCTCGCTGCCTGGTCGGCGGGAAAGCCATGGACACCGGTGGCGATGGCAGGGAAGGCGATGCTGCGCACGTCAAGCTCGTCGGCGACCTGAAGACTATGGCGGTAGCACGAGGCCAGGATCTCGGCCTCGCCCTGGTCGCCGCCTTCCCAGACCGGGCCGACGGTGTGAACGATGTGGCGAACGGGCGGGTCAAGATCGAACGACGGCGTCGCCATCGCATCACCGGGTGGACACGGTCCGATAGCGCTTCCCGCCTGGGCCAACCGCGGTCCCGCCGCCCGATGGACAGCCCCATCGACCCCACCGCCGCCGAGCAACGACTCATTGGCTGCGGTCACCACCGCGTCCACGTGCTCTTCGGTGATATCGCCACGTACCGCCTCTATGGCAACCATGACTGGATAGTGCCATCACGACCGTGCCCACGGCCGCTGACTCGGGCAGATCGCCGTTCGCTTGTCGTGAACCAACCTGCCGAACACTGCTCCGACAGCGGCCCGGCGCCGCGGCGCGCGGTCGGCCATGGCATCCAGGAAACCTGAACAACCTGGTCGCAACACAGTGCGACGAAGAGTGCAATGCAGTGCCGGTGAGCCGAACGCTGGGACGGTCCTTGCGCGGGCGCGTCGAGTCTGCACCTCCCGCGGTTGCATGCCGACGATCTGCCGTGGCCCTTCGACGCCTCGTAGCCGTGATCAGGCCGGTACCTTGCGGTCGGCCCGTGGCCTGTCAGCACCTGTTCCGGATGCTGTCTTGCTTCGCGTGCCTCGCGCCAGCCAGGCTGTGCTGTAGGGCACGAGAAGGGTCGACTCCGCAGAACTCGCCACTGGAGCGGAGAACTCGAGTACCGTGCCCCAGTCGCGTCGCACGGGCACGAATCGCGAGCTGAGGTTTGCGACGCACACGCCGCTTCCCCGTTCCCAGGCGACGACACGAGGGTCTCCGGCGAAGGGTAAGAGGCGCGCCGGGGTGCGCTGATCGAACACCGACTCGACAACGGTTCGACGGCGCCGGCTGGGTGGCGCTTTCGAATCGTTACCGGTGGGTAAGGCGTGGGAATCGGCAACGGCGAGGATGGCCAGCTGTACGGCGGAGTAAAGCCGGCCGGACATCGATACCAATTCTGAGGATTCAGCAAATTCACTGATCGCTCTGGTGGGTGTTTCGCTCTGTATTTCGTAGGGCTCGTCGTATGGGCAAGGCGCGATCAGCGTGCGAAGTCGATCTGCCAGCTCTGCGGTGATCGCGGTGATCGTCGAGGGTTCGACGACCAGGGTAAAGGTGGGATCAAAGGGCGCTGGGATCATCACGTCCTGTCGCCCCCGAGGGTGGTTCGTGGAGTCGGTCCACTTGAGCGAGGGAATGGGAGGATGAACTGTCGACCATCCTGATATATGCGCGAGAAGTATTGATTCGCTCCGTTCATTGGCCTCATTTTCGACTATGAGGAGTGTGCAGGCCATAGGGCAAAAGGGTCGTCGGTGGTGAGGTTTTTTCCGACACGGAACTCCGGCGATCGGTTTCGGCCGTTTGAGTGATCGCCTCGGCGGCAGAAGCGGGACTCCAAGCGCGCCGGTGTCCCGTCCAGCGCGAGCCTGTTGTCGACAGGGCCGTTACCGCGTGGATGAGGCCGCGGGCGGCTTGGTGTGGCGCTGGTTTTGGAGAGGGCCTGCCACGAGGTCGATATTGAGGTTCAGCAGCCAGATTCCGACCAGTGCGAGAGCGAGAAGGCTGCCCGCGCGGGCGGTATGGCCCCAACTGGTCAGCACCCGGTCGAGCAGGCCGGCACTGGACTGTTCGTCGTCCACGGGGATCGGTGCGGCTTGTCGTGCGGTGTACCGGTCGGCGCGTTCAGGTGCGCGCTCACCGTTGCCGCTGTTCGTCCCGGTCGAGAAGGTAGCGGCGGACGCCGAACCCGGCGACCACGATTCCCGCCGCCATGTTGAGTCCGGTCAGCAAGGACGACCGGGTGTTGTTCACCGCGGTCAGCCATTCCACTTGGACATACCGGGAGTCTGCGGCCCCACCGCCCATTCGGAAACCGGTATTCCCACGAACCACGTCACCGCGCCCAGCACCACGACGATCGCCGCAGCCGCGGCCGTGCCCCGCCGGATCCGCACCTTCAAACGTGTCGTGTTCGTGGGTGAGGCTGGTGATGGGGTGAAGGCTCCCTTCGCCGCGTCTGATGCGGCGAAGGGAGCCTTCGACCCTGGTCAGGCGCGAGGGGGTCGGCACCGACCACGCCACCTTTGCCTTACCCCTCAATAACCCGTGAGCCGCCGGACACAACGGGTTTGGTCCGGTTGCCTGGAGAGCTGCTTCCGCGCTACGGATCGCGATGCGCGAGCTGTGGACCTGACTTCATAGTGGTCGGCTTGATCGGGTGAGGCGTGGGAACAGCGTCCGGGCGTTGTGGTGCCCGATGTCCTCGGAATCCTGGATCGGTGCGGTGAAGTAGGCGACGGCGGGTTCGGGGGCGAAGGGCCAGTCGCTGCCGTAGAGCACGTGTCCGGGTTTGGCGAAGGCGGAGCCGAGTCGCTGGCCGAGCACCCATAGCGTGGTGCCGCCCGTGCCCGCGTGTTTGAAGCCGATCCGGACGTCGAGGTCGTCGGAGCGGTCGGTGTCGAGCAAGTGCTGCAGCTCGTTCACTACGCCGAGGCTCGCGCTCAGGCTGAAGGAGAGCGAAAAGACGGTGGCGCGCAGCTGGTTCACCGGCACGGCGTCGAAGACGAAGGCGGTATTGATGCCGAAGTTGCCGCCTGCCCCGCCGCGGCACGCCCAGAACAGATCCGCGTTCTCGTCTCCGGCGGCGCGCACCACGGTCCCGTCGGCGAGGACGACGCGGGTCTCGGCGAGCCGGTCGCAGGTCAAACCCCATTTGCGGTCGTTGAAGCCCAGCCCGCCACCGAGTGTCAGGCCCGCCACACCGGCTCCGGGGCAGCGGCCGCCGGGGAAGTAAAGCCCGCCTCGCGGACCGCGTACACATCGGAATTGGTGCTGCCGCCGCCCAAGTGCAGCCGACTTCCCCGCGCGGCCATCTGGTTCATTGTGCGCAGGCTGATCACCAGACCGGTCATGGTCGATTAGCCGGCGTAACTGTGGACACCGGAGCGGGGCGCGTACGGCACCCCGTGCTTGGCGCACCAGCGCAGCGCGGCCTGCACGTCGTGCTCGGTGGCGCAGGCCAGTACTCCGGCCGGGCGCTGGGAGGCATAGCGCTGGTTGTCGGCCGTGGCGAGGGCCGGGTAGGGCTGCTCACCGCGAAGGTGGAGCCGGGCTGCAGGGCTGAGCGACTTGCGCAGTTCCCGCCAAGCGGCGCCGTCTGTGTCCGGCGTCGCCACGGCTGCTGCCGTCGGCTGGGTCAAATGTCTCCAGTGCCAGCGCGGTCGCGGTGGCCGCGCCTGGTCGCAGCGCGACTCGTCGGCTTACCTGCATGGCTGCCCTTCCTTGCTGGCGGTTGCACTGCGCCACCCTGGTTATGGGGCGAAGGGTGCTTTCCCCGCATCACATGCGGGGAAAGCACCCTTCGCCCTGTTGCTGATCTCAGAAATCCTCCAGCTGAGGTTCCTGAATCGATCCGCGGCGTAACTTCAGGCGATCACCGAATATCCACCATCAAACGAGAAAACCCTCCCTGAACTGCGGAAATTCGGCTGGAGCTGTTGTGCTCTGATCAATGGGGTTCAACGTCGTTGGGTGCACTTGTGACCGACGCCTTGCTCCAGAGCTGCTCCAGGAAAAACAGCGTGAGGGATCTGGATAGCCGTGGGTGATTACCGCTGAGGCGGGCGCGACCGCACACCGGACAGGCCGTCCGCGGGTGAGCATCAGCCGTCCTCTCGTCCGGCCTTGGGTTCCACCGGGAGCCGCCGGCCTAGCGTTTCCGGACTACTTGATTAAAGTATTTCGCGATGGTCATCTGCCAGGTACTTAAGGGTGATCACGAAAGGTCAGGCGAAGGAACCGGCGGAAGTCTGCATTGTTCAATGAAAAGATGCTCCGGTCGGGAGGATGAGCTCGAGGCGATCGAGGGAGAAGTCTCTGAGTCGCGCGCCATGCAGGTCAGCGTGCGGCGGCCAAGGCCAGCTCGAGGTAGTCGCGCGAAGCCTGCCGCCAGGATTCCAGTTCCAGCTTTTCGTTCGCCGCGTGCATCTCCCGGGGATCGCCCGGGCCCCAGATCACGATCGGCGCGCCGCCCACGGACCCGGCCAAAGCCGAGGCGTCGGTGAAATAGGTGGCGGCGGGTGCGGTGGCCTGGCCGGAGAGGAGTTCGGGCAGGCGCGCGGTCCGGACGGCGGGCAGATCGAGAGCCACCTCCGCGGTGATGGCCGGATCGAGCGAGGAAGCCCAAGCGATCGCCGGCGCTCCACCGTCCACAGTACGCACATCCAGCGTCAGAACCGCCGACGCGGGAACGATGTTCGTCGCGGTCCCGCCCTCGAAGGTGCCGACGTTGACGGTTTCCTCGCCCAGGTAGTCGTCGGCGGCCAGCGGGAGGGATTCGAGGGCGCCGAGGGCCCGGTCGGCGAGCAGCCGGATCGCGTTGCGGCCGAGCTGGGGCGTGGAGCCGTGGGCCGCTTTCCCTTGTGCGGCGAGCCGCAGCCAGGTGGCGCCGCGGTGTCCGAGTGAGACGCGGTTGCGGGTCGCCTCCGGCACCACGACGATCCGCGGTGTCAACTCCAGCGCGGCCGAAGCCTCGGCCGCGCCCAGACAGCCGATCTCTTCGTCGCTGGTGATGAGGACCTGTGCGTGGGCACCGGCTTCCGCGGCGTTGCGCAACGCCGCCAGTGCGGCGACGAGCCCGCCCTTCATGTCGACGCTGCCGCGGCCGTGCAGGAACTCCTCGTCGGCGTCCGCGGAGAACGGCGCGCGTTCCCATAGCGCGGGGGAGCCGACGGGGACGGTGTCGATGTGACACATGAACAACGGCCCGTCGCCGGGATCGGTGCCGACCAGCACCCACGGCCGCCCGGCGGCGGAGCGTCGCAGCACGCGTACGCCCGGAGTGGCGGTGGCGTAGGAGACGGCCAGTTCCTGCGCGGCGGTCTGCGCGGCGCTGTCGCCGGAGGTGGTGTCGTGGCGCACCAGATCACGCAGCAACGCGAGGGCTTCGTCGGTCATGAGGGGTACTCCTGGGTCGATTCGCGGACGACGAGCCGCATGGAGAGCACGTGGTCGGAGGGGTCTCGGCCGGCCGCGAGGCGGGTGATCTCGTCGACGGCCTTGCGGGCCATCTGCTCCGTCGGCTGCGCGACGGTGGTCAGCCGCGGCGACGTCCATTCGCCGAGGGTGATTCCGTCGCAGCCGATCACCGAAAGGTCTTCCGGCACCGAGACCCCGGCGCGGCGGGCCGCTTCGAGCAGGCCGACCGCGGAGATGTCGCTCGCGGTGAACACGGCCGTCGGCGCGGCGCCGGTCCTCGCCATGTGCGCGAAGAAGTTCATGCCGAACGCCGAGCTGAAGGCGCCGCGCACGATCATCGCTTCGTCCGCCACGACCCCGTGCGTCTTCAGGGCGGCCCGGTAGCCTGCCTCGCGCTGGTCGGCCGTGCGCAGCCCGGCCGGTCCGCCGACATGGGCGATCCGCCGGTGGCCCTGGGAGAGCAGGTGGGTGGTCGCCTGGAAGGCGCCGCCGAAGCTGTTCGCGGTGACGTGCGCGATCCGCGGTCCGGCGGCTTCGACGTACTCGTCGAGGAAGACCACCGGGAAATCGCCGGCCGGGCGGCTCGTGAAGGCTTCGTTGGTGGTGTTCATCCCCAGGTAGATCAGCCCGCCCACGTCCGGCACCCGCATCAGGCGCTCGACGGCGGCGCGCTCCCGTGACGGTGACGACCCGGTGAGTGCGGTGAGCACGTCGACGCCGTCCGTCGCGGCGGCGTCGACCACCGCGTCCGCCAGCGTGGAGAAGTACGGGTTGTCCAGCGACGGGACCACCAGGCCGAGGCTGAGGCCGGTCACTTGTTTCCGCACGGGCGGATGCCCTTCGGCCGACAGTGCGGCGTCGATGCGCCGGGCCGTCTCGGAGGCGACGTTGAGCTCCCCCTTGACGTACCTCGACACCGTCGACACGGCCACTCCGGCCTCTCGGGCCACCTTCGCCAGCGACATCCGGCTCCTCCCCGTTGAGCGTTGACGGCGACTGCGACCGCATCTTATATTGACGGCGTTGCGCTACGTTGCGCAAATTACGCTAAGGCTTTTCGCTCGAAGGAGTCGTCGATGGTCAAGGTCCTGCTAGCCGGGGAGTCGTGGGTCAGTGCGACGATCGACCACAAGGGATACGACCCGTTCGCGCACACGCAGGTGGAGATCGGGTGCGAGCGGCTGCTGGCGGCGCTGGCGGCGGAAGGGGTCGAGGTGACTCACCTGCGTTCGCACGACGTGGCCGAGAAATTCCCGCAGACGCTGGAGGAACTCGACGCCTACGACGTCGTCCTGCTTTCCGACATCGGCTCCAACACCCTGCTGCTGCACCCGGAAACGTTCACCCGCGGCCGTCCGACGCCCAACCGGCTCAAGCTGCTGCGCGAGTGGGTCACGAACGGTGGCGGCCTGATGATGGCCGGCGGCTACCTGAGCTTCCAGGGCTTCGAGGGCAAGGCCAACTACCACCGGACGCCGATCGAGGAGATCCTCCCGGTCGACATCGACCCGTACGACGACCGCGTCGAGACGCCGGAGGGCGTCCGCGCCCACGTCGTACAGCCCGGGCATCCGGTGGTCACCGGCCTCGACCAGGAGTGGCCGATCCTGCTGGGCTACCAGCACACCACGCTGAAGCCGGACGCGGAGCTGCTCGCCACCGTCGAGGGCGACGTCATGCTGGCCGCGCGCCGGGTCGGCCGCGGCCGCACCCTCGCGTTCACCTCGGACATCTCCCCGCACTGGGCTCCGGAGGAATTCATGGACTGGGACGGCTACGGCAGGCTCTTCGCGCAGGCGATGTCCTGGCTCGCCGGACGCGAAGTCTGAGCCGCGCGCACTCGGGATCAAGGAGGATTCGATGAGTACGTCACCCACCGGCCGCGCGGCTTCGGTCGTCGTCTTGACGATCGCGACCGTCTTCGCCGGAATGCTCGGCCCGTTGCAGTCGCTCGTCAATGGACATCTCGGCACCGCCCTCGCCGACGGGCACGCCGCCGCGCTGGTGTCCTTCGGCACCGGCCTGGTGCTGATGCTGATCATCGTGCTGGCACGCACCCGGACGCGCGACGCGTTCTTCCTGCTGCCCGGTCAGCTGGTGCGCGGTGAGATCCCGCGGTGGAACTTCTTCGCCGGTCTGTGCGGCGCGGTGATCGTGCTCTCCGAGGGCGTCACGGTGGGCTTCCTCGGGGTGGCGATCTTCCAGACCTCGCTGATCTCCGGCATGGTCATCTCCGGCGTGGTGTGCGACCGCCTCGGCATCGGCGTGCCGTTCAAGCAGGCGATGAGCACGCCGCGCGTGGCCGGGGCGATCCTGGCCATCTGCGCCACCGTGCTGGTGGTGTCCCCGAACTGGTCGGCTCCGCACATGATCGCGCTGGCGATCATGCCGTTCGTCGGTGGCCTGCTCGCCGGCTGGCAGCCCGCCGGCAACTCCGAGGTCGGCCTGCTGTCCGGCTCGATGTTCGTTTCCATCACCTGGAACTTCCTCATCGGCTTCGTGGCGCTCGGCCTCGTGTACGTGGTGCGGATGGCGGTCTCGGGCGCGCACTTCGCGTTGCCGGGCACCTGGTGGATGTACTTCGGCGGGCCGCTCGGCCTCCTGTCGATCGCGTTGATGGCCTTGCTGGTGCGTGGTCTGGGGCTCCTGCTGCTGGGGCTGGCCTCCACGGCCGGTCAGCTCATCGGGTCGCTGCTGCTCGAACTCGTCGCTCCCGCGGCGGGTTCCAGCCTGCACCTGGTCACCGTCATCGGCGCGGTCGTGGCTCTGGCGGCCGCGGCGATCGCGATGATCCCGTCCCGGCACACGGCCGAGCCGGCGGTCCTCGCGCAGCCCGCCGAGGTGCGTCGTGGCTGAGGTGCGCGGCGTTCTCGGGCCGGTCGAGGTGGCGGACCTCGGGCTGGTGCTGCCGCACGAGCACCTTTTCAACGATCTGTCCTCCGCGGTCGCCGAACCCTCCTATGCCTCCACTCGAAGGCTCGCCGAGGCGGAAGTGGGGCCGGGGTGGCAGTTCCTGCTTCGCCAGGATCCCTATTGCTGCGCCGACAACGTGGCGGCGAAGGACCGGGCGAGCGTCGTGCGCGAGGTGACCGCGTTCGCCGCGGCGGGCGGTAGCACGCTGGTCGACGCGACCGGCAGCGCGGTGATCGGCCGGGATCCGCTCGCCTTGGCGGCGGTGGCCGAGGCCACCGGGGTCACCATCGTCATGGGCACCGGTGCGTACCTGGAGAAGTTCGAGGGGGAGCGCATCACCGCGGTCACCGTCGACGCGCAGATCGAGCACATCCTCGCCGAACTGGACGAGGGCGTCGGCGAGACGGGGATCCGGGCCGGAGTCATCGGCGAGGTCGGTGTTTCGCCGTTCTTCACCGACGGGGAGCGGGCCTCCTTGCGGGCCGCGGCGCTCGCGCAGGCAGCGCGGCCGTCCGTGGGGCTGAACATCCATATGCCCGGCTGGCAGCGCCGCGGGCACGAAGTGCTCGACCTCGTATTGGGGGAGTGCGGTGCGCTCCCGGCGAAAGTCGCGCTCGCACACAGCGATCCGTCCGGCGAAGACCCGGGATATCAACGCGGGCTTCTCGAACGCGGCGTGCTGCTGGAGTTCGACATGATCGGCCTCGACATCTCGTTCCCCGGCGAAGGTGTCGCCCCGACGGTTTCCCAGACCGCTCGCGCCGTGGCGCGGTGGGTGCACGAGGGCTTCGGTGACCAGATCATGCTGTCGCACGACCTGTTCCTGAAGCAGATGTGGACGCACAACGGTGGGAACGGGCTCGTGTTCGTGCCGACGGTCTTCGCCGATCTGCTCGAAGCCGAAGGCGTGCCTGCCGAAGCCGTGGCCCGGCTGATGCGAGACGTCCCGGCCCGGTGGTTGACCGCATGAGCCGCGCGATCGCGGTGGTGGCGTCACTGAACGTCGATCACATCGTCCACGTGCCGCGCATCCCGGAGCCGGGGGAGACTCTGATGGGGTTTTCGACGAGCCGGGAGCTGGGCGGGAAAGGCGGCAACCAAGCGGTCGCCGCCGCCCGGCTCGGTGCGGAAGTGACCGTGATCGGCTGCGTCGGCCAGGACGAGGACGGCGACGAGTACCTGGAAGCCCTGCTCGCCGAGGGAGCCGACGTGACCCATGTGCGCCGGTCCGCGCTGCCCACCGGCCGGGCGGCGATCACCGTCGACGCGGAGGGCGTCAACTCGATCGTCGTCGTGTCCGGGGCGAACGCCGACATCCCGGCGGCCGCGGCCGAAGCGGCGATCAGCGAACTGCCGGGGCTTCGCGTCGTCGCGGGCCAGTTAGAGGCGGCGGCCGAAGCGACGGAACGCGCTTTCGCGGCCGCTCGCGCACGTGGCGTGCTGACCGTGCTCAACACCGCGCCCGCCGGCGAAGTGGCCGGGAAACTGCTGCCGCTCAGCGATGTGGTGGTGTCGAACGAAATCGAGTTCCGGCAACTCACCGGCCAGGATCCGTTCGACGGCAACGGTTTGCGGCGCGGCGGAGCCGAACTGTCCGCCACGGGATGCCGATGGGTGATCGTGACGCTGGGCGCCGCGGGATGTGCCGTCCTCGACGCGTCGTCGTCCACGCACGTCCCGGCCGTCACGGTACGGGCGGTGGACACCACCGCCGCGGGGGATTCGTTCGTCGGAGCACTCGCCGCCCGGCTCGCGGAAATCCCCGGTGAGCCGACGACCGCGGATGTAGTGGCCGCTTGCGGTTTCGCGGCGAAAGTGGCCGCGGTCGTCGTGACGCGGCACGGAGCGCATTCCTCTCTGCCGACCTTGGCCGAGGTCGTCGACACTCCTCACCCGGGATGAACCAGCGGCGGTACGCAACGAATCGTGGTCGCGTGAATGTCCCGACCGAAGAGTCGAACCACGGCCACGTTCTCCCGGAAACTACGTAAAACTTCTACGTTCCGCGCTTGCATGATCACGTTCGACCACCTGGCCCGGTTTCCGCGCGGCATGATCAATCGACAAGCGGTTCGTTTCAGCAGTACTTGATCACTTGCCGTCAGTGCTCCCTGATACGGGCCGTATCGGATCTTGTTCGGGGAAGGGGCACAGTTGCACTTGAGCAGTTCACGAACGGGATGGGTCTTGCGGGAGTGGGACTGTTCTGCGGCGAAGCCTAGTTAACTGGTGGAGTGTAGGTATTCGAACCATGCGGTATTCACTGCCGTTCGATGGCTGCTTTCGCGGCTCGCTCGATCTCCGCGGTCCGGGCTGCCAGGAAGGCCGCGCCGCGCCGCGGGTTCGTGTCCCTGGCTGCAGTCCCTGTCGTGCCGTCGAGCTCTTCGCGGAGGATGCCGGGGGTGTGTCCGGCATGCCTGCTCGGTAGCAGTCGACGATCTCCTCGCGCGTCTCGTGCTCGGTCGCCCACATGTCGGTGCCGCGCTGCCCGGTGTCGTCCCACTGGGGCAGCGGTTCGGGGAGCGCATCGTATATGAGATAGGATCAACCTTCCAATGCGCTGATCCGGGTTGACTTGGCGGTGGCGATCCTGAGCGTGCTCGCATGTGGTGATCCGCGCACTCATGGGCAAGGCGGAGACGCGCTCGGAACGAAACCTCCGCGAACACGTTCCCCGATGCGGCATCAGTTGGCCCGCACCGACTTCTTCGAGCACGACATCCGGCCTTCTGGCACCTTGTCGTCGGCGTGACGTCCGAGCCGACGACCACTTCCGGGCAGGACGGCGACGAGTCAGCTGACAGCGTGGATGGTTCTTGTCCGACCGACTGTCAGGGCGGGGTTGACTGAAGTGCTTGCGCGACTGGTCATCGTGCGAGGGCGAGTGCGGGGATGGCCGTGAAAACAGTGATGTGAGCAGGATCCCCAGTCCGGGAGCCAGAAGCCAGGAACCGGGCGGGTACTGGACTTGGCTGCGCCAGGCGAAGGGGATCCCGGCGGCGCAGGGAAGGGCGGGAAGCAGCTGGGCCATGGCGAGACCCAGCCCCGTTTGCCCTGGGGTGGCGCCGAGCGTGCGGGCGACGGCCAGAGGGTGGCGGGTGTCGAGTACGGCCGTCCAGGTGCTCACCGCGGTATTGATCAATTCGAGGACGAACAAAGACGACCGTTGCGAAAAGTCCATAGTGGACTCATTGACCTCAGGCCCGGGTTGCCATTTGTGATTTTCCTTCATGTCTCAGGGATTTTCGGCACATGGCCTCAATCGGCTCCCCGGATGTGGCACGATCTGGATCGTGACAGGAGGCCTCCCTGGTTCGCGCCATAGGGGAGCCGTCGAACGATGTGAGGAGTTCCGCAGTGCGGTCGTACGACGTCCTGGCCCAGTCGGCTGCGCCAACGGCCGTGGTATGGACGTTGTTGCTGGACCCGAGGAGCTGGCCTGCGTGGTCGCACATCGACTCCTTGGACCTGGGGGGTTCGAGTGGTCTCTCGGTGAACAACAGGGACGGTGTCGGCGCCATACGGGCCTTCCGCGTCGGGAGGAGCGTCGCCACTGATCGGATAACTGGCCTCACGCCGGGACGTCGGTTCGCCTACGAGAGCGTGGAGCACCCGCAGATGGCAGACCACAGTGCAGTGGTCGATCTTCTCGAAGTCCTCGGTGGTGGAACTCAGATTCGTTGGCATGGAACGTATTCGCCTCGCGGGATGTCGCGATGGACCTCCGAACGACAAGTCCAGCGAGTGATGCAGGGTATGGCGACAGGGCTCGCGAACCACGCCGCCGGGCTGAGCACTTCGCCGGCTCGACGCGACTGACCAGGCCGGTCGGATCGTAAGGTGATTGTCAGGTTCGTTCACGCCATCATGCGGCAACGTGGTCGCCATCCGGCGAATGCCGGAGGACGGTGAATCGACGGCACAGGAGCACAACACCGCATGGACCAGTGGAGTCCCGACGTGGACCGTGAAGCTGATGTTCGCGTGGTGCGGCACAGCCTGGTTCCCGTTGCTCGGTACCCCATTCTTCCTCTCGCATCACAGCGGCAGAGCCGAGTCCGATGCGGCGATCGTTGACATGATTGTAGGAACGATCGTTCTCGGCGTGTCTTTCCTCGCTCGGAACATCCCGCGTTGGTCACCGCCGGTGAGAGTGAGGTGGTAGCGGCCATGGACGTGTTGACCGAGCTGGAACAGCGAGCCTGGCGAGTGCTCACGGCCGGCCCGGCTGCCGCACGCTCGTTCTACTAGACCATTCTCGATGACCGGATCGTGGTCCTGCTCGCCGGCCGGTCGCCCATCCAAGAGCGAGAAGTGGCGCTTAGCGCACTATGCGGCGACAAGTGGCATGCCTGCCGACTTGACGGCTTGAGCGCGACACGGATTAGCCCTGCCGTCGGGTTCGTCAGCTACGGCATGGTCGCCACCAAGGACGGTGCACCCTACGCGGCGCAGGTGAGCAGCGTCTACGTCAGCCGAGACGATAGCTGGAAGCTCAGGCTTCACCAGCACACCCGCAGATGGTAGTCGCTAGTGGACAGTGCGAGTTCCATTTCGGACAGTTCGCGGATACGGTGTTCCGCAGATACGTGGAGCGGCTTCAGGTGAGGCGTCGATAGCGGACGGTGAGGAGAGACGAGTGCCATTCGTCTTGTCGAGGCTGCTGGCGCGTTGGGTGTTACAGCAGGGGTGGATGCTTCCGGTCGCAGTCGTCCTCTTCGTCTTCACGACGAGCTGGCCGCTGATGGCCCTGGTCGAACCCGCGGGAAGCGAGCTCGTCGAGCCGGGGAACTATTGGTGGTACTTCGTGGTCACCGCCGCGACGGTCGGGTACGGGGACTTCTCGCCGGAGACCACGGCAGGGCACGTCGTGGGGGCCTATGTCATCATCGGCGGGATCGCGACGCTCACCACGGTGTTCACCAAGCTCGCTTCGAAGCTCGAACAGACGAAGGGACGGCGGATGCAGGGGATGGAGACCGTTCGGGCGAGCGGGCACACGCTCCTGATCGGCTATACGGCCGGTCGCACCGAGCGGATCGTCGCGCAGTTGCTCGCCGACGGGGTGACCGGCCTCGTGCTGTGCGCAGGCGACGAAGTGCAGGTGCACCCGATGCCGTCTCAGCCGGTGGACTTCGTCCGAGGTGAACCGACCGCGGCCGACGTACTCGTCCGGGCCGCCGTCGGCGGCGCTGGCACGGTCTTGATCGACATGCGCGACGACAACGAGGCCCTGGCCGTCGCGGTGACCGTGGATCATGCGAATCGGTCGGCACACGTTGTGGTGACGTTGCGGGACATGGAGAAATCCGAGCTGGTCCGCTATGTGGATTCGAGGATCAAGTGCGTGCAGTGGCACACACCGCGGATGGTCACTGAAGAACTGACCTCGCCGGGAATCACCGAGGTGTATTCCGAGCTGATGACGGCGGGCGGGGTGGGGACGTATTCGGTGACGTTGCCGACGTCGCTGGGGAGGTTGAGTACCGAGAAATGCCGGATGGCACTGGGGCGTACTTTCGGGGCCACGGTGCTGGCCGCGCGGACCGACGACGACCTCGTGGTCAATCCCGCCTGGGATGCCGAGCTCCCGGTCGGGGCCGTGCTCTACTACGTCAGTTCACGACGTCTCACTGACGCGGAAATCGAAACAGCCTTACAGAAGCGTCGTTGAAGAGACCTTTTCCAGGCCCGCCTGCGCGTGGGGAACACCTGGGTGAGCGAGGGGGCTGGACGGAGGCGCCGGATCGCGACGTCATGTCACCAGGGCATTCGGCACGGTCGACGTCGTGTGCGGCGACGTCGTAGTCGCTACCGTCAAGAACGACACCCTGCCTTGCAACGGCTGATCATGCGGAATGGCTGCTCGGCTGGGCCACCTACAAGGAGCCCGCGGGTGCCTCTCTCCGCTCCGGCCACCCGCGACGATGATCAGACGACCATGAACAGCTACATCGTCTGGCGATGGAGCGGCGAAGCCGAAGCCAGTGGGCGCGATGTGGACCGGCCAGGCTGAGTCTGGCTGATTGAATCTGCGTGACCAGCCGTGCCCCGGGGCCGCGCCAGAACCTCCGGGGCGCGGCCGTGGGCGCCGCACACGGTGCGAGCGAGCCGGTTCCGCGGCGAGGCCGCCACTTCCGGCTGGGAGGCCGCAGCGGGTATCGAGGAACATCCGCTCATGCCGCTGACGGCGCGGTGTGCCTAGTGCGGCTTTCACGTTCGAACGGCCAACGGGCAGTGACCGCGCTGGCCCTGCCGCCGCTCGCGCTTCTCGGAAGACCGTACGGAACGAAGCGCGGAATGTCGTACCCACGTCCTACGGTAGGACGATGGACTGGAAGATCGAACTCATTCCCGTTCCGGTGACCGACGTCGACCGGGCCAAGGCGTTCTACGAGAAGGTCGGTTTCAACGCCGACCACGACCACAACGTGCATGAAGGCCTGCGGTTCGTCCAGCTGACACCGCCCGGCTCGGCCTGCTCCATCGTGATCGGCGAAGGCATCACCAACAAGACGCCCGGCACGCAGGAGATCCAGGTCGTGGTCGCCCACGCCGAGGCGGCGCGCAAGCAACTGCTCGATGCCGGTGTCGACGCGAGCGAGGTCGACGTGCAGCCGTGGGGCAACTTCGTCTACTTCCGCGATCCTGACGGCAACAGCTGGTCGCTACAGGCGATCG
>NZ_JAJPWQ010000019.1:0-78194 GCF_046549005.1 Amycolatopsis sp. lyj-108 | reverse complement strand
CCCCCCCCCCCCCCCCCCCCCCCCCCCCCCCCCCCCCCCCCCCCCCCCCCCCCCCCCCCCCCCCCCCCCCCCCCCCCCCCCCCCCCCCCCCCCCCCCCCCCCCCCCCCCCCCCCCCCCCCCCCCCCCGGGGGGGGGGGGGCGTCAGCCTCGCAGGGTGCCCGGCAGCAGTTCGGCGTCCGGCGGGATCGTCGTGCCGTGGAACCAGGCGTCGAAGAACGGCCGCAGGTCCTGCTCCGAAAGCTTGATCGTGAACGCCTCGAAATCCGCCCAGGACGCGTTGGCGTTCCGGTACGCCGCCGGCCACTCCTTCAGCAGCCGCGCGAACGCTCCTTCGCCGATCT
This sequence comes from Amycolatopsis sp. lyj-108, assembly GCF_046549005.1. Taxonomy (NCBI): domain Bacteria; kingdom Bacillati; phylum Actinomycetota; class Actinomycetes; order Pseudonocardiales; family Pseudonocardiaceae; genus Amycolatopsis; species Amycolatopsis sp. lyj-108. The sequence continues at coordinate 77,852 of NZ_JAJPWQ010000019.1, read as the reverse complement.
TCCGCCGCAGCGCGTGGATGGCCAGGATCCCCTTGTCGTAGACGCCGTGGAATTCCTGCCCTGCTCCCATGTCGACCAGTTTCGACGCCCAGAAGTCCTTGCTGCCACCCATGATCTCGAGGGCGGCGCGGTAGCGGTCGTCCAGGTTCTCGTTGTCCCGCGATTCCTGCCACAGCCATTGCGCGTACGAGGCGAGGCATTCGTTGAGGCAGATGTCGGACCACGAATTCAGCGTCACCGAGTCGCCGAACCACTGGTGTGCGGTTTCGTGCACCACGGTGATCAGGTCGGCCCATTTCGCGTAGGTGGGCCTGGTCTGGGTCTCCAGCGAGAAATGGATGTCCTCGTCGAGGTAGATGCCGCCGGCCGCGTCCACCGGGTACGGCCCGAACTTCGAGCTCAGGAAGCCGATGATCTCCGGCAGCCGCCTGCCGGTGTCGCGCCGGTCCTCGGCACCCGGCGCGTACGCGTTGACCACCGGTGTCCCGTCCGGGAGTGCCATCCGGTCGACGGTGAACTTGTCGATCGCCACCGTGGTCAGGTAGGCCGCCACGGGTGTGCGTTCCTGCCAGGACGTCGTGCTCCAGCCGTTCGCCGAGGTCTTCTGGATCTCGCGGCCGTTCGAGATGACGGTCCAGCCGTCCGGCACCCGCGCGGTGAGGGTGAACATCGCCTTGTCGCGCGGAGTTTCGTTGACGGGATACCAGAACGAGGCCGAATGCGGCTCGCCGACGATGAACGCGCCGCCGTCCTTCGACTTCTGCCAGCCGTTCTCGCTGCCGCCCGCTTTGGGGGTCGCCGACGGGTCGCCGCCGTAGAGGATCTTCGTGCGGAAGGTGGTCCCGTTCCGGATCGGCTCGGCGGGCGTCACCACCAGTTCGAATTCGCCCTCGCGGGCGAACTTCGCCGGTTTTCCCTCCACTTCAACGGATTGGACCGTCAAGCCGCGTAAGTCCAAGTTGTACCGATTGAGGTCCTGGGTCGCTTTCGCGATCACGGTGGTGTCGCCGTCGAGACGCCCTTTCGCGGGGTCGTAAGTGATCCCGACCTGGTATTCGGCCGCGTCGTAACCGCCGTTGCCGTCCATCGGGTAGTACGGGTCACCCGCGCCCGAAGCGCCGGGAGCCGGGTTCATCGGCGGCGGCGGTGGGGGTGTGGCGGGCGGAGGATCGGCGGTACAGCCGATAATCAGGGCGCAGACCAGCCCCAGGACCAGGCCGGCGGCGGGGACACGGCTGCGCATGGAGGGGAGCTTAGTGGTGATCCAGCGCGACGGGTTGATCACTTTCGGCGGCGACGGGCCGCCGATCGTCCTGCTGCACGGACTGATGGGCAGGGCGACGACGTGGTGGCGGGTCGCGCGAAGGCTCGAACCGTACGGGCGTGTCCACGGCCTCGACGCGCGTGGTCACGGACGCGGGCCGCGCGGCGGGCCATGGCGCACCGAGCGGTTCGCCGACGACGTCGCCGCGGTGCTGCGGACCTTCGACGAGCCCGCGGTCCTGATCGGGCATTCGATGGGCGGCCTGCACGCCTGGGTCACCGCGGCGCTCCATCCCGATCTCGTCCGCGCCGTGGTCTGCGAGGATTTCGCGCCGGATCAGCGCGGCCGGACCGTGGACACCTGGCGCGGGTACTTCGACTCGTGGCCGGTCCCGTTCCGGTCGCTGGCCCACGTGCGCGAGTTCTTCGGCGACACCGGCGACTACTTCATCGAATGCGTCGAGGAACGTGAGGACGGCTACCACCTGATCGCTTCCCTCTCGGACCTGTACGAGATCGCGGCGGAATGGGGGCGGCGCGATTTCTGGGAGTTCGTCGAACGCGTGAAATGCCCGCTGCTCGCGATCGAGGGCGAACGGACCGCGATGCCGCACGGCCAGCAGGCCGAGCTGGCCGCCCGCGTGCCCGGCGGCCTCGGACGGCATATCGTCGTCCAAGGCGCCGGGCACGTGGTGCACGACGAAGCGCCGGATACCTACCTCGGTGCCGTCGAAGCGTTTCTCTCCGACGTCATCGGTCAGCCCTTCGCGAGCTGAGCGTCGATCCAGGCGCGCAACCGCGCTTCGCCCGGGTAGCCGATGTTCCGCGACGACGGCAGTTCGGCGGCGTTGCGGACGCCGACCAGCGTCGGGAGGTAGCGGATGTTGTACCGGGTGGACAGGTCACGGCTCTGGTCGACGTCGACCTCGCCCAGCAGGAACCGGCCGCCGTATTCACCGGCGAGCCGTTCGATCACCGGCTTCATCTGGCGGCACGGCGGGCACCAGGTCGCGCCGAAGTCCATGATGACCAGCTTCTGCCGCGAGATGTTCATGACCTCGGCGTAATTGGCCGAAGTCACCGTCATCACGTTCTCGGCGGTCGGCGCGGCGGAAGCCACGCCGTTGCCGAAGCCGGTGATGAGCGCCAGCACGCCGGCCAGTACACAGACGAATCGTTTGAGCTTGGACAAGACGATCTCCTTGGCTGTGAGGAGTCCACTCAGGACGAAGACGCGGTCGGCAAACCGTTCGAGACCCAGTCTTCGATGCCTTCGCGGTACTTACGGACGTTCGTGTATCCGAGTTCCAGCAGGCGCCGACCGACGAATTCACTGTTGCGGCACGGCGTGTTCGCGCAATAGACGACGATCGCGGCGGTCTTGTCCGGGAGCACCTCCGGTGCCAGGCGGTCGGTGAATTCGGCCGCCTGTTCGTACGGGAACCCCGGAATGTTGCGGGCTTCGGGAAGATGCTCCTTTTCGAAATAGGCGACCGGCATCGTGTCGACCACGATCACCGATCCGGTCTCCATTCCGGAGAGCAGTTCCGTACGAGTGATCAACGGCAGCATGGTGCCCCTTTTCAGCAGGCCGTGATTGACGATTCCCATCGTCGGACGGCCGCCGGGGGACGCTCTAGTGCCGCATCGGCATGCCGACGGGTTATTGAGGGGTAGCGCAAAGGTGTCGGGGTCGCGGGATTCGCTCGCGGCCGTGGGGCCGGCCGTGTCGCGAAAGCCACTTTCGGGACCTCAGGCGTCGCGAAAGTGGCTTTCGCGACGCATCTCGCCCTGGGTTTCGCAACCTGCCACCTTTGCCGTACCCGTCAATATCCGGCGGCCAGCCTGCCGTGGCGGTGCAGCCAGGTGCGGTACGGCGCCGTCCGCTCGGCGAGCCGCCAATATCCGGCCGTCGCTTCGATGGCGAGTTCCGGGACGCCGGGCGCGCACGGGCCGTCCTCCCGCCAGGCGAGCACATGCCGCACACACATCGGCGCGCCGGCCAGCGGCCGGATGGCCAGTCCGTCCGACGGTGGCCGGGTCGGCTGGACCAGCCCGACGCCGTACCCGCCGCTGACCAGGTCTTCCCGTGCGGTGTCGATGTCGACGTCGTGGGTGATCCGCGGGTCGAAACCGTGCGCGAGACACATTTCGCGGAACACCACGCGGCAGCCGTCGCCGCCGCTCGACACGATCCAGTCCTCCCCGGCCAGTTCGGCGAGTTCGATCTCCTCTTCGCCGGCGAGCGGGTGTTCGGCCGGGAGCGCGACGAACGACGGCTCCTCGACGAGAGTCATGGTCCGCACCTCCGGCGGCACGGAGAGGCCGCGCCTGCCGCAGATCATGATCAGCGCGAGGTCGATGCCCCGGTTCGCGACCTGCGCGAGCAGCCGGGTGCGCGAGGTGTCCGCACGGGTGCGGAACGGTTCGCCCGGCCGCAGGTCGCGCAGCCCGCCGAGCAGCGAACCCGTGATGGCGCTGTCGTTCCAGCCGATCCTGATCGATTCGCCGGTCTCGGGTGCCCGACGGTGGAAGTCGTGCTCCAGCTCGTCGAAGGTGAGCACGATCGCCCGCGCCCGCCGCAGGATCAGGGCGCCGAGTTCGGTGGGCCGCACCCCGTGCTGGTCGCGGTGGAACAGCGGGCCGCCGACCATCCGCTCGATCCGGCGCAACTGGTGGCTGAGCGCGGGCTGCCCGAGCCCCAGTCCGGCGGCGGCACGGTTCAGGCTGCCGTGGGAAGCGATCTCACAGATCACGCGAAGATGCCGAACCTGAATCTCCATGACTTCGTATACCGCGCCCGGTTCGCGCCCGGCACCTCCGAAAGTCGAGAGCGGCGATTTCTCATAATCCGATGACAACATTCGGTGGCAATACCCGTGCCATCGAGCGATGGCTACGTTCGGTCGACGCCTCTTCTCCCGCATATCCCGCGATTCAGGAGCCGTCTTGCCGCGACCACTGCCGCTCACCGAGCATTGCGCCGATCCGCTGGCGCGGGCCGAGCACGTTTGCCTCGGCGTCAGCCCGTTCAACAGCTATTTCACCGTGGACCGTATCGCCGATCTCGCCCGCTGGGCCATGTCGGCCTTTCGGCGCTTTCATTTCTTCGTCCCGGACGGGCCGTCCGCGTTCACCCTCGAAGCGCTCGGCTACGACCCGGTGCGTGCCGCGCAGAAGGCGCAGCGGCAAGGCAATTACACGCGCAACAAGATCGTCCGCGCGGTGCGGCAGGTCTGCCCGTCGGACCCGCACACCCTGATCCTGGACACCGCCGTGCTCGAAACCGACCCCGCGTATCTGGGCTTGCTTTCCGAGGCGCACCGGCGGTTCGCCACCGATCCGGCGTTCGCCCGGCAGTGCCTCGGTGCCACGGGCTGGGTGCTGGACCGGCGGCTGCCCGAAGGCGAACACCCCACGCCTGACCAGCTGCGCAGCGCCGTCCGGTACTTCCTGGCCGAGTTGCCGATGTTCGTCGGCACCGTCGCCGTGGCCGGGGTCGGCAGTTCCGTGTTCGCCTATCACCAGCGGGTCCCGTTCCTCGAACGGCTCTACCGCGGCGAACTCTCCTGGCGGCCACTGCCCGGCCAGGGCTTCGTCGTGCTCGAGCAGGCCGTCCCGGAACGGGTGGAGTGACCGTGGAACACGACGACTTCTCCCTGTGCCGGGTGCCCGCCGAACGCCGCTACTCCTGGATTTCCGTCGCACTGCAACGGTTCGGGCAGGTGTCCTCGTTCCATCAGTTCCTGCTCGGCGCGGTACTCGGCTTCGGTATGACGTTCTGGGACGCGGTGCTGGCCATCACGATCGGTTCGGTACTGCTGGAGATCATCACCATCCTGATGGGTGTCGCGGGCACCCGGGAAGGGCTTTCGACGTCGGTGCTCGCGCGCTGGGCTGGCTTCGGCACCGGCGGGTCTTCGCTGGTCGGGCTGCTGATGACGGTGAGCCTGGCGGGCTGGTTCGGCGTGCAGAACGACGTGTTCGCCCACGGCCTCCACGCGTTGATGGGCGGCCCGCCGGTGTGGGTGTGGGCGCTCGCCGGAGGCGCGCTGGTGACCGCGATCGTCGTGTTCGGCTTCCACGCGATGGCCTGGACGGCATACCTGACGGTGCCCGCTTTCCTCGCGCTGGCGGGCTTTTCGATCATCACCGCCCTCGACGACCATTCGCTGCCCGCGCTGATGTCCGAGCCGCCACCGGGGCCGTCGATATCGCTGGCGCAGGGCACCACGCTGGTGGCGGGCGCGTTCATCATGGGCGCGATCATGACCCCGGACATGACCCGCTTCAACCGGACCGCGTCCGACGTCGTGAAGCAGACGCTGGTCAGCGTCACCCTCGGCCAGTACCTGATCGGCCTGATCGGGGTGCTGCTCGCCCACGCGGCGAAAAGCGCCGACGTGGTCGGGATCATCACCTCGTCTTCGGGAGTGCTCGGCACGCTGATCCTGGTCACCGCGATCCTGAAGATCAACGACTGGAACCTCTACTCGTCCTCGCTCGGGCTGGTGAACGCCGTCCAGGTGCTGCTGTCCCGGCGGCTGGACCGCACGACCGCGACCCTGTTGCTCGGCGGGCTCGGCACAGTGCTCTCCGCGATCGGCATCCTCGACCATTTCACCGCCTTCCTGACCTGGGTCGGCGTGCTCACGCCGCCGGTGGCGGGGGTGGTGATCGCCGAGTACTACGTGGTCCGGCGCTGGAAACCGGAACTGAACGCCACCCGCGCGTCCGGGGAACTGCCTTCGACCTGTCCGTCGTGGGTTCCCGGCGGGCTGATCTGCTGGGTGGCCGGGGCCGCGGTGGGCATCTGGCTGCCGTGGGGAATTCCCACCGTGAATTCCGTTTCGGGTGCTTTTCTGCTGTATATTCTGCTCGGCAGACGGACCGCGGCCGCGGTGCTTTCCCCGGCCATGACTTCTTTCGACGGGTCGAAAACCTGTTCGTGACAAAGGAGTTCGACGTCGTACAACTGGATGTCCACCACCTGCGGGTGATCAGGGCGATCGCGGACACGGGCAGCCTTTCCCGTGCCGCGATCGCTCTCGGCGTCACCCAGCCCGCGGTTTCCGCGCAACTCAAACGGCTGGAGAACATGCTGGGCTATCAGCTGTTCGAGCGGCGCGAAGGCAGTGTGACGCCGACGCCGATGGGTGAACTCCTGTTGCGCCGCACCGCCGCTTTGCTGCCACAGCTGGACAAACTGCTCGAAGACATCGAGCAGCGCGTCTGCCCCAGCGGCCCGCCCGGCGTCGTCCGGGTGGCGGCGGTGGCGAGCGCGCTGGTGGCGCATCTGCCTTCGCTGGTGACCAGGTTGTGGCCGGAGGTCTCCGAAGTGCAGGTCGTGCACGACGACCATCCCGAGCGGCTGCTGCCCTTGCTGGCTCAGCGGCGCGCGGAATTGGGGCTGGTCAAGGACTATCCGGGATACGAACTCGAAATACCCGCGAACGTGGACACCGAGATCGTGGTGACCGAGCCGACCTTCGTGCTGCTGCCGGAAGACCATCCGCTGGCGTGCGAGGAGACCATCGACCTGCGTGCGCTGCGGGACGAAGCGTGGGTGATGGTGTCCGATTCCTCGGCGGCCACGTTCACGCGGTACTTCGTGGAGACCTGCGCGCGGCACGGGTTCAGCCCGTCGGTCGCCCATCAGGTGACTTCGCAGCAGGTGGCGTTGCTGGTGGTCCGGTCCGGCGCGATCGGGCTCTCACAGCCGATCTGCGATCCGCGGAACCAGGGCCTGGTGGCCCGGCCGCTACGCGGGGATGTGTTGCCGCGCAGGCATGTTCTCGCTTGGAACAAGGAGACCTTCGTGGCGGGACGGCGCGCGGAGCTGATCTCGGCGGTGGTCGAAGCGTACTGGGCCGAGGCGAGGACTGCGCCGGTCTATGCCGCGTACCTGGACCGACACCGCCGCAATTAGTCACCTACTTGCGGTGCCGGCCACAGGGGCCGAAGGCTCCCTTCGCCGCATCAGACGCGGTGAAGGGAGCCTTCGCCCTGGCTCGGGCTGGTGCATGGGCTAAGGCCGAGTTTCGCAACACAACACGTTTGCCGTACCACTAAGAACCTCTTCGGTCCTGTCACATCCCCGGAAAGAGGAGCTCGTCCGGCGGCCGCACCGTGCCGTCCAGCCACGCGCGGGTGAAGTCGCCGAGGTCGAGCTGCGTCATCGCGGAGACGTAGAGCTCGAAGTCGTGCCAGTTCTGGTTTCCCTGCGGGTTGATCACCGGGAATCCCGCCACGATCTGGAAGAACGCGTCGTCGCCGATGAGACGCCGCAGCGCGTGCACCATCAGCACCGCCTTGGTGGTGGGCGCGAATTCGTTGCCCTTGCCCGGATCGGTGAGCTTGGGTGCCCAGAAACCCGCGTCACCGCTCACCTTGGCCACCATTTCGCGGTACCGTCGGTCGAGATCGACGCCGTTCTTGCCTTCGTCCCACAGCCACACCGCGTACTGCGCGATGGACTCGGGCATCAGCGTGTCGCGCCACATCTTGCCGCTCACCCCGGCGCCCCACCATTGGTACGCGGTGGCGTACACCAGGTCGGCGACGGTGGCCGCGCGGCCGTACACCGGCCGGGTCTGGGCGCCGTGTGTGTAGCCGAGGGAACGGTCGAGGAACAGTCCACCCGCCGCCGATTGCGGGTAGTCGCCGAACTTCCCGGTGAGGAATTCCAGCACCTCGGGCAGTTTGCCGCCGAGTTCGCGTTTGCCCGTCGCGCACGGATGGTAGGCGTTGATCGCGGTCCGGCCACCGGGAAGCGTGATCCTCTCGACCTCCCAGCGCCCGATGCCGAGCATCACCGTACTCGGCGCGAGAGCGGTGTCCTCTGCCCAGGTGACGGTGTGCCGTCCCGTGCCCGCGGGCACGTCGGAGACCTGAGAACCGTTGCCCAGCACGGAGAATTCGCCCAGGACGGTGACGGAGACGTGCAGGGTCGCCTTGTCGACTTCGGTGCCGTTGACGGGGAACCAGGTCATCGCCGAACGTGGTTGCCCGGTGGCCACGGCGGAATCGCCATAAGCGGCCAGCCAGCCGACCCGGCCGCGTGCGGTGGCGATCGGCTCCGGGCGCCCGTCGTAACCGACCACGACGGTGAACCGTTCGCCCGCGGCCAACGGGGTCCGCGGGGTGATCACGAGTTCGTGTTCGCCCGCCCTCCGGAACGCGGCGGCCACCCCGTCGACGGTGACCGACCGGACGGTGAGCCCGCGCAAGTCCAGGTCGAACCGGCTCAGGTCCTGGGTCGCTGTCGCGGTGATCGTCGCTCTGCCGCTCAACAGCATCGCGTATGGCGCGTAGTCCAACGCGAGCGAGTATTTGTCGACGTCGTAACCGCCGTTGCCGTCCTTCGGGTAGTAAGGATCGGGGCCGAGGACGGTGCCGTCGGGTGAGACGTGCACGTACCCGTCGCTGCCGGGTGCCGGCTGGGCCGCCGCCGAAGCCGGGCAGGCGCCGATCATCGTGGAGGCGAGCAACGCGGTGCACAGTGGCTCCTGCCACCGAATCCGCACGGTCATGAACGGGCCTTCTCTCTACGGGGGAGGATGCCCGGTCATCGTGCGTACGTCCGCGCCGCGCGCGGCACTGTCAGCCGGTCATGCCACGGCGTTATCCCGGCGGGCGGCCGAGCCGGCGTGGCTCACCCGCGCGCTCCGGGGCCGATAACGCCGCGGCATACCCGCCAGGGACTACCCCGCGCGACGCCCGGAAAGCGATCGTCGGGGCATGCCGCCCCTCCCCGCGCTGCTCGCGCTGACGACGACGGTCTTCCTCGGCTGCCTCACCGAAGTGCTGCCCGCCGGGTTGCTGCTGGGCATGTCCGAAGAGTTGGGGGTTTCACCGTCGGCCACCGGTCAGCTGGTGACGGTCTACGCGATCACCACCGCGCTCACCGCCATCCCGCTCACCGGCGCGACGCTGCGGATACCGCGCAAACGGTTGCTTCTGGCGCTGATCACCGGTTTCCTGCTCACCAATCTGCTGATCGCCGTCTCGTCGTCGTATCCGCTGATCCTGGCCACGCGGGTGGTTTCCGGGGCGCTGACCGGGGTGATGTGGTCCCTCGTCGCCGGTTACGCGATGCGGCTCGCCCCGCCTGGACTCACCGGGCGCGCGCTGGCCGTGGCCATGTCCGGCACCCCGATCGGTTTCGCCCTCGGCGTGCCCGCCGGCACCGCGCTCGGCGAACTGGCCGACTGGCGCTGGGCGTTCGCCGCGATGGCGCTGATCACCGTGCCGCTGCTGGTGTGGGTGCTCGCCGCGGTTCCCGCCGTCCCAGCGGATCCGACGCGCCCCACCCGCCCGCTCGCCGCGTCACGGCTGCCGGGGATGCGTCCCGTGCTGGCGACGGTGGCGCTGTTCTCGTTGGGGCACAACGTGGCCTACACCTACATCGGGCCGGTTCTCGCCGGGCTCGACGCGGCGACGTTGCTGGGCGCGGCGCTGCTGGTGTTCGGTTGTGCCACGGTGGGCGGGCTGGTCGCGGTCGGCTCCGCGCTCGACGGCCGCCCTCGCGCCGTCCTGCTGACCTGCACCGCCGTGACCGCCGCCGCCATCGTCCTGCTGGGAGTGAGCGACGGGGTCCACGGTCTGGTGCTGGCCGCCGCGGGCCTGTGGGGCCTGGGGTTCGGCGGCGCGCCGACCGCTTTCCAGGCCGTCACCGCCCTGATCGCGGGCCCCACGGCCGACGCCGCCCAGTCGCTCACGATCGCGGCCTGGAACGGCGCCGTCGCCGGGGGAGCGCTCATCGGCGGCCTGCTGCTGCCGCTGGGAACGGGCTTGCTCCCTTGGTGCGCCGCCTTGATCGTCCTCTCGCCGCTGCTGTTCAGCCGGCGAGTCGTGCTTTCAGCGCCCGCGGATCCGTGCCGGACCCGACGATGAGCGGCCAGACGTCGGAGCCGAGGAAGCCGGTCTCGTCGGTCGCCGCGGTCGCACCGCAGGTGTCGCGCTCCAGTCCGTGCCGTGCCGCCACCGCGGCAACAGCGTCCTTTGTGGACTGTCCGAACAGGCCGTCGACGGGCACGGCGAAACCGCGTTCCCGCAGGAGTTCCTGTGCCGTCCGCACGCGCGGCCCGCTGTCACCGGGTTTGAGCAGCGGCCATTCGGGTAGATCCACCTTGGGCGAAGCGGCGCCCAGCAGCTTCCCGACCTCGGTGCGCAGCTCCGGAAGCCGGTTGTACAGCACGGTTCCCGGGCATTCGGTCGAGTTGAAGTCCCGGTGTCCCTTGATGAACTCCGGCGAGATCCCGTACTGCGAAGCCATGTACGCGACCAGCTTCACGAGCGAGTCCCAGAGCGCCGGCGTGACGTCCTCTTTGCTGTAGAGGCCCTCGTTCTCGATCCCGATGCAGGTGCTGTTGTTGTTGCCCACGTTCGCGCCCAGCACGTGCTGGGTCCCGCCACGCAGGATCTCCAGGCTGCGATGCCTGCCTTCGGTGATGTGCCCGCCGCGGCTGTTCGTGAACTGCTGGCCGGTGTCGACCCAGCCGCGGGTGTCCATATGGAAATTCTGGATGGAACGCGACGCCCAGAAGGCGTGTTCGAGCGTGTAGTCGGTGACGTTCCCCGGCTCGACCGTGTGGTGCACCACGATGTACGTCGGCTTGTGGTTCTGCACCTCGATCGCGCCGCTCGGCGGCCGCGCGTTCCACGCGGATGTGCTGTGGATCTTCGGTTCTGCCACCCCGGACGCCGCGTCGGCGGCGGAAATCGTCGCTGTCCCCAGTAGCCCGACGGCGCTTACCGTCAGGCCGCCCTTGAGCGCGGTACGTCGGTCGAAGTCGGCCACGGGCGAAACTCCCATCATGCGCGTTGGCCGGAAAACTAACCCGCCATCGCGCCGATGACAACCATTGACCAACTTTTGTCGTAATGCGTTAGTGTTCGCCGGGGAGTGCGAACAGGCCGTCCCCGGTCTGTTCGAGCAGGCCGTCGACCAGCAGGGAGTCGAGGCAACGGTCGCGCTGCCCGGATTCGCTCCAGACGAGATCGAGCCGCGCCTTCTCGACCGGGCCTTCGCTGCCGCGCAGGACGTCGAGCAGCAGCCCGCGCACCTGGCGATCGGTCCCGGCGAACTTCTGGACCTGCTTCGCGGGCCCGGCGTAGGCGGGTCTGCCCGCGTGCTGCCAGACGCAGTCTTCGTAGATGGGGCAGTCCGCGCACCGCGGAGACCGCGCGGTGCAGACGAGCGCGCCGAGTTCCATCAGCGCGGCCGAAAGTTTCGCGGCGGGCGCGTCCTCCGGCGGCAGCAGCGCCTCGACGTCGGCCATGTCGCGGGTGTTCGACGGCGGCCCGGCGTCACCCGCGCCGTGCACCGCCCTGGCCACCACACGCCGGACGTTCGTGTCCACCACCGGCGCCCGTTTGCCGTAGGCGAAGGCCGCGACCGCGCGCGCCGTGTACGCGCCGATACCCGGCAACGCGAGCAGAGTGTCCACATCGGACGGAACGACGTCGCCGTGTTCGGCGGCGATGACGGCCGCGGCGGCGTGCAGCCGCAACGCGCGGCGCGGGTAGCCGAGCTTGCCCCAGGCACGCACGACCTCGCCCTGCGACGACGCCGCCAGCGCCGACGGCACCGGCCAGCGCGCCATCCAGTCGAGCCAGATCGGCTGGACGCGCGCGACCGGCGTCTGCTGCAACATGATCTCGCTGACGAGCACACCCCACGCGGTGCAGTCCGGTTCACGCCAGGGCAGGTCCCGCCCCACTTCGTCGAACCATCCGGTCAGCACATCCGCGTCGACGCCCACCGGGCCAGCTTAAAGAGAGGTGCGGCAAACGTGCCGTCGGGGTCGATGCCGGCGCACTCCTTGGTGACGTCGACGTGGGGGTGTCGCGAAAGCCACTTTCGGGACGCCAGACGTCGCGAAAGTGGCTTTCGCGACACGCTCGCCGAACGGTCGTGACCGGTCCGGCCGCCGCGACCGAACACCGTCGCCTCATCGCCCGGCTTGGTGAGGCGTAAGGGGAAAGGTGCCGCTTCCGCGGCGTCGGCGGCCCTCGATGAACCCTTACGCGACCTCAGTAAGGCGGCCCAGCTTCACGTCGTAGACGAAGCCGCGCACGTTGTCGGTGTGCGGCAGGAAGTCGCTGCGCCGGACGCGCTGCACCGACCGGCGCACGCTGTCCTCGACCTCGCGGAACGCCTCGACCGACCAGGTCGGCCGGAGCCCGCTGGCGGCTTCGAGTTCGTCCTTGAAGTCGTCTTCGGTGACCATGGACAGGCCGCAGTCGGTGTGCTGGACGATCAGCACCTCGCGGGTGCCCAGTTTCCGCTGGCTCAGCGCGAGCGAACGGATCGTGTCGTCGGTGACGACGCCGCCCGCGTTACGCAGGATGTGCGACTCGCCCTGGATCAGGCCGAAGATCTCGAACACCCGGATACGGGCGTCCATGCAGGTCAAAATCGTCACGTGGAGCGATGGCCTCGGGGAGGAACGGTCACCGGGGGTGACATCGCCCAGCTCCTGATTGCGCTTGAGCAGTACATCGATGGAGGTCACCGGCTCATTGGAACCGGGCGGACCGGAGGAGGGCAACACTTCGGGGCTCATGTCACGGCCCGAACCAGCGCTCTTCGGCTGTCCGCGGCGGCGCCGACGTGCGGCCGACCCGCAGTTCCGTGGCCAGGGTGATCACCTTCGGCCCGACCCGGTCGGCCGAGCTGAGCAGCAGCTTGCCTGCCGCCTTGCCCTTTTCGAGCACCGGCTGGTGGACCGTGGTGAGCCCGGACCGTTCGGCCTCGGTGATGCCGTCGAAACCGGTGACCGTCAGATCCTGCGGCACCCGCAGCCCACGGCGTTCCGCTTCGGCCAGCGCGCCGAGCGCGAGGATGTCCGAGGTGCAGATCACGGCGGTGACCTGCGGATACGCGTCGAGCAGCTGCCGTGCGGCCGAAGCGCCGTCGTCGACGGTGTGGTCGAAGCGCTCGACCACCGGCACGGTCGCCCAGTCGACCCCGGCCGCGGAGAACGCGGCGGCCAGTGCCTCCAGCCGGATCCGCTGGACGTGGAAATGCGCGGCGCTCTGCCGCTGGATGGACACGAAGTCGTCGTTGCGCTCGCGGGCGAGCCGCATGCACAGCACGCCGATCTGCCGGTGCCCGAGAGAGATGAGGTGTTCGGCCATCGCGGTGACCGCGGCCGCGTCGTCCGGGCCGACCCGGTCGACCCCGTCCACCCGCGGCTGGTCGACGATCACCGTCGGCACCGGGCGCTCCAGGACGGCGCCGAGATGCGGGTCGTCGTCGGGCACCGAATAGACGACGAAACCGTCGACGCCGGCGCGGTGCACGGCCGCGACGTCCTCGCGGCCGGGGCTCGCCGGGACCAGGTGCAGGCCGACGCCCGCGTCCTCGCACGCCAGCGCGAGCCCTTCGAGCACGCCGATCGCGGCGGGGTCGCGGAAGGCGTAGGAGAGGTTTTCGGTGAGTAAAAGACCGACAGCACCCGCCTTGCGCGTCCGCAGTGAACGGGCCACCGGGTCCGGGCCCGGATAGCCGAGGCGGCGCGCGGTCTCGAGGACGCGGCGGCGCAACTCGGGAGACAGCTGGTCTGGCCGGTTGTAGGCGTTCGAGACGGTGGTCCTCGACACACCGAGCTCTGCGGCCAACGACGCCAGTGTCGCCTGCCTCCTGGTGCGGATAGGACGGCCCATCCGCAAACCGTAACGGTTCAGAACGTTTTGCAGAAGCATCACCCGACGTGTGGCAGGTCTCGATTCAGAGTGACCCTGGGTACAGCTCATACCAGCGCGGCGGGTCCTGTCAGCCGTATGGGGTACAGTTGAATCTGACAACGGTTTCCATTACCCGGCATTGGCGACATCTGGCCTGGGCTTCCGCAGGAGTGCAGTAAATGAATTCCCGCCGTACTAAGAGTGTTTTCGCGGCCGTGTCGGCCCTGGCCGTCCTCGCGCTCGGCGCGACGGCTTGCGCGTCCGGCGACAAGGCGTCGACGAGCTCCGGCTCGCAGAACGCGTCCGCCGCGAACCCGGGCGGCGGCGAGAAGATCAAGGTCGTCGCCTCGACCGACGTCTGGGGCAGCGTCGTGACCGCCGTCGGCGGCGACAAGGTCGAGGTCACCTCGATCATCCACGACCCCTCGGCCGACCCGCACTCCTACGAGACCACCGCGAGCGACGCCATCGCCGCGAAGAACGCGAAGCTGACGCTGTCCAACGGCGGCGGCTACGACGACTTCTTCTCGAAGCTCGCCGACCAGGCCACCGGCGCGCAGAAACTGGTCGCCGTCGACATCGCCGCGACCGGCAACGAGAACGAGCACGTCTGGTACAGCCTGCCCGGCGTCGAGAAGATCGCCGACCAGGTCGCCGCGAAGCTCGGCGAGATCCAGCCCGCCTCGAAGGACGCCTTCACCGCCAACGCGACCGCGTTCAAGGGCAAGACCCAGGAACTGCTGAAGAAGGTCTCGGGCCTGGGCGGCTCGAACGGCTCGAGCGTCAACGTCATCGCGACAGAGCCCGTCGCGCACTACCTCCTCGACAGCGCGAAGGTCACGGACGCGACTCCGCCCGCCTTCGCCGAGGCCGTGGAAGCGGAGCAGGACGTGCCCGCCGCCGCGCTCAACGAGGTCAAGCAGCTGATCGCCGGCAAGCAGGTCAAGGCGCTGATCAACAACGCGCAGACCACCACCCCGGTCACCCAGCAGGTCGTCGGCGACGCCAAGAACGCCGGGATCGCCGTCGTCGACGTCACCGAAACGCTTCCCCAGGGTGTGACCGACTACATTGCATGGATGACCAAGGAAGTGGACTCGCTGGCGGGAGCGCTGAAGTAGTGAGTTCCGTACCTGCCGAGGCGCGCCCCGCGGTCCACGTCCGCGGGGCGAGCCTCGCGTTCGGCTCCAGGACCCTCTGGTCCGGGCTCGACCTCGACGTCGAACCCGGCGAGTTCCTCGCGATCCTCGGGCCGAACGGCTCCGGGAAGAGCAGCCTGCTCAAGGTCCTGCTCGGTCAGCAGGGACTGCCGGAGGGCACGGTCGAGATCGCGGGGCGGCGCCCCGGCGGGACGAACCGGCGGATCGGCTACATCCCGCAGCAGCGCGCCCTCGACGAGGGCCTGACGATGCGCGGGGTGGACCTGGTCGGCCTCGGCCTGGACGGGCACCGGTGGGGCACCGGGCTCTTCGGGCTTTCGAAACGACGTCAACTCGTGTCGAGGGCGATCGAGTCCGTCGGCGCCCAGGCGTACGCGAAACAGCCGGTGGGGCGGCTTTCCGGCGGCGAGCAGCAGCGGCTTCGCGTCGCGCAGTCGCTGGTCGGCGACCCCGGAGTCCTGCTGTGCGACGAGCCGCTGCTCTCCCTCGACCTCGCGCACCAGCGCGCGGTCAGCGAGCTGATCGACGAGCGACGGCGTTCGGCGGACACCGCCGTCCTGTTCGTCACCCACGAGATCAACCCGATCCTGTCCTATGTGGACAGGGTGCTCTATCTGGTGAACGGCCAGTTCCGGATCGGCAAACCGGACGAGGTGATGAACTCGGAGACGCTGTCCGAGCTGTACGGCACGCGGATCGAGGTGCTCAAGGTCGGCGGGCAGATCCACGTCGCCGGGGCGCAGAGCGCGCTGTGCGAGGACGAACCCCACCACATCGACGAACGGGCCTCGTAACACCGTGGACAACGAAGTGGGGTCGTTCGTACGGCCCGGACCACACGCGGAACCCGCCCCGGCAGGAGGCCTCGGGATCGGGGCGGCAGGGCGCCTTGGTAGACCAACTCGACGGACGGCGCGAACTCGCGCCCTGGCGACGCGATCCCGGTCGCGGGTTCTTGGATAAACACCGTGGACAAGATGTTCGACTTCGCGCTCACCGGTGAGCTGCTCGGCCTCGACTTCGTTCAGACGGCGTTGCTCGCGGCCGCCGTCCTCGGCCTGGTCGCGGGGGTGCTGGGCCCGCTGGTGGTCATGCGGCGGATGTCGTTCGCCGTGCACGGCACCGCCGAACTGGCCTTCACCGGCGCGGCGGGTGCTTTGCTGCTGGGGGTCGGCGTCGAACTCGGCGGCCTCGCGGGTGCGGTCATCGCCGCCCTGCTGATCGGGATCCTCGGCGGCCGCGAGTCCGAACGCGACTCCGTGATCGGCGTGATCCTCGCCTTCGGCCTCGGCATGGGCGTGCTGCTGCTGTCGTTCTACGAAGGCCGCAGCGCCAACAAGTTCGGCATCCTCGTCGGCCAGATCATCACGATCGACTCGACCAACCTGAACCTGCTCGTCGGCGCCTCGGTCGTCGTACTGGTGGTGCTCGCGGTGATCTACCGGCCGCTGCTGTTCGCCACGGTCGACCCGGCGGTCGCGACGGCGCGCGGCGTGCCGGTGCGGCTGCTGTCGCTGATCTTCGCGGTACTCGTCGGGATTTCGAGCGCGCTCGGCGTGCAGATCGTCGGCGCGCTGCTCGTGGTCTCGCTGATGGTGACCCCGGCCGCGGCGGCCGCGCGGGTCACGGCCAGCCCGTGGAAGGCCACAGTGCTGTCGATCGTCTTCGCGGAGATCGCGGCACTCGGCGGGATCATCCTGTCGCTCGCGCCCGGGAAGCCGGTGAGCGCGTTCGTCACGGCGATCTCGTTCGTGATCTACCTGGTCTGCCGCCTCATCGCGTGGCTGCGCGGCAGGAACTCGCGGATCCGCGTCGAGCCCGCCGATCCGGAACCGGCGCTCAGCGCACCGGGTGCTCGGCCAATGCCTTCTTGACCGCTTCGAGGAAAGCGGGGTCGATGAACGCGAGCTGGCCGCCGGCCACACTGCGCTCCACGGCCTCGATGACCACGACGTTCGCGTTCACGAAAGCGTCGACGGCCTCGGCCCGTGGCGTCTTCTGGGTGAAGTGCGCCAGCATCGTCAGGTTCGTGAACGCACCTGAGAGATACCGCGAAGACGCCTTCGTGAACGAGTCGCCGTAGATCAGGATCTTCTCGTCCACGGTCCCGATCAGCGGGCTCGCCGTGCGGTACACCGGCCGGTCGATGTCGCCGTTCGGCTCACCCGCGCGCTCGACGACGCCGTCCGGGCGGAGGCTGTACAGCGTGTTCGTCTTCGTGCCCTGCTTGCTGATCAGCGGCGGCAGATCGGCCACGGTGTCGTACTGGCCGACGGGAACGCTGACCCAGGTCTGCGTGACACCCGGTTTGATCGCGTTCGCGATGGCGCGCGTCATCACCAGCGCGCCCTCGTCGGCCCAGTGCGTGTCGTTCGACGGGTACACCGGCCGCTGCACCCGGCCCTCGGACGCGCGCAGCTCGGGCCGCAGGTCGATCGCGCGCGCGTCCTTGAGCATCCGGTGCCAGGTGGCCGCCTCGGCCGACCGCGAGCAGTCCTTGCCGGGATAGGTGTCGGGCAGGAACTGCGGGACCATCGTCGACTTGTCCGGCGCGACCACGAGCTCGAATCGCCGCCCCGACTGCTCGACCGCGCGCCGCAGCTCGTTGATCTTGGCGATCGTCTCGGTCAGCGGACGGGACGGATCGCATTTCGCGTCCGCGTCGTAGCCGTAGTACAGCCAGCCGTCGCGGCCCTGCACCACCCGGCGGTAGCCGGACGCGGCGTTCGGCGTCGGCCCCTGCGTGGGCGCGGTCTTGGACGGTGCCGGCGCCGGCGGCGCGGGGATCGGGCCCGCCTGCTGCTGAGGCGGCGGCTGGTCCAGCGGGGCGCCCTCGCCGAAGACACCGCGGCTGATCGCGTCGGCGGCGGCGATCGCGCCCGGCCGGAACGACAGCTGGTCGATGGCCCAGGTCGGCAGGTCGGTGAAGAACCCCCAGCCCTTGTCCAGGCCGGGGAAACTCGCGAGCTTGTGGTTCTCGATCTCGCCAGGCCGCACGCCGAACACCCACAGCAGCGCGGGGGTGGTGAAGAACAGGAGCGCGCTGATCAGCGCGGTCAGCTGCCTTCCACCGTGGCGGGGACGGTGCAACGCGTGCTCACGAGGAAGCCACGCCTCGTGGACGGCTGGCAGCTGCTGGGGTTCGGACGCCACCCCTCCACCGTAATCATCCCGTGTCTCCCGCACGTGAGAACCGCCCTCAAAGCGCGTTTAGCGGGCTGAACGCGATCCGGCGTCAGTGGAGCATCAGGAGGACCTGCAGCTCACCGACCAGGAAGCCGATGAGCCCGCCGACCGCGATGAGCTTCCACTCGTCCTGCCGGAACGCCGGCCTCAGCAGGCCCTCGAACTCCAGCGGCGTCAGCCCGAGCATCCGCCGCTCGACGATCTTCGCGACGTCCATCGCCTCGGTCAGGTAGCCCTCGGCGTGGCGGATCGTCGGCGGCAGGTGCTCCAGCGCCTTCCGCGCGGCCGCCTGTTTGATCTCGTTCAGCCGTTGCCCGCCGACGGCCATCGCGACCATCGGTTTCGCGACGCTCGCCTGCCGATCGACGGCCTGCGACACGAGCCGTTCGACCAGCGAGTACAGCCGGTCCGACCGCGGTCCGCGCAGGACGGCGTCGAGCAGGTTCGGCACGGTGAGGATCTCGTTCGCGATCATCTCGCCGTACTGATGCGCGACCTCGGCCCGCCGCCGCTGGAACTTGCCCTGCAGGACCACCCGGCCGACGCGCACCGGCTCACGCGGCACGAAGATCAGCTTGATCGCCAGCCAGTCGGTGAACAGCCCGATGCAGCCGCCGAAGACCGGCAGCACCCACGGCTCCTTCGTCAGCGCCCAGACGAACGCCTGCACGATGCCGAGCCCGAAGCCGAAGTAGATCCCCGTGCGCGCGATGAACGCCATCTCCGGCCGCGACGTCTCGCGGATCAGCCGGACGAGCAGCTTCTTGTCCCTGGTGAGCCGCTGCACGGTCATATGCTGGAAGTCGAGCACCTCGTCGAGGTTCGCGGTCATCTCTTCCATGAACTCGCGCACCAGCCGCGGCGTCGCCGACTGGACCTGCTTGATCAGCAGTTCCTGCGCCATCGTCGGCATGACCTCCCAGAGCCTGGGATGGTGCTTTTCGAGCACTTCGCGGGCGACCTCGTCCACGGCCCGCAGCAGCGGCTGCTCGATCTCGCGCGTGATGATCGCCGGGTCGATCCGGCGGAAGACCTCTTTGACGTCCAGCAGGTTCGACGTCAGCAACTCGGTCGCGACGGCCGCCATCCGCCCGCCGTGTTTGGGCACCACGCCCTGCCAGCCGAGGAACGGCTTGATCCCGACGAACTCCAGCGGTTTGAACATCATCTCGATGGCGACGCGTTTGGTGACGTAGCCGATCAGCGCGGCGACGAACGGGATCGCGGCGTACAGCCACCAATGGCGGGCGAGGTCGTCCAGGACGGCGTCCACAGGACCTCCTCGCTTCGCTCAGGGAAGGGGGAAACGGTAGCGGGTGGCCGTCAGTGGAGCAGCAGAAGCACCTGAAGTTCACCGACGAGTCCACCGATCACCGCGCCGACGGCGATCAGTTTCCACTCGTCCTGCCGGAACGCCGGGCGCAGCAACTGCTCGAATTCGAGCGGGTTCAGCCGCCGCATTCTGTCCACAATGGTGTTCCGGACGTCGAGCGCGTTGACCGCGTAGCTCTCGGCGTGCCGGATCGTCTCCGGGATCCGTGCCGCCGCCTTCGCCGCCGCCGTCTGCTTCATCTCCTGGAACCGCCTGCTCCCGACGGCCATCGCGACGAACGGCTTCACGACACTCGCCTGCGCGTCGATGGTCCGCTGCACCTCACGGGTGATCATCGTGAACAGCTTGTCCGACTTCGGCCCGCTCAACACGGCTTCGAGCAGGTTCGGGATGGTGATGATCTCGCGCGCGATCATGTCGCCGTAGTCGGCGGCGACCTGGTCCTTGCGTTTCTGGAACACGCCTTGCCAGGTGTAGAAGCCGAAGAACCGTTTCGGCTCGCGCGGCAGGAAGATCATCTTCAGGGCGATCCAGTCGGTGAACCAGCCGATGCCGATACCGAACAGCGGCAGCACGATCGGCGACTTCGTCAGCGCCCACACGAGCAGCTGCACACAGCCGAGGGAGAACCCGAACACGATCCCCGACCGGGCGATGAACCGCATCTCCGGCCGCGAGATGTCGCGGATCAGCCGGTTGAGCAAGGCCTTGTCGCGCACGAGGTTCGTCACGACCATGTGCTTGAGGTCGAGCACGTCCTCGATGTTCTCGGCGATCTCGCCCATGATCTTCGTGATCGCGCGCGGCGCCTCGGCCTGCACACGTTTGAGCAGCAGGTGCTGGGCGGTGTTCGGCAGCACTTCCCACAGTCTGGGCTGGTACTGCTCCATGACCTCGCGGGTGACGTCCTCGACGACGCGGAGCAGCGGCTGTTCGATCTCCTTCGCCACCTGGGCCGGGTCGAGCCTGGCGAAGATCTCCTTCGGATCGACGAGGTTGCTCGTCAGCATCTCGGTGGCGGTGGCCGCCATCCGCTCGGCGTTCGCCGGCAGCACTCCCTGCCAGCCGAGGAACGGCTTGATCCCGACGAACTCCACCGGTTTGAACATCATCTCGATGGCGACGCGTTTGGTGACGTAACCGATCAGCGCCGCGATGAACGGCATGGTGACGTACACCGGCCAGTGCTCGCCGAGGTCGGCGATGACGGCGTCCACTTGAAGCCCCTCCCGCGTCTCGCTTGAGGGGAACCTAGCCGCCTGTCCTCAGTGGAGGAGTAGCAGGACCTGAAGTTCACCCACGAGCCCGCCGATCACCGCGCCGACCGCGATGAGCTTCCATTCGTCCTGCTGGAAGGCGGGCCGGAGGATCCCTTCGAACTCGAGCGGGGTCAGCTGCTGCATCTTCGTGACGATGGTGTTGCGGACGTCGAGCGCGTCAGTGGCGTAGCTCTCCACGTGTTTCACCGTTTCGGGGAGATACGCGATCGCCTTCTCGGCCGCGGCCTTCTTCATCTCCTGGTACTGCACGCCGCCGACGGTCAGCGCCACCAACGGTTTCGCGATGCTCGCCTGCGCGTCGATGGTCCGCTGCACCTCGCGGGTGATCATCGCGAACAGCTTGTCCGACTTGGGCCCGGTGAGTACGGCCTCCATCACGTTCCGCACGGTGAGGACCTCGTCCGCGATCAGCGCGCCGTAGTCCTTGGCGACCGCCTGGCGGCGTTTCTGGAACATGCCCTGCCAGCTGAAGAACAGGAACCGGCGCGGCTCACGGGGGTAGAAGATCATCTTCAGGGCCAGCCAGTCCGTGACGAAGCCGGTGACGAAACCGAAGATCGGCATGATCAACGGCTGTTTCGTCAGCGCCCACGCGACGAACTGGATCAGGCCGATGGCGAAGCCGAACCAGATGCCGGACCGGGCGATGAAGCGGAGCTCCGGGGTCGCGACCTCCTTGATCAGGCGGCAGGTCAGCGATTTGTCGCGGACCATCGCGTTGATCAGCATCTCGTTGACGTCGAGGACCTCGTCGATGTTCGTCGACACCTCGCGCATCAGCCGCGCGACGACCTTCGGGGCCTGCGCCCGCACCTGATCGACCAGCATGCGCTGCGCCCGGGCCGGCAGCAGTTCCCACAGTCTGGGCTGGTACTGCTCCATCACTTCGCGGGTGACGTCCTCGACGGCCTTGAGGAGCGGCTCTTCCAGTTCCTTGACGACCTCGTCGGGATCGAGCCGGGAGAAGATCTCCTGCGGATCGACGAGGTTCTTGGTCAGCAGGTCGACGGCGGTGGTCGCCATCCGGCGCGAGTTGGCCGGGATGACCCCCTGCCAGCCGAGGAAGGGTTTGATCCCGACGAACTCCAGCGGCCGGAACATCATCTCGATGGCGACGCGTTTCGTGATGTAGCCGATGAGCGCGGCGATGAAGGGCATCGTGGCGTAGACGTGCCAGTGCTCACGGATGTCTTCGAGGATCGCCGAGATGTCCAACCGGGCCTCCCCTGCTTACGACCTGTCAACAATGCAGGATGCCATGTGATCGCCCCGTCGCACTCCGAGTGCAGCCGTTTGGCGGTACTGCCTGACGGGCCCCTGCTCATTAAGGTGGCCGCCATGGTCGCTCCTGAGAAGACGGCGCCTCAGGCGCCCTCAGCGAAATCGCCCCAATTCGCGGGCTCCGTGCGTGGCTACGACAAGCGACAGGTCGACGAGCGGCTCGCCGAACTGTCGACCGAACTCAAGCAGCTCTCGCGCAACCGCGACGAGGCCGTCGTGACCGCCGCCGAACTCACCAAGGCGCTCGGCCACGCCCAGAAGGAACTGGACGAGACCAAGGCCGCGCTCGTGCGGATGAGCGCGAGCCCGTCCGGCGCCGGCGCGATGGCCGAACGCGTCCGCATGATGATGCAGCTCGCCGAGGAGGAGATCGCCGACCTCAAGGCCGCCGCGGTGGCCGACGCCAAGTCGACACGGGCCGAAGCGGACAAGTACGCCCACGAGACGCAGCGCGCGAGCGACAAGGCGGCCAAGGACGCGCAGGCGGAACGCGAGAAGCTGCTCGCGGACGCCAAGGCCGAGATCGAGCGGCTGAACTCCGAGGCGGCGCAGAAGCGCAAGGAGCTGGACCTGGAGAGCGTCCGCACCCGCGCCGCGGCGGACAAGAAGGCCGAGGAGGCTTCGGCGGCTCGTCGCGCGGAGGCGGAGAAGGCGTCCGCGGACAAGATCGCGGAAGCCGACCGGGTGTCGGCGGAAAAGCGTGCCGAAGCCGA
Organism: Amycolatopsis sp. lyj-108; assembly: GCF_046549005.1. NCBI lineage: Bacteria > Bacillati > Actinomycetota > Actinomycetes > Pseudonocardiales > Pseudonocardiaceae > Amycolatopsis > Amycolatopsis sp. lyj-108. The sequence goes on along the minus strand of NZ_JAJPWQ010000019.1, from coordinate 54,943 downwards.
GCGGATCTCCGCCGAGAAGATCGCCAAGGCGGAGAAGTCTTCGGCGGAGGACATCGCCGCGAAGCAGGAGCAGGTCGCGGAGGCGCTCACCGACGCGAAGACCCAGCAGGCCGACGCTCAGCAGGCTCGGAAGCTCTCGCTGGAACTCCGGTCGAAGGTCGCCGAGCGGCTTTCCGCCACGGACATCGCCGTCCAGGAGGCCATCCGGCTGCTGTCTCCCGCCCCCGAGACCACTGCTGCGCCCGAGGCCGCGAAGCCGGAAGCCGTCAAACCCGCGGCGTCCACGCCGAAGCCGGCTCCCAACAAGACCAATGGACCACGTCCTTCCTGATCTCTCAACGCCGGACGACGGCGAACAGTTCGTCGTCGATCCAGCCCCTGGTGTGCAGTTCGGTGCAGAACCTCAGGTAGGACTCGGCGAGCGCGGCACTTTCGCGCTCGTCGGGTTCGACCAGTGTTCCCTTGCCGAGCCCTTCGGACGCCTCGGTGAGCCCGCCCGGCAGGATTCCCGCCGCGGCGAGCAGGGCGGCGCCGTAACCCGTTTCGGCCTGCGGTGACACCCGCAGGCCGAGCCCGGTGACGGTCGCCCTGATCCGCGTCCACAAAGGACTCTTGCTGCCGCCGCCCGCCGCCAGCAGCGGTTCGGAGATCGTGACGCCGAGACGGCGCAGATGGTCCAGCGCCAGCCGCTCGAGGAAGGCGACTCCCTCCAGCCTGGCCCGGTGCAGCTCCACCTCGCCGACCTCGCCGGTTACGAAACCCTCGGCGTCCGCGCTGGCGAACGGGAAGCGCTCGCCCTTGCGCCGCAACGGATACGCGACCACCTTCGCCGGGCCCGCCGCGGCCGCCGCCGCGTCGAGTCCGGGTAGGCGGCCCTGCCCGGCGACGGCCTCGCCACCGGTGTTCGACGCGCCGCCGGGCAGCCACCAGCCGTCCGGATGGCGGTGGCTGTACATCGCCCCCGTCGGATCCGGCACCAGGTCTTCGGTGACTCCCTTGAGCACGTACGTCGTGCCGAGGATCCCGACGAAACTCCCGGGCGTGACCGCCCCGGCCGCGAGCTGGCCAGCGCAGCCGTCCGTCATCCCGGCCACGACCGGGCAGCCTGCCGGGAGCCCGGCGACCGGACGGGCCACCTTGCCCAGCACGGTGGCCGGCGCGACCACCGAGGGGAGCAAGCTCTCCGGTACCCGCAAGGCATCGAAGACCTCGTCCGGCCACTCCAGGGCGAGCGGGTCGTAACCGCTCTTCAAGGCATGCGACCAGTCGCTCGCCACCGGCCCGCCGGTGAGTTCTTCGGCGATCAGGTCGGGCGTGTGCCGGATCCCGGCGACGCCGGGGACGTGCTCGGCCAGCCAGGCGATGCGGCCGAGCGCGGCCGTGGCGGACACGCCGAAGCCGAGCCGCCGCCAGCGATCCGCGCCGAGTTCGGTGGCCTCGTTGTTGAGCTCGGCACCGCGCCTGTCGTCGTACATCAGCGCGGGCGTGACCGGCTCGCCCGAGCCGTCGACCCCGACGATCGTCCCCGACGTCGCGGCGACGGCCACCGCGGCGACCTCGCCGCCCCTGCCCGGCAGCTCGCCGGTGACCTTCGCCAGCACCGTCTTCACCGCGGGCCACCAGGACCGGGCGTCCTGCTCGCTGCGCCCGCGACCGTCGCGGACGGGCGCGGGCAGCGGCGCGGAGGCCGAAGCGAGGACGGTGCCGCCGCGCACCGCGAGGGCACGGACCCCCGCGGTGGCGACGTCGATGCCGATCGTGACGGGTTGGTTCACGTGGTGACGACCTTCTCTCCGACTTCTTGCAGACTCTTGTCCTCTTCGATCGCCTTCGCCGTCTCCTCGGGCAATTTCAGGTAGCGCACCATGACCGCCGCGACCAGGTACAGCGCGGCGAAGACGATCACCACTCCGGCCGCGCCCAGCGGACCGAGGAACAAGCTGACGATCGCCGGCCCGACGAACGCCGCCGCGCCCGCGCCCAGGTTCAGCAGGGCCATCGCGCCGCCCTTGTTCTCCGGGGCGAGGGAGGGGAGCAGCGCCGAGATCGGCACGAACCCGGCGAGCGTGGCGCCGTACAGCGCGCCGACGAGCAACGCGAGCCAGTAGTACTCCGCACCCATGGCGACCGGGACGAAGTAGAGCAGCAGGATCGAGATCGCACAGCCGATCGCGCCGAACCAGAAGATCGTGGTGCGCCAGCCGATCCGGTCGCTCAGCACGCCGAAGATCAGGTTGAAGAAGATGTTCGTGCCGTAGATGACCGAGACCAGCAGCAGCCAGCGGCTCTCCCCGAACCCGATGCCCTCGATGAAGATCGTCGGGAAGAACACCAGCATCCCGAACTCGGGGGCGGTGTTGATGACCCGGACGAGCATTCCGACCCCGACGCGGGGCTTCTTCCAGGCGATCGACACGCTGGAAACCAGGCTCTGCACCGGTTTCACGTCCGGAGGCGCGAGCCGCGTGTACCCCGTCCGCTGCCGGACGCCGAAGATCGCCAGCAATCCACCGAGCGCGAGCAGCACCACCGACACCCAAAGCGTGCCGTACTGGCCGAGAACCGGGTTCGTGAAGCTCGCGACCAGCGCACCCAGCGTCGGCAACCCGCCGGTGAAGGCGAAGTAGAACCAGCCGACGGCCGCGCCGAGCCTGGCGACCGGCGCCACCGCGGTGATCCAGACCAGGAAACCGAACGCGAACATCGGATAGCCGAAACCGCGAAGGCCGTAGAACACCAGCATCAACGGGTAGTTCTCACCGGAGACCGCGACCGCGAGGAACAGCACGTCGAACACCAGCCAGATGGCCAGGCCGATCATCATCACGCGACGCGGACCCCACAGGTCCGACAGCGCGCCCGACAGCCACGACGCCAGCATCACGGCGACGCCGTACACCGTGATCACGTACGAGGCCTTGATCTCGGTGCCCGCGCCGTTGTCCGCCATGAACGGAGCGATGAAGCCCGATTCGACCCCGTCGCCGATCATGAACAGCAGCAGGCCGGCATAGCCGAGGAACAGCGGAGCCGGTAGGCCCCAGCGGTTCAGTACGCGGGCGAACCCGCTCCCGGATCGCGATAACGGCGATGTTACCTGGTTCATGCACGCCTCCATGACGTCGTGTTCAGCGTATCATGGATCGTGTTAACTTAACTTTCAAGATGTTACATCGGTGGATTTTCGTGTTAGCCTCGCGCGCCCGGGTGGGGTCGTGGGGTGCCTTGGAGCGGCCTGTTCCGGCGCTGACGATGGAGGAATCGGGACGTTGAGTGTCCCGATTCCTCCATCGTCACGGGTCCTCCTGGCTCATCGGACACCTCGGTACTCGCCACCGGTCCCGTGGCTCGTGAGCCTTCCGGTCGCGGCCCAGGCCCGACGAGCCCCTCAGAGCTCCGCGATGTCCACTTCCACCTGGCTCCGCATCTCCTCGGCCAGGTGCTCCTCCACCCCGTCGTCGACGATCAGCACGTCGAAGTCGCTCAACGGCGCCAGCCGGTGCAGCGCCGCGCGTTCGGTCTTGCTGTGGTCCATCAGCAGCACCTTCGTCCGCGCGCTGGCCAGCATGGCGCGCTTCAGCATCACGATCTCCGGCTCCTGGTGGAAGGTCATCCGTGTGTTCATCGCCGAGGTCGAGACGAAGGTCGCGTCGACGTTGATCCGCTCGATCGCCTCGAGGCTCTGCATGCCGAGGAACGAGTCGTGGGTCGCCGAGTAGTCGCCGCCGATGCAGATGAGCCGCAGGTCGGGCACGCCTTTGAGGAGTTCGATGGCGCCGAGGTAGTTCGTCGCGACGGTCAGCGGCGTGACGCGGTGCAGCATCTTCGCCAGCGCGAGCGCGCTCGTGGAGTCGTCGAGCAGGATCGACATCCCCGGTTCGACGCGGGCGAGCGCGTGCGCGGCGATCGCCAGCTTCTCCTCGGAGTGCACGTTCATCCGGTAGTCGGCGTTGCTTTCGAAGACGGTCGACGGCATGGCCGACACGCCTCCCCGGTATTTCCGCAGCAGGCCGCGCCGGACCAGTTCGTCGACGTCCCGGTGCACGGTCATGGTGCTGACGCCGGTCAGTTCCACCAGGTCGGCGATGGTGGCGGAGCCGGATTCGAAGACGTGTTCGGTGATCTGCCGCTGACGCGTGTTACGAGAGTGTGCGCTGGCACCGGCCGTCTTCTCATCGCTCATGGTGTCCAGTATCGCGTGCGCGCCGGCTGATTGAGACGCAGCAGGCCGGTGCGCGTGCCGTCGATCGCGATCTCGGTGATGGCCGCGTTGTCGAGTCGCGGGAACACCGTGCGGTAGGTCTCGAGCGGGATGCCGAGCAGTTCGCACAGTGTCAGTCTGATCAGCGTGTTGTGCGCGACGACCAGCACCGTCTCGCCCGGGACCTCGGCGGCGATGCCGCGCAGTGCCCTCGCCCCGCGGGCGGCCGCTTCCCCCGGCGGCTCCGAGCCGGGGAAGGCGCCGGTCACCGGATCGGCGAGAAACCGCGCGACCACATCGGGATCCGAGGCGGCGAGCTCGTCGCGGGTGCGTCCTTCCATCAGTCCGAAGTGGACTTCACGCAGTTCGTCGACCACGCGCAAGGGGAGGTCCAGCGCCTCGGCCGACGGCTCCGCCGTACGACGCGCCCGGCTCTGCGGCGAGCAGAACACCGCGGACGGTTCGACCGCCGCGGCGAACCCGGCGAGTTCGCCCGCTTGCCTGACTCCCTCCTCGGTCAGCGCGACGTCGCTGCTGCCCGCGTACCGGTTCTCGGCGTGCCATTCGGTCTGGCCGTGCCGTGCCAATAACAACCGTGCGACCACGGGATCCCTCCTCAGGGCTTGTCCAGATCACATCTTCGATGTTAACTTAACAGCATCGATGTGAAAGGAGATGCCGGATGGCACTCGCCGCGGTGGTGTTCGACCTGGACGGTGTCCTCGTCGACAGTGAACACCTTTGGGAGGAGAACTGGGTGGCGTACGCCGCCCGGCACCGGACCGAATGGACCGCTGAGGACACCGCGTCCGTGCAGGGGATGAGCGCGCCCGAATGGGCCGCGTACCTCGCGAAGCGGTCCGGCACGACGGAAAGCGCGGTCGAGGTCGAGCGTGCCGTGGTGGACGGCATGATCGCCGCGATCGAAGCGGGAGAGGCGCCCCTGCTTCCCGGAGCGGGCGAGATGGTCCGTGAGGTGAGCGCGAAGGTGCCGGTCGCGCTGGCGTCGTCGGCCGCCCGCCGGGTGATCGACGCGGTACTCGACAAGCACGGTCTCACCGGCGAGTTCGCCGCGACCGTCTCCAGCGCCGAGGTCGCCAGGGGCAAGCCGAGTCCCGATGTCTATCTCGAAGCCGCGGCCAGGCTCGGCCGGTCCGGCGAGGAATGCCTTGGCGTCGAAGATTCCAGCAACGGTATCCGTGCCGCCGCCGCGGCCGGGCTCACCGTGATCGCGCTGCCGAACCCGGTGTACCCGCCGAAGCCGGACGCGCTCGAGCTGGCCGCCGAGGTGGCGGAGAACAACGACGACGTACGCCGCAAGCTGCTCGCGTACCTGTCCGGTGAACTCGCGGAAGCGAGCGGGCGATGACGGTCCTGGGTGCCGCGGAGACGTTCAAACGCGATTGGCTCGACGGGTTCGTCACCGCCTACGGGCGTTCGGTGCGCAAGGTCCCCGGCGCCTATGGCGTGCTGCGCCGGGAGGAATCCGAACCCAAGGTGGCGGTGGTGATCGGCGGCGGCTGCGGGCATTATCCCGCGTTCGCCGGGCTGGTCGGTCCCGGTCTCGCCGACGGTGCCGTGGTGGGCGACGTGTTCACCAGCCCGAGTGCCGAGCAGGTCTATCGCACGGCGAGGGCCGCGGAGAGCGGTGCCGGCGTCCTCTTCGGCTACGGCAATTACCAAGGCGACGTGCTGCACTTCGGGCTCGCCGCGCGCAGGCTGGCGGCCGAGGGCGTCGAGAGCCGCACGATCCTGGTCACCGACGACATCGCCAGCGGTCCCGCGGACGCGCCGGAACGGCGTCGCGGCGTGGCGGGCGACTTCCTGGTCTTCAAGATCGCCGGTGCCGCCGCCGAACGCGGTGACGACCTCGCCGCCGTGCACGCGGTGGCGGAGAAGGCGAACGCCGGCACCCGGACGTTCGGGGTGGCGTTCGGCGGGTGCACCCTGCCCGGCGCCTCCGCCCCGCTGTTCACCGTCGGCGAGAGCGAGATGGAGCTGGGGCTCGGCATCCACGGCGAGCCCGGCGTACGCACGGTCGGCAGGCTGAGCGCACGGGAACTGGCCGACGAACTGGTCGACGGTCTCCTCCCGGAACTGCCGGAGGGCGACGGTCGTGTGGTCGTCCTGCTGAACGGGCTGGGCCGCACCAAATACGAGGAGATGTTCGCGACCTACACCCGGGTCCACGAACGGCTCGCCGCGGCGGGGCTCAGCCCGCTGCACACCGAGGTCGGCGAGTTCGTCACGTCACTCGACATGGCGGGTGTCTCGCTGTCGATCCTGGTGCTCGACGACGAACTCGCCGAGCTCTACGCCGCCCCCTGCGACACCCCGGGTTACCGGAGCACCGGTGCCGCGCTGGCACAGGTTCCACTGGAGTCCACAGTGGACTCGCTGCTGGCGGAGACCGAACCGGGCGAGGGCATCGTGGACCGCGCGTTGACGGCGGCCCTCCAGGACATCGAGGCCAACGAAGCCGAACTCGGCAGGCTGGACGCGGTCGCGGCGGACGGCGACCATGGGCTGGGCATGACCAGAGGTATGCGGGCCGCGGTGGCCGCCGCGCGGCGCGACGGAGACTCGCCATCCACCGCCCTCCTGGCCGCCGGCACGGCGTTCGCGGACGCGGCGGGTGGTGCTTCCGGGGCGTTGTACGGGGTCCTTCTGGCCGAGACCGGCGCGGGTTTGCAAGGCCGGTCCGGAGATGAGGTCACCTCGGCGGTCCTCGCGGACGCCGTGGACGGAGCCGTGGCGGCCTTCGTCGAGCTGGGCAAGGCCGAGCCCGGTGAAAAGACCATGCTCGACGCCATCGAGCCGTTCCGGCTGGCGTTGCGCGAACAGGCCGAGACCGGCGCGGACGTGCCGCAGGCCTGGCAGAAGGCGGCCCAGGTCGCGGTGAGCGCGGCCGAGGCCACGGCGGACCTGCTGCCCGCCAAGGGACGGGCGGCGCGGTTGGCGCAGCGGAGCAAAGGGCACCCCGATCCCGGGGCCACCTCGTTCGCGCTGCTCGTCACCGCGGTCGGCCAGGCGCTGGGAAAGGAAGACTGAATGCGGATCGTGGTGGCGGCGGACAACGCCGGGGTGGCGCTCAAGGATCAGCTGCGTGACCTGCTCCTCGCCGACGCGAGGGTGGACGAGGTCACCGACCTCGGCGTGGCCGACGGATCGGACGACAAGGCATACCCGTTGCTCGGCCTCGCGGCGGCGGAGACGATCGCACGAGGCGAGGCGGATCGCGGCGTACTGGTCTGCGGGACCGGGATCGGCATGGCCATCTCGGCGAACAAGGTCCCGGGTGTCCGGGCCACGGTCGCGCACGACTCGTACTCCGCCGAGCGTTCGGTCAAGTCGAACGACTGCCAGGTGATCACCTTCGGCGCGCGGGCGATCGGCCCGGAGCTGGCGAAGAAGATCGTCGCCGAATGGGTCGGCTACCGCTTCGACCCGGCCTCGGCCAGCGCGAGCAAGGTCGCGCACATCACCGAATACGAGAAAGCCCACTGAACCGGCGTCGTTGCGTTCGCGGATTCACCGACAGACACTGAGAAGCGCCCGATGCGGGCACGGAGAGAGGACGCAGAGTTGCGGATACTCGCTGCGGGAGACCATTTCGTCGGCACCGGCCTGCTGGCCGAGGCCGTCCGTGCCGAGATCGGCGACGGGCACGAGTTCTCGGAACTGACCCTGCCGTGGCCGGTGGAGCCGTTCGGCCCGGTCGCGAACGTGCACGAGGCCAGCGGCACCGAGGAGCAGGTGATCGAGGCCTTGGCGGGAGCCGAGGTCGCGGTGACCCAGATGGCGCCGTTCACCAAGCAGGTGTTCGCCGCCGCGCCCGGCCTCAAGCTCGTGTCGGTGTGCCGAGGAGGCCCGGTCAACGTGGACCTCGCCGCGGCCACCGAGGCGGGTGTCGCGGTGACGTACGCGCCCGGCCGCAACGCCGGTGCCGCCGCCGAATTCGCGGTGGGGATGATCCTGGCCGCGATGCGCCGGATCTCGACGTCCTCGGCCGAATTGCTGGGCGGCACCTGGCGTGGCGACTACTACGCCTACGACCAGACCGGTCTCGAACTCGACGGGACCACCGTCGGCCTGGTCGGCTACGGCGCGATCGGCGGGCGGGTGGCCAAGGTCCTCGTCGCGTTCGGGGCGAAGGTGCTGGTGGCGGATCCGTTCGCCGACCCCGCCAAGATCAGCGCCGACGGCGCGGAGCCCGTCGAACTGGACGATCTGCTGCGCCGCAGTTTCGTGGTGAGCCTGCACGCCCGGCTCACCGAGGAGACCCGGCATCTGATCGACGCCGCCAAACTCGCCCTGCTGCCGGAAGGCGCCGTACTGGTCAACACCGCGCGCGGTGGCCTCCTGGACTACTCCCCGCTGCCGGAAGCCCTGCGCTCGGGACGGCTCGGCGCGCTCGCGCTGGACGTGTACGACGTCGAGCCGCCGCCCGCGGACTGGGCACTGCGGGACGCGCCGAACGTCATCGCGACCCCGCATCTCGCCGGAGCCAGCAGGCAGACGGCGGAGCGGGCGGCGAACATCGTCGCCGCCGAAGTCGGCCGGTACGCGCGCGGGGAGACGCTCGCGAATCTGGCGAACCCCGAGGTCCTGCGGCCATGATCATCGGCGTCGACATCGGCACGTCACTGACGAAGGCGGTCGTCTTCGACAAGGCCGGGATGTCCGTGGCGAGCGCCTGCACCACCTCCGAGGTGCACCACTTGCCGGGCGGGCTGGTCGAACAAGACCTCGACCAGGTGCTCGGCACCGTGGCGACGGTGGTGCGCGAGGTCGCCGCCGGGCTCGACGGCCCGGTCACCGCACTCGCCCTCACCGGTCAGGGCGACGGGTTGTGGCTGCGCGACGAATCCGGCGAGGCCGTGCGACCGGCGATCTCGTGGCTCGACGGACGGGCGAACTCGCTGCTCGCCAAATGGCAGGCCGACGGAGTGACCAGGGAAGTGTTCCGCCGTACCGCGTCGGGAATGTTCCCCGGCTGCGCCGCGGCGATCATGTCCTTTTTGGACACTCATGAACCGGAGTCGCTGGACAGGGCGGCGGTGGCGGGTTACTGCGTCGACGCGGTGCTCCAGCGGCTGACCGGCGAGATCACCGTCGACGCGTCCGATGCTTCGCTGCCTTTCCTGAATCCGGCCACCCGGCAGTACGACGAAGACGCCATCGCGGCCGTCGGGCTCTCTCACCGACGAAGCCTGTTCGTGGAGCCGGCGGCGCCGAAGACCGTGTTCCGCTTGGACGAGCGCGGGGCCGGGCTGCTCGGTCTTCCCGTCGGGCTGCCGGTCACCGCGGGGCCGTTCGACCTGCCCGCGAGCGCCATCGGCGCCGGAGTGCGACGTGCGGGCGACGGCATCCTCACCGCCGGCACCACACTCGCCTGCCAGGTCCTGACGGATTCGGCGGAGTTCGATCCGGAGGGCGAGCCCGCGGGCATGTTCCTCTGCACGCCGGAGGAAGGCGAGTTCCTGCGGGCGATGCCGGCGATGGTCGGCACCGCGGGAATCGACTGGGTGTGCCGCCTGTTCGGAATCGCGGTGGAGGAGATCGGCTCGTTGCTCGACTCGAGCAGGCCCGGCGCGGGCGGCGTTCGTGCGCTGCCGTTCCTCTCCGCGTCCGGTGAGCGGGCGCCGTTCGTCGACGCTTCGGCCAGGGCGCAGTTCTCCGGACTGAGCCTGGAGAGCGAGCGCGGCGACATCGTCCGGGCGCTGTGCGAGTCGATCGCTTACGCGGCAAGACATTGCTTCGAGGCGGCCGGACTGACCGGCACGTTGTACGCCTGCGGCGGCGGGGTCCGCTCGCTCGAGTGGACACGGGTTTTCGCCGACGTTCTCGGACGGCCCATCGTGATCCCCGGCGATCCCGGGGTCGGCGCTCGCGGCGCGGTGATCGTCGCCGCGGACGCCCTCGGCGAACCGGTCGACAGGGAGCTCTGGGCGGAGAGCGCACGCGTCGTCGAGGTCCGCCCCGAGAACGTAGGGTTCTACGAGCAGGGCTACGCCGACTACCAGGCCTCACTGGCCGCGGCCCGCGGACTTTGGAGGTTGTGACGGTGATCCTGGCCGAAGAACGCGCGGCGGTCTGCGAATTCGCCCGCCGGATGACCACCGACGGACTCGTGGTCGGCACCTCCGGGAACGTCTCCGCGAGGCAGGGCGAGCTGATCGCGGTGACCCCGACGGGCGTCGACTACGCCGGGCTGCGGCCGGAAGACGTGCCTGTGGTCGGCCTGGACGGTGAGGTCGTCGACGGCTCGCTCAAACCGACCAGCGAACTCCCGATGCACCTCACCGTGTACCGGCAGGCGACGGATCCGGACGGCAAACCGGTGTCGGCCGTGGTGCACACGCATTCCGTGCACGCCACGGCCGTTTCCACCCTCGTCACCGAGGTGCCGCCGATCCACTACATGCTCGCCGCGATCGGCCCGACGGCCCGCGTCGCGCCCTACGCGACGTACGGCACCGAGGAGCTCGCCAAGGCCATGCTGGAGGCCCTGGACGGCCGCCGAGGCTGTCTGCTGGCGAACCATGGCACCACCACCTACGGCGACAGCCTCGGCTCCGCGTACAGCCGGGCGCAGCAGCTCGAGTGGGTCTGCCAGGTCTGGCTGACTGCACGGTCGGCGGGAACGCCGAATCTCCTCCCGCCCGCCGAGATCGAGCACGTCGTGGAGAAACTCCGCGGTTACGGCCAGCGCTGACGGCGGATAGCGAACCAAACGGCAAGCAGCAGGCCCACATGAGCCTAGGAAGCGGCGGGCTCGGCTTCGAAATCCGTGGCATCGACGGCGTGCACCGCGTCGAGAAGCTCGACGACCGTCGGATCGTCGACGGCTTCCTTGATGCACTGCCACAACTGGAGATTCGCCAACGCCCATCGGGAGTAGTTCTCCGCGGCCTTGGGGTTGTAGAAGTAGTAGCCGCTGTCGTGGACGTCGCGTTGTTCGCCGACGATCTTGTGCGCCAGCTCGCGGAGGCTCAACCCGTTCTCCCGCAGATAGCGGTGGGCGAGGACGACAGGCGTCACCGGCAGCGCCTTGAACAGCGTATCGGCGTCGCTCAACGCCTGGGCCTCGAGCGAGATGTGCCGTCCTCTGGTCGCCATCTCGGCTTCGTCGACGATCTCGTCGACCCAACGGGCCATGCTCTCCTCGACACCGCATTCCCGCAGGATGTCCATCCGGAGGTCTCGTCCGGCGGCCGCGGGGGAGTTGCGGAGCACGATGTAGTTCACATCGTGCACCAGCGCCGCCACTTCGACGACGGTGCGGTCCGCCCCGTTGTGGTCGGCGAACCCCGCGGCCTTGGCTCGGACGAAACTCACGTGATGCCAGCCGTGGAACTGCAGTTTGTCGGCATAACGCCAGCACAGTCGCCGGACGCGATGCTCGACGGCGTCGATGGTCTGGGAAGGAATCGTGCTCTTTCGCGCGCGCATACACCTCTCCGATCCCGTTTACAGACGGGTGGAGTAAGCGTATGCGCCTTCGACGGCGGTGTGTAGTTAGATGCGGTCGGCGAGGTCCCCCAATCGGACCTCAACCGGAACGTGACGATGCCCTGTTCCGGTCTTCGGGTCATAGGAAAGACTGAACTCGCTTACCGGGCGTGATTTCACGAGAAACGTCATAGTCCCTTCGGTGGCCTCGGGAATCCGATGGAACTCGTCCGCGTACATGACGCCTACCGACCCCGTCTGACACAGCGTGCTACGTCGTAACCGAACCGATGTGATCAATCCGGAAACCTGGTCGCGCAGGGTCGAATACCGCTCGTGGACGTAGTTGCCACGGAGGAGCGTGGTGCAGAAGTGGTATCTGTGGTTGTGCACGGAATCGGCGTATCCCTCACGCCAGTCCTCCGGCGCCTTGTACTCGTGCAGCCAGACCGAAAAAGGGTCGGCCGGGCAATCGAGCAGGCACCAGGCGAAATGGGTGGTGGTCTCCCGCGACCGCGCGAGGATCGCGCTCGCCTCGTCCGGACTCAGCGAATCCAAGTGCCGCCGGAGATCGTCGCGCAGCTCTGGTCTCGATGTCCAGCCGCGGAAGATCTCGTCGACGACCTGCCAGTGCTGCGCCAGCGGCAGATCCGTGGTTCGGAGCAGCGCGGAGAGCTGGGTGAGGGGGGACAAGCGAGTGAGCAACTTCAGCTCCTCAAATCTAGTGCTCTGCGACGCCGAGCGGTCAGGGGTTCAACTCGGCGAGTGTGGTGAACTCCTTCCGGAAGGCGTGGAATTTTCCTTCCAGTTCGAGGAAGTTCTCTTCGGACAGGGGAGAGCCGGTGATCTTTTCGTACAGCGCGAGGAAATCCGCCCTCGTCGTCGTGGTGGAGATGCGGAAGTGCCGACCGGACCGGGATTGGGACACACGCAGGAATTCGGAGCGTTCCTTGTTGTACAGAAAGGAACCCTCGCTGAACCGCAGTGTCCGCGGATAAAGCGTGGTCGCGCCGCGGATGTCGCTGTACAAGGTCACCCAAACGCTCTCGTCGAAGACTTCGAGCCGGTCCAGCGGCGGGTCGGCGACGACGGTGATGTCCACCAGTGAGCATCGGCTACGGGCCAGGAACAGCCCGACCAGGCCGATGCTGATCTCGTCGTCGAGCCGCGTTTGGATCGTCTCGTAGTCCATGCCCGCTTCTTCGCTGCGCAGGAGATAGCGCGCCCTGCCGCTGATCGCCCCCTCGTCACGCGGGTCGGCGATGACCACGCGCAGCTCCCTTTCGGTTCGGGACAACAGCAATCGGGCCGCGGCGTGCCTGCCGGAGAAGCCGCGGAAGAAGTAGTGCCTGGTCACGTCGAGGTCTTCGGTCATGATCCGGTTGAACAACGGATCCGGATCGGTGGTCGCCTCGAAGACGTGGGTGGGGAAGAATTCCTTGTTGAGCGAACGGTATTCGGCGCTGAGCGCTTCCAGCGCGCGGCGGCTCTCCTCGATCACCGGGGTCACCATCGCGCGCTGTGACGCGGTGGCGGTGATCAAGGTCTGGCCGAAGCCGACCACCGCGGAGATCAGGGTGCCGGTGCCCAGTGAAGTGAGCAGCGTTTTACCGGCGCCGGGATCCATCATGCTGGAGATCCACAGGCTGAGGCCCGCGATGACGACCAGTACGGTGAGCAGCAGACTTGTCCTGGTCCAGAAGATCTCTTGCAACGTGGTACGGCGGAGCCGATCGGCTTCCGCGGGCACGGGGGTCACCTCCTTGATCAGCACTCGAACGGACGAACGCATTGCGTATCTGTTCGAGTGCGGGGAGTTACTCTACGCGCCTCGTGACAATGTCGAAATAAGAAATTCGGGGGAAAGGCACCAACAACGAATGTGACGCACGGCGATACCGGTTTCGCATCGGAGGTTTCGCCGGATCACGGAAAAACCACTCACGGAGCGTGCGGAAGGATTCCTTCGTACCACGCGGGTCCGGGCTTCGCCGACGACAAGGTTTCGACGACGGCCGAAGACGGTGTGGTGTAGACCGTGGGGAAGTCGATCTCGCCTCTGCCGGGGTCCAGTGTCCACGCGAGCCGCTCATCTTCCAGCAGAAAATGCGCGTCCGCACCATTTTTGTTGCCTCTGGGGTCGAGCCGGATCCACCGGCCGAGGACGGCGAGATACACGCCGTTGAGCCCGTGCAGGACGCCGATCCGCTGATAGCAGAACCCGGCCGGGATGCCTTGGCTGCGAAGCAAAGCGGCCAGTAGGTGGGCCTTCGCGTAGCAGAGCCCGACCCGCTCGCGCAGAACCTCGGAGGCCATAAGGGTGATCCGGGAATCGGCCGCGTCCACCGTATGGGCGATCTCGTCGCGCACGAAGTGAAACATCGAACGAATCACGTCGACTTCGGTGCCGCCGGTCGGTGACAGCCGGTCAGCCGTTTCGCGGATCAGTGGATGATCGTGGTCGACGACCGCGTCGGCGACGAGATAATCTTCGAGCCGCTCGGATTCGATCTTCAGTGCGATTTTCACGCGGCACCGCCCAGTACTGTGTCGACAGCCTCTTCGAGAAATTTCGGACCGGCTTCGCCGCCGCGCAGCAGTAGCCGGAACCAGATCGCCCCCGCGAGCAGATCCATCACCAGGACCGGATCGACGCCGTCGCGCAGTTCGCCTCTCGTGGCGGCGCGTTCGAAGATCGGCTCTTCGCGCGCCATGCGGTCGGCGAAGAAACTCCGTGACACGTCACCGAGTTCCGGACGTCGAGGGCCTGCCGTCAATGCCGCCGTGACGACCGGCGCGGTGCGCTCCGAAGTCAGCAGCCGGTGGATTTGTGTTGCCACGGCAAGGAGATCGCCGCGCAGGCTGCCGGTATCGGGGACGTCGACGGCGAACAGTCCCGAATCGCGCAGCGCGGCGGCCAGTAGCGCGTCCTTCGATGGCCACCATCGGTACAGCGTCGTCTTGTTGACGCCGGACCGCGCGGCGACGGCCTCGATGGCGAGCTTGTCGTATCCGTGCTCGGCCAGCAGTTCGAGGGTGGCGGCGAAGATCGCCTCGGCCTTGCGGGGGCCGTTCCGGGTGGTCACCGGAGAACAATACAACGCACCGTTGCGTTCCGGTGCGATCGCGCGTACTTTGCAACGCAACGGTGCGTTGCATTCAGGAGGTAGTCCATGGTTCCCCTCGTCTTCGTCCACGGCATCCGGCTCAGCGGTGCCGCCTGGTCCGAGCAGCTGGAACGCTCCGCGTGGCCGGCGAGAGCGGTCGACCTGCCGGGGCACGGCACCCGCCGGGGCGAGCGGTTCACCTTGGCCGCGGCAGCGGACGCGGTCGTCGAAGGCGTCGACGAGCCCGCACTGGTCGTCGGGCATTCCCTTGGTGGTTTCGTCGCGATCGCCGCGGCGGCACGGCATCCGGAGCGTGTCGCCGGTCTGCTCGTCGCGGACTCGACCTACCTGCCCGGCAAGACGCTGGAGGCACCGTTCCGCGTGGCGCACCGCTTGCTCATGCGGCTGCCGGACCACGGCGAAGGGCTGAGCCGACGGCAGTTCCGGAGCGTCCTGCCGCCGAAACTCGCCGAGGCCGTGATCGACGGCGGCATCGCGACCGAGGTGATCCCGGACGTCGCCGAGGCTTTCGCCGACTTCGACGTGCTCGGGGAACTCAGGACATACCCGGGCCCGACCTGGCTCATCAACGGCTCACGCGACCACTTCCGCCGCCACGAACGCCGCTTTCTCGACGCCTGCGCCGACGGCAGGCTGGTCAACGTCCCGAAGGCGGGGCACTACCTGCCGATGGTGCGCGGCAAGGAGTTCGCTCAGCTGGTGCTCGACGCGGCCCGCAGCCTGTCGATCTCGGGTACCCGATAAATCAGAGGTGTCCGGCGGCGCTTCTCGCTAAGGTGATCGGCATGTGTTCCGTCATCCACACTTGGCAGGCCATTCGCATCCGGCCGGCGCGCTGACCTGACGCCGCCCGTCGTCGGCGTCGAGGTCCACGTCCACTGTTCGCCAAAGGATGACAAGGATCTTGATCATGAGCGCACTTTCGCGCCCTGTTTTCGTTTTCGTTCACGGAGGCTCCAGTAACGCACGGGCCTGGGGTCCGCTGCAGAACGAACTGGCTCTGCTCGGATACCGTTCGCGCGCCGTCGACCTACCCGGCCACGGCGACCTCGCGGACAGCCCCGCCGCCTACTACCGGCAACCGCAGGACCTCGCGGCACTGGCGGCCGCTCCCTCCCCGATGCGCGGAGTCACGTTGCAGGACAACGTGCGGCAGGTGGTGGACACCCTCCGGCGGCTCGACGGCCAAGGACCGCCCGTCCTGGTCGGCAACAGCCTCGGCGGGCTGACGATCAGCGCCGTCGCCAACGCCGCGCCGGAACTGCTCGACCGCGTCGTCTACCTCTCCGCCCTCTGTCTCAGCGACCCGGCCATGCTCACCGAACCGTGGGATGTGGTCGACGAGAACCTGCTGGACGCGCTGTCGGCGCGGATCGCCGTGCCGGAGGTGAACGAACCCGGGGTGGCCCGGCTGAACTGGCGCAGTGCCCACGGCGACCCGGCCTTGTTCGCCGAACTGAAGGCCGCGATCATGGCCGACTCCACCGACCACCAGTTCCGGCTGTTGCTCGACTCCCTGGATCCGGACGAGAGCTACGCGGTTCTCGAGCCGGGCGCGCTGGTTCAGGCGGACGGGTGGGGGCGTGTCCCGCACACCTACGTCCGGCTCGCCGAGGACCTCAGCATCACTCCGGCGGTGCAGGATTACATGATCCGCAAGGCCGACGAGCTGACTCCGCACAACCCGTTCGAGGTGCACACCCTGGCCTCGTCGCACGTCGGCTACTTCAGCCGGCCGGAGATCTTCGCCGAACTGCTGGTCGATCTGGTCTGAGACAGCGCCCTCGCCGCCGGTTTCGGCGGCGGGGGTGCTCAGGCTCGCAGCCTGACGATCTCCGCGGTCAGCTCGGAACGGAGCGAGTCGTACCGAGGCCAGACATGCGGGTGCGGGAACGGATCCGTGTTGCCGAGGATCTCCAGTCGTCGGTCATGCGGCCAAGCTAGCCGACCGGCAGCAGCGAACCCTCCCCGTTGGACGGGAACTGAGCGGCCAGCCGGACCGGCGCCGCGTGGGGCGCGAGGACGATCGACGCGAACTGGGTCGACGTGTCTCCCGCGCGACCCGTGTAGTTGGTATGCAGGTGCACGCTGACGTGCACATTCCGGTCGGCGGGGATTTCGAACATGACGGCGCCCCATGAGACCACGTACTGCCTGCCGTCGATGCTCGCGAGAGGCGCGAAGATCTGGGCATGGCGGACGAGCGGAATGTCGATGGTGAGCAGCCGCCGCGGGCCGTCGTGGTTGTCGACGTAGGCGATCACGCCGGGCTGTGCGGCCAGGTCGGTCATGCTCGTGGCTCCCTCAGAACTGGTAGTAGAGGAACGGGCTGAACGTGCCGGTCGCGATCAGGATGGCCGCGTACACCAGCCCCACGGTCATCACCCCGATCCGCAGCGCGGTGGCCGGGCGGCTTCGCGACGACTCCAGCAGCGGCCCGGTCACCGGATGCGCGGGCAGGAACACGATCGCCAGCGCGCACAGCAGGATCAGCAGCCGCTGGTTGGTCACCGCGCTCTCGACGACGTCGGTGAGGCCCGTGAAGTCCGGCAGCACCATGTGCCCGATCATGCCGAGCGCGTGCGGCAGGTCCTTGGCGCGGAAGAACACCCAGCCGAAGACCACGAGCACGAGTGTCAGCGCGCGGCGGCCGATGCGGGCGGCCTGGGTCTTGGGGGTGACGTCGTAGCCGAAAGCGCGTTCCACGATCAGCAGCGCGCCGTGGTAGATGCCCCAGATCAGGAACGTCCACTGCGCGCCGTGCCAGAAGCCGGTCAGCACGAACACGATGCACAGGTTCCGGTACGTATGCCCGGCGCCGGTGCGGTTGCCGCCCAGCGGGATGTAGACGTAGTCGCGGAACCAGCGCGACAGCGACATGTGCCACCGCCGCCAGAACTCGGTGATGGTCACCGACGAGTACGGTCGCGCGAAGTTCTCCGGGAGCCGGAAGCCGAGCATGCGGCCGAGCCCGATCGCCATGTCGGAGTACCCGGAGAAGTCGAAGAACAGCTGAAGCGTGTATCCGATCGCGCCGAGCCAGGCGATCGCGAAGGTCATCTGATCCGGTGGCGTGTTGAAACACGCGTCGACCATCGGGCTGAGCGAGTCCGCGATGATCGTCTTCTTGCACAGTCCGAGCGCGAAACGCGGGAAGCCGGCGGCGATGTCGTCGAGGCGGTGCGACCGCTGTTGCGGCAGCTGGTCGGCGATCTCGCGGTACCGCACGATCGGCCCGGCCACCAGCTGCGGGAACATCGCGATGTACGCGGCGAACGACACCGGGTTGCGCAGCGCGCGGCGTTCACCGCGGTAGATGTCCACCACGTAGGAGATGTGGTGGAACGTGTAGAACGAGATGCCGATCGGGATGACGAGGTCGGCCACCGGGAAACCGCCGCCGAACCAGTGCGTCACGGCCGCGATCTGCTGCGTCGCGAAACCCGCGTACTTCCAGATCAGCAGCATGCCGACGTTGAGGCCGATGACCCCGAGCAGCAGCCGCTTGCGCCGTTTGTTCTGCAGATCCCACGCGTTCGGCTCCAGCGCGGGCCCGGCCAGGAAGTTGACCACCATGCAGCCGATCAGCACCAGCGTGTACGGCCCGGCGCCGGTGGCGTAGAAGATCAGGCTGCCGACCGCGACGATGCCGTTCCGCCAGCTGCGCGGGCACAGCAGCACGGCGAGCAGGACCGCCGGCATGAAGTACCACAGGAACAGCGGTGAAATGAACGACATCGGTGCGGGGTCCCCCAGGGCGGTTACGCGTTATCCGCTGGTGACCTTAGCCTGCGCGCCCCGCACCGTGTGACTGAAGTGCGGGGTCAGACACGTCCCGCGAGCCGGCGGCGGCGTGCCACCTCGGCCAGCAGCACCCCGGCCGCGACCGACGCGTTGAGCGACTCGACACCGGCGGCCATCGGGATCGACACGGTCGCGTCACAGGTCTCGCGCACCAGCCGGGAAAGGCCGCGGCCTTCCGAGCCGAGCACGATGACCAGCGGGTCCGACGCGACGTCCAGCTCGTCGATGTCGACCGAGCCGTCCGCGTCGAGGCCGACGACCATCAGGCCGTCGTCCTTCCACGCCTTCAGCTGACGGGTCAGGTTGGTCGCGACGGCGATCGGCAGCTTGGCGGCGGTGCCGGCGGAGGTCCGCCACGCGACCGCGGTCATCCCCGCGCTGCGCCGCTCCGGCAGGAGGACGCCCTGCGCGCCGAACGCGGCGGCCGAGCGGATCACCGCGCCGAGGTTGCGCGGGTCGGTGACGCCGTCGAGCGCGACGAACAGCGGGGTCTGACCCGAGTCCTTCGCCACCGCCATCAGGTCACGCGGGTCGGCGTACACGAACGGCGGGACCTGCAGGCCGAGGCCCTGGTGCATGGCCCGGTTCGTCTTGCGGTCGAGTTCCTCGCGCGGGATCTCCAGGATCGAGATGCCCTTGTCGCCGGCGAGCCGGACGGCCTCGTTGACGCGGTCGTCGATCTCGATGTTGATCGCGACGTACAGCGCGGTGGCGGGCACGTCGGCGCGCAACGCCTCGACGACCGGGTTGCGGCCGGCGATCAGTTCCGGCTTGTCGGCCTTCTTCTGCCGGGCCTGCTCCTTGCGGTCACGCGCGTTCGACATGCGATACGCCTTGTGCCCCGGACGGTCCTCGGCCTTGGGCGTCGGGCCCTTGCCTTCGAGGCCCTTCCGGCGCTGGCCGCCGGAGCCGACGACCTGACCCTTCTTCGTGCCGGGCTTGCGAATAGCGCCCTGGCGCCGGGAGTTGCCTGCCATCAGTGAGAATCCTTGAGCTAGAGACCGAGTAAGTGTCAGACGTCCTTGACGGTCCACTGTGGACCGTTCGGGGTGTCTTCCACCACGATGCCCGCCTGCTGGAGGCGGTCACGCGCGGCGTCCGCACGGGCGAAGTCCTTCTCGGCGCGGGCCTGCTGCCGTTCGGCGAGCAGCCCTTCCACGAGTTCGGACAGCGCCTGCCGGGTGGGCGTTTCGTTGCCGCCCGCCTCGGACCAGCGCGCGGAGAGCGGGTCGAGGCCGAGCACGTCGGTCATCGCGCGCACGGAGGCGGCGATTTCGAGTGCCTTGGAATTGTCGGCCGCGTCGAGTGCTGCGTTACCGTCGCGGACCGTGTTGTGCAGCACTGCGAAGGCCTGCGGAGTGGCCAGGTCGTCGTCGAGCGCGGCGGCGAACTCCTTCGGGACCTCGCCGAGGTGGACCGCGCCGGCGATGCCCGCCGTGCGGCGAAGGAACTGCTCGATCCGGCGGTAGCCCTGCGCGGCCTCGCCGACCGCCCCGTCGGAGTACTCGATCGTCGACCGGTAGTGCGGCTGGACCAGGTAGTACCGCAGTTCGGGCGCCCGGTAGTTCTCGAGCATCGCCGGGATCGAGACCGTGTTGCCCAGCGACTTCGACATCTTCTCGCCGGACATGGTCACCCAGGCGTTGTGCAGCCAGAACCGCGCGAACCCGTCGCCCGCCGCGTTGGACTGCGCGCGCTCGTTCTCGTGGTGCGGGAACACCAGGTCGACGCCGCCGCCGTGGATGTCGAACTCCGCGCCGAGGTACGCCGTCGCCATCGCCGAGCATTCGAGGTGCCAGCCGGGACGGCCGGAACCCCACGGCGTCGGCCACGACGGCTCGCCCGGCTTCGCGGCCTTCCACAGCGTGAAGTCGCGCGGGTCGCGCTTGCCCTCGCCGAGGCTCTCGCCCTGCTGGACCTCGTCGAGTTTCTGGCCGGACAGATCGCCGTAGCCGTCGAACGCCTTGACCGAGAAGTACACGTCGCCGCCCGAGGCGTAGGCGTGCCCGCCGTCGATCAGCCGCTGCATCAGCTCGACCATCTGCGTGACGTGCCCCGTCGCCCGGGGGGCGATCGAAGGCGGCAGGCAGCCCAGCGACTCGTACGCCGATTCGAAGGCGCGTTCGTGCGTGGCCGCCCACTCCCACCAGGGACGATCCGCGTCCGCGGCCTTGGTGAGGATCTTGTCGTCGATGTCGGTGACGTTGCGGACCATCAGCACGTCGAGTCCACTGTGGACGAGCCAGCGACGCAGGACGTCGTAGTTCAGCGCGCCGCGGACGTGACCGATATGGGGAACGCCCTGCACGGTGGCACCACACACGTACATGGACGCCGTTCCGCTACGGGCGGGGTGGAATTCCCGCACGCTCCGGGTCGCGGTGTCGTAGAGGTGTAGTGCCACCCTAAAAGGGTACGGGGTCGGCGTGAGCGGTGTCGCAGTGACCGTATTACAGCAGGTTATGGGTGCGCATGACGCTGAGCAGGGCGTCCGGCCGCTCGGTCGTCGGCAGGGGCTCCACCAGCGCGAACGCGCAGCCGATCTCCCGCGCGGCGCCGTCCGCCTCCTCGCTGTCGCCGACCATGAGCGTTTCCGCGGGGTCGACGCCGAGCCGCTCGACGGCCGTGCGGAAGATCTCCGGCTCCGGCTTCACCGCTCCGACCTCGAACGACAGGATGAACTCGTCGACGAACGAGTCCCAGCCGCGGCGGCTGAACGCCGGCCGGATGTCGAAGGCGATGTTGCTCAGCACCCCGAGCTTCACACCCTTGCCGGAGACACCCTTGAGGACGGCTTCGGTGTCCGGGTACGGCGTCCACTGGCTGGGATCGATCAGCCGGGTGTAGAGCGCGACGGCCTGGTCGGCGTGCGGCACCCCGGACTGCTTGAGCACCTCGAGGTACACCTTCCGGTGCAGCACCGGGTCGCGGTCGCGGTGGATCCAGGCGTGCAGATGCTCCTCGTCGAGATCGACGACCTGGCCGACCGGCGCGGTCATCCGGCGCATCAGCTCGGTCTGGGCCTCGATGTCGAGGTTTTCCCCCTCGTGATCGGTGAGGTCGGCGAGCCAGGTCTCGTCCTGTTCGAGGCGGAAGACCGTGCCGGAGAAGTCGAACAACACAGCGCGAAAGGTCACGAGCCCCACATTAGCCACGATCGTGGGGTGTTCGCCGCTCCCCGCGCGTGAGATGAAAGGTCCTTTCCTTGCAAATTTTGCAAGGAAAGGACCTTTCATGGCGCGTGTCAGGCGGCGTTGCCGGTGATCCGGGTCGGCGTGATCCGGACCAGCACGCGGACGACGTCCGCCGGCTCCTCCGGGTAGTCCTTGCCGAGGTACTTGTGCGAGAGCTCGTTGATCAGCTCGCGCCCGCCTTCGTCGGTCATCTCCACGGTCCCGCGGATCTCGACGTAGTCGTACGGGTTCTCCTGGTCGAAGACCGAGACGGACACCCGCGGGTCCCTGGCCATGTTCCGCTCCTTGAGACGGCCGCGGACGGTCGCGAAGAGCACCGTGTCGCCGTCCCGCTTCGCCCACAGCACGGACGTCTGCGCGGAGCCGTCGGCGTTGATGGTCGCCAGCACCGGGAAGTTGTTGCCGTCGAGGAGTTTCTTGGTCGCGTCGTTGAAGGTCACACCCATGATCGCGAGCCTAAGCCACGTTCCCGGCGACCCTGTCCACCCGCAGGCGGACGATCACCCGCTCGACCTCCGGGCCCTCCGGCGGCGGGTCCTGGCCGAGGTACTTGTGGCTGAGCGCCTTCGGGAGCACCTTTTCGGGGTCCGGGGTGATCGTGACCGTGCCGCGCAGTTGCGTGTGCCGGTACGGGTTCTCCGCGTCGGTGATCGACACGCTCGCGCGAGGGTCGCGACGGAGGTTTCGCACCTTCAGCCTGTCTTCGGTGGCGCTGAAGACCAGATCGCCGTCGTCGAGGCCCACCCAGATGACCGAGGTCTGCGGGCCGCCGTCGGCGTCCAGCGTGGCCACGGTCGCGAAGTTCCTGCCGTCCACCAGTTCGCGGACCGGTTCGGGAAGTGTGACTGCCATGACAGCCCGAACCGGCTTCCGGCGGCGGCTATTCCTGCGAGGGCAGGAGCAGTGCCGTCGCGAACGCCGCGATGCCCTCGCCACGTCCGGTCAGGCCCAGCCCGTCGGTCGTCGTCCCGGAGACGCTCACCGGCCCGCCGACGGCCTCGCTCAACACCTTCTGGGCCTCTTCGCGGCGCTTCCCGACGCGCGGCGCGTTGCCCACGATCTGGACGGTCGCGTTCCCGACGGTCCAGCCACCCGCCTCGACCAGCCGCCGCGCCTCCGCGAGGAACTCGACACCGTGCTTGCCCGCCCACCGCGGATCGCCGGTGCCGAACACCGCGCCGAGATCACCGAGCCCGGCCGCGGACAGCAGCGCGTCACACAACGCGTGCGCCGCGACGTCGCCGTCGGAATGTCCCGCGCAGCCGTCGACGCCGGGCCAGAGAAGCCCGGCGATCCAGCATTCGCGGCCCGCCTCGACGGGGTGGACGTCGACGCCGTTCCCGATCCTCACAGGGTTTCCTCTTTCCCGGCCACCGCGATCGCTTCGGCCAGTTGCAGTTCGAACGCGTTGGTGACGCGCATCGCATCGGGATGCCCGGCGACGGTGTGCGCGCCGTCGAGAGACGGCTTGTCGGCATACGAGAGAAAAGTCTCACGAGTGAAGCCGAGCGGGGTTTGGGCCGTGCGCAGATATGCGCGGTCCTCGGTGCCGGTGATCACCTTCGCCGCGTCGGTCACCTTCACGGTGTCCGCCATCGGAAGTACGGGAACCACGAAAGGTGAGCCCGCACGGACCGCGTCCGCGACGGCACGGACCGTGTCCGCGGGAGTGAACGCACGCAAAGCGTCGTGCACGAGAAAGACGGGGTTTCCGGCGATTTCGTTTTCGACGGTGTCGAAAACGTGCTTGAGCGACGAGCCGGGTACTATCCGGCAACGGTTCCCGAAGCCACTCAAAGCGGCCGAAAACAAATCAGCACACCGCTCGGGGGCCGCTACGACCACCAGATCGAGATCCGGCAGCGCGAGCAGCCCCCGCACAGTGTGCGTGAGTAACGCTTCACCATTGACCGGCGCGAGAGCGAGCTCCGCGTCGGAGGCATGGTGTCTGACGACAGTGACGAACACGATCGTGCTCATATGGACGGTGCTCATATGTGCACGATCGTAGAGGTATCCCCCGCAGCCTCACCTGGCGTGGGACACCCGCCGGTTCAGACTGCCGCGGTTTCCAGAACTTCGTCGAGGAGGACTTCAGCCTTGTCCTCGTCGGTGCCCTCCGCGAGCGCCAGCTCGCTGACCAGAATTTGCCGCGCCTTCGCCAGCATGCGCTTCTCACCGGCTGAAAGTCCGCGGTCCTTCTCTCGCCGCCAGAGGTCGCGCACCACTTCGGCCACCTTGTTCACATCGCCGGAGGCGAGCTTCTCGAGGTTGGCCTTGTACCGACGAGACCAGTTCGTGGGCTCTTCGGTGTGCGGAGCACGCAGAACGTCGAAAACCTTGTCCAGTCCTTCTTGCCCGACGACATCACGAACACCGACGATCTCGGCGTTGTCAGCGGGCACGCGAACCGTAAGATCCCCTTGCGCGACTTTGAGGACGAGGTACTTCTTCTCCTCGCCCTTGATCACGCGGGTCTCGATGGCTTCGATGAGTGCGGCACCGTGGTGCGGGTAGACGACGGTCTCTCCGACCTTGAAAACCATGTGTCCTCTGCCCCTTTCGCTGAATTCATCTTAGCACGTGCCGACGAGGCCCACCTAGCGGCCCGCGATCGTCGTCGCAGGTCAGCGGCCTGATGGTGGTCCGCCCGGGGGTTGACAAACCCAATTCGCCCATGCTCACGCTGGTGAGAAGCGAACGATTTCCAAATCCTTTGTGGACGGTTGATCTTGGGCACGCCACCGCATTGGTGGCGTGTCAACACGCACCGGGTTCTCCGGTCGCGAAGGCGCCCGGCTAGTCTTCGCGGTGAAGAGGCCGTGAGATGGAAGGACTCCGACGTGAGGCTGCAGAATCGTCGCGTGTTCGGCGCAGGTGTGCTGGCGCTCGGCGCCGCGCTCGTGCTCGCCGGCTGCGGTGCTGGTCAGATCACCCAGACCGACTCGCAGCAGCCCGCGGTCAACGGGACGTACGCGCAGGCGAAGGACCTGGTGCTGCGGAACGCCGCGCTCCAGTTCCCCACCGAGGGCCAGGCGTACCCGGCCGGTGCCGCCGTGCCGCTGACGCTGACCATCGTGAACCAGGGCAAGCAGGACGACGAGCTCGTCTCGGTGTCCTCCGAGGCCGCCACGGGCGACGCCAAGATCACCGGGGCCAAGGCCATCGTCGCGAGCCACGCGCTCGTGATCGGCCCGTCCGACCCGGTCGAGTCGACCAAGGAGGTCGCTCCGACGAGCGCCCCGTCCTCCGCGCCGGCTTCGTCCTCGGGCGCGCCGTCGTCTTCGGGTGCCCCGTCGTCGAGTGTCGCCGGGACGGTCACGCCGTCCGCGGGCCCGGAGACGACCAACGCGCCGGATCAGGTGGGCAAGGCCACGGTCGTGCTGCAGGGGCTGAAGCAGCCGGTGTGGGCCGGCCAGACGATCAAGGTCACCTTCGTCTTCAAGAACTCCGGTTCGGTCACGCTGGACCTGCCGGTCGCGGCGCCGTCGCACCCGGGCAGCCGGGCGCCCGCGCCGGAAAAGGAAGCCAAGGGCGGCGGACACTAAGTCTCCGTAGCCAGCCGAAGGGGCCCTTCACCGCATCTCATGCGGTGAAGGGCCCCTTCGCTGCGTCACATGCGGTGAAAGTCCCCTTCAGCCCGTCGTTGCCCGGGTTTGTCGGTGGCGGCCGCTAGCCTCGCGGAGTGGTCAAGAAAGGCAGTACCTACCGCTGCGGCGAATGCGGGTACGAGGCGCCGAAGTGGGTCGGGCGCTGCCCGGAGTGTCAGGCGTGGGGAACGCTCGAGGAGCGCGGCGACGCCCGTCCCGCGATAGCCAGGGTCGCGGCGGGCGCGCCCAGTGCCCCGGCGCGCCCGATCGGCGAGGTCGACGTCGAGACGGCGCGCGCCAAGCCCACCGGCGTCTCCGAACTTGACCGGGTGCTCGGCGGCGGATTCGTGCCGGGCGCGGTGATCCTGCTCGCCGGTGAGCCCGGTGTCGGCAAGTCGACCCTCCTGCTGGAGGTCGCCTATCAATGGGCGTCCACCGCGGGCCGTGCGCTGTACGTCACCGGCGAGGAGTCGGCGGGGCAGGTGCGCCTGCGCGCCGAGCGCACCGGCAACGTCCACGACGAGATGTTCCTCGCGGCCGAAAGTGATCTCTCCGCGATCCTCGGCCACGTCGACGCGGTCAAGCCGGGGGTGCTGATCGTCGACTCGGTCCAGACCATGGCCTCGCCGCAGGTGGAAGGCGCGCCGGGCGGGGTCACGCAGGTCCGCGCGGTCACCGCCGGGCTGGTCGCGCTCGCCAAGGAGCGCGGGCTGCCGATCGTGCTGGTCGGTCACGTCACGAAGGACGGCTCGGTCGCCGGGCCGCGCGTGCTGGAGCACCTGGTCGACGTCGTCCTGCAGTTCGAGGGCGACAAGCATTCGACGCTGCGGATGCTGCGCGGGATCAAGAACCGGTTCGGCGCCGCCGACGAGATCGGCTGCTTCGAGCTCGTCGAGGAGGGCATCGTCGGCGTCCCCGACCCGTCGGGGCTGTTCCTCAGCCATACGGCGGAGCCGGTCGCGGGCACCGCGGTCACGGTGACGATGGAGGGCAAGCGGCCACTGCTCGGCGAGGTGCAGGCGCTGGTGTCGGCGACCCAGTCGCCGCAGCCGCGGCGCGCGGTGAGCGGTCTCGATTCGGCGCGTGTCGCGATGGTGCTGGCCGTGGTCGAGAAGCGGGCGAACATCAAGGTCGGCGACAAGGACGTCTACGTGGCGACGGTCGGCGGTATGAAGATCACCGAACCCGGCATCGACCTCGCGGTGGTGCTGGCCCTGATCTCCTCGGCGAGGGACACCCCGCTCTCGCCCAAACTCGTCGCGATGGGCGAGGTCGGGCTGTCGGGCGAGGTCCGGCGGGTGCCGAGCGTCGGGCGGCGGCTCGCGGAGGCCGCCCGGCTCGGCTTCACCTACGCGCTGGTGCCGCCGGACTCCGGCAAGATCCCGCCGGGGATCCGGGTGCTGGAGGTCTCGGACGTCGGAAGCGCGCTCAACGCCGCCAAGCACGCGCGCTAGCCGGGCGGGGGGCCGCCGTCGTCGGTGATCACCACCGAGATCGTCGTGTCGAACAAGGTCAGCCCCGGCCAGCCCTCGTCCTGGCCGGTGGACCGGACGGCGCGGTTCCCGACGACGGCCGCCGTGCCCCTGTCGACGACGAACGTGCGTGTCTGGTTCGGCAACGCGACCGTGAAGGACACCGCGGGCCGCCCGCCGGGAGTGGCCACACTCTCCACGGCGATGCCGGGCATTTTCGCGAGCGCTTTGCACAATGCCACCCGCAGCGCGCCGAAGCCCTGGGAAGACCGGAGGACGTTGAAGGCCATCTCGAACATCTCGGGCGCCGAGTTCGGCTGCTCCGGTGAGCGGCCGTCCGGCCAGAGGCCGTCGCGGCGGAGCCGCTCGGACAGCTTGGCCGGGTCGGTGGGCAGTTCCGAGAGGAACTCCGGGGTGGGGTGGGTCCACCCGCTTTTCGACGGCAGCCGATCCTGGGACGGGACGGGCGGCTGGGCCTCGGAGGTCTTCAACGGCGGAGGCACCGGTGACGTGGTGGTGGTTCGAGGCGGCTTCGCCTCGTCCACGGTGACGTGGGACGACGGGCCCGGAAGCGCTTCGCCGTAGGACATGGCCGTCTGGTAGTCGCCCTTGACCCATCGGATCTCGCCGGTTCCGGTGAAGCGCGTCTTGATCGGCTTCGAGCCGTGCGGCGGCAGCCATCGGTCGAGGATCTCGTGGGTTTGGTAGACGAGCCCGGTCTTGGTGACGTGCGTGGTCCAAGTGGATTCGGTGACGAGCCGGTACTGGTCGTCCCGGATCGGGAAGTCGTCGCCGTGGAGGGCTTCGAGCGCGTTTTCGCCCCGGGTGAGGGCCGAGTGGGCCGCGGGGTCCGGGCCGTCGTCGGCGGTGAAGACGTTCGTCGCCACGATCCCGCCGCCGGACACCAGCGCCGCGGCGGCCGCGGCCGCGATCCACCGCCACGAGCCCGGCCGCTTCTTCCTCGGGGGCGCGGTCGCGGGGAGGAGTTCGTCGTCGACGTCGCCGGCGGCCCGCAGGAGCGCCGCCCTGGCGCGGGACAGTTCGTCCTGCCGGGTTTCCGGTTCCGCGTGGAGGCCGGCCAGCGCCTCGTCGAGTTCGGCCTCGGACCACACCTTCCTGATGCTACCGCCGTGCACTTTCACCCTCCTCCTCGTTACCTGAACCGTCCTTTGTGGACTCCGGTGCGTTGGCGCGCAGCCATCTCCGGATCCGGTGCAGCCGCGATCTGACCGTCCCGGCGGGAATCCCCAGCGCCTCGGCGACCTCGCCGGGGTCCAGCCCCGCCCAGGAGACCAGCAGCAGGGTGTCCCGGTCGGCGACGCTCAATTCGGCCAGCGCGCCCGCCAGCTGGGCCGCGCGGGACTGCGCGTCGACCCGCTCGGCGACCCGGCCGTCGTGCCCGGCCGAGACCGTCTGGCCGGCGGCCGCGAGCCGGGCCGTCGCGGTGAGCGCCCGGGTCTCCGTGCGGACGTGGTGCCGCAGCAGATTCGTCGCGATGCCGTACAGCCAGGCCCGCGCCGTCCCGGCGTCCGGGCGGTACGTCTCCCGCCTCCGGAGCGCCACGAGGAACGTCTCGGCGACGAGGTCGTGCGCGGTCTCGGTGCCGACGCGGCGCGCGAGGTAGCGCTGCAGCGGGGCCGCGTGGGCGTCGAAGAGCATGCCGAAGACGGGCGCGGGGTCGGGACCACCGAGATCCGGCCTGTCCAGTCCACGCGTGCCGGCCTGCTCGTGATCGTCTTTCATCACCTGCACGATCGCTATTGCCCGATGAGCCCATGAGCGTTCATTCGATCCTACTTTCGTCGTGGGCCGATCGGGGACGACGCAGGTGAGGTGGCAGACAAAAGCCTCGGTACCGGCGATCCTGTTCACTATTCACCGATCTGAAGTGAAACTGGGGAAGGATTACCATGCGTCGACTCAGGACCGCGGTCGTCGCCGCGCTCGCGGTGTCCGCACTGATCACCGCTCCGGCGGTGGCCGTCGCCCAAGGTGAGAACGTCGTACCCGCGCCCGGCTTCGTGAATTCGATGGCGCCGCCCGCCAAGGTCGAAGGGGTCAGGGCAGCCGCCGAGCTCAACATCCAGTACCAGATCCAGGAGACCGGGTACTGGTGCGGCCCGGCCGCCACCCGCATCGCCATCTCGGCGAAGAACGGCAACCCGCCGAGCCAGCAGCAGCTCGCGAACGAGCTCCCGACCAGCACCAACGGCACCGACTGGATCGGGCAGGTCACCCGCGTCCTCAACAACCACGTCGCCGGTGGCTGGTACGAGACCAAGGAGATGCCGAACGATCCGCCGACCCAGGCGCAGCGCGACCTCCTGTGGCGCGACATCGTGCTGGACGTCGACAAGGGTTACGCGATCGTGGCGAACATCGTCGCCCCGGCGAACAACCACCCGCCGGGCTACCCGAACTACACGATCTACCACTACTTCACGATCATCGGCTACAACAGCGACAACATGACGGTGAAGATCGCCGACCCGGCCAACTTCGGCGGCAACCAGATCTACTGGCTCACCTTCAACCAGCTCGCCACCCTGATCCCGCCGAAGGGCTACTCGGCCTGACCCCTTCGCCATTCGGCACCTGCTTGCGGCACTTCGCGCCGCAAGCAGGTGCCGAATGGCCGGGTTGTACGAATCTTGTACGGGCGGGCTCGAAGCTGGTGATCATGCGCATCAAGACGCTCGGCCTGGTGGCCGCCTCGTTGCTGGCCCTTATCGCCGCACCGGCCCACGCCGCCGACGGCAACCCCCTTGAGAAGACCAACGGCTTCTACGTCGACCCGAACTCCAACCCCGCGACCTGGGTGAAGAACAACCCGGGCAGCACCGCCGACAAGATCAAGGCCGCCATCTCCACGAAGGCGGGCGCGCGCTGGTTCGGCAACTGGAGCGGGAACATCAAGACGGCCGTCGACGGCTACACCTACGCCGCCGACGTCGCGGACAAGCTGCCGATCCTGGTCGCCTACAACATCCCCGGCCGCGACTGCGGCGGTCACTCCGGTGGCGGCGCGGGCAGCCCGGAGGCGTACCGCACCTGGATCTCGAACTTCGCCGACGGCATCGGCGGCAAGCCCGCGGTCGTCGTCATCGAGCCGGACGCGCTCGCGCAGGTCGACTGCCTGCCCACCGGTGAGCGCCAGACCCGCCTCGACCTGCTCAAGTACGCCGCGGAGCAGTTCGCCGCGAAGGCCCCGAACACCTGGGCGTACATGGACGGCGGCAACTCGACCTGGATCCCGGCCGCGACCATGGCCGACCGGCTCAACGCCGTCGGCGTGAAGTCGATCCGCGGTCTCGCGATCAACGTGTCGAACTACAAGACCACCACCGACTCGGCGAACTACGGCAAGGCCGTCAGCGCGGCGCTGTCGAGCAAGTACGGCTACACCAAGCCGTTCGTGATCGACACGAGCCGCAACGGCAACGGCCCGCTGGGCTCCGAGTGGTGCAACCCGGCCGGGCGCAAGCTCGGGGCGACCTCGCAGACCGGCGGCGGCGCCGAGATGCTGCTGTGGGTCAAGGTGCCGGGTGACTCCGACGGCAAATGCGGCATCGCGCCGAACGTCGAAGCCGGTCAGTTCAGCCCCGATCTGGCCCTGCGCCTGATCAGCGGGACCTGACCGCTCCCTCAAGACCCGTCGCGCCGGCTGTTCGTCTGTGACTTTCGTTCTCCCGAGAAGGCGAAGGCCACGACCCCTTGGACAGCAGCCGGCGCGACGCCTCCAACTTCCCGTGAAGGGGGCCTTCGCACGCTCCCGGTAGTACGGTGCGAGGTGACCTGAGTCACAGTACCGACCGAGGAGGCGGCGTCGTGGAGTTCCAGCTGGGGATCGGCACCAGGAAGGGTCTTTTCCTCGCCCGCAGTGAGGACAGGGCGAGCTGGGAACTGTCCACACCGAAGTTCCCGATGGAGGCCGTGCGGGCCGTGGCGCTGACGCCGTCCAAGGTCTACGCCGCCGCGGTCAACGAACACTTCGGTCCCACGATCGCGACGTCCGGCGACTTCGGCGAGACCTGGTCCGAACCCGATCACGCCCCGGTGGCCTTCCCCGCGGACACGGAGACGGCGCTCGAAGGCATCTGGCAGATCGTCATCGCCGGTGACGTCGTCTACGCGGGTGTCGAACCGTCGGCGTTGTTCCGGTCCGAAGACGGCGGCGAGACCTTCGAGCTCGTCCGCGGCCTGTGGGACCACGAGCACCGTCCACACTGGACTCCCGGTGGAGGCGGGCAGATGATCCACACGATCCTGCCGCATCCCGCGGACCCCGGCCGGATCACCGTCGCCATGTCGACGGGCGGGGTCTACCGCACCGAGGACGGCGGCAAGAGCTGGACGGCGGCCAACCGCGGGATCAGCGCGGGTTTCCTGCCCGGCGAGGAGCCCGAATTCGGGCAGTGCGTGCACAAGGTCGCGATGCATCCGTCGCGTCCCGAGCGGTTCTTCCTGCAGAACCACGGCGGTGTCTACCGCAGCGACGACGACGCGAAGACGTGGAAGTCCATCGCCGACGGGCTGCCGAACGACTTCGGGTTCGCGATGGTCGTCCATCCGTCCGAACCGGACACCGTCTACAACTTCCCTTTGGTGGCCGACGTACTCCGCTTCCCGCCGGAGGGCCGCTGCCGTGTCTACCGCAGCGAGGACGCGGGCGAGACCTGGACAGGACTCGGGAACGGCTTGCCGGACAAGGGTTTCTACGCGGGCGTCCTGCGGGACGGGATGTGCGTCGACTCGCGGGGCGGCGTGTACTTCGGCACCCGGTCCGGTGAAGTGTGGGCAAGCCCCGACGAAGGCGACACCTGGCATCAGGTGGCCGCGCATCTGCCGGACGTGCTGTGCGTGCGGGCTCAGGTGGTCTAGGTGGTCCGGGTCCTGCTGCCCGCGATGCTGCGGCCGCTCGCGGGCGACGTGGGTGCGCTGGAGGTCGACGCCCCGACGCTCGACGCGGTCCTGGACTCGCTCGGCGTCGAGTATCCGGCGCTGGAACGCCGTCTGCGCGACGAAACCGGCGCGCTGCGGCGCTACGTGAACTTCTATGTGGACGGTGAGGAATGCCGCCGTCTCGACGGCGCCAAGACCTCCCTCGCCGACGCGAAGGAGGTCCAGATCATCCCGTCCGTCGCCGGGGGCTGACCCCGCGATTCGGCACCTGCTTGCGGTTCTTGCGTATGCGACTACCGCAAGCAGGTGACGAATTGCGTGGGCCGGTTACCGGGAAAGCAGGTTCGCGCAGCGGATCAGCCCGATGTGCGAGTACGCCTGCGGGTGGTTGCCCAGCGAGCGTTCCGCGATCGGGTCGAACTGCTCGGGCAGCAGACCGGTCGGGCCCGCGGCGTCGACGATCTGCGTGAACAGTTCCTCGGCCTCGGTGCGCCGCCCGGTGAGCAGGTACGCCTCGATGAGCCAGGCCGCGCAGATGTGGAAGCCACCCTCGCCGCCGGGGAGGCCGTCGTCGCGGCGGTAACGGTACACAGTGGACCCACTGCGCAGTTCCGCCTCGATCGCGGTCACCGTGGACTGGAAGCGCGGGTCGGCCGGGTCGATCAGCCCGGTCAGCCCGACGAACAGCGAAGCGGCGTCGAGGTCCGTTCCGTCGTAGGCGGTGGTGAAGGCCTGGACCTCTTCGTTCCAGCCCTTGTCCAGCACGTCCGCGGCGATCTCGTCACGCAGCGAAGGCCACGCGCCCGGCACCGCCCGGCCGTAGACCTCGCCCAGTTTGATCGCCCTGTCGATGGTCACCCAGCACATCACCCGCGAGTACACCCGGTGGCGCGGCACGTGCCGCTCCTCCCAGATGCCGTGGTCCGGCTCGTTCCAGCGCCGCGTGACGGCCTCGGCCATCGCGCGCACCATCTGCCAGTCCTCGTCGCGCAGTTCGCCGCGCGCCTCCGCCAGTGTCTGCACGAGTTCGACGACCGGGCCGAAAACGTCCAGCTGCACCTGGTGGTTCGCCAGGTTGCCGACGCGGACCGGCCGCGAACCGGCGTATCCCGGCAGCGATTCGATGACCGCTTCGGCGCCGATCACGCTGCCCGCCAAGGTGTACAACGGGTGCAGTCGTTCCGGACCGGCCAAAGTGGACAGCACGCCGTGCAGCCAGCGGAGGTAGCCTTCCGCCTCGTCGGTCGAGCCGAGGTGGACCAGTTCGCGCACGGTCATGGCCGCGTCGCGGATCCAGCAGTAGCGGTAGTCCCAGTTGCGGACGCCGCCGATCTCCTCCGGCAGCGAAGACGTCGCCGCCGCGAGCACACCGCCGGTGTCGGCGTTGACCAGGCCGCGCAAGGTCAGCGCCGAACGGCCGACGAGGTCGGTCTGGACGCTGGGCAGTTTGAGCGTCTGCGCCCAGGTGCTCCAGTAGTCGCCCGCACGCGAGCGTCGCTCCACTTCGGACAGTTCGTGCGCGCCGAGATCCGAGGTGCCGCAACGGAGTTCGAGCACCACCGGGTTCTCCGGGGAGGGAGTGACGAGCGCCGTCGCGGTGTCGTTCATTCCATCGGAGGTGATCTCCCACTCCACGCCCGGCGAACGCAGCGCGAACGGTTCCGAGGTGCCCTGCACCAGGATCCCGTCCTCGTCGGCGACCAGCTTCACCGGCACGCCACCGAATTCGGGCCGCGGCGCGAAAACGATCTCCGCGGCCGCCTCGCCCGAGATCACCCGGACGAGATCCGTGCGGTGCGCGGGGCTCTCCGGCTCGAGGTAGTCGGTGACGAGCAGCCGCGACCAGCGGGTCTCGACCGTCATCGTGTTCGGCAGGTAACGCTGCCCGAGCGGCAGGCCGTTGCGGTGCGGCTTGATCGAGAAGTGACCGGCGCCGGCGCCGCCGAGCAGATCCGCGAAGATCGCGGGCGCGTCGGGGCCGGGGTGGCACAGCCAGGTCAGCCGGGCGTCCGGAGTGACGAGCGCGACCGAGCGTTCGTTGGCCAGCATGGAAAGCCGCTCGATCGGCGGGGCCTGCTCACCGTAGAGCCAGTTGCGCCGCTCTTCGAGGAGGAAGGCGAGTGCCATCGCGACGTCGACGGTGTCCGGAACGCGGTACTGCGCGAGGCTTTCCCCGTCGCCGACCTTAACGCCGAGGTCCGGGCCGGAGATCCGGGCGAACGCCTTCTCGTCGGTGACGTCGTCGCCGAGGAAGATCGCCGCCGTCGCGCCGACCTGGTGACGCAGGGTGTCCAGCGCGCGACCCTTGTCCGTCTGGACGACCGCGAGCTCGACGACCTCCTTGCCGTCGGTCGTCGACACGCCCTCCCACTTCGACGGTCCATTGTGGACGTCACGGAGGACCCGGCGGCCCGCCTCGTGCTCGGCGCGGCGGACGTGCACCGCGATGCTCGCGGGCTTGACCTCGAGCGAGACGCCCGGCACGTCGAGCACCAGGTTCTCCAGCTCGGCCTCAAGCCGCCTGTGGAGCTCGCGGGCCTTGTCGTCGAGCGCGTGGATGAAGCCGATGTCGAACTCGGATCCGTGGCTGCCGACCAGGTTCACCTCGGCCGGGAGACGGGACAGGGTGGCGAGATCGCGCAGCGCACGGCCGGAGATGACCGCGGTGGTCGTCTCGTGCAGGCCGGCCAGCGACCTGAGCGCGCCTACCGATTCGGGCAGCGGCCGGGCTTCGTCCGGATTGGCCGTGATCGGAGCGAGCGTGCCGTCGTAGTCGCAGGCGACCAGCAGCCGCGGCGTGCGCGCGACCTGGACAATCGCGCGCCTCAGCTCGGCGGGCAGTGCCTCGGCGGTCAACGATTTCTCCTCGGGAGCGTAGCGGGGGATGGGGATCAGTCGGCCGGTTCGGCACCAAGCGCCTGGAGGAACGAGCGCGCCCAGCGGTCGACATCATGCGTGAGGACCTGTCGACGCATGGCGCGCATACGGCGGCGTCCCTCTGCGGGGTCGAGCGTAATGGCAGTCTCCAAGGCGTTCTTCACCCCGTCCAGGTCATGGGGGTTGACCAGGAGTGCACTGGTCAGCTCCGCCGCGGCGCCGGCGAACTCCGAGAGCACGAGCGCGCCACCCAGTTCGTGGCGGCAGGCGACGTACTCCTTGCAGACGAGGTTCATCCCGTCACGCAGGGGAGTGACCACCATGACGTCGGCCGCGGAGAAGAACGCGGCCAGCTCCGTCCGGTTCACGGACTGATGCAGATAGTGCACGACCGGGTGACCCACGCGGGCGAATTCGCCGTTGATCCTGCCGACCATCTGCTCGATGTCGCCGCGCATCCGCTGGTAGTGCTCGACGCGCTCGCGGCTCGGCGTGGCCAGCTGGACGAACGTGACGTCCTCCGGGCGGACGCGGCCTTCGTGCAGCAACTCGTGCAGCGCCTGCAACCGCAGGTCGATGCCCTTCGTGTAGTCGAGCCTGTCGACGCCGAGCAGGACCTTCTTCGGATTGCCCAGGTCGCGCCGCAGCTGGGCGGCGCGTTCGGCGACGCCCTTGGTCTTGGCGAGTTTGTCGAGGCCGATGGCGTCGATGGAGATCGGGAACGCGCCGACCCGCACGGTGCGGTCGCCGACCTGCATCAGACCGGGGCGGGTGCGGATGCCGACCGCGCCGCGGCTGGATTCGAGACCGGCCAGCTGCCGCGCCAGCCAGAGGAAGTTCTGCGCGCCACCCGGCCGGTGGAAGCCGACGAGGTCGGCCCCCACCAGGCCGCGGACGATCTCGGTCCGCCACGGCATCTGCATGAACAACTCGACCGGGGGAAACGGAATGTGCAGGAAGAAGCCGATCCGCAGGTCGGGGCGCAGTTCGCGGAGCATCGCCGGTACCAGCTGCAACTGGTAGTCCTGGATCCACACGGTCGCGCCCTCGGCGGCGACCTTCGCGCTCGCCTCGGCGAAGCGCCGGTTCACCCGGACGTAGGACTCCCACCAGCTCCGGTCGAACACCGGCCTGGCCACCACGTCGTGGTACAGCGGCCAGAGCGTCGCGTTGGAGAAGCCCTCGTAGTAGTCGCGGACGTCGTCCGAGGTCAGGGAGACCGGGTGGAGGACCAAGCCGTCGTCGTCGAACTCCTCGACCTCGACGTCGGGCACGCCAGGCCAGCCGACCCAGGCACCCTTGCGTGAGCGCAGGAACGGTTCGAGCGCCGACACCAGCCCGCCAGGGCTCGCCGTCCAGCGCCTGCTCCCGTCGGCGGTCCGTTCGAGGTCCACCGGGAGCCTGTTCGCCACCACCACGAAATCCGCGGAGGCCGTTCTGCTCGTCTCGGCAATCACTTCGTCCACCAGCCGCTCCCTCGATTTGCGGGTCGCTGCCCTAAGCGGAAACCCTATCGCGCGAGGAGGCCGCGGCCCGTCGGCGAGCGATCACTCCAAGCGTCGTTCGGCGGGTTCCATCGGACCCGCCATCCGCGGCCCGGCGAACTTGCGTTCGAGCCTGCCGAGCCCCGTCCGCACCGGTTGCGCGAGGTATTCGCCGAGTACCACGCCCGCTGCCAGGGCAAGCCCGATCGCGACCGCGGTCATCAGCGTCGAGATGTTCCCGCCGGGCTCGACGCCCAATTGGTATAGACCACGATAGGTGGAGAGACCGGGGAGGAGGGGCGTGATGCCGGACACAGCCACCACGAGCGGCGTCACCTTGAGCCGCCTGGCGAGCACGCCACCGCAGAACCCGACCAGCGTGGCGGCGACGGCGGAAGAGCTGACCGCCTGGAAGTCGGTCAGCATCAAGGCGCCGTACACCGCGCCGCCGATGGCGCCCGCCGCACCCGCGACGATCATCGCGCGCAGCGTCGAATACGAGGCGAGCGCGAAGCAGGCGGAGGCGCCGACGCTGCCGAGGATGATGATCGGCAGGTCCTGCGGTGTCGACGAGACGACCTCGGGCAACGGCGTGAGCGGCATTTTGAGCAGCACCGCGATCTTCAGAGCCAGCACCACCCCCGCGATCAGCCCGGCACTCATCAACGCGGTTTCCATCGTGCGCCCGGCCGCCGTGACGTAGTAGCCAGTGATGGCGTCCTGCACGGCGGAAACCGTGGAGAGACCGGACAGCAGCACCGTGACGGCCGCCGCGACGACCAGTGTGGGTTTGTCCGTGGTGAGCAGATCGCTGCTGACTATCGCCATCGCGGAAAGCGTCGCCACCAGGCCGCCGATCACCTGCTGGAAGAAGAACGGCAGCGCGAAGCGGTTCAGGAAGCGGCCGAGCCGGTCGATCACCGCGCTGATCACCAGCGCGACCAGAGCGACGTCGATGCTGCCGCCGAGGATCAGGGTAATGAACGCGGCCAGCCCACCCCAGGCGGCGGTGGCCACCCAGCGGGGGTACGGGTGCGGCGCGGTCGTGAACCGCTGGAGTTCCTGCTGCGCCTCTTCGGCGCCGATGTTCCCGCGGACGATCCGGCGGACCAGCGTCTCCGTCTGGGTGAGCCGCGTGTAGTCGAGGCTGCGCGAACGGACCACGCGCAGCGCCGTCACCGGTGCCATGTCGGTGCCGCGGTGGCAGGTCACCGTGATCGACGTGAAGATCACGTCGACCTCGCAGTGCGGAAGGCCGAGCGCGGAGGTCAGCGCGATGATCGTCGCGGTGACGTCGGAGGCGCCGGCGCCGCTCGACATCTGGACCTCGCCGATGCGCAGGGCGAGGTCCAGGACGAAGTTGACCGTCGAGTCGTCGGGCGGCTTCGGGCCCATCGCCTCGTCGCTCTCGACGGCGGGCTGCTCGGCCGTCGGGGCTTCGAGGATCTGCCAGGCGCGGCGGCGCAGCAGATTCGGCCGGTGCGATCGGGTTTGGTGGATCGATCGCTCTCCGTCACGCTGGCGCGGGGCCTCCAGCAGCCATTCGCCACGTTCGGGTGTTTCGTCCTGGTTCTTTTCGGCACTGTGTCCACTGCGTTCGCCGCGCTGGGCTCCCTTGGTGTGCTCGTTGATCTTCATGATCGATCCACCTCCTTACCTTCATTGCCGGTACATTCCCGAGGAGCATCGGGGACGGTGGCCCGACCGTTGCAGGAAACCCGAAGTGGCGTCCACCACGTCTGAGGAAGATCATCGTCACTCGGTCGGTTTGCGGCACACTGCATGCCATGGCGTCCTCCGTGAGCAGGCGATCCGTCCTTCGCGCGGCCGGTTTCACCGTGGCCGGGACAGCGGCGACTTTCACCCTTTCGGGGGCATCTAGCGGGGCGGAGGCCCCGGTTTTCGCGCACGGCGTGGCCTCCGGCGACCCGATGCCCGATTCGGTGCTCCTCTGGACCAGGGTCACGCCCTCGGCCGAGGCGGTTCCGGGATCCGGAAAAGGGGTGCCGGTGGACGTCCGGTGGGAGGTGGCGAAGGACGCCGGATTCGCCGACGTCGTCGCTCGCGGTCACCTCCGGACCGGGCCGGAACGTGATCACACGGTGAAGGTGACGGCGGAGGGGCTGTGCGCGTCGACGGCGTACTGGTATCGCTTCACGGCTCAAGGGAAGGTCTCGCAGACCGGGCGGACGCGTACCGCGCCTTCGCACGACGAAGACGTCGCGAGCCTGCGGTTCGGCGTGGTCTCGTGTGCGAACTGGGCTGTCGGTCACTTCGCCCCCTACGGCTATTTGGCCGACCGCGACGACCTGGACGCCTTCATTCACCTGGGTGACTACCTCTACGAAGGGAATCCCAACCCTGCGGGTGATCTTCGGCCCTCGGTACCGCCCAACGAGTTGATCACCCTGGCGGACTACCGGCAACGCCACGCGATGTACAAGACCGACGAGCACCTCCGGCGGCTCCACGCCCGCCACCCGATGGTCGCGACCTGGGACGACCACGAGGCTGCCGACAACGCCTGGTCCGGCGGGTCGCCGTCACACGATCCGGCGACCGAGGGTGACTGGCGCGACCGGATGCGGGCCGCGCACCGGGCGTACTTCGAATGGATGCCGGTGCGGCATCGCGGCGATCGGCTGTACCGGCGGCTGAAGTTCGGGAGGCTGGCCGACCTCACCATGCTGGACCTGCGGACGTACCGGACCCGGCAGCCCGGCCCGGCTTCGGTGGAGGGCACCATCCTCGGCGCCGAACAGCGGCAGTGGTTCCTGGACGGCCTCGCGCGCGGGACCGCGTCCTGGAACCTGATCGGGAACTCGGTGATGGTCACGCCGATCAAGGTCCCCGCACTGCCGACCCGCGAACGGCTCGCGCTCGGCGACCTGCTCGACGGCCAGCCGACCACGGTCAACACCGACCAGTGGGACGGCTACACCGAAGACCGCCGCCGGGTCCTCGACACGATCGCCGCGCAGGGCCGGGGCAACACGGTGTTCCTGACCGGCGACGTCCACTCGTCGTGGGCGAACGACGTGCCGCGGGACGGGGCGAGCGTCGCGGTCGAGTTCGTCTGCCCGTCGGTCACCTCGGACAACATCGACGAGCAACTCGGTGTCCCGCCACGGACCGGCTCGCTGAAGGTCGAGGCCGCGATCCGCGCGCTGAACCCGCACGTGCGCTTCGTGGAACTCGACTCGCACGGCCCCGGCGTCCTCGAAGTGACACCGGACGCCGTCCGGATGAACTGGTACTACGTCACCGACCGCCGCGACCCGGCGACCGCCGTGACGTTCGCGCACGCCTTCGGGACCGTCGCCGGCGAACCCCGGGTGCGCCCTGCGAAGAGCTGAACGGGCGCCGATATACTGGCCTCGCCCGGGCTGCCCTGGGCAAGGCCGCTATAGCTCAGCTGGTAGAGCATCTGTCTTGTAAACAGAAGGTCAGGGGTTCGAGCCCCCTTGGCGGCTCAAGATCAACATAGCCTTTGACCTGCTGATATGGCGTGTTTCGCGAGGCTTGTTCGCGTTTTCCTTGGCCCCATTGGGCTCCGTTTCGTCTCCGTTTTCACAGCCGTGCTGATTTCCGGGGCTTGTCAGGTCCTCGCATCGTGGAACCGGGCGGCGACTTCCGAACGGAACTTGCCGTGACTCACGGTCGTTTGGTTGGAGGGCCTGGACCATGGTGCTCGACCTGGATGACTCCTGCTTCCGGACTGCGTTGCGGTCCTCACTGCGGGCGCGGTGATCCAAACTGCGGCGGATATGGCCTACAAGATGTTCCGGCTCATCTGAGGCGTCAACTTGCTTAGAGGGCTGGCCATCGTGGGCAGGAGGGTGCGGCCCGAGGGGTCTTCGCAGACCCTGGCTGGCACGCCCTGTCGTACTGTTCCGGCGCCGGGCAAGTGAGTCATCCGCGCAAACCCGCTGGTAAGAAGGGTCGCCCCTGTGTAGATCGACGCCGTGCCGGAGCAGGCCCACTTCCCGGGCTTCGCTGTGGTCGGCGGTAGAGCGCATGCGGCTGTTGACCTGCCTGAGCCAGAACTCGTACCGGCGCCACATGCAGCTACTGGCGGTCTCACGATTTCACCGGCCTTAGGGGGAGGGAACGTCAGCGACCACATGCCCGCGAAGAGTGGGGCCCAACGCGAACCGACGACCCGCTTCGCGTTGGGCGGCGTGATCGTCAACAAAGCTCACTATTTGCCATTGAGTCGACAGCTGGCTGTGCCCTAGGTCACATGGACGGCGAGAGTGTGGTGAAAGCGGAGCCGGGGCCGGAATCCGATGTCGGAAATATTCGGTGGGCTTGTAAGCGTGAGCCGAGATCTGGCGCGGTGTATTCGACGGTTGCGATTTCCAGGTCGTCCAGGGCGACGCTCCGCTGATCTGGAGGAGGCCGTCGGTGATGGGGCTTTACCTCTACGTCACTGTGGGCATCGCTAGGGAGTGCCGGCGAGTAGTCCGGTAGCGAGCTCGGGCACGAACTGCCCCGGTTGGCTGGCCGGGGCAGTCCCGCAGGGGCCATCGGAGATTCCTGGTGTCGTCAACCAGAGATGCTGTGTCGTTTCGGGATTGTCGCTAAGTACCTCGTAGCTGCCGATTCGAGCGTCCGGCGGATTACAGCCGTCAGCGCTCGCTACCCCCCCTCGGCTGCTGTCGGCGACCACGTACAGGTCCCGACGCCCGGTGGCGGCGGCCAACGTTCGGTGAAGTTCGATCCCGTAGCGGTCGGTCACCGTCTGAGATGTGTGTTCGCCGACGTTGATCGCTACGCCTGTGGTGTCCTTGACCGACCAGGCCGCCAGTGCCCTGGCCACTCCGGGAGGGTCTTGTTTTCGCGCTAGCTGTGTGGCATCCAGGAGGACCATCGCCTGCGGAGCGGACGCGCGTAGGTTGCGGACTCCAGCGGTCATCATGGTCGTTCGGGGTGATGCTGTCTCACAT
Source organism: Amycolatopsis sp. lyj-108 (assembly GCF_046549005.1). Classification (NCBI taxonomy): domain Bacteria; kingdom Bacillati; phylum Actinomycetota; class Actinomycetes; order Pseudonocardiales; family Pseudonocardiaceae; genus Amycolatopsis; species Amycolatopsis sp. lyj-108. Next base: position 13,887 of record NZ_JAJPWQ010000019.1, on the reverse strand, counting down.
TCCTTGTCTTTCAGGACCAGGAGAGCTCGGTGGGCCGCGATGCCTTCTGCCACTTCGGTGAACCACTCAGCGTAGCCCGCTTCCGAACAGTCGAGGGCGGCGAGAGGGTCCAGGACGAGAACGGGTTGCCGGTTCAGCCTCGCGGCGTCGGCGACATACTCGCGGACCTCGGCGCGCACAGCGGCGCTCCCAGCTGAAATACGCCGAGCGGCCGGACGTTCGGCGATCTGGCGGCGGATCCGATCAACTGCCTGATTGGAAGGGTTGGCCGCCACCCAACGGGCCGCAGGACCGGCCGGATCGACGTAGAACCCGACGGCACCAGTGAGAAGGGCCGGCGGGCCGGACCGGCTCGCCGGGTCACGCCCGTCCTCCGACGGTGTGCAGGCCGCGGACACCATGACGACTATCGCTACGACCAGGGCGAGGTGATCTCTACTCGGCATGAAACGGACCACTGTGCTCGTACACCACTCGGTAATCTCCGATCGTTGCTGGCCGTTCCGAACGATCTTCCGGCGCCAGCGCCACCCAGACGACCCATTCACCATCACGATGGGCGAAGCCGAATCCGTGCACAGCGGGATCGGGTCGCAGCTCACGAGCAAGCTGCGCCCGGTCCTCGTCGGTCGGCGACCTCTGCTGCGCCATGCCGGCTAGTTTCCCCTGATCACGCCCTGCGTCGCAATGGTCGGTACTCGGATGAGACGGTCGAGGACCTGCTGATAGACAGCGTCGTTGTTCATATGCGTGAGCAACTGGTCGTAGCGCATGCCGAGGGTCGGCTCGAGAGCCGCGCGGTAGATGTCGCCGAGCGCGTTCGACTCGTCGGTGGTCATATGGAGGGCGGCGCCGTTGATGGCCTGTGCGATGTCGGACAGATTCTCCTGGGTCATCACGAAAGCCGGATCCCGAGGGTTGTTGAGCGCGGACTCCACGAAGTTGCGGTACTTGTCGTAGAGGCTACGTGCCGAGGCCTTCTCATAGGCCGACGTAGTGGATTGCCGAGCACGGCTCATCACGGTTTCGGCATTGATGTAGAACAAATGTGTCAGCAGACCACCCAAGCGGGTCTGCGACAGGAATTCGTCCCGGATCCGGTCGCCGAGCGCCGTGTCACCTTGCACGGGGAGGTCGTACATCCGGCCGACCGCGGTGAACATGGCGCAGCCTTCCTCCTCGACGTGCTCGAGCGGCACCAAGGTGTTGCCGTCGCCACCCAGACACACGATCGACCCGGAGTCCCCACCCCAGCCCATCCGCTCGGTTCCGATGATGTTCTCGAAGTTGTAGACCTTTCCGTTGCTCATCGTCACCTTGACCTCAGCGTCGACGTCGACGATCTGCGTCGAGCTGTAGCCGGTGCGTGCGCCCACCTTTTCGATCGGGTCGAACATGTTGTAACCGTCGACCTCGTGGGTGGCCTCAGGCCCGAGGCTTACACCGAACCGGCTCAAGATCGGGTTGATCCGGCAGATCCAGCCCCGCTGATGACTCGAGTTACCGGCGAAGAACAGGCCGATCGCCCGGTGTGACGAATTGATCGGAATCATCCGATTGCCGGGGAAGGACTCGTCTATGGCGCTCTGGTCATCTATCGAGCACAGTGCGGCGTCGACGATGTTCGACGCTCCTACACCGCGTCGCAACTCGATATAGCTGTAGTTCCTCCCGATGACCGCCGTGTCCGCATCGGTGTCCGGCTGGATCACGTCCTGGTTCAGGACGGGAATGTCCGTTCCCATGTTCATCAGTACGTGATGATTGGAGAGAATGTACTTCTTGCCTTCTTTATCCGTCACGAAGCCGCCGAGTGTCCCACTGTAGAAGTTGCCGTTCGCGGCCCGGTTGGTACGGTTGGCGATCTTGATACCCGGCTGCAGTGGCCGGTAGCGGGAACTGAGCGTCCACCCCGGCGGCACATACTCTTGTTTTCCCGCAAACGTGATTTCCCCGGTCTCGACGACGTCGACCCGGTGTGTGACCCCGTCGATGTCCACCTGAGCGGGCAGGATCTGGTCCGAGCGAAGGTATCCCGGCTTGCGTTTCTTCACCACGCCGACAGTGATCGCGGGCTCGTCGGTCCATTCTTCCCGGCGTTGACGCGCACCGACACCTATGCTGACGACGTTGTACTGACTCCAGAATGCTTCCCGTATCTTGCGTCTACCCAATGCAAGCCGACGCTGCACATCACGTTCGATGATCATCGTGCCCCATTTCTCAGGCCATGAGCCGGTATTGACCCCATCCAGTGCCGAGTGTGATCTGCTTCGAACTGTCGAAAAGCCGGGACGGATGTGCGGGATCCCAGTCGCGCGGATGAGGCCGGACAACAAGGTTCCCGTTCGCGAGCCGGATCACCAGATCGGCCCAGCCGTCGCCGGTCGCGTCGAGAAGAAGCCTTCGCTCAGTGGCGTCTGCTCCGCTTGTCTGCAGGACATACCATTTCCCGTAGTAGGCCCCGTTCGAGTCCATTTCCGCGAACATGTCGAAGATCCGTGCGCTGCCGTCGGTGAACGTCATGTAGAAGTCGGGGAAGTCGTCACCTGTCAGGTCTGCGAGCGCGAGACCGGTCACCGCCTGGGTGTTGCCGAACAGGGTGCCGAGGTTCGAGAAGGTCGGCCGCCCGTTGACCGGTCCTTGGTTGCGGTACAGGTACATCGAGTTGTCTCCGCTGAAGCGGAAGATCAAGTCAGCCAGCCCGTCCAGTACCCAGCGCTGGCTGTCGTCCCTGCCGAAGAAGTCGACGAAGGTCGGGATCTGAGCGGCTGCCCAGCCGGTCGTGAAGACCGTCTCGGGGCTATAGGTACTTTGCCCCGCAAAAGTGCCGGTGTGCAAGGCGAAGCTCAGTGAACCGCCGCTGTCGATCGACGCGATGTCGGGATCACCGTCCCCGTCCACGTCACCTTGCCCGATCCACGTTCGCGTCGTGGGCCGGGTGCCGACCTTGACGCTCGTCGTGAAAGCGCCGGTGCCGGCGCCCAAGTGTGCGGTGAGATCCGTGCTCGTGCCGTGCACGGTCAGCAGGTCCGGCCGGCCGTCCCGGCTGATGTCGGCAGCGCTGGTGCGAATGCCGGCACCACGGTCGGCCGCGGTCGCGGCCGGATGGGCCAAGGTCGAGAAGACGCCATCCGGGTCGAAGACGGGCAGCGGTAGCGGTCCATCCGTCATGCGGGCGCTCGCGACGAAATTCGCGGCGAGCAGACAAGTAGCCACCGCGAAGGCGACGATTCCTGATCGGGCTCCTCTGATCATTTGGTCTCCTGGCTCGGATGGGTTGCGGGAGCGAAGCTTGGTGCCGCAAGGACGTCGAGGAAGGCGTCGAGCACGCGCTTGGACAATCCTTCGCCCACACGTAGTCGTGCGTCCTCGTAGGCGCGGACGCTTGCGGCGGTGGTGGCCTCGATCGACACCGCTCGGTCATCGGATTCGGGAATCAGGGAAGGCAGAGAGGACAGTCTGGTCGCCAGTAAACTGTCCAGAGTGGCGTCAAGACGTGTCCGTCTCCTGCGGAGCGCCAGCAAGTCTTCGACGTGGATGAAGACGCGGCCGGACGCATTGCCGAACTCGCGAAGCCGTGTCACGACATCCTCCGGGCAGTCGGCGAGTTGCGCGGCAATGCGAGCCGGGAACTCGAAGAGGCACCCGAAGAAGTCGACGCTCGCGGCCGGATCAGGTGGCTCGCTGATCCTTCGGGCCCGGATGGCCACCAGATCCGCCATCCAGTCGGCGAAGGGCCCCGAAAGTTCCGGTTCGTGCCGTGCGACGAGCCGGGCAGCCTGGGCCAGCAGGAAGTCTCCGGCCAGGATGGCGGTCGCGGACGGCCAATCGACTCCCCTCCCGGCCAAAGTCCCCGAGGGCTCCGAAGCAGTGAGGGCAAGCATGCCGAGCATCGCCAGTTCGATCGCGGCGGCGATTCCCGCCCACTCGCTCTTCGGTGGTTTGCCACTCGCCAACGCCGCACCGGCGAAGAGCAGCGCGGGTCGGACGTCATGCTGGTCCGCGTCCGTCTCCAGCCGGATCAGCGACGCCACAAACGGCCACTCCCTGCGTACCGCGGCGACCGCGATCTCGGAAGTCGAGAGAAGGAAGGGCGCGACCGCGACCCCCGCATCGGCCCGCCTCCGTTCACCGAGTCGCCGGATGCCGTCCGGCAGCAGGATCGCCTTGCGGCCCTTGGCGAAGAACGGGTGGTCCATGCCCGAGGTATCCGCCAGAATTCGCCACGCGAGCCGATAGCGCCGGGCGGCCTGCGTAGGTGGCCCGGCGTGACCGAGCACGTCCCTGTTGAGCAGTTGGAGATAGGTCCGTGCCGAGAGTGCCGGATCGGTCGCCTGCTCGACGATCGCGGCGGCGGCCAGTTTGCCGGTCGTGATCGCTGTCCCCGCGCCGGTACCGGTGAACGGATTCACCACCCCGAGCGCGTCACCGACAACGAGTGCGCCGTCCTGGACTCCCGCCGACGGCGTAAATCCGGTATGCACCGTTCCCGAATGGACGGGGCCCGCCGGGCGCAACCCGGCGAGCTCGGGACGGCTCTGAACGAGAAGTCCGAAGGCCGTCTCGATCGAGCCGCCGAACACGCTGATCGTGGCCTGCCCATCGATACCGGACGGCGTCAGGCGCACCGGTGTGGGTTGTCCGGTACGCCCCGTGGACGCAGGGGCGGGCAAATGCAGGAACACCTGGTCACCAGAGGACCAACCCGAACAGCGTTGGGCGTAGGCGGACAATGACCCGTCACCGGAGGTCCCAGTGGCACGGATGAGATGCCGTGCACGGACCGTCCGATCCCCAACCCGGACTTGCCAGCCGTCATCGATCCGCTCGGCGGCACCCAATTCGGTGTACCGCGCGATACCGAAGTCCTCGGCCTTTTGCATGAGGGTGTTCACCAGGTGGTCGTGGAAGCACGATGCCAACCCGGTGTCGGTCAGCTCCGTGCGGCGACCTTGATCGAATGCCAGTTCGAGCAGGTCCACGGAGCGATGGTCGACGCCCGCGTAAACCGCGGTCTCCTTCGACACCAAGGTGTCCGTAGCGGTCGCATCCGGCGGCGGGCCGACCAGGGCGACGTCGAGACCCGCACGTGCGAGCTCCGCCGCCGCCACTGACCCCGCCGGGCCAGCGCCGAGGACGACAACGGTCACGTCCACTGACGCCACAAGGCCTCCCCTGTCGCCACCAGCGCCGCGCCGGCGGCAGTTCCGGTCAGATCGCCGAGTGATGTGACGGCATCCCGATAAACAGTCCGCGCGATCTCCATCGCCTGGTCCAGCCCACCCGAGGCGAGGACGATGGCGCGGATCGCCGGCAGATCGGCCAGCCCCAGGTCGGGCTTCATCAGCAGTTCCCGTAAGTCATCGGCTCCGCTACGCAGGGCACACAGTGTCGGCAAACCGAACAAACCCAGAAGATGATCGGTGCCAAGGGGCTTGTTCCCCGCCTCCGTGCGGAAATCCAGGCAATCGTCGGCTATCTGGAATGCCACGCCAAGCCCCGCGCCGTACCCCGCCACCGCCAGGACGGTGTCCTCGTCGACACCTGCGGCACCGGCTCCGAGCACGCATGACAAGCGAAACAAAGCAGAAGTCTTGTGACGCGCGACCTCGATGTAGCTGTCGGATTCGAAACCGACGTCGAAGGCACGCTCGACGTCGAGGAGTTCGCCGTGGGCCAGGTCGGCCACGGTCGTGGCGAACAGGCGACTGACACCTGTCCCGAGCTCCGCGGCTTCCTGCCCGGCGGCCGCGAGGAGCGCGGCACCGGCGAGCACGGCGAATTCGTGTCCGACGACGGTGTGCGCGGAGGGTCTGCCGCGCCGAATCGCCGCTCGGTCGATAACGTCGTCATGCAGCAGGGTCGCTGCATGAAGAACCTCGACCAGCGTGCCGAGACGGACCGTCCTGCGCCAGTCTCTTTCTCCGAACCGTGAGCTCACCTCCACCAGATGCGAACGCAGACATTTACCCGGATCAGCCGCGAGAATGGAGACCGACGGCCGCAACATCGGAGTTAATTTGCTCGGGAACTCGGCCAGGCTCGACCGAATATCTGCGGCGAAGACTTCATCACGCGGCAGCGTGAATGTCATCGAGTGCCGCGCCTCCGCAGATGATAGTTGCGTGTGAAATCAAGCCACAATGCCGCCGCGGCATCGTCATCGGGAGCGTAATGAGACGATACAGTCGAAATGGCCAAGGCCGTCAAAGCGCGAAGTTCCGCTCGCGCCAAGCCGTCATCTCCCGCCATGACCGCGCCAATGGCGTCCACCTGCGCCTCGGGCGGACCGCCGAAACCCACTTCGACCAGGCGGGCAGCCCCGTCAGTCGCAGACCGGACACGCTCACGGGAAGCGGTCATCAACACACTGTCCAAGCGCTTGGCATCCGCCCGCCGCCAGGCGGGGCCCTGCTCTCCGAACGCGGGAAAGGCGACAGGCGTCGTGGCCACCAATCGTGCCATCGAAAGCACGACGTCACGATATGAAGATTTCTCTAATGGAGAATTTTCCGCCGCGCGTGCCGTTGACGTCACTAGCATCGGTGAAACAGCTGTCACCGTTCCCGTCAAAGCCGCCGACAGTACGAAACTGCGCCGTCCCACCAGTCTGTCCGAAGTATCCGCACCGTCCACGGAACCCACGCCGAACCCCCAGTCCGCCGAACCCAGAACTTGCACAGTCAACATTTTCATCGCCGAAGCTATCATTCACGTTACAGTTCAGGTTTATCGAACACAAGCAGCGGTTTTTCGCAATTCTGGCCTTCCCGGTCACAGGATTGCGTATAGGTCGGGCATGTCTCCTGCGTATTCTTGAACGTCGCTGGTGCGGCGACCGTCAGAGATGTCGGAAACCGACCAGTCTGCCCGATCGGCCGGTGAGTCAAAGGCCGGCCACCACGCCCCGCGGACGTCCTCACGTCAATTCGGGAACTATCGCCCGATCGGCCGCTGCGGAATCGGTGATGCGGGCGGTAGCGAGGCCCGCCGCTCGATCGAGCAGGCCCTGCCCGCCACCGTAGCCACCCCCGGAGCCGGCGACCGGTCCGCGGGCCGCTCGACCGCCGAAACAACGCGTGCTTCCGACGTGGGTGAAGGAACGCTTGTGTCAGGACTCGGCGCGTGGATCCTGAGTGACAACTATCTTTCCCGGCAATCGTCGTCGCGTTCTGTCACTGCCGGTCACGCTCGCCGGTCTGAGAGCTTGGTACGGCCTGACACACCCTGGCACTCCGACAGGTCAGGAGGTGTGCGTTGGCCTGCACGAACGGTCAAAAATTGACACCACGCGACACTCGCTGACACGGCGGCGGAGGGGACTTGTAAACAGAAGGTCAGGGGTACGAGCCCCCTTGGCGGCTCAAGATCAACATGGTCCCTGACGTGCAGCCGATGTGACGCGTTACCGCCCCGCATTCATGAGCGGGTGGGAACCAACGTGCGGGGGTTCACGGCGGCATGCAGCCGCGCGCGCAGGCCGCGCCGGGCAAGGCCGCGCCGGACTTCCCGCACCGCTGCCCACGCCTGCGGGCCGGAGTGCGGACCGGTGCCCACGCCCGACCACAGTGCGACGTCCACCGTGGACGCCAAAAGGAGCAGTCCGTCTACTGTGGACTGATCGCCGGTGCCGTGCGCGGCCGCCGCCAGGTCGCGGACCGTCATGCCGGCGGTACACGGGACGCGGTGCTCGCGCAGCCGGTCTTTGACCTCCCGGCAGGCACCGAGCACCGCGCCGATGCCAGGCTGACGTCTCCGTCGCCACGCTCGTGCGCCCTTGGCCAGCGGGACCCCGGCGAACCATGCCACCAGCAGCGCCGCGAGCGCGATCAAGACCGGGCCGAACGGGAACGTCCAGCCGCCGTCTCCGGTGCCGCCTTCTCCGGGCCCGGTATCGCTGCCGGGCAACGGCCGGTCCTGGAGCTGCTCGGCCGGTGGGAGCTGCGTGCGAGCCTCCGCTGTCACCGCCGCGAGGCTGTTCGCACTGCCGGTTCCGGTGCGCGCCGCGCCTGTCGGATCCAGCGCCACCCAGCCGACGCCGGAGACCGCGACCTCGGGCCAGGCCACGGCATCGCCGTTGCGGACGGTGTAGCCGCCGCCGGCATCGGCTTTGTCCGGCGTCCGGAAGCCGACGACCAGCCGGGCCGGGATGGCGAGCGTCCGCGCGAGGGCGACATACGCGCTCGCGAACTGCTCACTTGTGCCTAGTTTGGACTCGAAGAGGAACTTCCGCAGCTGTGGCCAGCTGTGCCCGGCCGGCAGGTCGGCTCCGGTGGCCAGCCGGTAGCGCTCGCGCAAGAACCGCTCCAGCGCGAGCGCGGTCCGGAAGCTGGGGCGCAGCCCGCCGACGGCTTCACGTGCCAGCTGGCCGACCTCCGGTGGCACGTCTCCGATTCCCGCGAGACCGCCGGGCGCGGACGAGTCGAGTGCCGCGTCGAGCAGGTCCGCGGGGTGGATCTCCGGCGACCACCAGCTCAGGGTGTACTGCTGTCGGCCGTCGCCGGGGCGCGGCAGCCAGAGGGTGCCCTGCGATTCCTCGACCAGCGGCGCGATCCCGCCGACCGCGGCCGGCCAGGTCTGGCTGGGCAGCCACGGTCCGGTCAGGCCGCTCGTGGTGATCGTCGCCGATCGCCGGTGCGTGGGCACGGCCACTGCCGGACCGGGCGCGAGTTCGGTGCCGAGCCGCCGGTAGCGGCTGCCGGGGGTCCAGTTGACGCCGTCGAAGTCGTCGAGCACGACGAGCGGCCAGCGGTCGGTGTCGGCGTCGCCTCGGAAGGAGAACACCGGTGTGCCCGGATGTTCCAGCCGGTAGGCCAGGTCGTCGAGCGGACTCGCGACTCGCGCGTCGAGTTCGGCGAGCTGATCCTGCTTGAGCGAGTACGCCGGACCGGGCGCGGGTACGAGCAGGTTCGCGACGAGCGCGCCGGCGACGCCGAGCACGAACGCGGGCGCGGCCAGCGCCAGAGCGGGCACCTTGCCTCGGTGACCTTCGGCGTCCGCCTGCGGCATCAGGACGAACACCCCGCCCGCGACGGCCGCGTATCCGAGCCCACAGAACAGGGCCGGGAATCCGGACATCGCCTGGAAAAGTTGGCTCACGACCACGACTGCGAAGCTCGGAAGGAGCGCCAGGATCGGCCGCCTCAGCTTCAACAGCTCCACACCGAGCACCCCGGCCAGCAACACCAGCAGCGGGACGAACAGCAGCCCGGACGGCTCCGGTCGTGCCGGCCAGGTCGACTGCAGCGCGAGCCGCCAGGATTCGGTGACGCCGTCAGCGAGCGCGGAAAACGTCGCCCCGGTGGGAAAACCGGAGGCTGTCGTCGAGTAGAGCACGGTCTCCGCAACACCGGCCAGCCCGACGATCAGCAGCAGCAATGCCCGCCACGGCACCAAGGATTCCCAGCGCGAGCACAGCTCGGTGACGCCGAACGCCAGTATCAACGGAACGCCGATGGGGATGAGCAACGCCGTCACGCCGAACACCGGGGCGAAGAACAGTCCTGCGACCATGGCGGCCAGCAGGATCAGCGCGGCGGTGAGCCGGTTCATCCCGCCACCTCGTTCCATTTGCGGACCGCGTGCGCGGCGTCGGCGGCGTTGATCACGCGGACACCCGGAATGGCGATCGGTCCGGTCGCGGCGAGATCGACGAGGAACAGCGAGGAATAGCGAGGCCGCAGGGCGGTCAGTCCGTCCAGCCTGCCGGTGGTGACGGCCATCAGACAGCCGCCTTGGTCGCGAGCGGCCGCCAGTTCGCGCGTCACGAGCGTCTCCCCGGTGTCCTGGGCGATCTGGCACAGCTCGTCGAGCAGAAGCCGCGAACCGAGCGGGCCGCCGGCGGTGGCGAGGTCGAGACCGCCGGAAGCGACGAGCCGGGTGTGGTGCCCGGCCATCGCGGACGCGTGCAGCAGTGACGCGGCGACGTCGACGGCTTCTTCGAAAACCTCGGGCGTGAAGGACGAGCGGCGGGTGTCGAGCAGGAGCGTGAACCGCGGCTGCTGCGGATCGGTGTAGTCACGGACCATCATCCGGCCGGTCCGCGCGGTGGCTTTCCAGTGCAGGTGCCGGACTTCGTCGCCCGGCTGATATTCACGGACGTCGCGTATGTCGAGCGAGCCTCGCAGCGAGTCGGTCGTGCTGCCGTCGTGGTGATGGCGCGGGTACCCGCCGGTCAGCGCACGCGCGGGATGCCGACGCGGATGCACCCAGAGCTCTGCGGTCTCCCCGGCTGAAAGCCGGTTCCTGGCCAGACCGAACGGGTCGACGCGGTGCAGCGTCAGCGGCCCGACCGGGAGCCTGCCTCGGTGCCCGGTCGGCAGTTCGTAGCGGTAGGTGGCTTCGGTGTCCTGGGCGAGCGACCTGACCCGGACGGTCTGGACGGCGAGGCCCGCCTTGTCCCTGGCGTCGAACCCGCGCTGACGACGCCCGGCGAGATTGCGGATCGTCAGCTTCGCCAGCGCCGGGCGTCCGCGTTCGACACGTTCCGGATAGATCTCGCGGGTGACATCGACGCGCAGACCGCGTGCGGTGACGACGACCGCGGCGGCCACCGCGGCGAGCCCGACCGCGCCCAGCACGCGGAACAACGGGTAGCCCGCCCACTCGGCGATCGTGAGCAGCAGTACCGACACCACGAGCAGGATCACGCCGCGGGCGGTCAGCCGCATGGTCAGCGGCCCGCGTGGTTCATCGCCGGCGCCGGGACGGACGCGAGCACTTCGGCCACGATGTCCGCGGGACCGCGCTGGTTGAGCTCGGCCTCCGCGGTGAGCCCGAGCCGGTGCGCGAGAACCGGGACGGCGACTTCCTTGATGTCGTCGGGGGTGACGAACTGGCGGCTTCCGGTCGAGGCGATCGCCTGCGCGGCCCGGACGAGCGCGATGCTGCCGCGCGGGCTCGCGCCGAACCGTACGGCGGGATGAACTCGGGTGGCCGCGGCGATGCGGGCGGCGTACTCGCAGACAGCCTGATCGAGATGACCGGCGCGGACCTCGGCGATGGCGGCCAGCAACATCGGGATGTCGACCACGGGCGGCAAGTCGTCGGCCGAGACACCGGCGCAGTCGCCCATGATCACCATGACCTCGGACTGCAGATCCGGGTAGCCGACCGAAATCCGCATCAGGAACCGGTCGAGCTGGGCCTCGGGCAGGCGGTAGGTGCCCTCCATCTCGATCGGGTTCTGGGTGGCGATGACGAGGAACGGCCGCGGTACCTCATGCCCGACGGCGTCGACCGTGACCCGTCGCTCGGCCATCACCTCGAGCAGCGCGGACTGCGTTTTCGGGGTACCACGGTTGATTTCGTCGGCGACCACGATATTGGAGAAGACTCCGCCGGGATGGAACGCGAACTGCTCTTCCTTCTGGTGATAGACGGTGACGCCGGTGATGTCGCCTGGAAGCAGGTCCGGGGTGAACTGGATCCGGCTCCAGCTTCCGCCGATACTGCGAGCGAGACAGCGGGCCAAGGTGGTCTTGCCGAGGCCGGGGACGTCCTCGATGAGCAGGTGCCCCTCGGCGAAGAGCGCGGCCACGGCAAGCCGGACGATCTCCGGCTTGCCGCGGATCACGCCCTGGATGTTCGCCGCGATCAGTTCAAAGGCCTCCCCGGCCCTGGACTTGCTCACTTTGCCCCCTGCGAAGTCGATCCCGCTGGACCGTACGGCTCATCATGCCACCTGCTCAACGTAACCGGCTAGGTACAGGAACGGTCTTCCCGCAGTACATCGGTGGATCAAGACCCTGGTGACGGCTCGTGAAGACCGGCGCAAGGAGTCGACTGCTTGAGTGAGGCCACTCCCTCGGAACCGCAGGATGAAAAGGGTTCACTGCATTCTCTTCTTGGCGACTCCGATCGCCCAGATGACAAACGAAACCGGAACGTCATTTCTGCGAGGATTGACGCTCGCAACCGCATCGCTCCAGGATCCGCCGTCGGGGATCGAAATTGCGATGACCGCTTCATTCGAACGCCAGGAAGGATCGCGAAATTCAATCACATGCTCTCCTGATGTGGCATCGTCAAAATCGATCACTTCAATTTCGCTACCGTTGAAGACTTCTTTCATCTCAGTCACCCTTCGATCAGTCCAGAAAACCAGAGAACTCGCCGCCCACCGAGAATCGGACACCCTGGCCGTCGGGGAGGCGAACGTCGATGGTCTCCCCAAAGATCCCGTTGATCCTTCCATGACCACTGGAAACGCGCGCGTCAGGGTGAGTCAATATTTCGTCCAAGACGTCCCGGCCGAGCGCGTTCCAGGCTGCCGGATTCTGCTTGCCGGAAGGGATGGGCCACTGTCCAGTGTTCGTTTTGCGCCCCGCATGCTTCGCAAGTGCATTGCCGGCCATCTCGAACTCGCCTCTGGCATCTTTGGGGTCCAGCTCCCGGCCCGAGCTGGAAGCGCGGTCCAGGTCCAGTTTGGCGCAGCTCTCATCATCCGCGTTGTGGGTGAGAACGTCTTGGCCGCCGACGTTGACGTAGTACGTGTGGAGGCCTTCGACGGTGAGGTTGTGCACCTGCTGCTGTTGTGTCCACTCGTGCACGGCGACGACTTCCAGCAAGCGGCCGTCGGGGGCGCGGAGCAGGTTGCCGCGGTCCAGGTCTTCGGCGTCGGTCCAGCGGCCGGTGTCGGCGACCCAGAACGGGTGTTCGTCGGTGGCGGTGACAGTGCCGGTGGCGTTGCCCTGGTCGCCGTCGGTGTCGACGGTGATCCGTACCAGTTCCTTCAGGCCCTGGCCGGGAATGAGGTTGATCACCGGTCGGGCCTGGGTGAGACCGGTGACGGGGTCGGTGGAGAGTACGCGGTCGCCGAGGGTGACTTGTTCGATCGGTTTGTAGGTGCCATCGGCCAGCAGGACGGGGGTGCCGGGTACGAAGCTGTTCGGCCTAGGACACCGGTCCGCCGCGTCTGCTTTGTCCCGTGCCGAGGGGGTGACCTTTTCGGCTTCCGGCGTGCGGTCGCCCGGCCGCTGCCTGGATTCGCCGCCGCCGGACGTCCGCGAGGACGGGGTGCCGGTGTCCCGCCGGGAGGTGTCGGCTGGGCGGCGGGCAGGGGAGTCACCACGGTTTGCGCGGGGCAACGTGGGTAGTTGCGTCACTGGGTTCGGGAGCACCCTGCTACCGCGCCGGTCACCATCGTTCGGTGAACGGGAAGTTGTCCCTGGTGCGGCGGTGTCTGCCTTGGAACCCTGAGTGCTGGCCGACGGCGCACTGTCAGCTCGATCGGGCGGATTCTGGTGGTTCGGTGTCGCGGGGACACTGTCCGGACGGGCAGAGGGGTCGCCGGGCGCGGGGCTTGCCGTCGCCGATCCTTTGCCAGGCTCACTGTCCGGGCGCGGCCTGGCGATAGTGCCCACATCGGGTCCCCGCCCTCCGGGCACCGCCTCGGTCGCGTTGAGCACTCTCTTGCCGACGCCGGCACCAGGGAGGAATATGGTGCCGATGTCGACCGCCGCCCGGCCGACGACACGTTCCGGCTTGTCGCTGTTCCAGTCCTCCTTGTAAGGACGGACGACTTCTTCCACCACTTTGCCGGGATCTCGCACTACCGCGGCGACCGCCTCACCGCGTTTCTTGATGCGTTCGTTGGCCGCGCGCCACTCCTCACTGTCCGGATTGGCCTCGGACCACGTCGTGGCGTCGTGGTTCGCGTCTACGAAGCCCTTGATAGCGGGCGGAATCGACTCCAAACCCTCCACGATGGTTTCCCGGGCCTCGTCGAGCACGTTTCCGACGACATGGTCCTTCGGGTCTTTGTTTTTGTTCATGATTTTGCGTAGGTCGACGGGTTGGCCGGAGCCTCCTTTGCCGCCTACGGGGATGTTGTGGCGCGGTGCGGGTTTTTCTTGTGGCTTCTCTGTCTTGGGTTCTTGGGTT
>NZ_JAJPWQ010000018.1:0-124383 GCF_046549005.1 Amycolatopsis sp. lyj-108 | reverse complement strand
GAGTCACCCAGATCACCGCACGCCACGCCCGCATGCTCGCCTGCGACGCCAAGATCATCCCCGCCGTCCTCGGCACCGAGAGCGAACCCCTCGACATCGGCCGCGCCACCCGCAGCGTCACCCCCGCCCAACGCCGGGCCTTGAACCTGCGCGACCACGGCTGCGCCTTCCCCGGCTGCCACCGGCGGCCGAAACATTGCGAGGCCCACCATATTTTGCCGTGGAGCCAACTCGGCGACACCGACCTGAACAACCTCTGCCTGCTCTGCCGCTACCACCACATGGTCATCCACGGCCAATCCGGCTGGAAAGCCCGCATGACCAACGGCCGCCCCGAATTCATCCCACCCCAATACCTCGACCCGCTACAGAAGCCCCGCCACAACCACCGCTGAACCCGAGGAGCCCGCCGACCACTTGGCGACGGGCCCCTCGGCATGCCCACGCTCAGTTGAACCAGGTACCGAACATCGAACTCTGCGACCGACCCGCCAGCCGCTCGCCGAGGTCGACCGCTTGCGCCTCGGTGAGCAGGCAGATGTAGTCGGTGACGGCCCGAGCGCATCGAGCCTCCTTGCTCTTCTCGGAGACTCCCTTGGCCACGTCGTCATGGGCGATATCGCGATAGATCACCCGAAGCTGGATGGGGATCTTCGGACTGTTCGGCGACTTCTCCAAGCATGTGATCAATCGATCGAAGAGCGAGCCGATGATCCTCTTCTGACCTTCCTGCTGTATCGCCAGCGGCGGCCTGTCTATCACGTAGAACCACGTAAGTTCCTTGAGCGCTGCGACCCGGTACTGGCTGGCCAGATCGACCGCCACGTAAGGAGGTTCGCCGAGGAGCCGGACCGCTTCCACGAACCGGGTGAGATGGCTACTGGTGATCTTGTTCATCTGCACCCGGTTCCGGCGTGTCTCCCAGAACTGCGAGTGAAGGTGGCCGCCGAACTCATCGATGATCGTGTCCAGCTCATCACGGAAGCGGGACTCGTCGAACCCTTTCTGTTCTTTCAAGCGACGGAGTCCGTGCTTGACGATGCGCTCCTTGTCCACGGACAAACCGTGCAACGGGATCAACCCTGCCCGGAAGTAGTCCTCGAGGTCGTGGGTCGCGTAGCTGATGTCGTCAGCCCAGTCCATCAGGACAGCGTTCGCACTTCTCAACTCGCCATGGCTGCTTTCCCGTACCCATTCGAAGTCTTCCCGCTCGGCCTGATAGGCACCCCACTTGTCGCCGTAACCACGATCAGTCCACAGCGCGGTGGTCTTGCACGAGTCACAGGTCTTGAGGCGCGGATACTTGAGGATGGCGTTCAGCGTCGCCCGGGTCAGGTTGAGACCGGGGTGCTCTTTCTTACGCCGCGCCAGTTTCGTCACCACGCGGAAGGATTGTGCGTTGCCTTCGAAGCCTTCAAGGCTGGCGACCTCGACCAGGCGCTGGTTCAGTATCTCCTCGGCGATGTGCCCGAACGGAGGATGCCCGATGTCGTGCACCAGTCCCGCTGTCTCGACGACATCCTCGTTCAAGTCCGATCCGGCGGGAAATCCCGACTCGGGAGAACCCGCTTGATGCCGCAGGTGCTGCACGAGTCTTCGCCCCATCTGCGCGACCTTCAAGCTGTGCGTGAGCCGGTTGTGCAGCACCAATTGCTCACTGACCGCGGCGACCTGAGTCACTCCGGCCAGCCGCCGAAAGGCGGATGAATAGAGCACTCGGTCCCGGTCGCGCTGATACGCGTCCCGATAGCTCTCCTTCTCCTCCTGCACTTTGTGGCGTCGGGCAGTTCCCTCCGACATGGTCTCTCCTCGTCCTGGCTCGAAGAGCCTTGAAAAGAAGGCGGACCACGACAAGGAACCGTTAACGACTCAAGCCAACGGGCGGCCCATCGGTACTCGTTCGCGACCGAACCGCAACCCCGGGTCAGTCCACCATTACCAGGTCCAGCCCCGACAACCGATCCCGGTCCGCGATGACGTCGATCTCGCTGATCTTCCCGTCCACGAAAGCGAACGCGAGGACCACCGAAGGCCGTCCTTCGTCGGCCATCACGAGTCCGATACCGCCGTTCACCAGCGCGAGCTGGGTGACGGCCGCCCGCACCGAAGCGGCCGCCGCACCGCGGGCCACCGTGTCGATACCCCGCAGGAAGATCGGCGCGCGCGACGGGCCCGCGGCCTTGTCGGCGCGGAGGACGACGTCGGGGTGCAGGAGTTGGAGGAGTGCCTCGAAGTCTCCGCCGCGGGCCGCGGCCAGGTAGGCGTCGACGACTCGACGGCGTCGCGCGACGTCCGGTTCCGCGGCGACGGAACGGCCTTGGACGCGGCGCCGGGCGCGGCTCGCGAGTTGCCGGGCGGCGGCCGGGGTGCGGTCGATCAGCGGGGCGATCTCGTCGAACGGTACGGCGAACATGTCGTGCAGGACGAACGCGAGCCGTTCGGCGGGGGCCAGCGTGTCCAGGACCACCAGCATCGCGAGTCCGACCGAGTCGGCAAGCACCGCGTCGGCGGCGGGATCGACCGAGGAGTCGATCGGCTCGGACGACTGGTCGTCGAGCGGTTCCTCCTGCCGGTGGTCGCGCGAGCGCAGCACGTTCAGGCACACCCGCGCCACCACCGTGGTCAGCCAGCCGCCGAGGTTCTCGATCTCACTCGCGTCGGTGCGGTCGAGCCGCAGCCACGTGTCCTGGACGGCGTCTTCGGCCTCGCTGACCGAACCCAGCATCCGGTACGCCACCGCCCGCAGCCTGGTCCGGTGCTCCTCGAAACGTTCAGTCAGCTGATCCACCGTTCACATTTAACAGCCTCCGAGATCGTCGGCGAACCGCACGCCCGACGACCGGTACGAAGCGGCCCGATCGGCGGCCGCCTGTGGCGTCAGGACCTCGTTCTTCGCGTAGTAGACCCAATCCACCTGCTCGAGGTAGGTGCTCGTGCCACCGCTGTGCTGCGTGAGGTCGATGAACCACTGGTTGAAATTCAGGGACATGTTCTGCCGCGGGTACACGTCGAACGGCCCGCCGCGGTCGTGGTCGGCCACCAGGACGCCGTCGATGTAGTAGCGCACATGGCCGTCGGCCACGGTCGCGGCGACGGAATGCCAGCCGTCGATACTGCGGCGCTGGCTGTCGCTCTTGTTCTCGGCGTACCACGGGTCCGGCGTGTAGGTGTGCCAGCTGGTCTGGAAGTTCACCGGCCCCGCCTCACCCCATCCGCCGTTGGGCAGGTACTCCGAGAAGTCCAGTTCGCTGTAGATCGGGTCGTTGTCGTAGCGGAGCGGGCTGATCGTGAAGAACGTCTGGTTGATCCGGTCGCCGTCGGGGCCGGACACCGGCGCGTCGGAGAAGCGGATCCGCGCCGCGTAGGTCCCTTCGAAGAACCGCCGGTCCGGCTGCATGATCTCGGTCTGCGTCGTGCCCGCGGGCGTGCCGTCGGTGGCGGAGGCGAGTTGCAGCACCTTGTCGCCGCCGGACGTCGGGAACGTGATGCCCTCCGGGGCCCAGCGCGCGCCGCCGACGCCAGGGCCGCCGGCGCCGGAACGCACCTGCCAGCCGTGCTGGGACAAGAGCCCGTCGGTATGCGAGGTGTAGTGGAAATCGTCGAACAGCTGCCCGCAAGCGGGCGCTCCGGTCGCGGTACCCGGCGCGAGTCCCAGTGCGGCGACCGACAACGCGGCGACGGTGGCGGAACGGAACTTCCCTGGGTTCGGCATCCTTGTCCCCTTTACCACTGGTCAGTTTCCACCACCGTCGCCCGGTGAAGTGGTAAAGTCAATAGGTCTAGACAACTTGTCCACCAGCCAATTCGAGATGACCACTGGGTAGGCTGTGGTCATGCGGCGAACAGAGGTCAAGGATCGGCTCCGCCTGCTCATCGAGCGGCGGCAGCCGGGCGAGGTCCTGCCTTCGGAACGCGCGCTGAGCACCGAAATCGGCGTCTCCCGCCCCACCCTGCGGGCCGCGATCGACGAGCTGGAACGCGACGGTCTCGTGGTCCGCGAACACGGCCGCGGCACGTTCACCGCACCGCGCAAGATCTCCCAGGATCTCGTGCCCGCCACCGGCGGCGAACAGTTCGCCCCGCCCGCCGAAGGCCCTTGGACCAGCCGGGTGATCGACTTCTCCACCATCCCCGCGGGCGCGCGGCTCGGCAAACGACTCGAGGTCTCCCCCGCCCGGCAACTGGTGGCCGTCACCCGCGTCCGCGTCGTCGAAGAGGCGCCGATGGCGATCGAACGGATCCTGGTCCCGCGGGATCTCGTACCGGACATCACGGCCGCGGGCTTCGAGTCCGGCTCGTTCTACGAACTGCTCCGCACGCGGTACGAGGTCGTCCCCGCGACGGCCGTGCAGATCATCGAGCCGACCGTCACCGACGCCGACGAATCCGGCCTGCTCGGCGTCCCGCAGCACTCCCCCGCGCTGCTGTTCGAGCGCACCACGCGCGATGAGGGCGGCCGCGTGATCGAGTACACCCGCTCGATCTACCGTGGCGACCGCTATCGGATCACCTCGCATCTGACGTTCGACCACACCTCCGGCTGACTCCGGCGCGCCGGGGCCGTCCAGCCGCGAGTCCGTGCGAGACTCCCGGGCGATGTACACCCCGTCCGATCTCGCCGACCTGCTCGAATGCGAGCACCGCAGCCTCCTGAACCAGGCGCTGGCCGCCGGTCTCCCGGGAGCGCCGCGACCGGGCTCCGGGCCGGATCAGCTGGCGGTCACGCACGGGCGCGCGCACGAGGCCGCGACGCTGGACAAGCTGCGCGGCGAGCGCAGCGCCGTCGTCGAGATCGACGAACGAGACCCGGTCGTCGCCGCGAAAGCCACCGAAGAGGCGCTTCGGGCGGGCGCACCGGTGATCTACCAGGCGGTCTTCCACGACGGTGAGTTCTCCGGCCGCGCCGACTTCCTGATGAGGGACGACGAAGGCCGCTACGAGGTCTACGACACGAAGCTGGCCAGGCACGCGAAGCCCGCTGCGGTGGTCCAGCTGACCGCGTACGCCGACGCCCTTCGCCGCGCCGGCTGGCCCGCCGGTCCGCGGATGCACCTGCTGCTCGGTGATCACAGCACCCGCTCGTTCCGCGTCGACGACTTCCTCCCGCTGGTGGACCGGCTCCGCGCCCGGCTACGGAACCGGCCGCCGACCCTGCCGGTCCCGTTGTGGGCCGACGAACGGCCCGCCTGCGGTGGTTGCTCCTACGCCGCGCATTGCGCGAGCGCCCGCGAAGCCGATCGCGACCTTTCGCTGGTCGCGGGGATGCGCGGTGACCAGCGGCGGAAACTCGCCGCCGCGGGTCTCGGCACCATCGACGCACTTGCGACCGCCACCCCGGAGGATCGGCCGCGCGACATCTCGACGACGTCGTTCACCACGCTGCGCGCCCAGGCCGCGATCCAGGTCCGGCAGGACGCCACCGGGCAGATCGCCTACGAGATCATCGATCCGGACGCGCTGGCCACCCTGCCGCCGCCCGCGCCCGGTGACGTCTTCTTCGACATGGAAGGCGATCCCTACGCCCTGGCCGGCGAAGGGCTCGAGTACCTCTTCGGTGCGGTGACCGCGGACGACGACACGAAGTTCACGCCGTTCTGGGCGCACAACCGGGCGCAGGAGAAGCGGGCCTTCGAGGAGTTCGTCGACTTCGCCACCGCGCGGCTCGCGGAGCATCCCGGTTCGCACGTCTACCACTACGCGCCGTACGAGGTCACCGCGATCAAACGGCTCGCCGCCGTGCACGGGACCCGCGAGGACGCCGTCGACCACCTGTTGCGCAGCGGCGGGCTGGTGGATCTGTATTCCGTGGTGCGCAAGGCACTCCGGGTCTCGCAGCGGTCGTACTCCATCAAGTACCTCGAACCGCTCTACATGCCGGAAGCCCGCGACGGCGACGTCAAGACGGCGGTTTCGAGTATCGAGGCCTACGAGGAGTACCTGACGCTCGCCGCATCCGGCGAGACCGAACACGCGGACGAAGTGCTGCGCGGGATCAGCGACTACAACGAATACGACTGCGTTTCCACGCTGCGGTTGTTCGAGTTCCTCCACAAGGTCCGGGCAGAGGAAGGGATCGGGCTCGCCGAGCCGCCGGAAGAGTCCGATGTGGACGCTCTGCTCCGGCAGACCGAGGAGGACGTCGCGGCCCAGAAACGCGCGGAACGCGCCGCGCAGCTGGCCGCGCTGGTCGATCCGCTGCTGGAGGGCCTGCCCGACGACCCGGCCGGGTTCACCGGCGAGGACCGCGCCCGCGCGCTGCTGGCCGCGTCCGTCGGCTACCACCGCCGCGAGACGAATCCCGCGTGGTGGGAGTACTTCCGCCAGCTGGCCGCCCCGCTCGGCGATCTGGAGACCGACAACGCGTGCACCGTCCCGGTTTCGCTGGAGGCCGGGGAATGGGTGCCGCCTTCGGGCCGGGTCCGCAAGGCGAAACGCTCGCTCATGCTCCGTTGCGACCCGGACCGGCCGCATCCCTTCGCGCCCGGTGACGACGTCCGCCTGCGGTACGGGGCGGCCGCGCGGGACGCCAAGGTGGTCTCGGCCACGGCCGTCGAACTGACCCTCGAGGAAAGCTGCCCGCCCGACGAGACCACCGCGGACCGGCCGGTGGCGGTGCTGCCGGGGAGCCCGGTCCGGCCTTCCCCCAAGGACGACGCGGTCGCGGATCTCGCCCGGCTCGTCGTCGACACGCTGCCGGTGCTGCCCGCTCATCCCGGCGTCGATCTGCTCCGGCGCACGTCGCCGCGGTTGCGTGACGACCGGCCCCTGCCGGAACCCGGGGCGGATCTGGTGAACACGGTGATCGAGGCCGTCGAGGCACTCGACGGCTCCGCGCTCGCCGTCCAGGGCCCGCCCGGCGCGGGCAAGACGTACCTCGCGGGCAGGCTGATCGCGAAACTGGTGCGCGCGGGCAAGACGATCGCGGTCACCTCGACCAGTCACAAGGCCGTGGAGAACGTGCTGTCCGCCGCGCTGAAGAACGCGCCGGATCTGCCGTGCGCCAAACGCGCCAAGCGGACTCCGGATCCGGCCGCGCCCTGGGAGCAGCCGAAGACCAATCCCGCGCTGGTGAAATGGCGCGAGGAACACGACACCGGGCATCTGGTCGGCGGGACCGCCTGGACGTTCGCGAACGCCGCGATCCGGGAAGAGCCCTTCGACCTGCTGATCATCGACGAGGCCGGCCAGTTCGCCCTCGCCGACGCGCTCGCGGTGTCGATGTGCGCCAAGAACCTCCTGCTGCTGGGTGATCCGCAGCAGCTGCCGCAGGTCGTACAGGGCATGCATCCGGCGGGTGCCGAGGCGTCCGCGCTCGGGCATCTGATCGGCGAGGCCGACATCATCCCGGCCGAACTCGGGTACTTCCTCGACGAGACCCGCCGGATGCATCCGGCGGTCTGCTCTCCGGTGTCTCAGCTGTCCTACGCGGGCCGCCTGCACTCGCATCCTTCGGCGGCCGAGCGGGCGATCGAGGGCGTCGAGGCGGGCCTGTACCTCGCCGAAGTGGACCACCACGGGAACACGACACGGTCGGTCGAGGAGGCCGAGGCGGTCACCGCCCTCGTGTCCGAACTCCACGGCCGCGCCTGGACCGACCACGGCGATCCCCGGCCGCTCGGCGACGAGGACATCCTGGTCGTGGCGCCGTACAACCTGCAGGCCCGCGTCGTGGCGCGTGCCCTGGACCAGGCCGGGTATCCGGGCGTCCGGGTGGGCACGGTCGACCGGTTCCAGGGGCAGGAGGCACCGGTGGTGATCACCACCATGACCTCGTCTTCGGCCGTCGATCTGCCCCGTGGCCTGGACTTCCTGCTCTCCCGCAACCGGCTGAACGTCGCGCTCTCGCGGGCGCAGGCGCTCGCGATCGTGGTCTGCTCGCCGCGGCTGGTCGAGGCCGACATCCGCACGGTCGACCAGATGCGGCTGGTTTCGGGCATGCTCGGGTTGATGACCGAAGCCGTGCCTTGGCACGCAGGACGGAGTGACCATGAGTGAGAACAGTCCGGAGAAGAAGCCGGAGATCCTCGACGCCGAGATCGTCGAGGAGACCCCTGTGCCGCCCGTCCAGGTTCCGGACCCGGACTACAGCGAGTCCGGGGTGCCCTCGTTCGATCACGTGCGCGACCGCATCGAGCAGCGGTACACGACCTCGCTGGGCTCGACCGAACTCGCGGGCATCGGCGGCAAAGAAGACGTGGCCTCGCTGGACAAGAAGATCGCCGACCGCGACAAGGCGGCCAAGGACAAGCTGGCCGAGATCCGCCGCGCGATGCGGGAGCAGTGAGTCAGCCCGGGATACGGCAAAGGTGTCGTGTCGCGAAAGCCACTTTCGCGACCTCTGGCGTCCCGAAAGTGGCTTTCGCGACATACCCCAGGCTCAAGCTCGAGCCCCAGCGGGACCGGCACCGCAGAAATACCGGCCGTGTGCCATTCAGCCCCTCGGTCCCCTTCGCACCGGCCCGATAGGCCATCACTCCCTTACCTCTCAATAAACCCAGTGCGGTGACCCGGCCTTCACCGCGATGGCGTGCGCCTTCCGATAGTGCTCGGCGGCCGCTTCTCGCAGGCCGAGGGCGGTGGCCAGCTCGCCGAGGTAGTGCGCGACCGGGCGGAGGGTGAGCATCCCGCTCCCGGCGCCCGCGATCTCGTCCTCGGCCGGGAGAAGCTCGGCGTACAGGCGTTCCATCGCCGTCCGGTCGCCGAGTTCGATCGCGACGACGGCGGCCAGGCAGGTGCGCGCCTCGTACAGCAGGTCCCGGGGCGAGTCCGGGATCGGGAGCACCGGTCGGCACCAGCTTTCGTAAGCGCCGTAGCTTTCTTCGCTCGCTTCGGCCGGCATGCCTCGTTGGATCCGGTCGCAGAACAGGGCGAGCGCGAGGATCCCGTTGTCCACTCCGGACATCGCGGTTCCGGCGAGACCCGCCGCGGCGGCGCGGTAGGCGGCTTCCCCGCCGGGACCGGTCATCGCGGCCCGCATCGCGCGATACCACCGGGTGAACACGCCGACGAGCGGAAGATCGTACTTCTCCCCCAGTTCGTCCGCCGAAGCGGCGTGCCGGTTCGCGGCCGCGAACTCCGCGAGCGCGCTCTTCGCCTGCACGAGGACGAGATGCCCGAGTACCTCGAACGTCACCAGCCCATGCCGCCTGGAGAGCTCGACGAGTTCCTCGCCGATTCCGGCCCGCTGGGGTGCGAGCCCCGCGCGGTCGAAGGATTGCAGGAACCGGGCGTTGAGCGCGAAGGCCAGCAGCGCCGGGTCACCGATCCGGCGGGCGAGCGTCTCGGCTTCCCGGGCCGCGTCGCGGGCCCGCCGTCCGCCCGCGTTCCGCAGTTCGACGGCGAGCGTGGCCAGCAGACGGCACCGCTCGGCCTCCCGATCTGCGGGCAACGCGGCGAGGGTCCGCTCGACGGCGCCCGCGATCCGGGAAGCGAGTGCGGGATCGTCGCTCTCGGTCCAGCTGGCGGGGACGTCGAACGCGCCGATCACGCGCGCGGTCAGCAGCGGATCGTCCAGCTTTTCCGCCAGTTCCAGCGCTTCGGCCCGATGCCGCCGGGACTGGCCGAGGCCGCCCGCGACGGCCGAAGCACGCGCCTTGCCCATGATCAGCTCCAGCCGCTTCTCCGCGTCGGAGGCGCCGGACCGATCGAACGCGGTGAGCGCGGCGTCCCAAAGTCTCGCCGCTTCCGCCTGCGCGAAACGGCTTTCGGCCCGCTCGGCGGCGGCCCGCGCGTAGTGTGCGGCGCGGTCCGCGTGCTCCTCGGACAGCACGAAATGGTGCGCCAAGGCATCGACGTCGTCAGGGCGCAGACCTTCCAGCGCCTCGGCGATCTCGCCGTGCTCGCGGGCACGCCGCGAACGAGAGAGATCGTGGTAGAGCGTGTCCCGCACGAGCGCGTGCGCGAACCGGAATCGACGCGGCGCCGGCTCGGTCAGGAATCCTTGCCGGACAGCGCTTTCGACCGCGTCGAGCGTGGCTTCCCCGGCCAGTGTCTCGAGTACGTCCAGGTCGACGTCCGTACCGATCACCGCGGCCCGGCGCACCACGGTCCTCGCCGCGTCCGGTAGCGCTTCCAGCCGGTGCCGGACGACGTCGCGGACCCCCGGCGGCACCGCGTCCAGCGCGGCCGGGCCCTCGTCGGCCAGCAGACGGGCGAGTTCACGGACGAAGAACGCGTTCCCGCCGCTGCGCCGGTGGATCACCGCGGCGGTCCGCGAGTCGACTTCTTCTCCGGTCGTGACCCGGACCAGGTCGGCGATTTCGGTCTCGGGAAGGCCGCCGAGGTAGACGCGCACCGGCTCGTGGCGCGCGGCCCTGCCGAGGAAATCCGTCAGCCGCGCGGGCGGGTCGGTGCCTCGATGGGTCGCGAC
This sequence comes from Amycolatopsis sp. lyj-108, assembly GCF_046549005.1. Lineage (NCBI taxonomy): Bacteria > Bacillati > Actinomycetota > Actinomycetes > Pseudonocardiales > Pseudonocardiaceae > Amycolatopsis > Amycolatopsis sp. lyj-108. Next base: position 114,014 of record NZ_JAJPWQ010000018.1, on the reverse strand, counting down.
GACCAGCACCGGCTCGGCGAGCACCGCGGTCAGCAACGCGAGCGTCTCCTCGCCCGCCCAGTGCAGGTCGTCGAGGACGAGCAGCAGCGGCTTGGCGGCGGCCAGGTAGGACGCGACCGCCCGATGCCATCGCCAGCGCGCGGCGACGGGATCTTCGGACACCGGTTCCGCCTTCGGCGCGGGGCCGTATCCGGCGTCGGCTAGTGTCGCCAGGATCCGGGTCCACGCGTAGGCGGGCGGCACACCCTCGTCGTCCGGGTTGCTCCCCCAGGCCCTGGCCCAGCCGCGTGCGGCGAGCCGGGCGGAGAACGCCTCGGCGAGCGCGGTCTTCCCCACCCCGGCGTCGCCCGACACGAGCACCAGCCGCGACCGGGCCGCGGCTTCCTCGAGCCTGGTCAGCTCCGCGTCGCGGCCGACCAGCGGCCGTTCGGCGATCTTGGGCACGGACGGCGTCAGCCGCGGTGCTTGCGCCAGGATGTCGGCTTCCAGTTCCCGCAGGCCGGCGCCGGGATCGATGCCGAGTTCGTCGGCGAGCAGCTTGCGCGCGGTGCGCAACACCGTGAGCGCGTCACCCTGCCGCCCGGCGCGGTAGAGCGCCAGGGCCAGCAGCCGGGAACCGTTCTCCCGCAACGGGTATTCGCGCACTCGTGGTTCCAGCTCGGGGATCACCTCGGCGGCCCGGCCGAGCGAGAGGAGCGCTTCGGCACGCAATTCTCCTGCCAGCAGCCGGAGTTCGGTCAAGCGGGAGACCTCGCCACGCGCCCAGCCTTCGTGGGCGAACTCGGCATACGCCGTCCCGCGCCACAACGCGAGCGCCGTGTCCACTTGCGACAGTGCCGCGTCCGCCCGCCGTGCGTCGAGCAGTTCGCGGGCGGCGGCGACGGCGGCCTCGAAGTCCCAGGCGTCGACGGACTCCGCACGCAGCGCGTAACCGCGGGCGACCGTGACGAGCAGCCGAGCGGGCTCCCGGGGCGCGCGATCCGGCTCCAGCGCGCGGCGAAGGGCGCCGACGAACGTCTGGACGGCGCCGACCGCGCCCTCGGGCGGGCGCTCCCACAGGTCGTCGACCAGGCGTTCCACCGGCACGACGCGGCCGCGGGCGATCAGCAGCCTGGCCAGCACCGCCCGGTGTCGCGGCCCCTTGAGCCCGACGGCACCCCGCGCGTCCTCGGCCACGAGCGGGCCGAGCACCCCGAACCGCATCGTCACCTCCTGTTTCACCGACGGTGATCATCGTGCCCCGGCCGCTCGGTCGTCGCTGACCGGGTGCTGATTCGCGCCGGGGACGCTGGCGGTCATCACGGAACGACCAGGAAGGCATCCATGCGCATCACCGGATTCGACTACCAGCGGGTGCCCGTGGCGGACGGCGTGGCACTCGACGTCGCCGTCGCCGGGACCGGCAGCCCGATCGTGCTCCTGCACGGCTTCCCCGAGACCCACCTCATGTGGCGGCACGTGGCGGCCGATCTGGCGGCGGACCACACCGTTCTCTGCCCTGACCTGCGAGGATACGGCGAAAGCGACAAACCCGAAGACACCGGCGAGACCTACTCGAAGCGCACGATGGCGGCCGACGTCGTCGCCGTCGCGAAGGCGTTCGGCCATGACCGGTTCGCCCTCGCCGGGCACGACCGGGGCGCGCTGGTGGCCCTGCGGGCGGGGCTCGACCACCCCGGCAAGGTGAGCCACCTCGCGATCCTCGACGTGCTGCCCACGCTGGACATGTGGGACGTCCTGCACGGCGCCGGCGCCGCGGTCGGCTTCCACCTCTATCTGATGGCGCAGCCGCCGGGGCTGCCCGAACAGCTGATCGGCGCCGCGCCCGACGCGTTCTTCGGTCACTTCCTCGACGCGTGGACACAGCGCGGCGACGCGATCCCGGCCGACGTCCGGGCCGCGTACCTCACGGCCTCGCGGAACGCGGTGACCTCGATCGTCGCCGACTACCGCGCGTCGGCGGGCATCGACGTCGAGCACGACAAGGCCGATCGCACGGCGGGCAACCGGCTCGCCATGCCGCTCACCGTGCTCCAACAGGACTGGGGTGCCGCGCTCGGCTACGACGCCGTCGCGCTCTGGCGGGCGTGGGCGACGGACCTCGACCACCGGACGGTCACGTCGGGCCACTTCATGGCCGAGGAATCACCGTCGGAGGTGGTGAAGGCACTGCGAGACCTGCTCGCACGCTAGGCCTTCTCGAACGCGGCTTCGGCCGGGGTGAGCGGGTCGTGAGTGGCGATTCGGGTTAGAACACGAATCGCCACTCACGACCTCCGGCACCTCTACTTGCGCGTCGGAGACGGTCCGTCGGCCTGAGCCGAACGGCTCAACCCTCGCCCCCACCGGCGGCAATCGATAGCCGTTAAGGTTTGGCCATCACCCAAACGGGTATCGGTTGTCGGCATGCTCTACGAGGGGCCCGACATGACACCCACTGCCAAACGCGCGCACACCGTCGCCCGCGATCTCCTGTCTCTCACCAGATCGGGTGAAGCCGACCGGCTCGCCACCGCGCTGGTGTCCATCGCGTCGTCCCCCCGGCGGAAACCGGCGCTCGGCGAAGTCGTCGGACGACTGGTCGACACGTTCTCCTTGGCCACCAAGGATCGACGTCGTTCGCTGCGGATCGGTGAACCGTTCACCTTGCGCCTGCGGGATTCCGCGGGACGGACGGTGCGGCCCGACAGACTCGACCCCGCCGTGGCGGCGATCGTCCGCGCCATCGCCGCCAGTGTCCGCGACGACCGGGACACCTGTGCCGACCAGATCGACGAGGCCTGCGACAACGCCGATCTCGGCCAGCGGATCCGGGTTCTCGCGCACTGCCTGGTCTGGACGTCGGACCTGCTGAGCACCGACACCACGGCCTATCCCCCGGTGCTGTCCTGCTTCAAGGTATCGCCCCGGCACTGTCCACAGTAGACATTGCGCGGTTCGGATGACTTCCGGCCCGTCGTGTGGACAACCCCCGCACGGAACGGCAAGCTGGACCATCGCGCACGAAGTCCCAGTCCCCGATGACGGGCGCACCTTCGCGGCCACTTCCCCTGAACCAGGAGTGCAGACTTGGACGAGGTAGCGCCCTCGACGGTACCCGCGGACTCCCGCGCCGCCGCCACGGCGGGCCGATTGCCCAATCCGGACAGCAGATTGGTCCGGGCGGCCGTCGCCGGTGATCCGGACGCGGTCCGGGAACTGCTCCGTTTCCTGTCCCCGCACGTGTTCCGCTATTGCGCGGGCAAGGTCGGGAGCGCCGGAACGGGGGCCTGCGACGCACAGGACTGCGCGCAGGAGGTGTTGCAGGCGGTGCTGATCGCCTTGCCCCGCTACCGGTATCGCCCGGACCGGTTCCTCGCGTTCGTGCTCGGGATCGCCGGGCACAAGGTCGCCGACCTCCATCGGCGCCGATCCCGCGAACCGGTCGCCTCGGTCTCGGAGATCGCCGACGGGCTGACGTACTGGGTCCGCCGCGATCCGGACGAGATCGAACGGCTGGAGCATCGGTTGCAAGCCGGGACCCTGCTGGCGAGATTGCCGATGCCGCACCGGGAGGTGGTCGCCCTCCGGTTCGTGTTCGGCCTTTCGGCCGAGGAGACGGCCGAACGGCTCGGCCTTCCGAGCGCCGGAGCGGTCCGCGCGGCCCAGTTCCGCGCGCTCGCCCGATTGAGGGTGCTGCTCACCGAGCGGAACGCCCGCTACGCGAGCGATGTCCCGATCATCGGACAAATCCCCGCACCGGAGCTCGTCCCGGTATAGAACAGTCCACTTCGGACACTCGATTCCTTGTACGCCGCTTGTACGAGCGTCTTGCATCCTGTCCCCCTATCAGGGGAACCACTGGAGGACAGAGATGAAGATCCGATCGAGGATCGCCAGAGGTGCCGTCGGCACGATCGCGCTGGCCGGGGCGATCATGCTCGGCGGCGCGGGCGAGGCGCTGGCGGCGACGGGCACGGTGAACACCGACTCCGGGGTGGCGGTGACCGTGCGGTCGAGCCCGAGCACCGGCGCGAGTTCGGTCGGCACCGTCGCGAGCGGCACCGCCGTCACGATCGACTGCCAGATCAACGGCTCGACGGTGACCGGCAAGTACGGCACCACCGACATCTGGGACTACGTGCCGTCCAAGGGCGGCTACATCAGCGACGCCTACGTCTACACCGGCTCCGACGGCCGGGTCGCGCCGGACTGCGCCGGCAGCACCCTCTCCTGCTCCACCGCGGGCACCGGCAACCCGAGGACCTGTGCCGAAGCCGTCGCTTGGGCGAAGGCGCACGTGCACACCAACAACGATCCCAACTACTACCGCTGGTGCGACCGGATCAACTCGTGGGCCTACGGCTGGACCGCGAGCGGCTCGGAAACGGCCTACGTGCACTGGACCCAGATCCCGGGTTCGTACAAGCACCCCGGTGACACCCAGGTTCCCGCGGGCGGGCTCGCCTTCTTCAGCAACGGCGGCACCGGGCACACGATGATCTCCATCGGTGGCGGCAAGTTCCTGTCGAACGACATCCACGGCCCCGGCAGCTTCACCGAAACCACGATCTCGGAGATCAAGAACGCCTGGAACTACACCTATCTCGGCTGGTCGCAGCCTTGGTTCAAGATCAACCACTGATCGCGCGAGTGGCCTCGAAACGCTGCCGGACGAAGGGGTCCTCGTCCGGCAGCGTCTCTTCCGCACGCCAGGAGAAACTCGCGGCGGTCAGCTCGGAGAAGATCCACCGGCGCCGGACGCCGTCGGTGTCGGCCTCGATCTCGAAGCCGTCCTCCGTCCGCTTGCCGAGGAACGGGATCACCCAGCCGTTGCCGGGACCGAGCCAGGTCGACCGGAACGCGTCGATCTTCTCGTCGTAGAAGCGCAGGCTCATCCCCCACTCCCCGTCCACGCCGCCGACCCTGCTCGCCCGCGCCGGACTGATCCACACGTCGGCCAGCGCGCGGCCGTCGAGCGCCCAGCCGAAGTGCCATTCGCCGTCGACGGTCCGCACACTGCCGTCCTCCGCGTAGTTGTGCACGACCAGGTCCCAGCTGCCGATCAGCGGCTCGAACACGCCGAGCCGTCCGGCGAGTTCGGGACGCGGTCCCGAGGCGGTGAAGACGGCGGCGATCCGTTCGGTGACGTCCATGCGGCCAGAATGACCATTTGACAGTATGCTGTCAAATATGACCGATCTCGTCCGCGACTACCGGCTGCTGATCGCCGACGTCTACGAACTCGCGGGGCTGAGCCGCCGCGTCAGCGAGCGGGAGGCGACCGGGCTGGGCACGACGGTGGCCCGCTGGCATGTGCTGAGCACGGTGTCCGAAGAACCCCTCGCCGTCCCCGCCATCGCGCGACGGCTCGGCCAGGTCCGCCAAGCCGTGCAGCGGGTCGTGGACGACCTCGCCGAGGCCGGTCATCTGAGCGTGGAGCCGAATCCTTCGCATCGCCGCTCGTCCCTGTACGCCATCACGCCCGAGGGCGCACGGCTGCTGCAGCGGCTGTGGGACGCGAGCGAATCCCGGCGCGACGTGCTCCGCGACAGCGGCGTCACCACCGAGGAGCTGCGGCAGGCCCGTGACACACTGCGCAGGTTGTCAACCGCGCTCAGCTCCTGAATCCGCCCTTTCGTCGCATCGTGATAAAAAGCGGCCACTCGATCGGGTTAGAGTTGACGGATGGGCAACGAAGCTCTCGCTACTCCCGCACCCCGGGAGCAGCGCGCGCTCATGCAGGCGATGCTCACCCGGCTGCCCGAGTTCAGTGACCGCCTCGCCCGGCTGCTCAGCGACGAGGACGAGTTCTACCACCAGGTGGACAACACCGCGCCGGAAGAGTTGCGCAAGGTCTGCCGGGCGAATCTCGAGCGGGCGCTGACCGCGCTCGTCGAGGGGCGCGGGCTGCCGCTCGACGCGGCCCGCAAGACCGGGCTGGCGCAGGCCAGGCAGGGTATCCCGCTGCCGTCCGTGCTCCGCGCGTTCCGGATCGGCGGGATCTTCGTCTACGAACGCCTGGTGGAACTGGCGGGCCCCGGCTTCATCAACCCGGCCCGCACGGTGGAGATCAACGCAGGCGTGTGGAAGACCATCGACCTCTACTCCGACGCGCTGACCACCGCGTACAACGAGGTCGCAGGCGAACTCTCGCACGAGAAGCTCGTCCTGCTCGACGGCCTGCTGCAGGGCCGCTTCGCCACCCAGGCGGAACTCGAGAACGCCGCCAAGGAACTCGACCTGCCGGCGGCGGGCACGTTCGTCGCCGTCGTGACCGAGCCCGTCGAGCCGAAGGAACGGCCCGGCGTCGAGGCGCTGCTGCGGGCGCGACGCTGGAAGTCGGCTTGGCGACCCGGCGCCGAAATCGGACTGGTCGTGATCGACCGCGTCGAGGACGTCCGGCGGCTCCGCGACGTCCTGGGCACCCTGCCGCTGGCGGTGGGGATGAGCAAGCCGTTCAACGGCTTCCTCGAAGTGCCGGACGCGGTGCACCGGGCCAGGATCGCCCGCCGGTCGCTGGCCACCGGCGCCGCCGGTGTCGCCGTCTTCGGCGACTCGCCGGTCACCACCCTGGTCGCGAGCGCGCCGGAGATGTCGCGGGACGTCTTACGCTCCGTGCTGGCCGGGCTCCTGGTGCTGCCCAAACCCGAACGGCAGGTCCTGCTCGACACGCTGGTCGCGTGGTTCGCCGGGCACGGCTCGGCCAAGGAGGCCGCGGACCGGCTGATCGTCCACCCGAACACGGTCCGGTACCGGCTCCGGCGGGTGCAGGAACTGACCAGGCGCGACCTGTCCGACCCTGTCGACGTCGGGGAGCTCTACGTCGCACTGGAGGCGGTCCGCCTGGCGGACGACACTTAGCTCCTTCTCTCCGGCGCCATGTCGGCGTCGATGATCCTCGCGAGGTCCAGCAGCGTGTGCCCGAGACCGGGCCGCGCGGTGAGCCGCACCGCGAGCGTGCGGCCGCGCGCGGTCGTGGCGACCGGCAGGGTCACTTCGGGATTCGCGGATCTCGTCCACTGTGGACGGCGTCCGGCCGCGGACAGGACGATGTCGGGATGCGGGGACCGCCGCCCTGGCCGCCACCGTGATCTCCTGGCGTCGAGGTCGCGGATCACGTTGCCGTGCAACGAAAGCAACGTCGCAACGTCCGCGACGGCGTCACGGAGCTCGACATCGGTGATCGAATCCGAGTACGCGCCGATGTCCAGCACGCGGGAATCGTTCGGGTCCTGCGGCACAAAGTTCCTTTCCACGCACCGGAAGTCGTCCGATGGTGGTCCCGCTCACGTTGTTCCCGGGAACAAACATGTTTGGCTGCCTGGGCCGAATGGCGGCGCCGGTACCGCCTTCCGGCCGCACGGGGTGCCTGTGACCGCCGGTCACACCTTTGACGCTGACCTGCGGGCGGGCCAGTATCTGGCGACTGATTACCGATGGGTAATGTGGATTTTCCATGGTTCCACCAGGAGGACCGTTGCGACGTGCGTTGAGCCTGATCTTCTTGGCCCTAGGGGTGTTCTCCATCGCCGGCGCGGTGTTGCTGCCGACCTACGTGAAACCCGAACTCGCCAAGGTGCCACTGAACCAGGAATCGACGTCGGTCCTCGAAGGCACCGCGTCCAAGGTGCTCGCCGTGAAGACCGAAGGCGGCAAGACCGTCACGGAGATCCGCGACAACGCCAAGCTGAAGGCGACCGCCCGCGTGGCGGCGAACTTCGCGCCGCCGGAGATGCGTGAGGGTACGGACGTCGCCGTCTGGCTGCTGGCCGTCTCGGTCGTCGACACCAGCGACCAGACCGTGGTCAGCGCGAGCAAGCGGCAGGTCTGCTTCGACCGCCGCACCGCGGAGGGCTACATGCCGCCGGGTGGTGACCAGGAGGCGAAGTGCTCGGCCAACAGCAGCTTCGTCACCAAGCTCAAGGACAAGCCCGAGAAGGAGGGCGAGAAGCCCGAGGAGATCCAGGAGTACAAGCCGCAGCCCGGCCTGAACTTCAAGTTCCCCTTCGACACCGAGCAGAAGGACTACCAGGTCTACGACGACAACACCGGCCGCGCCGTCCAGGCCCGGTTCAAGGGTGTCGAGGACATCAAGGGCGTCGAGGTCTACAAGTTCGTCCAGGAGATCCCCACCACGAAGATCTCGACGAAGAAGGTGCCGGGCTCGCTCATCGGCGCCACCGGTGACTCCGTCGAGGCGGGTCAGTTCTACGCGGGCACCATCACCAGCTGGATCGAGCCGGTGACCGGGATCCAGGTCAAGCAGGAACAGCGCTCACACCAGGAACTGCGGTCGGCCGCGAACCCCACGCCCACCGTGGTCTTCGACGGGACGCTGACCTTCACCGACGCGACCGTCGACGCGATGGTCAAGCAGGTCGGCGAGAACAAGGGCAAGCTGGACTTCATCGGGAGCACCGGGCCGATCGTGCTCGGGGTCGCCGGCGCGGCCTTCCTCGCGCTCGGAGTCTTCCTGCTGGTGAAGCGGCGCCCGACGCCTTCGCGCCACTAACGCTTACGCAGCACCATCACCAGATTCCACGACGCGACCTCCCGTACCCCGGGGACACGCGCGATCCATTGGGCCCAGGAGGGGTGGTAACGCGGGTACACCTCCTGGAGATCGGCGAGCGGCGTGGCCTTCCCCCACCGGACGGCCGCGCCTGCCGAAAACGCGAACAGACTCTCGCCGAATTTGTTCTTCGGTTCCTTCCCGGTCTTTTCGAGATAACGCCGCCGGGCGTAGTGTCCACCGAGGAAATGCCACGGCGCCGTCTCGTGTCCGCCCCACGGTGAATACCAGGGTGTGAACGAGGCGAAAATCGTCCCTCCCGGTTTGGTCACCCGGCACATCTCGGCCAGCATGACCTCCGGTTCGGAAACGTGTTCGAGGACGTTCGACGAATAGCAGACGTCCACGGATCCGGTGCGCACCGGCAGTTTCGTCCCGCTGCCGCGGACCATGCTCTCCCCGGCCTCGCCCCGTGCCGTCAGCTCGCCGACGTCGGGATCTATGCCCAGGTAGGTGGCTCCGGCAGCGCGGAACGCGTCCGAGAAATAGCCCGGCCCGCCGCCGACGTCGACGATGGTTCGGCCGTTCAACGGAGTGTGCTGTGCCAATTGCCGGACCGAGTCCTCGGCGAGCACCGAGTAGAAACCGTCCGGATCCGTCTGTTCGGTGAGAAAAGCCCGGAACAACGTCACAGATCTGCGCAAGGTGGCGTGATGAGGCATCGCTGAACGGGTCACCGACCGATTACCGACCATCGAACCATCGCTTTCCGAGAATGATTCATCTACCGTGTACGCACCGGTAACCTAGCATTGTCGCTAACAGGTTGGGAGAACCACGATGGAACGGCCACGTGTGCTGCTCGTCAACTGGCGCGACACCGGCCATCCGGAGGGCGGCGGCTCCGAGCGGTACGTCGAGCGGATGGCCGAGGGACTCGCCAAAGCCGGATACCGGGTCGAAATCCAGTGCGCGGCGTACCCGGGCGCGAACGCGGGCGAATGGCGCGACGGCGTCCGCTATCGTCGCCGTGGCAACAAGTTCGGCGTGTACCCTCACGCGCTCCGGGCGATCCGGAACGCGCACGCCGACCTCGTCGTCGACGTTCAGAACGGGATGCCGTTCTTCGCCAGGCTCGTCGCGGGCTGCCCGGTTCTCGTGCTGGTGCACCACGTCCACAAGGAACAGTGGATCAGCGCGCTCGGCGAGACACTGGGCCGGATCGGCTGGTGGATCGAATCCCGGCTCGCGCCGTGGCTGTTCCGGCACTGCCGCTACGTCACGGTTTCCGAGATCACCAAGGGCGAACTCGCCGGCCTCGGCGTCGAAGGCTCACGTATCACCGTGGTACCCAACGGTTTGGACACTCCCCCACGCGTCAAGGCCGTCCGCGCGCCCGAACCGACGCTGGTCGCCGTCAGCAGGCTGGTGCCGCACAAGCGGATCGAGCACGCGATCGACGTCGTCGCGGAACTGAGCAGGCGCTGGCCGACGCTGCGGCTCGAGATCGTCGGCCAGGGCCCATGGGAAGAGGTTCTGCGCAAACACGCGCGCGACCGCGGTGTCGAAGACCGCGTGCGGCTGCACGGCTGGGTGGACGAGAACGAGAAACACGAGATCCTGGAACGGTCCTGGCTGCACCTGTGCCCTTCGGTCAAGGAGGGCTGGGGAATCGTCATCATGGAGGCCGCCGCGCACGGCGTGCCGTCGGTGGCCTACCGGGCGGCCGGCGGGGTGGCCGAATCCATCGTGGAGGGCAAGACCGGTCTGCTGGCCGACGACTTCGCCGATTTCACCGCGCGGGTGGACGGGCTGCTCGCCGATCAGGCGCGCCGGAACGAAATGGGCCGGGCGGGCGTCACCTGGGCCGGCCTGTTCGACTGGGAGCACAGCGTGCACCGGTTCGAATCACTCGTGCGGGACGTGGCCGGGGTCGCCATCCCCCATCCCAGGGTCCTGACGCCGCAGAGTTTCGACGATCCCGTCGGCCAGCCCGGCCGCGGCAGCGTCGTCGAAGTCCTTGCGGCGTGCGCGCACGGTGACGGTGCTCGTCTCGCCGACGGTCGCCGCGCCGAACGCCACGCCTGAGCGGCCGCTGGCGGCGGGATAGAACGCGATCGAGGTGACGGCGTCCGCCGCCGAAACGACGCCGAGGTTGGAAACCAGATAGGTCGAGCCGAGCCTGCCCGCCAGCAGCCGGGTGCCCAGCCGGGCGATTCTGCTGCTGCGGGCGGGGAAATCGGGTTCCGGCGGCTGGGTGGCCAGCAGCGCGCCCACTTCGGCGACCGAGGGCTCGCGGCCGAGCCGCAACCGGAAGAACGCGCTGTCATGCTCGGGTTCCGGGGCGGCGCCGCCCCGCCAGGAGGCACCCACCGCGGCCACCACCCGGGCGGCCTCCTCGCCGTGCCGGGCGTTCCACGTCTCGGTCAGGTTCGCGGCGGCCGCCGCGAAGGCCGCGGACCCCAGGCGCGCGCGAGGGAGAATACGGGCACTGAACACGTCTCCTGAGCCACTTTCGGCTCGTTCCGGGGTGATCCTGGCCGGTGGCGCGAAAAGCGCTTCAGCGAGCCGCTGGAAGGCCGACGTGAGAAAGGATCGATCCGCCGTACGCGCGCCGATTCCCTTGGCGGCGGACGAGATCGGGATGTCGAGGGCCAGCCCGAGGACGGCGAGCAGGCCGAGACCGTCGAGCGCGCCGTGGTGCGCGGCGATCAGCACGACGGGTTCGTCGACGCCGACGGCGACGCGAAGCAACGGCGCGCCGCGTTCGTACGACGCCTCCGCGAAGCGATCACGGATCGCCGGAAGTTCTTCACCGGCAACGGCTTCGACGCCGGGGGCGGCCCCGAGCCATGGCCGTTCCCCGACGGCGACCGCCAGCCGCATCCGCGCCTTTTCCGGCGTCAGTACCGAAGACAGCCGCGCTTCCAGGAGAATGCTCCAGGAAACGGTGGGGTCGCCGTAGAGCCCGACGACCCGGCCGGCGTGGTCGGAAGCGAGCTGGGACACCGGCTCAGCGGTTGCCGTAAATGATGTGCTCCGGGCTCGAATTCGGGTTGAACTGCTCCTTGATCTTCGCCTGCACCTGGGGTGCGGCGTCCGGATCCGCGGTGTTCGTCAGCGCGTAACTCCCGCCCGCGGCCGTTGCCAGCCCGATGATGACGGCGGCGGCCGCGCCGATGAGGGTGCCCAAGACCTACTCCTTCCGCGGCAGGGAATTCCTGCGTCGGCTCAATGTACGCACCGGTAACTTGAGGCACAACAGTGCGGCGGCGATCGAGAGCAGTGCTACTCCGTTTGCCAGCACAACGGGGATCGGTGATCGCGTCTCGGTCACGGCGGGCTCACCGGGAGTACGGTAAAGCGTGAGCCAGTCACCGGACCACACCCGTTCCGCGCCGGTCAGCAACCGCGGGTCGACCCGTCCCGGCGTCCCGTGTTCGGCCAGGATCCAGCCGATCCCGGCCGCGGACAGGTCCTCGGGCGACTTCGCGGCGCGGACACGGTCCATTCTGGAATCCTCGCCGGAGATCTCCTCGCCGCCGACCCGCAACGTGTCGTCGACGAGAACGGTTTCGGGCAGCGCGCGCGGCGCCGGGTCCAGCTGGGTCCGGTGGTCGTTCCAGGCGAAACTCCGGAACGTGGACAGTGGCAGCGCGACGACGTCACCGGGCCGGTCGTCTTCCGCCAGCACCCGGTGGACGGCGTTCCAGTCCTCCGGGTAGGGCACCGCTTCGATCCTCCCCCAGCCGCCCCAGGCGAGATCGGGCATGGTGAGCAAGGGAAAGAGCGCGGCCGCCATGATGAGCGCCCCGCGCGCCGCACCGGTCCTCAGGCGTGTCGCGGCGGCTTCGGCCGTGAGCGCGAACCCGAGTGCGGCCGGAAGCGCCCACCACGCCACCCATTTCTGCGCGTCCCGCAGAAGTCCCGCGCCGGGAACGTGGCCCATCGCCCAGGACAACACGGCTTCGCCGAACGGCAGTGTCGCCAGTGCGGCGAGCACGACACCGAGGACTCCCAGCAGCACCAACGCTCTCGCGGGCGGCGTCCCCCACCTTCGTGCCAGCGGACGGATCCCTGCCAGCGCCACGGCGACCGTGACGAGGATCAGTACCGGGGCCATGGGCGCGCCCCGGCTGCCGGGGACGACGTCGCCGTTCCAGATGCCGCCGAGCCCGAGCACGCTCAGGATCGCCGGACCCCAGCTTTCGGCGCGGGCACTGAACGCGGCCACCCCGGCGGGGTCGGACAGCGTGCCGCCGTCGTGCAGGAGTGTCGGCACGAGCCAGGGCAGGTTGAGCACAACGGCGAGACCGAGGGTGTGGCCGAGTTTCCGAGGCCCGGCCAGGACGATCGCGGTGAGCGCGGCCAGTACGCCGCCTGGTGGGGTGAGCACCGCGAGGGCGCAGGCGAGCACCAGCCGCGTGAGCGCCCTCGGTTCGTCCCGGCGCAGGGAAAGCGCGGCGCGCGCGATCCACGGGAGGCAGGCGTAGGTGAGCAGGAGCGGCCAATGCCCGATGAACAACCGCTCCGCGAAATAGGCCGTCCACGCATAGGCGGTGGCGGCGACGATCCGCGTACCGAGCTGCTCCGTCGGCACCAGCCGTGCTGCGCCATATGCCGCCAGGAAGAGCGAAAGCACCAGGACGATTTTCTGCGCCACATCGCCGGGAACGACCGCTGTCGCGAGCGCGATCACGGCGTCGGCGGGGACGGAACGAGGCAGAGCGGAACCGACGCCGAGCGCGTCCGGAACCAGCGACTGACGCTGGGCGAACACCATGTCGTAGCTCAGGACGAAACCGCGTCCGAGCACCGGCAGGAACACCAGCGACGCGAGCCCCGCCGACACCGCGGCCAGGACGAGACGTTCACGCCGTGCGTCCAACTGCCCTTTCCTTTCCGCGTCGATCGCGGTTATGGTCGCTCGATTACTCGCCGGTAATAGGAGCGCCGTTGAGCTTAGACGTCGAGGTCGACCAGGCCAGAACCGACAAGCGTGTCGCGGCGATCCTCGTTTCGCTCGCGCTGGCGGCCAACAACGCCGGTGCCTACGCGCTGAGCATCATCGCCGCCCGGCTGCTCGCGCCGAGCGCGTTCGGTGAACTGAGTTCACTGCTGGCGGTACTGGTGATCGGCGTCGTACCCGCGATGGGCCTGCAAACCGTGGTCGCCCTGCGCGTCGCTCGCAAGCCTCAGGACTCGGGAACGCTACTGGCGCTGGGCCTCACGACGAGCGCCATCGTCGCGGCCATCGGCCTGCTGCTGGCGCCGGTACTGGTCTTCGTGCTGCACCTGGATTCCGTCGTGCCGGCGCTGCTGCTCGCCGTCACACTCGGCCCGCTGACGCTGCTCGGCCTCTTCCACGGTCTGCTGCAGGGCAGCGGCCGGTTCGCGCGCCTGGCCGGGCTCATGTCACTCGAAGGCGCGGGCAAGGTCGGAGGCTCGCTGCTCGGACTGCTGATCGGCGGTGACGCCACCGGCGCGCTGGCCGGCACCGCGATCGGCTCATACCTGGTGATCATCTGCGGCTGGCTCCTCTGTGGACGGCAACGACCACGGAAGGCGGGCTGGCACGCCGGCGAGGTCCTGCACGCGGCGCAGGCGATGCTGGCGCTCGTCCTGCTGGTGAACCTCGACCTGGTACTGGCCCGCCACACCCTCCCCGCGAACGAGGCGGGCGAGTACGCGCTCGGCGCGATCGTCACGAAAATCGCCTACTGGCTCCCCCAAGCCGTCGGCGTCCTGGTGCTCCCCCGCTTCGCGAACGGCGACGACCGGCGCCGCATCCTGCCCGCCGCCCTTGCCGTCTGCGCCGCCCTCGACGCCGTCGTGCTCCTCGTCTCGGTGGTCGCCGGCCCACGCTTGCTCTCCTTCATCGGCGGCTCCGGCTACGCCGCCAGCACCATGCCGGTCTGGCCGTTCGCCCTCGCCGGCTCGATGCTCGCGCTGGTCCAGATCCTGCTGTTCTCCCGCCTCGCCGCCGGCGACCGGCGGGTGACCGTGCTGATGTGGACGACGGTGGTGGTGGAGACCGTGCTCGTGACCGCTTGGCTGCACTCTTCGGCGGTTCAGGTGGTCACTGTCGCGGCTTGCTGTGCCGGGGGGTTGGCACTTTCCGGGGCTGTTCTGGAGTGGCGGTCACGTCGCTGACTTGAGGGGCACTGTGTGGATTTCTGGTCGCGGACGCCGTTGGGCGCTTTCGAACGCCGCTCTGAGTTCGGCGAGGACCACGTCGGGTTCGGACCGCAGCCGGGACGGCAACGTCTGGAGAACGACGATCCCGGCAGCGGCATAGCGAGCGTTTCGTGCGAGGGTCGCCCGGAAGTGGTCACCCTCCGAGTGATAGCCGAGGGAATCGATTTCCCAGGCGAACCCGACCTCGTCGCACCAACCGTCCGGCTTCGCGACGAACCGGCCGGACGCGTCGAAGACCTTCACATTCCACTGGAACTCCGGAAGCCCCGAACGCGCCCACAGGTTCCACGCATCGGCCTCGGCGACCGAATGCGCGCCGGCCCAGATCGGCGCCAGTGCCCGCAGTAGTCTCCCGTCGATTCGGGACCGTTCGTCGATCTCGAGGGCGAGCGCCCGTGGCAGGCAATGCCGTTCTTGCACCGCTTCGGCCATCATCGCCACGATCGCGTCCACGTCCGGGGTTCGGCGTGCCGCGTCGATCACCGCTCGCGGCACGGGAGCCGTGGGGACACCGGCTCTGATCCTTGGTGTGGGCAAGCGTCGCGTTCGTTCCACACGGACGAAGCCGGTACTGGCGATCGCCCGTCCGGCGGGCACCAGCACGTGCACGTCATCGGGATCCGGGAGATTCCGCAGGCCGTAACGCCTGAGCGCCGGCACACCGGTGAGGACCGAACCTTCACGGGCATGGAGCAGGCTCGCCTCGATCCGGTGTTCTTCGGTCGGCTCGCCGTTTCCGAGCAGCACGACACCCGGCAGCAGCATCCGCCAGAGACCACCGGCTTCGCACCGTCGCCAGATCGTTCTTCTGGGCACACCGAGCTCTTCGAGCCGCTTGACCCCGACAACGGCCGGGCCCTTCGTCAACAGTGGGTGCTGTGCCCACTCCCCTCTTCGCACTTGATCAGCTTGAGCCCGGGCACCGACAGAAACCGTCGATTCACGTCGTGACCGGTCCGCTCAAGCGGGGGTGTGTGGAAATAGGGACACTCGACGTCCCTATTTCCACACACCCCTCACGCTTTGTCACCTTCGGGGTCCGGTGACGGCCCCGCGAACCAAGGCACACACATCGCCACCATCGCCGCCGCCGCCAGCAGCAGCGAAGCCTGCGTCACCGGACCGTAGGCCCACTCCTGCCCGTGTCCCAGCAGCCGCCCCACCACCGCGACGAGTGTTCCCGCGGCCATCCCGCCGAAAGCGAGGTACCGCGGCGCGCGTTCGCTGAACTGGCGGGCCAGCAGGACGGCGATCAGCAGGACGATCGGCAGCATTCCGCCGAGGACGGCCAGCAGTCCGATGAGGACCACGGGGACGACGACACCGGAACCCGCCTCGACGGAAACGCGGCGCCGGCGGACCGGCCACAGCACGCCGATCAGTACGGCCAGGATCGCGATCGCGCCGATGAGCAGGCCGGAGCGGTATTTCCAGTCCGGCGTGAACTCGAGCTGCACGACACCGCCCGAGCCGGCGGGCAGGATCCACGCCTGTTGCCAGCCGTCGACGCGCGTCTTCACCAGCGGAGTCCCGTTCAGTGACGCGGTCCAGCCCGCGTTGGCGTTTTCCGGGACGGCCAAAATGGACTCTTCGCCGCCCGCCACGGTGACCGTCCGGGACGTCGCGTCCCAGGAGTCCACGGTGACGGCGCGATGCGCGGCGGGCGAAACGGCCTGCCCGGCGGGTTTGAGCCACAGGTCCTGGACCACAAAGGACTCGGACCGGTCGGTACGCAGTTCGTGTCCGCCCGCCGCGAGGTCGACGCCGCCCGTGGAATCGGGGCACGCGGACAGCGCCAGCGGCCGGTGCGCGAGATAGTCGGCGAGGGTGCCACGGACGGACGTGTCGTAGTCGAAGCCGTTCAGGTGGACGTTCGGGCCCGATCCGCAGGGCACCGTGAATTCCGAGTCCGGAGCGGGAAGTTCGGCACCGGTCAGGGACAGACTCCCGATGCCCAGCGAGTTCCGGGTCCGCTGGTCGTCGTCGAGACCGGCGAACGCGATCTTCAGCTGCGACGTCTCCAGCGGCGGGAACGTCGCCGCGCCGGAGGCGTCGAGTTCCACGGAACGGCTCGACGTCGGCGTCGTCAGCTCCAGCCGCGCGGGCGCGCGTGGATCGGCGGCGACGCGGATACCCGAGATGGTCTGGGGTTTCGCCCACTCCAGGGTCAACGTCGGCCGCAGGTCGGTGATGTCGGGCAGCCACGTAGTCGCCGGATTCCCGTCCACCGCGGCGAACGCGCTCGCCGACGGATCCCCGCCCAGTTGCGATGTCGCGGACACTCGCACGCCCGGCAAGGCCACCGGAACCCGGCCGTCACCGGCGGGCAGCACGGTGCCGCCGAATTCGTAGGCGTTCTGCGACGTCGTGGAGAACAGCCGCCGGATCCCGTCCGGTTCTTCACCGTCGCGGGCCGCGTTGGCGTCACAGCGGACGTGCTCGCCGTCCGGCACACACGCGTACCTCGGCTGCTGACCCCGCGTGAACGCGAATCCCGGCGCCGCACCGGCGGACAGGTCCGCGGGGACTTCGAGCGCGCGTTGCGGATCGACGCCGGGGATCTTCAGCTCCGAGATCCCGACATTGCCGTCCTGCCTGCCGACCACGAGCGACAGCAACGTGATCCGCACCTTGCGCGTCACCCCCGGCGGCGCCGGATAGGAGTGCGCCCCCTCGCCCCGGACGACCTGGTGATCGACGGAACCGTTGTCCGTCGTGATCCGGATCCGGGTGGCCGGCCAGCCGACGCGGATGTCGTCGACCATCGCGAGATCGACCGTGTTCACCAGCCTCGGGGTGTCCAGTTCGACTTCGAGCCATTGGCCGATCGGGCCGGTGAAACTCGACGAATGCCAAGCGGTGCGGGGATCCCCGTCCAACGCGGCGAACGGCTGATGGCTCGGATCCGATCCGCCGAACGCGTCCGCGAACGACGCCGCCGTCGAGGCGTTCACCGAGCGGATCCCCCGGTACGCGGCCACGGTCTGGTGCTGCTCGCCGGGGAACGGCAGGACGTCGAGCGCGGCTCGTTGCTGACGCGGCGATTCCCCAGCGGTCAGCGTCTGGCTCAGGTTGTCCCGCACCCCGCCGACGTTGCGTTCGGCGCGGCGCAGCCCGTCGGTGACCAGCCTCGGCCCGGTCGGCGAGCCGCCGTCCCCGGTCAGCACCGTCGGCGTACCGGGATCGAGCTGCCCGGAGTTCATCAACGGCAACAGGTTCTCCGGACCACCGCTCACCGTCGGGACGTCCTTCGCGGACGTCGCGGTGACAAGTGGAACCGGCCGTTTCACCTCGAAGATCTCCAGCGGTCCGAACTGGGCCGACTTCTCGATCCCCGGCGATCCCGCCAGCCCGGCGCGCAACGTCGTGAAATCGGGCGCGCCGACCTTGGCACGATCGATGTCGCCTCGCAGCACCAGGAACCGGTAGCCCGACCGCGCGAGCAGCGCGGCGAGCCCGGGATCCCCTCTGCCGTCGGCCAAGGCCGCGTCGATCGAGTCCATCAGGCGGGTGTTGCCCTCCGAGCCCAGCGGGACCTGGTTGCGCACGGCCCACGGGCTGTCCGCGATGGCCTGCGCCGGTTCGTCCACGGTGCGGCCCCAGTCGTATTCGCCGAAGCCGGTCGCGGGCAGCAGCAACGTGCGCGCCGTCGCGTCGGTCTTGGCGACATGGCCCATCGCGTCGTACCAATATCCCGGCACCTCGTCCCAGCCCGGCCCCGGCCGCAACATCAGCAACCACACCGGCGCGGCCATCGCCACGACCAGCACGGCGCCCAGCGCGGGCCGCAGATGGCGGCGTAGTGCCAGCGCGGCACTCGTGATGCCGTGGACGAAGGCCAGCATCAACGGCAGCCGCAGCACCGGCTCGAATTTGTGCACGTTCCGCAGTGGCGCGAGCGGGCCGTCGAGCAGCTGCCGGACGGGTTCCGCCAGCGGGCTGTCGAGCGTCCCGACATAGCCGACGGTCAGCAGTGTCAGCCCGGTCAAGACGCCGAGCACCAGGAACCGCCGCTCGGGCAAGCCGCGCCGCGCGAGGCCGAACAGTCCGACCGCGGCCACGAGTCCGGTCGCCGCCATCAGCACGGGATTGTCGATCAGGGCCCAGCCCGACGGCCACCACGGCGTGCCCTGCACGACATAGGCGACCCACTGGTTCGTGCCGCGCAGCACCTCGAACAACGACATCGGCGCCGTGGTGTTCGTCGCGGACTCGATGTAGTCGAGGAACGGCAGGCTGTACTGGCCGAGCAGAACCAGCGGCAGGATCCACCACAGCATCACGCCGGCGACGAAGACGAACCACCAGATGACGAGTTCGACGTGCGTACTCCGCCATTTCCTGGTCAGCAGCCACAACCCGGGCAGCACGAGCGCCATCACGACCATCGCGCCGTTGATCCCGCCCATGCACAGCACGGCGAGCGCCGACAACCCGGCGGCGCGACGTGGCGAGCCGACGCGGTCGGCGAGGATCAGCGGCAGCAGCACCCACGGCAGCAGGACGGCGGGCAACATCTCCGAGGACAGCGAACCGATTTCGGTGATCATCCTCGGTGCGAGGGCGTAACCGACTGCTCCGATCAGCCGAGTCCGTTCGTTCCCTATTTTGAGCGCGCGGGCCACCAGCAGCGCACCACCGAACGCCACCGAGAGCAGGATCGCGCACCACAGCCGCTGCGCGATCCACACCGGTATCCCGACGGCTTGGCACAGTGCGAAGAACGGCCCCATCGGGAACAGGTAGCCGTACGCCTGGTTCTGCAACTCCCCCGCCGTCGCCTGGGGATTCCACAGGTGCAGCGCCCTGCCGAGGAAGGCGAGCGGATCCACCGCGAGGTCGAGTTTCGTGTCGAAGGTCGTCCTGCCGGGACGCTGCACAAAGGACAGCACGGTGAGCGCCAGCACGATCCACGTGCTGGGCCGTTTCACAAGCGCCCCGGGGGTTACCATCCGGTAGATACTAGGCGGAAACGTGGCTACTATGCGCCTATGACAGACGGTTTCGAAGAAGCGTGGTCGCTCGCCGAACCCGTCAAGGGCTGGATGACGCGGGAGCAGGGCCTTGCCTTGTGGACCGCGGCGTGCCGCCTGGACAAGGGCGACCTCATCGTCGAAATCGGCAGCCACCAGGGTCGATCGACGATCGTGCTCGCCAGTGCCGCCCGCACGGTCGGCGCGCGGGTGGTCGCCGTCGACCCGTTCGTCGACGGCCGCCTGTTCGGCGGATCGCCTACACGCCAACGATTCGAGGCCAACCTGAGAAAGGCGGGCGTCGAAGACGTCGTGGAACTCGTGGCGGAGTACAGCACGAAGCTCCGGCCGCGCTGGGACCGTCCGATCCAGTTGCTCTACATCGACGGCAAACACGACTACTGGACCTACACCGACGACCTTCGCTGGTCGGAGAACCTGGCCGCCGGTGGGGAAATCCTGGTCCACGACTGCTTTTCGTCGATCGGCGTCACCTTGGGCACGATCGCGAAAGTCCTCTTCGGACGGCGTTACACCTATCTCGACCGCGCGACGTCGATGGCCCGGTTCCGCCTCGCCCCGCCGTCGGCGAAGGACAGGCTGCGGGTGATCGCCCAGTTGCCGTGGTTCATCCGCAACGTCGGGATCAAGATCCTGCTGCGGCTGCGGTTGGCGCCCGTGGCGAGGATCTTCGGCCACGACAGCCCGTACGACCCTTACTGAGTGAGCGGCCTGCCGACGTCGACCTTCGCGAGACAGACGGGAGCACCCTTCGCGGACAACTGAAAGCCGATCTTGTCGAACAGGCCCTCGATCGGCAGGTACATCGTGTGCAGGCCGGGCTGGAACCAGACCGGCACACGCACCCCGTCGCGGTCGACGAAACCTTCACCGCCGTCCGAGGTGAAATAGTCGATCCGCAGCAGGTGGCGGCCGAGAACGGGCGTGTCCAACGGAACCCGGACCAGTTGCTCGCCGACGGTGTAGCCGCAGCCCGCCACCGGGCCGGGCAGGCCACGGGAAACCGGCTCCACGCCGACGATCGTCCTCGCGGTGCCGGTATCGTCCAAAAGGGACATCCGGCTCGTCGGCTGGTCGAACAAGGCACCGGGGATCAGGCCAACCACCCGGGAGGTGCGGGCGTTCTCGCCGAACCAGCCGTGCAGGATGTCGTTCGGCACCATCGTGTCGTACAGGACGAGATCGGGATCCCGTTCGATCGAGGCCCTCGCGTTGGCGAGGAATTCCCGGGAGTGTTCGAACCGCAGTCCGGGCGCCAGCCGGGAGAACCCCACGGCGGAACTCGCGATCAGGGCGAGGCACAACGCCAGGGCCAGCGGCCGTTTCGCCGTGGACGGCTCGGGATCCGCAGGACGGTCGAACGGTTTCGGTTCCAGGAAGGCGAAAGCGAGACACAGCACGACGACGAGCGCGAGATCGGCGACGTAGCGCGGATCGCTGCCCAGTTCCGGCCCGACCTCGGTGAGCCGGGTGGCCGCCGAAAGCCCGATGTCCGCGACGAACACCAGGCCCAGCAGGATCCACGCCTTCCTGGCCCGGACTCCACCCACGCGCACCCCGGCGAACAGCACCCCGACGGCCACGAGCAGCAGCACAATCCTTACCATCACGGGAGAAGCGGCGAACGTCGCACCAGGCCCCGGGCCAGACCAGGGTCCGCCCGCCATCCCCGGCACCAGAGTGTCGCCGAGCATCCGTCCCGTCATGTCCGCGACCGTGCCGACGGTGACCGGACCGCCGCCCTGCCCGACCTGACTCGTGGTCAGCGCAAGGAAAACGGCGGCGTAACCCGCGAGGACGACGCCGAAAACCCCCATGAGCACGACGTGACGCCGCAGGGAAATCCCGAGCAGCACGGTGATCCCGGCGACCAGTACCGGGATGAACACCGCCTTTTCGTAGAAGGCCAGCCCGAAGACGGTCCAGCCCACGGTGGCGATCGCCCAGCGCCCGCCGTCGGCGAGGTAGCGCACGTGCGCGTGCAGCGCGGCGGTGGTGGCCAGCAGCACGGGCGCGATCTGGATCGCGTACGCCCACCACAACGTCGGGACGAGCAGCAAGGTCGACGTCGTGAACATCGTGAACGGGACGAGAATCCCCCACCGGCGGCCGAAACAGCGCACCAGTACCGCCCACAGCAGTACCGAGGCCGCCGCCTGCATCAGCAGGACCGGTGCCATCAGCACGGCGAAGTTCAGCGGCGCCCACGCGGTCAGCACATCGGCGAGCAGGAATCCGCCCGGCGCGAGGTGGCCGTGGTAGTCCTGGAAGAAGTAGCCGAAGTCGAACGGGCCCGACTTCGCGGCGTGGTAGGTGATGACGAAGTCGTCTTGCGCGAGGCTGCCACGCAGCGCGGCCCACGCGTGCAGTACGAACGGGACCACGCCCGCGACGAACGCGGCGAGCGTGACCGGCGAAGGTCTCTTCCCCCGGACGAGCAAGTCCTGCCTCAATTCTTGCAGATCGGCGGCTGGCACATGATCTTGCTCAGCGCCTGGTAGAAGACGTCCGAGATCTTCCGCGGATCGGGGGTGGTGAACGAATCGCCGCCGGTGGCGGTGGAAACCTGGCGTAGTTCGGACGCGTCGATGTCCGGCCCGATACCGATTCCGATGACCGGCAACGGTTTCCGCGGGTCCTGGAGTTTGCCCAGTTCTTCCAGCAACCGCGGCAGCCCGATCGTCTCGCTGTCTTCGTTGCGCCCGTCGGTGAGGACGACGACCAGGTTGATCCGGCCGGGTTTCCAGTTCTGCCTGGCGTTCTGGTACGCGGCGAGGATCGAATCGTAGAGCCCCGTCGCCCCACCGGCTTTCGGCCGCACGGCCTGCAACTGCCCGACACCGCCCGAACTCTTCTGTTCGGCGATCGTCTTCATCGGCAGCAGGACGCGATGGTCCTTGTCACCGTCCAATTTGGTCGAGAACAGCCACAAGCCCAGTTCCGTGGTGGGTTTGAACAGGCCGAGTCCCTGCGTCGCGGCCTGCAACGTGAGGTCCATCCGGCTCTTCCCGGTACCCGGCACGGCGGCGGCCATCGAACCGGAGACGTCGAGCAGCACCTGGACGCGGGCGCTCAGGTTCGTCCCCGCCCAAGCCTGCAGTACGGCGTACAGTTCGGTCGCGGGCGGGGCACCCGCCGGATGCGGCGCCGGATCGGTCCGGCTGTCCCGCGCCCGCGGCACGGCGAACTGTCCGGTGGGCGCACGGAATCCCGCGTCGGCGAAGATGCCGCCGGCGAGCGGATCGAGCAACAGCCGCAAAAAACGTTCCGCCGCGCTCCTCGACGCTTCGGACGCCTTGGGCAGCACGACATACGGGTAGTCGAACCCCTGCACCGGGACATCCGGATACGCCGCCACCAGATTCCGCGCGAGCACGGATTGTTCGGTGGCGGGGAAGGCGGCCGGGGCCTGGCCGGGGGCGGGGTTCAGTTTCCGCATGACGGCGGTGAAGGCCGCGGCCGGATCGGGCTCCTTCTCGGTCAGCTTCCGCAGGGCTAGCAAGGTGCCGACACCCAGCGGATCGCGTGCCGGATCGGGGAAACCGACCGGTGAGCCGTCGAGGATTTCTTGCCAGGAAGGAGCTTTCCCCGGCCAGCCGAACCGCCGCGCGGTTTCGTCGGGAAGTCCCAGTACCACCGGGGAGTTCGCCACCGACTGACCGGATTCCGGCAGGTTCCACGCGCCGGCGTCCCTGGCCTGCGACAACATCGTGCTCGACTCGGGGATCCAGACGTCGGGCCCGCCGGAGGTGGTGGTCCCGAGCAGGTCGGCGGTCGCGGCCGACTCGCTCGCGGTCACGTTGACACTGAAGCATTCTTCCTGCGGCACGGTCTGCGCGAGCCGCGTGAGCACGGGCGCCACGTCGGGGGCGGCGGTGATCTCGACCGGCGTCAACGCGTCACAACCGTTGCCGGCCAACCGGGCTCGCAGGTAATCCACGCCCCACCAGGCACCGAGCGCGATCACCAGCAAGAGGCTCAAGACGACGACGGGCGCGGTGAAACGCCCGCCACGCCTCGGACCTACCTGC
Source organism: Amycolatopsis sp. lyj-108 (assembly GCF_046549005.1). Classification (NCBI taxonomy): domain Bacteria; kingdom Bacillati; phylum Actinomycetota; class Actinomycetes; order Pseudonocardiales; family Pseudonocardiaceae; genus Amycolatopsis; species Amycolatopsis sp. lyj-108. Next base: position 90,297 of record NZ_JAJPWQ010000018.1, on the reverse strand, counting down.
ATGTGCATGCCTCCGAGGTGCGGGGTGAGGACCTGGGATGTTGCCCAATCCGCCCGCGAACGTCAACCCTCGGGTAACTTAGCGCCTCCCGCTGCGGCAAACGGCCTAACCGAAGTACCGTCCCGCCCCGATGTGGGCACCGGCGGACTGCCACCATCCGGCGTCGCCCGCCGAATCGATCCCGTCCGCGATCACCGTCGCGCCCGCCAGGGCCGCGGTCTCGATGAGGTTCCGCAGCGACCGTTCCGCCAGTGGTTCCGTCCGCCGCTCCGCCAGCCGGGGAGCGATCCGGACCGTCTTCACGGGCACGTCCACGAGACAGACGATGTCACCGGCCGCTCCGAAGTCCTGCAGTTCCGCGTCCACCCCGATCTCGGCGAGGAGGTGCAGGTTGTCGACGGTCTCCCCGAGTTCGGCGAGCACGGCACCGGCGGGGAAGCCCAGCCGCAGCCGTGACGGCCCGAGACCGGTCGTGGCGAGCACACTCCGCACCGATCCGACGAGATCGGGATCCGCGGCCTGGTTCGGCGTCAGGCTCACCACCATCGGGAGCCTGTCGTCCGACTCCTCGCAGGCCGTGCGGATGAGCCATTCGCCGAGCGGCAGGATGAGACCGGTGTCGTTGGCGAAGCGGACGCAGGTGTCGTGACCGATCCGGCCGTGGCGCGGATGGTTCCAGACGAGTCTCGCCTCGATCCCCGCGGGCCTGCTGTCCGCCAGCCAGGTCAGCGGCCGGAAGTGCACTTCGACCTCGCCGGTCTCCCAGGCGCCCGCCATGGAGACGGCCAGGCCGAACTCGTGCCGCTCCCTGGTGTCGAGGACGGAGTCGGACAGCGCCCATTGCCGGTAGCCGTTGGCCTGCGCGCGGCGCAGTGTCATGTCGGAGACGCGGAGCAGTTCGTGCGGCGCGATGTCCCTCGGCGGCCGGTGCACCACACCGACACAGGCCGAAACCGCGACCCCGCTGCCGCCTTCGAGGTACACCGGTTCGGACAGCTCCTGGTTGATCATGCCGATCACGGTGGCGACGTCCGGGCTGGTCGCAGTGTTCTGGATGAGGATGCCGAACTCGTCACCGCCGATCCTGGCGATGAGCGCGTCCTCGCCGCCGACGACGGCGCGCAGCTTCGCGGCGACGTTCTTCAGCAGGTCGTCGCTCTGTTTCTGGCCGAGCCCGCCGGCGATCAGGGAGAATCCGTCGAGGTCGAGGTGATAGACCGTGATACCGAACGACGGGTCGGCGTGCCGCAGCGCCCGTTCCAGCCGGGTGCCGAAGCACTGCCTGTTCGGCAGGCCGGTCAGCGGATCGTGCAGGGCCTGACGGCTCAGCTGCCGCTGCAGCAACGAAACGTCGGTGTCGCCGTCGACGAGGGTGATCAACTGCTGGGCTTCGCCAGCCGGGTCGCGGATCACCGCGCCGGTGAAGGCTGCCCACGTCGGTTCTTCCTCGTCGGCCACGAGTCTTCGCGACAGCTCGAGCCGCTGGCTCTCGCCTTCGAGCAGCTTCCGGTACCCCTCGCGCAAGCCCTCGGCGTCTTCCGGATGGACCAGGTCGTAGAGGTTGAGCCCGGCCAGATCCGCGACGGGCCGGTTCAGCATTTCGGCCAACGCCGGGTTCACCCGCTGAATGCGGCCGTCCACCCTGGTGACGGCGACCCCGGTGGCCGAACCGGTGAACAGCTGCTCGAAACGCGCCTGCGTGAGCACCAGTTCACGCCGGGTCTCGCGTTCGATCGTGACCAGCGTACGGCTCAGATCCTCTTGCTGTGTCTGGATGCTCTCGCGCAACGCCTCGCCGTAACCCGACGCGAGCGCGCCGAGCACCTGCAGCACCCGTTCGGGGAGTGACTTCACGCTCCGCAGCTCCGGCTCATGCAAAAGCCCCTTGCCGAGTACGTCCATCGTGCGACGGAGGCTGTCCGGCCCGACGCATCTGAGCGCGACGAGTCGCGCGCCGGCTTCGCCGGCCTGCGCGGGCTCGGCGTCTTCACTCAGGACCGCCGCGAAGATCTCGTCGAGGAGAGCGGCGAAATGCTCTTCGATCTGGGCGTGGGTATACGGAAGATACGCCGTTCCGGTGACCAGGTAGGCCCACTTGCGGGCCAGCGTGGCGCGGGTCGGCGCGGTGTTCTTCCGCTTCGGCGATGCGGAGGATGAAGTTCTCTTCTGGGCGTCCGGCGATACCGGGAACTCATCGCCGTCCGGAAGTGGGGAAGTCACGTCCGCCGGTCCTGGGGTCGTTTTCGTATTCCGTCGTGAAGAACCATCCTCCACGATTCTCTGGCCGTACTCACGTTCAACGGTCCACCTGATCGGGTGGTCACCCTACGGTACTGCAATACCGACCTTTTCCCTCAGCCAAACGCGGGTGGCGTCCCGATACTGGGACGCGTTGCGGTGCAATGCCAGCGAATGTCCGGCACCGGACAGAACATACGTGGAAAGTTCGGCCTCCGGCCGATAGAACGGCGCTTCCGCCGGACGCAACGTCCGCGCGTTCGAGCAGTCCCGGAGCGCGAACAGGCCGCAGAACAGGATGTCCTTCTCCCCGACCGCCTGGAAAACCGGCACTTCGATCGCTTTCGTCGCGGGCAGAACGATGCCGAACACCGCGACGGTTCCCATTCCCGGGACCGCGACCTGATCCTTGGTCACCTCGTCGGCCTCGATGACCCGCGGGTCGGTATTTTCCGTCGCGTGGAACAGCCCGGCACGTGCTCCCGGCTTGGTCGTGAAATAGAGCGGATCACTGCCGACCGAACCGAGCTTGCCGCCCGCGACCTTCTCGAACGGCGTGCCGCCGTACACCAGCGGCTGAACCGCCTTGGGCGCCGGACCTTCGGGCAGGCAGAACCGGCCGTGCGCAGTGGCGGGTTCGCCGAGCGGACCGGTGACCGGCAGATCCGGGCCGGAACAGCGGATGCCGACGGCCGCGGCAGGCGCGGCGACCAGGAAACCGCCGAGGAGCGCGCAGCAGGCGGCCACCACCGCGGCCAGTTTGAGCGGCATTCTCACAGAACCCTCTCCGGAATCGGATCGCTCGGAAGGAGCATGAACCCTACACCCGGTGATCGGACGCACACCGTCAGGCCGAGGTTCGCGGCAGCGCGATCATCGGTAACCGGTTCACCCCTGGTACCGGTTCCAAGTGTCACCACGCGCCGATCGCCGCCGCCACCAAGGCGATCTCCGTGGGCGCGAACTGGTGACCGGGGCTCAGCCGCGCACCGGCGCCGGGGTGGGCCGGAAGCCGTGGGGTCCAGCCTCGTGAGTGGCGATTCGGGTTCTGGCGAGCCTTCTCCCAGGTACCTACTACGTGACCTGCGGCGCTTCTTGCGTGGTGCCAGGTTTGAAGTACATGAAGGTCGAGTTTCCTCGGCTGAGCTCAGCCCGACATGACGTGAAGGGCCCCTTCCCTACCCCCAGAGTAGGCAAGGAGTCCCTCACGGACCGGCAATCCGACCCCCCGCCCGCCGTAGGTCCCTAAACACGGTTCGCTCTAACCCGAATCGCCACTCACGACCCCCCTCAGGGCAGCACGTCGGTCACGGTGTCCTTGATGACCTGCCACTTGCCGTGCTCGCGTACCAGCGTCAGGCTGATCGTGTAGTGCCGGTTGACGTTCTGCGACGGCACCTTGTAGTAGGCGTCGAGGATCGCGAAGCCCATCTTGCAGTCCTCGACGACGGTGTGGGTCACCGTCCACGGCATGCTGTACTCGTACGGGACCTTGAACTGCTCGTTGACCACCGGGTCGACGTTGGCGTCGTAGCCGATGAACAACTGTCCCCGGCGCCCGACGGTGACCATGTTCTGGTGGATGATCGCCCGGTAGCGGGCCTCGTCGCGTTTGTTGAAGCTGTCCATGTCCTCCCAGACCGCGCGGTCGAACGCGCGCTGGCAGGACTGCCGTTCCGCCTCCGCCCGCTGGTCGCTCGCCGCCGCCGCGGCGGGCACACCGATTCCCGCCGCGGCCACGATCAGCCCGGCCAATGCCGCGTAATACCGCTTGCGCATGGGGTTCTCCTCATCATGTCCCGTACTTCGTCCACCAGCAGGTTCTCCGGACGGCGCATCACAGCTGCATCACTTCCGCACCGGCGCGGGCGGATGGCCGGTTAGCCTCGCGGGAGGGGGTGCGATGGAGTTCCGGATCTTGGGGCCGGTGCAGTGCCGGAACGGCGCGCGGGCACTGAAGCTGGCGGGCTCGCGACAGGAGCGGATCCTGGCCGCGCTGCTGCTCGGTGCCGATCGCGTGGTCTCCGTTTCGCGGCTGGTGGACGTCGTCTGGGACGAGGATCCGCCCGCCACGGCCGTCCGCCAGATCCGCAACCTCACCACGGCGTTGAAGCGCACGCTCGTCGCCGAGGGCGCCGCCGAAGACGTCCTGACCGCCGAAGGGCCCGGCTTCGTCCTGCGCCCGCGCGTCTTCGACCTGCGCACGTTCGAGGAGCACGTCTCGCGGGGCGGGTTCCGCGAAGCGCTCGCGTGCTGGCGTGGACCGGCACTGTCCGGTGTGGACAGTATGGCTTTGCGCGGCGAGGCCGACGAACTCGACGAACGTCGTCTGTCCGTTGTGGAGCGTTGCCTCGACGAGGAGATCTCCGCCGGGGAAGACTCGGTCGCGGAGCTGACCGCGCTGGTCGCCGAACACCCGCTCCGGGAACCGTTCGCCGGACTGCTCATGCGCGCGCTGCACCAGCAGGGCAGGCAGGCCGACGCGCTGAACGTCTACCGGCAGGCGCGGACGCGGCTGGTGGAGGAACTCGGCCTCGACCCCGGTCCGAAGCTGCGCGAACTCTACGAGCGGATCCTCCGCGACGAGCCGGAATACGGCAAGACACGCTGCTTCCTCCCTTACGACGTCCCGGATTTCACCGGCAGGGAGGCCGAACTCCGCCGCCTGTTCGACGCCGTCCGGCTCGGCCGCCCGGTGGCCGTCGACGGGATGGCCGGGGTCGGCAAGACCTCGCTCGCCGTCCACGCCGCGCACAGACTGGCCGCCGATTTCCCCGACGGGCAACTGTTCGTGGATCTGCACGGCCACTCCCCCGCCCGCGAACCGCTCCCGCCCGAGGCCGCGCTGGAAGCCCTGCTCGGGCAGCTGGACGTCCCGGCGAGCCGGCTGCCCGGCGGCGTGGACCGGCGTGCGGAGCTGTGGCGCACCAGAACGGCGGGCCGGTCCCTGCTCGTGGTGCTCGACAACGCCGCGAGCGCCGAACAGCTGCGGCCGCTCCTGCCCGGTTCGGCCACGGTCGGCCTCTTGGTCACCGGCAGACGCCGCCTGTCCGCCGTCGACGGCGCCGCGTCGATCAGTCTCGAAGTGCTGCCGGAGGAACAGGCGGGCGCCCTGTTCGCGGCGGCGTCCGGACGGCCGGACTCGGGGGTGGCCAAGTTGTGCGGGAATCTGCCGCTGGCGATCCGGATCGCGGCCGCGCGTCTGCAGAATCGTCCACAGTGGACCGTGGAGACACTGGCCGAACGGTTGGGTTCCGAGCACGACCGGCTTGCCGAGCTGACCGTCGCGGGACGCGACGTGGCCGCGGCCTTCGCATTGTCCTATCGGGAACTCGATGCCGCGCAACAACGCCTGTTCCGATTGCTGGGGCGGAATCCCGGTGCCGACATCGGCGTGCCCGCGGCGGCCGCACTGGCCGGTGTCGGCGAACACGAGGCCGAGCGTCTGCTGGAAGACCTCCTCGACGCCCACCTGCTCAGGCAGCCCGCATTGGGCCGCTACGCGTTCCATGACTTGATCGCCGAGCATGCCCGCAACGTCGCGCGTGACGAGGAATCGGGTCCGGCGATGGGCAGGCTGCTCGATCACTACCGCGACGGCGGCGGCTTCGGCTGGTACCGGATGGAACGGGCGAACCTGGTCGCGGTGACCCGGCACGCCTTCGACGCCGGTCTCGACGAGTACGCCTGGCGGATCGCCGAGGACACCACGGAACACCTGCGGGAGAGCGGGCACCTCGACGAACTGCTCGCCGTGGCGCGAACCGGGCTCTCCGCCGCCCGCCGGATCGGTGACCTGCAGGCGATCCAGCTGAGCCTGGCGAGCCTCACCCTGGCGTTCTGGGAGAACGGGCGGCTCACCGAAGGCATGGGTTGCGCCATGGAACGGCTGGACGTCGTCCGCGCCTCCGGCGACCGCGCGGCCGAGGCGCTCGCCCTGTCCAGGGCCGGTGCTCTGCACAGCATGCTCGGCCGCTACGCCGAAGCGATCCGGTTCTATGGCGACGGCCTGGCCGTCGCGGACGCCGGCACCGACGCCGCCGCCACGCTCTGGACCAATCTCAGCAACACCCACGAGGTCCTCGGCGACCTGGACGACGCGCTGACCTCGGCCCGGCGGTCGGTGGCACTGCGCGAAGACGCCCGCGGCACGATCCTGAGCTCGGCCCAGCTCGGTCTGGTGCTGGCTCGGCTCGGCCGCTTCGAGGAGGCGTTCGAGGTCGTCGAGCGCTCGATCGACGCGTCGCGGGACCTCGGCTACCTGTTCGGCGAGGCGTGGAGCCGGATCGACCACGCCGACGCCCTGCTGCTCGCCCACCGGCCCGCCGACGCGCGCGAGCAGGCCGAACGGGCGTGCGCGATCCTCACCCGGCTCAACCATCCGTTGCTGCTGGCCATGGCGGCCAACAGTCTGGGCACGGCCTGCCTCGCGCTCGGCGAGACGTCGGCGGGGCTCCGGCACCATCGCCTCGCACTCGAAACGGCGAGGCGGATCGGCTACCGGCTGCAGGAGGCCCGCGCACTGGCCGGGCTCGGCCAGACCCGGGCCGCACGAGACCACTACGCCGCGATGGGCCTGCCCGCCGAGCCGCTGAAGGTCGTCACCTGAGGAACTCGGTGAGCAGACCGCGCAGGGAGTCCGGCCGGTGGAGGACGCCGTGGTCCTGTCCCTCCACAGTGGAGTGCCGGGCGCCGGGGACCGTGCCGGTGACCGCGCGGGCGCCGGCCCGCAGCCAAGCGTCGCTCTCCCCGCCGTCCATCACCAGCGTGGGCACCGAGATCTTCGCCAGCCTGTCTGCGGGCAGCACGTTGCCGGGACCGCACAGGGCGAGGTCGTAGGGCAGCGTGTGGGCGAGTCCGGTGAACCACGCCCAGAACGGGTCGTCCCGCATACCCTTGACGACCTCCGCCGGCGTGGCCGTCCCCTCGACCAGGAAGAGTTCCGCCGCGCCGTCGCGGTCGCCGTCGGCGATCAAGGCCCGGACGCGGTCGAAGAGGTCGACAGGGGGCTTCGGACGGCTGTCGTCGACGACGTACGGCGGCTCGTACACGGCGAGACTCGTCATGGCGACGCCTCTCGCGGCCGCCTCCAGCCCGAGCACGGCTCCCGACGAGTGCCCGAAGACCGCCGCCGAACCACCCACGTGCTCGATCAGCGCGGCGAGATCTTCGACCTCACGCTCCACCGAATAGACCGCGCCCGCGCCGCTGTCACCCCGCCCTCGCCGGTCGTAGGCGATCACGGTGAAGTCCGCGGCCAGCGTCGCGGCGAGGCCGGCGACGGTCGTGCGGTCGTTGAACGCGCCGCCCGCCAGGATCACCGGCGTGCCCGCTCCGGTGCGATCGAAGGCGATCAGGGTGCCGTCGGCCGAGGTCACGGTCTCGAACGAGGTGGTCATCAGGTCCTCCACAGGGTCGCTTGACTCTAGCTTCGTCCCTGAGTCGGAGCCGACGACCACCGCTCGACATCACTTCGCGAGATTCCCGAAGAATTCCCGGAGCTCGGTCACCACGTCGTCCGGGACGGCCATCGCGACCATATGGCTGGGGCTCTCATGATCCGCCCATCGCACGACGTCGTTCTTGCGCGAGGCCACCTTGCGCAGCGCGGACGGCCCGCCGTGGGAGACGCCGGTCGGCACCGCCGTCTGGTCGATCGGCATCGCGGCCGCGCCCTCGTAGTACGGCCACAGCGAAGTGCCGCCGGTCCCGGTCAGCCAGTACAGCGTCGCGTTGGTGAGCACCAGGTCGCGGTCGATCGGCTCCGCGGGCGCCGCGCCCCCGGGCCAGCCGTCGAACTCCTTGAACCGCTCGACCAGGTACGCCAGCTGCGCGACCGGTGAATCGAGGAAGCCGAAGCTCAGCGTCTGCGGCCTGTTCGTCAGGTACGGCGCATACTCGCTGCTGCCCGCGAAGCGCTCCATCAGGCCCGCGAGGTCGGCCTGGTCCTGTTCGGTGAGCCCTTCGAAGTCCGCCGGATCGCCCATCGGCACCCCGAGTCCGGAGGTGATGTGCGAGCCGATGACGTGTTCGGACGCGTGCACCGCGAGGCAGGGCGTCACCAGCGCGCCCGCGTCGTTCCCATGTGCGCCATAGCGTTCGTAGCCGAGACGGCTCATCAGTTCGGCCCACGTCCGCGCCACCCGCGCGATGTCCCACGGACGCTCGTCGGCCGGTTCCGGGAACGGCGAGAAGCCGAAGCCCGGCAGGGACGGCGCGACGACGTGGAAGGCGCGTGAAGGATCGAGACCGTGGGCTCGCGGGTCGGTGAGCGGCCCCAGGACGTGCAGGAACTCGGCGATCGAATTCGGCCAGCTGTGCGTCATGATCAGCGGGATCGCGTCCGGTTCCGGCGAGCGGACGTGCAGGAAGTGCACCCGCTGGCCGTCGATCTCGGTGGTGTACTGCGGAAACTCGTTGAGCTGCTTCTCCAACGCGCGCCAGTCGTAGCCGTCTCGCCAGTACTCGGCCAGGTCCTTGAGGTAGGAGACGGGGACGCCTCGGCTCCACTCGGCACCGGGCAGCGCCGACGGCCAGCGGGTGCGGGCCAGCCGGTCGGTCAGGTCGTCCAGCTCGGACTGCGGGATGTCGATGCGGAACTGCTCGATGTCGGTCATGAGATGACCGTAGGGACCATTCAGGCCAGAACGTGACCTAAATGGCCCCGCAATTGGTCACCTAAACGCGAACCACCTGCGTGGCACCGAACGTGTCCTTCACCGGCACCTCGAAGGTCTTGCGCCGGACCGTCACCCGCAGGACGTCCTGCCGCTGTGTCGGATCCGAAACGGCCAGCTGCCAGCCGTCACGGGTCCGGCCGAGCGCCACCGACGCCGGACCGGACACCGACACCTCGTCGACCGAGCCTGCGGCGAAGAAGTTCGCCAGCAGGGTCGCGTCCCACAGCCGGACCGCCTGCACGGTCGCGGTGTTGGACCGCACGCGCCACGCCCAGGCCGAGGCGATCGTCTCCAGCACCGACGCGGCGGGCAGGACGGCGTAGGCATAGCTCGCGTTCGAGGGCTTGGCCCCGTGTTCGATCACGAGCTTCTGATAGCGCCGGGTGTATGGCACCGTGGTGCCCTTGGTGTTGGCCCCCTTGTCGATGTCGCGCCAGGTCCCCGTCCGGTCCTCGCGCAGCGCGGTCACGTCCGCGGCGTCGAGCAGGACGTACCCGCCGACCTTCTCGAGGTGCAGCCAGCGCTTGCGCCGCAAGGATTCCGAGCCGCCGACGAGACGGCCGTCGGCCAGGAGGGCACCGGAGCCGTTCTCGCCGAGGTTCCGGTTCTCGATCGTGGTGCGGACCAGGTCGCCGGACGTGTCGGTGATCCCGGCGCCGAGGCACAGCACACCCGACGGTGTGAAGAACCACGACTTTCTCGCGGTCAGCGTGCCGTCTTGCGAGACGAAATCGAGGGCGTGCGCGCCGTGCCGCGCGTCCCATCGGACGCCACCGCAGTGATCCTTGCTCGTCAACGGGACCGACTCCAGTTTGGGGGGCGGCCCGCTCTTGGTGGTGGTGCCCGGCAGTGACAGCGGATCGACGGTCGGCCAGTAGGCGTCGGTGAAATGCCCCTTGGCCTTGGGCAGGAACAGATACAGCGAACCGTCGCCGGTGTACCAGCCGTGCAGGTTCATGGAGTTGATCGACTCGTAGCGCGAGATCCGCGTCGAGGCGACACCGAGGGAGGCCGACCAGCCTTCGGTGATGTGCACCATCCGGTCCTGCTGGCCGAACACGCGATGCGTCGCGACCGTCCGCGTCGGCCGGATCCCGGTCGCCAGCAGTTCCTGCGCGAACTCGATGCCGGGGATGCCGACGAGGTCCGGGCCCGGCGCGAACCGTTCGGGGTCGGGGATCTTGAGATACGGCGCGAAAGTGTCCTCGGTGATCCACTTCGCGGCGAGGCCACCGAGTTCTTCCTTGCGCTTCCCGTTCGCCGACCGCGCCAGCAGGACGACCGCGCCGGTGAGCTGATGTCCGATGTCGTGCGCGGATTCCCCTTGACGGGAAAGGAACCGGCCGCGGACGGACTCCATCAGCGCGCCCGCGTAGACGAACGGCGCGAACGTGTCGGAGACCAGCGCGTACGCCGCGTCGCGTACGTCGGCGGGTAGTGCGAACTCCGTGCCCTTGGTGACGTGGATGGCGGACGCGACGGCGGTGAGCAGGACGATCCCGTAATGCCCGGGATACGGCACCGAATCGTGCTGGAGGAACGAGCCGTCGGTGTGGAAACCGTCGCCCGCCGCGCGGTGGAGTCTGGCGATGACGCTCGCCGCTCCCCCGCCTTCCACGTCGGTGAACGCGCCGACGCCCCGTTTGATCCGTTCGACGTCGCCGAGCATCGCGCCGGAGACGATGGAGATCGTGGACTTGTCCGCGCGGTTGGCGCCGGTCTCGACGACACTCGGGTTGTTCGTGCGGAGGTTCGGATTACCGGAGAACTTCAGCACCGGCTTCAGGTACTTGGCGAGTTCGTCCTGGGTCAGTTCGTCGGCGACCGTCGCGAGAATATGCAGCAGGTAGAGCGGGATACCGATCTCGTAGGTGTACCAGTTGCCGATCTCGGCGGTCTTCTCGCTGTACTGATCGCTGGTGTACAGCAGTTCCAGCGCCGCCTTGATCCGGGCGAGGACGGCCGGATCACCCGCCAGCGCGCCGCCCGGGGTGCCCCAGTTGACCGCGACCGCCCGCAGCCTGGCGTACATCGACGTCGTGAACTCGCTGCCAGGGCCGAGCGGGAGGTCCTTCCACAGTGGACCGCCGCCGACCGTCATGCTGTCGTGGTAGGCCTTCGCGACCCTGTCCAGGTTCGCCAGCGCGGCGGTGCGTTCCGCCGACGACCGGTCGATACCGGTTTGCAGCTCGCGGTAGCCGGTGACGATGGAGGACGTACCCGATGGGACCGAGGACGCGGGCCGCGCTGACGCGGGACTCGCGAGAGCGGTCGTGAGCGCCACCGAAGCGGCCGCTGCCGCGCCTCCCCTCAAAGCCGTTCTCCTGTCGAAGTGACCGAATCCGGACATGACGGTGCCTCCCAAGGGGTCGAAAAGACGGCGACTAGGGGCGGCGGCGTGTGGTGCGGTCTCGTGAGTGGCAAGGACGGTTATTGAACCGTCCTTACCACTCACGAGGTTTCTAGCGTTTCCCGTCGGTCCTGCGGGGCAGGTCCCACGGGTTGTTCTCCTGCAACGGTTCCGGCAGCAGCGCGTCGGGGAAGCCCTGCCAGGCGATCGGTCGCAGGAAGCGTTCGATCGCGGCGGTGCCGACCGAGGTACTGGTCGGCGCGGTGGTCGCCGGGTAGGGGCCACCGTGTTCCTGTGCCCAGGTGACCGTCACCCCGGTCGGCCAGTCGTTCCACAGCAGCCTGCCGGCGACCCTGGTCAGCGACGGGAGGACCGGGCGGATCCAGTCCACATCGGACTCTTCGCCCTGGATGGTCGCGGTGAGCCCCGGTTCCATCACCCCGAGCAGGCTGATCAGTTCCGCTTGATCGGCGTAGGTGACGATCAGCGACGCCGGGCCGAAGCACTCCTCGCGGACGGTGTCGGCGTCGGACAGGAAGGCCTTGGCGGTCGTGGCGAGCAGCGTCGCGCCGTGCGAGATCCCTTCCGCACCACCGGACTCCGACAGCACCTCGACACCGTCGACCTCACGCAGCTTCGCCAGCCCGTCGGCGAAACCGGCCGCGATGCGCTCGTTGAGCATCGGCTGCGCCGGGATCGTCGAAACGGCTTCGCGCAGCACGTCGTCGAGACCGTGCCCCTCTGGCAGGAACAGCAGCCCCGGCTTCGTGCAGAACTGCCCGGCACCGAGGCTGAACGAGCCCGCGTAGCCCTTGGCGATGGCCTCGCCGCGCGCCTCGATCGCCGCCTGGGTGACGACGACGGGGTTCACGCTGCCGAGTTCGCCGTAGAACGGGATCGGCGACGGCCGTGAGGTCGCGATGTCGAACAGCGCGCGCCCGCCCGGGACCGATCCGGTGAACGACGCGGCCTGGATCCGCGGATCCTTCAACGCCGTGACGCCGTTCTGCTGGCCGTGGATGACCGCGAAGATCCCTTCCGGCGCACCGGACTCGACCAGCGCGTCACGCAGGATCTCGCCGGTGCGCGCGGACAGCTCCGGGTGACCGGAATGCGCCTTGAGCACGACCGGGCAACCGGCGGCCAGCGCCGACGCGGTGTCACCGCCCGCGACACTGAACGCGAACGGGAAGTTGCTGGCGGCGAACACCAGCACCGGACCGATCGGGGTGAGCAACCGGCGGATGTCCGGCCGCGGCCCCATCGGCCAGGCGGCGTCCGCGTGGTCGACGGTGGCGCCGAGGAACGAGCCGTCGGCCAGCACCTCGCCGAACAGGCGCAGCTGGAACGTCGTGCGCTTCAGCTCTCCCTGCAGACGCGGTGAAGCCGGGAGGTGCGTCTCCCGGTTGGCCAGCGCGATCAGTTCGTCGGCGGCCGCGTCGAGAGCATCCGCGGCCGCGTTCAGCCATCCGGCGCGCTGGGCTGGGGTCGCGGCCGCCGCCGTGCCTGCCGCATCGGCGGCGGCCGCGAGGATCTGGTCGAGCGTGGCGGGATCCGTTGCCTGGCTCATGATTCTTGCTTCTCCTAGTTTTCGTGTGCGGCGCTGACGGCGGCCATCAGATCCGCCCAGCGCCCCGGGCCGGCGAGGCCGAGGTGGTACAGGTGCAGTTCGGTGGCGCCCGCCTTGCCGAGTTCGCGGGTGTAGGCCTCGATGTCGGGCACCGGGCTCGCCGCCACCGCGGTGATGTAGCTGCCGACGGCGACCTTCGATGGCAGTTTCGCCCGTGCCGTCGCGACCGCGCCCACGCTGGGGCGACCGGGTGCCCAGTTCTGCAGCACCACCGCGTCGACGTCGTCCGGGACCGACGGTGTCAGCCCCGGCAGCGCGCCGGTGACCCACGGGTCCATCGCGCCGTGCAGCACGATCCGGGGCCCGGACGGGATCTTCGCGAGCACCTCGCGCCGGAGCGCGTCGGTCGCCTTCTGCCGCGTGTCGAGCAGGACCTGCCGCAGCGTGGGCAGGATCTTGTCCTCTCCGGTGCGGAGGTCGCCGCTGTCGATCAGCCGCCGGACCTCGGCCCGCAGCTTGCCCAGCGCCTTCGCCGGGTCCTGACCGGCCGCGGCCCAGGTGTCGAGACAGTCGTCGCAGCAGCAGACCGACAGCAGCCGTGCCACCGCGGGCGACCAGACGCCGTCGGTCTTCTCGTGCTGGTGCTGGTGCACGGCGCCGAGTGGACCACACGCTTCGAGGACGACCGTGGCGAAATCGAGCCCGGCGAGGCTCTCCGCGACCACGTTCGCGGCGTACTCGCGGACGGCGGCCTGGCCGGGGCACAGCGCCCACGGGTACCGCTCGCCGAAGCAGTTGCGCACGGTGAAATCCGGGAACTCCGTGCCCAGCTGTGAATTGTGGGTCAGCACGATCCACGCCGCGGCCGGGACACCCGCCTCGTTCAGCGTCCGGACGGCGTCGCCCGCGCTGTCGCGGCTTTCGACCCAGTCCGGCTCGGCGGGCCTCAGCTCACCCCAGGCCTCCTCACGCACCGGCCGGTACAGCGCCGCGTGGCGTGCGACGACCGAGGTGCGTTCGGGTGACCAGGGCGTCGCCGCGCGGGCGCTGTGGTACGACACGGCGACGGCGACCTCGTCGACGCCCAGTTCCCGTACGCGCTCGACGAACCCGGGATCGTCGACGACGTCCCAGGGGTAGGCGTATCCGGTGACCTTCACCCTGTCACCACCGTGCCGTGTTCGGCTCGAAGTTTCCGACGAACTTCCGCATATAGGTCACGTCATCCCGTTTGGTCTGTCCACTGCGGACATAGTCTTCATGGGCCCGTGCCAGCGCGTCGGGGTCGAGTTCGACCCCGAGCCCGGGCTTGTCGGGCACCGCGACCGCACCGTCGACGAACTCCAGCGCACCCGGGGCGATGACGTCGGCCGTCTTCCACGGCCAGTGGGTGTCGCAGGCGTAGGTCAGGTGCGGCGTCGCCGCGGCCACGTGCACCATAGCGGCCAGACTGATCCCGAGATGACTGTTCGAGTGCATGGAAAGCCCCACGTCGAAGCATTCCGCCGTGGTGGACAGCGCCTGGGTGTCCCGAAGGCCACCCCAGTAATGATGGTCCGAAAGTATTACGCCGACCGCTCGCTGCCGGAACGCGGGCTCGATGTCCGCGAAGCGCACGACGCACATGTTCGTGGCCAGTGGCATGTTCGCCTTCTCGGCGACGCGCGCCATGCCCTCGATGCCCGGCGTCGGGTCTTCGAGGTACTCCAGGACTCCGTCGAGTTCTTCGGCGACCCGGATGCCCGTTTCGACGGTCCACGCCGCGTTCGGGTCGATGCGCAGCGGGTGATCGGGGAACGCCTCGGCGAGCGCGCGGATCCCGGCCATCTCCTGGTCGGGGTCGAACGCGCCGCCCTTGAGCTTGATGGACCCGAACCCGTACTCCTCCACCATCCGGCGCGCCTCGCCGACGAGCGCCTCCGGCGTGGTCACCTCGCCCCACGAGTCCTCCTCGGCGCCGAGGTGGGCGCCGAACTTGTAGAACAGGTAGGCGGAGAAGTCGACGGCGTCGCGGGCCTTGCCGCCGAGCAGATCCACCACCGGCCTGCCGAGGTAGTGCCCCTGCGCGTCGAGCGCGGCGACCTCGAACAGCGAGTACACGCTGGCGACCGTCTTGCTGACGGAGAAACCACCGGTGAGCCCGTGCGCGTCGGCGAAGACGACCTCGCCCAGCGTCGTGGCGACCTTCCGGCGGAGGCCGGGGAGGTCGAACACGTCCTGTCCCTTGAGTTCCGGCAGCACCTTGCGGACCTGTTCGAGGAACGCGAGGTCACCGTAGGACTCGCCGAGGCCGACCACACCGTCCTCGCAGATCAGCTGGACGACACCGCGCAGCGCGAAGGGTTCGTGCACGCCCATGGCGTTGAGCAGCGGCGGGTCGGCGAAGGCGACCGGGGTCAGGACGACGTCGAGAACCTTCATCTTCAGGCACCGGCCTCGACGGACTTGAGGACGGCGAACCCGTCGTCGACGATCTTCTCCAGCCGGGCGATCTGGTCCGCGGTCGGCTCGACCAGCGGCGGCCGGACGGAGCCGACCTTGTCCCCGCGCAGCCGTGCGGCGGCCTTGACCAGCGACACGGCGAAGCCCTGCCCCTCGTCCCGCAGCGCCACCAGCGGAAGATAGAACCCGGCGAGCAGCGCCTCCATGACCGCGTCGTCGTTCTCCGCGAGCGCGCGGTGGAAGCGGGCCGCGATCTCGGGGGCGAAACAGTGCACGGCCGAGGAGTACCGCGCCACGCCGACCGCGGCGTAGGCGCGCGCGGAGACCTCCGCCGTGGGGAGACCGTTGAAGAACAGGAAATCCCTGGCGCGGTCGCTGTCGACCGAGCGGATCGTGGTGATGATCCGGCTCATGAGTTCGACGTCGCCGAAGCCGTCCTTGATGCCGACCACCGACGGGATGCCGAGGAGGTCAACGGCCGAACCGGGGGTGAACACACCGGTGGAACGGTGGTACACGATCACCGGGATCGAGGACTCCCCGACGGCGAACCGGACGTGGTCGACCAGCCCGGCAGGCGGACCGGTGACCAGGTAGGGCGGCAGGAGGAGGACGCCGTCCGCGCCGCCCGCCTCCGCCGCCGCGATCCCGGCACGGGCCGTCGCCGCACCACCGCCCGCCCCGACCCACACCGGCACACGCCCGGCGACGACCTCGCGAGCCTTACGCAGGATCGCCGCGTGCTCGTCCGGGGACAGCGAGCTGAATTCGCCCGTACCGCAGGCGACGAACAGCGCGCCGGCTCCGGCGGCCACGTGGCTCTCGACGGTTTCCGCGAACGCGTCGAGGTTGAGTTCCAGCCCCTCGGTGAAGGGGGTCAAGGGGAACGCCAGTAGGCCGTCGAGCTCGATCTTGGGCTGTGCCATGGATTTCTCTTTCGTTCTTTGTGGATGGTCCCGGGTTCGGGCCCGGTCAGGCGGGCACGGTGGTGCCGTCCTGAGACTTGCGGGGTAGGACGTCGTCGTCGCGGTCGATCGTGTCGATGATCTCGTCGGTCGAGGCCTTGCGCTCGGGCATGAGGTAGCCGAGCCCGATGAACAGCGCCAGTGAGACCAGGATCGGCGTCGACACGGTGACCGCGAGGGTGGCCTTGTAGCCGTAGTAGGCGATCGCGTAGGCGATGAGACCGCCCGCCCACGAGATCAGCGCCGCGCGGGAGCCGGAGCGGCGGAACCACGGGAGCATGCCGAGCAGCAGCGGCACCGAGATCGGGCCCATCAGGGCGGCGACCCAGAGCACCACGATACCGAGCACACCACCGAGTTTGGGGGCCTGCGTGGCGACCGCCATGGTCAGCACGATGAAGATCGCGGTCGTGATGCGGGCGGCCAGCAGACCCTGCGCTTCGGTCCACCGCCGGGTCTTCTTGATCAGCACCGGCAGCATGTCGCGGGTGATGACCGCGGAGATCGCGTTCGCGTCGGACGACACCATCGCCATCGTGTGGGAGAAGATGCCCGCCAGCACCAGCCCGATCAGGCCCGGCGGCAGGAACGTCGTCGTCATGATCGCGTAGGCGTTGTCCGGGTTCTGGATGTTCGGGATCAGCAGCGGTGCCGCGAACATCGGGAACATCATGAACAGGGGCCACACCAGGTACAGGATCGAGGAGAGCCGTGCGCCCCGTCGTGCCGCGTGCGTATCCGGCGCGGCCATGTAGCGCTGCGCCAGGTTCCACATACCGCCGTTGTACTCCAGGGTTTTCACCAGCACGTACACGAGCAACACGACGGTGGTGAACTTCGACGTGGTCGGGTTGAGGTGGCTCGGCGGGAGATCGCCCCACATCGTCCACAGACCGGAGACGCCGCCGAGTTTGCCCAGCACCACCCAGAGCATGGCGATGGCCGCGATGGCCTGGATCACGAACTGGCCGAAGTCGGTGAGCGCGTCGGCCCACAGACCGCCGACGGTGCAGTAGGCCAGCGTGACCGACCCGGTGATGATGATGCCCCAGGTGTAGTCCACTCCGGCGAAGACGTTGAGGATCGTGGCGATCGCGAACCACTTCGCCGCGATGTCGAAGATCTTCAGCAGGCTGCCGCTCCAGGCCAGCGCCTGCTGGGTGGGCACGTTGAAGCGTTTCGCCAGGTATTCGAGCGGCGAGGCCACACCGAGCTTCGAGCGCAGCCGGTTCCAGCGTGCGGCGAACAGCCAGCTGCCGATACCGACGCCGATGCCGATGCTGGCCATGCCCCAGAAGTAGACGGTGATCCCGCTCGTATAGGCCACGCCCGCGTAGGCGACGAACAGCACCGCGCTGTACCCGGACATGTGATGCGAGATCCCGGTCAGCCACCAGGGCATCCGGCCCCCGGCGGTGAAGAAGTCCTTCACATCGTGGATCCGTTTGTGCGACCACCAGCCGATCACGACCATCAACGCGAAATACGCGGACACCATGATCCAGTCCAGCAAATGCACCGCTGACTCCTTTCCGCGTTCACGAAGGCCCAGCCCGACCTGTTCACATCCATGAACGGAGTCTGTTATAGTGATTATGTTCATCCATAAGAACGCTGTTCGGGACGCTAATATGGCCGGAGTCACAAGTCAACGGCCGGATGGAGGAGCGCGGATGCCACAGCAGGAAGCCGCTGTCACCGTGGCGAACGGTGCGGCCGCCGCGCCCGAACCCGCCGGGGTCAAATCGGCGAGGCGGGCGATCGATCTCATCGAGACCTTCGCCGCGAACGACGTCTGGCTCTCGCTGTCGGATCTCCACGCGCGCACCGGTTTCCCCAGGTCGAGCCTGCACGGGCTGCTCCGCACCCTGCTCGAAGCCGGCTGGCTGGAAGTGGACACCAACACCGCCCGCTACCGCCTCGGCGTCCGCGCGCTGATCTGCGGAACGGCGTACCTGGACCGGGACCCGGTCGTCCCGTACGCGACCGAGGCACTGGAACGGATCCGGGAGAAGACCGGCTTCACGGCGCACTTCGCGCGGCGCGAGGGCACTGATGTCGTCTACCTGGAGACGCGCGAGTCCCGACACTCGACGCACCTCGTCTCCCGTGTCGGCCGCACCCTGCCCACCCACGCGACCGCGCTGGGGAAGGCATTGCTGGCCGAACTGACGCACGACGAGATCGACGCGCTCCTGACCGGGGAGCTGTCGGCGCTGACCCCGAACACCATCACCACGGCCGAAGCGCTGCACGCCGAATGCGCGAAGACCCGCGAACGCGGCTATGCGGCGGAAATCGAGGAAGGCAGCCTCGGCGTCCGATGCGTCGCGGCCGTGATCCCGTACCGCATCCCCGGCACCGACGCGATCAGTTGCTCCATGCCGGTCACCGAAGTCACCGACGCCGACGCCCAGCGCGTCGGCGAACTCCTCGCCGAAATCACCGCGGAACTCGGCCAGCAACTGCGCCGAGCCGGCATCCGCTGACCGACCCGTACTTCTTCCACTGACAAGGGGAACCCATGGCAGACCAGCGCGTCCTGATCACCGGCTCGGCGGGCATCGTCGGCACCCTGATGCGGTCGCGGCTGCGCCGTTCCGGGCGGATCCTGCGGCTGCTCGACCTGGCTCCGCAGCCCGAAGCCGAAGGGGGCGAGAGCGTCGAACTGATCACCGCCTCGGTCACCGACCCGGAGGCGATGGCGAAGGCGTGCGAAGGCGTCGACGCGTTGATCCACCTCGGCGGGCACAGCCGCGAAAACTCGTGGGAAGCCACGCTCGACGTCAACATCAACGGGACCCACACCGTCCTCGAAGCCGCGCGCGCGGCCGGCGTTCCGCGCGTGATCCTGGCTTCCAGCAACCACTCCGTCGGCTTCCGCCGCAACGACGAGGCAGGCGAAGACGGCCTTCCCGCCGACTCCACGCCCCGGCCCGACACCTATTACGGCGTCAGCAAAGCGACCATCGAAGCGCTCGGCAGCCTGTACCACTCGCGGTTCGGCATGGACGTGATCGTCATCCGGATCGGCTCGTGTTTCGAAAGCCCGCTCGTCCTCGGCCCGCGCGGCCTGACCACCTGGCTCTCCCCCGACGACGGCGCCCGCCTGTTCGAGGCCTGCTTGAGCTACCCCTCCCCCGGCTACCGGCTGATCTGGGGCGTCTCGGACAACACGCGCCGGGTCTACTCACTCGCCGAAGCCGAAGCGCTGGGCTACAAATCGCTCGACAACGCGGAGACCTACGCGGATCAACTGGCGGACAAGCCCGCGCCGACCGGCGTCGCGGCGGAGTACGTCGGCGGGCCGTTCTGCACCGCGCCGCTGGGGGCGCACAACCCGCTCTGAGGGCGTCGGTATGGCCGGTCTCGTCTGCGCCCACCGGCTCCGTGAGCACGGCGTCGAAGTCCTTTCTCCTCGAAGCCTGCCCTCGGCGGCCAATTCATCGGACCGGGCGAGGACCGGATCCACGCGCTGGCCGCGGAGCTCGGTGTGGCCACCATCCCGACATACACGGGGGCGGTCACGGGCAGACTTTGCGATCCTGGATCGACGGCACTGCAAGGACTCGAGGCGGCCGCCGGTTTCTCGCCCTTACCTGCCAAGCCATCTGGGCCTGTGAACTGTCGCTGCCGCATGCCCTGTTCTCTTGAGGGGTAGGTCAAAGGTGTCGTGGCGCGGGGCCGGTGTCCGCTTCTGCGTAGGCGTTCTCCGGGTAGTGAGGGCCTCTTTGCCTACTCTGAAGGTAGCTTTCGCTACCGTCAGATGTGATCCCTGGTGACAGTGGGACGGCTGTGACCTCGACGGCCGGTCGTGAAGTACATGAAGGCCCCCTTCCTTGCGCCTAGGTACAGGAAGGGGGCCTTCATGTACTTCGGGCAAGGCGTGACTCGCGTGTCTGGATGCCGCACTCGGGAGTGTCGCGTCACCCAGCCCACCGTCTCGCCCCAGGCACGACACGTTTGCCTTACCCCTCAATATGTGAAGTCTGGCGGAGGCCTGTCGACGTCGACCGACGTCGAAGGCGGCACGCAGCAAGACCGGTTGGGCGGGAACGGAAACCTCGGCGCGCTGGTACGGCTACATCGACGGCGCGGTCCGATCGGGCGAAGCCGCGGCGGACGCGATCGGTCCAGGCCGTCCGGTGTCAGGGGACGGCCGGAATGGACTTGCAGGTGGGAGGGACGCAGGTGCCGAACGAAGTGGAGAACCAGTAGAACGTCCAGAGCACGAACGGCCCGGCGAACAACAGCACGACGGGAGCCAGCGCCAAGAACGCGATGAGCAAAACGGCGTCGAGGCCGAACTCGAGGGCCTCGGTGCCCAATGAGGATTTCCTGGTCATGAAGACGATGCCGCCCACCAGCACGACAAGGCCGACGAAGATCCAAACCAGTACGGGTGCGAGGACGACGGATATCCAGGCCAGGATGTTGAACCACGTATCGAAGTCGCCGGGTTCGCCGAGGCTGAACCCACGTAATCCCGCGCCGCAGCAGGCCAGCAGGCCGAACACCGCGGCGGCGATCGCTGCCAGGATCAGGGCGAACCAACGCAGGTAAGCCCACTCGGTCTCTGGAGTGAGTGGTGTCTGAGCCATGGGACACCTCGCAATAGATACTCCGTATCAGAGTATGTCTATACTCCGATACGGAGTTTCCGGCAAGGCGGAAGAGGCTGATTTGACCGGGCGGACGAAGAAGCTCACCACGGTGTCCTACGGCGTCCTGGGCCTGCTCGGACTGCGACCGCACACGCCATACGAACTGGCACAGCAGTTCAAACGCAGCGGCACGTTCTGGGCCTCGGCCGAAAGCGTGGTCTACAACGAACCCAAGGCGCTGGTGGCCCACGGCCTGGCCACGGCGGCCGCCGAGACCAACGGCGGGCGGCGCCGCACCCGCTATTCGATCACCCCAGCCGGGCGCCGGGAACTGCGCCGCTGGCTGTCCGACGCCGCCGCCGAGCCGCAGTTCCAGTTCGACGCGATGATGAAGGTCCTGTTCTCCGATCTCGGCGACAAGGACGACCTACTCGGCGCGATCGAGGCGACCCGTGCCTGGGCCGATCGAACCCAGGCCGGCGCGGCCATGATCACGCACGACTACGCGACCGGCGATGAGCCGTACCCCGACCGGGCGCATATCGTCGGTCTGACCCAGGCGTACCGCGTGGGGCTGGCACAGATGACCCGGCAGTGGGCGGACTGGGCCGAACAACAGGTCCGGGACTGGCCCGACACCCACAGCGGCCCCACTCCCGCCGAACTGCTGACCCGGCTGGGCGAAGGCCGAACACCCTGGTAGCGCGGCGGACCTGCGAACTTGTCGGCGTCGAGCACTCGGGCGGCAGATACTTCTGGTGCCATGACGGACTCATCGTCCGTGAGCCAGGTGTCGACGATGAAGGACAAGCATGATCAACGGGTCGTGAGCTGGCGAGTGTGGAGGTTTCGGGACACTGAACGTCCCGAATCCTCCACACTCACGCGGCCGTCCCGAACAGCACAGTCGAGACGCTCATCGGCAGGTCGACAAATGCAGGTCCCTCAAGGAGGCCTTAACGGACCTTCCGGCGACCGCGTTCAGCCCACCGCGATCGACTGGAACGTCACCGGGATCCGCGGCGGCCCCGTTCCGTCACCAGGGCCCTTCGCGTCGTCCACCCCAGCGCGCGCGACCTTGTCCAGCGTCTGCAGACCTGGGTCCGAGATGCTCCCGAACACCGTGTACTCCGGCGGCAGTGTCGCCTCGCCGTAGACCATGAAGAACTGGCTGCCGCCCGAGTTCGGCGTCTGCCTCTTGGCCATGGCGAGGATGCCGCGGCCGTACCTGACCTCAGGGAAGGCCTCGTCCGGGACGTTGTAGCCCGGTCCGCCCATCCCGGAGCCTTCCGGGTCGCCGCACTGGAGCATCTGCAGGCCGGAGGTACCGAGCCGGTGGCACGAGCTGCCGTCGTAATAACCCTGCTGTGCCAGCGAAAGGAAGCTCGCCACGGTGCACGGCGCGAGCCCGCGATCGAGCGTCAGCCCGATGTCGCCCGCGGTCGTCTTGACCGTCACGGCCATCGTGCCGGTCGCGGGGGTCGGGCCCGCCGCGGGCGGGTTCGCCTTCTTCGGCACCGAACCGGTGGAGTCCGCCGGGTAGGCGCAGTTCGCCGGATCCGCCAGCGGCGTCGTGCGTTTCGGCAGCTCCATGCGGCTTGCCGGGACCCCCACCGGGCTCTCTGTCGTCGTGTCCTGCGCGTTCGACGGCGGAGCCGAAGACGGCGCCGCGACCGCGGTCTCGCTCTTCGAGTCCGAGAGGAAGAAGCCCGGCGTCACGAATCCGGTGATCGCCACGACGGCGACCACCACGACGAGTCCCAGCACCCCCAGCCCGACCCAGAGCGCCGTCTTGTTCGACGAGGGCGGCGGCTGTTGCCCAGCCCCGTACCAACCCTGCTGCTGCGGATGGGGCTGCTGATACTGCGGCTGGGGATACTGCTGCCCCTGCGGAGCCCCGGGGTCGGGCGTCTGGCCTTCGGGCTCGCCCGGCTGCGGTGGCTGGGACATCTGTGCTCCTGTCGTCCGGAGGAAGTACAGGAACACTCTCGCGCATGGCCGCTCACCGCGTCACGGCATCCCCCATGGCGTGCTGTTCCCGTTCGCCGGAACGGGCCGGATCTCGAAGTCCGGCCGGTCGCCTGCGCGGTGCACGACGGCCTCCTCCCCACGCCGCAGGTCGATCCGGACGTCCCCGTTCGGCAGCCGCCGCCAGCGTTTCGGCCTCCCCCATCGGTCCCGGACGGTCAGGTCCCCGCCAAGGTCCGTCCGGAGCACACACGATGCCCCGGCCTCACTGGTGATCTTGACCCACCGCGTCTTGCCGCCTTGCCGTGAGGCACTGATCAGGAACGCGCCTTCCGTGCGGAAGTCGCGCAGCGCGGCGTCCGCCCATTTCGCGGGCACGGCCGGGAACAGCCGGATGACCCCGCCCCAGCTCTGCACGAGCATGTCGTGCAGCGACTGCGCCGCCGACAGCGGCGTCTCGATGACCGGACCGGATTCCTTGTACATCGTGTTCGGCTGGATGTAGCGGCGCTGCAGTTCACCGAGGTAGAACTCCGCCTTCTCACCGCGCAACATCTGCGCCGACATCGACGCGGCGCCGGTGAACGTGTAGCCCTGCAACGCGCCCTCGAAGCCCACCCAGTGGTCTAGTGAGGTTTCGATGATCCGCCGGTGCTCCGGCCGCTCCCAGGTGATCTCGTACAGCGGGTAGATCTGCAGCAGATGCGAGTAGTGCCGATGCGACTTCGCGAACGGCACCCCGGCGCCGATCATGTAGCCGTTGGCGTCGGCCGGATACGGGACCAGCGTGGCCAGGACTTCCCGCCACCTTCGCGCGAGCGGGTCGTCGATCCGCAGTTCCGCCGCCGAGTCCAGCAACGTCCGGCAGCCCCAGCGGATCAGCGCGAGGTCGTAGGTGCAGTCGGGCGCGTTGACGCCGTACTCCGGGGAGAACGTCGCGGGCAGGTGCAGCTTCCCGTCCGGCCCGGGTGCCAGGAAGTGGAGGTAGTAGTTGATCGCCTTGCGCAGCAGCGGGAACAGGGTGTCCCGCAGGAGGCGCCGGTCCATCGTGTGCCGATAGGACAGCCAGACGTTGTGCAGTGCCCAGGTGAGATTGCCGACCTCCGGCGTCGGCGTCTCCCTGCCGGGAACGCCGACGGGGAACCCGGCGTTCGTCCCGGCGGCGCCGTTGAGCAGGGTCATGTCGGTCGTACGCGGGATGCCCGCCGAATCGTGCTGGTACGGCTCGGCGACCTGACTCGTCAGGTTCGCCCGGTACTTGCCGAGCGCGTGGCTGACGGCGTCCAGTTCGAGGTGGTTGGATCCGTGGATGAGCCAGTACTCCAGTTGGACGTTGAGGTTCCACCACGTCGCGGGCCACGGGGTCGGTTCGAGCCACGGTCCGCAGGTCGCCATGACCGGCGCTTCCCGGCGCGCGGCGGAGGCGATCTTGTACAGCTGGATCCAGTAGAAGGCCTGGAGCCGGGTGTCCGGAATGGACAGGAAACCGTGCCGGTAGTAGTCGTGCCACCAGCGACGGTGTTCCGCCGTCAACGCGGAGAACGGCTCGGCCCGGCGGACCGTCTTCAGTGCCTCTCGCGCGGCCGTCTTTTTCGGATACGACCACGCCACGGACGTGTACAGCGTGCGTTTCGATCCCCGGGCGGCCTCGCGCCACGCCGTCACATGTTCGCCGCCCGCCAGCAGACTCTGCACCGAAAGGTGGGCGTCACCACTCGTTTCCAAACTCGCGGGCGGGTTGGCGACGTATCCGGCGGGCGGCGGCTTCCCGAACTTCGGATCCGTTCTCGGGCTCACCGCTTCGGCCGGGTGGAAGGTCCACGCGAAGCCGCGCTCACCCTCGGTCGGCTCGATCTCGACGGCCAGCAGCGACTGTCCGGTGTGGACGATCGCTCGCAGCGAGAGGCTGCCCGCGGCCGTGGTGATCGTGCCCCTGAGTTCGGCGTTCCAGAGGTCCATCCGCCAGTCGATCCCGGTGATGGCGCCGACCGGTTCGAGGGTGAAGTAGCCGATCGGCAGCCGCGCGAGCCCGAACAGGGAGCCGAATTCCGGCCGGTGATCCTGCACTTCGCTGTGCTGGACGTTGAACCGGACGGCGTTGCGGCCCGGTTCGGCGTAGATGCCCGAACCGAGGAAACCGTTGCCCAGGAACGGGCCCTCGTACCAGGTCTTCGGCATTCGACGCCAAATCAGGTCGGCCGTACCGAGGAAGCCTGGCCAGTCGAGCCCGCCGAGCGCGAAGTCGTTCTCCACCGCCGACGCGGACGGCGCGAACCCGGCCGCCGCCACGCCCGCCAGTGCCCCGCCGAGCATCGTCCTGCGAGTGATGTCCATCCTCAGACCTCCTGGTCGAGTCCCCAAGCCGGAGTTTCGCGGTCGCCGGGCACGTCGCGGGGCTCCAATGCCGGGCGCGTGCCGCGCCGGGTGACGACGGCCGTCCCGCCGCGGGCGAGCGCGATCGAGATCGTGCCCGGCCCCGCGGCCCGCCAAGGGAGCCGCCGCCCGCGAGCGTCACGGACCTCGATGTCTCCCGGGATCCCGTGCTGGAGTGTGAGTGGCTCGCCCGCTTCGCTGTGGACGCGGAGCCATTCGGTCGCGCCGTTCCGCCGGGAGGCGTCCACGAGGAAGGCGCCCTCGGCGCGCAGGCTTTCGAACGACGCCTCCGGCCACGCCGACGAAACCGACGGGAAGACCTTGAGGACGCCGTGATCGCCTTGCAGCAGCATGTCCACAACGGACTGCGCGGCGGTGATGGGGCTCTCGATCGCGAGGTTCGCGCCTTCGCGGTACATCGTGTTCGGCGTCAGCTGAGTGTTGGCCACGACGGTCCCGTCCAGGAAGATCTTCAGGTAGCGCAAGGCTTCCTCTGGCGCGTCCATCACGGAACTCATCGACGACGCGGCCGCGAAGCTGTAGCCGTGCCATTTCTCCTGTGCACCGGCCCAATGCGCGAAGGTGCGGCGCATGATGTCCCGGTCACCGGGACGGTCCCAGAGCTTCTCCCGCAGCGGATAGAGCCAGAGCAGATGCGAGAAGTGCCGGTGTGAATCGGCGAGCGGGACACCGTCGCCGATCAGCACGCCTTGGGCTGGATCCTGGTGGTACGGCACCAGCTTTTCGCCGATCTCCCGCCACGCCGGCACCCGCGGGTCGTCGATCCGCAGCTTGGCCGCCGATTCGACGAGGGTGCGCGCCGCCCAGCGGATCAGCGACAGGTCGTACGTGCAGTCGGCCGCGTCCGCGTACTCGGGTGACCTGGTCATCGGCAGGTGCAGGGCGCCGTCCTGGCCGGCGGCGAGGAAGTGGCGGTAGTAGTTGAGAGCCTTGGCGAGCGTCGGGTACAGGACTTCACGCAGGATGCGGACGTCCATGCTGTGCCGATACGCCAGCCAGACGTTGTGCAGACCCCAGATCAGGTTGCCGGTCTGGTCGTTCTTCGTGGCCGGGCCGGGAATCCCGACCGCACGCGTGCCGCCGGGCCTCAGCCGCCAGTCCCCCGGATGCGAAAGCGCGTACGTCTCGCCGTCCCGGTACGCGGGCGGCACCGAGAGTTCGAGGTTCGCGTGATCGCGGCGGAAGGTCGCGGTGACGGCGTCGAGTTCGGGATGGTTGCTGCTGTTGACGATCGGGTACGTGACCTGGACGTTGAGGTTCCACCACACCGCCGTCCAGCTGTTGCCGACCTCCGGGAACCACGGTCCCCATTCGGCGACGACAGGGCCGTTCGCTCGGGTGGCGCAAGCGGTCTTGTACAGCTGGATCCAGTAGAACCGCTGCACGCGTTTGTCCGGCACGGACACGAAACTGCGCCGGTAGAAGGCGTTCCACCAGCGCCGATGGTCCGCGACGAGCGCGTCCGGGTTCACCGCCGACGCCCGGTGGACCCGCCTGATCGCCTCGGCGGTGTGGGTCGGCTCGGGGAACCCGTACGCGATCGTCGCCGCCAGGAGCCGCCGCGTGCCGACGGTCCGCTCACGCCACGCTGTCGTGTACCCGCCGCCCGCGTGGAGTGGCTGCTCGCAGTACCGGACCGCGCCCGCTGTGGCGAGCTTCGGATCGGGATTGGCCGTGTACTCGGGCGGTTTGCGGATCGTCCTCGTCGTCGCTGACTTCAGCGGCGTGAACCCCCAGTCCGCGGCCGCCTCCCCGGTGAGCGAGACGAGGAGGAGGTCCTGGTCGTTGTGGACCAGCGCGGAGAACCGCACCGAACCCCTGGTGGTCGTGATCGTGCCGCCGAGTTCGGCGTTGTACAGGTCGAGATGCCAGTCCACCGCCGTGATCGCGCCCTCGAAGGTGAGCGTGAGGTAGCCGATCGGCAGCCGCGAGTACCCGATGCCCGCTTCCCACTGTCCGCGCTGGTCCTGGACCTGGGAGTGGCTGAGCATCACCTTGAGGACGTTCGGCTGCGCCCCCGCGTAGAACTGCACGCCGAGGAAGCCGTTGGCGAGGAACGGACCCTCCTGCCAGTTCTGCGGCATGCGCTTCCAGATCATGCGCGCGTCGTCGACGATCCGGCGATGGACGTCCGGCCCGGCGAGGGCGGGAGGCGCCCCTTGGGCCCAGAGCCCACCGAGCGCCGCAGCCCCCGCCGCGACCCTCAGCATCGATCGCCTGGACAGCTCGGCCATGGGTCGCCTCCAGATTCATACTACGTTTACCGCAGATCAGGTCCTGGCGACCGGCATGTTTCCAGAAATAGTCGAGGTTTGGCCATCCCTTTCACTCACGTAGCCGTACAGACATCCGATGTCTCGCCGGACAATTCACCCGTTGTTGAGCAAGCGCGCCTTCAGTGTCCGGACGACCGCGTCGGACACGCCACGCTGCCGGGCCCAGCCGGCGAATCCGCCGAAGTCGTCCTCGACGCTGTCCAGCAAGGCGTTGATCGTGCTCTCCGTGCACCGGAACAGTTCCTCCGGCAAACCGAGCGGGCGGAACCGCTCGATCACGCGGGGAAGGCTGTACGCGCTGCGCAGGTAGTCCTGGACGATCAGCTCCCGCGGCGCCCCGGCGAGCCCGAGCGCGAGCGCCGTGACGACGCCGGTCCTGTCCTTGCCCGACGCGCAGTGCACCACGACGGGACGGGCCAGCAGGACCGCCAGGATCTCCATGGCGATCGAGAGGTTCTCGTCGTGCCGGAGATGATCGACGTAGATCTCCTCCAGCGCGCTCGACCGTCCGCTTTGGACGGTCTTCAACGGCACGTTCACATAGCGGACACCGGGTAACTCCGCCCGGCCCTCGCTGACCGTCTCGGCACTGGAGCGGAGATCGAGCACCCCCTCGATACCGAACCGGCCGAGCAGGAGTTCCTTGTCGGTTCCGGTCAGCGCCTGCAAGGTGTCGCTGCGGAACAGCCTCCCCCGCCGGATCGGCCCGCCGCCGGTGTCGCGGAAGTTGAACGCGCCGGTGAGCGCGGACGCCACCGCGGTCACCGGGAATCCTCCGCCGTCTCGCCGAAGGTGATGGTCCCGGCGGAACCGTCGACGGTGATCACCTGACCGGTGACGATCCGCGTCGTCGCGCCCGGAACGCCGACCACGGCCGGGATCCCGTGCTCCCTGGCCACGGTGGTGCCGTGGGAGATCATCCCGCCCGTTTCGGTCACCAGCGCGGCGGCCGTCAGGAACAGCGGCGTCCACCCGGGATCCGTCGTCGCGGCGACGAGGATCTCGCCCGGTTCGATCCGGGCCCCGTCCGGATCGTGGATCACCCGCGCCCGGCCGGTCGCCACCCCGGCCGCCGCCGCCAGCCCGGTGAGGTCACCACCGTCCGAAGTGGATTCGAGGGCGGGTGCGGTGCCGTCGGAAAGCACGACCGACGGCACCCGTGGCCGCCGGGATTCCCGCCCCCAGATCTCCCTGCGCCGCGCCACGGTCGCGCGGAAGTCCCTGCTGTCCAAGGCTTCGCGGACTTCGGCGAGGTCGAGGAACATCACGTCGCCGGCCCGTTCCAGCCGCTCCGCCCGCACGATCTCCTCGCCGACGAGGAGCAGTTGCGTCCGGAGGGCGGCGAAACCGCGCATGAGGCAGAACTTGGGGAACTCACGCAGGCCACGCAACCGTCGAGACCGCCGGAGCAGGAACCGCGCGAGCAGCGCCCGGTGCAGCTTGGTCACCGGAAGCCGCCGGGTGAGCTCGACGATCCGCGCTTCGGCCGCCGCGGCCGCCTGCCCGAAGCGGGTTTCCGGGTCCTGCTCCTCCCCTTCCGCGCGAAGCAGGTTCGAGAGCATCGCGAAAACCGGCTCGGGGTCATCGGTCCAGCGAGGCACGCCGAAGTCGATCTCCGAGGTCGCGCGGCAGCCGTATTCGGCCAGGAACGCGGCGACGCCGTGCTGGATCGCCTCCGGCAGGGTCCCGGCGAGGTGTTTGGCGGCCAGTTCGTCGGGCGCGGTCTCCAGCAACAGCCGGAAGGCCTCGTCGTCACGCCGGATCGCGGCCGCCGCCCGCCACAACGCCAGATCCATCTCGGTGGTCGGATTGTGCGGGATACCCCGGAAAACGGTCGCCACCTCGGCGTCGCTCACGTGACCGCGCAGCAACTGACCGGCCAGCTGCCCGCCTGTCCCGCCCGCGGTGTTGGCGTCGCGAGGGAGGTTCGCCTCGATCCGGCAGACGTCACGCCGGATGGATTCCACAAAGGACAGTCGTTCTTCCGCCGTCGCCTCGGCGGGCCCGGTGAAGGCGGCGATCCGCCGTTCGGCGTCGCGGACGACCTTGGCGCGGGCCTGATCCGGCCACAGCCAGGCGGGGATCATCCGTTCCCAGCGGCGACGCCGTTTCTTCGGCGGGACGTCCTCCTCCGAACCGGACGCCACCGAGGGGAACCGGCGATCACGGCCGAGCTGCTCGACGAGCCGACCCGAAGGCGCGGCGAGACTGTCCACGAACGCGGCCATCTTCGGCCGCTTCGCCGGGCTCCGCACGCCGTCGGTGATGTCCCAGTACAGCCACCCGTCCACGTCGGTGATCTCGTCCGAGAAGCCGAGCGCGCTCATGTACGCCGCCATCCCGCGCTGGCGTTCGCGGATCATGGACGCGCCCATCGGTGTGAAGGGCCGGCTGATCCCCTGGTAGACGTTGACCGACCAGTACGCGCGCGGTTCGTCGCTCTCCGGGACAGGGAACAGCGTGGTGATGTGCCGCGACTGGGTCAGCCACAGCTCGCCCTCGCCGTTGAACGCCCACTCGACGTCCTGTGGGGCGCCGAAATGCTTCTCCAGATGTCTGCCGACGGCCGCGAGTTCACCCAGCCGTGACGGCGTCAGGCAACCGTCGTCCGGGCCTTCGAGGGATTCGCCGTCGACGGTCAGCCGGTAGTGATCCGGGGTCACCGCGCCGGAAACCACCGCTTCACCCAAGCCGGGAGCGGCGTCGACGATGATCTCGGAACGTTTGCCCGACACCGGATTCGCCGTGTACAGCACGCCGGCGCATTCGGCGTCGACCAGCCGTTGCACGATCACCGCGATGGCGGGTCCGCGATCGGTGCCGTGTGCCGCCCGGTACCTGGTCGCCCGCTCCGACCAGAGCGAGGCCCAGCATCGTCGCACCGCCGCGAGCACCTCGCCGGAGCCCTGGATGTCGAGGAAGGTGTCGTACTGCCCGGCGAAACTGGCGTCCGGCAGATCCTCGGCCGTCGACGAAGACCGCACCGCGACCGCCGCCGGCTCGCCTCGCGAAAGCCGTTCGTACGCCTCGACGATCCCGGTTTCGAGCCGGGCCGGGATCGGCACGGTCAGGACGTGGGCCCGCAACCGGTCCGCCAGTTCGGCCAGCCGTCCCTCGTCGTCGGACGGCACCCTGGTCAGCTCGCCGAGCAACCGCGGCCCCTCGCCGTCGGAGAGCACCTGCCGGTACGCGGCGGTCGTTACGCAGAAACCCTCCGGCACGGGAAAACCCGCCGAAGTCATTTCCGCGAGGTTCGCCGCCTTGCCACCGACGAGGTCGCGCGTGCGTCCTCCCGCTTCGGCGAGCTCGAGAATCACTTTCATTACCTCCCAGGGGGTGTTGCTTAGCCTAAGCTTGCATCCTCAACCTGGGTTGAGTTCAAATGATGTCATGGAATCCGCATCGATCAGAGAAGTCGCCGACCGGTTCGACCTTCCGGTTTCGACCCTGCACTACTGGGAACGCCGCGGACTGATCAAGCCGCACCGGCGATCCGGCTGGCGTTACTACGACACCGACCAGCTCTACCGGATCGCCCTGATCCGGCTGTGGCGGGACACCGGCCAGCTCAGCCTCGACGAGATCGCGACCGTGCTCGCCGGGCGCACCGCCACGCACGACTGGCGGGACACCGTCTCGGCCCGTATCGAAGCTTTGGAGTCCCAGCTCGAAAAGCTCGCCACCGCGCGGACCTATCTGCACCATCTGCTTCGCTGCCCCGAAAACACGCTGGAACGCTGTCCGGAGTTCCGGTCCACAGTGGAGCTGCCGGGCGCTTGACCTCAAGCCGGGTTGAGGGGGCAGGCTTCCGGAGTATGACCGCCCGTGGCCTGATCGACACCACCGAGATGTACCTCAAAGCAGCCTACGAGCTGGAAGAGGACGGTGTCGTCCCGTTGCGCGCCCGGATCGCGGACCGGCTCGAGCAGAGCCCGCCGACGGTCAGCCAGACCGTGGCCCGCCTCCAGCGTGACGGCCTCCTCCTGGTCGCCGAGGACCGGCGGCTGGAGCTTTCCCCGGAGGGGCGGCGGATCGCGGTGCGGGTGATGTGCAAGCACCGCCTCGCGGAAACACTCCTCTATCGGGTGATCGGGCTGGACTGGGTCCGGCTGCACGACGAGGCCTGCCGCTGGGAACACGTGATGTCCGACGCCGCCGCGCGCCGGATCTTCGAACTCTGCGGCGGCCCGCGGTTCAGCCCGTACGGCGGGCCGATTCCCGGCTTGGCCTTTCTCGGCCTGTCCGGCCTTCCCCCGGTGCCGGCACCGCCGGGAATGCGGCCGGCCACCCACGCCGGACGGCAAGAGGTCCGGCTGCACCGGATCAGTGAACGGATCCAGGACGATTCCGCGTTCCTCGGAACGCTTCTGGCCACGGGCCTCACCCCTGGAGCGCGCATGACGCTCACCCCGGCCGACGGGCGGCGGTTCGAAGCGCGGACGGCCACGGCGACCGTGATCCTCGAACGAAACCAGGCGTCGAGGATGATCGTCTGCGATCCCGCAGCGCCGAATTCCGCGGTTCCGCCACGCATCCGCTGCGTAGCCGGTCGCTGACTTTGTCCTTTCGCGCCTTGCATATCGTTTTTCGAACAGGCGCGCGCGTTCCGCCGGGGCAAGGCAGTAAGATGTCATATGATCTGCCGATCTGATGTCCACATCCGGGGGCCGAAGGAGGGAGACCGCCATGCCACTTCGAGCGGCCAGTACAGCGAGACTCTCGTCCACTGTGGTCGACCAGTTCGAGGAACTGATCGAGACCGGCGAATGGCCGGTCGGCTCCCGTATCCCGCCGGAACAGGAGCTGGTCGAGCAACTCGGGGTCGGGCGCAGCACGGTCCGCGAAGCCGTCCGCGCCCTTGAGCACGCCGGGCTGCTGGAGCCGCGCCGCGGCGACGGCACCTACGTCAGAGCACGGCACGGGCTGTCCGCGGCCCTGCTGCGGCGAACCCGCGCGGCGAACGTTCTCGAAGTACTCGAAGTCCGCAACAGCATCGAGCGCCAGGCCGCCAGGACGGCGGCGGAACGCCGGGACACCGAAGACATCGCCCGGATCACCGCCGCACTCGCCGCCCAGCACGAGGCACGTGACGCCGGGGACGAGGACGCTTTCCTCGCCGCGGACAACGAATTCCACGCGGCGATCATCGCCGCCACGCACAACGCGGTCCTGATCGAACTGTGGGAGGGCCTCAGCTACGCGCTGAGCAGTGGGGTGGCGACGGTGATGGCCGAGCTGCGCCGCGAACACATCGACTTCCCGGATCACGACACCCTCGCCGAGGCCATCACCGACGGCGACGCCGACCGCGCCGAACGAGCCGTCGCGGTGATCATCGACGCCGCCGTCGCGGTGCTGACCAAGGCACAGAACAAAACTGCTTCCCGCAAAAGGAAAAGCACGCCGAAGCGCCGTTGAGCGAACCGGGCCGGTCAACCGAGACGGATGGCCGGCCGGTACAGATCGAACCAGTGGAAGAGATCCAGCACGCGGTCCAGACCGTGCCGCGTCTGGCCGGACAGCGTCGCCGCGTCGGCCTGGACGGCGTCGTACACCCAATCCCGGTTCACCAGCTGGAAGACCGGCGAATCGAGGTCCGCGAGCACCTGTTTCGCCTGTGACTGAAGCGCGACCGCGTATCCGATGTCCTGTGTGGACGGATACGGACTCTTCAGCCGCTCGGCGACCGAAGTCGGCAGAAGATGCTTCGTCGCCTGCCGCAACAGGCTCTTCTCCCTGCCGTCGAAGGTTTTGAACGCCCACGGAGTGTTGTAGACGTACTCGACGAGCCGGTGATCACAGAACGGGACCCGGACCTCCAGGCCGACCGCCATCGACATCCGGTCCTTGCGGTCGAGCAGCACCCGGACCCACCGGGTCAGGTTCTGGTGACAGATCACGCGCATCCGTTGTTCGAGGGCGTCGTCCCCCGGCATTTGCTCGACCTCCGCGACCGCGGAGGCGTACTCGTCGGCGGCGTAGGCCGGCACGTCGAGCGCCTCGCGGACGTCACGGCGGAGCAGGTTCTCCCGATCACTGGTGACCGCGTTGCGGAACACCAGCCACGGGAACATGTCGGTGGTCCGGGACTCCTCTTCGAAGAACCATCGGTAGCCGCCGAACACCTCGTCCGCCGCCTCCCCCGACAAGGCCACTGTGGACTGCTGCCGGATCGCCTTGAACAACAGATAGAGCGAGAGGTCGACGTCGCCGAGCCCGGACGGCATGTCCCGCGCCGCGACGCAGGCCCGGCGCACGTCGGGATCGGTGAGCTCGGCGGGATCCAACATGACGTTCTCGTGCACCGAGCCGACGAGATCGACGACGTCGCGGATGAACGGCGAATCCGGGGCGTCGCGCATCTCGTCCGGGCGGAAGTTCTCCTCCTGCCCGGCGTAATCGACCGAGAACGTGCGCAGCGGCTCCCCCGACTCCGCGAGCCGCGACGCCGCGATCCCGGTGACCGCGCTCGAATCCAGCCCGCCCGAGAGCAGGACGCACCTCGGCACGTCGGAGACCAGCTGGCGGTGCACGATGTCGGTCATCAGCTCGCCGACCCGCGCCACCGTCGCGTCCTGATCGTCGGTGTGCGGAGCCGTCCGCAGCCGCCAGTAGGTGTGCGAACGGATCCCACGGTCGTCGACGGTGACGATCGTGCCCGGCTCGACCTCGTGCATGTCCTTCCACAGCGACCAGCCGGGTTTCTTCGTGAAGGCGACCAGTTCGCGCAGGCCGTCCGCGTCGACGACACGCGGCGCCCGCGGGTTCGCCAGGATCGCCTTCGGCTCGGAACCGAACAGCACGCCACCGGAGGTCGCCTGGTAGTAAAGGGGTTTCACGCCCATGCGATCCCGGATCAGCACCAGCTTCGCGGTGCGGGAGTCCCAGACGGCGAAGGCGTACATGCCGTTCAGCCGTTCCGCGACCCCCTCTTCCCATTCCAGGTAACCGCGCAGGACCACTTCGGTGTCGCTGTCGGTGTGGAACCGATGCCCCTTGTCCCGCAGTTCCTTCCGGAGCTCGGTGTAGTTGTAGACCTCACCGCTGTAGACCAGCGCCACTTCACCGGCCGGGGTGCCCGCCGACATCGGCTGCACACCGCCGGGCAGGTCGATCACCGCGAGCCTGCGGTGCCCGAGCGCGGCGTGGCGGTCCAGCCAGACACCTCCGGCGTCGGGACCGCGGCAGGACATCGTGGCCGTCATCGCGTCGAGGATCGGGCGCTGGCTCCGCAGGTCGTCCTCGAACGACACCCAGCCGGTGATTCCGCACATTTCGCCTCCCAGTAACCGTGGTGTCAGCCGAAAACGGGTTCCGCGGTCCGCGTCCGCTTCAGCTCGAAGAAATACTCGAATCCGGTGAGTGCCCGGACGCCGTCGAAGATCCGGCCCGCGGCCTCACCGCGCGGGACCTCGGCGAGCACCGGGCCGAAACAGGCACTGCCGTCGATCCGCACGACCGGCGTGCCGAGGTCGGGCCCGATCGCGGTCATCGCCTCGTCGTGGCTCGTGCGGATCGTGGCGTCGAGTGTCGTGTCCGTTCCCGCGCCTGCCAGTCCGGCCGGGAGCCCGGCCGCTTCGAGGGCCAGACCGCTGACCTCGCGGTAGTCCTCGTTCCCGCCGGGATGGATGCGGGTGCCCATCTCGGTGTACAGGGGTTCGACGACCTTCTCGCCGTGGTCACGGGCGGCGGCCGCGATGACCCGCGAGAGGTACCAGCCTTCGCGCATCATCACTTCGTACTTTTCGGGCAACTGGTGGCCTTCGTTCAGCACGGCGAGGCTCATCAGGTGGAAACGCAGGTCGATCTCGCGTACTTCGGCCGCTTCGAGCAGCCACCGCGAGGTCTGCCACGCCCACGGGCAGATCGGGTCGAACCACAGGTCGG
Organism: Amycolatopsis sp. lyj-108; assembly: GCF_046549005.1. Taxonomy (NCBI): domain Bacteria; kingdom Bacillati; phylum Actinomycetota; class Actinomycetes; order Pseudonocardiales; family Pseudonocardiaceae; genus Amycolatopsis; species Amycolatopsis sp. lyj-108. Next base: position 54,923 of record NZ_JAJPWQ010000018.1, on the reverse strand, counting down.
CCCGGACGGGGGACTCGGTCATCGCTGTCCTCGTTTCTGGAGACAAGGTGGTTTCGCGTGATTTGGAGACCGGACTGGCGGGGCATGCCGGCCGGGGTGGTCGTGGCCGTGGGGCGGCGGTGTCGCGAAAGCCACTTTCGGGACACCAAGCGTCGCGAAAGTGGCTTTCGCGACGCGCACCTCGACCACGGGTTCGGCGAGAGCCACCATCACTAGGCGAAGGTGGCCGGGGTGTACGCGCCTTCGGTCCGCGCGGCCTGCAGTACTTCCGGGTAGATGACCGACTTCGGGCGGTCTCCCGCCACGATGACGATCATCAGGCTCTCTTCCGCCCCGGGAGCGGCCGCCAGGTTGGTGAACCGGCGCTGGAGCCCGGCAGGCAGGGAGATCACGTCGAACGGGCCGAGGTCGACGTACAGGTCGTCCTCGTCGTTGCAGCGGAATCGCCAGGTGCCGCTCAAGGGGATGAACGTCTCGTTCGTGTCGTGGTTGTGCAGGATCGTGCCGTTCCCCGGCGTTGCCTTGATGTAGGCGAGGTTGAAGCCCTCGGCGATGTCGATCGGCGCGTTGCCCGAACTCTTCGCGCCGATCGGGGAGATCACCTGGTCGTCGTCGGCGCCGTTGCGCTCCGGCGGCCGGAAGCCGATCACGTTGAACATCACCCGCGCGCACCCCGCGAGCACCGTGTCCGGGGCGCCGCCGTCCGTTCCGGCCAGGTCGGTGAACCTGGCGACCCGGGCGCGGAGGTCATTCTCGCTGAACCGGATACTGGCCATGAGGTCGCTGGACATTCCCGTCTCCGATCTTCGAACGTCGGTCGATCACTGGGGTTTTCCCGTTGCTTCCGGATTCGATGGTGGTGAGCACGAGGCTGTGTGCGGGAACCACGACGCCGTCCCCGATGGTCACGGGGCCGAGCACCGTCGCTTTGGCGCCGACGACCACCCGGTCGCCGATACGCGGATGCCGGGCCTCGCCCTCGGCCCTGGCGTTGTCACGCCAGAAGCCGATGGCGCCCAGCGTCACCTGTTGATAGAGGGTCACGTCGTCGCCGATGACGGCGGTTTCGCCGATCACGACACCGTTCCCGTGGTCGATGAAGAAGCGCCTGCCGATCCGGGCACCGGGATGGATTTCCACCCCGGTCAGGATCTTCGCCGCGTTCGACAGCAGCCGGGCGAGGATCCGGTGGCCGCCGCGATGCAGCCGGTGCGCGATCCGGTGACTCCAGACCGCGGGCAGCGCGGGATGACAGAGCGCCTCCAGGCGGGAGGTCACCGACGGGTCTTTGTCCATTGTGGTCGCGAGATCCTCACGCAACCGGCTGAGGGACCGCCGCATGTCATCCGGCCGTCTGCTCGGCCTTGACCCAATCCTCCTCGGGACCGGCGTCGGCGAACAGGGTCACGACGACCTGCTCGGGCCCGAACCGTTCGGCGACCTTCTTCGCGCTCAGCCACGCGGCCGCGGCGGAGGCGCCGATCGAGGTGCCGGTGAGTTTCCGGTAGTCCACCATTCCCCGCAGGGATTCGGCATAGGTGACGTGCAGTTGTTCCGCCTCGGGGAGCTGGGTGTCGACGAACGGCTGACGCAGCCCGTTGCCGAACCCGCCCGCCCCGGCGAACCGGGGCTCGGAATGCGGTGCCCGCTCGGTGCCGTACGGCATTTCCGAGGGCGTGACCCCGGCGACCACGATGTCCGGCCACCGCGTACGCAGCGCACGGTGGACCCCGGCCAGGGTGCCGCCGGTCCCGATTGCACTGACCCAGGCGGCGGGCCGGTGCTCCCCGAGTTGGTCCAGGATCTCTTTGCCGGTACCGAATTCGTGGGCCGCGACGTTGGCCATGTTCCGGTGTTGCACGAGCGGGGTGAGCGAGGGGTCGCCGTCGGCGATCTTCTCGCACACCTTGATCATCCCGAGCAGACCGCCCGCCGCGTCGGCGAGTTCGATCTCCGCGCCCGTCTTCTCCATCGCGGTCAGCAGGCTCGGCGGGATGACGGACGGGACCACGAGCCGGGTGGGGATCCCCGCCAGTTCGCCTAGTCCGGCGAGCGCGCGGGCCATGTTCCCGGCCGAGGCGTCCAGCAGTTTCAGCGGCTCCGGCCCGGTGTGCGCGGCGATCGCCCGGCAGACCAGTGCGAACGCGGTGCGGTCCTTCACCGAACCGAACGGGTTGGCGAATTCGTACTTCGCCAGCACTTTCGCCCCGCCCGGCGGGCCGGGGACCTCGACCAGCGGGGTGTCGCCGAGCCGTCCGGCGAACTCCCGCAACCCGGGATGCCGGGTCAGCGCGACCGCCTGATCCGGTGCCGCGGCGAGTGGTTCTTCCACAGTGAGAGCGATCTCTGGCTGAGCGGTGTCGGTCATGCGAGTCCTTCCCCAGGCGCCACTCGAGCAGCGCGACGATCAGCGCGGCGTGGTGTTCGGGTGCGGATCCCCCTCGGCGGATCCGGATTCTCCGGTGGCGGAAAACGCTCGTACCGGTGGTCCGCGGGGACAGGGCCGCGCGCGGAACCTGGTTCAGGCTAGCAAGTAAACACCTGCTCTGTCGAACATCAGACGTTCAGTCATCCGCTTGCCCGATGGGCGACACGAACGGGTGGTCCGCCTCGCCTCAGTTGATCTCAACCCGGGTTGAGGGTCCAAGGTTAGGCTAACCACACCTGATGGATCGGAGGCGGACATCGGCACCACGTCCCTGCGCCCGCGCACCCTCACCGCCACGGCGGCGGCCCTGCGGGACGGCACGGTCACGAGCATCGGCCTGACCGAGGCGGCGATGGCCGCCGCGGATCGCGGTGACGCGATCTACGGCGCCTACTTGACCCGCCTCGACGAGACCGCGTTCACGGCGGCGAGACGGGCGGACGCCGAACTCGCCGCCGGACTGGACCGCGGGCCGCTGCACGGGATCCCGATCGGCGTCAAGGACATCATCGCCACCGCCGAAGCCGCGACGACGGCGCAGAGCCTCGTGCACGACCGCGGCTGGCTGGCGGGAACGGACGCGACGGTCGCCACCCGGCTCAAGGCGGCGGGCGCGGTGCTCACCGGCAAGACGACCACGATGGAGTTCGCCTGCGGGATGCCGGAACAGGAGCACCCCTTCCCGATCCCCCGCAATCCGTGGCGGACCGCACGCTGGGCGGGCGGTTCGAGTTCTGGCGCCGGGATCGGCGTCGCGACCGGGATGTTCCTCGCCGGGATCGGCTCGGACACCGCGGGCAGCATCCGGGTGCCCGCGGCGTTCTGCGGGGTCACCGGCCTGATGCCCGGATACGGCCGGGTGCCGAGAACCGGCTGTGTGCCACTGGGCTACAGCCTCGACCGGATCGGCCCGCTTGCCCGTTCCGTACGGGATTGCGCGGCGGTGCTCGAGGTGCTGGCCGGGCCGGATCCGGCCGATCCCGATTCCGCGACCGGGCCGGTGCGGCGCCCCGAATTCCGCGGCGATCTCACCGGGCTGCGGATCGGCGTCGTCCGCGACCACCACTTCCCGCCCGGACGCGATCCCGCGTTGGACGGCGTCTTCGCCGAGACACTCGCGGTGCTGGCCGGACTCGGCGCGCGGCTGAGCCGGATCACGCTGCCGTATCCGGCGGAACTGGTGACGGCCGTTCAGGTGACCGTCGCCAGTGAGGCGCTGGCCCACCACCGCGCGGAGCTGTGCCATCGGTGGCTCGACTTCAGCCGCGGGACGCGCGGGCTCCTCGCCACCGGCGCGCTCGTCACCGGCGCCGACTACGTCCAGGCCCAGCGCGTGCGGCGGGTCGCGCAGCGGGCGGTCGACGGACTCTTCACCGAAGTGGACCTCGTCGCCTGCCCGACGGCGTCCGTCGGCGCGCCCCGGTTCGAGTCGCTGCTCTCCCCCGCCGGGCTACCGGAGAACGAAGAACTCTTCGGCGTCATCCACACGCCGTACTGGAACGGGCTCGCCAATCCCGTTTTGGCGCTGCCCATGGGGTTCACCGCCGACGGGCTGCCGCTTTCGCTGCAGCTGGCCGGGCCGGTGCGCGGCGAAACGGAACTGCTGGAGGCGGGCGACGCGTTCCAGTCGGCCACCGGCTGGCATCTGCGGACCCCGCCGGAGCCGTCATGAGCGAGCCGGAGATCCGCGTACTGCTCGCGGCCGCGACCCTGCCCGCCACCGAACCCGAGATCGCCGGGCTGGCCGCGCGCTATTCGTGGCAGCGGGCGGCGATCGACGCGCTGTACGACCTCCCCGCGGCTCGTCACGCGCTGCCCGTCCTCGGCTTCCGGACGGGTGACGAAGAAGCAGCAGGAACAGGAAAGGTTTCATGAGCACGTCTTCTGCCGCCCGCCGCCGCGACCACCTGGTGCTCGCGCTGGCCTGTCTCGGGTCGTTCGTGGTGGTGCTGGACGCCACGATCGTCTCGGTCGCCCTGCCAAGGATCCGCGCCGATCTCGGCTTCTCCGCCGCGACGCTGCCGTGGGTGGTCAACGCGTACACGCTCGCGTTCGCGGGCTGTCTGCTGCTCGGCGGCCGATGCGCGGACGTCTTCGGACGGCGCCGGGTACTGCTGGCCGGGATGGGCCTGTTCGCGGGGGCGAGCCTCCTCGCCGGGCTGGCCACGGATCCGGCGCTTCTGCTGGCCGCGCGCGCCGGACAGGGTGTCGGCGGTGCGCTGCTGATGCCCGCGACGTTGTCCCTGCTGACCGACACCTTCCCGGCGGGGCCGAGGCGTGCCCGCGCGCTGAGCACGTGGAGCGCGATCGGTGCCGTCGGCGCCGCGTCCGGTCCGCTGACCGGCGGCCTCCTGACCGAGTTCGCGGGCTGGCGTTGGGTGTTCTTCGTCAACGTGCCGTTGGGACTCGTCGCGGTCGCCGGCACCTTGGCCCTGCTGCCCGGCGGTTCCCGGTCCGGATCGGCGTACCGGCTGGACGTCGTCGGCGCCGTCCTGGCGACGGCCGGGCTGACCGGCGTCGTGTACGCGGTGATGGAGTCGGAGACCGTGGGCTGGAGCGCGCCGGAGGTCTCCGGTCCGCTGATCGCGGGAATCGTGCTGTGCGGGCTGTTCCTGCTGCACCAGGGGCGCTGGGCGGCGGCCCCGCTGGTGCCGTTGAGCCTGTTCTCCCATCGCGCGGTGCGCGGCGCGAATCTGGTGATGTTCCTGCTGGGCCTGGGCTTCTTCGGCGCTCCGGTGCTGATCTCGTTCGTCCTGCAGTACGTGCACGGCGCCGGTCCGCTCGCCGCCGGGCTCGGTTTCCTGCCGGCGGGCCTGGCGATGTTCGCCGGTGCCAAGGCCGCCGGTCCGCTCACCATCCGGCTCGGTGCCCGTCGCGCGGCGGCACTGGGCTGCGTCCTCGGGGCGGCCGGCCTCGCCGGGGTGGCCGCCTCACTCGGCACCGGCGGTTCGTCCGTGGCGATGATCGTGCTGCCGAGCGTGGTGTTCGGTTTCGGTACCGCGTCGGCGTTCACCCCGTTGACGGTGGCGGCGACCAGCGGCGTGCCCACCACCTCGGGCGGGGTGGCAGCCGCCGTGCTCAACACCGTGCGGCAGACCAGTGGTGCGATCGGTTTGGCCGTGCTGACCACGATCGCCGCGGCCGCCGCGAGCGGGTCTTCGACGCAGGAAGGACTCGCGCACGGGTACGCCTTCGCGTTCGCCGTCTCGGCGGGCTGTGTGGCCGCCGCGGCGGTGGCCGGCATGCTCGTCCTGCCGCCGCGAACCGCGGAACGACTCGCGGCCGCCACCGGTCGGGTCCGGGGACTCGACGGCGACCCGGTGCCCGGCGCGGTGGTGCTGCTGGTGAATCCGGACGGCGGTCGCGTCGTCCGCACCGTCACCGACGAGACCGGCTGGTATCACGCGGCGCCGACGGCTCCGGGCCCGCATCTGGTCATCTGCACCGCGCCCAGCCATCAACCGTCGGTCGGCCGGATCATGGCCGACGACACGCCGGTTCGGCACGACGTCGTCGTCGGACAGGTGGGGTCGTGAACCGCGCGTCATCGTGCCGCCGCGGCGAGCCGCGGCACGATCCGCTCGGCGGTGTACGCGAGGGCGAGCGCGGACGGGAACGCCAGCGCCTGCGCTTCGGCCTTATCGATCGCGAGATAGGAACCCCGGCGTACGGCGGGAAGCCGCGCGAAAAGCGGCTCGGCTTCGAACGTCTGCCGCTGCTGGACCGATTCGTAACTGACCAGCATGATGTCCGCGTCGAGCAGGTCGAGCCGCTCCGGGCCGACCGCCGCGACGCCCTTCGTCGTCGTGGAGCGCAACTGGGTGACCGTCTCCGACAGGCGCAAACCGAACTGCGCCAACGAAACCGCCAGCACGTCCTCGGGTGTGTTCTTGGTGTACACCTGTCCCCCGCCGCTCACCGAGCTACAGCTGAAGGTCCTCCCCACGAGCCCCGCGGTGTCCCTTGCCGTCGCGATCTTGCCCAGCGTGCCGCTGATCAGCTGTTCCGCCGCGGAGTCCTTGCCGAGCGCCCGGCCGATCCGCCGGGTGGTCTCCTGCCACGGATCGAGGTTCGGACCGGCGACGTAGCCGAGCACGGGCGCGATCTCGGCGAGCCGCCGGTATCCGGTTTCGAGGTAGTAGTCGCCGGCGGCGAGGAACAGGTCCGGCCGCAGGGCGGCGAAGTGTTCCAGTGGGCGGTCCGGCCCCGTCCGCACCAGTTCGGGACGGGCGGCCCCGAGCAGCGGCACGATCCACGGCTGGATCCGGTCCGGCGTCGACGTTCCCTCCTGCATGGCCACCGGGATGACGCCGAGCGCCACGGCGGCGTCGGCGTCCTGCCCGAAACCGAGAGCGATCACCCTGGAGGGCAAGCGATCCAGCACGGTGGGGCCGAGTTTTCCGTCCAGCGTCACCGAAAACCCGCCCGTTGGGGCGGTGTCCCCCGCCCTTCCGGGCGTACATCCGGCGAGCACGAAACCGGCCGCACCCGCCAGGAAGAGACGGCGGCCTGGCCTGCCGGCTAGGTCCATCAGCTGCATCTGCGCACTCCACGAAGTCGGACACCGAACGGAGGTTTCCCGGATCACACCGACGCGGCACCGAGGCGACGGGCAAGCGCGACCTACTTAGGTAAGGCTGCCAAAACATCGGTTGTTGCGCTAGTCATACGTCTGCTGTTAGGTTGAATCCTGCCCGCAATCGGGCGTGCTTCCCTTGCGAAAGGCTCACTGTTCGAGCCGATGCAGCGACGGTCGGGTTCCGAGCTTCGGCGGCTGCATGTTTTCGACGTTCGTCATCCACGCACTTGGGGGTGCAAGTGAACGAGGCCGCCGAAAGTACCAAGCCCCGATATCAGATTCCGTCCGCACGACGGGGATCCGTTGTCGACGAAGAAGATTTCGCAGTACTCAGAACGGTTCTGCAGAACGACCTCGCGTTGACGGCGGGGCCCTGGCGAGACCGGTTCGAAGCCCAGTTCGCCGCGTACACCGGCTCTCGTTACGCGTTGTCGGTGACCAGCGGCACGGTCGCGCTGGAGATCGCCATCCGGCTGCTCGACCTCCGGCCCGGCGACGAGGTGATCGCGACCACCCAGACGTTCCAGGCGTCGATCCAGCCACTGCTGGATTCGCCGGCGATCGTCCGGTTCTGTGACATCGATCCCGAAACGCTCAACCTCGATCCCCGCAGGCTCGAGGCGCTGATCACCCCGCGGACCAGGGCGATCATCCTGGTGCACTACGGCGGGAATCCGGCCGACATGGCGAAGATCTGCGCGATCGCGGCGCGGCACGACGTACTGGTGCTCGAAGACTGCGCGCACGCGCTCGGCTCGGCCTATCGCGGACGGCGACCCGGTTCCCTCGGCGACATCGGCACGTTCAGTTTCCATTCCTCCAAGAACATCACCACCCTCGGCGAAGGCGGAATGATCACCTTCGACCGCGACGACTGGGCCGTCCGGGTGGACCGGATCCGGTCGAACGAGGTCGACATGGTCGCCGGCCCGGTCAGCGGGATTCTCGGTTCCCCGCCGGAAACCCTGCCCTGGATGAAATTCTCCGAAGCGGTGTACCGGGAATCGGTCGCCGGGATCCACGGCGCGGGAACGAACGCGACACTTTCCGAGGTCGCCTGCGCCGTCGGCACCGTACAGCTGCGGAAGCTGCCGTCACTGGTGCGAAGGCGGCGCGAGATCGCGGCCAAACTCGACGCGGTGCTCGGCGGATACCCGCAGATCCGGCTGCCGCTCGTCGATCCGGGCGACGAACATTCGTACCACCTCTACACATTCTTCGTCACCGAAGGCGATGACGTCCGCCACGCGCTCGTACGCGCGCTCGATCGCCGCGGTGTCGAGATCCAGTTGCGGTATTTTCCCTTGCACCTCACGCCGGAATGGCAGTCCCGAGGGCACGGCCCCGGAGAATGCCCGACAGCGGAACGGCTCTGGTTCTCCGAGCACATGAACCTCCCGTGTCACCCCAATCTGACCGACACCCAGGTCGCGCTCCTGTGCTCCGCGCTTCGAAGCAGCCTCAACGAGGTCTTCGGCAGGCGAGCCGTGCTCAGCCACAGCTGACCTGATCCCGCCCGAAAAGATCGGAGCGAGTTCCGTCATGCCCTACATCCATGTCCAGATCCTGGAAAACCGCCTCACCGAAGAGACCGAGCCGAAACTGATCGCCGCGATCACCGACGCGGTGGTCGGGACCTACGGCGAAGACATCCGTGAACACGTGTGGGTGGTACTGGACCCGGTACCCGCACACCGCTGGGGCCTCGGCGGAAAACCCGCCGCACCACGGCCTTCCTGACCGGCGCCCTTCCGAACAGCTGGAGTACTGGTGAAATTCGGCTTGAACTTCTTCCCCGTCTTCTCCCCCGACCGCAAAACGGCGGGTGACTACTACCGCGAAGTCATCGATCTGTCCGAACGGGCCGATCGGGCGGGACTCGAACACGTCCAGACCGTCGAGCACCACGGATCCCCTTACGGTGGCTACAGTCCTGACCCGATCACCCTCCTCGCCGCGATCGCGGCGCGGACCGAACGGATCCGGATCACGACCGGCGCGGTGATCCCCGCGTTCCTCCACCCGCTCAAGCTGGCGGGCAAACTCGCCATGCTGGACAACCTTTCCGGCGGACGGCTGGACGCCGGATTCGGCCGCGGCTTCCTGCCGGACGAGTTCGACTGGTTCGGCGTCCCGATGGACGAAAGCCGCCGCCGCTTCGACGAAGGCGTCGACGCCTGCCGCCGTCTTCTGTCCGAAGTGGACGTCAAGATCGAGGGCGAGTTCCACAGCTTCGGCCCGGTGACGCTGTTACCCCGGCCGGTGCAGCAGCCGTATCCGCCGTTCTTCGTCGCCTCCGCCTCGAATCCGGAGTCGTGCGCCGCGGCGGGCGCCGCCGGCCACCACCTCCAGGTGGTCCCGTCGATCGTCAGCCAGGAGACGCTGACCGAGATGATCGAGGGCTACCGCACAGCGTGGGCGGCTTCGGGACGGCGCCCTGAGGACGGCCGGATCCAGATCAAGTACACCTGTTATCTCGCCGAGGACCGGGCGACCGCGCTGGCCTGGGGCGAGAAGTTCGAGAACAACTACATCGAGCAGATGAGCGGCGCGATCGCCTCGTGGGCGTCGACCACGTCGGGCGCGTACCAGGGCTACGAGAAGCTCATCGAGAAGGTCCGCGCGTACGACTTCGAGAAGTCCTTGGCAGAGAACAAGGTTCTCGCCGGAACGCCGGACGACGTCGCCGGGCAGATCGGCTGGATCGCGGAGAACTTCGGCAGCGACCTTTCGGTCAGCGTGCAGCTGAACCCTGGCTATCTCGAGCACGAGCACGCCGTCCGCGCGCTCGACCTGTTCACCTCCGGCGTGGTCCCCCGCTTCGATGCCTGAGCCGGACGCCGACGTCGTCGTGGTCGGGCTGGGCGCTTGGGGCTCGATGGCCCTGTGGCAGCTCGCGAGCCGGGGTGTCCGGGCGATCGGCGTCGAACGCCACGGCCGCGGCCACTCGCTCGGCGCGTCACACGGCGGCAGCCGGATGTTCCGGATCACCTGCCTGGAACATCCCGGGCTGGTGCCATTGGCCCGCCGATCCGGCGAACTGTGGGACCTGCTCGGGCGCCAGGCCGGGAAACCGTTGCTGCACCGGTACGGCGGGCTCCTGATCGGCGCGCCGGATTCGGCGGTGGCGGGCGGAACACTGGCCGCCGCGAACGAACACGGCATCGAGGTCGAACCGCTCAACCGCGCGCAGCTCGCCGAACGGTTCCCCCAGCACACCGCGCTGGCCGCGGACGACATCGGCGTCTGGGAGCCGTCCGCCGGGTTGCTGCGGCCGGAGGAGTCGATCCGGGCCGCGCTCGACGCGGCGGAGACCGCGGGGGCACAGGTCTTCACCGGGACCGAGGTCACCGAGATCTACTCGATCGACGACGGCGTCCTCGTGCACAGTCCGGGACGGACCTGGCCGGCGCGGCGCGTGGTGGTGGCGACCGGGTCGTGGCTGCCGTTCATGACCCCCTTGCCGGAGCTCCGGGTCGTGCGGATGCCGGTCACCTGGTTCGAACCCGACGGCGACGCCGACCGTTTCCGGCTGGCGGAGTTCCCGGTGTTCATGCGGGAACTCGACGGCGGCACGGTGCTGTGGGGCTGCGGCGCGGATCCGCCGTACGACGTCAAACTCGGCCTGGAGCAGTTCGGCGCCACCGCGGTCCCGTTCGATCCGCTGGACACCGACCGATCGGTGACCCCGGCCGACTGGACGGCGTTGCGCGAAGTGCTCGCCGGTCATCTGCCCGGTCTGCGTCCGGAACCCTCACGGGTGGCGGTGTGCATGCTGACGCTCACCCCGGACGGGCAGTTCGTGCTCGGCTCGCTGCCCGAAGCGCCGAACGTGATCGTCGCGGGCGGCGACAACGCACACGGGTTCAAACACGCCACCGGGATCGGCGAACTGCTCGCGGATCTGGCCACCGGCCACGAACCGCGGATCGACTTCTCGTTCATGGACGTCAAGCGATTCTGCTGACGCGAGCATCTTCTGGAGGGAAAGCCGTGGACCTCGACATCTGCGGACTCGGCGCCGTTTCTAGCATCGGCCGCGACCCCGAAACGATCCACGACGCACTGTGCGCCGGGAAAAGCGGCCTGGGGCCGCTGCGGGTCTACGACACGACGAAGTTCCGGGCGCGGACGGCCTACGAGATCGACGACCGGGCCGCTCCCGGCAAGGACGAACCGGGCCGATCGACGAAATGGCTGGTCGACGCGATCTCGCAGGCACTCGAAGGCGCCGGGCTGACCGAGTTGCCGGAGAACTGCCCGGTGCTGGTCGGCACGACACACCGGGAACAACGGTCGATGGAGCTGTGGTGGCGAGGCGAAGCGGAGGCGGATTTCGCCGACCTGCATTTCGGCACGGCGATCCGCGAACGGTTCGGCACGGTGGAAACGCATACCTTCGCGAACGCCTGCGCGGCGTCGCTGACCGTGCTCGGCCTGGCGGCCGACCTGATCGCGGACGGCGAATGCGACACCGTCGTCGTGGCCGGGACCGACGGTCTGACCGAAGCCACCTTCGGCATCTTCGACCGGGTCCAGAGCGGCGTACCGGGCGAAGTGCGGCCCTTCGCGAAGGAACGGCACGGGATGATGATGGGCGAAGGCGCCTCGGCGGTGGTGCTCCGCAGACCGGGCCACGGTGGGCCGGTCGCGGCCCGGCTCCGGTCGGTCGCGCTCAACTGCGACGCCGACCATCCGACGGTGCCCGAGCCGGGCAGTGTCGCGAGGGTGGTGCGGCAGGCGCACGACCGCGCCGGGATCGGTCCGGACCAGATCGACCTGATCGTGTTGCACGGCACCGGAACCGTCCGCAACGACCTGGTCGAGACCGGGATGCTGCACGACGTGTTCGCCGGCGCGAAACCGGCGCTCACCGCGATCAAGGCGTCGACCGGGCATACGCTCGGCGGCTCCGGGCTGCTGAGCCTGATCGTCGCCGCGATCTCACTGCGAAAACGGCTGGCGCCACCGATCCTCGGACTGGCCGAGCCGATGGACGAGGCCGAGGGCCTGGACCTCGTCCGCGACGAACCGAGGGACGGCGAGTTCCGGATCGCCCAGGTCGACGCCTTCGGGCTCAGCGGGATCAACGCCGTAGCGATCCTGGAGGCGGCGTCGTGACCGCCGTCGTCGTGACCGGGGCGGGGATCGCCGTCGACGGTCTGCGCGGACCGGCCGACCTGCTGGAGCCGTACCGGCGCCACGAGAACGGCTTCGATCCGGAGACCGGGTTGCGCGGCAGGCAGTTCCGGCACCGCGACCGGGCCTCGCGCCTGGCTTCCCGTGCGGCCACCACCGCTCTCCGTGACTCGGGCCTGCTCGGTGAGGACGGCTCGTATCGCGGGGAATCGCTCCGGACGGCGACCGTGGTCAGCACGAACACCGGGAACCTGGACAGCATCTGCTCGTTCCTGGACACGATCGCCGAAGAGTCCGCGAGCCTGCTGCCGCCGACCGGGCTGCCGAACACCTCCAGCAACGTGTCGGCGGGCTGGGTCGCCATCGACCACGGACTGCGCGCGCCGAACCTGACGCTGTCGAACGGGCCGACCAGCGGCCTCGACGCCTTGCAGTGGGCACGGCGGCTGATCCGGCACGGCCGGGCGGACGCCGTCGTCGTCACCGGTGTCGAACCCGACAACCGTTATGTACGAAAGCTTCTCGACGACAACGGCGAGACGCACTGGCCCGACGCGGCCGCCGCGGTCGTGCTCGAATCCGCCGGGACGGCCCGGCGCCGCCGTGCCCGCGTCCGTCTCGTGCTCGGCGAGTACCGGCGAGCCGGAACCGCGCGGGCAGCGGCCTCGGCGGTCTCTGGCGAAGCCTCCGCAACCCTGGCAGAACCGGGGATCCGGCCGGGCGAGGTGCTCGACCTTTCGGCTTGGGCCGGACGTCAGTCGGGGGCGCTCGGCGTCCTGCAGTGCGCCGCCGCGAGCGCGCACATCGACGGCGGCGAAGGCAGCGCGCTCGCCGTGTCCTGCGGCTTGCCGGATGCGGCGGCGGCCGCGATGGCGTTCGCCGGACCGGGCGCGGAACAGCCGTGAACGACCGAAATCGGGGAACAGAGACGAAAGAAGGGGCCTTCATGACCGGGAACAAGCTGATCGAGCCGGAACTGGAAGACCTGCGGACACTGGTGGCCCGCGTGCTGGAGGTCGAGTCCGCGGAGGTGACCGACGAGGCGAACCTCGTCGAAGACCTCGGTGTCGATTCGCTGCTGCTGCTCGAAGTCGCGGCGCGGATCCTGCAGCGCTACGGCATCCGGGTGGGCGATGCGGCGATCAGCGAGGTGGAGACGCTCGACGAGATCCATCAGCTGGTCCTCGCCGGACAGAAGGGCTGAGCGGGGATGGCACAGAACGGGGACTGGCCAGGGTGGCCGGACGAGGACGCCCGCCGGTACCGCGCCGTCGGCCACTGGCAGGGCGTGACCTTCGGTGAACAGCTCTCCGGCTGGGCGGTCCGGTACGCCGACCGGGTCGCGTTGGTGGACGGCGACCGCCGGTGGACCTACGCCGCGCTCGACACCGCCGTACGGCGCCTGACGACCGGGCTCACCGGGCTCGGGCTGAAACGCGGCGACAAGGTGATCGTGCAACTGCCGAACCGTGCCGAGTTCGTGCTGCTGTGGTTCGCGCTGACGCGGCTCGGGATCGTGCCGATCCACGCGATGCCCGCCCATCGCCGCAACGAGATCGCGCATCTGGCGGCGATGGCCGAGGCCGTCGCGTACGTCATCCCGGACCGGCACGCCCGGTTCGACTACCGCGAACTCGCCGCCCGCGTCCGCGCCGACGCCGGCATCCGGCACGTGATCGTCGCCGGGGACACCGGCGGGCACGAGGGATTCCTCGCGCTGGCGGATCTGCTGGACAACGAACCCGGACCCGACCCCGTCGACCCGCCACGGGCGAGCGACCTCGCCCTGCTGCTGCTCTCCGGCGGCACCACGGGGATGCCGAAGCTGGTGCCGCGGACGCACGACGACTTCGCCTACAACTCCCGGCGGGCCGCGGAACTCTGCGAGCTGACCGAGGACTCGGTGTACCTCGCCGTGCTGCCCATCGCGTTCAACTACACGATGAGCTGCCCGGGGATGCTCGGTGTCCTGCAGGCGGGCGGGCGGGTCGTGCTCGCTCCCTCACCGGGTGCGCGGACGTCGTTCGATCTGATCGCGCGCGAGGGCGTCACGATCGCGGCCATCAACCCTCCGCTGGTGCCGCACTGGCTCGGGGAGTTCGAGCACGGTGACACGGATCTTTCGAGCCTTCGAATCCTCCAGGTCGGCAGCGCCCGGCTCGCCGACGACCTGGCGGCCGCGGTCACCAAGACCTTCGACTGCCGTCTGCAGCAGGTGTTCGGCATGGCCGAGGGGTTGTTGTGCCTGACCAGGCTCGACGATCCGGACGAGCTCGTGCACACCACGCAGGGCAGGCCGATCTCCGCGGACGACGAGGTCCGCGTGGTCGGCCAGGACGATGCCGAGGTCGGTCCCGGCGAGACCGGCGAACTGCTCACCCGCGGGCCGTACACGCTGCGCGGCTACTTCCGCGCGGCCGAGCACAACGCGCGGGCCTTCACCGCGGACGGTTTCTACCGCACCGGCGACCTGGTCCAGCGGCTCCCGACCGGCCATCTCAACGTCGTCGGCCGGGCGAAGGACCAGATCAACCGCGGCGGGCAGAAGATCGACGCGACCGAGGTCGAAGGCCATCTGCTGGCCTGCCCGGGAGTGCTGTCCGCGGCCTTGCTGCCCGAAGCGGACACCGTGCTCGGCGAGCGATCGGTGGCGTTCCTGGTCTGCTCGGGCGAACCGTCGTCCACGAGCACACTCCAGGCCTTCTTCCGTGACCGCGGTGTCGCCGCGTACAAGGTCCCGGACCGGGTCGCGGTCGTCGACGAACTGCCGTCGACCGCGGTCGGCAAAATCGACAAGAAGGCCCTCGCCCGCCGGTACCTCGGCTGATTCCGGTTGGAGGAAACGATGTTCTTCCCGTTCTCGGCCGAGTCGCCCGAGCAGCTGGCGGCCGAAGCCGCCACCCTCGCGGACCGGGCCGATCCGCTGCCCGCCCTCGCCACCGAACTCGCCGGACGACGGCACGGCGCGTGGCGTGCCGTCGTCGTGGGTGAGGACCGGGACTCGGTGACCGGCCGCCTTCGCGCGGTCGCCGCCGGGGAACCCGCCAGTGGCGCCGCCGTCGGCGAGGCGGTCACGGCCGGGAACGCGGTCTGGGTGTTCTCGGGCCACGGTTCGCAGTGGACCGGGATGGGCAAGGCACTGCTCGCCGGGGAACCCGCCTTCGCCGAGGAGATCGATCACCTTGCACCGCTGATCGCCGACGAAGCCGGCTTTTCCTTGCACGACGCGCTTTCCGGGTCAGCGGAAGGCATCGAACAGGTCCAGCCGTCACTGTTCGCCATGCAGCTCGGGCTGGCGGCGGCCTGGCGGGCACACGGCGCCGCACCGGCCGCCGTGATCGGCCACTCCATGGGCGAGACGGCCGCGGCGGTGGTCGCGGGCGCACTGTCCACACAGGACGGTGTGACCGTGATCTGCCGCCGCTCCCGGCTGATGCGGCGCGTCTCCGGCACCGGCGCGATGGCAATGGTCGCCCTACCCTGGGACACGGTCGAAACCGAACTGGCCGACGTGCCCGAAGTGACCGTCGCCGCGCACTCGGGCCCGACGTCGACCGTCGTCGCCGGCGGACGGGACCGGGTGCGCACCCTGGTGGACCGCTGGGCCGCGAGAGACCTGATGGCGAAACTCGTCCCGGTCGAGGTCGCGTCACATTCACCGCAGGTCGAACCGATCCTGGCCGACCTGAGCACCGAACTGTCCGCCCTGCACCCCAGACCCGCACGCGTCCCCGTCTACTCCACCGTCCTCCCCGACCCGAGATCCACCGCCGCTTTCGACGCCGCCTACTGGACCGCGAACCTGCGCCGTCCCGTCCGTTTCAGCGCCGCCGTGCGGGCGGCCCTCGACGACGGGCACCGCGCCTTCGTCGAGATCTCACCCCACCCACTGCTCGCCCACGCACTGCGGGAGAACGCGGGCGTCGGAAAGGTGGCGGTGCTGTCCAGCATCCGGCGGGGAGGTGACGCGCTGCTGCGTTTCCGGACGCAGGTCGGGGCTCTGCACTGCGCGGGCGCTCCGGTGCGCTTCTAGGGTTCATGCCGCGCTGCGTAGATGAGCCTCGGCTGCCCAGTACGCCGCTCGAAGCTCTTTGGCGACCTCCTCGGGCTCCGACCGAAGACGGCTGGGCAGGGTCTGCAATACGGCGATCCCCGCCGCGGCGTATCTGGCGTTTCTGTCCAAAGTCTTGGCGTAGTCCTCCTTCGCGAAGTGGAAGTCGTACGAGTCGATCTCCCAAACGAGCCGGACCTTCTTGAAGTAGCCATCGGGGGTTCCGAGGTAGCGGCCGCTGACGTCCCTCAATTCGTGGTTCCACAACGGCTCCGGGAGCCCTGTCCGCCGCCATACCGCCATCGCGTCGACCTCGGCCACCGACCGCGCTCCTCGCAGGACGTCGCGCAGCACTTCGCGAGGCAACGCGCTGCCCCGGTCGCTGCCCGCTTCGAGTTCCCTGGTGAGGGCCTCGGGGTTCAGTCGACCTCGCTGAACGGCTTCGGTCAGCAAAGCCCGGACCGGATCGTGCGTGGTGAAGCGGCGGCATTGATCGAGAACCGCCCGGACGAGTGGCGCCATCGCCACCCCGTCCACGACGGCCGGCCGGGGCAGGCGCGTGGTCCGCTCCACGATCACGTACCCCGCGCTGCTCACCTTGCAGGAGGCGGGCACCAGAAGGTGGATTCCGTTCGCCACGATTCCCGATCCCCGCAAGCCCTGGCGGCGGCAAGCTTCGAGACCTGTGACCAGTGCCTGCGTCCCGCCGTAGAGCAGGGCGCCGTCGACCAACTGACGCCGGGTCGGCTTACCCGAACCGAGCAGAAGCACTCCCGGAAGCAAGCGCTGCCACGGCTGCCCTGGCCGGCAGCGCCGGTAACACGTCTTCCTGGGAACGCCGAACTCCACCAGGCGCGCGACAGTGATCACTCCGCCTCGACTCAGTTTCCACAGAGCCTCGCGATCGCCTCGCCATTCGCCGGTTCGCACCACATACGCGATCGTGGATCCCCTGGCCCCTCCGCGCCAGCCCCGATTCGCTCCCCTGTGGACAACTCACCCCACCAGCGCCCCCTGTGGACAAACTCGCAAGGGGTTCCCAATGTCGCATCTGAGTCGCTGAGCGTCTCAAATGCGACATTGGGAACCCTCAAGCGGGCGAGCGAGAGCGGAGCGAGCGAGAGCGGAGCGAGCGAGAGCGAGCGAGAGCGGAGCGCCAGGGAAGCGAAGCGGGGGCGTCAGGGAAGCGGAGGCAGCGCCGGAGCGTCCAGCCAAGCGTCGAAGAAGCCAGCCAGCGACCGACCAGCAAACCGTTCAGCAAGTGCCACGAAAGCAGCCGTGGTCACCAGACCGTGCCGGTTCTCCATCGCCCATGCCTTCACCATCGGGAAGAACACCGCGTCGCCGACGGTACAACGCAAGGCGTGCAACAGAAGCCCGCCGCGTTTGTACACCCGCTCGTCGAACATCCGGGCCACGCCGGGGTCGGAGAGACGTAGATCCTCGGGTTTCGCCTTCATCCTCGCGTGCCAGGTCTTCGCCCACTCGTGCGCGCTCTGCTCGCCGGATTCCTCGGACCAGAGCCATTCCGCGTAGGTCGCGAAGCCTTCGTTCAGCCAGATGTGCCGCCAGTCGGCGACGGTCAGACTGTTGCCGAACCACTGGTGTGCGAGTTCGTGCACGACGAGCCGTTCGTGGGTGCGCCGTCCGTCGACGTGGTTGGCGCCGAAGATCGACATGCCCTGTGCCTCGATCGGGTCGTCGAGGTCGTCGTCGGTGACGACGATGACGTACTCGCCGAAGGGGTACGGCCCGAACAGTCGTTGCAGCGAGTCCATGATCCGGCCCTGCCGCCCGAAATCGCGCGAGAAGGCCCGGCGCAGGCGCGGCGGTACGGCGGCCCGTTGCGGGACCGAGGTGACCACGGTGCCGCCGTCGAGGTTGATCCGGAACGCCTCGACGGAGGGTTGCGAGAACCAGCCGGGCTGGGGGCCGGAGACGAGTTCGACGTCGTCGTACCGTCCTATTTGGACGCTCATCAGGTACGTCGCCGTCGGCTCGGGCCGTTCGAAGACCCACTTCGTGGTGCTCGCGCGCTCGTGTCGGGCCACCAGGTTCCCGGTCACGGCCACGAGATACGGCGACGACGTCGTCAGCGCGACGCGGTAAGTCGCCTTGTCCGACGGGTGGTCGTTGCACGGGAACCACGACGGCGCCCCGACCGGCTGGCTCGCGACGAGCGAACCGTCGGTCAGTTCGTCCCAGCCGATGTCGCCCCACAGCCCGGGAAGCGGCCGCGGGTTGCCGACGTAGTGGACCTCCACCACGAACTCGCTGCCGAGCGCCAGCGACTTCGCCGGCTTCACCTGGAGCTTGTGCGCACGCCGCGTGTACTTGGCCGGTTTCCCGTTGACCAGCACGCGGTTGATGCGGAACTCGCCGAAGTCGAGTGTGAGCCGCGACAGCGCCTGCGTCGCCTCCGCGGTGATGGCCGCGGAGGCCGACAGCCGGTTGGGACCGATCTTGTAGTCCAGCTCCAGATCGTAGTGCCGGACACGGTAACCGCCGTTGCCGTGCCGGGGCAGATAGGAATCACCGGAGGTGTCCGAGCCGGGCGATGGCTGCGCGGAGGCCTTCGAAATCACCCGCGAACGAACCCCGCTTCCCTACTTCGTCCAGGCCGAGATGGGATTGCCCAGCCAGCGCGAGTCGGCGGGAACCTCGTCGCCCCGGGTCACCAGTGAGCCCGGTCCGACGGTCGTCCGCGCGCCGATGCTCGCACCAGGCAGCACGATACCGTGCGGCCCGAGCGTCGCTCCCTCGTCCAGGGTCACCGGTGACATCGTCATGATCCGGTCGTGGAACAGATGCGTCTGCACGACGCAGCCGCGGTTGATCGTCGCGCTGTCGCCAAGGCTCACCAGGTCCGATTCGGGCAGCCAGTACGTCTCCAGCCACACGCCGCGGCCGATCTTGACGCCCATGGTCCGCAGCCACGCCGGAAGCAGCGGCGTGCCGCCGAGTGAACCGATCAGCCACGGCACGGCGAGCGCCTCGACGAAGGTGTCGGCGAGTTCGTTGCGCCAGACGAACGAGCTCCACAAGGGATGGTCGACCGCGCGGAACCGGCCGACGAGCAGCCACTTCATCGCGGTCGCTGTCAGCGCCGCGACGGCACCGGCGGCGAGCAGCAGCGGCCCGCCGAGCAGCAGCGCGACCAGGAAGCCATACGACGACGCCAGCGCGAAGATCCCGGCGGCCACCAGCACGGTCAGCGCGACACCGCACATCACCGGCACGATGCGGCAGAGTTCGATGAGCGCACGGGCCGCCTTCAGCCGCAGCGGCGGCGTGTACGTGCGGCTCGTGTCCGCCGCACCGACCGACCGGCGGACCGGCAGCGGCGGCATCCCGAGGTACGAGGAGCCCTTCTTCGCCTTGAGCGGGGCCGACGACAGCACGCCGACCAGACCGCGCTTCGGCACCGAACGTCCCGGCGCGGCCATCCCAGAGTTACCCAGGAACGCCTGTTTGCCGATCCGCGCCGGCGCGACGTGCAGCCAGCCGTGGCCGAGTTCGTAGGTGGCGACCATGGTGTCGTCCGCGAGGAACGCGCCACTGTCCACCTGGGTCATCTTCGGCAGCGCGAGGACGGTCGACACCTCGACGTTGCGGCCGACCTTCGCCCCGAGCATCCGCAGCCACACCGGGGTGAACAGGCTGGCGTACAAGGGGAACAGCCCTTCACGCGCCATGCCCATCAGCCGTTCGGTCGCCCAGACCTGCCACGCGACGCGGCCGTGCACGGGGTGGTAACCCTCGACCATGCCGATGCTCAGCGAACGGACGCCGGCGAGCACGAGCAGGGCATAGGTGACGAAGTACGCGATGGTCGCGAGCGGTGTGAACAGCAGCGCCTGGCCGAGCGCGGCACCCAGCGACGGAGCACCGGCGATCGCGTGACCCAGCAACGCGACAGCGGGCAGGGCGGCGACGGCGGGCAGCAGACCCAGCGCGACCGAGGTCGCGCCATAGACCGAAGACCAGAACCGCGACCGCGGCGGGCGGCTCGACGGCCACTTGAGCGAGTCCTTGGCGGCACGCGCCGCGGGCGCACCGGCCCAGCGCTGTCCGGCGGGCACGTTGCCGCGCACGGTCGACCCGGCCGCGATCTCCGCGCCCTTGCCGATCCGCGCGCCGGGGAACAGCGTGCTGCGCGCGCCGATCCGCGCGTCGGCGCCGATCCGGATCTTGCCGATGTGCACGAGATCGCCGTCCACCCAGTGCCCGGTCAGGTCGACCTCGGGTTCGATGGCGGCGCCGCGGCCGAGTTTCAGCATGCCGGTGACCGGCGGCGGCGAATGCAGATCGACGTCCTTGGCGATCCGCGCGCCGAGTGCCTTGGCGTACGTCGTCATCCAGGAAGCGCCCGCGACACTGTCCGCACCGCTGAACTCGGCGAGCTTCTCGGCCGTCCACAGTCGCAAGTGGACGCTCCCGCCACGCGGGTAGCTGCCGGGGCGGACGCCGCGCAGCAGCAGCCGCGCGCCGGTCGCCGAGATCGCGATGCGGCCCGCGGGGCTGAACAGCGCGATCCACGCGACGGCGATCCACGCCCAGCTCAGCGTCGGCGCCCAGGCGAAACCGGCCAGCGACAGCACGTTCGACAACGTCGCGGCGATCGTCGTCCAGCGCAGGCCGACCAGGCCCATCAGCGGGATCATCAGCAGTGACTGGATGATCCCGGCCTTACGCGGGGTCGGCGCGATGTCGCGGCGTTCGGTCTTCTCGCCGCTCAGCGCGTCCAGCAACGTGGCCAGCGCGCCGAGCTTCGGGTTGGCGTAGATGTCGTTCACCGACACCTGCGGATGCCGGGTGCGGATCCGCGCGATCAGTTGCGCGGCCGTCAGGCTCCCGCCGCCGTTGGTGAAGAAGTCGGCCTTCGGGTTGTCGACCGAGACGCCGAGGATCTCGGCCCAGCCTTCGGCGAGCCAGCTCTCCGTCGGGGACAGCCCGGATTTGGCGGCGTCCACAGTGGACAGCGGCCAGGGCAGCGCGTTGCGGTCGACCTTGCCGGAGGTCCGTGTCGGCAGGTCATCGACCAGCGCCAGCAGCGGGACGAGCGCGGCGGGCAGCTGCTCGCGCAGCCGGGTCGCGGCCTCGTCGTGGTCGAACTTCGTTCCTTCGGCGGGCACGACGTACCCGACGAGCACCTGGTTGCCCGCCTTGGTGCGGCGAACCGCGGCCGCGGCGCCCTGCACTCCGGGCAGCGCCTGGAGCGCGGCGTCGACCTCGCCGAGTTCGATCCGGCGGCCGCCGAGTTTGACCTGCTCGTCGAGCCGCCCGAGGAACAGCAGCCCCTCGGCTTCGGCGCGGACCATGTCACCGCTGCGGTACGCGCGGCGCCAGCCCAGCGAGGGCAGCGGCGCGAACTTCTCGGCGTCCTTCTCCGGGTCGAGGTAGCGGGCCAGGCCGACGCCGCCGATGACCAGCTCGCCGGTCTCCCCCATCGCGATGGGCTCGCCCGCCTCGTTGACGACGGCGAGCTGCCAGCCGGCGAGCGGCAGGCCGATGCGGACCGGGCCCTCGCCGGTCATCTGCGCGGCGCAGGCGACGACGGTGGCCTCTGTCGGGCCGTAGGTGTTCCAGACTTCGCGGCCTTCGACGGCGACGCGTTCGGCCAGTTCCGGCGGGCAGGCTTCGCCGCCGAAGATCAGCAGGCGGACGTCTTCCAGCGCGTCGGCGGGCCACAACGCGGCCAGCGTCGGCACGGTCGAGACGACGGTGATGCCCTGCGCGACCAGCCACGGGCCGAGGTCGACACCGGTCCGCACCAGCGAACGCGGCGCCGGGACCAGGCAGGCGCCGTGACGCCAGGCGAGCCACATCTCTTCGCAGGACGCGTCGAAGGCGACGGAAAGACCGGCTAGCACGCGGTCGCCGGGGCCGATCGGCTCCTCGGTGAGGAAGAGCTGGGCCTCGGCATCGACGAAAGCCGCGGCGGACGCGTGCGAGACGGCGACGCCCTTCGGCTTACCGGTCGAACCGGAGGTGAAGATGATCCAGGCGTCGTCGGCAGGCGCGGGGCCACCTTCGACGCCACCGGGCGAACCGGCGACGGTGATCGCGCCGCCATCGCTGACGACGGCGGCGACGTCGGCCTCACCGAAGACCAGCTCGGCGCGCTCTTCCGGGTCGTCCGCGTCGACCGGCACATAGGCGGCGCCGACGGACAGGATGGCGAGGATCGCGACATACAGCTCCGCGGTGCCGGAGGAGATCCGGACGCCGACGCGGTCGCCGACGCCGACACCGTTGGCGGTCAGCTTGCGGCCGTAGTCGTCGATCTCTTCGACGAGCTTGCGGTAGGACAGCGTGGTCTCGCCGTCGTCGATCGCGCCCGCGTTGGGGTGGCGGGCGGCGGTCTCGGCGAGGATGTCGATCAGGGTGCGCTCACCGGCACCGAGGCCGGACCAGAAGAGGGCACGGTCGGCGATCGGCGTGGCGGACGGGGCGACGGTGACATCGGCGACGCAGGCGATCGGCCGGGAATCGGCGGTCAGGGTCATCGGGCGGTCACCACGGGCAAGACGGAACCATGGGCGCTCAAGCCCATCACACACCTTTCGCGAAGTGCGTCATTCGGGCTCGCTCTCCGAATGAGGCGCCCGCTAGCAGACCATTGACTTTACCGCAGGTGTACGACATATCTCGGGAGGGTCTCGGCAGAGTGTCGAACCTCACCGGTGGACACGCCGAAACCCGAGGTCATCGGCGTGTCCACCCAGTGAAATATTCACCTACATCGTGAGAATCAGCGCGCTTTCGGTTTACCCTGTGGTTTTCCGGCCGCTTTTCCGCCGACCTTGGGCCTTTGCTTCTTTTCCCGCACTCGGATATTCACCCGGACGGGGGTGCCTTCGAATCCGAAACGCTCACGGAACTTCCGTTCGATGAACCGCCGGTAGCCCGCCTCGAGGAAGCCGGTGGTGAACAGGACCAGCGTCGGCGGCCGGATGCCCGCCTGGGTCGCGAACAGCACCTTCGGCTGCTTGCCACCGCGCACCGGCGGCGGGGTCGCGGCGATGAGGTCGGCCAGCCAGCCGTTCAGCTGACCGGTGGGAACCCGCTGGTCCCAGGACTTCAACGCGGTCCGCAGCGCGGGCGCGAGCTTGCGCACGGACCGGCCGGTGAGCGCGGAGATGTTGACCTTGTCCGCCCACGGCACCCTCACCAGGCCGCGGTCCAGTTCGCGGACCATGGCGTGGCGGCGGTCCTCGTCGACGAGGTCCCACTTGTTGAAGGCGAGCACGCAGGCGCGACCGGCTTCGACGACCATGGTCAGCACCCGCAGGTCCTGCTCCGAAAGCGGTTCGGCGGCGTCCAGCAGCACGATCGCGACCTCGGCCGCGTCGATCGCGGTCTTGGTCCGCAGCGACGCGTAGTACTCGGCGCCGTTGGCCGAATTGACCCGCTTGCGCAGACCCGCCGTGTCGACGAACCGCCAGATGTCACCGTCCAGTTCGACCAGCGAGTCGACCGGGTCGACGGTGGTACCGGCGACCGAGTCCACCACGGACCGCTCCTCGCCGGAGATCTTGTTCAGCAGGCTGGATTTGCCCACGTTCGGCTTGCCGACCAGTGCGACGCGGCGCGGGCCGGTGGTGGCGCGGTCGCCGTCGCGCGGCATCTCCGGCAGCGCCTTGACGATCGCGTCGAGCAGGTCGCCCGAGCTACGCCCGTGCAGCGCGCTGACCGGATGCGGTTCGCCGAGGCCGAGTGACCACAGGGACGCGGTGTCGGCGAGCAGGCGGTCGTCGTCGACCTTGTTGGCGACGAGCAGCACCGGCTTCTTCGAGCGGCGCAGCACCTTCGAGGCGGCCTCGTCGGTCGCGGTCGCGCCGACACTGGCGTCGATGACCAGCAGCACCGCGTCGGCGGTGGCCATCGCGATCTCGGCCTGCGCGGCGACGGAGGCCTGCAGCCCGGTCGCGTCCGGCTCCCAGCCGCCCGTGTCGACCAGGGTGAACCGGCGGCCCGCCCAGAAGGCGTCGTAGGCGACGCGGTCCCGGGTCACGCCGGGAACGTCCTGCACGACCGCCTCTCGGCGGCCGAGGATGCGGTTGACCAGGGTGGACTTGCCTACGTTGGGCCTGCCGACGACGGCGAGGACCGGTTGCGCGAGCTGCGCCTCCTCCTCGGCCTCGCCCGCGGCGATCTGCGCGTCCAGCGTGGTGAATTCGGACTCATCGGACCAGGAGCCGTCGATCTCGCCGACTCCGTCAAGCTCAGACATTCGTTACTTCACATTCTGTCGCGTGTCTTGGAGCCCGTGCTCCAAGCGCCATTCGTCCAGTGCCTTCACGAGGTCCGCGAGCGCGAGACGAAGCCGCTCGGTTCCCTCCTCCAGCCCTGTCCTTCCCTTCCCGATCGCGGGAGTGAAAGGTTCGCCGACCATGATGTCGACGCGTGGCCGCCAACGCCTCTTGGCGCCGGCGGGTTTGTACGTCCCCCGAGTGGCGACCGGAACCACGGTCGCGTTCCCGGCGCGGACCAGGAAGGCCGCGCCGCGCTCGAAGTTTTCGGCGTCACCGAGGCCGCGGGTGCCTTCGGGGAAGATCCCCACCGCACCGCCGTCCTCGAGCACCTTGACCGCCATCATCAGCGGTTTGCGGTCCACCGCACCCCGTTTCACCGGGATCTGGCCCAGTTTCGGGAAGAACCAGCCGACGAAACCCTTGAAGAGTTCCGCCTTGACCAGGAACGCGGTACGCCGCGAGAACATTCCGAACAGCAGCGCGGGTTCCGCCATCGAGCTGTGGTTGGCCATGAACACCACCGGCCCGGACGCCGGCACCCGCTCGGCGCCGTGGACCCGGACCCGGAACGCGGGCCGGACGATGAATTTCGAGATCCCCCGGCCGAAGGTGTGGAACGGGTCGCTCGCGCCTTCGGGCAGTCCCTTCGCGCTCACCTGGCGGCCTCGGCGGGGCAGCCTTCGAGGAGACCGCGGTGCAGCGCCAGTTCCGCCAGCGCGACGATCACCTGGTCGATGTTGAGCGCCGAGGTGTCCACCTCGACGGCGTCTTCGGCCGCGCGCAGGGGCGAAGCCGCCCGCGTGGAGTCCAGGCGGTCACGCCGTTCCACCGCCGCCTTCGCGACGTCGTGCGTGGATTCGCGACCGGCGGCGGAATCCTGTGCGCTGCGGCGTGCGGCGCGGACTTCGGCCGAAGCGGTGAGGAAGATCTTGAGCGGGGCGTCGGGTGAGACGACGGTGCCGATGTCGCGGCCTTCGACCACGATGCCGCCGACGCGGCCGAGCACTTCGGCGATGATCTCGCGCTGCCGGGCGACCAGCAGTTCGCGGACCGCGGGGACGGCCGAAACGGGCGACACCGCCGTGGTGACGTCCGCACCGCGGATCTCGGCGGCGACGTCTTCACCCGCGAGGGTGACCGTCGCGTCGTCAGGGCTGGTTCCGATGCCGAGTTCGGCCTTCCGCGCGACGTCGGCGACCGCGACCGCGTCGACCGGGTCGGCCCCGGCGCGCAGGACGGCGAGGGTGACCACGCGGTACATCGCGCCCGTGTCGAGGTAGCCGGCGCCGAGTTTCGTCGCGAGCTTCCGCGAAACCGTGGATTTCCCGGTTCCGGACGGGCCGTCCATCGCGACCACACCACGCAGGGCTCCCGTCACCGAAACTCTCCTCAGCTCATTCGTCGCTCATCTGATCGATGACCATTCTGCCTGGTGGCGCGCGACACGCCTCAGCCGCCCACGGCGAACCGGTCGACGAGCATGCCGATCCGTTCCGCGCGCGCGGCCGCCGGCAGCCGTCGGCTGCGCTCGAGGGTGACGAGGCCGTGCAGGGCGGCCCAGAACGTCTCGGTGTAGAGGCCGGGGTCGTAATCGCCCGCCACCGGGCCCACGGTTTCGAGCAGGGCGCCGAACGCGTCCTTCAACGGCTCGGGACTGTCCGGACTGGCGAAGTCCAGCTCACTGGCGAGAGTGAAGATCGCGTCATAGAGCGCGGGTTTGCGGTCCGCGAAGTCGAAGTAGTTCCCCGCCAGCCTCCGCAGGGCGCCACGCGAGTCTTCCGCCGTACCGGCTCCCTTCCGCATATGGGCGGCCATTTCGGTGCAGCCCTCGAGGGCAGCGGCCGCCATGATCGCCCCCTTGCCGGAGAAGTGGCTGTAGAGGACCGGCTGGCTGTACTCGATCTTCGCCGCCAGCCGCCGGGTCGTGACCGCGTCCCAGCCTTCTTCTTCGGCGATCTCGCGGGCGGTGGTGACGATCAGCTGTTCGCGCTGTGAGCGGTCCCGCTCGCGCCGGGGGTTCGTGACCATACGAATATCCTAGCATCGCTAGACAAGCTAGCGGTGCTAGCGCTACGTTCATAGCGTTCCTAGCACTGCTAGATTTTGGAGTCGGAGATCATGACCAGAATCAAGATCGCTTACGTCCTGTCCGCCGCCCTCGTGCTCTTCGTCCTCTACTTCGGGAGCGGCTACGTGTTCTTCCCTTCAACCCAGACGGGCGGTTTCGGCCTGCCGGTGATGCCGTCCGATGGCGACCCGATCCTCGCGGTCAAGGGCGTCCGCGACATCGGCACGGCGCTCGTGGTGCTCGCGCTGCTCCTGTTCCGGAACGCCCGCGCGCTGGGCTGGGCGATGCTCGCGCTGGCGTTCATCCCGTTCGGCGACATGCTGATCGTGCTGACCCACAACGGTTCCGTGGGCACCGCGCTCGGCATCCACGGCGCGACGTGCGCCTTGATGGTCGTGATCTCGGCGCTGTTCCTGATCCGCCCGAAGCGAACCGGACGGTGAGTTACTGTTGACGTCGTGAACGTCGAAGTGACCCCGCTCCCTGGAATAGGCGTCCGCAAGGACTTCGCCACCCGCAACGGCCGCCGCGTCGGCGTGGTGACCCATCGCGATGGACACGTCGAGCTGATCGTGTCCAAAACGGACGATCCCGACGCCTGCCTGGCCTCACTTCCGCTCACCACCGACGAAGCGGGCGCGCTGGCGAACCTGCTCGGCGCGCCCCAGCTGGTCGCCCAGCTCACCGAAGAGCACCGGGACCTGCCCGGCATCAACACCAAGCAGCTGCCGATCAAGGCGTCGTCGCCGTTCGACGGCCGGACGCTGGGCGACACCGCCATGCGGACCCGCACGAGCGTCTCGGTCGTCGCGGTGATGCGGGCCGGGCAGGTCCACCCCTCCCCCACACCGGACTTCAATCTCACCGCGGGCGACGTGCTCGTCGCGGTCGGCACCTCGGAAGGTCTCGAGGCCGCCGTCAAGATCTTGAAGTACGGCTGATCGCGGATGGATCACACCGCACTGTCCTTGATCGAACTCGGGGCGGTCTTCTTCGGGCTGGGCGCGCTCGGCCGCCTCGCCGGAAAGATCGGGATGTCCCCCATCCCGCTGTACCTGATCGGTGGCCTGTGCTTCGGCCAGGGCGGGCTGATCCCGCTCGGCGACATCGGCGACTTCACCCACCTCGCCAGCGAGATCGGCGTCGTCCTGCTGCTGCTCCTGCTGGGCCTGGAGTACTCGGCGGCCGAGCTGTTCACCGGACTGAAACGCTCGTGGATGGCGGGGCTCGTCGACATCGTGCTCAACGCCGCGCCGGGTGCGATCGTCGCGCTCATCCTCGGCTGGGGGCCGATCGGCGCGATCGTGATGGCGGGCGTCACCTACATCTCGTCCTCCGGGATCATCGCGAAGGTGCTCGGCGACCTCGGGCGGCTCGGTAACCGGGAAACGCCGGTGGTGCTGTCGATCCTGGTGTTCGAAGACCTGGTGATGGCGCTGTACCTGCCGATCCTCACCGCGGTGCTCGGCGGTGTCAGCTTCCTCGGCGGCATGAAGGCGGTCGGGATCTCGCTGATGGTGATCACGGTCGTACTGGTGATCGCGCTGAAGTTCGGCCGGTACGTCTCCGCGGCGGTGGACAGCCCGGACCGCGAGGTGTTCCTCCTCAAGGTCCTCGGTGCGGCCCTGCTGGTCGCCGGCCTGGCTTCGGCGATGCAGGTGTCGGCCGCGGTCGGCGCGTTCCTGCTCGGCATCGCGATCTCGGGTTCGACGGCGGAGAACGCGACACACCTGCTCGAACCGCTGCGAGATCTCTTCGCGGCCGTGTTCTTCGTCGTGTTCGGGCTCAACACCAACCCCGCGTCGATCCCGCCCGTGCTCGGCTGGGCGGTCATCCTGGCGGTCGCGACGACGCTCACGAAGGTCGGCACCGGCTGGTGGGCCGCGCGACGGCAAGGCATCGGGAAGATGGGCCGGGCTCGTGCCGGAGCCGCACTGGTCGCACGAGGCGAGTTCTCGATCGTCATCGCCGGACTGGCGGTGGCGGCGGGCGCGGTGACCGGCGAACTCGCGGCACTCGCGACGGCGTACGTGCTCCTGATGGCGATCCTCGGCCCGACGGCCGCGCGGATCGTCGAACCGGTGGCGCGGGCTCTGCAGCGAAGGCCCTTCGGGTCGAAGAGTGCGGCCTCGCAGGCCGGCTGACCCCGCCCCACACGCGCCATGAAAGGTCCTTTCCTTGCAAAATTTGCAAGGAAAGGACCTTTCATTGCATCGGTCAGCCGCGCTCGAGCAACTGTGCGGCCAAGAGTTCCTCCACCCAAGACTCCCAGTCGCCGACAGCCCAGGCGCGGTCACGGGTCAGGATCAGGAACGACTCCGGACTCAGCACGGCATAGAGGATGTCCGCCGCCTTCTCGACCGTGAGATCGGTCCTGACGCCGGGCTTCTCCAGCAGAGCCTTCGCCGCCGCCGTGTGCACGGTGTGGCGCGGGTCTTCGCGATCAGGCCAGAGCTCACGCAAATCGGGGTGGGCGGCGGTCGCGGTACGCACCATGTCGTTGACGGCGGCGACCCGTTCGAGCACGGCGCGGCTCCCCGTGACGAGGGCGGTGAGGGCCGTGCGCGCGTCCGGCGCGTCCAGCACTTGCGCGAACCATGGCCGCTCCATCGTCGCCACCGGACTGTCGTCGCCGGCGATCGCGACGTCGACCAGTTCCTTCAGCAACGTCGGCTTGTTGCGGAACGTGAAGTAGATGGTCTGGACGGCCACCCCCGCCCGGTCGGCGACCTGCTGAAGCGTGGTCGCCCCGTAGCCGTCGGCGAGGAAGAGTTCCCTGGCGGCCTCGATGATCCGCCGCCGCGTTTCCGCCGCCCGCTCGGCCCGGGCACCCTT
Source organism: Amycolatopsis sp. lyj-108 (assembly GCF_046549005.1). Lineage (NCBI taxonomy): Bacteria > Bacillati > Actinomycetota > Actinomycetes > Pseudonocardiales > Pseudonocardiaceae > Amycolatopsis > Amycolatopsis sp. lyj-108. Next base: position 25,565 of record NZ_JAJPWQ010000018.1, on the reverse strand, counting down.
GACACCACTCATGACTGGAGTCTATCTCTAGAGTCAACCACTAGAGTTCGACTCTAGTAACGACGACGATGAGGTGTCCCATGGTGGCGATCGCCAACCCGCAGCAGGCCGAAGCGTGGAACGGCTGGGAGGGAAGGCTCTGGGCGGATCACCCGGAGCGCTACAACGGAATGATGGAAGCCTTCGACGCGCCGCTTTTCGCCGCCGCGAACATCGAAGACGGTCACGCGGTCCTGGACGTGGGCTGCGGCGCCGGACTCACCACCCGGCTGGCCGCGAGAAAGGCCGGCAGCGGGCGCGCGCTGGGGATCGACATTTCGGCGCCGCTGGTGGAGCGGGCCCGCTTGGACGCGGCGGCCGATAACCTCACCAATGTCGAGTTCGTCCAGGGAGACGCGCAGGTACACCCGTTCGAAGGGCCTGGCTTCGACGTCATCATGAGCAGGGGTGGCGTGATGTTCTTCGCCGATCTGGTCGCGGCGTTCGGTCACCTCCGCGGCGCGCTCGCGCCCGGCGGCCGGCTGGCCTTCCTGGGGCCGCGGTCAGGCGACGTCGACAGCGCCTACGCCCGGGCGACCGCGGCGCTCGCCCCCTACCTTCGCGAGCCATCGCCCGCCGCCCGCGGGATGGGTTCCCTGCTGGCCCCCGAACGGATCACCGAAGTGCTCACGGCGGCGGGTTTCCGCGACATCGAGATCAGCCCGGTGGACGCGGACATGGGCTTCGGCGCGGACGCTTCCGACGCGACCGACTTCGTCTTCTCGATGGCCCCGATCCAGCACAACCTGCGGACCGTGGACGCGGACTCGATCACCGGCCTCCGCGACCGGGTACGGGACGCGCTCGGCGAGTTCGAGACACCGCACGGGGTACGAATCCCAGGCGGGGTCTGGATCGTCACCGCCGGACGTTGACGCCATGAAAGGTCCTTTCCTTGCGAAATTTGCAAGGAAAGGACCTTTCATAGCATCAGGTCAGCCGCGCTCAAGCCCCGAAACGGTCGCGGGCGCGATCTGCGCCGGAGCCGCCGGAAGCGGAGCCGGCACCGCCGACGGTCCCGCACCCGAGACGGGCAGAGCCAGCGAAGTCTTGCCGAGGTCCACAGTGATCTTCGGGTACTGCGAAGGACCCGAGATGAACGAACCATCCGTCCCGCCGATGATCAGCGCCAGCTGATGTCCTTGCGGGACAACATGATCCGTACTCGCCAGCCGGAACGTCATCGTGTACGGCTGCCCCGGCGTCAGCGGCGATTCCTGGCTCAGCGATTGGTGGTTGGCCAGGTCGGCCCAGCCACGGCTGATGATGTTCAGCCCGACCGAGACCGCGTCGGTGCTCGTGTTCAGGTAACAGGCGTCATTGCCGGAAGCGCTCGCGCCCCAGCACGACTGCGTCAGCTCGTTCTTGATGCCTTCCTTCGGCCCGGTGTAGTTCCGGATCGTCGCCGGGCCGTAATCCACGAGGATCGCCGAAAGCCGCGCTGTGGACGTCGACGGCGTCGCGGTCACGGTCACCTTCGCCGTCCCGGACACGTGCAGATCCTTCGCCAGCGCGCCGGTGCTGAACAGCAGGCGTCCGTTCGAGGTCTCCGTCGGACGTGCGGCCCAGCTGTTCGAGAACTGACCGGAGGAGTCCGTGAACGACGCCGTACCCGTCCCCGCGGTGGTGCCGAGCGTGCCGACGCCCGGGGTGCCGCCTGCCGCGGGACGCAGGGTGACCGCACTGCCCGCGGGCCACGCCGCCTGGTCCACCCAGACGTCCGGCTCGCGTTCCACGCTCGCGCCCGGGGTCTTCTCGATGCCGTTGTCCACGCCGAGCAGGTAGTGGTCGAACCACTTGTGCAGGGTGTCGACCCACGCCGACCGCCGGTAGTCGAACGGGTCGACGTGACCGGCCTGCGTCAGCCAGATCTTGCGCTCGACGTTCAGCGCTTCCCACCACTGCCCGAAGTTGATCGTCTTGACGTTGAGGTCGCCCAGCCCATGCGAAGCGAGCACGCTGGCTTTCACCTTCGACGCGCTCTGCACGTGGTCACGGTCGAGCCAGAACGCGTTGTAGTCGCCGTTCGCCGTCGCGCCCGCGGTGAGCTTTTGGTTCGCCGCGCTGCAGTTCTGCCCGCCGTTGCGGCGGGACACGGTCTGCGCCAATCCCGCCGGGCTGCCCTGGCGCAGGTTCGCGCCATCCGAGCGGTAGTAGTCGTACCAGGAGCTGATGGCACCGATCGGCACGATGGTCTTGAGCCCGTCGACACCGGTCGCGGCGACGCCGTTGGCGACCGTGCCGTCGTAGGACTTCCCGATCATGCCGACGGCGCCCGTCGACCAGGTCGCGTTCGTCCTGGCCGGTCCGGTCGCCGTCGTGTAACCGTTCGCGCGCCCGTTCAGCCAGTCGACGACCTTGCGCGCCGAGTTGACGTCCGAGGGCCCGCCGATGTCGGTGCAGCCGCGGGATTTGTTGGTACCGGCCAGATCCACCAGCACCACGGCATAGCCACGCGGGACGAAGAAGTTGTCGTAGTAGAGCGGGAACCCGACCGGCCTGCCCGCCGAATCGTAGGTCTTGAGCTCGCTCTCGTTGCCCCGCCCGCAGCACGAGTAGTACGGGCTGGCGTCCATGATGACCGGGACCTTCTTGCCCTGCGCCGCCGGTTCCTTCGGGCGGATGATGTCGGCGGCGACCCGGTCGGAACGGCCGTCGCCGTCCCCGTCGAGGCCGATGTCCACCCAGGCCGTCTCGCGGACGGCCTGGGCGAAGTCGTAGACCGGTTCGCTGCCCCGCGGTTTCGCCGCGGCCTGCGGCGCCGCGACCACGGCCGCGGCGACCGCCAAGATCCCTGCCAGCACAACTGTTTTCACGGTTGAGCCCTTCCCCGTCGGCTGAAAGCCCGTCAGGGAGAGCTAAACGCGATGATCACCTGTGCAGTAGAGCGGAAAGTCTTACAGATCGACCGCGCGGTAGAGCGAACCGACCTCGCCGCGGTTCAGGCGCCGGATCGAGCCCGACCGCTGGGCACCGAGCTGGACGTCGCCGAGCGCGGTCCGGACCAGTTTGCGCACGGGGTGCCCGGTGGCCGCCATCAGCCGCCGCACGATGTGCTTGCGCCCCTCGTGGATGACCAGTTCGATCTGGGTGCGACCGGCCAACATGTCCTTGACCCGGAACTGGTCGACCTTGACGATGCCGTCCGGCAGTTCGAAACCGGCCCGCAGTTCCTTGCCGAGGCCGCGCGGGACGATGCCCTCGACCTCGGCGAAGTAGGTCTTGAGCACCTGGTACGACGGGTGCATCAACCGGTGGCCGAGGTCGCCGTCGTTGGTGAGCAGCAGAAGGCCTTCGGTGTTCTCGTCGAGCCTGCCGACGTGCACGATGCCGGGCGTCTCCTCGTACCGGCCGCGCAGGTAGTCGCCGACGCACGGGCGGCCGCGGTCGTCGCTCATCGTGCTGTGCACGCCCTTGGGCTTGTTCAGCAGGAGGTAGACGAGGTCCTCGCGGACCTGGACGCGGGTGCCGTCGACGTGGATCACGGAGTTGTCCGGATCGACCCGGCGGCCGAGTTCGGTGACCACCTTGCCGTCCACGCTCACGCGACCGCGCACGATCAGGTCCTCGGCGGCGCGCCGCGAGGCGACGCCGGCCTGCGAAAGGACCTTCTGCAGCCGAATGCCGTCGGGATGCGGGTCAGATGTCATCGATGGTGTCCACTTCGGGTAGCAACGGAGCGATGGGCGGAAGGTCGGCCAAGGACGAGAGGCCCAGTCGCTCCAGGAACAGCTCGGTCGTCACGTACAGCGTGCCTGTGGTTTCGGGGTCGGTCCCCATCTCCTCGATCAGGCCGCGTGCCAGCAGCGTCCTGATCACCCCGTCCACGTTCACCCCTCGGACGGCGGCGACCCTGGCCCTGGTCACCGGCTGCCGATAGGCGATCACGGCGAGGCTCTCCAGTGCGGCTCGCGTCAGCTTGGAACGCTGGCCGTCGAGCAGAAGCTTCTCCACGAACGGGGCATAGACGTCCCTAGTGTAGAACCGCCACCCTTCGCCGACTCGGCGCAGGTCGATTCCGCTGGTCCGCTCGGTGAACTTCTGCGCCATCGTGCGCAGCGCCACGGTGACCCGCGACACGGATTGCCCGACGGTGTCGGCGAGCGATTCCTCGTTGATCGGCGAGTCGACGACCAGGAGCAACGCCTCCAGGGCCGCTTCGAGCGCCTCGTCGGAGGTGAGGTCGGGATAGTCGCCGTCACCCGCCGCCACGAGCCCCTCGTCGGCAGGCGGCTCCGCTTCGACGGCGGAGGCCTCGGCCTCGGCGGCAGGGGCCTCGGCCTCCGGCGGGCTGAAAGCGTCCTTCGCCTCGTCGGACTCGGTGATGGGAGCTTTCGGCCCATCACCGGTCTCGGGGGTTTCTTCAGTCTTCTGGGTCTCTTCGGGGCTCACCCGTACTCCTCGTCCTCCGCGGCGGCGAGGTCCTGTTCGGCCGCCACCGACGCCTGCGCCACGGACCCGCCGGTCCAGCGCACGTGCAGTTCGGCGAGTGCCTCCAGCTGCTCGAACTGGACCGTGGCCTCCCGGTACAGCTCCAGCAGCGCGAGGAACCGCGCCACGATCTCGACGGTGTGTTCGCAGTCCTCGACCAGCTCGCTGAAGGTCGCTTCGCCTCGTTCCGCGAGCTTGAGCCGCAGCAGCGCGGCGTGTTCGCGCACCGAGACCCGGCCCATGTGGATATGTGCGATCGACACCGTCGGCGGCGGCTTCGGTTTGAAGACCGCGACGGCGATCTCGGCGAACTTCGCCGGGTCCACGCCGAGCATCACCTCGGGCAGCAGCCCCATGAACCGGTCTTCCAGCGCGACCGACCGCGGATACCGCCGCAGCGCACCGGCCTCCAGCTCACCGAACAGCGCCGCGACCTGCTTGTACGCCCGGTACTGCAGCACGCGCGCGAACAGCAGGTCCCGCGCTTCGAGCAGGGCGAGGTCGTCTTCGCTCTCCACCTCGGCGGCGGGCAGCAGGCGTGCCGCCTTGAGGTCGAGCAGAGTCGCCGCGATGACCAGGAACTCGGTCGTCTCGTCGAGGTTCCACTCCGTGCCGAGCGCGCGGGTGTAGGCGATGAAATCGTCCGTGACCTGGTGCAACGCGACTTCGGTGACGTCGAGCTGGTGCTGCGAGATCAGCTGGAGCAGCAGATCGAAGGGGCCCTGGAAATTCGACAGGTTCACCTTGAACTTGGACGTGCTCAGCTCTTCACTGGCCAGTCCTTCTGGGACCATCCCGCCGTGCACGGTCTCGTGCACGGCGGGGGTCTCGTCTGCCTCTGTCCGCTCGACCGGCTCTGAGCCGCTGGGAGCAGCCGCGGCCGGGTCGTCCATCAGCTCTCGGTCTCTTTCCCGTCCTCGCTGCCCGCCCGCAAGCGCTGGACGAGCACCGACTCCTCGCCCGCCGCGTCGAAGTCGGCCAACAGGACGGCCACCGCCTCGCGGACCAGTCTGCCGCGGTCGAGCACGAGCCCGTGCTTCGCCCGCAAGTTCAGCCTGGCCTGCTCCATCGCCAGCAGTTCGTCGCCGGAGACGTAGACGGTGATCTTCGCGTCGTGCTTGGTCCGCCCGGAACCGCTTCGCGCGGCACGGGACAGCTGTTCCTTGTGCGCGGGCCCCGTCTCGTTCCCGGATCCGTTCCCGTTGCCGTTCCCCGTCGAGGGGGCGGGCTGTTCGGGCGCGGGCGGGAGATCGAGGGCGGGGCTGGAGGTGATCCTGAAAAGTTCGGACGCTCCGGGCAGGGAAGCTCGCCTGCTCACCGGGCGATCACCTCGCGTGCCAGCGCGCGATAGGCGGCAGCGCCTGCTGATTTGGGGGCCCACGTCGTGATCGGCTCGCCCGCGACGGTCGTCTCGGGGAACCGCACGGTGCGGTTGATCACCGTGTCGAACACGATGTCGCCGAATGCCTCCACCACTCTCGCCATGACCTCCTTCGAGTGCAGGGTTCTCGGGTCGTACATGGTGGCGAGAATCCCGGTGATGTCCAGTTTGGGGTTGAGGCGTTCCTGCACCTTCTCGATGGTGTCGATCAGGAGCGCTACGCCTCGCAGACTGAAGAACTCGCACTCCAGCGGGATGATCACACCGTCCGCGGCGGTCAGTGCGTTCACCGTCAGCAGGCCTAGCGAGGGCTGGCAGTCGACAAGAACATAGTCGTAGTCGTTCATGACCGGACGAAGGACCCGTAACAACGTGTGTTCGCGCCCTACCTCTGCGACCAACTGGACCTCGGCCGCGGACAGGTCGATGTTGCTCGGCAGCAGGTCGACGCCGTCCACCCGGGTCTTCCGGATGGTGTCGGTGATGCTGACCGAGCGCTCCATGATGACGTTGTAGACCGTCTGGTCGAGCTCGTGCGGCTGAATGCCGAGACCGACCGAGAGCGCGCCCTGCGGATCGAAGTCGACCAGCAGTACCCGGCGGCCGCATTCGGCGAGCGCCGCACCCAGGTTGATGGTCGAGGTGGTCTTGCCGACGCCGCCCTTCTGGTTGCACATGGCCATCACGAGTGCGGGGCCGTGCCGTTCCAGCGGCGGCGGATCGGGGATCTCGCGGTACGGACGGCCGGTGGGGCCGATACCTTCCCTCTCGAGTTCTTGCTGTTTGGTTTCTTTGGCGCGCTTGGCCTTGCGGCCGCGGGAAGAGATCGTGTCCTCCGACGGTTCGTCGCCGTCGTGTTCGGCGGGGGTTGCGATGGTCACCTGGCTGAGGCTCGCCGCGGCCGAACCGGCGGACGCGGACGGCTTCGCCGGCTCGTTCGGTGTCGACATAACGCGAAAGCTCCTCTTCGGCAGGATCCTCGGCAGCCTATGCGCGATTCACGAGTCGAGCCAACGAGGCACGCCGGGACCGACCGGGTCGTTTAGCCGAGCGCGCGGGGATGTGCTGTCGCGTAAACCTCGCGGAGCGTGTTCACCGTGACCAGCGTGTACACCTGCGTGGTCGTCACCGAGGCGTGGCCGAGCAGTTCCTGCACGACGCGGACGTCGGCGCCGCCTTCGAGCAGATGCGTGGCGAAGGAATGGCGCAACGTGTGCGGGGAAACGCCCGCCGTGATTCCCGCGGATTCCGCGGTGTCCTTGAGAACCTGCCACGCGCTCTGCCGGGAAAGCCTGGAGCCGCGGGCGTTCAGGAACATCGCCGGTGTCCCCCTGCCGTGGGTGGCGAGTGCCGGCCGCGCGCGGACGAGGTACGCGTGCACCGCTTCCAGCGCCGGACGGCCGATCGGCACGATGCGCTGTTTGCCGCCCTTCCCGTCGAGCAGCACGGTGCGTTCGGCGTCGTCGATGTCGTCGACGTCGAGCCCGACGGCCTCGGAGATCCGCGCGCCGGTGGAGTAGAGCAGTTCCAGCAGCGCCCGGTCCCGCAGCGGCCGCATCCCCTCGGGCGGCGGGGTTTCGAGCAGCTTCAGCACGGCGTCCACCGGCAGCGCCTTGGGCAGCCGTTTGGCCGCGGCGGGCGGGCGGACCTCGCGGGCCGGGTCGTTCTCGGTGATGCCGTCGGCGTGCGCGAACTTGTGCAGCCCCCGCACGGCGACCAGTGCGCGAGCGGCTGAGGACGCGGCGAGCGGCTGATGCTCTTCGTCGCCTTCGCGCAGCGCCGCGCCGAACGAGGTGATGTGCGCCGAGGTGACGTCGGTGAAACGTTCGACGTCGGCGCCGTGGAGGTACGCGGTGTACCGGCGCAGGTCACGGGAGTAGCTGTCGAGGGTGTTCCTCGCGGTTCCGCGTTCGACCACCAGATGGTCGAGGTATGCGGCGACCACCTGGGCGACTCCGATACCACCGGCCTGTGACACACGGACACTCTAGAACCACGACGACCCGTTCGGGGGTTCGCCGCGCGTACCGCGTCGCGGGTGTGAAACGGGCTACCTTGGGAGCATGTCCCAGCAACCGGACCCGGACGAGATGCGCGCCGGCACCGCCGAGCGCGAGGAGGCGGCGCGGCTGCTCGCCGACCACTACAGCCAGGGCAGGATCACGCCCGACGAGTACGAGGGCCGGGTCCTCGCCGCGTACGAGGCCGTGACGCTCGGCGAACTCCGGCCACTGTTCCAGGACCTGCCCGCCCCGCATCCGACGTACCTGGCGCCGCGGTTCGACCCGCCGCCGTTCGTGCCCGTGTACCAGCAGCCTGCCGCGGTCATGCCGTACTCACCGAAGTCGAAGATCGCCGCCGGAGTGCTGCAGCTCGTGCTGCCGTTCGGGACCGGGCGCTTCTACACCGGGCATGTCGGGCTCGCTTTGGGGCAGCTGGCGGTCGTGGTGGTCACCTGCGGCATCGGGGTGGTCTGGCCGATGGTCGACGGGATCGTGCTGCTGGCGAACGGCGGCACCGACGCTCAAGGCCGCCGCCTCCGGGACTGAGCACGGCACGTCACCGGCCCTCTGACTCCTCTCCCGGATGCTATGAAAGGTCCTTTCCTTGCAAATTTTGCAAGGAAAGGACCTTTCATAGCACGCGCAGGAGGATCAGTGACCGCGCGAAGCGAACTTCGTCGGCCGATCTTCCCAAGGCGCGTCCGCGGGCCGCGCCGAAGCCGCCCCCGAAAGCACCGCGTGCGCGGCGAGCACGCCACCGACGGTCGACCCGTTCACCAGCTCACCGGCCAGCGCCATCCGGACCGCTTCGTCGAGCGGGAACTTCCGCACGACGAGGTCCGCCTCCTCGTCGCCGAGGACCTCCCTGTCCACTTCGGACAGTCCACGGGCGAGGTAGACGCGGACGACCTCGTCCGTGAAGCCGGGCGACGCCGCGACGTCGACCAGGGTCTCCCAGCGTTCGGCGCTGAGCCCGACCTCCTCGACCAGTTCCCGTTCGGCCGCGCCGACGGGGTCCTCCCCCGCCTTGTCGATCAGCCCGGCGGGCAGTTCCCACAGCCGTCGCCCGATCGGGTGCCGGTACTGGTGGATCAGCGTGACCGCGCCGTCGTCGTCCAGCGCGACGACGGCGACCGCGCCGAGGTGCTCGACGACCTCACGGCGGGCGGTGCCACCGCCGGGCATCACCACCTCGTCGACCCGCAGCCCGACGACTCGTCCGATGTGGACGTCCCTTGTGGACGCGACGGTGAACTCGTGCTTGCCGGGTTCGGTCACCGGGCCACCGTCTGCGGGGCCTCGGGCAGCTCGACCGGCAGCCGCTCGGCGACCTTGCGGTCCACGACGGCCTTCACGAACGCGCTGAACAGCGGGTGCGGGCGGGTCGGGCGGCTCTTGAGCTCCGGGTGCGCCTGGGTTCCGACGAAGAACGGGTGCTTGTCGGCGGGCAGCTCCACGAACTCGACCAGGTGGTCGTCGGGCGAGGTGCCCGAGAACACCAGACCGGCCTCGGAAAGGCGCTTGCGGTAGGCGTTGTTGACCTCGTAACGGTGGCGGTGCCGCTCGGAGACCTCGGTGCTGCCGTACGCCTTCGCGACCTGCGAACCCGGCTTGAGCTTGGCGACGTAGGCGCCGAGCCGCATCGTGCCGCCCATGTCGCGCTCGCCTGCGACGACGTCGCGCTGGTCGGCCATCGTGGAGATGACCGGGTTCGCACCCTCGTCGTCGAATTCGGCCGAGTTCGCGTCCTTGATCCCGGCCAGGTTCCGTGCCGCGTCGATCACCATGCACTGCAGGCCGAGGCACAGGCCCAGCAGCGGCAGTCCCTGGGTGCGGGCGTAGGCGATGGCGCCGACCTTGCCCTCGATGCCGCGGATGCCGAATCCGCCGGGGATCAGCACACCGTCCACATCGGACAGCGCGGCCGCGGCACCGGCCGGGGTCTCGCAGGAGTCCGAGGGGACCCAGGCGATCTGGACCTTGGCGCGGTGGGCGAATCCGCCCGCCCGCAGCGCTTCGGTCACCGACAGGTACGCATCCGGCAGGTCGATGTACTTGCCGACGACCGCGACCCGCACCGTCTCCGACGGGTTGTGCACCCGGTCGAGCAGGTCGCCCCACACGGTCCAGTCGACGTCGCGGAACGGCAGCCCGAGACGGCGCACCACGTAGGCGTCGAGCGCCTCACGGTGCAGCACCTTCGGGATGTCGTAGATCGACGGCGCGTCGGGGCAGGCGATGACGGCCTCGGTGTCGACGTCGCACATCAGGCCGATCTTGCGCTTGAGATCCTCCGGCAGCTCGCGGTCGGCGCGGCAGACGAGCGCGTCGGGCTGGATACCGATGTTGCGCAGCGCGGCGACCGAGTGCTGGGTCGGCTTGGTCTTCAGCTCGCCCGACGGGGCGAGGTACGGGACCAGCGAGACGTGGAGGAAGAAGCACTGGTCACGGCCGACGTCGTGGCGGACCTGACGGCAGGCCTCCAGGAACGGCAGCGACTCGATGTCGCCGACGGTGCCGCCGACCTCGGTGATCACGACGTCCGGGCTGTTCCCGTCCTCGTCGGCGCCCGCCGCGGCGGTGATCCTCGCCTTGATCTCGTCGGTGATGTGCGGAATGACCTGCACGGTGTCGCCGAGGTACTCACCGCGGCGCTCCTTGGCGATGACCTCGGAGTACACCTGCCCGGTGGTGACGTTCGCCTTGCCGTCGAGAGCCCGGTCGAGAAAACGCTCGTAGTGCCCGATGTCCAGATCGGTCTCGGCGCCGTCGTCGGTGACGAACACCTCACCGTGCTGGAACGGGTTCATCGTGCCTGGATCGACGTTGAGGTACGGATCCAGCTTCTGCATCGTGACCCGGAGCCCACGTGCGGTAAGGAGCTGACCCAGGCTGGAAGCCGTGAGTCCCTTACCCAGAGAGGAGGCAACGCCTCCGGTGACAAAGACATACTTGGTAGCCCGCGACTGAAGTCCCACGGGCTTCCACCTTATCGCACGCCCGCCGGAGCGCTCACCGGCCACGCCGCAAGCGTCCGATGGAGTGGAAAACCGCTACCCTCGCGGCGTGACAGACGCGCACGACACCTGGACCGCACCGGTCGCGGAAGGCCCGCTCGACGCGGACATCCGCGTCCCCGGCTCGAAGTCGATCACCAACCGGGCCTACGTCCTCGCCGCGCTCGCCAGCGCGCCGACGCGGGTGCGGACCCCGCTCGACTCCCGGGACGCGCGGCTGATGCTCGGCGCCCTCTACACGCTCGGCGCGCACTCGCAGGGCAGCATCGGCGGCTATCTCGTGCACCCGCTCGGCCCCGGCCGTGTCCATCCCGAAGAGACCGTCCGGGTGGAACTCGGCAACGCGGGCACGGTCGCCAGGTTCACGCCCGCGCTCGCCGCGCTGGGCACCGGCCCGGCGCTGTTCGACGGCGACGAGGCGATCCGCCGCCGTCCCATCGGGCCGCTGTTGAAGGCGTTGCGCGGCCTCGGTGCCCGCATCGACGACGACCGCCGCGACGCGCCGCCGTTCACCGTCCACGGCGAAGGCGGCCTGCGTGGCGGCAAGGTCGACCTGGATTCGTCGGCGTCGAGCCAGTTCCTGTCCGCGCTGCTGCTCGCGGGGCCGTCGTTCCAGCAGGGTGTCACCGTGCGCCTGGTCGGCGGAGAGGTGCCGAGCGAACCGCATATCGCGATGACCGTCGAAATGCTCCGCCGCTTCGGGGCCACTGTGGAGCGCGAGGGCGACGAGTTCCACGTCGCGCCGACAAGGCTTTCCTGCCCCGAGTACATCGTCGAGCCGGATCTCTCGACGGCCGCCCCGTTCGTCGCCGCTGCGGTCGCGACCGGCGGCACGGTGCGGATCGCGGGCTGGCCGCAGCGGACGACCCAGCCGGGCGACTGGCTGCGCAGCCTGATGCCCGTCCTGGGCGCCACCGCCGAACTCGACGCGGGCGGCCTGACGGTCACCGCAAGCGGCACGATCCCCGGCGTCGAACTGGACTTGCACGATGTCGGCGAACTGACACCGGTCATCGCGGCGCTCCTGTGCTTCGCCGAGGGACCGTCGGTCATCTCCGGGGTGGCGCATCTGCGCGGCCACGAGACCGACCGGCTGACCGCGCTCGCCACCGAACTGTCGTCGCTCGGCGCCGACGTCCGCGAGACCGAGGACGGGCTGCGGATCACGCCGGCGCCGCTGCACGGCGGGAAGTTCCGCACCTACGACGACCACCGGCTGGTGATGGCGGCCGCGGTGCTCGGCCTGAAGGTCGAAGGCGTCGAGGTGGAGAATCCGGGGACGGTCGGGAAGACCTTCCCCGGATTCGGCGAAGCCTGGACCTCGATGCTCGGCTAGGCGAGCCCTCCCGCGAACGGGGTTTCCCGCCACTGGTCGATCATCGACTTGAGGCCGTCGACGAGCATGGGCAGGTCGGGCGCCATCGCCAGGCACGCGATCACCTGAAGCAGGCCCACCGCTTCGAAGGTCCGCAGCAAGCCTTCGTCGACCTCGCGCAGCCCGAGTTCCCTAGCGGCGGCGTTGTAGGCATCGATGCCTTCGGGGCCGTTGAAGGCGAGGTCACGTTCGATCGGGCCGCGGTTGACGAGCTCGAAGTCGGAGTAGAGCTCGCCTTCGGTGGTGACGATCAGGTTGTAGCCCGGCGCGTCACCGTGGACCGGCTGGACGGTGGCCCCAGGGAACGCCTCGGCGAAGGCCTCCTCCGAGGCCAGCAGCGGCCGGAAGACCTCCCATTCGCGGCGGGCGCGGTCGAGATCGGCCGGGGCGAGCAGCTCCGGCCTGCCTTCGAGCTGGGCGAGGCCGTCGGGGATGAACGGGTCGAGACCGTTCAGGAACGCCAGGTCGCCGGGATAGTCGCGGAGCGCGGCGTGCAGCTTCGCGACGAGCTCGGCCGAGCGCTCTGCGGTGAGGTTCGCGTCCTCGACGGACTCGATGAGCTCCCAGAAGGTCATCGAGAAACCGTCGCGCTGCACGGGCTCCGCCGGGACCAGCGGGCTCGGCTTGACGACCGGGAGCCCCTTCTCGGCGAGCCAGGCGGCGACGGCGAGTTCACGCCGCTGGTCGGTCAGTTGCGTCTCCAGTGTGGTCGTGCGCGGCAGCACGGTCGGCACGCGCACGACGACGGGCGACGGCGACAGCCGCACGATGACGGAGAAAACGTCGTACAGGACCTCGGGTTCGGTGACCGTCAGTCCGAGGTCGCGGCCCGCGGAAACCGCGGCGGCCACCGCCCGCGCGGTGCGGGCGGCCCGTTGTTCGTCGGTGATCATGCCGCGAGTCTGACATCTCCGGTTCACCCGGCGGAGCGTTCTCCGTCATCTTCGGGGAACAACGCCTTCAGCGTGACCGCCCGGTTCACCCGCACATGTTCGACTGCGTGCGACCGCGCCAAGTCGGCGTCGCCTGAAGCGATCGCGTCGTAGAGGCGGCGGTGCTCGTCGAGCAGTTCGCCCCAGTGCTCGTTCTGGCTGGTGAGCCAGCGCAGCCTGCCCTCGAGCGGGCGGAGGATCTCGTGCAGGAGCCCGTTGCCCGCCAGCGCGACGATCTGGTCGTGGAAGCGGGTGTTGAGCAGGGTGATCCGGGCCGCATCGCCGCTTTCGGTCGCGCGGGCGGCGTCCGTGAGCAGCCGTTCGAGTGCGCGGAGTTCCGCTTTGCCCGCCCGTTCGGCGGCCAGCCCGGCGGCGAGCCCTTCGAGTGCTTCACGGACGTCGAACAGCTCCTCGACGTCGGCCCTGGCCAGCTGGCGCACGACGATGCGCCGCGGCGACTGGACGGTGAGGAACCCTTCGGCCTCCAGGCTGCGGATGGCCTCGCGCACCGGGACCCGCGAGACGCCGAGGCCCTCGGCGAGTTCCCGTTCGACCAGCCTGTCCCCCGGCTTCAGCCGTCCGTCGAGGATCCGTTCGCGCAGCTCGTCCCGGACCCGTTGCCGGGTCGCGGCCAGCGGCTGACGCGGTCCTTCCTCGGCCACCCGACCCCCTCGTTCAACACTGCCGTAACAGCTCGTAACCCGAGTTTATCGGCAGGAACCTTGACGGCGGGCCACCGCGGGGTGATATTTGGGATGCCAAATTTTGGGATACCAAATCGACCGGACGTCCCGTCGATCGGAGGCCCCGCATGACCGCCGCCCCAGCAACCCGGTCCGAAGCGCCTACCACCGAGAACGCCGATCCCCGGCTCTGGAACGAAGATCTCGCCCCGGCGAAAGAACGCCGCTGGAAGGTCTACGACATCTTCGCGCTGTGGATGTCGGACGTGCACAACCTCGGCAACTACACCTTCGCGGCGGGCCTGTTCGTCCTCGGGCTCTCGGCGTGGCAGGTGTTCACCGCGCTGCTGACCGGGTTCGTGCTCATCTACTTCGGCATGAACCTGATGGGCCGGATCGGCCAGAAGACCGGCGTCCCCTTCCCCGTGGTCGCCCGCATCAGTTTCGGCACCTTCGGCGCGAACCTGCCCGCGCTGATCCGCGCCATCATCGCCATCTTTTGGTACGGCATCCAGACCTACCTCGCGTCCGTGGCCATCACGCTGCTGGTGCTCGCGATCGATCCCGGGCTCAAACCGTTGACAGAGGTGGGTTTCCTCGGCCTGCACGCACTCGGCTGGATCTGCTTCATCGCGTTGTGGCTCGCGCAGGCGCTGGTGCTCACCCGCGGGATGGAGGCCGTGCGCAAGTTCCAGGACTGGTGCGGTCCCGGCATCTGGGTCGTGATGATCGCGCTCGCGGTGTGGATCCTGGCCGCCGCCGACTGGAACATCTCCTTGACCAGTAACCCGAAGGCACTGTCCACAGGGGAGCAAGTACGGCAGTGGTTCGGCGCGGTCGGCCTGATCCTGTCCATCTACGGCACCCTGATGCTCAACTTCTGCGACTTCTCCCGGTTCTCCCCGAACCAGAAAACGGTGCGGCGCGGGAACTTCTGGGGTCTGCCGATCAACTCGACGGCGTTCGCGCTGCTGTCGGTGCTGGTGACCGCGGGCAGCCTCCAAGTGTTCGGCGAGGCCATCACCGACCCCGCCGAACTGCTCGCCCGCATCGACAACACACCCGTGCTGATCATCGGCGCGCTGACCTTCGCGATCGCCACCATGGGCGTGAACATCGTCGCGAACTTCGTCTCCCCCGCCTACGACCTGGCCAACATCTGGCCGAAACGGATCACCTTCACCATCGGCGGGATGATCAGCGCGGTCGCCGCGTTGTGCGTGCTGCCGTGGAAGCTGTACTCCTCCCCCGCGGTGGTCAACTACTTCCTCGGCGGCCTCGGGGCGTTCCTCGGCCCGCTGTTCGGCATCATGATCGTGGATTACTACCTGGTGAAACGCGGCCGGATCGACGTGGACAAGCTGTTCGTGGCCGGACCGGATTCGCCGTACCATTACAAACGCGGGTTCAACCCGCGGGCGATGGTCACCTTCCTGCCCACGGCGGCGTTGTCCGCGATCATCGCCCTCGTGCCGTTCTTCGCCTCCGCCGCGCCGTATTCGTGGTTCATCGGCACCGCTTCCGCGGCGGCGCTGTACTTCGCCGTGTCGCGGAAACAGCGGGTCGCGTGATGCGGATCCTGGTCACCAACTGCAACACCACCGAGGCGATGACCAAGGAGATCGAGGCGGGCGCGCGCGCCGCGGCGAGCGCCGGCACCGAAATCCTGGCCAGAACACCGTTGTGGGGACCGGAATCCGCGGAAGGCTGGCTGGACAGCTTCCTGAGCGCCGCGGCCGTCCTCGACCTTCTCAACGGGCTGGACGAGCCGTTCGACGCGCTCGTGCTGGCCGGTTTCGGCGAGCACGGGCGGGAAGGCGCGCGGGAACTGCTGGACGTCCCGGTCGTCGACATCACCGAAGCGGCCGCGCATCTGGCCTGTCTGCTGGGAAGACGCTATGGCGTGGTGACCACATTGGACCGGACGTGCGGACTCATCGAAGACAGCCTGCACACCGCGGGGGTCGCGCAGAACTGCGTCGGCGTCCTCGGTGCCGGGCTCGGCGTGCTCGAACTGACCCACGAACGCCGGACGGAATCCGCGCTGCTGACCGCCGGACGGCGCGCCCGCGACGCGGGTGCGGAAGTCCTCGTCCTAGGCTGTGCCGGGATGACGGGCCTCGATCGCCGGATTTCGGCGATGCTCGACATCCCGGTGATCGACGGCGTCGCCGCCGCCGTCCGCCTCGCCGAATCCCTGGTGGCGCTGAACCTCAAGACCAGCCGGGCAGGCTCCTACGCCCGCCCGCTCCCGAAAACCCGCCTCTGGCCCACGCAATTCGGCACCTGATTGCGATGTCTCACGATCGCAACCAGGTGCCGAATTGCGAAGGGAGCTAGTTGCCGGCGGCGGCGATACCGGGTGCGGGAGCCTGGGCGTTACCCGCGATACCGTAGCGCCCCGCGCCGCCTTCGAGCTGCTCGCGCAGCGCCATGATCGTGGTGACCCGGCCGGCGGCGGTCTCCGCGTTGTCCACAGTGGACAGGATGGAGGTCGACGAGGTGTCGGCGCGGACGACGCCGATCGCGCCGGTGCCGTCCGCGGACCCCGCGTCGCCCGCCAGGACGGTGCCCGCGCCGGAACGGTCGAGCTGCGCGGCGAACCGCGCGACGGTCGAGGCACGGTCACCGGCGCCGTCCCCGGTGTACTTGGAGCCGGTGAGCACGATCGCGAGCTGCGCCGGCTTCACCTCCCCGCCGGTCTTGAGGAAACCGCCGTCGGTCAGCCCGCCGAGCGCGGCCGCCAGCTCCACCGGAGTGGACTGCGGCTGCGCGTTGTCCTTGTTCAGCAGCGCCACCGAGCCGAGCAGAGCACCGGCGAGGGTGCCGGGGTCGCCCGCGGTCGGGAACTGCACACCGGCGGGCTGCAACCGCGAGACGACGTCACGCAGCTGATCCGACCGCATCGGGTCGGAGAACGCCTCGGTCAGCTGGATCTCGCCGGTGACGGCGGCACCCGCCTGCCCGATGAGTTGCTTGAGCGCGTCGCGGTCCGCGGGCTTCGCGTCCTCAGTGGTCACCAGCACCACCGAACGCTTGTCGAGCTGCCCGGCGACGACCTTCGGCCCCATCGCACCGGCGAACGCGTCCGCGTCACCGAGCCTCGCGTTCAGCGAGTTGCGCTGCGCCTCCAGATCCGCGACCTGGGAACCCAGGTCCTCCTTCTGCCCGGCCAGCCCGGCCAGCAGCGAACCGTTCAGCGCCGTGGATCCGAGCACCACCCCGATGGCGAGCGCCAGGAAGCAGGCGGCGATGGAAACGATGTGGTACCGCAGTGAAATCACGTGAAAAGTCCCTTGCCCCAGGCGATGAACGAGTTCCAGGTGTCGCGGATCCAGTCGAGGTAGACCGAACCCACGTCGGACACCAGCAGCGCGGCCGCGACGGCCACCAGGGCCGCCAGCACCAACAGGACGATGGCGCCGATGGACACCCGGCTGCGGTGCAGGGTCGCGACCGCCTTGCCGTCGACCAGCTTCGTGCCGAGTTTGAGCCTGGTGAGGAACGTGGACGGATTCGACCCGGACCGGCCGTGGTCGAGGAATTCCCGCAGCGTCGCCTGGAAGCCGACGGTGACCACGAGACTCGCCTCGTGCGCGTCGGCCAGCAGCAGCGCGAGGTCCTCGGCGTTACCCGTCGCGGGGAAGGTGACGGCGCCGATCCCGAGGTCCTGGATGCGCTCGACACCCGGCGCGTGCCCGTCCGGCTGCGCCGGCACGACGACCTCGCCACCGCTGCGCAGCGTCTCGGCACCGATTCCGTGCGGGTCGCCGACGATGACGTCCGGCTGATATCCCTGCGCGCGCAGGGTGTCGGCCCCGGCGTCGACACCGATCAGCACCGGACGGTGCTCGGAGATGTACTTCTTCAGTTTCTTGAGGTCTTCGGCATGCCCGTTGCCACCCGCGACCACGAGGGCGTGCCGGTCCTTGAGCGGAACCCGGATCTCCGGGACGCCGACACCGTCGAGGATGAGACTGCGTTCCCGGCGGAGGAATTCGATCGTGTTCGCGGAGAACGCCTCCAGCTGGGTGGACATCCCGGCCTTGGCCTCGATCATCTGGTCCGCGACGCTCTCGCGCGTCTGCTGGACCCCCGATCCGAGCTGCCGCTCACCGATGTAGACGACGCCCTCGTGCAGGCGGAGTTTCGTGCCGTCCTTCACCTTGCGCAACAGTTCGCCGCCGACCGAATCGACCAGCGGGATCCCGGCCTCGAGCAGGATCTCCGGGCCCAGGTTCGGGAATCGGCCGGAGATCGACGGCGAGGCGTTCACCACCGCCGCGACTTCGGCCTCCACCAAGGCATCCGCCGTCGACCGGTCGAGATCGAGCTGGTCGAGGACGACGATGTCGCCAGGGCTCAGCCGGCGGAGCAGCTCACGCGTACGCCTGTCGACCCTGGCGACGCCGGTGATCCCGGGGAGGGTCTCTTGGTTACGCGAGAGCAAGCCGGTGAGCTTCATGCGACCGATAGTGACAAATCCGCGCGGCCTTCCGTGTCCGCCACGCCGATGGAAACACGCCGATTAACCCACACCGGATCGGGCTACCCGGTCGTGACAGGCACTACTTCGCTTTCTTTCGCTTTCCGCCACGACGGGCCTTGGGCTTGTCCGGCGCGCTCTTGTCGGCCTCGGCGACGGCGAGCAATTCCTCCGCGTGCGCCCGGCCGGTCTCGGTGCTTTCCATTCCGGCGAGCATGCGGGCGAGTTCGACGACGCGCTCCGATTGTTCGAGCACGCGCACGCCACTGCGGGTCACCCCGCCGCTGGTCCCCTTGTCCACCACCAGATGCTGATCGGCGAACGCGGCCACCTGCGGCAGGTGCGTGACCACCAGGACCTGGTGACTGCGCGCCAGCCGCGCGAGCCGCCTGCCGATCTCGACCGCGGCCCGGCCGCCGACCCCGGCGTCGACCTCGTCGAACACGAGCGTCTGCACGGTGTCCGCATGCGCGAGGACGACCTCGATCGCCAGCATCACGCGGGAAAGCTCACCGCCGGAAGCGGCCTTGTGCACCGGAAGCGGCGGTGCGCCGTTGTGCGCGCGCAGCAGCAACTCGACGTCGTCGACCCCGTCGGGGCCGGCGTGCACCAGCCTGCCTTCGACCTTCACCGCGTGCGGATCGCTTTCGTCCACGGTGCGCCGCTCGACGGTGATCTCGATCTCGGCCTGTCCCATGGCGAGCCCGGACATCTCGGCGGTGATGGCCTCGGCCAGTTCGGCGGCGGCTTCGACGCGCGCCTCCGACAGGGTCAGTGCGTGTTCCGCCAGCGTGACGGCGAGTTCGTCGCGGCGCTTGGCCAGTTCGGCCAGCGCTTCCTCGGAGGTGTCCATCGTGGACATCCGGCGGCGGGCGTCGTCGGCCCAGGCGAGCACGCCGTCCACGTCGGCCGCGTATTTGCGCGTGAGCCGCTTCAGATCGGCCTGGCGCGCTAGCACCTTCTCCAGCAACGCCGGGTCGGCGTCGAGCGTTTCGAGGTAACTGCCCAGCTCGGTGCCCACTTCGGACAGCAGCACCGAAGCTTCGTCCAGGCGGGGCCCGAGTTCCCGCAGCACGGCGTCCTCGGAACCGTTCAGGTGGCGGGTCGCCTCCCCGATCAGCCCCAGCGCGCCGGGCGCGTCCGGATCCCCGTCCGCCGAACCGGCGACGGCGGCGTGCGCCGCACTGGCCGACGCCCGCAGCTCGTCGACCGCGGCGAGCCGCTTGATCTGTTCGGTGAGTTCGGTGTCCTCGCCCGGTTCGGGCGCGACGGCGTCGATCTCGGTGAGCCCGTGCCGCAACAGGTCCGCCTGCTGGGCCATC
Organism: Amycolatopsis sp. lyj-108; assembly: GCF_046549005.1. NCBI lineage: Bacteria > Bacillati > Actinomycetota > Actinomycetes > Pseudonocardiales > Pseudonocardiaceae > Amycolatopsis > Amycolatopsis sp. lyj-108. The sequence continues at coordinate 5,896 of NZ_JAJPWQ010000018.1, read as the reverse complement.
TCACGGGACCGGGTGGACCGCTCGGTCAGTTCGGCGACGACGGCGAGCCATTCGTCCCGCACCGCGCGATAGCGCTCGAGCGGTGCGGTGACGGCTTCACCGGCGAACCGGTCGATCACCGCGCGCTGCTCGGCGGGCCGCAGCAGCCGCAGCTGATCGTTCTGCCCGTGGACCGCGATCAGCTGCTCGGACAGATCAGCCAGCACACCGACCGGCACCGAACGGCCGCCGAGGTGGGCGCGGGACCGGCCGTCGACCGAGACCGCGCGCAGCGCGATGACGCTGCCGTCCTCGTCGACCTCCGCCCCGGCGTCGGTGACGATCCGGGTGGCGCCCTCCGCGCCGCCCAACTCGAATCGGCCTTCCACGAAGGCCTTCAGCATTCCCGTCCGCACCTTGGACACTTCGGCTCGGCCGCCGGAGAGCAGGTGCAACCCGCTGACGACCATGGTCTTGCCCGCACCCGTCTCACCGGTGACGACGGTGAAGCCCGCGTGCAGTTCCAGCAGGGCGTCCTCGATGACTCCGAGGCCCTGGATGCGCATCTCGGCCAGCACGACGCCCACCGTAGCGGCCCACCCCGACCATTCCCGCACCCGGCACGTCATGAAAGGGTCGTTCAAGACGTTTTTTGTCCTGAACGACCCTTTCCTGACATCCGTCAGCGGGCGTGTCGTTCCCGCCAGCCCTTGATCGGCAACGAGAACTTGTGCACCAGCCGGTCGGTGAACGGGCCTTCCCACAACCGGATCAGCCGCACCGGCACCCGGCCGCAGGTGACCCGTACGGCCGCGCCGGCGGGAAGATCGAAGGTCCGCGATCCGTCGCAGGTCAGGACGGCGGGTGAGCCGTCCGGATCGATGGCGACGGTGATCTCCGAATCGCGCGAGACGACCAGCGGCCGGGAGAACATCGCGTGCGCGTTGCTCGGGACCACCAGCAGGGCCTGGACGTCCGGCCAGATGATCGGCCCGCCCGCGGAGAACGCGTACGCCGTCGAGCCGGTCGGTGTGGCACAGAGGACGCCGTCGCAGCCGAAGGACGACACGGGCCTTCCGTCGACCTCGATGAGCGCGTCCAGGACGCGCTCACGCGAGCTCTTCTCGACACTGGCTTCGTTGAGCGCCCACGTGTTGACGGTCTCCTCACCGTCGACGGTCACGACGACGTCGACGGTCATCCGCTCTTCGACCTGGTAGTCACCGTCGACGGCGCGCTGGACGGTGTCGGCGAGCTTGTCGGAATCGGCCTCGGCAAGGAAGCCGACGCGGCCGAGGTTCACCCCCAGCACCGGAACGCCGTTCGGCCTGGCCAGTTCCGCGGCCCGCAACAGCGTGCCGTCGCCGCCGAGCACGAACACCAGCTCGGTCCCGGCGGCCGGATCCTGTTCCGGCGCCATGACCGTGCAGGGCCCGCCGATCCCGCCGTCCGCCTCCAGCATCTCCTTCACGTCCTCGTCGAGCACCCGCAGCCGCACACCGGCCTTGGCGAAACGGGCCGACACCTCACGTGCCGCGTCCCGGGTCGCGTCCCGGTCCGGGTGCACGACGAGCAGCACCTCGCGATCGCTCATTGGGGTCCCTCCAGGACTGCGGTGCGGACGAGCCGCTCGGCATCGGTGCCGACGGTCTCCCCCGCCCCGCGGGTAAGCCAGACGAAGTATTCGACGTTCCCGGACGGCCCGGGAAGCGGGCTCGCCACGACGCCGCGCAGACGCAGGTCCAGCTTCTCGGCCTCGGCGAGCACGCCGAGCACGGATTCGACCCGGAGCTCCGGGTCACGGACGACGCCGCCACTGCCGAGCCGGTCCTTGCCCACTTCGAACTGCGGTTTCACCATCGGCACCAGATCGGCGCCGTCCCGCGCGCACGCGGCCAGCGCGGGCAGCACGAGTTTGAGCGAGATGAACGAAAGGTCCCCGACCACGAGGTCGACCTGCCCGCCGAGATCTTCCGGCGTCAGGTTGCGGACGTTCGTCTTGTCGAGCACGACCACGCGGTCGTCGGTGCGCAGCCGCCAGTCCAGCAGGCCGCGGCCCACGTCGGCGGCGATCACCGTGGCGGCGCCGTTGCGCAGCAGGACATCGGTGAAGCCACCGGTCGAAGCGCCCGCGTCGAGGCAGCGCTTTCCTTCGGTGGAAAGGCCTTGCGGGGTGAAGGCTTCGAGCGCGCCGAGTAGTTTGTGCGCGCCGCGGGAGGCCCAGCCGGGGTCGTCGCTGTCGCGCACCACGATCGGCGCGCCGGATTCGACCCCTGTCGCGGGTTTGGTGGCCACCATCCCGCGCACGCTGACCTTGCCATCGGCGATCAGCGCGGACGCCTGCTCCCGGGAACGGGCGAGACCCCGCCGGACGAGCTCCGCGTCCAGGCGGGCGCGTTTGGGCACGCGGTCAGACCTTGTCGATGGTGGACAGCGCCACCGTCAGCTCGGTGTGCACGGCTTCGAAGCGGTCGACGTGCTCCGAGAGCGGAAGCGCGGCGAGGTCGTCGAGACCCGCCACGGCTTCGTCGATCCCGGCTCGGGGATCCGTGTCCTGCTGCTCGAACTGGTCAACCTGGACCGCCGGGGGTCCAGGCACCGGCGGAGGGCCTGGTACCGGCGGTCGCGGCACGGGGTGGAAGTGGTCTTGCACCCCACCAAGTTAGCAGCGCTGGTCAGGCGAGGCGCAGCTCGCCGAGCGCGGCGCGGGCGGTGTCGCCCACACCACGGACCTCGGTGATCCCCGACTCCCAGGCCGCCGCGCACAATGCGCGCAACAGGTCGAGGGAGTCGCCTTCACCGTCGGCTTCGAGCACGTCACCCTGTGCGGTGACACGCCAGCCGTCCTTGGGTCCGATTTCGAGCAGCTCCGCGCGGCTGCTCAACCCGGACAGATCCCACGAGAGATAACGGGGACGCTCCTCGGGCCTGGCCTTGATCAAGGACGCCGCGTCGGCGACGCCGGTCAGGACGCAGAGCGCGTCGATCCCGGCCGCGACCGCGCCCTCGATGTCGGTGTCCAGCCGGTCGCCGACGACGAGCGCCCGCTCCGCGCCCGCGTCCCGCGCCGCCGTGGTGAACAGCAGCGGCGCCGGCTTGCCGGCCACCAGCGGTTCGACGCCGGTGGCGGTGCGCAACGCGGCCACCATCGACCCGTTGCCCGGCAGCAGCCCGCGTTCGGTCGGCAGGGTGGCGTCGACGTTGGTCGCCACCCACAGCGCGCCCGCTCGGATGGCGAGGCACGCCTCCGCGAGCGCGGCCCAGGTGTTCTCCGGGGAATGCCCCTGGACGACGGCGGCCACGTCCGGACCGGCTTCCCGGACCGTCCGCAGCCCGGCCGTTTCGATCTGGGCGGCCAGTGAGTCCGTGCCCACGACGAGCACCACGGAGCCCTGAGGCAGCCGCTCACCCAGCAGGGTGGCGGCGGCCTGAGAGCTCGTGTGGACTTCCTCGGGGGTGGCCGGGAGTCCAAGTGCCTCCAGGTGTGCGGAGACCTCCGCGGGCGCCTTGGAGGCGTTGTTGGTCACCCACCGGACGGCGGTGCCGTGGTCCCGAAGCGCCCGGAGTGCTTCCGGTGCGCCCGGGACCACGATGCCGCCGTGGTAAACCGTGCCGTCGAGGTCGAACAGGACCGCGTCGTACCCGGCCGACAGAGCGTCAGCCATTCGTGAGCTCCGCGGCGCGCTCGGCGGCGTCGGTCTCGTCCTCCTCGTCGGCCTCTGCCGCGTTCAGGAACCAGCGGATCGCCTCGTCCTTGCGGTCGGCGGCGGCGAGGTTGTCGGCGTAGGCGTAGAACAGCCGGGCGCTCCACGGGTCGCGCTTCTCCGCCTTGAGGTCGTCGCCCTGGAGGGAGACGACGGCGGCGTCCAGCTGGCCGAGGTCACGCCGGGCGCCGGCGGCGACGATCGCGAGTTCGATCTGGGTCGCCTTGGCCAGGCGCTCCTTGTCGACCTCCTTCGCGAGGTCGAGTGCCCGCTCCGGACGGCCGATGGCGCGCTCCGCGTCGGCGATGATCGCGATGTGTTCGTCGGTCCGGGTCATCCGGCGGACGGCCCGCAGCTCGGACAGTGCCTCGGACCAGTTGCCCGCGTGGTAGGCGACCAGGCCGAGCGCCTCACGGACGATCGGGACCCGCGACGCCTTGGCCTTCGCGTACTTGGCGTGCTCCATCGCGGCTTCGGGGTCTTCGTCGACGAGGCCACCGGCCGCGACGAGGTGCTTGCCGACGGTTTCCGCGAGTGCCTTGGGCAGCGTGCGGAGTTCCCGGCGGACCTCCTCGTCGAGATCCGAGAACTCGATGCCTTCCGGCAGCTCCGGAGCCGCGAGCAACTCACGCGCCAAGGTCTCGTCGTCGACCGGCTTGTCCTCGGTGCGAGGCGACGAACGGAAGTCCTTCCGTCCTTCGGAACGGTCACGCTGGGGACGGTCGTCGCGCTTGCGGTCGAAGCCGCCGCGCTTGTCGTCGTAGCGCTTCTCCGGCCGGTCGGACGAACGACTGACAGGACGGTCACCGGACGGCCGGTAGGCACCGCGCTTGTCGTCGCCACGCTTGTCGCGGTCGCCGAAGCTCTTGCGCTCGTAGCCACCACTGCTGGGACGGCGGTCGCTCGAGGACGGACCACGACGGTCGCCGCCGCTGTAGCCACCGGAACGGGACCCACCGCGGTCGTCGCGGTAGGACGGACGCCGATCGTCGCCGCGCTTGTCGTCACTCCGTTTGTCGTCACCGCGGTTGTCGCGGTCACCGTAGGACTTGCCCTGGGGGCGTCCTTCGTAACGGCTGCCGGACGGGCGGTCGTCGGAACGGCCGCGGTTGTCCGAGCCGTAACCGGAACGAGCCGGGCGGCTGTCGGAGCGCTTCTCGTACCGGTTCTCGGAACGGCTGTCGGAGCGATTGTCCGAACGGCTGTCGTAGCGACGCTCGGGACGGCTGTCGGACGAGCGGTGACCGCCGCGGTCGCCACCCCGGTTGTCGGACCGGTAGCCCCCGCGGTTGTCACCGCCGCGACTGTCATTGCCACGGTTGTCGCCGCCGCGGTATCCACCGCGATCGCCGCCACGGTTGTCCCGGCTGTCGCGGTTGTCGGACCGGTAACCACCGCGGTCACCGCCGCGACTGTCGCCACCCCGGTTGTCGGAGCGGTAGCCGCCACGGCTGTCGCCGCCACGATTGTCCGAACGGAAACCGCCGCGGTCGGCGCCCTTGTTGTCACGGCTGTCGCGCCGGTCGTCGGAGCGGTAACCGCCACGACGGTCGTTGTCGCGGCCACCCGACCGGTCGCCGGCACCGGGGCCACGACGGTCGTCGCTGCTGTTGTTGTAGCGCGGGCGGTTCTCGTCACGCCCCTGGCCTGCGAACCGGCTGCCACCGGGGCGCTGGTCACGGGGACCGTCGCCACTGCGCGCGGGCTTGCCGGGATAGCTGCCGCCGGTACCGCGTGCGCCGCGGTCGTCACGACGCGGGCGACCTTGGTAGCCACCATCGCGGCCGCCCCGGTCCTGCCCGCCGCCGGCGGAACCGCGCCGGTCACCTCGCTGCGCGTCAGACCGGCCTCCGCGGGGACTGTCGTCCCGGCGACCCGACCGGCCGGACGCGCCATCATCTGAGTCACGTCGACCGAACTCGGACACCTGGCCTCCTGCCACTATTGAAAAGTTTCGACACTTGCGCCCACCCGTCAGGTGGGCCAACGGACCATTCTAGTCGGTCCATGGACATGAAAAGAGACAGGGCCCTGACCCGGGGAGAACCTGTGGGGTTCTCAACCCTGGTCAGGACCCTGTCCTGAAGTTAGTCCGGCGGTGTCCTACTCTCCCACAACCCTTCGGTTGCAGTACCATCGGCGCTGTCAGGCTTAGCTTCCGGGTTCGGAATGGGACCGGGCGTTTCCCTGACGCTATAACCACCGAAACACTA
>NZ_JAJPWQ010000017.1:0-135953 GCF_046549005.1 Amycolatopsis sp. lyj-108 | reverse complement strand
CTCGCGGCGATGACGGCGAAAGCACGCGCCGACGAACAGTTCACTGTGCATACCTGGGATACCGGACACAACTTCATGCACAACGCTTCAGAGCTCGTCCTGAAGCTCATCGTCGACCTCTAGCCGGGGACCCTTCGCGCAGGTGCCGCGACCTCGGTGCAGACACGCTGGATGCGTTACCGACGGCTTGCTGGGATCGGACAGCCGGCCGATCCCGGCAAGGCCGGTGTCCCGCCGACCAAGTGCCACCGAACGTCTCTCATGCCGCCGAGCGGTCGTTCCCGTGAACGCACGCACATGCCGAGAATGGAGCATGCAGGGCACAACGAGGAGGTCTCCCCGATGCCCGGTTCCCGACTCACTCGCCGCGACCGTCGAGTCATCGCCACTGGCCTGGCGGACGGACTCGGTTACGCCGAGATCGCGCGCAGGCTAGCGCGGCCGACCTCCACAATCAGCCGCGAGGTCACCCGCAACGGGGGCCGCGTCGGCTACGACCCCGACACCGCCCACCGAGCCACGAAACGGCGTGTGCGCCAGCGCAAACCCGGTGCGGCAGACGCGACTAGCCGACCTCGCCGCCCGGAAACAGTCCATGGTGTCGAACGGCAGCTGGCCGCGACCCTGATCGGTACCGGACTCCCCAGGATGTCGTCGAGAGTGCTCGCCGCCCTGCTCACCACCGACGACGCCGGTATGAGCGCCGCAGTGCTGGGGCAGCACCTGCGGGTAGCTCGTCGTCGGTCTCCAAATCCGTCGGATACCTCGAAGGGCAAGGAATGATCCGCCGCGAGCGGATCGCCCAGCGGAGAGGCGAACGGTACGTCGTCGATCCCGACGCATGGTTCCAAGCAGTCCTCGCCAGCGCCCAGCGAAACCACCAACTCGCCGACACCGCCCGCCGGGGATCCGATCTCCTCGGCCGCACCACACCGGCCGGCGCCCGTCTCCACGCCCTGAGCCGATTCCACCAACAGCTCACCAACGACATCATCGAGCGAACCCGCCACTGGCGACACGCACTCGCCGATCCGCCACCCTCAAAGGCGTCGTCCACTCTCGTGTGATTGTCGAGTGCGGCTCACACGGGTCCGGCGCTAGGCGGGCGAGGCGGTGTCTGTGTCGGCGCCGGTGTCGGCATGGCGTTCGGTTCGTCCGGTTCCGTGCCAGTCCAGGCAGAGCACGGTGGCGTCGTCCCGGAGTTGATCGCGGCAGGCGAGCCGCACGGCTCTTGTCGCGGCACGCACCACTTCCCTGGGGTGTAGCCCGTCGGTGTCCCGGAGTATCGCGGGTAGGTCGACGTTCGCGGCGTCGCGTTCGAGCATGCCGTCGGTGAGAAGCAACAGCCGGTCGCGGGGGCGCAGGTCCTGCCGTTGCACCCGGTACGGGTACGGCTTGACGCCGAAGAGTAGGTCGATCTCCAGTTTGATCGGCTTCACCACACCGTCGCGCAGCAGTAGCGGTGCGGGGTGACCGGCGTTGACCAGCTCGACCGTCCCGGCGCGCAGGTCCACGCGCAGCAGTAGCCCGGTCGCCAGCGTTCCCTGGCCGTGGTCCAGCAGGGCGTGGTTGGCCTGCCGCGCTTGCTCGGCCAGGTCGTGGCGGGCCCGGCGGGCCCTGCGCAGCGCGCTGACCAGCAGGGTCGCGGTCAACGCCGAGGCCACGTCGTGGCCGACGGCGTCGGTGATCGACAGGTGCAGGGTGTCGTGGTCCAGGGTGTAGTCGTAGGTGTCGCCGCCGATGTCGTCGGCGGGCACCAGGGCGCCGGCAACGGTGAACTGGGCTGCTTCGCAGCAGGACGCCGTGGGCAGCAGTTGGTGTTGGATCTCCGCGGCCAGGCTTATCGTGGTGGTGCGCCGGCCGGAGTGGTAGAGGTCGGTGAAGCGGCGGTCGGTGAGGATGACGTAGGCCAGTGCGTGCGCGGCTTCACCCAGCTGTGCCAGTACCTCTTCGTCCAGGGTGGGCACGGTCACCTCGAGGACGCCGACGCAGTCGCCGCGGTTGGTCACCGGCAGCACTACTCGCACCCCCTCGCCGTCCTGCTCCTGCCACGGCTGCTGGGTGCGCAGCACCTCTTCGTAGGCGCTGTCCCGTAGACCGACGATCTCCGCCCCGCTCTCGCCGAGGCTCTGCGCGGTGGAGGTCAGCCGCACCAGTCGTTCATCGGCGAGGTCGACCAGCAGGAACGACACGTCGAAGGCATCGAACCGCTTCGCCAGGTCGCGTGCGACGACCTCGACCGACTCCACCGGTGGTGCGCTCTCGGCCGCCGCAAGCACATCACCCGGTCTCAACACGCCACCGTCCACGGCAACCTCCGAGCAGTTGGGGCCACTCAACCACATCACTCGCATCGTCCGCCGCGAACAACGCCACCGGTGATCCGCGGACCGCCTGATCGACGCCGTTCCCGGATCGTTCCCGCCGAGGATCACGAACGCGTCCACCACGATCCACGGGGTCTTAAGCTCGGCTGCTCCGGGTCGCCGCGGCTACGCTGTCCGATATCGCAGCGTCGCGTTCGTGATCGTCTCGCAGATCCCGAGCGCGGAGTTCCATGGACGGGTCGCAGAGAGAATGGAACAGCCATGGGTACATGCGCCGACGGGGCCGGGCCTGACGACGCGCCCGGTTTGCTCGAGGTAACCGGATCGGTGGCTGGCGTAGTCGCACACGTTGTCGCGGGTACGGTCACCTTCCAGGTGAGCGACGAGGTCGCGCCTGGCTTCGTGGACAGGATCGACCACGCGTTCGCCCTGGCCGCGAGCGCGCTGACCTCGACGATGGTGGTCGATCTGACCGAGGTGACCTTTCTCAGTCTCGAAGGCGCGGCGGAGTTGGTCACACTCGCCCGGCACTGCGCCGAGATAAGGCGAGACCTGCGTGTGATCCCGTCGCTGAGCGTGCGGCGCAAACTCACCTTGTCGGGGCTGGACACCCACATTCCGCTCGCCGACGCCTGAGCGGCCACCCTTCGGCAGGGCCGAGGCACGAAACTCCTCGATCTACCCCCAAAGTTTGTATCCTCAACGCCCTGCTGTGATTCGACCGTCGGCGCGAGTGGGGCGCAGGCCAACCGACTAAGGGGGCCTAACAGAGGGTCATTTATTACCTGCCGTAAGAGCCATCGCTCTAAACGAAACACCGGCTTGGACGCCCGGCGTCTGGCAGCGGCCCGGTATGGCGAAGGGGCCGGGTGTTGGCCATTGGTGATCGGCTGTCTCCGGCACACCGGCCACGAGCTACCCGACAGATAGGCGGCCACGGCGCACCGCCGAGCTGGCCTGCGACGACGACCCGGATCGCTGCCGTGGGTAGGTCGGACGTGGAAACGACAAGTTGTGACAGTCTGCGAACCAGCGGATCTGCGGCCGGACGCCGACTGGACAGCCGAGGAATGGGGCTTCGAGATCCGTGCGGCCAGCGACGCGCTGGCCGCGCTCGGCACTATGGTCACGCATGCGAGCGTGTGGTGACTGGAGTCCCAGAGGCTGCGCTTGTCGCTCTCCGGCCGTGATACGTGTTCACATGTGTCCACTCCGAAGGCCTGGCCTCGTCGGTGCGTGGATCAGTGCTGTTGCTGAGTCATGTATTCCAAGGACTCGATCATGGTATTGACGTGGCTGATGGCCATCTTGGCGTATCGGTCGCGGGGTGTCTTTGCCTGGTGCGGATCGAGAGTTCCCTGTAACAGGCGAAGGAGCACGGTCAGTACTCGTCGGAAGACGCTGATCTCGTAGTTCATCCAGTCGATGGGGTTGTCCGAGAACTCGTATCCGGCGCGTGCGGTCCAAATCAACGGGGTGAGGTTGGCGGCTGCGGCGGTCTCCCGGATCCAGCGGATGCCGTTCGCTACCTGGCTGGGTGTCAGGTCGGTTACCTCGACCAGTTGCGCGGTGGTGAGCGCGCCTGGCCTGGCCTGCAGTAGGGCAACCCGGACGAGTTCTCCGCTGACATGCCGTGGTATCGGCGCGGCCATGATCAGTCCCCGCGCAACAGTTGCTCAAGCTGCTCATCCATGCTGGTGTCGCCCGTTTCGACGACGGTCTGTGACCAGTCCGCGGCGGCGCGGACCCGTTCCAGATTGTCGAACACCGCTTCCCGCTCGTTGGTTGTGAGGTGTTCGCCGTGCAGGGTGGGGACCACACGGTTGACGGCGGAGACGAAGGCGGCGCAAGCGCCGAGGAGATTGACGACCTCCATGCGGTGCTCGACTCGACGAATCGCGGGGGTTCGCTCTCGAGCCACATTTTGTGTTTGGCGGCCACGCTCGGCTTGAACGCTGTTCACCATATGGCGAGCTGTGTGATCGCCCATCACGCGGTGTGCGACCTCCGGGCGCCGCAATAGGTCGGTCGCGACCTCGGCGGCAACGATATCGTCCCTGGCCAGGTCGTGGATCCGATGGACGCGTTCCTGGCTGGTCTGTGGGTTCCGCGGCGTCTGGCCTGCGGCTCGTGCCGCGACATCGCAAGTCCAGCGGTCGCCGCCGCCGAGTTCGGGTGGTGGCGGCTGGTGAATCAGCTCGAAGCGATTCTCCAGATGAGCGAGGTGTTTGTGCACCGTGAACGACGCCTTCTTGGATCGTTTGGACTTCGGCCAGCGTGACGCAACCTCCCGATAGGTGAGGAGGGTGGTGAACTCGACACCGATCTCGTCCGCGAACTTGCTGAGCGTGTCGTAGACCTCGGCGCCGTGTGTCCCGCCGACTGGCTGGATCGGTTCGATCTCTACCGCGATGTAACCGAGGTCGAATTGGCAGTCCGTTAGGGCCTGAACTGTCTTTACAGCTTTCTCCACGAGCTTTTCATAGCGCCTTTGAGTGACATTGCCGACCTTGATGGCCATCAGCTGGTCCTTAATGTGGCATGAGGAGAGAATAGTTTATTTGCCGGAAGATGAGACTCAATCCTGAATGAGGGATTTTGTCCGGGCGTGCAGGCAGGCAATTGGTGAATCGTTTACCTGCTGTTGCCAGTGCTCTCAATGTGATCACCGTCTTTGCGTCTCGGCGCCGTTGCGGCGACGAGGAGAAGTCTCATCGTGCTCCGTGTGACCCGAGAAGGCAAGGAGGATTTCGGAGTGGGGGTCTACCTGGATTAGGCGTTTGTCATAGTTGTCACGGTTGACGGTTACGGCGAACGCCTAGCCTGATTCGCCACGCTCTCGTGCGACACGAAGCGGAACAATAGACCGCATCGGACCGGCGCCGTGTGCCCGGTAAACGATCGCCGCATACCGGGCAGATGCTGCTAGCGTCGTGCGCTCGTAGGATAGCGATGCGGTTCCGGGCCCGGCGAACCCAACGCCAATGTCGCGCTCTGCAGCTGTTCGAGCAATACTGCGCGTCAGACCGAGCGTTCGGCGAGAGCGTTCCGCCGCACGCCGCGCACTTGCGCGCTGCCAGCATGAGGTGATTTTAGGTCAGAATCCGTCCTTCGTCGTCCTTTATCGACGATGTCGCCACGTGCGGACGTCGTGGTGATCGACAGCTGTCTCGACTGGGTTCGGAGCGGGGGCAACCCGTTCGGGCACTTATTCCGGTAAATGATCCTCAGTCGCGGCGACACCGCCCTGGTGGTCCGCGAAATCATCCGCACCAGGGAGCGTGGCCCGGCCCAACGGCCGGGAATCCACGTCGGCTGATCACGGCTGCGCGGCCGATGCCCTCACTGAGGAAGAAGAATTCCGGCCCCGTCGGCTGGTCAAGTCAACCGGCGGGCCTGAGCTGTCGAGGAAACGGCCGCGGATGGGCAAAGTGTGCACGACGTGCTGGGCGATGACATCGAGGGCTTCTGCGCGGCGCTGGCCGGGGGAGAACGTGGCCGTGGCTATCGCGACCGCTGGCGCGAGCAGGAACGTCGCCAGGAAACTGAAGCAGCTGGGAGGCTGACATGGGCATCCAGGACATCATCGAGGGCAAGAAGCAGTGGCGCGCGCACGTGGCACGGGTCAAGGCGCTCCCGCCGGACTATCGGATCGTCTACCAGGAGATGCAGAAGTACCTTTTCAAGGTGGGACCGGTCGACCTGGCCGACGGGCCCCTGCTCTCCGGGATCATGGACTTCTTCGAGGAGGGTGCCGCGTCCGGCAAGGGAGTACTGGAACTCATCGGCGACGACGTCGCCGCCTTCTGTGACGATCTGATTAAGGACTCGCCCACCTACGCCGATATCTATCAAGAGTCCATCAGCGGCCAACCCGGCACGGCGGGGAAGTAAGTGAAGGCGGTAAGGACGGGTCTAACCGTCCTTACCGCACACGGCGACTCGGCTGCCTCGGGCTCCCGGCTGTTGCTCGGCTCGTTCCCAGAGTCAGCCGAACCGGTCGGTACGCCACGGGTGGGCCACGACGACCGCGGTCGTGCCGAAGAGTGTCGGCCAGAAGACGGGCGCGAGCAGTCCCCAGATGATGAGTGCGAAACCCGCGAGACCGAGTGCGACGAGGATACGCAGCACCGCGCGGTGGTCTGGTGGGACCAGTGATTTTGTCGTGTATCCGGACGTGTTCACCGTAGATCCCCTGCCCGGACCCCAGTTGCGCGGCTCGACCGGGGGAAGCGGAGGGCGAGGAACAGTCATGCGACGACGGCCGCGATGTGCACGACGGCCACCAGTCGATCCAGGTCCGGCACCAGACGGTGAGCAGCATCGGCGGGATCGAACTCAACGCCAGCGCGCTGGTAATCCCATCTCCTTCCGGGAACTCACCAAAAAGGGCATCTGTCACCATCGCGGCGGCACGGACACCGGCCCCGGGATCGCCGTCGTGGCCCACGTCCGGCTGGCGCGCGAAAGGGAAGTCATGCAGTGACGCCTGCCCCTGGCTGCGCTCTCACGACGGGCCGGAGACCCGCGTCAGCCAGCTGGACACTTCGTGATCAGTTCGGTCATCGCGGCTCGGAGCTGCGAATTACGTTTCATGAGAAGGCCATGCTTGGCGGCCTCGACCGGGGAGTTCAAGGAATGACCAGGGGAATCACGCACAACGAGGTCCGGAGGTCTCGGGCCGTACGGCGAATCGGGGTCACGGCACTGGCGGTCACGTTGCTGACCGGAGCCGCCGCGACCGGGGTGACGGCCGCCGCTGGCCAGGGTCGTCCGGAGCTGCGGGAGGCCATCCAAGAGTTCGTCGATGCCGGTTACGCCGGGATGCAGATGCGCGTACACGACGAGCGGGGTGAGTGGTCCGGCAGTGCCGGGGCGCGCAAGCTGGGCCAGGCCGCTAAACCGCCCACTGACGGCCACTTCCGAATCGGCAGTACCACGAAGTCCTTCACCGCGACCCTGGTGCTGCAACTGGTGGCCGCGGGCCATATCGGGCTGGACAGCCCGGCGGCCGAGTACCTGCCCAAGTTCGCCCTGGATCCGGAGATCACGGTGCGGAGGTTGTTGCAGCACACCACCGGGCTGTTCGACTTCGTGAGCGGGGGTATCTACGACGGCGTCTACGTGCCGGGAATTCCTTGGCAGGGCGAGGAATGGGTCGAGAAGCGCTTTCACACCTGCCAGCCGGAGGAGCTGGTCCGGTTCGCGTTGTCCAAGCCGCCGCACTTCACGCCGGGGACGAGCTGGAGCTACTCCAACACCAACTATGTGCTGGCCAGGCTGCTGGTCGAAAAGGTCACGGGTCATCCCTTCGCCGACGAGCTGGAGCGGCGGATCCTGCGACCGCTCAAGCTGCGGGGAACCTTGTCGCCGGGCGCCTGGCCCGGGATGCCCAGTCCGCACGCCCACGCCTACTACCGCTACGAAGACAAGGCCAAGCAGTGGAAGACGATCGACGTCACCCGCCAGAACCCGTCGTGGATCTCCAGCGCGGGCGACATGATCTCGACCACGCAGGATCTCCACAGGTTCTTCTCCGCGCTGCAAGGCGGAAAGCTCCTCCCTGCCCCGTTGGTGGTCGAGATGCGTAAGACGCGTCCCGACAGCGAGGGTCTCTACGGCCGTTATGGCCTTGGGCAGTACGTGCAGGACGCGGGGCTGGGCTGCGCCGTCACCGTCCTTAACCACAACGGCAGCAACAACGGCTACGGGGCGCTCATGTACAGCACGCCCGACGGCAGCAAGACCATGACCGCCTCGATCACTATGGGCGACGCCGCGATCGACCAGGCGAAGGTGTTTCCGGCCGAGCTGAAGAAGCTCCTCAAGGTGGTGTTCTGCGGCAAGTAGAACGCGTGCGGGGCCAGGCCATAGCCCCGCACGCCTGCGCTCGACAGTTCGGGATGACCTAAGGGCTTCCTCACAAACGGCTCGAGGATCGTGCTCGTCCCTACAGCTTGCGATTTTCGCGGCTGCTGCTGTCGTCCTTGGTGTTCAGGCCGCGGCGGATCGAGCCGGGGGCGAGTTCGGACCGGTGCCGGACCTTGGTGGAGGAGTGGAGTTGCCAGGGCACGCTGGTGACCATGACGCCGGGTTGGAACAGGAGGCGTCCTTTGAGACGTAGTGCGCTCTGGTTGTGCAGCAGGTTTTCCCACCAGTGCCCGACGACGTATTCGGGGATGAACACGGTGACCACGTCACGGGGATTGTTGGTGCGTATGCGTTTGACGTAGTCGAGGATCGGTTTGGTGATTTCCCGGTACGGAGATTCGATGACCTTGAGCGGAATGGAGAAGGGCTGCTTGGCCCATCGGTCGAGGAGTTCCCGGGTTTCCTGGTTGTCGACGTTGACGGTGATCGCCTCGAGTACGTCGGGCCGTACTGCTTTGGCGTAGGCCAGAGCGCGCCTGGTGGGCCGGTGCAGTTTCGAGACTAGGACGATCGCGTGGTTGCGTGAGGGCAGGACGATCGGCTCGTCCTCGTCGCTGTCGTGGAGTTCGTCGCCGACGCGCTGGTAGTGGCGGCGGATCGCGGTCATCAGCAGGTAGATGGCGGCCATGGCGGCCAGTGAGATCCACGCGCCCTGGGTGAACTTGGTGACGAGGATGACCACCAGAACGAGCGCGGTCATGGCGAAGCCGAAGGCGTTGATCGCCTGGGAGCGGCGCATCCGGCGGCGGGTGGCCGGGTCGGTTTCGGTGCGCAGCAGCCGGTTCCAGTGCCGGATCATGCCGCTCTGGCTGATCACGAACGACATGAACACGCCGACGATGTAGAGCTGGATGAGCCGGGTGACCTCGGCGTCGAAGGCGATGACGAGCAGGATGGCGGCCGCGGCGAGGAAGACGATGCCGTTGGAGAACACCAGCCGGTCGCCGCGGGTGTAGAGCTGGCGGGGAAGGTAGCGGTCCTGTGCGAGGATTGAGCCGAGCACCGGGAAACCGTTGAAGGCGGTGTTGGCCGCCAGCACCAGGATCAGGCCGGTGAAGAAGATGACGTACCAGCTCGCCGGCGGGAATCCGGCGAACACCGCGTTGCCGAGCTGGGCGATCAGGGTCTTCTGCTCGTAACCCTCCGGGGCGCCGATCAGCTGGTGTGCGGGGTCTTCGGCGACCTGGGCGCCGGTGAGCCGGGCGAGCATGATCAGGCCGAGGAACATCGTGATCGCGAGCACGCCCATCATCAGCAGTGTGGTCGCGGCGTTGCGGCCCTTGGGTTTGCGGAAGGCGGGGACGCCGTTGCTGATCGCTTCGACCCCGGTCAAGGCCGCGCTCCCGGAGGAGAACGCGCGCAGGATCAGGAACGCGAAGCCGAGACCGGCGAGATGCCCGCCTTCTTCGACCAGCGTGAAGTCCGCGCTCTCCGCCCGGATCTCGTCGCCCACCAGGAAAACCCGCACCAGCGCCCAGACGATCATGGCGAGGACGCCGAACACGAAGGCGTAGGTGGGGATGGCGAACGCGGTGCCCGATTCCCGGACACCGCGCAGGTTCATGGCCGTCAGGACCAGGATCGCGCCGATGGCGAACTCGACCTTGTGTTCCCCGACGAAGGGCACGGCCGAGCCGATGTTGGCCGCGGCGGAGGCGATCGACACCGCCACGGTCAGCACGTAGTCCACGAGCAGGGCGCTGCCGACCACGAGACCCGATCGGGGGCCGTGGTTGACCGTGGCGACTTCGTAGTCGCCGCCGCCGGAGGTGTAGACGCGCACGTTCTGCCGGTAGGAGGCGACGACCGAGATCATCACTACGGCGACCAGAAGAGCGATCCAGGGGCTGAACACGAACGCCGACGCCCCCGCGACCGAGAGCACCAGCAGGATCTCTTCGGGCGCGTAAGCCACGCTCGACATCGGGTCGGAGGCGAACACCGGCAACGCGATCCGCTTGGGCAGCAGCGTGTGGGAGAGGCGATCGCTACGGAATGGCCTGCCGACGAGGAGGCGCTTGGTGATGGCGGCGATTTTGGGCATGGACGGCGCGGCCTAGCTTTCTGTGAGGGTGTGTGTCCGGAGGAGCACGATCTGATCCCCGGGCGCGACACGTAGTCCGGCTGCGTGTGCGCCCCAATGACGTCGGCCGTCGCGGATCAGGCCGACCGCGATCGGGTCGCTGTTCCGCAGTTCTCGTCCCACGTCGGATGCCAGGGCCGGTCGTTGAGCGATCGCCCACGGTGTGCGCGACGGACGGCGGCGCTCGAGCAAGGCTCCGGCCAAGGCGCCGCCGGCGGCCTCGGCGGTGACCACCGCGTGGTCGGCGCCGACGCGGCGGGCCGTGGGCACGTGAGCGTCTTCTCGCACAGCGGTCACGATCATCGCGGACGGGCACAGCTCGCGTGCCAGCATCGTCGACATCACCGCGGTTTGATCCGGCACCAAGGCGATGACGATCCGATCGACCTCCGCGGAGGTCGCCCGCGCGAGCGCGAAGCGATCGGTCCCGTCGCCGCGCAACGCGCGGGCGCCCAGTTCGGTGGCCGACCGGACCGCGTCCGCGTCGGCATCGAGCACGACGAGGTCAGCGGCATCAGCGCCACAGGCGAGCAATGGCGGGCGGCGCTGGAGCCGGTGACACCGAACCCGACCACCAGTGTCTGACCGTGCATTCAGGACCTCCGCGAGGACCCTAGTGAGACACGCCTGAATTGTCCGCATGCGCCAACTGTTCCTGACGCGGTTTTGATAGCCCCAGGTCGAGCGCGCGGTGGTCGTCAAAATATCGCAAAAATTGCTCGGGAAGACTTGCCGGTGCCGACGGATTCTGCGGGTGGCTGCGAGGTGATCGGTTTCGTGTTGTTATGTCCGGCTCGTCCGGATAAGAGCTACGGTGGCCCACGTCAGGGGCGGGTTCGTGCCGGTGGGAGAGTTGTGTGCCGATCATTCTCATGCGGCTTCTGCGGAAGTTCGTACGCTTGCGGACCGGGTTGCCGCCGCTGGTCGTGATCGTGTTCGTCTTCGCGACGAGCTGGCCGCTGATGCTGCTTGCCGAGCCATCGGGCAACCCGATCACGGAACCGGAGAACTACTGGTGGTGGTTCGTCGTCACCGCCGCGACGGTGGGATACGGCGACTTCTATCCGGAGTCGTCGTGGGGGCACGTGATCGGTGTGTATGTCATCGTGGGCGGGATCGTCACACTGACGACCGTGTTCGCTCAGCTGGCGGAGATCATCGAGAAGACGAAAGGGCGCCGGATGCAGGGGGCGGTCACGCTGGACATCGAAGACCACGTCGTCGTGCTGGGGTACTCGCCAGGGAGGACCCCAGCGCATCGTCGACGAACTGGTCGCGGGTGGGGACCGTCCGATCGTGCTCGCCGCGTGGGACGAGGTCGGCACGCACCCGATGGCGGACCGCGGTATCGGCTTCGTCCGTGGTGATCTCGCCGAGGACGACGTCCTGCGGCGCGCCTGTGTGCACCGGGCGAACAGCGTGCTGATCGACGCGCGGGACGACAACGAGGCCTTGGCCGTCGCGGTCACCGTCGATCATGTCGCGGCGGGCGCGCATATCGTGGTCGCCCTTCGCGATCTCGGCAAGGAGGCGCATTTCCGTTATGTGAACGCCGGAATCCGGTGCGTCCAATGGCACAGCCCGCATATGGTGACCGAGGAGATCCAGGCACCCGGGATCACCGAGGTCTACGCCGAGCTGATGACCCACGGCGGTGGCAATACCTACACGCTACGGCTGACCGAGCCCTCGACCTTCGGTGATTGCCAGGCAGCGTTCGGATGGAGACACAGTGCGACCGTGCTCGCGGTCCGGACCGCCGACCAGCTGCTGATCAGTCCGCTGTGGAAGACGGCTCTCCCCGTCGGGACCGTGCTCTACTACGTCGGGCACCGGCCGATCACGCCTGGCCAGCTCACTGCTGCGATGGCGGCTTCGTGAATATCCTGGAACCGATCGAGCTTCGTGGTGGGCCGTGGTGAACTCGTTCCTCGGTGCTTCGCCGTGGTGGCGGCGGCTGATGCCGAGCTGGCGATACCCGGCTCGCGTGGTCGTGTTCGGCTTCGGGGTGGCGACCCTGGCCGGCACGCTGCTGCTCACCCTGCCGGTCGCGACCGAGTCCGGTGAGTCCGCCAGTGTGGTGAGCGCGTTGTTCACCGCGGTGTCGGCGATCTGCGTGACCGGACTTGTCGTGGTGGACACCCCGACCTACTGGTCGACGTTCGGCGAGCTCGTCGTGCTGGGCCTCATCCAGGTCGGCGGGCTCGGGATCATGACGCTGGCTTCGCTGCTGACGCTGCTGGTGTCGAGGCGGATCGGGCTGCGGATGCAGCTCACCGCCCAGGCCGAGACGAAAACGCTCGGGCTCGGTGACGTCCGCACGGTCATCCGTGGTGTGATCCTCGTCAGCCTTGGTATCGAGGTGGTCATCGCCACCGCGCTGACCATTCGGTTCGCCACCGGCTACGGCGAACCGCTCGGGCGCGCGATATATCTGGGGATCTTCCACGCGGTGTCGGCGTTCAACAACGCGGGTTTCGCCCTGTACACCGACAGCCTGATCGGATTCGCGACCGACCCCTGGATCTGTGTGCCGATCATGCTCGCGGTGATCGCCGGCGGGCTCGGCTTTCCGGTGCTGTTCGAGGTGCTCCGGCGACGTCACCGGCGGCGCTGGTCACTGCACACGAAGATCACCGTGCCTGTCTACTTCGGACTGTTGCTGATCGGGACCGTGGCGGCGCTGTTGTTCGAGTGGGGCAACACTCTCGGCAAGCTCGACTTTCACCACAAGCTGCTGGTCGGCTTCTTCCACGGTGTCATGCCGCGCACCGCCGGGTTCAACAGCCTCGATGTCGGCCAGCTCCAGCCGTCGACGTTGTTCGTCAACGACATCCTCATGTTCATCGGAGGCGGCAGCGCGGGCACGGCCGGAGGCATCAAGGTCACCACGTTCGCGTTGCTCGGATACGTGATCTACGCGGAGATCCGCGGCGAACCGACCGTGCATGTCATGGGCCGCAGGCTCGCCGACCAGGTACAGCGCCAGGCCTTGACCATCGCTCTGCTCGGTGTGGGTGCCGTCGTGGCGGGCACTCTGGTGCTGTTGTCGGTCACCTCGTTCGCCTTGGACGACATTCTCTTCGAGGTGACGTCCGCGTTCGGCACGGTCGGCCTGTCGACCGGTATCACCGCGCAGCTTCCCGTCACCGGCCAGATCGTGCTGATGGTGCTGATGTTCCTCGGCAGACTCGGCCCGATCACGCTGGCGTCAGCACTGGCACTGCGTGAACGCGCGCGGCGCTACGAATATCCCGAGGAGCGACCCATTGTCGGATAAGCAGGTTTCCCGTGTCGTCGTGATCGGTCTCGGCCGGTTCGGCAGCTCGCTCGCGTCGGAACTCGTCGCGCGCGGGTCGGAGGTGCTCGGGATCGATTCGGACCCGAAGATCGTCCAGCGGCACGCCGACGACCTCACGCACGCGGTCGTCGCCGACACCACCGATCCGGACGTGATGCGTCAGCTCGGTGTGCACCAGTTTTTCCGTGCCGTCGTCGGTATCGGCACCGATCTGGAAGCCAGCATCCTCACCACCGCGCTGCTGGTCGACTTCGACATCCCGAACATCTGGGCCAAGGCGATCAGCCGTCAGCACGGCCGCATTCTCGAACGGATCGGCGCGCACCATGTCGTGCTGCCCGAGCACGAGATGGGCGAACGGGTCGCTCATCTGGTGACCGGTCGGATGCTGGACTTCATCGAGTTCGAGGACGATTACGCGATGGTCAAGACCCGCGCGCCGGAAGAGGCGGTCGGGCGTCAGCTGGGTGACAGCCGGCTGCGGTCGAAGTACGGCGTCACCGTGGTCGGGGTCAAACGACCGGGTGAGGGCTTCACCTACGCCACCGCGGACACCGTGGTGAACCGGGGCGACGTGCTGATCGTGGCCGGACGGACAGCCGAGGTCGAACGAGTAGCGGATCTGACCTGACCGGGAAATGGGGGAGTGACGATGACGGGCACAGTGGCCGGGACCGCCGTGGGGCCCATGGTGATCGCGGCCGTGGAACAGCACCATCCCGCGCGGCGGCGCCTGGTGCAGGACGAGATGGCGATCCAGGTTCTCCCCGCCGCCGTGAGATTTCTGGCCGGGTTGGCCAAATGGCGGGTGATCCGGGATCTGCTGGTCGCGGCGTCCGAGAAGAAGGCGCCCGGGATCTGGGGCGGCATCGCCTGCCGCAAGCGCTATCTGGACGAGATGTTCGCCGAGGACGTGCGCGAAGAAGTCGATGCCGTGGTCGTGCTGGGCGCCGGTCTCGATACGCGTGCCTATCGCCTGGCCGTGCCCGCGGGGGTCCGGGTGTTCGAAGTGGATCTCCCGGGCAACATCGAGGACAAGCGCAAACGGATCCGGGTGCCGGACGCGGTGACGCTGGTCCCGATCGACTTCGAGAACGATGACCTGGAGACCGTCCTCAGTGGACACGGATATCGGCCGGACGGTGTCACGGTGTTCGTCTGGGAAGGCGTGACCCAGTATCTGACCGAGGCCGGTGTCCGCAATACGCTCGATGTCCTGGCCAAGGCCGGTTCCGGAAGTCGGCTGCTGTTCACCTACGTGCGCAGGGACTTCCTCGACGGAACCGCGATGTACGGCGCCGATGCCCTGCACCGGCAGTTCGTCGAGAAGGACCGGATCTGGCGGTTCGGGCTGAATCCGGACGACGTCGACCGGTTTCTCGCCGAGTACGGCTGGCGTGAACTCGAGCAAGTGGGCTCCGATGAACTCACAGCCCGATATGTCCGCCCGTCGGGACGGTCCACACCGGTCTCGGACCTGGAACGTACCGTTCACGCCGAAAAACTCTGACGAACCCGTCACCTGTCCGGGTCGGTGCCGGAACGGGCACGCTTCCAGATCAAGGCCAGCCAGAGCAGGCTGAAGACGGTGATCGCCAAGCCCAGCGAATCGGTCCAGTGACCGGTGAACGCGCTGTCGATCCAGACCAGGACCCAGCCGAGCACCGCGGACAGCTGCAGATACCAGTAGCGCCTGGGGATGACGCTGAGCAGGACCATGAACAGTAACGCGAACACCAGGGCGGGTGTGATGCCTCCCATCAGGAACTCTCCTTCTGCGGAAGCTTTTCCGGTTGTCCGGTGGGCAGGTTGTCCGGCGGTTCGATGCGCAGTGCCTTGGCGACGGGCACGTCAGTGGAGGAGTGCAGCACGATCGACAGCGCGATGGTGATCGCGACAAGGTCGAAGACATGCTCTCCCGCCGGGATTCCCGCTTGTAGCGCAAGAAGTCCGTAGACGACGGATGCGAAGCCCTTGGGCCCGAACCAGGCCGCGACCGACCGTTCCCTGGCAGGCAAAGGCGTGCGGATCAGGGAGAGCATCATCGCGGCGGGCCGCACCAGCACGATCGCGATCACCGCGACCGCCCAGTCGCCGATGCTGAGGTGTGACAGCCGTTCCGGTGTGATGAGCGCGCCGAATACCAGGAGAGCGGCGAATTTCGTCGTTTCGGACAGCAGGTCGCCGAAATGCTCGAAGTGCTCAGCCGACACCCGGTCCATTGTGGCCAGTGTCGCGCCGGCCGCGAACGCGGCGAGGTAAGGGTTGGCGTGGGTGAGGTGGCAGGTCGCGTACAGGATCACCGCTACCGCCAACGGGCCCAATGCCTGTAGTCGTGGTTCGGCGGTGAGGACTTTCAATCGCCAGGCGAGCGCGATGGCCGCGGGGATGGCGACGCCGAGCGCGAGGCCGGCGACGAGTTCGATGGCGATGCCGCCGAAGTCGGTGTCCCGGTTCGCGGCGGTCGCGAGGAAGATCAGCACGAAGGGGAGCGCGAGGCCGTCGTTCAGCCCTGATTCGACGTTGAGCAGCCTGCGCAGCCGCAGTGGCACGTCCGTGCGGCCGACGATGGCGGAAGCGAACACCGGGTCGGTCGGCGACAGGATCGCGCCGATCAGGAACGACGTCGTCCAGTCCAGACCGGTGAGGAAGTGCGTCGGCACCGCGATGCCCACCATGGTCAAGGGCATCGCCAAACCCAGCGCGCGGCCGGAGAGTCTCCAGCCTTCCTTCAGGGAGGGCAGGCTGGCGCGCTGGCCGTCGGTGAACAGGACGGTGAACAACGCCAAATCGGCCAGGCCGGTCACGAAGGCGCCGTTGGAGGGGATGTCGACGAGGCCGAATCCGCCCTGCCCGATCAGTGCTCCCGCCACCAGGAACAGCAGCGCGGTCGACAGCACGGTGCGTGCCGCGAGTCCCGACAGCGACACGCTGATCAACAGCACCAGACCGAACGCCAAAGCGAGCGCCATCAAAACCCCGTCCACGTCGAATGACCCACCCCTGTCGGGTGGGTTATGCCGACCAGACTTCCCGGCGCTCCGCGCGTAAAGATGCCGTATAGGCGCGGCGGACGCAAACCGCCGTCCCCGTCACGCCGAAGTCGGGGACACCGGTGGCTCCTTGCCCCCGACTTCGGGCGTTCTCGGTTTCCGTCGTGGCCAGCGGGTGAGCACTGGCCCAGCTGTGGCGAGGATGGGGACATAGGCGGTGACGAGCGGACCGAGCGCGGCGCTCGCCGTGCCCGCGAGGCTGACGATCACCACCGAGAACTCCCCGCGCGCGATCAGGACCGTCCCGGCTCTGATTCGTCCTCGGCGTGCGGCGCCGTCCCGGCGTGCGGCCAGCCAGCCGGTCGCGAATTTGGTCGCTATCCCCGCCACTGCGAGAGCCAGCGCGGCGGGCAGGACGGGCAACAAGCCCGCCGGGCTGACCGCGAACCCGATCGAGAGGAAGAACGCGGCGGCGAACAGGTCGCGCAGCGGTGCGAGCACTGTCCTCGTGCGTTCGGCCGCGTCGCCGGTGAGGGTCAAACCGACGAGGAAGGCGCCGACGGCCGCGGACACGTCCACGAACTCTGCCAGTGCGGCCACGACGAGGGTCGAGCCGAGGACTCGCAGCATCAGCTGTTCCGAGTCGGGATGCGCGAGCCACCGGTTGACGTGATGTCCCCACCGATGGGACGCGAGGAACGCCGCGGCGACGCAGACGATCGCGATCAGGACACCGGTGATCGCTTCGACCCAGGTACCTCCTGACGCGATGACCGCCAGCACAGGGAGGTACAACGCCATGGCGAAGTCCTCGATGACGAGGATCGACAGCACCGCGGAGGTTTCCCGGTTACCGAGCCGTCGCAGATCGGCGAGTAGCCGGGCGATGATGCCCGAGGACGAGATCCAGGTCGCCCCGGCGAGGGCGAAGACCCCCACCCAGTCCAGGCCGAGCAGCCATCCCGCGATCGCTCCCGGCGCCGCGTTCAGTACGAGGTCGACGACGGCGGAGGGAAGATGACGGCGGAGGCTGTCCCGGAGCTCGGAGGCGTCGAATTCCAGGCCAAGGGTGAGCAGGAGGAGGACGACGCCGATCGAAGCGCCAGTCTGGACGAAGTCTCCGGCTGCCGGGATAGGCGCGATTCCGCCTTCGCCGAGGGCCAGGCCGGTAAGGAGGTAAAGGGGGGTCGGTGAGAGCGACAGGCGGCGTGCGAACGCGCCCAGCACGCTGAGCACCAGGAGGATGATGCCGAGCTCGAGCAGGAGCGCGAGCGAGGTGTGCATGGTCAGCTCTCGATGATCGCGCGCACGCCGGTGATCCCCTCGTGCGTTCCGATCACCACCAGAACGTCCCCGTCGCGAAGGACTTCGTCCGGCGGCGGTGACGCGATGACCTCGCCACCGCGGACGATGGCGACGACGGACGCTCCTGTGCGGGTCCGGGCCCTGGTGTGGCCGAGCGGCTGTCCCACGTGGTCGGAGGCCGGCGGGACCACGATCTGGCCCGCGCTGAGGCCGGGTACCTCCTTGGTCAGGTCGGCGAAGCGCTCCGCGATCCTCGGCGCCCCGAGGATCTCCGCGACCGTGTCCGCTTCGGCAGCGGTGAGCCTGAACAGGAGCTCACCTTCGTCCGGGTCGGTCATCGAGTATCCGATCACTTCGAAGGTGCCTGATCTACGAGCGACGATGCCGATCCGGTCGCCGTCGGCGTTGACGAACTCGTAGCGAAGCCCGACACCGGGCAGGAGAACCTCGTTGACGTCCATGGCTTCATCCTTACTGCGGCTACGGCCGGCGCAACCGTTGTGTGCACCGTGTGCTTCCGTGATCGATCGTAAGGTTTTCGTCAGGTCGGCCCTCTGCCTTCCGTGACAGGCTCGGCGTGTGGCGGGCATCTGGTCGTGGACGAGGAGAAGTGATGGCGCCGACGGTCAGGTTGCGTAGCAGGGCGCTCACGGAGCTGCTGTATCTGGACGCTGCGAAGCCATCTGGAACACCGACTGCGGAGAGCGATAGCGGGCTGTCGCGTGCGAGTCGGCTGCGTGGTCACGCGGCGCGTCTCCGCGAAATCGCGGGCGAGCACCTCGAACTGGCGGCCGAATCGGTCGTCGCGGGCAAGCCGCTCCTGGCGCAGCGCCAACGGGACCTCGCCGAACGGGCCTCCTGCCACTACATGGCCTATGACGAACTCGCCATGGCGGCGGAACGTCGGAGCAGGGCCCGGCGGCTCGCACGCGGGTCGACGGCGCAGGAGATCGAAGTTTGCCTCGCGTTCGCGGCCATCAGACGTGCGGAGGGCCATCGTGAGCGCGGCGAAGTCATCCTGCACCGTGGCGACAACTCGGTCTCGGCACGTCATCGCCACTTCGCGGAGGAGGCAGAGGAGAAGGCGAGAATCGCCGAGCTTCGCGCGGCGGAACTTCTGGAGGCACAAGCCGGAGCGAACCAAGGAGTGCCATGAATCCCCAGAAACGCGGACGGCCCCTATTCGGCCGACTGGATCCCTTCTGCCTGCTTGCCGTCGTTCCCGCCGTGCTGGTGGCAGCGCTCTTGGTCACTCAGGGGCTATGGCTACTCGGACTCGCCGCGGTGGGTTTCGCCGCGTTCGTCCTGCTGTTCGATTCCTGGGTGAATCGGCCGGACCCGCCCCCGCCGCCGCGACGCACAGCGCCTCAGCCGCGACCCCTCAACCGGCAAGTCTCACGGGTACCTCCGACCCACGCGGGACATCCAGGAGGGAACCCTCCTATGAGGACAGTGTGGGCGCGCCCGCATCGGTAGCGTTTCTGCTGCCGGAGAAGCGGTTCGTACCGAGCCAGGTGATCGCCTCGCGGACGGCACTCCGGGGTCCGGAGATCACGATCGCCTTGTCCCGCAGGGCTTCCAGCCAGTCCGTGTGGCCGAGCCAGACCTGAGCCAGCGCGCCGAGCGTGCAGTCGATCCGCATCGCCTGTGGCAGCCGTGGATCGTGGATGGTCGGTGCCGCGAGGTCCCGCGAGAGTACGAGCCACCACCAACGCGGCCCGGGCGACTCCGTAAACCGGAAATGAACCGACACTGCTTTGTCCGGAAGGACCGATCGGTCGATCTCCCGGGACATATCGCGTAACAGCAGGGCAGGATCGAGGTCGTTGTGCCGTGGCGGCGGCAACCAGCGCGCACCCCAGCTGCCGAGCTGTTCGACGACCGCCGCCAGTTCGCGGCCGGCTTCGGTCAGCTCGACCCGCTGAGGCCGGTTCGGCGGGTGAAGGACGACCACTCCCGCGGTTCCCAGAGTCCGGAGCCGTTTGATCAGCAACCCGGTGGACATTCCCGGAACACCGGCGGCGACGTCCGGAAACGTGGTGCTGCCGCGCAGCAGTTCCCGGACGATCAGCAGCGTCCACGGTTCGCCGACCACCTCGGTCGCCAGCGCGATCGGGCAGTGCTGTTCGTAGCGCATCAAAGCACCTGGACGAGACGGGCGATCCGGTGCCGCGCCATCCGGTGAAGCATCTCCCCGAGTGCTTCGGGGACGATCTGTTCCTGGAGGTCGCGGTGGGTGGCGCGGACGATGGCGCCGACCGCGACCGGGGACAATTTCGTCGAGAACTCGCTGGCCAGCCAGACGGAAACGTCTTCGACGACGTCCTTCGCGCTCGGGGTCTCTACGCTCATCACTCTCCTCGCGTGCACTTGACCTCCGGCCCATTCTTCCGGTTCCGCGCTGGGGTGAACCTGACGACTGCCTGACGATTCATCTGGTGCCTCGCGTCGCAGGGGGAGTACATTGCCCGCAGGAGAGCCGGGAAGTCTGGTCGGCAACAGAATTCGCCGACCGCGAAAGGGCTCCCATGTCATCCGTAGCCGCGACCCGCCCTCCTGCCGTCCACGTCGATGGATTGACCAAGCGGTTCGGTCGCACCGTCGCGGTCGACGACCTCACTTTGTCCGTTCCCGCCGGCGAGGTGTTCGGCTTCCTCGGTCCGAACGGTGCGGGCAAGTCCACGACGATCCGGCTGCTGCTCGGCCTGATCCGGCCGTCGGCCGGGACGGCCACCGTGTTCGGTGTTCCGGCGTCGGATGTTCGCCGGGCACACCGGCTGCTGGGTTATGTTCCTGGCGACGTCGCGCTGTGGCCGGAGCTCACCGGCGCCGAAATCCTCGAGCTGCTGGGCCGGGTCGGTCCGGACGTCGATACCCGCTATCGCGCGGAACTTGTGAGCCGGTTCGCGCTCGACCTGGACAAGCGAGCGAAGACCTATTCGACCGGCAATCGGCAGAAGATCGCGTTGGTCGCTGCGTTCTCGGCCCGAGCGGACCTGCTCGTCCTCGATGAGCCGACCAGCGGCCTGGATCCGTTGATGGAGCGGGAATTCCAGCGCTGCGTCGGCGAAGCCCGGGAACGTGGCCAGACGGTCTTCCTCAGCTCACATCAGCTCGCCGAGGTCGAGGCCGTCTGCGACCGGGTCGGGATCCTGCGCGCCGGACGGCTCGTCGAGATCGCCGGGATCGCGGAGCTGCGCAAATTACGCCGTACCACCGCCGAGGTGGCCTTCCGTGGGCAGGAGCCGTCCTTAGTGGACATACCTGGTGTCATCGAGGTCGAACGACTGGACGGCGATCGCGTCCGGTTCACCCTGTCCGGACCCCCGGGGCCGGCGTTGCGGGCGCTCGCCGCGGCCGACGTCACCACGATATCGATGCGTGAACCGCGGCTCGAGGAGATCTTCCTCGACTACTACGGGGAGAACGCGCGATGACCACAGCGCCTGCGGAAATCCTTGCGCCCACGACAGAACCTGCCGGGCAGGATAGCGCGAACCTGGCCGTCATTCGTCACTTCGCCCGCAGGACGCGCCGCGGCGCCCTGATCGTCGCCTTCGCCGCGGCCGGGATGTCCGCTCTCGTGGCAGGCCAATACCAGAGCACCTTCGCCGGGGCACTCGACGGATCGGCGCTCCGGGCGCTGGCGGAGAATCCGGCCATCCGGATCCTGTTCGGGCCACCGGTCGCGCTCGACGATCCCGGTGGGTTCACCGTGTGGCGAACGGGGACGCCGGTACAGGTCCTGGTTGCCGTGTGGGCGCTTCTGACCGCGACCCGGCTGACCCGTGGTGACGAAGACGCCGGTCGCGCCGACCTGCTGCTCGCCGGACGGCTCCGGCCGCTGGACCTGGTGATCCGGTGCCTGATCGCCTTGGGTGCCGCGGCGGTCGTCATCGCCTCGGCCGTGGCGCTGGCCCTGCTGCTCACCGGAACCAGGCCCGCCGGTGCGCTCATCCACGCCGCCGGTCTGCTCGGCGTGATCCTAACGTTCGCCGCGGCGGGAGTGCTCGCGGCTCAGGTCCTGCCTACCCGTTCGGCGGCGACGGGCCTTGCCGTCGCTGTTCTCGGCGCGGGGCTGCTCCTGCGCATGCTCGCGGACGGCGCCGAGACGCTCTCGTGGGTCGCGTGGCTCACCCCGTTCGGCTTGACAGGCGAAGCGTCGCCATACGCGGGCAACAAGGCGGCGCCGCTACTCGTACTTTTCGCATTCCCGGTCGTGCTCACCGCCGGCGCGAGTGTGGCCGCCGTTCACCGAGACGTCGGCCGTGGCCTGCTCAACCCGTCCGGCTGTCGCCGGCCGCGGACACGGCTGCTCGGTTCCATCACCGGCTTCGCCGTGCGGCGCACCCTGCGTGCCACGGCGGGCTGGGCCCTCGGAATCGTCGCGTACTTCTTCCTTGTCGGGGTTTTGATCTCCTCCGTTCTCCGTTTCCTGCAGGAGAACCAGCGGTTCGCGGAGCTCGCGGGCGCGGCCGGGTTCGCCGGCCTCGGAACCGCCGAAGGGTTCGCCGCCGCTATGTTCGGTCTCCTTGCCATCCCTGCCGGTCTTTACGGCGCCACCCGGATCGCGGCTTTCGCCGTAGACGAGGCCGACCGCAGGTGGACGCCCTTACTCGCCCTGCCCATTCCACGCCGCAGATTCGCCCTTACGGAGATCACCGTGTCGGTGGTCGCGTTGCTCGCGCTTCTCGCCGCGGCAGGGCTGTCGCTCTGGACCGGTGCCACCATCGCGGTCGCGCCACTCGGCCTGGTCTCCGCCCTGACCGGCGCGTGGAACGCGGCGCCGGTCGCGTTGCTCTCGCTCGGTGCCGCGGTGTTCGCCCTCGGCTGGGCGCCGCGTGCGGTCGCCGTGCTCGGCGCGCTCCCCGTCGTCGGCGGCTTCCTTCTCAACGTCGTCCTGCGAAGCGTCGAAGCTCCGTCATGGCTGACTTACCTGACACCCTTCGGCCATCTCGCCTCGGTCCCGGCCGAGCCGCCGAACTGGAGCGCCATCGTCATCCTCCTCGTGACAGCGGGACTTCTCGTGCTCGCGGGCCTGGTCGGCTACGGCCGCCGGGACCTGAGCACCTGACCCCGATCACCTGGCGGCTCGAGAGGAGATGCGGTGCATGGGTTCTACGTCGTTGATGGCGTCGCCGGGTCCGTCTGGTCACCTGCGGGGGCGTAAGCCTCGTGGTACCCGTTGCGGCGTCCGAGTCCGGCGGCGAGCACCGAGGAGGCGGCCGAGGTGAGCAGGACGGTGGCATCGGTCAGGGTGAAGGAACGCCTTCGGCGGCTACGTCGCGCTTTCCGTCTATCTGCCCGCTTACTTGAAGGCCGCTTACGGGCTCACTCAGACCGACGTGGCCAACCGGATAGCCGGCTTCGTGCTCCTGGCCGTGCTGATGCGCCCCGCGGGCGGGTGGCTGTCCGACCGGATCGGTCCGGTCCGGGTCTTAGCCGGAGTCTTCGCGTTAATCGCCGCCGCGGCCGCGGTCACGGCGTTCACCCCGGCGCTGATGCCGGTCGGCACGATCACCTTCCTGTCCATGGCTGCTGCGCTCGGCGCCGGCAGTGGTGCGGTCTTCGCACTCGTCGCCCTGCTGGCACCGGGGAACAAGGTCGGTTCGGTCACCGGGATCGTCGGCGCCGCGGGGCTCACCACTGGGTGTCTGGCCGATCAGACGGATTGCTTCGAGCAGGGCTTCGCGGGTGGGGAGTGTCGAGTCGGTCATAGCCTGAAACCGTATCTGCGGGCTTGTGCGGATGGCCATCCCCGAAACGCGTGTGGCGGGTCCGCCCAGACTCGTGCCTACCGACGACCTGCCGACTCAAGGGAGTAACGCTGTGGCTGGCGGCAACGACTTGATGTGGGAGGTTGGAGGCCGCGATGCAAGTAATTCGGGAGCTGCTAATGGGTTTGGGTTTCTTGACCCTGTTGGCTCTGATTTGCGTTGCTGTCTACCAGTGGAGGGTCTGGGACTCGAAGCGCGCGGAGCGGATCATGCGGAAGTACAGGCGGAAACATCCACCCCTTGACGAGTAGGCGTGCCGCCCGTCGCATCAAACCGCCCCCCCCCCGAACATACATGCCTGGGTGACGATGGCGACATGACCGCGCTCCGGCTCCGCTTGAACGGCACCCTGCTACAGGGACCTGCTCGACTCGCTCGAAGACGATAGGAACCTCAACGTCTTCGACCTGCGAGTTCCCCCGTTGCCGAGGTGCGAGCTCTGCGATCTCAACGCGCCGACCCTGCCGGAGAGGATCCGCGCACACGGGTGAAACAGACCGCCACGGGCTCGTTACGTACGTCGGCCACCGTTCACCCACCGCTGAAACGTCGCCATCGACGAACTCGGCCGAATGACCGCGGCCGAGTCTCACATCGAGTACATCGATGACCACGGCTCCTATTGGGCCGGCCCGAAGGCGCATAGCACAACGGGATACATGCCGGTCGGCCACGACCGCGGCGACGGTGCTGGAGCACTCCTTCGAACCTTGGGGAGCCGCGATCGAACTGATGCACTGCCGGGACGTCGAAGTCATGTTGTCCGGCCCAGCAGGGTTGTCGCCGGTGCTGTTGCGGGCGGTGGCGAGCCTGCTCATGACGTACTTGCCGCCAGTTCCGTGACGCATCCCGGAACTGGCGGGCTCGGTTGGTTGCTCCCGTGAGTCAGGTAGGGGTGAGGTCCGGAGGTGGTGTAGCTTCGATTTGCATTGCCTCAAGTAAACTCGGCGGCGTCGACGGCCTCGTCGCGAAATAAGGCAGCGTTCTCCATGCTGTCTATTGCGCGTGCTGGCACGACCAGCCGGCCACGAACTCGTACGGCGGGAAATGAACCGGAGTCGATTGCACGATATAGTGTCATTGGTGACATGCGTAGAATTCTCGCGGCTTCGGCAACACTGTGGAAGCGTGGCGTCTCGGGCTCGTCATCTAGATTTCTCATTTTGGCCCCACTGGCTTAATCTGGCGCGTCGATGTGGGAAGGCTGCTGGTGTGCATGAATTGAAGGCCTGTGCTATGGGCCGCGTATTTGACGTGAATAGCGTCGTTCATGAACGAAAGTAGGCTCAAGTGGAATAAAGCCGACTTTCTCTCGATCACGGGTGAGTGCTGGCTCCGGAGTAAAGTAAGCGAATCGCGTTTGGTGGTGAAACGTTGGATACGTAGCGAATGGGGAAGCGTTTATGGTGTGAGCGACGTGCCTCTTGGTGAGTTCTTTCCACGCTGAACGCCACAACGTTTGTTCGTCTAGATGAGTGCGTCGCAGGCGTTGATAGTTTGCTGAGCCAAGGCTTAGCGTGTGGGGGGTGTACAGAATAGTGGGGGATTGGGTTAGGAGGCGCGATAATAGGTCGGCTAGGCGCTTTGTGAGTTGCCAGCTGTCGCAATCGTTGGGGCCGCCGTGGTAGCTATGGGTGCGATGAATGAGACCGAACAGTTCGGCTGTGTCACGTGCTCGCCGAACTGATTTGGGATCAAGGAGAGACCTCTCGGCCCACGATCGGACCGACATCGATCCGGATCGGGTGACGATGGCGGTCGCGATGGCGTCGAGCGCGGCGTACAGAGTTGCAGGCTTTACAGAGGCCTGCGTAGCGGGTGAACGCAGCAGATGCAGGGACGCTGTTATGCGCAGGAGCCGGCGTGTCAGGGCGATCTTGTTGCGCTGATCGCTGCTGGGCCCCGCCGGTGACTGCTGCTGAGTTGGACTAGTTCGGCGGCGGCGGGGACGGTCGGTACGCGCTTCCTCGAGCGCGGGTAGCCAGCGTTCGGTGCGCCAGCGTGTATTGCCGAGATACCGTGCTTGTACTGGGGAAGCTTCTGTGAAGTGTCGCCATGCGACATCTTCCAGGAGGCCCCGCTCGGCGTCGACGATCGTTTGGGCAGGGGCCCAGAACCAGCGTTGCCAGGCTTGTTTGCCGATTTCGGCTGCCTTGCTCCCGGGGCGGTTTGCTGCTCGCCATGCCTGGTCGGTGGTCCAGAGCGCGCGGGCCCGCCCGAGAGCGTCACCGTATTCGCCTTCCGAGCGGCTTCTGGCATGCGGCGATCGTGAAGGGAGCAGATGTGGACGAGATCGAGCGCAGAGTCGGGGCCGGTTTCGCGTAGGTGCGGGTAGGTCGCGTGCTTCCAGCGTGCCGTCGATGATCGGGCTGGCGAAGCCGAGACGGTGAGGCGCGGCAGTGAGGCGAAGTGTGGAGCGGACAGTCGCTGAGATGGCATGGTGTCGCGCGAGCTGAGCACAGAGGTTGCGAAGTTCCTGACGAAGCTCCGGCGGGACGAGGGCGATGAGATGCAGGTGGCCGGGTCTGCCGGAGGAGCGTCGCAGCCAGGGAAAGCCGAGGCGTTCGCACCAGGATACGAGGGCGTCGCCGAAGGCATGTCCTGCTTCAGGTGGTGCACCAGTGTCACTGGGATCGATGTCGATTCCGCAGGCAGCCGGGTGCAGGGTGCCGACGATACTAACTGCGTTGACAGGCCGATCGCCGGCGTGGGCGCGTCGCTCGTGAACCGCGGCGACGGCGGTGTTGTCGGCGGCGATGTAGATGTACGGAGGGCCGAAGAGCGTGTTGTCGAGTTCGGCTAGAGCCGGGTCCTGGGCAGTGCTGCTCAGGTCTTCGTGGCCGCATAGTTCGTCGGTCAAGCTGTACATGTGGATCACCAGTGGTGCGGTTGGGAGGTCTGGACGCTGGCGGATGCAGGAGCCAGTGCGGAGATCACGTGCATCGGCGGTTTCGCTACTGGTGAAGCCTCCGGACTGTGTCATTCGTGGTGTGTGCTGGCGTCCGGGTGGTCCAGGGGTGCAGGGTCGGTAGCTGGTAGTTCCGTATCTCGCTGGGGATTGCGGTGATGCGGAGAATGCTGGCGGTCCAGGTCATGCCGATGCCGATGCCGATGAGCGCGACATGGTCGCATGGCTCGACGGCGTGGCGCGTCAGCAGGTGTGTGAGGCCGATGAGCTGGTCGTTGGGGCCGACGTGGCCCCATTGGTCGCCGGCGTGGATCAGGGTGCGCTCCGGGGGAGCCTGAGCGGTTGTAGGCATTGACGGTGCAAGAGACGATGTCCGTAGTGCGGCAGAAGGACCCACCTCAGGTCGGCGGTGCCGAGTTGGGCGTGGTTGAGCGCTTCGTCCACGACGTAGGTCAGTCCGGTCGTGTTGCGCTGATGTATGGATGCGGCGCCGACCGTGTCGGTGTAATGGGCTTTGCGTTCGCGGATGGCTTCGATCCCGACTTCGGTGGTCCCGGGTGGCTGGAACCGTGTCGCGCCGCGGTGGAGCTGTTCCAGCGTAGGGTCGTTCCAGGAACTTGTCGCGAGGATTTCGGCCAGGCCGGGCTCGCGGCCGATGATGAGTGCGGAGCCGCCGTCGCCGTAGGCGATGTCGCGGTCGGCGGTGAGGTGGTCGAAGGCAGGCGGTCCAAAGGTTTCGCCGCCGGTGAGCATGACGGTTCCGGCGTCTTTGCTGCCCGCGAGGATGCGTGCGGAGAGGTCCAGGCCGCCGATCAGGGAGTTGCTCATGGCGTTGATTTCGGTGGCGATGCCGGGGCCGGCGGGGAGGCCGAGGCGGGAGCGGACGTAGGCGGCGCGTGACCAGAAGTCGAGTCCGCGGGATCCTCGCCAGATCGCGGCGTGGAAGTGAAGGTCGGGCACGGCCAGGGGTCCGTCGGTGGTCATAGCGAGACTCGCGAGCGCGTTGCGGCCTGCTTGGACCGCGAGGTCCATGCCGGTCCGGCCGCGGGCGAGGGAGATGGACCGCTGTCCGGTCGGGGAGTCGGTGCGGCGCGTCGAGGCGGCGGTGAGTTCGCGAACCGGCACGAGGTCGCCGAGCGCGGCTCCGACGCCGCGGATGTGGATGTCAGTCCAGCGCATGTGTACTCCTGGTTCCGGTCGAGCGATGGTGCAGGTCGCGGACGATGGCCTCGGGGGAGGTGTAGTAAGCGCGTAGGTGATGTCGGGACAGACCCGAACAGGCCGCGACTTCGTCTAGGGACAAAGCTGTCTCGTCACTGTCGCAGGTGTGGCGGGTCAGCAGGTCCTGTGCTGTGGCCAGGATGGTTGCTCGCATCGGAGTCTCCGGACGACGTTGTGGAGGCGTGAGGGGTCAGCGGATGCGGCGGACGTGACCGGTGCGGCGGCTCATGAGCCGGTGCATGTGGTCGTTGCGGAGCTTGTCCACTTGCCGGAGTACCCGTGGCCTCAGATCGGGGAGGTACTCGATGTCGGCGCTGAATCCCGGATCGCCACGAAAACAGGTGATGAGTACGGAGGCGTTGAGACTCAGATTCACTACGCAGTAGGGCATATCCGGTGGGATGTAGATCATGTCGCCGGGGCGGGGCAGAGCTGTCTCGAGGTGGTGTCCGGACAGGATCGCGGCGTATCCGCTGATGATGGTCAGTATTGCCTCGGTGGTTCGGTGACGTTGGGGCGTGGTGGTCTTTCCGCCGGGGATGTGCATGCGCCCGGCGGAGACCGCGCGAACGTGCACGGCTGGTGCGTAGATGATCGCGGTGTTGGCGCTGCCGTCGTCGTGGACGTGGGTGTCGGCACCGGTCGGTGGCCGGTGAACCGCCCTGCTTGTGCTGGTCATGACCTGCTCCTGACGGCGTGGGTTAGTGGAGGATGGGTGTGCGGGCGAGCTTTCGGGCGAGTCGTATGTTGGCGGCGGCGGCCTCGGGTGGGCGTCGGCCGAGTCCGCAAGATGCGGCAATTGTCCTGATTGGACGGTCAAATTCGTCCTCCGCGAGCTGGAGTGCGACGAAGGACGCTGCGGCGTGGCTTTCGTCGACAAGTCCCGCGATGATGTCGATATTGCTGCGGAGGTGCCCCAGCGCGCGATAGAAGGCGCGGTCGGTTGGTGGCGCGCTGGTTCCAGTGCACAGTGGGATGTGCGCGGTCGGTATGGGGTAGCCGGCCTTGGTCAGGCGGCGTTCGAGGGCGTTGAGGTAGAGGACGGCGGCGACCAGGTCCGTGGGTTCGAACATCGGCCGATGGGCCAGGTCGCCGTAGCAGAGGTGGATGATCCAATTGATCTCCGGCGGTGCGGCGGTGATCAGTTCTGCGGCCTGTTTCGCGAGCCCGAGGGCGAGCATCTTCCACAGCGGCCGCGGCGTGCGCTCGAACAGGGTGAGCACAGCAGGCGTCTCGAGCTGGAAGGTGACTTCGGCGTCCCAGCGATTGTGGATCTCGAGGACGTCCTCGATCAGCGCGTCGCGGAAGATCGGCAGTGCCGCGAGGGCGGGGCGGGGGGTGCCGAAGCAGAAGTAGCTGAGGTCCAGGGCGTTGGGGATCGATACCTGGTGTGGCGGTAAGTCCCCGGTTGTGCGCAGGCGTGGGCGGGTGGCCATGGCGACGGTGACGTCGCGGACGCGGCGCAGGGAGACGTCTTCGGGGGCGAGGAACCGGCCCGGTGCGAGGCGGTAGGTCGGCATGTCGTCATACCCGGCCGAGTTGCCGGTTCGGCGAGGCAGTAGAGCGGGGACGTTCGTGAGGTTGTCGAGCCAGTCGATGATCCAGCGCGGGTCGCGGTCGCTGGGGAGCGTGAGGAGGTTCGTGTCGGCTCCATGGTCGAGGAACCATTGCATGGCTTGCAGGTCGGTCTTGGACACCGCGGGTGGCAGTGAACCGACGAAATGGATCGACCGTTCGGAGATTTCGTCAGAGTAGGCGTGGGTGCGAGGGGTGGTCTCGGAATGGATGGTCGTTGACATGCTTTCTCCCCGTCGTGGGTAGGAAATCTCGGTGGGTATGGGGTGTGGGCGGCGCGGGGAGTTTCGCCGCGGTGCGGTGTTCGGCGGGTGGTCTGGCGGTGCACGTGACCCGTCCTCGTGTGGAGGCGAGGACGGGTCACGGCGTCGCCAGGTGGCTGGAGTTAGCCGGTGACCGGAAGGGATCCCGGTTTCGGCTGGGGTTTGGGCGCCTGCCGGGCCTCGGGGGCGTCGTGGTGGTTAGCGCGGTCCCCGGGACGGTTTGGCTGTGAGGCCTTGGGCGGCTCTCCGGGCTTGGTGGGTGTTGGGGTGCCTGGCGGATTGGTGACAGGAGGCGTGCCGGTGCTGCAGGAGACCGTCGCGACGGTGATGGTGAGCGCTGTGTTCTTGCGTGGTTCGCTCGTGGGTACGGTCGTGGTGCTACCGGAACCAGCTGCGGAGACGGTGATGACGGCGGCGGTGGCCTTGCCCTGGCCGGACGCGCCGGGGCGAACGGTGAGATTTCCCTTGCTGCCGCCGGGACCGCTGACGGTGGTCTTGCCGTTGCGGCAGGTGGCAGAGAACGGGCCGACTGTGGTTCCGCCTACGCGGACGGTGGCGACGGTCGCTTCGGCGAGCCCTGCGCCGGCCTTGACGCTGACTCCGCTGGCGACGACGGCGCCGGACTTGGTGGAGACCGATCCGCCGCCCGTTTTGATCGCGCCGCTGCTCGACACGCTGGGTTGTGGCGCGAGGGATTCGGCGCCACTGACGGAAATGCCGCTCGCGACAGAGATGGTTTCGGCGTGCGCCGGGGTGAGGCATGACGTCGCTCCGGCGGCGAGGAGAGCGCCGATGCTTAGTCCGGTGAGCATGACGCGTGTGTGGGCGTTATGGAATGCGGATGTGGTCATGATGGTCGCCTTCTATCGCTGTGGTCTGAACTTCAGTTGATGAGGACAGGGGTGCCGAGGGGCACTTCGGTGCTCAGTAGCCGGAGGGCGTCCGCGGGCACACGGATGCATCCGTCGCTAGACGGTTTTCCGAAGACGTTTGGGGTGGGCCATCCGTGGATTCCGGTGGTGCCGGGGCCGCCGCCGAAGGTTTCGAGGCTGGTGGAGTGCGTGCCAAGTGGAAGGATCACGGGGCTGAACTGCTGTGTCGGGTCGATCAGGGAGGCCAGCACGAACGTCCGTCCGGCCGGGGTCTCCGCGTTTGGTTTCCCGATTCCGACTGTCCATCGTCCAATCAAGCGGCTTCCATGGTGAAGGGACAGCTGGAAGGAACTCTGCTCGACTGTGATGAGATAAGGGCTTGTCGCGTGTTCCAGAGAATCGTCCTGAGTGGACAACCATCCGGTGGCGCCGTTGGGTCGAACTGGCAGGAGTACTTGCACCCAGCCTGGTTCCTCGACGATTACGGGCACCCAGGTGTCGGAGGTGATCTGCTTGGGCGGCAATGCGGCGATGGCGTCTTTGCCGGGGGCGGAAAACACGGGAATCGTCCTGTTTGGATGAACGACATGCCCGGTGGGCGCCTGGCTGGGTTGGAGATCAGGGGGAGCTTCGTTGATGACGTCGAACGTCGTGGCCTTGGGCAGGCTCGCCAGATCCGATACAGCGGGCGGCGCTGCGGGCCGGTGTCCTGCTGTCGTCGCGGTACCGGTATTGAGTGGCGTGCCCGACTCGTCGAAGAGGTTGGTCACGAACAAGGGCAAGAAGGCGCATGCCAGAAGAGCCAGGCCGGTGCAGGCAAGGAAACGTGTGAAGCTGACTGCGTCGGACACGTAGCGCGGCTTCTTTCGCCACAGTTTCTTGCTGTGTACGTCCTCGGGAAAGGGTTCTTCGGTCACGACGAGTTCTCCGGGTTTGTTTGGGGTTGCGGTCTTCGCCGTGCCCGCCCCCGACGAACGGGCACGGCGAAGGGAGCTAGCGGGCAAGCGAAGAAACGAACGCGGGGCCCGGGGTACCTACACCTGTGACGGGGTCCCAACCGCGGCCGCTAGCGAGGTTTTGCGGCTGGGCGTCGAAGTCGACCAGGTAGCTGCCTGCCGCGCCGGGGACCTTGGCGCCGGGCAGGGCGTGCATCACCGGTGTCCACACGCCTGCCTTCTGCGGCACGACGTCGACGAGCACGGAGGGGGCGTCGCGCAAGGCGTAGAGAGCGGGATTCAGCAGACCCCCACGCTGTGTACCGCCGCGGGCCTGCTGCGCGTTCGCAGCCAGGCCTGCCATCAGCGGCGCGGCCAGCGATGTGCCGCCGGAGACGCTGAGGCCGTAGCGGCCCGAGGTGTCGGTGTAGCCGATCAGCAGTCCGGTGTAGGAATCTGCGAGTGCGGCGACGTCCGGGATTGCTCGCCGCCCGTTGGAGACGCTGGCGGGAACGATTCCCTGTTGCCACTCGGGCGCGTCGTAAAGGGCGGACGGCCCACCGCCGGCTCCACCGGCGAAAGGTCCGTCCGCATCAGACTGCGGAACCCACTTCTGTCCGGTCAGCGTGTTACCGCTGTTCTCCCACCCGGTGAGGACTTTGGGCTTGTTGTCCTGGCCGAGCCCCACTGTGGTGCCGCCGACGGCGGTGACGTACGGGCTCGTGGCGGGGAAGCTCGCAGTGGGTGTCCCGACGGCACCGCTGTTGTTCCCGGCGTCGCCGCTCGACACCATGATCGACTGCCCTTGGATGGAGGCTTGCAACGCCATCTGGTTGAAGAGATCCCGTGCGGCGGGCGGCATGCGCCGCTCGCCGTCCGCATTGCCCCAGGAGGCGCTGATCACGTCGGCGACGTTGTCCCCGACCGCCTTGTTGAATGCCTCGTACAAACCGCCGATGCAGGACCTCGCGGCGTAGTAACGAAGTTTCGCCGCCGGTGCGATCGTGTGCGCGGCTTGCACATCGAGTGTCTGCTCGACGTTCCAGCTGCCGGAATCGCATTCCTTCTCGTCGGTGAAACCGCCGTCGGGAAGAACCTTGCTGTACTGGCCGGCCGCGAGCCCCGGTGTCTTGGTGTCTGCCGCTGCCCGGTTGATATCGGGGCCCAGCGTTGTTGAGTCGTAGGCGCCGACGATGCCGATCGTTGTTCCCGCGCCGGACTGGCCAGGGTTCAGGCCGTACATCGCGCGCACCGACGGTCCGGTGTAGCCGCACAGGAAGTTCGACTGGGCTCCGGCCGGATACTTCTGTGGTACGTCGCGGTTGTTCTGCTCGCCCCACCAGCGTGCACAGGTCTGGGCCTGGGCGGTCGCATGCGGAATGGTGTGCTGGGGCCTAATGGACTTCTCGCTGTCGTCGAGACCGAGGACGGCGGTGATGGAGGTCCTGAGTGCCGTCGGCACGCTGATTGGCGCCTCCGGGGCGACGAGCGTGGCGATCCGACCGGCGACCTTATCTCGGTAGGTGGCTAGCTGTGTGCCGAACGCCTTCTCCAAGACCGAGGTCGGGGCGTGGGCTTTGATCATGAAGCGGTTACTGCTGACTTCTTCGACCGAGACCCCCTGCCCGGTTAACCAGTCGCGCACGGAGTTCACCGCAGCTTCGGTAGGGGCGAACCGGTCGAGGAACTGCCGCGAGGTGAGGAAGTTGCCTCGCTCGGGGTTGTTCGGTGATGCCAGGCGTGTGGCAAGCGCGTGCGCGGAGGCCGGGTCGCGTAGGGAAAGGGCGACCTGGATCTGACGGACGGACTGATCGTTCGCTTCCCCCGTGCGTGATGGCGGTGTTGCCCACGACGGCACCGTCCCAGCGACGGTGGCACGGGCGTCGGCATTGAACGGCTGGGCCGAGGCCGGTGCGACGGTGGCTATCGTCGCGGCGGCCAAGCCTGCGACAGCAGCACTTAGCCAGGCGTTTTTCGGCATGGAAGTCCCCTCATGCGTAATCACGGAATGTAAATCGAATAGATGTGGGCGCGAATGTGCCCGAAACGAATTCCTCGGAACCCGACAGTCCTACCGAGGCCCTCGGAGTGACTTGCCGGATGGCCGGCGTGATGGGCGAGCGAGCCGTGTGCGGCGTTCACCGCACAGGACGCGACGCCTGCGGCGGTCCCCGCGCGTGGTATCCGCCGTCGGCAGTGGCTCCCGGAGTGTCCATTGAAGCCTTCAATCTTCGGACGCTGGAAGTGCGAAAAACTGGACGATCTGAGATCAAGGTAGGCCAAAGCGGCTAAAGCGTCAACTTTCTAAGACGATTAATGTGATCGGTGGACGCCAGCGGAGCAGGACTCCGCAGGCTGGCTCCATGGCGGATGGCCGGGTGGCCTTACCTGGGCCGAGGTGAGTAGATCCACTCAGTCGACAGGTCGACCGGTGCGGATACACCTGAATGGACTAGTTCCCATGTCGGGAACGCGGTGGACAACACGTCACCGTGTGGCACGATCCAATACCGGGGAGTGAGGGGGTCGATCAAATGGCCGAAATGCGAGAGGTGGCGAGCCCAGCAAACGGCGCTCGGCCATATCTGACGCTGGCCGAGAGGTTTCGTGCTGAGGTGGTGTCACTATGCGACGAGCGCGGCTGGACATTGCGCGAACTGAGCCGGCGGGCCTTCCTCGACGTCGGTTTCCTCAGCAAGCTGATCCGAGGTCTGGTGCCTGCCACGGTCGACGTCGCCAGAGCTCTTGATACTGCTTTCGGCACTGAATCCAGGCTGCAGAACCTGGTCATCCGGATTCGATCCGACCTTCATCCGCAACTCCCCGTGGGCAGGGAATTCGTCGGCAGGGAGAGCCAACGCGCACGGCTCGACGGCCTCGTGGCCCAGATGACGACAGACTCCCCTGCCGCAGTGGCGGTCCTCGCGGGCCCGGCGGGGGCGGGAAAGACCTCTCTCGCGGTCCACTGGGCCAACTCGCAGAAATCGGCGTTCGACCTGATCTTGTGGGCTGATCTCTACGGATTCACCGGCGACCAAAGTCAACGGGCTGAGCCTGGCGACGTCCTCGGTGAGCTACTGAAGGGCCTGAGTGTCTCAGCCGGTCGTATCCCGGTCACCGAGACCGAACGGCTGCAATTACTTCGCGGCAATCTCAGCGGTCGCACCGCGCGTGTGCTCATCGTGCTCGACAACGCGGTCGACCTGGCCCAAGTGAAGCCGGTACTCCCCGGGACACCGGGAACCCTGGTGCTCATCACCAGCCGCAGGCGAATTCGGGGACTGGCCCAGGTCGCGCGCACGGTCCACGTCCCGATACCGCCGATGACCGAAGCCGACAGCGTCGACCTCCTCAGCTCGCTGATTGGGGCTGAACGCGCCGCGCAGGAACCCGAGGCTGTCGCGCGCGTCGTCGACCTGTGCGCGTCGCTGCCGCTGGCGCTCTCCATCGCCGGGAACCTGATCTCCGCTGATTCCAGGACCAGTGTGACCCAACATGCTGAGGCACTTGCGGATCGCGGCCGGCTACGCATGCTCGACGGCGACCACGCCGGCATCGGTGTGCGCGCAGCGATCAGCTGGAGCGTCGCGTCCGCCCAGCCCGAGGAAGCTCGCTTGTTCCGCCTCCTCGGTATCCACCCGGGACCGAGGTTCACCGCTGGCGCTGCCGCCGCACTGGCCGGGATGACCGAACCCGAGACACTCCCACTGCTGGATCGGCTCGTGGACGCACACCTGATCCAGCAACACCAACAACGCCAAGGCGGCGGCTACCGGTTCCACGATCTCCTCCGCGACTATGCCACTGAAGAAATTCAGGACCCGCGCTGGGAAAACGAACGCCGCGACGCGACGGAACGCCTGATACGGTGGTATGTCCACAGCTGCCATGCCGCAGACCTCGCCCTGACACCGCGCCGTGATCACCATGAACCACTCGATGCGCCACCAGCCGGCATCTATCCCGCGACGTTCGACGACGCGAGCGCCGCGTTCGCCTGGTGCACAGCGGAGCTTCCCAACATCACTCCGGTCTCGCAGCTCGCGCTTGATCATCAGATGTGGTGGGAAGCCTGGCGAATACCGACCGTGCTCATCGACTACCACATCTTCGCTCGACCGTTCCACGTCTGGACGAGCAGCATGCAGATCGCGCTGACCGCTGCCGAGAAAGCGGAGAACGACCTCTGGCTAGCCGAAGTCGCGGACAAACTCGCGGCAGCCTACTCACGCATGCGGGACTACGACCGTGCGGACGACCTGAGCCGTCGGGCAATCGCACTGACCAAAGACCGCGTTCCCGTCTATCCGCGCCTGGGCTGGTCCTACATGAACCTCGGTATCAGCGCGCACGTTCGTGGCGACATCGCAACGGCGGTCGACCTGATCGGCCACGGTGTGGACGCGTTCGTCGCTGGGGGCTCGCGCATCGGCGAGCTTGCCGCACGTATCGAGTGGGGTACCTCACTCCGGGACGCCGGTGATCGCGACCGGGCGCTCCAGCAAGGCCGCATGGCGCTGGCAGCGTTCCGGGCCGACGGTGATTCCCACGGGCTCGCGTCTGCACTGGCTCCGCTCGCGCGCACATGCCGAACCTTCGGGGAACTCGACGAAGCACTGGCGTGTAGCGAGGAAGCCGCCGAATGCTTCCACTCGGTAGGCGACACTTGGGGCGA
This sequence comes from Amycolatopsis sp. lyj-108, assembly GCF_046549005.1. Taxonomy (NCBI): domain Bacteria; kingdom Bacillati; phylum Actinomycetota; class Actinomycetes; order Pseudonocardiales; family Pseudonocardiaceae; genus Amycolatopsis; species Amycolatopsis sp. lyj-108. The sequence goes on along the minus strand of NZ_JAJPWQ010000017.1, from coordinate 99,787 downwards.
AGCCGACGCACTTGAGATCAAGGGCCTTGTGCTCGTGGACCTCGGCCGCCGCGCTGACGCTATCGAGGCGCTGACAACAGCGATGAGACTGGTGGAGCCTCTGGACGAGGTCAAGGCCGAGCAGTTGCGCCGAGAAATCAAGACGCACGACGCTGCTAGCGGCTCACATGACTGACCGCAACCAGGATCCGCTCACCAAGCCGGACGAAGCACGTCCCGTCATGCCGACGTCATACCCGTCAGCTGCACAACAGTACGGTCAGCGACTCTTCCAGCTCCGTACCAGCCACGGCCTCAAGGTCAGGGATCTCGAAGACCGGACCCGTGAAATCGTCGACGCCCGCATCGCCGAACTGCGCAAGCGCCCCGAGAACGCCAACCTGACAACCCCGGAGCTAGAGGATCTCGCTGGGAAGCCGGTCAGCAAGAGCGCGATTTCACGCATCGAGAAGGGAAAACCCCCGAGTGTCGACGCGGGCAAACTTCTCGACGAAGCCCTTAATGCGCACGGCACACTGGAGATCCTCGCAGGCCCGGCACGAGCAGAGCCCTCCGGTCACCTGCCCGTCACCCCGCCTTATTTCGTCGGCAGGCAAGCAGAATTGGAGCAGCTGGCCAGATTAACCTCCCAACCGCCCGCCCACGAAGCGCCGACCGTGATCGTCATCGGCGGACTGCCGGGCATCGGCAAGAGCGCCCTCGCGCTGCAATGGGCTCATGGCATGTATGCCCGCTTCGACCTCGTGCTCTACGCAGCCCTGGGCGGATACACATCGGGAAGCCCGGCGACCCACACGGAAATCCTCGCGGAGCTGCTCCGCGGCCTCAGCGTCGAGAGGGATCATGTACCAACATCTGAGCATCAGAGAGAAACGCTACTTCGCGAGCACCTCCGTCGCCGTAAACAACAGGTTCTGGTGCTGTTGGACAACGCACGCGATTCTCAGCAGGTCGAGCCGCTGCTGACCAGCCTGGCGGGCACGACCGTCGTGGTCACCAGTCGACAGGAGCTCTCCGGGTTGGTCATCGACCACAACGCCCGCACCGTCCGGCTCGACACCCTTTCTGACCACGAAGCGTGTGCGCTCGCGGCTGACATCATCGCGGACGAACGGGTCGAGGCCGAGCCCGATGCCGTGGCACAACTGGTAGATCTGTGTGCCTCACTTCCTCTGGCAATCCTGGTCGCCGCGGAGCGCATCGCCGCAGACCCTGACACCAGTATCAGGCAGCACGTCGCTGCACTGGCCGACGTCGAGCGGCGCCTGCAGCTGCTCGATATCGACGAATCCGGCGGCGTACGAGCCGCGTTCGAGTGGTCCTACCGGACACTTCGGCCCGACGCTGCACGGATGTTCCGGCTGCTCAGCCTGTATCCGCGACCTCGTGTCACTGCCCAAGCGGCGTCGGCGCTCGCGGGCGTGACCATCGACAAAGGCCTTCGTCTGCTCGATGACCTGGCGCAGGCATATCTGCTGCACCAGGTCACTGTCGACAGCTTCCATCTCCACGACCTTCTTCGCGTCTACGCCGCCGAACAAGTCGACCAACAACCGGAAGACGAGCGGCAAGACGCCATCGTCCGGCTGGTCACGTGGTTCCATCACACCGTGAACGCGGCAGCCTGGGTATTGACGCCGATGCGTGACCACCACGTCCATCTCTCTCCGGTCACGCACCAGGTGACCCCCTTGGCCTTCGATGACTTCGCCGCCGCATTCGCTTGGTGCTCGGCGGAGCTGTCCAGCCTGACGGCCATCGCACGTATCGGCATCGATCACGGCCTCTACTTCGAGACGTGGCGGATGGTGATCGATTTGTTCGAGTACCTGGTCCACAGCCGCACGACGGAGCTGTGGATCACGCTGATGGAACTTGCTGTCGAAGCTGCCGAAAAGGACGGCCACACTTCCCGGCTTGCCGAGGCCCAAGAGAAATTGGCGGAGGGATACCGGCGAGGCGGACGCCTCGACGACGCCCGCGAATTCGATGAGCGCGCGGCACGCACCGCCGGCGCGCGCGGACCGAGCCGCACACTCGGTTTCGCCCTGCTGGGTTTGGGAAAGGCAGCCCATACTGCAGGGGACCTGACGGAAGCCTTCGTGCTCACGCGACGCGCTCTCGACGTGGCCATTGCGACCGGAACGCGAATCGGCGAGGCCATGGGACACATCGCACTCGGCAGCGTGTACCGCGACCTCGCGACGCCCGACTTGGCGATCGAACACGGCGAGAAGGCTGTCGCGATGTTCGCATCCGTCGATGACCAGCATGGTGTTGCTGTCGCACTGCTGCCGCTCGCCCGGACTTATCTGGCGTTCGGGCAGTTCGGCCAGGCCCTCCATGCGTGCGAACGAGCTCAGGAAGCGTATGCCGCGACCGCGGACCGTTGGGGGCGGGCGGACGCACTCGGTGTCAATGCCGAGGTACTCGATCGGCTCGGCGATCGCCAGGCGGCGGCGCGGTGTTTGCGTGAGGCCTTGCCGTTGCTGCGAGGGCATGACGACGGGATGGCGGGTCGCTTCGCCGACTACTTGGCTGGCCTCGAGAACCGCTAGCCGGGTCGCTGATGTCCGGCGCCGAGTCGGCGCGCTGGGTGCTCTTTGGGCAGGCGCGGGCCGTTGCCGAAGAACTTGTCGCGCAGTGTGCCGGGAGCGTATTCGCGTTGCATGAGTCCGCGACGCTGCAAGATCGGGACGACGTGCTCGATGAACTCCTCGAAAGATCCAGGTGAGGTGACGTATTCGAGGTTGATGCCGTTGACGCCGGCGTTGTGCCAACGTTCGATGTTGTCGGCGATCTGCTCTGGTGTGCCGACGACCCGTCGGTTTCCCCAGCGGAGAAGGAGCTCGCCGAGTGTCCAGTCGTCGCGACTGGACAAATCGAGCAACTTCCGGACGGGAGCGGACACGTCACGATGCCGGAGGTCCGCGACTTTCGCGGTGAGGTCCTCGGATCCCCAATCGTGATAGAGAAACACACTCATCCTCGCGGCATTCCCCTCGATGGTCTGCCGTTCGAGAAGTTCTGTGTCGCGACGGCGGGCCTCCTGTTCGCTGCTGGCGAGCAAATAGGACTGTGGAACGAAAATCTTGACGTTGCTCGCTTCGCGTCCCGCGTTGATGGCTGCTTGCCGTACATCGGCCACGACGGGCGCGGCGGCATCGGGGTCGAGAGCGCTGATGAACAGTGCCTCGGCGTGTCGTCCCGCGAAGGCCCTTCCGGTGGGCGACATCCCGGCCTGGAATAGCAGCGGGGTCCGTTGCGGGGACGGTTCGCACAGGTGGGGACCATCGAGCTCGTAAAACTCGCCGCGGTGTTTGACGGCGTGGACTCTTGCTGGATCGGCGAAGGTGCGAGTCGCCCTGTCCCGGACAGCAGCGCCGTCTTCCCAACTGTGCTCCCACAACTTGTACACCGCTGCGGTGTATTCCTCGGCACGACGATAGCGCTCGGCGTGCTCGGGCAACCCTCCGAATCCGAGGTTTCTCCCCGCGCCGGGGAGAAACGACGTGACGATATTCCAGCCGATTCGGCCGCCGGTGAGGTGGTCCAGTGTGGACACGCGTCGCGCGAACTCATAAGGATGGGCCTGGAGGACGTTGGACGTGAAGACGAACCCGAGGTGCTGGGTGTGGTAGGCCAGTAGCGGGATCAGGACCGAGGGATCCCCGGTGGGGAACTGCATCCCCTCGGCGACGGTCGCGTCCCGGTTTCCGCGGAAAACCTCATATGGCGCCAAAACATCGGCGAAGAACACTGTGTCGAAGAATCCCTGTTCCAGCAGTATGGCAAGGTCGATCCAGGGCTGAGGAAGGTGATAGTCCAGCTGTCGACTGTCGGGCTCGAACGCGAGTCCGGGCGCATGATGGGATGGCGCGACCATGGTGAAGGCGTTGAACGTCATGTACGGGCGGTTATCCATGGTGTCCGTCCTGCGGGGTGGGGGAGAGGATGCTGGCGCCGATGGTGTCTTGGCAGATTTCGCCGGAGTAGGCCATGAGCCATCCGGCTTGCGCGTCGCGGAAGGCCCGCTCGGTGTCTCCGCGGATGTAGCCGGAGCCGCCGCCGACGCGGACACCCAGGTCGGCGACATCCCGGGCGATGGAGTTGGCCAGCAGCTTGGCGTGCATCGTGGCGGGCAGGAAGCCGGGATCGTTCTGGTCGGCGAGCCAGGTCATGTGCTGGGCATACATCGCGGCTGCTTCCAGCCGGGAGGCGACGTCTCCCACGGCGAAACGCACCCACTGCATGCCCGCCAGCGGATCACCGGTAGTTGGGATCCTTCGGGTTCGCGCGTGGATGGTGAGCGTGGTGAGCGCCGCGTCCGCGATGCCGAGAGACAGAAACGGGAGACCGGCGCCGATGTGGTTGGGCCGCGGCCCGGTCGACGGCGGGCAGCGCCGGTCTTCGGGGAGGAGGGTGCCGGCGAATTCGATGAGTTGGGATCGGCTGGCGCGCAGGCCCATGGTGTCCCAGATCGGGACGAAGGTCATCGTGGGATCGGTGTCTAGGCCGAAGAAAGTGGGCCTGTCGTCGACGAGCGCGTTGACCAGGAAGTGGTCGGCGACCTCACAGCCCGAGGAGAAGCGTTTCGCGCCGGACAGCCTGTATCCGCCGTCGGCGGGTTCGGCGTGCTGGAGGGGCTGTAAGAACAGGTTCCCGCTGCTCGGTTCGGACAGCGCGTTAGCGAACCGTGCGCCGCCGATGAGTTCGTCAGCCCAAAATGTCGCCATGTCCGGAGTGGACATTTCGATGAGGCCGACCGCCGCACCGATGTGCATGACCCAAATACACGCGGTCGACGGGCACGCGGCGCTCAGGGTGCGAACGATCGTTCCGTAGCTGCGATAGCTGAGTCCCTGCCCGCCGAATGCGGTGGGAACAAGAGCGGCGTCGATGCCGGCGCCGTGCAGGGCGCGTAGGTTCTCTACCGGCAGCGCACCGGTCGAGTCGCGCTCTGCCGCGCTCTTGGCGAATTCGTGTGCCAGCTCCGCGGCGGCGGCGATCCAGTGCTGTTCGTGATCTGGTGGCGCGAACGGGTGCGTCACGTCGGCTCCTTCTGTGGTGGGAGGTGGTGTGCGCGTCGGGCTCTACGCCGTCCATCGACGATGAGCAGAACGATTGAGGCGATCCATGGCAGCAGTTGATAGGCCTCGACCGGCAGGCCGAGCGATCGGGTTTGCGCGAGCAGGGCGAGGCTGTCGAAGATGCCGATCATTAGCGCCGTGGCGGCGACCCCGATCGGATGACGGCGCGCCAGGATGACGACTGCGAGCACGATGAAGCCACGCCCTGCGGACATCATCGGGGCGAAACTGCCGATCGAGGAGAGTGACAGCACCGCACCCGCGAGCCCACCGAATCCGCCCGCGATCAAGGCCGCAGTAGCGCGATGCCTGCGGACGGAGATCCCGAGGACGGACGCGGAGGCAGGATCATCACCGACAGCACGCAGCCGTAGACCGAGCCTGCTAGCCCGCAGCATCCACCAGACGGCCAAGGTCGCGGCGATCGCGAGGTAGGCGGAGACGCTTGTGCCAGTGAACAGCGGCCCGAGCACAGGGAGTTGTTCCAAGCCCGGCAGGGAGATAGTCGGCAGTGTCGGCACGCTCAGCGCTGTGGTTCCGGCAGGATCGGCGACCTGGGCAACGTACGTGCTGAGACCCGTGCCGAGCAGGGTCAGCGTGATCCCGATAAGGACCCCGTCCCCGCCGCAGGCCAGCGCCGCCGCGTACAAGACGCCGAAACTGAGACCAATGACGACGCCCGCGCCGAGTCCTGCCCAGGGACCGGCCAGCGCGGCACCGAGCACGCCAGCGAGTGCGCCGGATACCATCGTCCCTTCCAGGCCAAGACCGATTCCGGCGCCGGAACGCTCTAGTACCACCTCGCCGAGGCCCGCCAGGATCAGCGGCGTTGCCGAGCCGATGGCGCCGATCAGCACGAGGACCACAAAATCAGCCATCGTGGCCGCCACGTGCGGTGACAGTGTCGCCTGCCGCAGACCGGCGAGCCTTGGCGCGCCGGGCAAAAGCGATCGCGAGTACCGCCGCGCCGAGCAGGACGGCTTGTGCGACTATGCCGATTGCGGAGGGGATCCCGGTACGCACCTGTACACCGCCCGCACCGGTACCGATGGCCGCGTAGACGACACCGGCGACGACGATCGGGATGGGGCGGCACCCGCCGAGGACCGCGACGATCAGGCCCCCGAAGCCGACACCACCGGCGACCGCGGGGGTGAGTCGCTCGTCGACGGCGGCCAGTTGGTACCAGCCCGCCAGCCCTGCCGCCGCGCCGGACACGACAGTCGTTCCCACAAGCGCTCGCGCCGGTGTGACCCCTGCGCGTTCTGCGAGCCAGTGGCGCTCACCGAAGATCTCAAGCAGGACGGCGCTGCGGCCACGATGCCACCAGATCGCCACGATGAGCAGAACCAGGACGCCGAACACCGCGGAGCTCACCCGGCCAGGCACGGGAAGCCACGGAATGAGTGCGGCCTCGGGAAGGTTTGCGCTGCGCGCGGTCGCGGACCCGGCCGGGTCCCGCAGGTGGGTTCGCAGCAGATAGGCCAGCAGCTGCACGGAGATGAGCGTGGCCAGCAGCGCCGTCAGGATCTCCGATACCCGCCACCGCAGCAGTGCGACGCCGGGCAGCAGCGACCATGCCGCGCCTCCACCAGCACCGGCCGCCGCGCCTAGCGGAAGCGCGACCCAGGACGGCACCCAGTCCCCCAAGGACAGCAGAACGGCCGCAGTGGTGATGGCGCCGACGATCATCTGGCCCTCGGCACCTACCACGACAACACCGGCCCGCAGTGGCACCGCAGCGCCGAGCGCGATCACAACAAGCGGAATCGCGGACGTCACGGTCTGGGAGACGTTGTACGGCAGCCCGAACGCGCCGTCGACCCAGCCGACGACGGCGTCTACAGGATCACCGCCGGAGGCAAGGACGAGGACGACCACCAGGACGAAGCCCGCGACGGCGACCGCGGCGCCGATCAGATAGTCGCGTCGCAGTAAGGCCTTCACCCCGCATCTTCCTCAGCGGAGGCGTTCGAGGCGGCATCGGCGGCGGGAAGCCCGGACGTGAGCCGCCACACCACCGTGTCGTCGAGCTCGCCGATGGGCACGTCGGCGAGGATCCGGCCCTTGGACAGCACGACGACACGATCCGCGAGCTGACGGGCCTCGTCCAGATCTGCGGAGATCACCAGGACGGCTGCTCCGGCGTCGGCTGTCCGGTTGATCTCGGCATGGATCGCGCGGGCCGCCAGCAGGTCCAGGCCGAGTGTCGGTCCGTGGAGGACCGCGACATCCGGACCACTGGCGAGTTCGCGGCCGACGACGAGCTTTTGCTGGTTCCCGCCCGACAGTGCCGTGACAGCGACTCTCGGGTCTCGAGGGCGAACGTCGTGTCGATCGAACAACGCGTCAGCGGCCCGCACGAGAGCGGCCGTGTCGGGCGCGCCCCGGCGGGTAAACGCGGGTTCGCGCAGACGCGTCACCATCGCCGACCACCACGCCGCGCGCCCCGGTAGCAGCGCGTCGAGCCGACGTTCGGGCACGTAAGCCACTTGGCGCCCACCGGACACGGTGCCGTTCGCGGGGGCAATGCGGCCCGCCGCGACCTCGGCCAGCGCGCGCTGGCCATTGCCAGCGACGCCGACAACACAGACGACTTCACCAGCGCGTACCCGGAGGCTGATGTCCCGGACAGGGACCGGATCGCCGCATGTCGCAGAGACGCCCGACAGTACAAGAACATCCTCACCGGGTTCACGAGTCCGTACCGGAGGAGGTGACGGTGCCTGGTCATCGCCGATGATGGCGCGAGCCAAGGTCTCGTCGTCGACGGCGGCGACGGGTCCGCTGTGGACGACCCGGCCATGCGCGAGCACGGTCGCGGTGTCAGCGACCCGGCGCACGTCGGCGAGGTAGTGGGTGATGAGCAGGATCGCCACCCCGGCATCGGCCACCGCGCGCAGGTGGTCGAACAATGTGTCGACCTCCCGCGGTCCGAGCGCGGAGGTGGGTTCGTCCAGCAGCAGGACGCGAGCGCCCTGCGCCAGCGCGAGCACCAGTTCCCCGAGCTGGCGTTCGCCCCGGCTGAGATTCCGTGCCGGGGTGTCCAGGGCGATCGGAACTCCCGCCTGCGAGGCCACGGATCGCAACTTCGCCGTGAGCTTTTGCCGACGCACGACCCGGTGGGGCTGGCTCAGCGCCAGGGTCTCCACGAGGGTCAAATCGTCGACAAGGCTGTCAGCCTGCGGGATGATTCCGACTCCGTGTTCGATCGCGTCGATGCGTCCACCGAATCGAACCGGTGACCCTGCGACCTCGACATGCCCGTCGTCAGGCGCTTCCAGTCCGGCCAAGATCTTTCCTGCGGTGCTCTTCCCCGCTCCGTTCTGACCGAGCACGGCGTGAATGTGTCCGCTCTGCACGGCCAGGTCGACGTTTTCGAGGGCTTGGACCGCGGGAAACCGTTTGGAGACCGAGCGCAGCGCCAGCAGGGGCGCCGCGGTCATCGGCCCGGCTGCCAGGGCGTGATGGTTACCGCGCCCGCTCGTAGGCGCTCCGCTAGATCGGAGATCCGCTTGTCCAGATCGGCGGGCATCCCCGGAGCTGCGGCAACCTTGGTCAAGTCGGCGGGCACGAGAGAGGCGTTCGCGATGGTCGACGTCGTGCCTTTACCGCCGAACGTGCCAGCCTTCAACCTCGCCGTCCAGTCTGTCAGGATCGGTGTCAGGTCGGTCTTCACCTGGCCGATGTTGACCGATGCGGCGGCATCGCTGGTCGATGCCGCCAAGCCGATGGTCGCGATTCTGGCGGCTTGGGCTGCGGACGCGACGCCGGTGCTGTACCCCTCGGCGTTGGTGGCGATCAGCTTCGCCCCGGCTGCGATCTGCGCGGCGGTGGCCTGGCTGGCCCGCGCGGCGTCTTCGAACGATCCTGTGTAGACCGGTGGGAGCTGCCGCGCTGATGGGTTGGCGGCTGCGAGCCCTTGGCCGAAGCCGTGCCACTGAGCCTCGAGGAAGGGGGCTCGCTCGCCATCAACGACGCCGACCGGAGACAGCTGCGTCGAACCGGCGATATAACCCATCAGATAGCCGAGTTGTAGTGCGTCGTACGTCCACGTCTCGACAGAGGCGGTTGCCTTGTCCAGGATGTCCATCCCGCCAGTGGCGACGTACCGCGCTGAAGGAATCTGTTTCGCGACTTTGAAGACCGTGTCCGAGAACCCTAATCCCCAGCCGATGACGAGGTCGTAGCCCGAGGTCGCGTACTGCCTGAGGGTGGCCTCTGCTTCGGCGTTGGTGACGTTCTCCGAGACCTGGACAGTGACCTCGCCGCGTTTCTGAAGTTCGCGCGCGGCATCCGCGGCGGTTTGATTGAATCCGCGGTCGTTGGCGTTTCCACCCAAGACGATCGCCACTTTCGGCACCGCGCCGACTGGAGCCGAGTTGTCGCCACCTGCTTTGCAGGCCGTCAGTTGCACAGCCACCACCGCCGCCAGCATGGCGACGACCCCACGCAGTTTCGTGCCTTTCATCCCGTGTGTTCCTCCCAAGATCCCTCGGGCAGACCCTGCCAGACTCGACGCTGTCCCACAGAAAGAGGCAACACCTCCCGGCGAGTGGAATGGATCATTTGCGCAGGTCAGCGTTGTCCCTGCATGATCGGCAACGACTTGCCCTATCCAGCTCCGTTGGTTTTCAACAGACTGACAATCAACTAAGTAGACCGCCCATGCCGTCACAGTGGCGCCGGACTCGGCGCAGGCATGTGGCTTAGATCTGCCCGGTGCCGAACACAAGCGGGCTACCAGGCGTAGCGAGGGAGAGGGGACGCCATGGCATTCGGGGGCAGCCGGAGAGAACTCAGGCGGCGCTGCGACGATCTGATCGAGACGTTACCGATCCGCCCCGGGTTCGAAGTGACGACCTTCCTCGAGGAGTTGAGCGCGCAGCGGAAGACGCCCTTGACGCTGTGGCGGATGAACGCCACGGCGACGACGCCCAGCGGCATGCTCGTAACCACCGAGACGATGGACTATGTGTTCGTGGTGCGCGGTACCCCATTGGCGCACGTCGTGCACATCCTGGCCCACGAACTCGGCCACCTGCTACTGGGTCACCAGTGCGCGCGCAGCCCAGGATCCCCCGACAGTCGCAGCCAGCCTTGGGAAGAGCTGGAAGCGGAGGAGTTCGCGTACCGATTCGCGGCGCGGGTAAGGCTGGTGGAACGACGGCACCGGATGCGCGGGTCCTACCGGGAGGTGCTCGCGGCGTTCGGATCACGAAGCCACCGGTACCAGTACGGTGTCTGACCTTTCCAGCATGGCGGCCTACGTTGCCGCGCTGGTCGCTTTCAGCGAATGCGCGCGCAGGCTGGCCGTGGATCGGCACCTGCCTTCCGCGCTAAGCCGCGACTACCTCACGGTCGGGCTGTTGCTCGCCAGTGCCTCCCTCGTAGCGGGGGCACCGGCCACGATGTGCTGGAGTGACCAGCACACGGGAGTGCAGCACGTCGCCTATCTGATCCACTGCATCTTGACCATGCTTGCGATGGTCTGTATAGCGGGTTTCCTGCGTACGGTGACGATGACGACGGTCCGGGTGCGGACAACCGTTGCCTTGTTCGCGGGATGCGCTGGTGTCCTCGGCGGTTTGTACGTGCTGTTCGGCACGGCAGATCCGCAGTTCGGCGTTACCGGTCGACACCCGGCGTCGTTGGCGTTCACGCTGATCTATCTCGGGTTCATGATCACGTGGATTGTGGCGTTCATCCGTGGAGCTTGGCGGATATCTCGCGGCGCTGACTCGGAGGTGCGCTTCGGGATCTTCCTTGCTGCCCTGGGTATGGGTGTCGGGCTAGTCGGCTTGGTGTGGAAGGCGTTGGTACTGCTAGAAACTCTCGTCGTCCCTGACGCGCCGATCCGGAATTCCGCCTTCACGCTCGTCGCCGAAGCCCTCGGCGCTGTCCTGTTCGCGGCGGGATCGGGGTTCGCGGCCGCAGCACGCCGGGTCGACGAATCCAGGGATCAGGCACGGGCCGAAGCGATCAAACTCCTCTGGGAGCGCCTTCAGCCGGTCTGGTCGCAGTCCGAGTTGTACGCAGGGGAGGACGACCTGGACTTCCGTAGGCAAGTCGTCCAGGTCTTCGACGCCTGCCTGACGCTGCGAAGCTATGTCGATCCCACGCTGGAACCCACGATCGCCACGGTGATCGCACAGCGGCGGCTGGGCGCGAGACGCGGGGCGCGCGTGGCCGCGGCCGCTAAATTGAGAATTGCCCTCGCCGCCTTCGAGAGCGGCTCACACGTCGCAACGTCGGGGCAGAACGCCGATCCCGCGCCGCAGCCCACCCTGCTGACGGCCGACGAACAGCGCGAACTCGGCTGGATCGCCGAGGTGGCGCGCGCTTGGACCGACAACGCGGTGAACGACATCGTCCAGCGCGCCTGTGCCAGCATGGATCCCGGCAGGTGTCACAGGTGACCTCGTCGGCCGGCTACCGCTTCCCTGTGGTGGTACCCGTCATGACGATGGCGGCTGTTCGGTGTCCGGTGGTGACGACCGGCTGCGGTCGATCGCTTGCAGAACCTCCAGAAAAGCCATCCGCTGAACGACATCGTCCTGGCCCAGCGACTGAACCTCGCGGGGTCGGACCCCGGTGAACCCGATCTTGTTCATCAGCTCGTACGTCCGCCGGTCCAGATCGTCAAGCCCTTCGGGATCATCCAGAAGATCCTCGAGCTGACTGGACGGAACAGAAGGGTCCAGCAGGCGGGCATCGATACGCCAGAAGTCCGCCAGAGCGAGCGCGACCGGTGCACGGAGGTTGCGTGTCTTGCCACTGGCATAGGAGTAGATCATCGCGCGGCTAAGACTCTTCTCGCCTGCCCGGCGCTCGACCCACGACGCGATCTTCGGCGGGTACACCCTCTTCTGCTTCAAGCCGCGCGGCTTCTCGGCGATCACCTCGGGGTCGAACACCAGATCGCCCCGCCACAGGTAGCAGAAGGACTCGTGGTCGATCAAGTACGACAGGCGTTCTGCCAGGGTCGGGAGTGACAGCAGCGTGGTCGTCAGCTGGATCTGCGCTGCCGGCGCGCGCAGCGGCACCGGCGATTCGGCAGGCTCCTTGTCGCTGATGTCCTCTGCCGCTGTCGTGTCCGCGTCGTCAACCATCGGCATCCCCCTTTCAGTTCACCGCACACCGTACCCAGGCGGTCGCCTGACTGAGCGTCTGCTCGTCTGAATGCTCACTTTAGTTGACATTATCGCTTGATCGCCTAGTGTTGACGGTAGATAGTCAACAAAGTAAGACGATCTGAGCCCGGTTCGATGTGTGTCGTTCCGCCGTCGACCAGGGCTTCGTGTCGCTGGCTCCCGTACCGGCGGCATGCGTCAGGTCGCGAAATTACCCCGCATGGGCGATCGCCCACGCGGGTCCGGTCACTCTCCACCGGATCTTGTCGCCGACAACCCGACCGGGTTGTCGGCAGATCCCCGCTGGAGAGGAGGCGGAAGCGTGAGCCGACAAGTACCGCCGTCCAGGCCTTCCATAGCTAGACCCGCCGAATCGGCTATGAGCCGCCCCGATCTCCAGGCCGCTGTCGACGCGGAGATCCTTGCCCGTGGCCTCGAGGTAGGACAGAGCGGTGCGGATACATCCCCGTCGGCTCGCGACGTAGACCGGAGCGCTTCGGTCGCCGCGGCGACCGCACGTGCGGTCGCCGCCAGCGTCTGGCAGGCCGGGCAACCTACTGGTGACCCCGCCGACTGGGCGGACTTCGGGCGCGTGGTTCCGGTGCTCGCCGCATCACCGGGCGCAGGAGCCAGCGTCACCGCGGCCACCGTCGCCGACGCGTTACAGATCGCTGGCCGGTCCGTGCTGATGATCGACACAGCTGACCCGAGCCGATCCGGCCTGAGCTGCGCCTCCGCAGTTGACGGCCCCCAGGTGCCAGGGCCTCATCCGGCGATCCGGATACGGTTCTCCTGGCGTGCCCAGGCTCTGCTGGCCCGCGCGGAAACAACGCTCCCGGTCCTGGCGCCGGGAATGCTGCCCCCGCCGGCATTCTGGCGCCCAGGTCCACGCAAGATCGATGTCACGGTTGTCGACATCGGACACGACCCGTGGCGCGTCGGCGCCCACCCGCTCCTCGGGGCAGGAGCGTGGCTACGCGGCGGGAATCCTGCCCCGATACCGATTCTCGCCGTCCGGCCGAGCACGCCATCGCTGGCCCACGCCGAACAGATTCTCGCGAGGTTCGAAACCTGGACCCGCGTCGATGCCATAACGCTACCGGTGCAACTCGTGGTGGTTGGAGCCCGACGATGGCCCGCCACCGTCACGGCCACCGCCGGAATCCGCGTACAAAAGCTGCTCGACAGCGCCATCTTCCTGCGGCCCGATCCCGAGCTGGCCGCTCACGGTGTTACCGCCGACGTCACACCGTCCCGTATTCGCTCGGCCGTGCTCCCGATGCTACGGCGACTCGAACTCGTACCCATCGACAAGCCCTCCCGGCTCCGTACGCCCGGTCCGAAGGACCAGGCCCGTGAAAAGGGAGGGCGCACTCATGATCGCCCACACCATCGTGGAGTGGCTGACCCAGCAACCGGCCCCTCCATCGCCTAGCCCGTCACCTCTGCCGAACCCTGTCCCAGTAGAGCCGCCGGGCGCCAAAGCGATCCTCGGCCTCCTCAACAACGTCAAGTGGGCCGCGGGTATCGCCTTGATGGCGGCGTTCTTCATCGGCCTCACCGTCTGGGCTGGTGGCCGCTGGGTCGATCACCACCGCGCGGGCAAGGTCGGCTTGGTCATGATGCTCTGCGCCATCGGCGGAGCCATCTTGTACGGGATCGGCTACTCGCTGATCGACGGATTCTCCAAGGGGTGAGCGGCATGTTCACTCCCGACACCGATCGTCGCCTCGTCCGCGCCCGGATGACGATTCTCGCCCTCGTACTCACCACATTGTTTGCAGTTGGCCTCGCTGCGGCACTGGTCATCGCGAATTCCCGAACAACGACCACGCCGCCGCCAGGAGGAACAGGACCTAGCAACCCGGCTGCGCCCGGGAAGGTCACGACACTCGAGCCAGAGCCGACCCCGGAACCCGGCTGGGACGTTGCAGCACAGAAGAAACTCGCTCTGCGCCCGATGCTTCGCCTGCCGGCCGAGGCCGCGCAACCCCACGCGCTGACTCCACAGGCCGGGCCGGAGCTGAAGATCCCGGAACCGAGCCATACCGCTGGCGTGTGGATCCCCGGCGGGTTCCCGGGAACACCCGAAGGCGCCCTTGCTCAGCTGAAAGCAGCCGATGAAACGGGCCTGCGAGGAGGAGATCCGGCTGTCTACGACCGGGCCTACACCGAGATCGCCCTACCCGGCGCGCCTGAGGTCGACCGCACGGGACTGCACACCTTGCTGTCTACCTTCCGCATGCGTGCCGGAATCGCTTCCGGGGAGCCAAAGCCAGGCTTGACGGTCACCTACGACGTGACCCACGGTCAAGTCAAGGGCACCACGGACCAAGGACGTTACGCCGTGGTCTGCGTACTCGGCGTCCTCACCTTTGACTACAAAGGACAGTCGACGTCCATGGGGGTCGGTGACTGCCAGGCGATGCGCTGGACCGGGGGCGCGTGGCGGATCAGCACGGGAAACCAGGCTGCGATGGCAGCGAGTGCGTGGCCGGGGAGCGCCGAATCCGTGCAGGCCGGGTATCGCAGCCTGGGAGGTATTCCGCGATGACACCGGAGGACATCTTCGTCTGGCTGGGACGGACTGCCGGCGATCTGGTCGGTGGGCTGGCATCCAGCGTCTTCGAAGTAGCGATGCAGGGTATCTGGATCTCGGCGCTGTGGCTGCTGCGCGAGGCATTCACCCTGGTCGACTGGCTCTCGACGTTCACGGTATCGACAACGGACGGACCTGTCGGAACGTTGTGGCCGATGATGCTGTGGCTCGGCGGCGTCGTCGCGCTCGGGCTGTTCTTCTGGCAGATCACCGTCTCGGTCCTGCGTGGAGGTCGCGGGTTCACCCGCGTCATGTCCGGGCCCTTCCAGTACGGTGCCGCTCTCGCGGTCACGGTCGGGGCGATCGCCGGCTTCCTCGCCGCCGCGGACGGAGCCACGACCGGGATTCTGAACGTCCTGCACGTCGGAAACTTCAGCGACGCCCTGAAGGTAATGGGGCTGGTCGACGCCGGCACCGACTCGGTGAAGGCTGTCGTGCTCGGGCTGACCGCGATTTTCGGTCTCGTTCCCGCAGTACTGGGTTTCGCCATGGAGATGGTCTTCCGCGAAGCGGCCATCTATCTGTTGACGGCGACTGTGCCGATCATCGCAGCCGGCCTCATCTTGAACACGACCGCAGTCTGGTTCTGGCGCGGCATGCGATGGGTACTGGCGATCATCTTTATCAAGCCGGGAATCGCCGTCGTACTGGTGATCGGCATCGGTGCGACCGGTGAGGCGAAGGGACTTTCAGGTCTGCTCGCCGGGGTCGCCATCCTCTGGATGTCCGTCTGGGTTCCTCTCGTGTTGTTCAAGCTGTTCGCGTTCATCGATCCCAATACGGAAGCGGGGGCGGCCGTTCGTGGAGCGTTCTCCGATGCCGGGATGGACTCCTACGGCTCCGACAGCCCGGGAGGAAAAGCGGGAACGTCGGCGTTCAACGCGGCCAAGAACAAGCTGTTCGGTGGTTCTGACAACGACGAGGAAACCGGCACCCCGGATGATTCCGAGGTGGCGAACACTGACCGTTTTGACTCGGCCACGGACGACGCCGAACCGGCCGCTCCTGACGATGAACCCAGTGACTCCACCGCTGAGGCGGGGGACAGAGATGGCGACCGAAGTGGACCTGAGGAAGGTGCGATCGCCACGGGGGACAGCGACTCGCCGCCGCCTGATTCGGTCCGCGACGTTGGCGAGGCCCCCGAAACCGGAGACGTGTCAGCGGCCGGAGACGAATCCTCGGAGTCTGACGCCGCAGACGCGGCGGCTGGGGTGCTCCCGGAGGCAGCTGCCGCGTCCGCCGTCGAGGCCGCGGTTGAGGACGACAGCGACGACGAGGGCGGCGATCCGAACGCGGGGAAGGTGCTCGAATGAGCAGCCGCGTGTATCGAGGGCTCTCACGACGTGAGCACGACGGCTGGATCCTCGGGCTGACGCCGGCGCAGGCGCTGACGTGCGTCGCGCTCGCCGTGCCGGTGGTGATCACCCTTTCCGCAGGTGACATCACCAAGGCGTTAGTGATCGCGTGCGTCAGCTGCCCGCTGGCGGCGCTGGTTGCTGTGCCTGTCCGCGGACGGACCGCCGCGCGCTGGCTGGCTCATCTGCTGCTATTCCAGGTCGGCGCCGCCTTCGGCTGGACGCGCTGGCAAACCCGAGCCGCCACCGGGCAAGTCGACCCCGACGAGCCCGACTTGCCCGGCGCGCTGGCCAGGGTGCGATTCCCTGACGGGCCACCGCTGCGTGACCAGGGACGGATCTGCCTGATCCACGACACTGGCGAAGGTCGCTGGGGTGCGACCGCGCGCCTGTCCCACTCCGGTGTGGGAATGCTGTCAGACAACGAATGCGAGCTGCTCGCGGCGCGACTGGGGAACTTGCTCGAAGCCCTTGGGCAGCGTGAGGTCATCGACCGGATGTCACTTCTGGTGCGGACTGTTCCCGATGACGGCGCCGACTATCGTGCATGGCGGGCCCGCAACGAAATCGCCCCGGCGCCACCGCTGGCAGCCGAGACAACCAGGGAACTCGACCGCACCATCGGCCTGCCCTCGGTCCGCCACGAGATCTTCGTGACGATTAGCGGACGGGAAGACACCCTCCGGCGCCCAGCCATCGCCGCCGGAGGTGGCGCCAACGGCCGCGCCATCGTGCTCTACCGCGTCCTGGACAGCCTCGACGAACGGTTCCGTGCCCTCGGCGCCCACAGTGTTCGCTGGCTGTCGGGTGGACACCTGGCCGAATCGATCCGCACCGGGTTCAACCCAGCGACGGCGGCCATCCTGAACGCGAGTCATAACCAGGGAAAGCCCGCGTCCACCACGCTTCCGTGGGCGGCAGCCGGTCCGACTCATGCTCCGGCACCGTCAGCGCGGGCCTACCACCATGATGGCTTCTCCACCGTGTCGTATGCGGTGCTGATGCCACACCGCGGCACGGTGTTCGGTTCCCTCAGCTCTCTTCTGGCGGTGAAGACACCGGGCGAACGGCGCAGCCTCGCCGTGCACTACGAGATCATGCCGGCCAATCGTGCGCACCGGGCCGTCCGTGGCACCCGGTTCCGGACCCGCGTCATACGGGACTGGAAGGCGACCAAAGGGTTCGCCGCCAGTGCCGAGGACCGCCACGAAGCCCGACGCGCCAGCATTCAGGAGGACGCGATCGCGGCCGGTCACGGCATGGTCAGATTCGCGGTCGCGACCGCGGTCACAGTGCCTTCGACCTGGCCGGTCGAAGACCACGCGGCCCGACTGGAAAGCGCCATCGCCGGGAGATTCCGGTTGCTGCGCATGGAACTCGCACAGGATGCCGCGTTCGTCGCCACCGTGCTTCCGCTCGGCATCGGCCTTCCCCGGCTGCGTGGAGGTGGATGGTGACCCGCGACCACGCAGCCGCCGAACGGTCCGTGCGAGACCTGCTGTCCACCTTCGGCGCACCGCCAGCAGTGAGAAAACCCGAGCAGCCGCGAACTCGACGTCGTGAGCCGGTCAACCGGGCGATCGCGCCTCGCCGTGGCCGTCGCCGCCCCGGGAACGGGTGGTCACCAGTGCCACCGCCTCTCGCGGTGTATCAGGCCAGCACGCACGAAGTCGGTGGCGTCTTCCCGCTCCTGGCGTCCAGTCCGATGCCAGCGGTCGGGGCGAGGATCGGCTATGACGTCACTGCCGGGGGAGCTTTCTACGTTCATCCCGTCGAGGCCGTGCTCACTGGTGCCTGCACGAATCCGAACGTTGTCGTGTTCGGCGAGCCGGGAACCGGGAAAAGCTCCACCGTCGTCGCCTTCACGACGCGCATGATGCCGTTCGGCGTGAAGACCCTAATCAGCGGTGACGTCAAGGGCGAGTACACACCAGTCCTGAAGGCGCTGGGAGCGACACCGATCGTGCTCGGCCCCGGCAGTCCGGCCCGCGTGAATGCCCTCGACCTCGGCCCGCTCACGGCGCGCTGGGACACCTGGACCGCGCGGCGGCAACGCAATGAACTCACCTGGGTACTCGGCCGGTGGGTACAACTGCTCACCGCGCTCGCCGAAGCCCAAGGGTATGCCGCCACTGTGACGGACGAAGCGGTCCTTTCCGCCGTTCTGCACCGCGCCGTTGGCGCAGCGGACGCCAACACCCGGCTTCGCCCGATCGCCATCCCTGACGTACATCGCGCCCTTGCCGATCCGCCCGACGAACTCTGGCAGGAGAGCAGGTTCGCCGACCGGCGCCAGTTCCTCGACCACCTGCGCCCCATCACCGACGCGCTGAACAACCTGGTTTCCGGGCCGCTCGCCGGCATGTTCGACGCGCCGACCAATGTGGAACTCGACTGGGACGCCCCTGCGCAATCGATGGACCTGTCCCGGCTGGACAGCCGCGGGGACAAGGCAGTCGCAGTCGCCCTGACGTGCCTCGGGTCATGGTCTGCCATCGCCACCGACCTCCAAGACGATGGCGAGATCCGCATCGTCGTCCGCGACGAAGTGTGGCGCCAAATGCGGCTCGGAGTCCGCGCGCTGATGTCCTTCGACAGCGAACTGCGCCTCTCACGCAAGCACAAGATCATCCAGGTCGCGCTCGTTCATAAACCCGCAGATTTCCTGACCGTCGGCGACGCCGGATCGCAGGCAGCGTCGATCGCCCGCGACATGCTCAGCCTGTTTAGTACGAGAGTCCTTTTCGGACAGACAACCAGAGTCGCGTCCGAGCTCGGCGACGCGCTCTCGCTGGCGGAGAAAGAACAACAAGCGGTATCAGGATGGGCCAACCACCGCCGCGGACGCGCCCTGTGGAAGACGGAAAACCAGACCGGACGCAAAGTGCAGACCGTGCTCAGTGCCGTCGAACGACGCCACTTCGACACCAACGTCCAACTGCGAAGCACCCACCGAAGTATTCGGTCCGTGTCCGCCCAGAAGTCCGACGGCGGTGAAGAGGATGACGAACGAATCGTCGCCCGTGACAGTCAATCTCTTGAGGTGTAAGGAGCGGGCTGATGGGTGACGCACGGATTCGGCTACAGCCCCTTCCGAACCTGCATGCAGCCAGAGAGGTTCACGTCGGATGGGACCAGGCGCTCGAGACCTACTATGCGCACGTGTGTAACGGCGTCGACGCAACTGGACGCGAAAACTTCGCTCTGAGAATTGGAACCATATTCAAGGAGATCTCTGACCCTCTGGTGGTAGTGGAAGCAGTCAGCGCATACGCGGACGTGCCCGCTGAACTCGATCACCTCCTCGACGTCGGGCGAAGGCTTCCTAACGCAACGATGACTGACCTGCGTGAAGACTCCCGGGTCTATAAGAACGAACAACGTTACAACGACAAGATGAACGAGCTTTATCGACCGGGAGGATTCGCCACGCAACTGTCGCATGAACAGGTGAATCCCATCCTGGCTGAGCACGGCTGGGTCATGAGCGAAGTCAGTCTGATCAACGGCGGGCATTCGGAGACATACACCAGAGGCGGACACGAGCTTACGATCCCGTGGGGATGGCCGGATTCGCGCCACGGCGAAGAGCAGTTGCTGAGCCCAGTCATCGCCGACGGCCAGAAGTATGGCGTGTCGACCCCTGAAGCGCTAGCAAAGACTCTTGCCCATGTCCGATACACCCCAGTTCTTGATCCCCGCGATCTGCAGAGGCAACACGAAGCTGTAGATGAAAACGATCTGATGGAGCGTGACATTGCGCTGCGGGAAGAGCCACCCGACGATGATCTCAGCTTCGGTACCGGAATGGGCTACTGATGAGCCACGAGAAGCGCGCAGGATGGGGCGCCGTCGTCTTCCTCGCCGTGGTGGTGCAAATCGTGGCACCGATCGCGACACTCGGCCTCGTGTTCATCGCCGCCGGCGGTGGCCCCGGACCGATTTGCGAGCCGCCGGAAACCGGAATCGGCAGGATCGTCAAAGACCCCACTCCCGCACCGTCCGCTGAACAACTGGATATTGCCCGCACGATCGTCACTGTTGTCCGGCAACGAGGCCTGCCTCGCAGAGCAGCGGTCCTGGCCATCTCGACCGGACTCGTGGAATCCAAACTGGCCAACCTGGACTATGGAGACCGCGATTCTCTCGGCGTCTACCAGCAGCGTCCCTCCCAGGGCTGGGGCACACCGGCGCAGATCCTCAACCCGGTCTACGCCACGAACGCGTTCCTCGACCGGCTGGTCGCCATCCCCGGCTGGGACACCCTGCCGCCCGGACAAGCGCAGCAGCGGGTCCAGCGCTCCGGCTTCCCGGATCGATACGCGCCGCGCGAATCCGAGGCAGCACGAATCACCAACGCGGTATGGAACGACACAGCACCGCCGGCGGCGCCTGTCCGGCGACCTACCGAGACCGCGGACCTGCCCGCGGGTTGCGTCGACGACGGCGGCTCGGATATCCCGATCAGCCCGAACGAGGTAGACCGCACCAAACTGCCCGCCGGTTACCAATACCCAGCCGACCCTCGACAACGCGCAGCGGTCACCTACGCCCTCGCGCAACTGGGGAAGCCCTATGTATGGGGCGGAAAAGGCCCGAACGGATTCGACTGTTCCGGGCTCATGCTCGCCGCATGGGCCGCCGCAGGCGTAGGGATTCCTGCCGGAACTGTCAGCCAAGTCCATGCCGGACACGCGGTGCCCGGCCTGAACCAGCTCATGCCCGGCGACCTGCTCTTCATTCCCGGATCCCTTGGAACACCAGCTAATCCGCGCCATGTCGGCATGTACGCGGGGCACGGCCTGATCGTCAACGCCTACGACTCCAGCACCGGTGTGATCCTCGAACCGCTGTCCGCATGGAGCGGAAAGATCGTGATGATCCGCCGCGTCGCAGACCCCAGCACGCCCTCCCCGAACTCGGGAGGGAGACCGCCAGATGGGCAACAACCCGGCCCGCGTCAGCGGCATGGACCGCGACGCAGCCCTCATGGGCCTGATCATCGCCGCGCTCATACTGATCCTCGCCCTCGTGGCCGCGATCAACACTGCCGCGGCCGTGACATGCGGTGTCACCGGTAGCGGCTGGTCCTGGCCGCCCTTCCCGGCTTGGCTACCGAACGCGGGGCGCATCATCGTGGCCCCCGCCAGCCCCGGCGCGCACCTGCGCGAGCCGTGGGCATCGGCCCTCGACGACAACGCCACCGTGTTCTGGGCGATCACCGCTGTCCTTGTGGCACTGATCGCAACAGCCGTCGTCGCGCTCGCCATCGTCGGGCGACGGCGCTGGCGGCTGGTGAAACCCGGACACGCCACCCGCCGGGACATGCGCAAGACCTTGTCGCCGCGCCGTGCCCGCGTCACAGCCGCCTGGACCCGTGGTGACCTCACCAAGCAGGAACGCAAGGCCGCCGGCCTCACGGAAGTCGCCGTCCCGCTACACCGGGGACCGAATCACCAACTGCTCGTGACCTCCCTGGAGAACCCGACAGGGGTGATCGCGCCGACCCGTTCCGGGAAGAGCCGCACCGACCTCATCCATAAGGTGCTGGCTGCGCCCGGTGCCCTGTACGCCTCCACGACGAAGCCAGATCTCGCCGAGTGGGCGATGCTTGCGCGCACACGGCGGCCCGACGCCGGACCGGTCCTGCTGTGTGATGCCACCGGCACTGTCCACTGGCCCGCCCGGGTGCGCTGGTCACCGATCACCGGCTGCCACGACCCGTCCGTCGCGTTGCGCCGCGCCGAAACCCTCATCGAAGCGTCCTCGCTCGGCCTCCGCGAGACCGGCGGCAACGACAAAGTCTTCCGCGGCCGTGCTTCGATCGTCCTTCAGGCTTACCTGCTCGCCGCCGCGGACCATCAGCGGACTGTGACCGATCTCGTCAGCTGGGCGATCACTAAACCCGCCGACCAAGAACCGGTCGAGCTGCTCAGCGCCCGATATCCGAACTTCGCCTACAACCTCGCCTCGGAGATCGGCATGGTCGCCGAGACCTCCGACGCGGTCTGGATGTCGGTGCGCCGCGCCCTGGAACCCTTCATGAACCCCGCGATCCGAGACTTTGCCACACCACCGCCCGGCGAGGAACTCGACATCCAGGACTTCCTTCTGCGCAAAGGGTCCATGTTCGTCATCGCGGGCGAACACCAAGCACCGCAAGCCCGGCCAGTGCTGACCGCGCTCGGGGAGCAGGTCGTCACCACTGCCCAGGACCTCGCGCTCGAGCAGGAACGCCGACGACTCGAACCGGCCGCCACCATGATCTTCGACGAACTCTTCGACGGAACACCCGTACCGCGGCTACCCGGTCTGATCGCCGACACCTCCGGACGCGGCGTACTCATCCACTGGTCGGCACAGTCACGCTCCCAGCTCGACGAACTCTACGGCGAACACGGCCGACGGCAGCTGATCGATAACACCCTCACACTGACCGTTTTCGACAGCATCAAAGACGACAAGACGCTCGAATGGCTCTCCACCCTCGCGGGACACCACCGGCGCAAGACCTACCAGCAACACAGCGACGGCTGGTTCGGCGCTGGCCGCACAGCCACCGGCGCGGAAGACGCCTTGACCTACCGGCCTGGCGCCATCCGCACCCTCGACAAGGGCCGCGTCCTGATAATTCACGCCAATCTCCGCCCCATCCTCGGCCGCACCGTCGACGTATCTCGCCGACAGGACTGGGACCAGCTCAACGCGGACGTCGACGCCATCCGGTCCGGCAACGCCCAGATCACCACCGACGGCTACACCTACCAACGGGCCCAACAACTCCGTGCCGCCGCCACCGCGCTCGGCGGCTCGCGATGAGCAACGAGGACATCCCCCAACCCCCGCGGCGACAACCCGACGATCATCACGACGGCACAGGCAACCGGCAGGAACCGACGGCAGGCGACACACCCGAACAACAGATCGCGATCCTGCGTGCCGCCATCGGTGACCTACGACGCGAGGTCGCGCAGCAGCACGACCTGGCCAAAGACCTCGCGCTACAACTGCAACGACTCGTCGCGGACGACGAGGCCGACCCGGACCAGAGAAAGAACCTGCCGGCCCCCTGGGTACCTTTCGACCCTCCCGGCCGCACCGAACCCGCCTCAGGTGCCCGCGACCCGTTGGTCGGCATCGCCCTCTTCGTCGAGTACTACAACACCACTTACGTCGGCCTCCCCGGCTCGCGCGCCGTTGCCATCCCGGACTGCTGGCTGAGTCACCCCGGACTCCTGGCCGAGATCGCCACACTCGCCTACTTCTGGCGCGCGGCGAACACCGGCTCCAGAGCCAACGTCAAAGACGCGCAGTACTGGCACCACACGTTCCGGCCCGGCTTCGCCGCCCGCCTGTCCAGCGAGTGGACACACGCCCACTGCCGCGCCAGCAGCCACAAGGACGCCGGCGCACCAGCACGGCCCGATCGCTACTCCGCGCACGGAAGTGACCCCACCCACGACGCAGCGGAAGACCAAGCAATCCCGGCCGCGCAGCCGCAGCCCGACCACAACCAGGCGAACGACAAATAGGACAAGAGAGGAATAGGCCGTGGCGTACCCGAACAACCGTGTCCCCCTCACACCGCGGGACACGACCACGAACCCGCACCTGGAAATCGTCGTCGGATGGGACCGAGGAATGCAAACCTACTTCGCCCAAGTCTTCAACGGCACCAACGAATACGGCGAAGACATCATGCTGGTCGACATCGGCACCCGGGTCGGCGAGATCACCTATCCAGGCGCCGTCATTGACGCAGTCCGGCCGTACGCGGACATTCCCGACGACCTCGGACGAATGCTGGCCGCGCAACGAGAAGCCGACACCTCCACATACGGCCAGCTGCGCAGGGAAGCCGGACACGTCGCACGCGCTGCAGATCTTGCGGGGATCGATATCACAGTCGCACTGACCACCACCTCGCCAAAGGACGGTCGCACACAGGCCTTCGAGTCCACTGACGACGACGTCGACGGAGGTGAACACCTTGGACGCGGGATGGGGTACTGACGACAGCAATCGGTACGTGCGGTACCAAGCCGACAACGCGATCGACGAGTTCGAAGCACTGACCTCCGCTGGCATCGCTGCCCCCGTAGCTCGGCAGCAAGTGGCGATCGATAGCCCCACGACCTACGACGGCAGAACGATCGCCGAACACGCCGTCGACCAGTACACCAGCCTGCTCGACCAAAACGTCGGAGGAGACGAAGCTCAGGAACACGCTGCCGACGTCACCAGCTACGCGGTTACAGACTTCGAAGACGACGCGCACCTGCACCGTTCCACGGCCGCGATCTCCGAGGAGGACATCGTCGCCGATCTCGACGATCCCCTGAACTCCGGAGGCATCGAAGACCTTGGCCGTGGGCTCGGCTACTCCTGAGCACTCGGGACATTACGACTTAGCCATCGTTGCCGTGTCCACAATGGGCGCTGGGAGGATGTGGAAGCGCGGGCCCGGTGCGCTGAGGGGGAGGGTGCGCACCAGGCCCGCGTCCTTGAGGCTACAGCGCTGTCAGAAGCCCATGCCGTTTCGTAGGTCCGCGGCTTCGGTGTGAGCCGCGTCCATGTCTTCGTCGTAGTGCTGGTCGCGCTCGTCGTCGAGGCGGTCTCGGTCGGCCGCGGCTGCGTCGCTGAGCGCTGCTGTCTCGACGCCGTCGAGTGTGTCTCGCGCGGCCTCGACGCCGAGCAACGCGTCGGACTGCTGGTCTTCCGGATCGTGCGGTATGGCCATGATGCTCCTCCATGTGTTGGTGATGGTTTTCCAGGCCTGGGCCTTGGTGCCCGGATGACCGGGTTGAGAGCCCAGGGGCATGTGGGGGTCGTTGCTGGTGACATGGAAGTTCTCGCGGTAGGCGGCGGCGAGTCCGATGGTCGTATCCCAGCGCTCGGCCGCGGCTACGTCGGTGGGCCGCTGACCGATGTGTTCAGCCCACGAAGGGCGCTGGCGAAGCACCTGTTCACGGAGTTGGTGGACTCGTTCGGTGATCTCCGCGTTGAGCGCGTCGAGGCGCTCGATTCGGCTGGTGGGTTCGCTGGTGTGGCCGTGGTCGGCCACGGCCTGCCAGGGCAGCGGGAGATGGTGACCCTCGCCCGCATCGAACTGCTTCGCCAGGACGGCGACCAGCGCTTCCCCTACGTCACGTGGGAGAACGCTGCGGGTGAGCGGGACGGTCCCAGTGACCTGTTCCGCGGCTTCTGCCAGCGCCGTCTCGACAGCGAGCCTGCGGATTCCGCCGCCGGCCGCGTGCCGCCACACGATGCCCCACCGTTCGTCGTCAACGTCGGCGTCCGGAAGCCGCTCGGTGACGATGTTCCGCCACACTCGGACCTGATTGTCGTCCGGATCGCCGATTAGCGCGGGTGGGTCGTGGGCGGCGACGTGAGCGGAGACGCGCTTCGCGAGCACGGCCGCTGGGTCATCCGCCCAGCCGAAACCGGTGTGGTCGACGACGGCGCCGACGAGACGCTCGGCCTGCCAGCCGAGATCCTGGGCTCGGGACAGGGCGGCGAGCGCGGCAGGTTCTGCGCCTGCGTTGATCGCTCCCGGGACGTGGCGGGCGAGAATGTCCAGGTAGCGGTCCTCGTCGCCGTCGCGAGCGTGCATGTCGTACTTACGCACCAGGACGTCCAGTGTCTCGATGACGTAGCTGTTCTCGAGTGGCTCGAACTCGGTGGCTGCTTCCTCATCCTCGACGGATTCGTCCGCAACGCGAGCATCCTGGCCGGGAGCGGTGGTGGTTGTTCCCTGGACCAGGGCATCCCATCGGGAGGTCAACGCGTGCCACGCGTGAGCGCGGGCACCGTGGCTGTCGGGAGCGGGGCCAAGTGGCTCGATGGGGTCGGCACTGGTGATTCGGAAGGTTTCGCGGTAGCCCGCGGCCAGGCCTACGAGTTCGTCCCACTCATCCGCCGTGATCGGGTTGTCGGGGCGCGGTCCGAGTTGTGCAGTCCATGGGGGCGGTGTGCGGATGGCGGCGGCACGTAGTTCATCGACGCGGGACGTGATCGCGGTGTTCATCTCGGTGAGGTACTGGGCATGTCCGGGGACGTGACGGACGTGCGCGAAGTCCGGCCGCGCCAGCCACGGCACAGCGGGCCGATGGGCTTCGCCGAGCTCTGCGCGGCGTCCCAGTTCGGTGGCCAAGACCGCGTCCGCATAAAGATGATCGGGCATTGGATCCGGCCCGGAAGGACGACCGGCGAGTTGGTGCGCGACTCGTGTCAGTGCCGCGTCGATGTCGAATCCGGCGCCCAGCGCGCCGGTGGCGCGCTGCCAGACCCGCGTCCACGGAGGTTCTTCGACGGCGACGTGAGGAGCGATCGTGTCGATGATGACGCGCCACCGCGTGATGTCCTCGCTCTCGGCCGGCGCCAGCGGTTGCGGTGGCGACTGCTGGTCGACCTTTGTGGCGATGCGCTTCTGAAGAACCGCGCCAGGGTCATCGACCTTGTGCAGTGGACCGCCACGTAGCGCCTCTCGCACCAATGGGTCTGGTTGCCAACCGAGATCGTGGGCGTTGCGCAACGTTTGGATCAGGGCGGCTTCGCTGTCCAGATCGACGGTCATCGGAGCGTGCCGGGCGAGGACCGCGCGATAGCGGTCCTCGTCGCGATAGGTGGCAGTGTAGTTGTAGCGCAGCACCAGCGTGCCCAGCGAAACCTCGACGTCCTGCGCCTCACGCAGTGTCTCGGTTGCCGAGACCTCGGCGCCGGAATGGTTCAGGACCCCGATAAGAACCGCTTCCGGCGTTTGCGCCTCGGGTGTCTCCTGGTGCTGATCGATCACGTGATGCAACGTGATCACGTACATGAAGTTCTGCCACATCGCGCGAGTGATGCCGGGATAGAACTGTTCTCGGGTCATCGTCGGAGGCACCAGCAGGTGCGCGTTTCCCGTGCTGGTCATGCCCTGCACGCGGTTCACGGTCGCCGCGTACGCCAATTCGACATGGGCCTTCACGTACTCGGCGGGGAGGGTGATCGTCCCCTTGTGAGACCGGTGGGAGACCGTGATGCGCCCATCGCGGTGCACGGATTTCACGGTCCAGACGTCACCGTTCTTCACGAAGTCCTGGCCGCCGAACAAGCTCAGCAGGCGTTGGTTGTGCCGTGTGACGACCCAGTCCCCGACGCCGGCGGTAGTGGTGTCGTGCAGGTCGACCTCGCGACCGCGGACGATGTCGCCGCGCTGAAGCCGGACGTCGCGCGCTTCGGTGTTGAGCGCGACGGTGTCCTCGTTCGTCGGGACGATCAACAGCGACTGCACGCCACGGTCGAGGTCAGCCCGCCAATTGGCGTGCGCGGCGTCGCGCATGGTCTCCAGCGAACCGTCGAAAACCCGGTTGGTCTCGAAGTAGTAGTTGAGTCCCTTCGGGTTGGCGTTGCGGATTTGGAGCGACGCGGCCGCTTGGTCAAGACGGTCCTCGCCTTGGAAACGCACGATCTCCCGGAACCGCACGGCCCCGACATCGTGCGCGATCAGCCGGATCGCGCCACCCGCCTCCACGGCGGCGAGCTGTGCGTCGTCACCGATCAACCGGACATCCGCGCCGCGTCGTAGCGCGTACTGGACGACCGCGTGCAGCGTGTGCGTCCCCGCCATAGCCGCCTCATCGATGATGACCAGATCCCCGGCAGCGATCGGGAACGCCCGGTCGACGAACCCGAAGCGTTGCGCCGTGGTCAGCTGGTGCAACGTGTGCGGTCGAGCCCCGATCGAGGCACCAAGTTCCTGCGCGGCGCGCGCGGACGGGCCGAAGGCGTACACACGGTGGCCTGTCCGGCGCCAGGCCGTGGCGAGCACCTTCATGGCGGTGGTCTTCCCTGCGCCGGCCGGAGCCAACGCGAGCTGCAGACGGCAGCCAGAGCGGGCGAACTCAGTCACCATCCGCCGTTGGCCGGCGTTGAGCTTATGGCCCGCGATCGCCTTGTCGACGGTGTCAGAGCGCAGCCGGTGACCGCCGCGGCGACGGGCCCAGGCGACCAGGTCTGCCTCGGCGGCGAGCGTCGCGGTGGTGGTGTAGCGCGGTGACCGATGCTCGACGAAGACCGATTCACCGTCCCGGCGGCGCAACGACACCGGTTCCGAGACCGCGACAGGTCCGGTCAACGCGAGCGTGTCCGGCTCTGCTAGCACCGCTGCGACCACGTCGTCGACGAGTCGTTCACGCGTCGCGGTAGGCACCGTGAGATGCGCGGACTGACGGTGTGCCTCGGCGGCGAGGTTCCACCACGAGAAGTGGCTGTAGTGGTCGGAGACGACCTGGCGGGTGACGCGGGCCAGCTTCGCGACGTCTATGGGCGACGATTCCTTTGTACCGGTGAGGAACACTCGCCGCCCGAGGACGTCCAGGATGCTCGGCGGGACGATGGTGATCGCGTGTTCGCGCCAGACACGCAGATGTTCTGCCAGCGTCCGGGGAGGCTGCTTCCCGGGGCGGTTGTCGTACTGCGCGGCCCGGTCGATCGCGAAGATCTCTTTCGGTTTCGGTTCGCGGCCGTGGGCTGCGGTGAACTCGACGATCCGCTTCGCGCGCGCCGCTTCGAATTGCTTGTGGCGCTGAGAGAACGCCTTCACCAGCGACACGGGGATTCCGGCGAGCTGCCACACCGGTCGGGTCATGTCGACGCCGTGCGCGCCGCGCTGCGTCCAGGACGCGCCGTGTTCGCGGAACAGGTCACGCACACGGCTGTCGAAGTACTCGCTCGCGGTGACGGTGGCCGCCAGGATGGTGCGACCGTCCAGCGCTGTCCACTCGCCGTCGTCGCTGCGTTGTACCTTCGAGGAGATCAGCGCATGGATGTGCAGATGCGGGTCCGAAGCGCGGGAATCCCAATGCTCGAACAGCGCGGCGGTGATGCCGTTGACGTCCACCTGCGCCTCGCCCAAGTTGCCCCGGCGCGTGAACGCCGCATGGCGGTCCACATAGGACAACGTGTCGCGGGCCGCCTGACGCACGATGCTGACGATCAGATCGCGCTCGATGGGCTTGGCGTTGGCCCACGCGAGGGACACCGATTTGTCCGGCGCGAACACCATCTCGAACCCGGACACCGCGTTCTTCAAGCTGCGCTTCTGTTCAGCGAGCCACTTCTGAAGCTCCTTCTCATCCCCGGGGCCAGCGCCATCGTGCGCCTTCGTGTACGCGGCGGTCTGAACGGCGTGACGTAGTTCGGCGCGCTTCGCCGCGGGAATCGTTGCCCCAACGGGATGGCCGTTCTCACAGTTGTAGCCCTTGTAGGCCTGCGCGACCTGGCTTCGCATGTGGTCAAGCTCGGAGTACTGCGGGAACCGGCGGCCCAGCCGCGTCGCACGCAGCGCCTCTTCCGCTGTGGCCCCATCGGCGATCTTCTCGTTCTCTATGGCATCGGCGTGCGGATGCCGGCCCTCGCCGAACAGCGCGTTCATCTGCGCAGCAGTGACTTCGCCGGACAGTCCTAATCGGTCTGCTCCGGCGCCGAACCATTCGCCTGCCGGGTAACCACGGGAGAGGTAGTAGTCACTCAACAGCTCGCCGGGCTCGAGCTCCCGGTCGCGATCGGAACACGCGACCGAGTTCGTGAGGTACTCATGACCACCAGGGCTCAGCTTGCGTAAGCCCATCACCACCTTCGAGCGTACGCGCGAAATTTGAGGATGCCCACCCGGTTCAGATGATCTGCAAGACGTGCTGTGTGCGGTAGGGGCCTGGTGGGTGGTGAGGTGGTGGCGGTGGGGGTGTGGTCGGCGGTGGCGCGGTGGGGTGGTGGTGTCGGGTGAGTGTGGCGGGCGGTAGGTGGGCGGGCTGGTAGGTGAGCGGGGGCTGGTAGGTGAGCGTGCGACGTCGCGCGCTGGCCGCGCGGCGGGTTTGCCTCGGCGCCGCCTGCCGGAGTGAAGCGTAGGCCGGTGGCGCCGAGGCGAACCCTGGTGACCAACACAAAGAAGCGGCCCGTCAGCCTGTGGCTGACGGGCCGCTTTGCTTCGGTGATGGTGGGCCTACTGGTTCGCGAGTTCCGTTCGTAGCTGCATCAGGTAGCGGCCTAGGAAGTTCTTGCCGGGGCGTGCACACACGGCGCGGCCACACCGGCAGTCACCCCAAAACTGGTCATGCCACCGGTTCCCCTCGACTAGGTGGGCGTCACCGGTCGCGAGAAGCTGACGTGACAGGTTGGGATCGGCGAACTTGGCACGCAGTACCGCGCGCATGACGACGTGGCGGTGGGTTTCGTTCCAGTCGGAACGCAAGGTGACTAGCCGTCCGCGTCGCTTCGCCTCGCTTGGAGTTGGTGCGGCTGCGATGAGGCAACGCTCTAAGAGATTGCGTGTCTTTCCCGCGTGGTATCCGGCTTCGTTCCAGCGGTAGGGTATACCGCCTGCACCCACGATCGTGTGCCTGTAGAAGCTGCTTAGGAACGCGTACTTTCCGCGAAACTCTTCGATGGTGTGCATTAGGTCCCTGTCGTGGCTGGGCTAGTGCTGGGTGAGGTGGAAGATCTCGCGCCGGATGGTGTCGGCGGTGACCACTTCGGACACGCTTCCCCGGACGGTGGCCCACTGGCCGTGCCGGGTGAGTAGTTCGCGGAGATAGGCGGCGACTGCTGTGGGCTCGCTGGTCGGGATGTGCTCGGCGTCGGTGAGCTGCTGGTCTATGTCGGCGAGTACTTCGGTGAGTGATCGCACGGGTTCGGCTCCTGCCGGGTGGGGCCTGGCACCCGTGCGGGTGTCAGGCCGTTCGGGTGTCAGGCTGCGGCGAGTGCTGGCGCGGTGCGCGGGCGGGCCTGGAGGCTGCGGAGGACGTCTACCGCGTCGAGTCCGTACAGGGTGTCAATGATCGCGTGGCCCGGGTTCGGGCGCTGGGCGGCGATCGCGACTTCACACCGAATTACCGCGAGCGGGACGCGGTCCCGGTCCTGGCATTCCTGGCACCGGTCGTCGCTGCTGTCGGGGGCGTGTGCCTCGCGGGTGGGGCGTTCGAGGTTGCACGCGGAGCATTGATCGGTTGCCCGGCTGGGACGCAACGCCATGCGGTCGTAATCGTGGTCGGTCACGCGGTGGCCGGTGAGGTCGTCGACTCCGTCCCGGCTGTCGTCAAGGTCGCGTGCCCGCTGCCGCTCGTCTTCGTACCGGTCGACGGTGCCCTCGTTCTTGCGCACCACCCCGGCGCTCGGGATCGCGGCCACGATTGCGCGGTAATGCTCGTCGTACTGCTGTTCCAGTTCACCGGTTACGGTTTTTGCCTTGGCGCGTTGCTCGGCACGCTGCCGCTTCCGCTTGGTCGCTTTGACTTCCGGCCGTGCTGGGGCCGAGGTGGCGTGCTGCTCGGGCACGGGACGCTCGGCCGATTCGGCGTCGCGTCGGCAATTCTCGGAACAGTAGTTCATGTCTTCGGGAAGGTGGCCGTCACAGTTGCCGCACCGGTGCGGCTCGTCGGGCGTCTCGGCTTCGATCCGTGCGTGCCGTTTGGCGGCGCGGGCGCGCGCGACTTCCGCGCGCGCTTTGCTGGCGTACACGCACGCCATGAACAGTGTCCGGTTTTGCTCGTCAAGCTTCGGCCACACCCGGTAGCCGGTCTGGATGGCCTCGACTACTGCGGGGTGGTCCGCGCTCGGGTTCGACAGCAGTACGAAGCACGCCATGTACGCCTCACGGTGCGCGCCTTGGGTGGCGGCGTTGAGCCAACGCAATGCGGTAGCGGCGTCTTTGACGCGCGGCGGGGTCGCGCGGAGCATGACGGTAATGTCGTTCGGTTCCGTCGCCGTGATCGCGTGCCGTGATTCTGTCGAGTAGACGCACGCGCTGTACAGCTTGCGCTCTAGGTCGCCGTAGCTGTCCCACTCGGCGTGTGCCGTGCGCACTCCGGCCAAAATGTCTGCGGTGAGCTGGTCGTCCGTCTTGAGCGCTGCGGCGCACGCGGTGAGGATCGCGGGCGGCTGCTCGGAGCTGCTGACGAAGATGCGTTGCAGCTCGGTCAGCGCGGAACGGACGCGCGGGGGCTGAGACTGCAACGCGGTGACGATTTTTTCCACACTCGTACGGTGTGTTTCATGAATGGTGGAAACCATGATGAGTGATCCTTAACTGTGTTTTTTGTGGCGCTCGGGCTTGGCGTCCCAATTGCCTTGCATGATCGATATTAGTAGGTGTTTCCGCAGGTCACAAGGCAAAACGAATTGTCGGGGGTACTCTTTTTCGGTGAAATATTGGAAGGGTTTTCGGTGACTATCTGTATGTCGTTGACGGGGCGTTATCCCGTTCGGGGTGGAATTGTGCTCGCGTGCCTGCTGGCGGATTTACCGCGTTTCGGTAGAGGTGAGAGGGGGCTGAGTGGGTGGTGGGTGGCCCCGGCGCACCTGGGGGCAGGCCTCCGGCCTGCCCCTTAATGCCTGTCCAAGGGAGCAAGGGGACCCGAATACAAGGGTGGGGCCTCAAGATGTTTTTTGACCACGCTTTTCGGTCAAAAAAGATCTTGGGGTGCCCTTGTATTCGGGGCAGCGACCGGCACAATGCCGGGGCCGCCCACCACCCGCGGACGGGACATCCGCGGCGAACCGGACCACTGTCAGTTGCCGACGGCGCGGCCGGATGCCGGCCGGACCAGGAGGTTGGTCGGCTCATCCCGCGCGAGCGGCGACGCTATCCTGGCTTGAGCGCTCCGTAGGCTGACTGTGCCTTTTGGCGGAGCGTCAGCGGGTCCGTCGCGGCCTTGGCGGACCACCGCATGCGGTGGGAGCCCTCCGGGGCTGTCGCGGCGGCCCCGCGCCCGAGGTGACGGGGGCGTCCGCACAGAACTCGCCACGACCGTGCCCGCTCCGCGCCGTCGGCGCTCCGGTGGTCGTGACGGTAGCCTCGGACGTATAACCGCAGCCCTCCCCGGCGGGGAGGTTCGGCATGGCCGAGAACACGGCGAGGCCACGGCGGCGGCGATCCACGGCGGCGCTGGAGCGTCTGGAGTCGGCGCGCCGGCGACGCGCGGAGCAACTGGAACGTGAGCGGGCCAACGAACGCCGGATCGATGAGGCGCTGGGTCCGTTCGCGGAAGCGGCGGCCGCGGTCGAGAGCATCGAACGCAAGCGGAACGGCCGGATCTCCGCTCTGGAAGATCAGTTGGACCGCAAGCTCGCTGAGCTGGACCGGCAGAAAGAGGTCAAGACCGGCGAACACCACCGGCGGTGTGACGAAGTCCGTGCGGACGCGGAGATGGAGATCGCCGAATGGCGTCAGGTGATGAGCGCCTCGGTGCGACAGATCCGCGCGGCCGAGGTGACGCTCAGCGCGACGGCGACGCTGCTGGGCTTGCCCGTCAAAACCGTCACAGCTCTTCTGCGCGATAGCGCCGACGACGAAGCGGAGGCGACGGCTCCGACGAGCACGGCCCCGGAGGCGAGTTCCGGACCAGTCAGTGCGTCCGGCGTAGACGGCGGGACGCCGGCGAACGATAAGGCCCCGGCCAGCGAACTACTGGATCGGGCAGTGCCTGACGTCGGTGACGAGGGCGTCGGCGCTGACGCGCACACCGCGCACCAGGAGATGTCGGACTAGCGATGAGTGCGTGGATGCCGCCGGTGAGGGCCCCCACAGCCAGGGGCGGTGGTCAGCACTTTTCGGTGCGGCCACCACCCCTGACTGTGGGTCAGGCGACTGTGGTGTGCTGGCGCGCGCGGTTCTCGGTGGCGCGGCGGGCGTGCTGTTCGAGGGTGTGCCGCTTGCGCCAGCGGTAGTGGACGGCGATCCCGGCGAGACCGCAACAGAGGATGAGCCCGATCGCCCACCGGCTTGGCTCGGGGCTGCTGGTGAGTTCCTCGATGCGGCCGATGAAGAAGAAGCCGGGCATGGTGATCAACCCGGCGATGACGAAGCGCCGGTAGCGCTGGGTCATTCTCGGGCGGATCGCGTTGCGGGTGCCGTAGGCGACCAGGACCCCGGCGAGCGCGCCGAGGACGAGCGCGCCGGGCAGGGCTGCCAGCAGAGCTGGGTTGCTGAAGATGGCGGCGAGCATGGCGGCGTGGCCGATGGGGACGACGCCGCAGAACGCTCCGGCGCCGGCGGCGAGGGTCAGGCCCGAGAACGTGATCCCGTAGCGTGTGCTCATCATTCGAGCGTAAAGCACCCTGAGCACGCTTGAGGGTGATCTTCCGGCCGGTGCACGCCGAGGTGATCGCGTTGGTCGGCTTGACCGGTCAGGCACGGCCGAGCCTCATGGCGAGCCCTCCCTCTGGGCGGGCGACGGTGCTTCGACCGGATATTCGCCGGGGCGGAGCCACAGTTCATTCCAGCCGTCGACGGGGCCGCGTCCAGCGTGGCGCAGCAGGTACACGGCGAGGTAGCCGAGCGCCCGGCGGTCCGAGGGGAGGGTGAAGTCGGGATCGGGTTCGAGCTGGCGCCACAGCAGTCGTGGAATGTCCGGGATGGAACCGGTGGCCACGAAGGCGTAGGACGCGTCGTTGTCGCCGGAATAGAAGCGGGCGGCGATCGTGCGAACGAACGCGTCACTGGCTCGACCATCGAGGGCGGTCGGGGATTCGATGGCGGTGCGAAGGGCGGCTTGGATCAGGCTGGCGTCGTCCATGTGGGTCTCCGGGGCGGTGAGAACGGAATGACACGAGGCGAGGCCGGTGGGCCAGCCGGGGCGGCTGGCCCACCAGCCTCCGGGTGGGTTGGTGTCCGGCCGGTGGGGAAGTCCCGGCCGGACACTGACCCGGCTTAGAAGGGCGCGTCGCTTCCGGCGCCCGCGCCGGCGCCGACGAGTTCCTGCTCCGGTGCCGGACCCCACGCGTCATCGACGGCCGCAGTCGCGGGAGCGGAAGCCGTGCTGGCGAGCTGGGCGCTCGGCGTCCTCGTCACCTTGTTGACCTTCGCGGTCGCGTAGCGCAGGGACGGACCGATCTCGTCGACGTCGAGTTCCACGACGGTTCGCTTCTCACCGTCGCGGGTCTCGAAGGAACGCTGCTTCAACCTGCCCTGCACCACGACGCGCGCGCCGCGGGTGAGGGATTCTGCGACGTTTTCGGCCGCCTGCTGCCAGATGGTGCAGCGCAGGAACAGTGCCTGTCCGTCTTCCCATTCACCGGTCGCACTGTTGCGGGTGCGCGGGGTGGAGGCGACGGTGAAGTTCGCGACCGCCTTTCCAGAGGGAGTGAAGCGCAGCTCCGGGTCGGAGGTGAGGTTTCCAGTGACGGTGATGACGGGTTCGCCAGCCATGGTGTTCTCCTGGTTGTCGGGTGAGTGGAACGCGGCGTAGCCCTAGCGCGCCCGGTCCGGGGGCGTTCCCGGACCGGCTCGTCCGGCTGGCGTGGACCGGCCTGGTCGCGGCTTACGGCGGCGGACGGCGGGCGACGGGGCCGGTTCACCCGGGCGGATCGAGGCGGAACTCCGGGAACGAAGCCTCCGGTCTGGGGGTGCTTGACTTTGTGCGGTCCACACACCCACGGCCAGGGGAAGGCCAAACCAACGATGTGCGGGCTGGGCGGGACGCCTATCGGGCGTCCCAGCCCAGTTAGTGCCGAGTCGCCGCGTGATCGTGACGGTGGGCGCGTAGTTCAGTGTCGAACACGCAAGAAGGCAATCCAGTGTTCGACCTCGTAACGGACATACGGCTCATGGAGCGGACGGGAACCGGCGTCGAGGTGGTGGCGCTGGGCGAGGACGAGGTTGGTGCCGACGTTGACGGAATCGGCGAACCGGAGAGGCAGTTTCGCCCATGCCATACAGCGCTCGTACTCATGTCCGATCGGGCCCGGAGACTGCTCGATGCGGGGATGGAGTCTCCTAGCCTGCGCGAAGAGTTCCTCGGCAGCGACGCAATGCGCGGCTGCGCTTAGAGGTTGTGACGGGCCACGGGCGTCGAGTACGGACGGCCCCTAAGGTTCAAGGCGTGGACTCATGACGTCTCCCTGTTTAAGAGGTGGCGAAGGCAGATTTGGTTGACAGCGGCGGAAGTCCCAGCCGTGACGGTGCGGTAGCTGCCGGTATCCGTGAAGGAAAATCCGGAACCTAGGAGTTCGGCTGGGCGTCGTCCGCGGCGGGCAACTTCGAGGAGGCGTTTTCGGGGATTCCGGCGGTTTTAAGGATTTCGTCGACCGACGTCACCAGCGTGGCCTCGCCTTCGCGGATCAGCGCGTGACAGCCAGCGGACGTCACTGAAGACACCGGTCCCGGCATAGCCATCACGACCTTGCCCAGGGCGCCGGCTGTGCTCGCGGTGTTCCGCGCGCTACTGCGCCTTCCCGCCTCGACCACGACAGTCGCGCACGTGAGGGCAGCGAGGATCCTGTTCCGGACGAGAAACCGATGCCTCGCGGGCAAGGTGCCCGGCGAATACTCGCTGATGAGTGCACCGGTGCGTGCGATGCTGTGCAGCAGTGTCGCGTGCTGGGCCGGATACGCCACGTCGATCCCGCATGGCAGCACCGCGACCGTCGGCCCGTCCGCGCTCAACGCGCCCCGGTGGGCCGCGCCGTCGATGCCGTACGCCGCTCCCGAGAACACCGTGATCCCGCGGCTCGCGAGGTGATAGCCCAATTCGGCCGCGTTGTGCTCGCCGTACTCGGTCGCCGCGCGGGCACCGACGATCGCGATCGCCCTGTGCACCGCCTCGTCGAGCCTGGCGGGACCGCGTACCCACAGCGCCAGCGGAGGCACCATTCCGGAGATGCTTTTGTGCTGGGCGGCGGCGAGCGATCGCAATGGCCAGGCTGGCCATTCGTCGTCCTCGGGCGTGACGAGCCTGGCTCCGGCGGCGGCGGCACGCTCCAGATCTCGTTCGGCGTAGTCGACCTCCCGTCGTGCGCTGGTCGCCTCCTGGACCGTCGGAGGGCAGTCGGCGCGTTTGATCCGCTCCGCGGCTTCGATGGGACCGTGTTCACCGACGAAGTCGATCAATGCTGGGACTGGAGGCTCGGCCACGCCTAGCAGGTACGCCCGCGCGATCGTTTCTGGCTGGTAGTCAGTCATCGAAGCCCTTCTTGCGTGTAGTCGTCGCTGTAGATCTCGGAGGCTGTGGTGCGGGAACGTCGGTGCGGGTTCTTCCCGGAGACCGCCGCGCCGAGCCCATTGGAAGGGGGTGTGTGCCTCCAGCCGGCGCCGCTTTCGAACACTGAGGAGGACTGGGAGACAGGTCGACGTCCGTGGCATCTCGCGCGTGACCGACGCGGAACCCGCCGCCGTGGGTTGTCCAACAGACCGCCTGCGAGGATGCGGCCGTTCCGAGAAGATCCATCGATCCGGCGGCGTACTTCGTCGTGTTTACCGGGTTACGGTGCGTCCGGCTCGAGTCGATCGAATGTGTCGTCGGAGTCGCCCGAGCTAACAGGACGTGCGACTGATTCCGGACTTTCTGGCCGCTTCGGGGTGATGAGGTGGGCGCGCGCTTCGGCGGAGCCCTCACTTACCGCCACCCTGAGCCCGCCGTGTGGCACCTGTGTCGCCAGGGCGTGACGGAGAAGGCCGAGCAGTGGAAGGGGAACGGTACCCGCGTCGACGGCGATGGAGGCGCGGGCGCCTGCGCCCAGCAAGTAGGCGTGAAGAGCGATTACCGCGGCGAGGTGGCTCGCGCAGGGTTCGGGGGCGAATCGCCAGAGATGCGTCGTCAACGTCTCGACCCCATGCAAGAGATCCGTCGAGTCAACGCTGAATGCGGCACTGCGGAAGGGTTCAATACTGAAGGTGGCGATCAGGTCGGCGAGTTCGGTGTCTCCCGTAGGAAGCACGCCGTAAGAGGCTGCAGCGATCGCGGTATCTGCGCGGGCGAGTCGATCGCGTGCGGCGTCCGACTGATCCCGGTCGGCGCGGGATTGCGCCAGAGCGGAGATGATGTGCGGTTCCAGTCGGGCTCGGTCGGTCTCCGCGGCCGGTGAGAAGGCGCCGACAAGGGCGTCACGTGACCGCGCGGTGACGATGCCCTCGGCGACGGTGGCGGCGGCGATCGGAGTGGAAAACGGATCGGGAAGGTGGCCTGATCGTTCCATGTCCACATAGGAGCGCCACAACGCGCCTTCGCTGAAGTCGGGGACATGGCTCACCTCGTCGACGCGGAAGCCGAGCTGCCGGATCTCGTGCGCGAGAGCGAGCACATAGGTCCGATAGGGAAGTCCAGGCCCTGGCAGGGCGGGACATACCACAAGACCGATGACTTCGCGCACCGGACGGTCCATGACAGGGCGAGTCAGCAGCCGTGCGAGGGCGGAAGGATCTTGGTCAAACTGCTGGAGCGAGACCCTGGCAGCCATTTCAGTGCGGTTGGGTCGGGCTGGATCGCTGCCTACGATGATGAGCACAAAGGACTCTTCGGGAACATACTGGAGCAGGTGTGGGACGGCCGCGAATACGTCGCTGGAGGTGGTGACTTTGACGGAGCGGGGCATGCCATAGTCCTTTCGGGACGGGGCGTCACGCTGGAGACCCAGCGTCTGAGGTCGTCGGGGAGATGGGGCGCTCCCGGCCTGTGGCGCCAATGCGGCGCGTTGGCTCAGGGGCCGCCAGTGATGTCGCCGCCTCTGCCGCTGCGGCAGAGGCGGCGACGGCGTCTGCTGTAATCCCTGGTGCAGTGTTCGGCCTAGTTGGGCCATCGTGTTCGCATTGCTGGGCGGATGCGCAGTGGTGGCCTGAGCAGGTAGGACGCTGCGGGGTTGCCAAAAAGGGTGACCACGTCGTAGCCGGTCAGCCAGACAGCGAACCACTTCTCGGCCGCGGATCCGCGTCGGGCACCGGAATCATTGGCGGAGACCATGTTCGCGTCCAGGGTGCGCGGTGTGGATCGGTAATGGTCGCGGCGGCCGGCGACCATCGGGCACGCGACGGTGGTGTAGGCCGCGCATACCGGATGTAGTGCCGGTTCGGTGCTGGCGCGCCGAGACAGATCAGATTCTCTGAGAAGCAGCACCAGAGGTCGTGTGAGGGCACGGCCGCATACCCCGCACAGTCGGTATCGAAGCGCCCGGTGATTCAGTTCTGCGCTGACAGTACCGAAGAGATAGCGCCCACTGGCGGACTGTGGAGTGTTCCAGGGG
The DNA here is from genome assembly GCF_046549005.1 of Amycolatopsis sp. lyj-108. Classification (NCBI taxonomy): domain Bacteria; kingdom Bacillati; phylum Actinomycetota; class Actinomycetes; order Pseudonocardiales; family Pseudonocardiaceae; genus Amycolatopsis; species Amycolatopsis sp. lyj-108. The sequence continues at coordinate 60,615 of NZ_JAJPWQ010000017.1, read as the reverse complement.
ACCACGAGACCAGCGTGGATGGGCCGGTGAGCGAGAGCGGCGGGAATCGCTGGCGGACTGGAAATGTCGCGGTTGGCCTGTGGCATGACGGCCCTTTCCCGTTTTCTGGGCGTACCGAGCACGTCCGGAAGACGTGGATGTCTGGTGTAACTGCGTCAGGTGGTGAGGTGCTGGTCCGGGAGCGGGCAGGGGCACGAGCGGATGTCTGATCCGCAGCCATCGCAGGGAGCGGTCAGAAACAAGCGGTAGCAGCCGCGTCCGCACTCGCTCTCCTCGCCGCCGCACATGGGGCAGAACCCGCACGAGAGACAAAGACCGGTCTCGGGATCGATGCAGTCGTTGGCGCAGCAGAACATGCAGCCGTCGTCGATCCCCCACCAGGCAGCATGGCCCGGGCGGAGATCGGAATAGTGATACTCAAAGTCGTAATTGGAGTACCAGGAATTGCCGTGCCAGATCCCGGCCTGTTCGTTGAAGATGTAGCCGGAGTAGTGGTAGCGCGGGTCCACCGTGAGAATGACGATCTTGTTTGATCGCCCAAGCCATCGTTCGATGAGTTTGCGCGTGGCGGGGCGGTCAAACGAAGAGAACGGGTCGCTGGGAAAGAATTCATCCGCCGCGATGCGGGTGTCCGATCGGTCGTCGCCCTTCCCGGGCTGAGCCTCCACTGGCAGGATTCCGTTGTGAGCCAAAACGGTACGCGCGTCGGCGCCGACGGGGAACGGATGGTTGTTGGCCTCGCCGATCGATCCGTGTGTGGCAAGTCGGCTGTGGAAGAGCGCGGGGCCGTCGGGGTGGAGGCGCCGAAGTGCGGCGAACTCCTCGATGACTACGGAATCCTGCATGCCTCTGCCAGTGATGATGCGGTCGTTCGCCACGATGGCATAGCCGTGACCGTTGTCATTGTGGCTGGCGCCATTGCCGAGTGCCTCGACGTCCGGCTGTATTGCCTCGGGGAGGTAGGTCAGCATGCACATGCGAGGCCTTCCAGATCGTGGGTCAACGGCGAGTACTGCTGGTGGGTGAGAAGCCATTGAGTGAAGCTGTCCCAGGTCCATGCGCCACGCCGCGTGATGTCAGCGACGGTCAGATCGCGTGTGTAGCTGACAGAGGCGTCTGCGAACGCGAGAGCGGCTTTGACTTGGCCGGGATCGAGGCTGGAGGCGAAGACGCGCAGTTCGAGTGTCGCTTCCGGCTGTGTGTTGATCGCAAGGCTGCGCCGTGCAACGCGCTCACCCTTGCAAGTCTCTTTGACCATGGACCGTTCGAGACTGTCGAATTCGGCGTAGTCTGAGTCTCGCCTGGCGAGTACTTGGACGGCGGAAGCGTTGCGGTAGATGAATTTCATCCATCGGTACACATGACAGGGGCCTGCGAATGCGTCGCGGCTGATGTGAACGTGCATGCCGACGCCGTCTCCGGTGCACCCCTTGCCCTGAAGGACGGGGAGGAGTTCCCACGGAAATGACTCGAGCGCCCACTGGTAGGACATCGGGTGCGTCACCAGTTCGAAGCCGTGGGAGATGGAGCCATCCTCTTTGAGGTAGCCGAGTCCGTCGAGGGCAGCGATCGCGTCGGCGGCGCGGTCGCTGATGTCGCCGAGAGGAACGTTGATCTCCAGTTCCATGCCGAGGTAGCGGGGACCGATGCCATGGAAGACCGGTTCGGGCTTGTAGCTGTATTCGTGTAGCTCGTCGTACCCGGCTCGGGCGACGTGCGCGTCGCAGTAGGAGCCGTAAGAGATGAGCGTGTCGCAGTCGATGCATTCGTAATACCCGTGATCGCGAGCGCAGTTATAGCAAAGCGGGCGAGTTGGGCTATCGTCGGTAAGTGCTGTGCTGTATTCATCGAACAGATCGCATTCTTCGCACAGGTGGAAGAAGTCCACACATCGGAAGCACAATGTCCGTTCGAGCGTCGCGTGCGACGGGGTCTGGTCTGTGTGGGTGGCGCGGCAGTGGTCACAGATGAACGCGAGTTCTCGTAAGGTCGAATGGACACTGCACGTTTCGCCTTCGTTGATGAGTGTCGAGCAGTCATCGCAGTGGTAGAATCCAAGGGATTCGATGCACGTAGCGCATAGTTCGCCACTGGTGTCGGTCGAGCAAATCGACGTGGCCGGCAAGTCGCAGCGATCGCATGTATCCATGGCGTCTACGCAGGAGTCGCATGCGCGTTTACCGCTCGCGGTACGCCGTAACCCAATGGCGGGCAAATTGCAGATGTCGCATGTGTCCATGGCGTGGGAGCAGGACTCGCATACCCATTTGCCGCTGGCGGCTCGCCATTGCTCATGGGTGCCGACGGTGCAGCGATCGCAGGCAATGGTGAGGAACGTAAGTGGCATAGGGGTAACTCCGTTCTAAATAAGGAATGCCCCCGCGGCGAACCCGCGAGGGCATTCGGAAGCGTGGAGATCGGAAAATTTGCGTGTGCGTAGTGGTGCGCGCGATGGAGTGCGGCAGAGCTGGTCGGTGCCAGCTAGCCCTTGAACGTCAGGATGTTCACGCCCGTACGGCTTGGCTTGCGCCAGTCGATGGTCGGGCCAACTTCGTACTCCGTCAGGCGATCTCCCACACCCAGCCTCTCCACCCGATGGCGTACCGACCGTCCGCACCGGGTTCGACATGGTCGGGGCGGTACCCCTCTAGGGCAGCGGCATTGCTCTCGACGACAATGAGGGTGTCGCCTTCCCAATACGTACGGCTATACGCGTCATCGAGCGTCAAATGGGCGTAGTTCAGCCATGCACTGACGATCTTCGCGATCTCCGGCCGGAAGTACGGCACTGCGGCCTGGTTCCAGGGTTCGTCGTCCAGAATTGCGGGGAAAGCGACCGGGGAATTGGCGAGCGTGACGAGGACCTCTCCTGGGGCGGGACGCAGATGCGACGGCTTGTGGAGTTTTCGGTGGATTGATTTGATCACTGCTGCGGTCGTGGTCGGGACCGACAGCTGCAGGAACCAGGTCGTGTCGCCGTGGAGTTCGTAGAGGCCGTCGTCTGGCCAGAGCTTGAGCGTGCGCTCCCACCGAGGTCCCCTTGTACGAAGGGTAAGGAATTGGCGGTTCGAGCCGTCGTTGCCCCAAAGATACAGCTGCAGCTGCATTCCTAGTGCGGGGTTGTCGAGCATCCAGCGCTGCATGGCTAGCAGGGTTTCGGCGCGCAGTCGCGCACGTGCGCCGAAGCGTGAGGACCTCAGCGGGGTGTCGTCGATGCGGGCGGGGAAACCGGGGAGGTCATCGGGATTGATACCTTCGGTGACGAATTCGACGTAGTGTTCGCCGGGAAGTGCGTGCAGCATCGTGTTCTCCAGGAGGTCGCGGTCGAACGATTGAATGGCCTGAACGTGGTGAGCGGTTGTGCTGGACCGGTTCGTGCCGGGAGCCGTGTCAGGTGTCGAGCCCGGCGTTGAGGGCTTCGTGAGCGAGATGGGCGATCGTCCTCGGCAGAGGGCGCGTGATGCTCACGCGCGAGACGGGAATCAGCCCGTTGACAGCGACGGACCATCGACCGCCGGACCTGGCACTCTGTGCGGACTCACTGCGATAGATGACGATCGTGTCGTTCCCGTGCGGCGGTCGCGCACGTGCGGTGATTCTGAGTCCGATGTAGTCCCGGCTTCGTGGGCGGGTGAGTTCGTGGTAGCGCAACGAAATCGGCGCTGCTCGGAGTTCGTGGCACAGCTCGCTGAGGATTCCTCGGGCGATTGACCATGCGGCGGGGTCAGCGACGCTCCACTCACGCGGGATGTTGCTGTCGACAGAAGCCGGCAGGTTGTAAGGCGGGCAGGAGTCAAGGTGCGCCCGCCCGCTGCCTTCGTGTTCGCTCATGGTCAGGCTGTCCTCGTTTCGAGGACTTCGGCGAGTGCGTTGGTCAGCAGTGACCGGGCTTCGTCGCGAAGCATCGTCTGTGTGGCCGGACGGTATTGGTCGAGGCCGCCGTAGAGCGGGCCGCACGCGGCGAGCACTGCGGCCTCGGTGCACTGTCCGTTCACGGTGAGGTCGGGGTAGGCGGCGTCGACGACGCGGAAGGCGTCAGTAAGCCCGTGAATGCGCACGGAACGATGGACTTGGGCGACCAGTGCGGCCTTGAAGGTAGTGGTGAGCTGAAGGTTCTCGGTGGCTCCAGCGGGGAAGTGGCTGATCGGGACCGCGTTCAGTTCAGTGATGAACAGGCGGTAGGCCCGTTCGAACGCGTCGTCGTCGGCCGCGCCGGCGAGTGTCGCAGTGGTCACGATGGTCCTCCGGGGTCGTTGTGGGTGAACGCGGCCCGGCAGCACACGTGCCCTTGGGCGCCCGTCGGGTTCTCAGCCGTTACGTTCGCGGGGTGCGGGGCGCCCGAGGGCACGTGTGCTTTGATGCGGCGATGTCACCCGCACGGCGTCGGAGGGACAGCCGGTCCCCAGAATTGTTCTTCTCAACCCGGCTGCGGAGTGCCGGCGGTGCTAGCGCTGTTCTCCGTTGTTGTCGCTGGCCTTGGGTAGCGGGAGACCGCATAGCTCACAGGCAGCGCCTGGTACACCGCTGTGGGAGCTGATTCCCTGGTTGAAAGGCTCGACGGGGCATCCTCTTTCGAGCGCCTCGGTGAGGGCCGCTGCCCGGTCGGAGGGAAGGCAGGCTTCGCAGTGACCGTAGGTGTCGGCGATGTCGCCGTGGGTCCGGATGGAACATGCCCGGCAGGAGAGACCGGCTTGTTTGAGAGCGAGTTCGAAGTCGATTCCGTGGCCGTCTTGCTGACGTTGTTCGACGTGCAAGGGAAATTGCTGGATCTCGAGGGTGTTGGTGAAGCGGCGCCATTCCGCTTCGGTGAGCTCGCCGACGCTGAGGTGCCTGGCAAGCCACCAGTGCTCTTCAGTCCACATGAACAGGGGGAGTCCATAGCGGTCAGCGATGTCTTTGATTGCTTTCGCGGCATCAAGGTGACCGAGTGTCCCGGCGGCGTTGAGGCGGAGATCGGTGAGCGCGGCCGGGAGGTCGGGGTTGGCGATGTCGAGGGCGGCGATCAGTGTCTGCTGGCGAACAAGTTTGTCCTCCTCGTCGAGGGCTTCGCGCAGTTCTCGGAGAATCCAGTAGTCGTCGTCGTCGGAGTCGTCGTCCTGGCTCTTCCGGTTCGCCCAGTCACGGATGTTACTGATGGGGGTAGTTCCGCAGCGGTCGGCGAGAACGGCCTGCGTGGCGACGGCATGGGCGTTGTCCAGGACGGCGGCGAGGGTGAGAAGTGCACGGCCCCACCGTGCGGCCAAGGCCGGCGTCAGCTCCCAGGTGTCGATTTCGGTGTCGAGACTGGCGTCGAAGGGCGCGTGGTAGCTCAGGTTCAGGTATGCGCTCAGTGACCACGTGGAGGTGGTGGCATTGTGGCTGGTGGGATCAAGCAGGTCGACTGACAAGGTGGCAGGCAGGGGTAGTTCGGTGTAGTGCTGGCGGGCGTAGCCGAGGAGTTGTGCGGCGGTATCGCGGGCGGTGTGGCTGTCGTAGGAGACTGGTAGCCGGATGTCCGCGGCTTGTACCAGTTCGACATACGGGTGCTGGTTGGGTTGTGGCAGTTCTTCCCGCTGAAGAAAGAGCCCGTTGGGGGCGAGGACATAGCGGGCGGAAGCGAGGGGCTTGGGCTGGATTTCGACGCTGCGTCGGTCGTGTGTGGACATGTCGTTCCTTTGTGGATAGATTCGTTGGCTCGCGCGGGATCTGGTGACTGAGTTGCCTCGGTGGCGTCGTGCGGCGTTGCCGCACGACGCCACTGGGCGTGTCAGAGGCTGGCGGCCGAGGTCAGTCCGGTGCGGAGTCAGCGGTGCGCGGTGTGGAGGCGGTCGCTGAGTACGCGGCGGGTGCGGCGGCCTTTGGCGATGCCATCGCGGATGGTGGTGGTGAGTTCGTTCCAGCTGAAGTCGGCGACGCCGAGGTGGTGTCGGGCCGCTTCGGTGAGGTGGTGCGTGATCGCGGGCTCCGTGATCCAGCCGTTGGCGAGGAGTTCACCGAGCGCGGCCGCTGCCGCGTAGAGGGTGATGTGGCGCTGTCCCTCCTTGGCGGTCGCGACGTTGCGCGACTCGGCGGCGACGGCGGCGTTGACGTAGGCGACCACTCGCCTGCTGGTTGTCGGGAGCACCGGTGCGGATAGCGGCCGCGCCGGTGGCGGCGGTGGTGTGAGCGCCGCGACGAGCCAGTCGGGTAGTTCGGCGATGGGCCGATCGCGGACGATGACGTAGGGGACCCCGGTGCTGCCGACGGAGCCGGGAGCAGTGACCGCCGCCCCGGGGCCGCGGGTGTCGGTACGCCAGCCGAGCCCACGTCCGCGGTCACCGATCGTGCTCCTGAGCGTGGTGCCAGGCGGGCGGCGGAAGTACCAGTGCTCGCCGCCGCGCGGAGTGGCGATGACGAGGGTGTTGCTGGGAACGCGTTCGCGGGCGCGTGCGGCGAGCAGGGCGATGACGTCGGAACCGTGCGCGACGCCGAGGTTCGCCCAGGGGGCGGGGACTGGCCCGTGCGCCGCGTCGAGATCGAGCACCAGCAGGCCGGAGGGGCCGCAGGCGATCCCGACGTTGCTGTCGGGAAAGCGGCCCCACCAACGGTTGACCGTTTCGGGGTCCAGCGTCGCGCGCTGTTCCCACCGTCTGATGGCTGGCCGTTTGCTCCGAGGTGCTTGAGGAAAGACTCGCCAGCCGCGTCGGATGGCGTCGAGCGCGGAGGCGTGAAGGGTCAGGGTGGGAGGAACGATGGCAAATTCTGGGCATGGTGTGGATACCGCGGTCACGGGTAGATGTCCTCTGGCGCGGGGTCGATGACCATGGCTGTGGCGTTGTCGGTTCCGCCGAAGTACCTGGCGGCGACGGTCAGCTTGTGCGCGCAGGCACGTGAATCGGTGAAGGTCCGGGCCGCGCGGGTGATGGAACGCAGCGGGACCGGTTTGTGGACGCCGTCGCTGGTGAGGATGAGTCGCTGGCGCGGCGAGCTGGTGGTGACGTGGCCAATGGTCGTGGCGGTGGCGGTGCTGACCGAGCTGGTGACGATGTGATCGGATCGGCGCGCGACGGCCTCGAGTTCGTCAGGCCGCCCTTGGTAGGAGGCGGCCAGGGCGGTGCGCAGTTTCTGACCGCGAGTGTGGTCGACGGTCAGCTGTACGCATTGGTCGGTTTCGGCGCGGTACTCGTAGGCGCGGCAGTCGCCGACCCAGGCCACGTCCCAGCCAGCTCCGTCCGTACTTGGCAGGGGCGAGGCGACAACCATGACGGTGTCCTCGTCGGGCAGGCCGGGGAGAGCGTCTGCGGCGGAGAGAAGGCCGGCGACGGCGCCGTGGCGGGCTGCGACTCGTGCGGCGGTCGCGGCTGCCCAGGCCGCGGCGTCGGCGGCTAGCGGGTGATCTCCGATGCCATCGGCTACCACCCAGGCGTGGTCTTCGCTGTTGAGCGAGACATGCACTGCGGTCGCATCGGCTTGGTGGCGGCGGCTGCTGATGCGGGATGCGCAGCCGGGGTAGAAGACGTCGGTGTAGGCGGTGCGGCGATGTCGGCGGGCCAGGACTCGGGCGTCATGCAGTGATTCGGCGCAGTCGGTCCAGCCGCAGCGGCAGACCGCGTGTGCCCAGCGGGGACCTGTGGGTAGCTCGGTGTGTGGCCAGATCGGATGATGGTGAGCGGAGAACGCGGACGTCGGATGGGCCTGCGTCGGTGACGTTGTTCGAGGGATGTGCATCACGGACTCCGTTTCACGGATTGGCGGAATTCGCACAGCGGGCCAAAGTTGAGCCACGCCGAAGCGGGGTGTGGACGCGACCTACGTCCACACCCCGCAGAAACGGCGCCGTTAAGCGACAGCCTCGTTGTTGGCGGCTTCCGAGTTCTCCGTGGACGAGTCCGCAGCGGACTCTGTGATGCTGCGGGAGAGCTCGATGGCCGACGGGTCGAAGACCTCGTCGTCGGAGTCGTCATCGTCGGCGCCGTGGTCGTCGTCGTCACCACCGGCGGCGCCGGCGGGCTCGGACTTCTCGCCATCGTGGCTATCGTCGACGGCTTCGGACGTGGGGTCGGGACCGATCTTCTCCGCGATGACGTCTTCCACACGCTGGGGCACCAGGACCCTCGATTCGATCGAGGAGGGTTCGTAACCCCAGCCCACAAGCGCGGTCAGGTATTCCTGGTTCTCCGGGTACGGTGTGCGCCACGCGTCGCGATGGAGTTCTTCTTCCATCGCGCACAGGGTGAGGAACACGTCGAAGCGAGTTGCTTTCGCAGTGCTCGCGGTGTTGATCCGCTCGGCCAGCGACCTTTGACCGGTCTCCGAGGTCTTCAGCAGCTTGTTCGCCAGCCTGTGGTTGCGCTCCATCGTGCGGCGCAGAGCACGGCCGCCTTTGAGCTTCTGCGTCGCGAGGAACACCTGGGCTCCCTTGGGAACCGCGGACTTCGCGACGAACGCCGCAAGCCACTCATGACGCTTCTCGCTTGAGCCGTCCCATTCCTGGTTACTGTCTCGGACCCAGTTGTGCTTGATCGAGTTGGCGCGACGCTGCCACTCGGCTGCGGCATGGGCCTTTCGGGCCGCGTCGAAGGAGTCGTCGGTGGTGGCGTCATCATCGTCGTCGGCCGGGACCTCGATGAAGTCGACGTGACCGGCAGGGGCATCGGACAAAGCGTGGCCGTGTTCGCGGAAGTCCATGCAGCCGTACTGCGCGGCCATGACGGTGTGTCCGTCCTGGTAATCCTCAGACAGCCAGGCGGCGTGTCCCGGGCAGCTGCTGTGCTGGTCGATGGTGATCGCGGTGCCGGGCTCACTGTCGGGGGTGAGGCGGAGACGATCGAGCGACCGCGCCGGCCCGGTGTCGGCGTCGATCGTGTCGTCGAGGATCGTGACGCCCGCGTCGGTCAGGTCCCGGGTGAGCTGTTCGGTCAGTGCTTGCACGCGCTCGGCTTCGGCGTGCTTGCGGCGCTGGACATCGGCGAAGACCCGGAAGTTGTTCGGTTCGGCGATGGCGAGCCGGATGAGTTCCTTCGCGGTGTCGAGGTCACCGCGGCCCTCGAACTCCGCGACGACGGCGGCCTGGTCGAGCGTCAGGTCGTAGCGGTCGGTCGCGGCGCGTGCCAGGTCGCTGGCACCGGCCTGGAGGACTTTCTCCACGTACTCCTTGCCGCCTTTGCCGCGGCCGAGCTTCCGGGCGATGCCGGTGGGCTTGAGGTCGAACGCTGCCAGCTGCTGGAAGGCGCTGTACCGGTCGCCGAGGGTCAGTCCCTCACGGAGGTCGTTCTCGTTGAGCTGACCGACGATCCGCTCGATGGTGGCCTTGCGTTCGTCTTCGGACGGGGGCGCCTGCATCCAGACTGGTACGTCGCACTGCGCTTTGCGGGCGTTGAGCACGCGACGCTGGCCCATCGTGATCGTCACCGCGCCGTCGTCGGCGCGATAGCCCTTCACGGCCATGTCGACGCCCCGCTGCTTCATGTCCTGGACGGTCGTGGGATCGGTCTCGGCGTTCTCCGTCCGGACGTTGACACCGATGACGACCTCGGCCGGATCGCACCAGACGATGGTGTCGTACTCGGCCTCCCACTCCGCACGCCGGACGCGCAGCTCCGCCTCTGTGGGCGCTTTGGCGGAGGCGGACTCGTCGACGTCGACGGGCTCGGAGGTGAGGGAATCGTCGGAGGCGCCGAGGGACTCGATGATCTGGATGTTGTCGTCGCGCTGGGCCGGGATTTCCACAGTGCTGGTCACTGGGACTCCTTCACAGAAATCGGCCGGTGACCGCTCGCAGCGGCCACCGGTCTCCGCCCGCGTGGATCTGACCCGATTCATGCCGTTGAGGATCGGGACGCGGGTGTCCCGGTCGGGACGCACTCGATCCAGCGGCGCCGCCTGCCGCGGGAGGAAGCCCGCCTTCCTGCGAAAAGCGCCGGTTACTCGCTGAGCACGGGCTTCCTCCCGTGCCAGGCGCCGCTAGAGTGCGGCGTTCCGACCGGGAACCGGCGTGCCGGACACATCGGCCTAGCCCGCTTGCTTTCCGTTCTTGTTCGTCGCCACCGTGGTTCGACCCGGTATCGACTTGTATGCGTGGGAGTTGCCGGGTTGGTGCACTGTGCGTCGAGGCGACCGGCAGGGTGCTGCCCGGGCAGCACGCCGCTCACAGACGGGTGAGGAGGGCCGGTCAGCTCCCTGTTGTTATTCGACGACATCGCGAACGGCCAGGCTCGCGGGTGTGCATGGTCGGCTCTAAGGTCGTCTGGATCTTCTGGCACCAATCCGCCGCAAAACGGAGGCAGTTGGACTCCGTGCGATGGCACGGGCCGCATCCGGGGACGTAGCGGCCGCGCACTCCAAGCCATCGACCTCTCACGTATTGCGAACTGTTGTATCAGCCGGAGTTCCGAATAGCTGGCTGAGTGGTCTACGAGCATGCTGGCGGCTTGCGCTGGCCGCAGTGCCACGTGCGACTTCTAGCGTCGCTGGCCATCAGACGCTTTCGTCCTAGTCCGGTAGTGCGGGGTCGTCACCCAATCGTGGCGGGTGCGGTGTTGGCACACTACGTAGAAGGCCGGGATGTGCGAGCGGACAGAGGAAGCGCGATGCGATCGCTGAATGAAGCCATTAACAACGGAGCAAAGGCATGGGCCACTGAGTTCGCCGAGGCGAACGGCCTCGCCGACATCGACATGTGCTGGGGCGTCCTTCCGGGAAGGTGGTGTGGGGCTCGCCACGAGACGAGAGTTCGCCGTCTGCTGCTTCAGCGGCGGTCGCCCGATGGGCGGTGGCGCTTAATCTGATCCACACACCTCCGAATTCGTACGTGTACGTCGGGAAGGTCATCTACGAGGGCATCGTTGACGGCTGGAACATACGCGTCTCGGCGATGGTCGACCAGGTCGCGAACAACCGGGCCCGCATTGAGTACCAAACCTCACAGAGCTGAGTGAGACCGTGGCCCGAGGCTACCCGATGGGAGGTGCGGCGGCGTGGTCACTAGCGGCCTGCGCGGCCTGTGTGGCGAGAAGATCGGCGAGGGCTAGTGCGATGTCGGGGCGAGTGTCGATGCTCCACCGGACGACGTGTTCGCCTTGGCGCCACAACGGCTGAATGACTTGAGCTGTAGCGAACAGCGGCTGTCCGAACTTTCCAATCGCGGCGGACTTCGCGTTCGGCTTGACGTCTGCGCCTAGCTTGATCGCGACCGATTCGAGGACACTGTGCAGATCGGTGGCGTCGCGGCGGCGACGGTCGGCGAGGTTGCGCGCGTCGCCGAAGAACTGGATAACCTTTGGCAAGAGCCGCCGTCGCAGGTCCTTTCCGACGTCCTGTGGCGGCCGTGTCGGGGAAACGGTGACGAGGGGGCGGACCGCACCTTTGGGCCGGTGTGCGCTGAGGTCGCTGGAAAGCCAGGTCTCGAACACAAGCCTTTCCCCGCCGGTGCGTCGTTCGAGGGCGATGGCGACGAAGCCGCCTTCAGGGGCCGGATAGCGTGGCGACCTCACCGGTACTGTGCGGAGGCAAGATCTGCCAAGGCGGTCCCAGTACTTCGGCGACATCGCGCAGGTACTCGCTGAGTTCTGTGGCGGTGCTCTCTTCTCGATTGCTCATGGATCATCCTTCAATCGCTGAGGCCGCGATGCGGCTGCTTCGGGAGGGCGTTGGCTGATGTGCGGAGATCAAGAGGCCAGGGCGTCGTGATCGTCCTCTGCGACGTGCTCGGGTGACGGCCGGGTTTGCACTTTCCTTGCGACTGCAGCGTTGGCGAGCGGACGTTGACGTGCCAGGCCTGTAGCTCCGGGCGGCTAGTTAAGATCGGTTGTTGACGTGCTCGGCGCGTGAGGAATATCCCCGCTCCGGGACAGTGCGAAGACCGTAGCGGCAAGGCTGAAGGCCAGCTCTTTGGTCGTGTGAAGCGTCCACTCCACCTGGGAGTTGGACTGGACGCGTAGCCGGCCGCCGATCGGTAGTGAGTGGCGCCCTCCTCCGAAATCCATCGAGTCTTGATCGTGCTCGAAGTGGTCGACGTTGGGCAGGATGCCGAGCAACGTCTTGATCGTGTGCGACTTTTCGGCCTCGCGGAGCTCGTGGTGCACTTTCGCTTCGGCGGCCAAGACCATGCCTTCGCGGTAGGCGGGAAGCAGGCGCCGGGTGATGTCGGCCGCAATCCGTGCGGCGGCTTTGTCTGGGCTGACGGTGATGAGGTGACGAGGTTCGTTGTGTCGCTTGAACTGGGAGGCGAGGGATCCGTAGACCTCGAGTCGATTTCGTGTTGCTGTTGTGGTTCCCGGTCGGATTTGTATCTTCTCTCCGTCGGGTCCGTACAGGTAGGCGTCGGTTCCGTTGCCGAACACACCCTGTCCTGTTTTCCAGTCTCCTTCGAGGTGCTGCGCGATCTCGCGAGCAAGGGCGATCATGTTGTTCATCGTTTCTCCTGCCGTGTCGAGGATTCGGGTCAGGACGTGAGGAAGGTGGCGACGAGACTCGCGACTCCGTCCTCGTCGCGTGTCACGGTCAGCAGGGGTGTCGTGCTCTTGCGGAGCGTGCACAGATACTGGCCGTTGTCCGGGACGATGTCGAGATCGACGAGGCCTCCGGCGGTGAGGTTCTGTCGGGTCCAGGTGCCGCGCTTGCGGGTGAACCCGTTGGCGCGCAGGACAAGGTCGAGCATGGCGGGAACTCCAAACGGGGGTCTGAGTCGTCTCTGCGGCAACGGCAGGCGGGGCCGACGCGAGTTAGGTGTTGGTGGACGCTGTGGCGTTAGTGGCACGTGCGCGGCGCTCGGCGCGCGCCGCGTCGACGCTGGCCTGCCAGTGGCTCCACCGGCGGCCAGCCTGCCTGGCTTTGAAATGAGCGATGTTGTTGGCCGGGATTCCGACCGGCGCAGGACCGACGACGGCGAGTAGGTCCGAGCGGGACTGCGAATGCCAGCCCGCGTCCTCGATGGCTGCCTCGTCGGCGAACACATCGGCGACACGGTCGACGGCAGGATCCAATGTGTGGTCCTGGGTGCCGCCGTACGAATACACCCACCAGAAGTTTCTGGGTGGACGGGGCTCGACGAGTTCCCGGAACATCGCTACCTCTTTGGTGTATGCGTAGAAGCGAGTTCGGGGGCGGGCCTCCATCACTTCAAGCCAGGCTGTGAGATAAGAGCGGGAGAAGAAGTCTCCGCTGTCGTGGATCCTCACCCAAGCATCGTTGAACTTGTTGTGGGACAGCTCTTTCTGCATCGCCGCGGTCCATCCGGGAAGATCGTCCAGAACTAGCGCGAGGTTCTTCTGGTGGCGTGCTCTGACGTTCGGGAAAAGGTAGGTTCCGTTGCGGGCGTAGCATGCCTGTGCGCATACGCCGGCTGATGGGCAGGTGTTGTAGTTCCGCCCGTCGGGTAGCTTTCCCGCGAAGGCGGGGAGTGACCAGTTCCAGATTCCGAGCTTCTTCAGTTCGCTGTTCTGCCGCAACAACGTCATCATGACCTCCATCCTCATGCGACTCGATGCATGGGGAGGCCACACCAAGATCTTTCAATTCCACCGTACACCGGTCTCGCGGGGCAGTGGATGCTGTGCGGTCTGCCGGAGCTTATTCCTAGTCCGAGAAAGCTGAGTCGTGCGCGATGCTGGCGATCTGGTCACCTGCGAGGCCGAATACCGCAGCGGTGGTGTCCTCGCCCAGTTCTTGGGTCAAGCGGGTCACACTGAGGCGCACAAGGTCCAGGGCGCGCTCGTGGTCAGTGCGAAGATGGACGACCACGGTCGGCTTCTCGGGACCCGGTACTTTGAGAGCGCGTGCGAGCCAGGCGGGAGCGCGGAGTCCCTGGGCGGCGGTCGCCTCGTCGACATCGACGTCGATGCCGAACTCAGCGAACCAGAAGTTGAGTGTTTCCATGACGTCCCCGCCGCTCCAGCCAGTCCCCTTGTCGAGCCGCTTGAGGCGTCCGAACAAGTCCAGGACGGCGGCAGAAACAGCGAGTTCGCCGATATCGGACGACACAGAGTCCGGCCTCGCGGCGGGCGCCGGGCTGCGCTTCGCCCGGCTGGCATGGATGTTGGTGAGTTCGTCGTAGATCGGGGTGCCGAGGTCTCCTCGCGGAGCGGTTGTGTCATCTTCGTTGTTCGTCATCGATTGACTCCAATCCGGGCCGGCAGGGCTGCACAAGTGTTGGATGAGGCCGAGTCCAGGTGTCCTCAGCGAGGGTGAAGGAGGTCGACGAGAGGCGCGACTGTGGGCTGTCATAGCATCTGGGAAAGGAAGCATCGGCGTCGCGCATGCCGCTTGGCGGCTAGGTGTGTAGCGGCAGGATGCGGGGGACCTGCCCGTGTTGCTCCTCGTACGCTGTAAGGCGCGCGACCGCAGCCTTCCAATCGCAAGTGCGTTCGGACTGGTGCACTTCGATGAAGACATAGGCCAGGTCGTCGCGTAGCTCCGGGCAAACGGTGCGCGCCAGGTGCATGCACCTTCGGTGCATCGCCCCGCCGGCCGCGACCTCACCTTCGGAGACAGCGATCCACGCGGTTGGGGCGGAGGCGAGGGAGCAGCCACACACCTGGCACAGCCAGTGCTGATCGGCTTCAGCCAGTCGCCTGGAGTTGAGGGCGGTCCACGCGACGTAATCGCCGATGACGGGGGCCAGCCACGGCGCGGGCCGTTGCTCGATGAGCGGACGGGGCCAGCCACGTTCGGGCTGGCCTTCCTCACTCACGACGTCTCCTGCAGGGATCCCGTCGAACGAGCATTCAGCTGCGAGACAGTACACGTACTTCGTGTCGTACTGGCCCGTGCCGTCATGGAGTGTCAGCGGGCCTTGGCAATCAGGACAGGGCGGAAACGGGGCTGGGACGGTCACGGTTCCGGCCTTTCGTCCGGTGTAGGGCGCTCGTGTTGAACCAGCGCCGGGACACATTTGAGAATGTCTTCGGCGTCGGTGATTAGCGTGGCGCGCCCCGTGCGGATCAGGTCGTGAGACTGATTGAACGTCAAGGTGGTGACGGGGCCGGGAAACGCCAGGATGGGGCGACCGTTGATCTCGGCCTGCTGGACCACGCTCATGGCGGCATCGCTGGATCCGGGCTCGATGACGACGCATGCGGTGGTCAAAGCGGCCAGGAGGCGGTTGTGGGCGTCGACATGCGACGTTGGGGGGATCGTCAGTGGATTGTGTTCAGAGACGACGAGGGTGTCTGGGGAGCGGCCAAGGAGGAGGGTTTTATGGTCAGCGGGGTAGTCATTCCGGATACCGCTCCCGAGAACGGCGACCGAGGCTCCGCAGGCGTTGTGGGCTCCGCGGAGGGCCAGGCTGGCGACGCCGGCGGTTCCGCCGCTCCATATCGTGATTCCGTGCCGGGACAGGCCCGCGGCGATGTCCATCGCGTAGATCTCGCCGTAGGTGGTGGGGCGTCGGGTGCCGACGATCGCGACTGAACGCCGGGCAAGTTCGTCCAGGCGCCCGCTGCCGTTGACCCAGAGAGCGAGCGGCGGGCAGAAGGTGATGTGTGGACCAGTTGCTCGGTCGGCCATTCGTCGTCGTGCGGGGTGATGAGGCGATGACCGTGGAGCGCGGCGGCCGCAAGGGCGTCGTGTGCGGCGTCGTCGTGGTCGCCTGGCCGTTGTTCGGTCAGTACCGCGACGGGGGCGCGGTCGGCGGAGATGAGCCGGACTGCTTCGATGGCGCCGACCTCCTGGACGAACATGGCGGTGGCGTGCGCAGGCGGCGCTGCGGAGGAGAGTAGGTATGCGTAGGCGTGGTGGAGTGTCGCGGGACGCATGGTGGGCTCCTATTGTGGGAGGGACAGCGCGTTCGGCCGCGGGGATAGCGTCGCGGTCGGGACGCTGGGCGGCGCGAACAATTGCGGGGAATACGGGCGGCGGGAAAGTGCTGAGCGATGTTGACCGTGGCGGGTCAGGGCAGGTCGAACAAGGTCTCTCCGGTGGAAGCCGCCCAGTGCTTGGCAAAGCTTCGGCGTTCTTTGTCGGCGGTTCCGGCGAGAGTCGCGCCGATGAAGTGTTCGGTGCGGGGGTAGGGGCCGTCCGTAGCTTGCCGGCGAATCCATACCCGGCCGGTGTCGTCGGGAGCGCCGACGTTGTCGCGTGTCCATGCGAGTGCTTCGTGCCGGGTCCCGGTGAATCTCGCGCGCGTTGAGCGCCAGCCAGGCCCCTTCCTGTTCGGTTCTGCCGTTCGAGGGAAGAACAGACGCCTGACTTCGTAGACACTCCACTGTGATCGTTCAAGCTGTTGCTCGAACCGTGTCAGAGCGACGAGGTTGTCGTCTTCGACGAGGCGGTCGTACAGACTGTGGCGGCCGAACATGCGGCTTCGGGGATTGAAGAACAACGCGCGAAACTCGGTGAGCAGCGCCTCGACCGCCTTGTCAGGAAAGAGCCGCATCCGGTCTTTCAGGTCGGGAAGTGAGGCTTGTGAGCCAGCGAAAGGACAGATTCTCGCCGCAGTGGCCGTGTCTAGATGAGTTGGTGTCCTGGTAGGAACGTCGGCGATTGCAACGCCCTCAGGTCACGGTTGCTGCGCACGTGTCCCGTTTCCTGACCTGTTACGTGGCGTAGATCAATCCGAGCGGCCGGTATGGTCTTCGAGGCGAGCGTGCCCGAGGCGGCGGAGGTGCTGCGTGGTCGACGTGGTGGTCAGCTCGACCGAGCGTGGCACACGCCGCGCCCGATCCGCGCCCCTGGCTTTTGCGACCGGCGCAGCAGTGGGGTTGCTCGGCGGGATGATCGGGCTGGACGGTGCGGAGTTCCGGCTGCCGCTGCTGATCGGGCTGTCCGGGTTTGCCGCGCTGTCGGCGGTGATCCTTAACATGGCGATGAGCCCGTTCGTTGTGATCACCGCCCTTCCCGCCCGGCTGGCCGTAGCGTCGGCGGCCGAGCTCGGCGCGCACTAAGCGATCGTGGTCAACTCGCTCGCCGGCAGTCTGCTCGGCGCCTGGGCGGGAGCGGCGTGGGCCACCCGTATGCGGACCGCGGCTCTCTGCCGTGTCTTGGCGGTACTCATGGTCGGCATGGCCGCGGTCTTCCTGCGACTGGACAGGCCGGACGCGCGAGCGTCGCCGCGCGGAGATCCGCGAGTTCTTCGGGTTCACTGAAAGTTCGGTCGCTGACCAGGCCGATGCGACTGACTGGCTGGTCGCCGAGGTGACCGAGGTCGAGCGCCGCGCGGAGGAGGTGGGCGCTGTGCTGCTGAGCTGGCTGAGTGGTTGGCGTTTGGAACCGCCGACGGCGGGCCGGATAGAGCGGATCGTGCGCTCGGCGCTGGCTCGCGGCGAGGCGCGGCTGATTGAAACGGGTCATCGCGTTGCTGCCGGAGGAAGGTTCTTGTGGGTCCGTCATGAGTCCGGATTTTCGCACAACGTAGGTCACAGAACCCCGCTCCTTTCGCTTGAGCGCGACCCGGTTCTGAGAGCCGATCCGCTTCTCGGCGACCTCGGCCCGGCCATATTTGATCTTGCTCCGGCAAAGGGTCGTTTGTGAGAGCAGCGCCAGGCTCTCGGTGCCGGGGCTTGTGGTACGGAAGGCGGGGAAACGGGCGCTCACTCGCTCGCAGGAGGGGCGGGGCGAGGAGTGGCTTCCTTGGGTTTGGGGCCGGGGCGGCGGCTACGTGCGGCGCGGGCGCGGATCTCTTCGGTGGCTGCCCGGTAGGCGGGGGCCGCGTGGGTGAAATAGTCGAAGAGGACCTCACGCTGTTGGGGTGTGTAACGGTCCAGGACCTCGGCGATCAGTCGGCGGGCGGGACCGACCACGTCCTCGATGTCGGGGAAGGTCTCGGCTGAGGCTTCGACGATGACCCGTCGGCGGTCGGCCGGGTCCGAAGTGCGGCGCAGGTAACCGGCCTTCTCCAGTCGGTCGATGAGCCGGGTCGTGGCCCCGGTGGTCAGGCCGGTGCGGGCGGCCAGATCGCCCGAGGTGATGCGTCCGGCCAGGGTGATCAGGCTGACCGCGTACCACTCGGTGGGCTGGAGACCGGCGGCTTCCGCACCGGCCATGCCATGCAAACCCACCGCGTCGAGGTACTGGCGGAAGATCACGTGCTGGTCTCCAGGCGTCGGGTTTGCCATCGCTGTGGATGCCCCTTAGGCTAGTAGTTGCAACAATGCAGATATTGTGTGCGAGCAGATTCTGCTTCACCTTAACGAACTGGAGGGCGGCATGACCACACAGGGCGACAAGGCGGCCATCACCGCGGTGATGGCCGAGATGAACCGCGCGTGGGCCCGCAACGACGCGGACGCATACGGGGCACTTTTCACTCAGGACGCCACGTACGTCACGTTCGTCGGGACGTACTACAGCGGAAGGGCCGACATCGTGGAGTGCCACCGTGCGCTGTTCGCGAAGTTCCTCAAGAACACCAAGCTCGCCGGGGAGATCACCGACATCCGGTTCTACGGTCCGGATACCGCGGTCGTCAACGGTCGCGGCGACACCTACAAGGGCGCCGCCGCGCCCCGGTCCTCGAAGCTGTCGAAGGTGCAGACGTGCACGTTCGTGCGTGAGGCGGACGGGCAGTGGCGGGTGGCGGCCTTCCAGAACACCCAGCGCAAGGCGCTGTTGGAGGCCATCTCCTTCAAGACTGCCCCCGGCACCATCCCGGCCGCACAGAAGTGACCGGGTCTACCGCCCGGGGCACGGCTCTGGTCACCGGGGCGAGTGAGGGCATCGGCCGTGCGCTGGCCAGTGCACTGGCCGCGGACGGCTACACGGTCACCGGCATCGCGCGCAACGAGGCACGCCTGCGCGCGGTCATCGACGGCCTGGGCGAGGGCGGGCATGCGGCTCTCGTCGCGGACCTGGCGACCGAGGACGGCCTGGAACGCGTGGTCGACGGTGTGCAGCAGGGCCGGTTCGACGTCCTGGTCAACAATGCGGGCACCGCGAGTTCCGGGCCGTTCGTCGACGTCCCGCTGGAGCGCGCGACGGCCATGATGAACCTCAACTGCCACGCGCTGCTCACCCTCGCCCACGCCTTCCTGACCGGGGCCCAGCCCGGCGGGGCATTGGTCAACGTCTCGTCCACCCTCGCGTTCGCCCCCATGGCGAACCTGAGCGTCTACAGCGCCACCAAGGCATTCGTCACCTCGTTCTCGGAATCCCTGTGGCATGAGCACAAGGCCCGCGGCGTCTATGTCATGGGCCTGTGCCCGGGAATGACCTCGACGCGATCGCAGCCGCACAGCGGCGCTGACGTACCCGCTGGCCTGGTGCAGAGCCCGGAACAAGTCGCTGCCACGGCTCTGGCGGCCCTGCACCGTCGCAAACAGCCCACCGTCATCTGCGGCACGAAGAACACCCTGTTCGCGGCCGTGGCCAGGGCCCTGCCCCGACGGGCGGCCCTGCGCATCCTCACCCCCCAACGGCAGTCTCCCGCCTACCACCGCACGCCCCTCTGAAACGGAGCAATCCCATGCCCATCCGCAAGAAGCACCTGCGCACCCTGCACGGTCTCATCGAAGCACCCGTCGACCAGGTCACACCCCTGGTCCTCGACGTGCCGCCGGCCGACGGAGTCACCGTCGAGGCCTCTACGCGCACGCGAAGCGTCGCCGTCCAGGGCAGCTGGTGGTATCGCAGCGAGACCACCGTCACCCCGACACCCGGCGGCAGCATGATCACACTGAAGATCTACAACGTGGCACAGCGAAGCCGCTGGGCGGTCCCCCTGGCCTCCCATCCCGCTCTGCGTGACGCACCCGCGGCGTTCATCTGCCGATTGGAGACCATCGGAGCCCACCTCGGCGTCAATGCCTACCCCACGACCCCAGCCCAGAACGGCGGGGCAGCGTCAACGCGACGCACTGCATGACACTGGACGCACCGGAACATCTCCGAGGAAGAAGAGATGCGACGGCAGGCCGAGGGACTTTCGCGGCGGTGGTGACGGAGCCGTTCGGCGACCGGCTCAATCTGTTCGGCTCGACACTGCTGGCCTTATGGGACCGCGATTTCGGCCCTCCGATGCTGTGAGTTTCGGTCATGTCGAGGTCCTCGGCGCCGGTGCGCGGCACCGGCGCCGAGGACACCCACCCACCCGCTCGGACGCGTCCCAGGCAAGGCTGATCTTTCCCATCCGGGCGGTCACCATGGACGTGTGTCGAGATCGCGGTATGTCAGCGGTTGCCGTTCGAAGTCGCAGGGGTGGAGTCAGCGGGCCGAAACCCGCACGGTAGAGATGTCGGGCAACTCGACGAACTCGTCGTTCAGGTCGCGCAGCGGGCCTTCGACGACGTACGCGCCTGGGGACAATCCGAGTTCCAGGGCCTGCTCCAGAGTGATATCGACCCGGACCCAGGAACGGGAGACGACTTGGATCCCTTCGACCATCGGAGGGGTCGCCGCGCGGTCGCAGGCCGGCCCAGCGGAAGTCGGCTGCTGCGCCTGAAGGCCCAATCACTGCTGGCCCCGCGGTGTTAGCAGGTCGCGGACGACACCGCCGGACGCCAGCGCAGCCCGAAGCCGGATGATCTCCTCGTGCTGAGCAGTCAGCCGTGACACGGCCTGGATCTGGAAGCTGATGAGGTCGGCGTTCTGTTGTTCTTGGGCGCCGACGCGCTTTTTCAACGAGGTGACCTGTTCTTTCAGTCGTTCGATCTGCCGCTCGCGGGGGTCGGCGATCACGCCGGTGTCGCGCAGTGTGTCGCGGCGGTGCTCGAACTCCTCCTTCAGATGCAGGTAGGTGCTGTAGAGCGCGGCGCGGGTGATGCCGCTGGCGGTGGCCAGGGTCTTGACATCACATTTGCCGCCAGGTGGGAGCTCGCCGCGCAACAGGCGGTCCATCGCCGCACGGATGGTGGCTTCCTTCTGCGTGCGCGTCTGCTGGTCGAGTCGTCCCATAGCTCAGACCTCGTCCGTCGACGCGGTACCGCTGTTGGCGTCGATCTCGGCCAGGACGCGGTTCGCGCGGGCCAGGTCGGCTCCCAACCTGACTTTTTCGGCCTTCTGGCCGCGGCTGAGGTTGCCGAGGAACACGGTGGTGCTCTCGACGGCCTGGGCCCACACCGGCCGGTGGCACGGATGGTGAGTCGCTTGCGGGCAGCGAGCGGAGTCGCACATCCCGATCAAGGGTTTATCCGCGTCCGGGGTGCCGGCCAGGCGCAGGCAGAGCGCTTTCGAGGGGTCGGTGAACCAGCAGTAGTTCGCTATCCCCAGGTGCAGGGTCTTCGCCCGTTTGGACAGCATGCCGCGTAACTCCTGATCGGTGACGATGATTTTGGGTGCCGCTCGTTGCTCGTCGGTCAGCTTTCCGTCCACGATGTCGAAGAACTCCAGCAGGTTCTTGGCATGCGGCCCAGAGGGGCGGATACCGTTGCGGTAGTTGGTCATCTCGTCGACCAGGATGTCCAGGTTGCGTTTCTGCTCTTCCTTGCCGACCTCGGCGAGGAACTTCGCCTGCGCGCCGCCGGGGCGCCCGGCGTAGCCCTCGGTCGTGACGACGCTGATGTGCTTGAGCGCGAGCTTCGCGGCCAGCAGCCCGCCTGGCCGATACGCGATTTCGACGGCCAAGGTGCGGCGCAGCATCCGCAGCTCCACTTTCCGCTCCGGAATCGGCACGAGGCCAAGGCGATCCCCGGCGGGACCGTTGACCCAACGGCGGAAGGTGCCGTAGGTGTTCTTGAACGACGTACGTCCGAACAGCAGCGCGCCCGGTTCGGCGTCGTCACCGAGCAGTTGCTCGGCGAGCGCCACGGCGCGATGGACTTCGGCCACGACCACCCACTCGTCGGCCTCACCGCCGTAGCCGCGGTGTTTGATGACCTTCCCCGCCAGCCGATATCGCCACATCCCCGGAGCCTTCTCCTCCGGTGGAAGTCGGCAGCCGAGGGTGAGCTCGAACAGTTCACTGGACCGCATTCCGGTCGCAGCCGCGATCACCAGCAGGCACGCGGTACGCACCACGTCGGTCAGGGCGCGGGCGTGACGATCCGACAGCGGCACCGTCCACGCGACATCGCCGCGGCCGTCGGCGCGGGCCACCTCGGCGGCATCACGTCCCAGCGGTTCCTCGACGCCCACGAGCGCGGCTGCGCGCTCCAAGACCGGCCGAAGCTGCGTGAGCCACTCCGTGCGGAAGTTCCCGAACCCGGCGTCGATCGCCACGTCTCTCAGCGAAAGGTTTGCCAGCGGGTCATCGGGGTGAGCGGGCGTACGCCTGACGATCTGCTCGACCTGGTGCGGGATACGGCTGAACGGCCTGCCGTCGACGACGCGTTGCTCGATCGCCGCCCGAACCAGCCCCATACTCGGGCTCCTCGGCTCCGGGAGGGTCCGGATGCGGGCACGTTCGGCCCGCATGTGTCTGTTCAGCGCCACGACGTGCGGGCCGAGGGCATCCACCACGTACAGGGCTGCGGCGAGCACCGGCTGCAGGACATCGTCGGGCACCACCGGGGTGCTGTTCTCGATAGGTGTCTTCAGTCCGGCGACCGCGGCGGCGGCTTTCCCGCCGAACGGCCGGAATCCCGCGCGGAGCCGGTCATTGCTGAACAGGGCGTGGTACTGCACGAGGCCGTTGATGACCTGTACGGCCATGTTCACCGTTGAGCGTCGGTCGCCGAGGCCCTTGCCGTTGCCGCGTCGCCGCTCGGCGATGTAGACCTCGCAGAGGTGCTCGCTGACCTGACCGAGTTCGGTGATGCCCTCGTTGGTCAGCCAGTTGAACCAGCGGATCAGCTCGTAGTGCTTGTTCACGCACCCTGGGACCGTTCGCGCCACCCGGTACGCGGCAGGAAGCTCGCACACGGCGTCGTGTGAGGGCACCAGCAGCGCGACGAGGTATTCCTTGGCCACCACTCGCCACACCGGATTCCGGATCGCCCCGAAGTTCCAGCGCTTGTGCGGCTTCGCGATGTACGCAGCCAGATCCGTGGCATCGGAGAAGTTCCAGACGTCTTGTTCGAACACTGGCCCACGCCCGCCGAGGCGCACGCGCAGACCAATCGCGGCACACAGATCAAGCCCTCGGAACGGGGACGCACCATCGTGGCGCTCGGAGTTGGTTGCGGTCGTCGTCATGGGTTTGTGCGTTCCTCCGGAAGCAGGGGCAGCTCGGTGTCTGCATCGGCGACATCGCGGACGGCTCGGGTCAGCAGTGCAGGGTCACGGTCGCGGAAGGCCCCGAGGATGTCGTCGATCCGCTGGGCGTAGGGGCCGAAGGTGGCCATGAACTGGGCCGAGGGAAGCTGCTGCCACTGACGTGCGAAGAACGCCTGCATCCGCAGCAGGTTCACCGCGTGGCGAGGGGTGAAGATCGCCAGCGGGCACAGTAGACATACCCACGGCCGCGCCGGGCACGGCTTGCCCGCCGGACCGTGCAGGCCCGACATCGGATCCGCGCACGCGGCGACGAACACGTCCTGGCCGACGGTGGTGACCAAGGCAGTGATCGTCTCGTCGCTCAACCGCATCGCGCGGACCGCGTCCGGGAACCGCTGTGCGAACTCCGCGGTCTCCTGCGTGGTCAGCACGATCGGTGGTCGCGCTTTGCGGAGCACGTCGGCTTGGGCGTTCTCGATGATCGTGTCGACGGCGTCCTGCTGCGCGGGGGTGGTTGCGGTCAGGTAGTTGTCGCCCTCGATCGCCGGGGTGTGGTTCGGGTCCACTGTGGCTCGCGAGCTGCCGAACCAGGACTTGCGATCGCGCAGTGACTCGAACGTGGTCCGGATGCGAAGCCGGTTGACCCGCAGGGGTTCGCCGTCGTCTGCGACGAGCGCGACGTCGACGTCGAGCATGGCGGGAAGATCCCGCTGGATCCACTCGGTGACCTGGCCGCTGGTGATCTCCGCGGACATCAGCTGCCCGTAGCGGCCGTTGGCGTAGCGCGCCCACAGTTCTCCCCGCGCCTCGGCCGGCGCGGTGTTCCGGGTCAGGGTGGAGTGGTCGAGCCATTGCTCCAGCAGACGTACCGATCGGGCGTTGAGGGTTAAGCTCTCCGTCGAGGTCCGGCCCTTCAGGTAGCGCAACAGGATCGTCGAGTCACCTGCCCAGTCGAGGTCCTCGACGCCGAGGGATTCGATGCCGTCCGGGACGATGCCGCTGTAGGTCCCGAACAGCGTGCGGTATGCCAGCGTGATGCTCGTGTCGACGAACAGTGCCGTGCACGCCTTCGGCACGATCTCGGTACACGCGTCGCCCGCAGCGGATCCGAACTCCTGCGAGAACGCCGTCCACGTCATCGGGCCGCGCCGCTGGAACAGCCAGCAGACGTTGTCGAAATCGAACCCGCCCTCGCGCGGGTCCCGGCCGCGTTCGGCGGCGGCGATGGCCGCGCGGTGCGCGCCGTAGGAACGGCGGATCGATTCCCGGCAGACCTGCTGCAGTTGCTGCCACTCCTGTTCGCTGTAGGGCACGGTGCGGCGCTTGTCCCGCCGTCTCTGCGGATTGAAGTGCCGACCGTCCACCAGCGCGCGAACGTCCGGTTTCAGGACGCCGAGCTCGTCATCCATCGCGGCGAGGATGCGGCGGGTCTTATACTCCCGGGCGTTGCTGGCTGCCATCCAGTACTGCGCCAACTGCGGCCGGGTGAGGTTCGCCGCGCCGCCGACGTGCCCGCGGTCGGTGAGCTCGGCGACGAACCGCCGGATCGAGGTGACGTACTGCTTGAACGTCTTGATCTCATCGATCCGGCCGTGCGGATGCACGAGGTCGACCAGCCCGATCAGCATCTCGCTGGCCAGCACGGGGTTACTGACCTTGCCGAGCCGGATGTTCTCGTCGGTGCGCCGGGCTGTGGAGACGAAGGTGATGCCGAGCGGGTCGTCGATCAGTGTCGCCGGCATCAGCGGGCTCCCATGTGGTCGATGGCCTCGTCGAACTCTTCATTCGCTTCGCGTGTTGCTGCCGCGAGTTGCGCCCGCTCGGGACGACTGTGGCCATGCCGTTCGTAGGCGTCGCGGTAGATGCGTGTCATATCCAGGCGCCGTAGATAAATTTCCGTGGTCAGGACTGACGAATGTCCTAAAAGGTCGCGCAACACGGCCATCGGGTCCGCTTTGGACAGATAGAAGGCGAGCGCGGCATCGGCGTCAGTGTCCTCGATCATCTGCGCGAGCTGGGCGTAGTAGCCGCCGACAAGTCTTTCCAGGGTCCGAATCGCGAATGTATGGCGCAGCCGATGGGGGTACACGGTCGGGAATCTCGGTTCGAACCGGTCCCGTATCCGCGCGGAGGCCCGCTCGAGCACCGTCGCCCACGCGGTGAACGGGCCGCCGTCGTGCCGCAATGCCAGAAGCATCGAACCGCCGTCCGGCGCGACCAGTCGCAGCCGGTCTGCCGGGCGCAGCGTGCACCAGCGCACTCGGTTGCCGTCGATCCTGCCGCCCACCTGGTCGACCTGCGTGACCAGCAACGGATCTTTCGGGCGCCACGTTGATCCTTCCGCGGCCAGCGGCCGGGCAAGCTCGACGTAGCGGTGGACCTCGGCCAGCGCGGCGTAGCTAATCCAGGTCTCGCGGAACTTCCGGCCCTTGGTCACTTCAGCTGGAACCGGAAATGGGATCGGCAGCGCGGACGGCGTCGGAGGAAGCAGTGGGATTTCCGGCGTCAGCAGGTAGGTGAACTCCTGGCGGCGCAGACCGGTCGACAGAGCGAGTTTCCCCACGTCCGCGTTACGCGCCAGCT
Source organism: Amycolatopsis sp. lyj-108 (assembly GCF_046549005.1). Classification (NCBI taxonomy): domain Bacteria; kingdom Bacillati; phylum Actinomycetota; class Actinomycetes; order Pseudonocardiales; family Pseudonocardiaceae; genus Amycolatopsis; species Amycolatopsis sp. lyj-108. The sequence goes on along the minus strand of NZ_JAJPWQ010000017.1, from coordinate 35,052 downwards.
CACGTCCCCGGTACTGGGTGTCCTCTTGCCCGTCAGAATCTAGCCCTGCCAACGCTTTCAGGAACAGTTGCTCGAAATCCGAGGCCAGGTACTTGATCGTCACGTGCGGCTTCGGACGGCGCCGCACGGCCATGTTGACCTGCTGGACCTGTTCTTGATGGCCGTAGGCGACCTTGGCCTGCCGGTAGGTGAACGGCTCGGCCTGCGCGTGACCTTCGGCGGTCGCCCACTTGTAGGACACCGTGAGAATGCTGACGTGCTGGTCCCACGTGGCGGCCCCGAAGCGTACCGCGATCGGCCCGCACGCCCGATGAACCGCATACGCGCTGAGTGCGGCCTTCAGTTGCGGACGGGTGTCGAACAGCTCGATTCCCCGCTCGGAGAGGAACTCCATCCACGCACGCAACGCACGTCCGTACGTCGGCCACGACGACGGCGACGAACACCCGCTCGACGGCAGCTCGCGCAACCAACGATTGACCACCGCGCACGGCCGGGGACCGCCCGCGTCCTCCAGGAAGAGATCGTCGTCGATGAGCACTGGCATGCCGTCGGGCGTGACCGGTCTCTGATCGACGTCCCACGACTCCCAACCCTGAACCTCGAACAAGATCATCTTCACGTCGGGGAAGGTACAATCGAGACACGCTAGGTCGCAACACGGAACGGATACTGACCGGCGGAGACTCAGTCCAATCGGGACACAGCAGCAAAGCAGTCAGAAGACAGAACGAGCACGCGGACTTCTTCCACGTGATGCGGAAGGCCTTGTGTAGGCGTGCAAGGCATCGGGTGCGGGACCAGTCCCAATCGATGAGTGGATGGAACGGCTCGCGCGTTTGGGTGGCGTAGACGTCATCCTTGTCGGCGCGGCCGGTTTCGTCGCGGTTGTAGCCGATCGCATGCCGGTACTCGCGGTCGGGAAACGCGGTGAGGATGAAGCGGTCGAGAACGAATCCCTTGAATTGCAGCGAACAGCGGCGATCTGAGAGTTGGGGAGTGATGCCGTTGATCGCGTTGTGCTGTGCCAGCGTCCACGGACCCTTGCTGTGCATGACTCTGGGACTTCGTGAGTCATCGAGAATTTCGATTCCGTCAGACTCAACCGGACCACGGCGCGACAACTGGACCAGGCGGACACCTCGGTCGCGTAGCAGCGGCAGGATGAAACGTTCGGAATCGCGAAGCGTGTCGTTGAACTCCGAGCCGACGACCGCGTGCAGCACCACCATGTTCGCCGGATCAGTCCCATGGTCTTCCGGGGCCGACAGGATCTCGGTCAGATAGGCGGAGCTCTCCACACCCGCTCCCCACGACACAATGTCGAGGGGCGGGCCGACAGAGGGCAGTGGGAACAACGTCGCGGCTGTCACAGTCACCGCTGGATTCGTGGACGGGGTCCGTCCGATGTGGCCGTGCGTTGTCTAGCGGGCGGATCGTTCGGAGGTATCGTCTCCGCGGCGGGATGTCCGGGCGGAATCTGCACAGTGAGGTTCGGCTCAGGCGGCGTCAGTGGGGACGTGGCCTGTTCTTCCGTGCGGGGCAGCCCTTGAAAGATGCCCACGTGGTAGGCGATCGCCACGGCATGAGCCCGGTTGGCGGCCTTGAGCTTGTACAGAATGTTCTTCACGTGGGTGCGAATGGTCTCGATAGAACGAAAGGTTTTGGTGGCAATCTCGCGGTTCTCGAGGCCTCGGGCGATATGCTGGAGGACCTCCAGTTCTGTTGGTGAGAGTGTCATTCTTTTGCGCATCGTTTAGCCCTTCGCTGGAGGGGCTGGCTGGTCGTCGCGGCGCGGTGCGACGACCAGCCAGCCGAGCCGGGGCGCGGCACGTTGGGGCGACGTGCGCGGCTCGGGGTCCCGGCTCATTCGGGTGGTTTTCGGTAGGCGGCGAGTTCGGGTGAGGTGCTTGGAGCCAATCGATCCGAGCCGCGAGGGACGCGGCAACTGAAGGACCGGACGTGCGCTGGAAGCAGCGCGTCGTCGTGGCACCAAGGAAACCGTCTTGGTGGGTGTGCGAGGTGGACGAAGCGTTCCCGAAGCAGGCCCATCCGCGGCGGCCCGTCGATGTAAGGGAACGCCCCTCGGCAGTCGGCCGCTGCGGGTGGGTCTGCTTGAATGCCGTGTCCGCCTCGTGCACGCACAAGGCGTGAATCCCGTTCATTTATTCACTTCTGGGCACATCCCCGGGATGTGCGGATGGAGCGAGAACTCGACCGAACATGGCCAGCCTCCCGAGCGGCCGGCGGGCTCGGCGTGGTAGGTCGCCGTCGTCGAAGAGTGCGTCGTCATGGACTTCGTCCATGTCGGCATCAGTGCGTAGGCGTTGCAGTGGACGTGGCGATGTCCGGCGGTGGCGCTGATGTTTGAGTATCGAGGCATCGACGTGTTCGGTTCGGAACCACTGCTCCTGCTGCTCGTACCAGGAAGCGGTCAGGGAGTTCTCGCAGCGTCCGGCGCCAGTGCGCTTGCCCTCCACGCACGGCAGAGGCCACCGCAGTGTTGTCTCCGCGACGCTCGGCACGCTGCGACTGTGAAGGCAGACAAGCCAGGAGCACGTGGGGTGCTCCATAAAACACTGAGCGTGACTTGCTAGGAAAACGTCTGAAAAAGTTGACGATATGACGAAGTGTGGGCAGACTTGTCTCAGAAGGTCGTCACGGAGTTACCCGTTCGGGACGGTGCTCCAGGCCTTCGAAGCGGCGCCTCCTCTACCCCCTGGAGGGCGCCGTGGTTCGGGAGACGGTTCCAGGGGAGGGCGCCGTCTCCCGAACCCCCTCTTGAGGTTCACGTGCTCGCGCAGTATCTGAACGGCTCGGGGATGCGCTAGTCGTCTCTACGTCCCTCCCTGGCTTCGTTGATCATTAATTGGGAGGAACTCGGCATGGTCATTAAATCTCGTCATGCTCATGTGGCTCGGATCGCCGCTACCCTGTCGGTGGCGGGTGCGCTGGCATGCGGAATCGGTTCGGTCGCCCCGTCAGGCGCCGCCGCTGCCGAAGTGCCGCATGCGGCATCGTCGGTCTCGTATTCTTCTGTCGAATCCGGTTCGAATAGCGTTGATTCGGCGTCGGCCGTAGTGGCGAAGGAACCGTCGGTGAAGGCGCGCTACCAGTGCATTACGCGAGATAACACGCCGCTGTGGTACAACGGCGCGATTCTCAGGTGGACGAACGCTGGGCAAGGATTGTACGACCTGATGGATTTCGGTGACCAACGGATCTGGGCGAGGCTTTGGGGAGGGGGTAGCATCTCGTACCAGATCGACCGATGGAATGTCGGCTGGTGCGGCTGAGGTCCTAACCAGGTCTACTTTGTACTCGATTGATTTTCTGTTCTGCGACGGTATCCGCTGTGCTGTCGTGGCAGCGCGGGCGTCGGTGCGTTCATATGAACGCTACTTGTCACCCGTGGTACTTGCTGCCAGTCCGCTGGGCCAGGGCAGGCCATACTTTTCGGCCTGCCCGCCCGGCGGACTGGTGCAGAATGCGACGCCACCGCCGCTGAGCGCATCGCGGGCGTTCGGCCTTGCTGGATCGAAGCTGTCACCTGATTCGGGAGCATGGATAGCTCTGGTGATCTTCCGGAGTGTCGCACACGGCCGGCCTACAGGACAGATCAGCGAACGGGGCAGCGTCGACGTCATCGTGGACGTGACATTCCAAGCCAGGTCGCAGGGGGCGGGTCCCGCTGTCCATCGCGCAGGTTGTGCGATACCAACTGGCCCGAATCCTCTCCTGCAGGCCGGGCCGGGAGTTCGTGTTGCTGCCCGTGATCTATTCCGGGCCTTCGGTTCCAGTGGGAAACGCCATCCGGAAACTGATCCGCTTGTGGCTGTTGATCTGCTGCGCGGGTTCGTGGATGAGCACGCTTCCGGGGACGAGCATCGCGGCCGCGCGGGGGTTGAACACGGCGGCGTCGATCTGGGTGGGTGGCCTGCCGTTCGGTGCTGGGAAGTTCGTGGGGGTGTAGTCGTCGGCGAGTTCGGCCATGTGGCTGAACCCGACACCGCCCACGCGGCCGCCGGGTTTCCGGGTCAGCCACGCGCGCCGCCAATCGCGGCGGCCGCGCCGCCAGCGGCCGCACAGATAGTCGAGGGCGTGAGTGTCGAACGGGTGGTCACCAGGAACGGGAATGCCGTCTGGGAACAACATGCGGGGCGCGTAGTGGCACAGTTCGTCGAAATGCTCGGCGTAGGTGTCGGGCTCGAATTTCGGTCCGGAAGGGTGACCGAAAAAGTCCCCGACGACCATGGTCGGCAGTTGCGCCTGTGCTCCGTAGGGGCGGAATGGTTTGACGTCGTGGCGGCGCTGGTCGCCGTCCGGGTGCCCGTGGAAGCCGAAGAGATAGAACTTCTGGTCTGGCGAGTCCCGTGGGGACAGTAGGGCGCGGTTGGCGTTGCGTTCGAGGAAACCGGGTTCGTCCCCGCTGTCCCAGGTATGTTTGTGGACGAGGTTGGCGTCATACAGCAGAGCGGGACCGAGATCTCCCCACTTGTTCGGCAGGCAACCGGGCCGGATCACATAGCTGCGGTCGCGGAACGCAGTGTTCAGCGCATACTCGGCTTGCCCGATGCCCTTACCGCCGAAGAGCCGCCAGAAGTTGCCTTCGCCGATGATCCCGGCATCGGGTGTCCGGTTATCCGCGCCCAGCAGTTCCACAAGGTTGTCCATGGCGTAGACGGCGGACTGGTCGTGTTCCGCGCCCCCGTTATCGAAGTTGAGGTATTCCCTATTGAATGTGCGTGTTGACGCAGTTCGAGAGGGATGGTGGAGTGACGAGTTGGCGAGTGTTCTGGGTGCCGCAGGATGCGGTTCGTGGCGGAGTGCGGCGGCGACTACTGGCCGGATGGGAGGACTTACCGGCACGCGAAGATGACGTGGGGGTGCGGGCGGGGGACCCGATCTTCCTGTCGCCGGAGTACACGGTGGACCCGCTGTTGATTTTCTACAGTCAGTCCAACAAGTTTCGTCGCTATACAACGGAAACACGGCGGAATTATGCGACGGACATCAGTCTGTTCCTGACGTTCCTCTGGCAGCGTTGCCGGAGCTGGATTGAGGCGACACCACGGGATCTGGAGGATTACGAGCACTGGCGCCGGTTCGCTGAATCGAATCCCCTGCGGATCGGGGGAGCGAAGTGGGATCGTGAGCTGGCGGCATTCACCAGCCTGTACAAGTGGGCGGTCAGCAACTACCACGTGCAGCGGAACCCGGTCGCGATGAGGCAGGTGGTCGGTCGCGACGGCGAGGTGGCGACGGTGCCGACGGCCAGGGCGAAGGATGCCCGGCGCGGCAATGTGCAGTGGTTGACGCCGCGGACGTGGCGGCGGTGGATTGACGTCGGGTTGCGCGGTCACACTCGCGATGGTGTGCTTGAGCCGGGCTGGGTAGGTCGGCTTGAGGACCGCAATGTGGCGTTCGTGGGACTGTTGACGAGTTCGGGGCTGCGCCGGGCGGAAGGTGGCTCCCTGTTGACGTTCGAGGTGCCCGCGCTGCGGCTGGACGGCGGTCGCTACTACCGGGGCATCGTCGCCGCGGAGGTGACGCGCTCGAAGAAGCGGCGCACGTTCTACGTTGCCGCCGACGCGGTAGGCGAGATCGAGACGTATGTGGACTCGTCGAGAGCGTTGGTGGTGCGCCAGGCGCAGAAGAAGGGCCGCTACGACCGGTTGCCCGGTAGGCGGGTGGTCACCGAGGTCACCCGGGGACGTAAGCCGGTGGTTCACTGGCGGGACCAGGGCGGTGTGGCCGGCTACCGGCCGCTGGACGCGCTGACGGTGCGGGAGCGAATGGGGCTGTTCACAGAGGGCCCGCGTGGTCTGGAACCGTTGTGGTTGTGGCTCAACGAGCAGGGCCTGCCGTTCCAGGTGCACTCCTGGGACGGTGTCTTCACTGCCGCTAACCAGCGATGCGCGCTGGTGCTGACCCCGCCGAGCAGGCTGGGCTTCGACCCGCACCAGGTGTTCGCCCCGTACGCGACTCCGCACTCTGCACGGCACTCGTTCGCCCTGTTCATGCTCGTCGTGTTGAACACCCTCATGGATCAGCGGTACGGACTGTCCGCTGAGGAGCGTCGAGATTTCCGACAACTGTACGGAGATCCGTGGTTCATGGTGCAGTGCTTGTTAGGCCACGCCACACGGGAGACTACGGTCCAGCGGTACCTGGCTCCTGTCGCTGACCTGCAGCTGCGACCGATGCTGCTCGGCGCGGCTGAACCGGTGAACGCACCGATGCCGGAGCTGGATGAGCTGTTCGCCCGGGTGGCGCGGGACTCTGAGGGGATCCAGGACCTCGTCGATCGCCTTGCGCCGACGCGCGGCGGTCTCGAGTGAGCCCGCGCGGGCGCTCCGCGTCCCTGCCACCATCCGGTCACGCGCGCCCGGAATACATGGCCCCGGACGGTCTGGTCGTCCACCATTACAACCGCGAGGGACGGGTCAAGGAGTATGACTTCGGCACGTTGCCGGTGGCGGAACCGATGCAGCGCTCGCTGGCCGCGCTGTTCGCGGCCCGGTGCACCCCGCACTGCTGGACCTTGCACATGACCTCGAAACAACACTGGTTCCGCCTGACCCGATTCACGACATTCCTGTCCCAGCAAGAACATCCGCCACGCGATCTGGACGAGCTCACCGCGGCCATGGTCGCGCGATGGCGTGGAAGTCTGGTGGGGACTACTGACGGCTACTCGGCGTTCGACACGGTGACCCGGCTTCTCCGGGCTGATGCACGCTTGCAGACCGGCCGGATAGCTGACGAGCTGGCCAGGCGCATCCGGAAACCCGCCGGTGCGGTCCAGTCCTACAGCGAGGCGGAGTTCGAGCAGATCACGGTCGCCGCCCGGCGGACGTTCCGGGCTGCGTCGGGACGGATCGAGGAGAACCTCCGGCACCTGGCGGCCTGGCGGCAGGGAGTGTTCGGCGAGGACACCCAGGGCTGGGTGCTGGGGGAGGCCCTGGCCATGATGACCTCTGGTGAGGCTCTTCCCTGCTCTATCGACAAGAGCGGCCACCGGAACCTGGTGTGGAAGTACCGTAAAGCGCTGGGCAAAGTGAGATGGAAGCGGCTGTTCTTGTCGCGGACGGAGGCGGCTGCACTGGGGGTCCTGCTGCTGGCGCAGTTCGGGTGGAACCTGTCGGTGATCGACCGCCTAACGGTTCCCCGAGCGTCGCCGGACCCCGGCGACGACGGCCGACCGACCTATCGTGTTCCGCTGGAGAAACCGCGCCGCGGCACCGGTCAGCACCACGAGACGAGAAACGTCACCGATGACGGATCCGTGTCACCCGGACGTCTGATCACCCAGGCCCTTGCCGCCACCGCACCAGCCCGCACCATTGTCGAGAACCTCGCCCCCGGCACCGACCGGTTGATCATCTGGCGTCAGGAAACCGGCAGGCAAGACCGAGTGGACCAGCGTGACCGCCACGCGGCGGTCGGCCTGTTCCACTTCGGCGTCGACGCCTCCGCCGCCAAGACATGGGCACGGGCAGAGGGATTCACCGGATCCCCGTTCCGGAGGGGACGACGGACGGTGGTCGCGCTCGATCGCCGAGAACCTGCTCAGCACTCCCAGGACACCCACGATCGCCACTACGTCCTGGTCGACAAGCGGGTCCAGGCCGAAGCCGTCGAGACGATCGCGGCCGGAGCCGAGGACGCGGCCGACCGTGCCCGAACGACGGTTATGGTCGCCACGCTGCGCGAGCAGCCGAGCCCTGGGGATGTGGAGACCGTGACCGCGGCCTGCGCGGACTTCGACAACGGGCCAGTTCCGACCTCCGCCGGCTGTGGTGCCTCATTCCTGCTGTGTCTGGCGTGCACGAACGCTCGTGTCCACCCCGGGCACCATCCGCGGCTGGCGCACCTGCACGGTGCGTTGACCAGCCTGCGCTCGGCCCTGCCTCCCGCCCGCTGGGAGACGGACTGGGGTGATGCCCACGCCCGCCTCACCGATCTCCAGGGCAAGCTCGGCGACGGCATCTGGGCGCAGGCCTTGGCCCAGATCACCGATACCGATCGCGACCTCGTTGACCTTCTGCTGACCGGAGCGCTGGACACGTGAGCACCGCCCCCGCACTCGATCCCGACGCACTGCCTATGCCTACACCACAGAGCCCTGTCGTCCTGCCACACCTCGCTCGGCCGCTGCACGGCGACTTCAACGCCCGCTACGCCGACGCTGTGTGGCCACTGAGCGCCTTGACCGAGAACCCCAGCCAGGGGAAGGCAACGATCTACTGGGAGCGCTGCCCTTTCGCGTTCCGAGACCAGTTGCGGTTGGTGGCCTGGCACCTGATCAACGCTGAGTTGGGACCCGCGTTCCGGATGGAGCGCGGCAGGCTCCGCGGCCGGCTGAGTGTGGCGGTGACCTCGTCGACGGTGGATCACTGGATGCACCTGGCGCTCTGGCTGGAAGCCCGCGGCATCCGGAGCCTGTCCGAGTGCGACACCGCCGTCCTGCACGACTACGGCACACATGTTCGCGGCCAGGACCACAGCCGCGGCTATACCAGGAAGACTTTGATGGCGTTGACGCGCTTGTGGGCGTTCGACCAGCTCAGCGCCAGCCCGATCGGTGTTGCGCGACCTCCTTGGGAGGACATGGGGGTCGATGACTACCTGCCGGCTGTGACCACGGCCGGCGGCGAGAACGAAACCGAGCCCCTATCCGAACGAACGATGGGCCCCTTGCTCATCTGGGCAATGCGCATGGTCGACCATTTTGCTGAGGACGTACTCGCCGCCGCTGCCGAACGACAGCGCCTGCTGGACGTCGCAGCCAACGTCACTACCAGCCCGGCCGGGCAGTTCGCGTTGCGTGCCTTCCTTGACCCCTTGATCGACGCCCAAAAACCTGTGCCCACAACCAGGTCCTTCGGCAGGCGTGCGCTCGCGCGCACGTACATCAGCGGTATGACAGGTGCGACCTTCGGCCAGATCGACAGGTTCGTCCAGCGCGCGGGACTGCTGGTCATCGCCGCGGAACGGCCAGGGCCGTGTCCGCTGGACGTCCAGGTCACCGCCCGGCTCGCCGGGCAAGCTTGGCGCACGGCGATTGACTACGACGAAGTTGCGACGTTAATGCGGCATCTCGGCACCGCCGCGTTCATCGTCTGCTCGTACTTGACCGGCATGAGGCCGGGAGAGGTCCTCGGTCTACGGGCCGGGTGCTGCCCAACCCCCGAGCCCGCCGCAGACGGCACCGCCTCACGACACCTGATCCGCAGCCACGAGTACAAAGGCGCCACCGACGAACAGGGAAATCACCACTCCGCCGGCGTCGAGCGAGACGTACCCTGGGTCGCCATCGCCCCGGTCGTCCGCGCCATCCGGGTCCTGGAACGCATGGTCCCCGCCGGGGGATTGCTGTTCGACCATCGCGCTCACGACCTGCATGCGCGTCCCGGTACCGGCTCGCTGAAGCTCAACGCGTTCCGTAAGCGGATCGACGCGTTCGTGCAGTGGGCAAACCAAGAAGCGGCTGTCCATGGGCTGACCGGCAAGTCGATCCCGCCTGACCCGCTCGGACTGATAGGTACCGCGCGCTTCCGCAGATCCCTGGCCTGGCATATCGCGCGCCGCCCGAACGGCTTGGTAGCCCTGGCCATCCAATACGGCCATCTACGTACAGCGATCTCCGGCGAGTACGCATCCCGCGGTCGCGGAGGCATCCACGAGCTCATCGACATCGAAACCGTTCGGGCGGTCGCCGACACCGTCGCCGATGTCCATGACGACCTCATGGCCGGTCGCGGGGTGTCCGGTCCTGCAGCCCGTCGTGCGATCAAGGCCGCCGCCACCGCGCCACGCTTCGCCGGCACCGTCATTACCGCCATCACCGCCCGTCGCCTGCTGGTCAACGAGGACTCGATGATCTACGACAACCCGCACGCCCTGCTGCTCTGCCACTACAAGCGCGCCACGGCCCTCTGCCACCGCGACGGCGTCAAGGACACGCCCAGCCTGGACCACTGCGTTCCCGGCTGCGCCAATATCGTCCGCACCGATCGCCATGCCGCCCAGCTCCGCGAACGCGCGAACACCCTGAATGATCACGCAACCCATGTCCTCCAACCGATCGGCGACCGGCTGCGCGCTAACGCGGAGCGGCTCCGTGGCTACGCTGAGACCCACGACCGCAGCCGCACTACCCTGACGGAGACCACCAGATGACGCCCGCTCTCGACGAACGCGATCGCATCCGCGCCGCTATGGATCGAATCCTGGCAGGTACCCCGGAGCGTTCCAACGGAGCGCTGACCGTCGTTGCCCTGGCGCTGGAAGCAGGCGTCCCCCGTAACGCACTCACCCAACGGCACACCGATCTGAAAGCGGAGTTCTACGAAAAAACCACCCTACACGGCGCAATAGCCGAGGTTGAGCGGCAACTACGCACCACCATCGCCAGTCTGAATAAGACGATCGCGAGCAAGAACGCCGAGCTCGCACGGTTGCGAGCTGATATTCCAGCTCTCGTCCGCGTCGTCCAACACCTTACATTGGAGAACAATCAGCTCCGGGACGCACTCACGTACCCCGACGCCACCGTTGTCGCTCTGCCCGGCCGACGCATAGTGAGCTCGTAGGGCAGGCCCAGCACCGTTTCTCGGTCATGGCAGACGCCTGAGAAGCGCCAGTAATTGTCAGCGCGCGGGCTTGCCGATGTCGAGACGGTGGGGATCCGCTCGATCAGGCCGAGTGCGGCGACTTCGAACAGATTTGTGGCCACGGCGCGGTCGAGTAGGCGATTGGCGGCTTCTGCTCTGGTCGCTGCAGCGCAACACACGGCGACACCGCCGTCGTCACCATCGGCGACCTCATCGACAGCTGCCACAAGAGCGGAGAACTCTTCCCTGCAGCGGAAAGCATCACCCAGGAGCTAGTACTCCAGTCGTAGATCGTGATGTTCACGGTTCTTCGGTCGTTTGTCGCACATCGAAGATCTCCCGCCACCGGCCAGGGTCTACGCTGGAGCCCGCGGCCGCCACACGATCTTGAATAGTCCTCACAAACCATTCATGATCAACTGGCGGCCGCGTCCGTCTTCCACCGGCCCCCACCAGCCAAGATCACGAAGTCCGGCTGGAGTACTAGGTCGAGCGGGCGTCGCGGCACCGGGTGAGCAGCTGGCGGTCGCCGGGGCAGGCCCGTCGCCGCCAGCGTCCCGAGTGCAGCGTCACGGCCCGGGTATCACGCCGCTGCAATCTGCCGGCGGCTTCGGTAAGAGCCGTGCCGAACCCGGCCTCGGTCGCCTTACTGGCCACAGGGGCCTGGGTTCTCATCGTTCACCGGCGCTCGTAAGGCGGGAATACCGACAAACGCAATATCGCCGCTACGCACGGTTGGCGTTATGGCATCTCTTCTCTGCCGCATTTGACTCGGGGAGGGGTCCCGGGGTCGATCTCATACGATAGTGGAGGCGTTGCACACTGTTGGGTTGAATGCGATGCGCAAAGTTGGCGACTTCGATCAACGCGGAGGATGAGTGTGACCAGAAAGCTGATATCGAGATTCGTAACCGTTTTCGCACTTATGGCCGCATTTGCGGGACAGGCTCCCGTCAATGCCAATGCGGCCATCGAAGGTGCAGCCTATCTAGGCTGGGAGCTCCAGCTTGCCCCGGATGCGCCTCCCGGGTCGACCGCCGAACGTCGACGAGAAATCTACCTGGCGGCTGGCAACTACTACTGGGAAGTGTCAGCAACTCGAGTAAACGGAGATTATTATCTGCAAAAGCGAAATATCTACCTGGCTGCCGGCACGTACACGTGGATTGTGTGGGTGACGAAAACCAGAACAGGCACCCAGTACAGCTATGTCTCCAGTCTTCGGACGGCCAATTTAGATCCTGCTGTGATAGACGGCACGTTCTCGGTTCATGCCTATGGCAGGTATGCATTGCAATCGTATCTCGAACAACGTTAGTGCGGATGTTTCTATAGGCATCGCAAGATCTCGGCGATCCCGCCTTCGCCGATCGGGGTGCGGCCGAGTCCGCTCCGGCTTTCGGCCCCGACGACGCACACCGCACAGCGAGCCGAGACCTCGATATCGGCGCCTGCGAGCGGTAGCGTGTGATGTGGATGGAGCCGCGGGGAAGGCGGTTCCATCCACTCCGGCGATGATCGCCTGCACCAAGAGCCGGCTCGTCGCGACCAAACACGCATTACCGCCACTACGGGCTCATGGTGGCGGCCATTACGTCACCCCCAGTCGTCGGGCCGGCGTCGGCGCGAACGAGGGTTCGTGGCGCGACGCGGTATTTCGGGCCTGGCTGGACGCGAAACGTTGACCACGCAAAAGTCGCGGACACGCTCACTCGGTGCCTTAGGTCTCAGGTGCGCCGCGGAGTCGGGTGGGACACGATCGGATTCACCGGCCGTGTACACGCTGATCCGGCTGGGCAGAACCAGCCCCTGACCGGCACCGTCGAGCTCTTGCTTGATCGAGCCCCGCCGTCCTCGAAGGCGGCCGTGACAAGCAGTTCCACGCGGGTATGGCCGCGGTGTTTCCCCTTCAGTTGGCGCCTCAGGTTTACAAAGGCCTTTGATCATCGGGAGCCTCCATCTCAACAAGCGTGATTGCGGTGCGGGAAGCATGGGGAAGCGCACTGCCGAACGGCGGAGGATCAGGCAGGTTCCGCACCTCCGGTTTCACAGGGCTGTGCTGGTATCGTTTGCCGAGTGCGTGAGCAGGTCATCGCTGGGCGTTACCGTCTGGACGAGCGGATCGGCAGTGGAGGCATGGGCGTCGTGTGGCGCGCCTTCGATCTCGAACTGCGCCGGGTGGTGGCTCTCAAGCAATCCCATGTGGGCGACAGCGGTCAGATTCGACGAGAGGCCAGGATCGGCGCCGGTCTGCACCACCCGAACGTCGTGACGGTGTTCGATGTGGTGCTCGACGACGAGGTCCGCTGGCTCGTCATGGAGTACCTGCCTTCCCGGACCCTGTCCGAGATCATCGAGACCGACGGTCCGCTCAGCGCGGCCGAGGCGGCCGGGATTGGCGCGCAGCTGGCCAACGCGCTGGCCGCCATGCATGAGCGAGGCATGGTGCACGGCGATGTCAAGCCGGGGAACGTGCTTGTGGCCGAGGATGGCACCGCGAAACTGACGGACTTCGGTATCGCGCGGTGGGCGCAGGTGACCGTTACCGGCGGCGCGCTGGTGGGCGGCACGCCCGGTTACCTCGCCCCGGAAGTCGCCGACGGTCGGGAAATGCAAGCACCGGCCGACGTGTTCTCCTTGGGCGCGACGCTGTTCGCCGCGGTCGTCGGGCGTTCGCCGTGGGGCGCCAACGAACTCGGCCCGCTGGTGCAGCTGCGCCGCGCCGCGGCCGGCGAGCTGGGGCCATTGTCCGAGGCCGGGACGCTGGCCCCCGCACTCACCGCGTTGCTGGAGACTGAGCCGAGCCAGCGGCCGCCTGCAGGCATGGTCAAGCGCATGTTCGAAGACATCACCGGCGACGCCGCGCCACTCACGCCTCTGCGTGGCCCCGTTCACGGCCGCAGGTCGGCGTCCAGGCGGCGGCTGCTAGTGACCTGTCTCGGGCTGGTGGCGATGTTGGTAGCGGGGGTCGCGGCGGGCTTCGTGTGGCGTGCTCCGCGCACTGAGACGCCGCCGACACCGGAACAGGCGCGGGTCGGTGTCATGGGAGACGAACGCACCGCCGATCCGTGCTCCTTGATCGAAGTGGCCTCGCTCGCCCGGTTCGGAACCGTCAAGCTGGATTCCGAGTACGGGCCGTTCTACAACTGCTTCCTCCGGGTGCGACTCAGCCCGGACGAGACCGACATCGCCGAAGTGCGGGTAGAACTACGCGGCGTGCTGGACCCACCGCCACCGGCTTATCGCCTTGGTCGCCTCGGGCCCATACAACGGCCCGCCCCGGAAAAGGGCGAGTGCCCGCGGTACGTCTGGATGCCGGATGGACACGAGGTCGGTGTGTTCGCGCGGCATCTGGAGAACGGGCGCGCCGATCTGTGCGGGATGGCCGAAGCCGTGGCGAGCGGCGTGGTGGTGGCGCTCGCCGCCGGCGAGGTTCCCCGCAGGCCCGCGGCGCCCGCCGGCTCGCTGCGCAATCTGAACGCGTGTGACCTGCTCGAGCCGGACGACACAGCATCCGTACTCGGGGTGGCCGGAGTCAAGCCAGAGCCTGACTTCGGCCAGTGGACCTGTTACTGGGAGCAAGCGCCGCTCCAGGTGATCGTCGAGTTCCATCGCAACCGCCCGCCGGTCGACGGCCCCGACGGCAGACTGATCAAGATCGGCTCCCGGGACGCTTTCGTCGAACCGGCCCAGAAAGCCGGAGACGGCGACATCGGCTGTGAGATCACCATCGTCCACCGGAGATATCGTGCCGCCGACCCGGCCGACGGGGAGTGGGCCGAAGTGGCCGACGTAACCGTGGAAACCAAAGAGAACATCTCGTCGGAAAAACTCTGTGCCATGGCCATCGACCTCTCGAAGTCCGTCACGAATCGCCTTCCGCCGCCCTGAGCCCCCCGCACTCTCTGGTCGGGGCGCGTCGGCGTCAGTCACCGCTTTCGGTCAGTAGCGTCTCGATGTGCCGCGCCAGGGATTCCGGTGTGGGGTGGTCGAGGACGGCGGTCGCTGCCAACCGAAGACCGAGGGTATTCGCGAGGCGAGTGCGCAGTTCGACCGATGCCAGGGAATCGAATCCGGTGCTGCGGAAGGATTGATCGGTCCGGACGTCGGTGAGGCTCCGGTGCCCCAGGATGCCGGCGGCGTGGGTTCGGACGAGGTCGATCAGAGCGGCTGTTCGATCGGCCTGTGGTTGCCGCAGGAGGTTGACACGGTCGACGGGCAGCTCGCCGTCGGCGTGCTTCTGCGCACGGGCCGAAGGCCGGATGCCGGTGATGTCAGCGAAAGCGTCCGAGACGTGTTACTCGTCCGCTGATCGCGCGACCGAGGTGATCGTGAACTGCGGAAGGTTGTACTCGAGCGCCGCGTCGAACGCGCTGAGCGCCTCTTCGGTGGTGATCTAGGTCGTGCCAAGGCTCGCTATCCGTCGTTTGTCCGCGGCGGTCAGCTGACCGGTGAGGCCGCTTGCTTCCTGCCACAGTCCCCAGGCCAGGGTGATCGCGGGCAGCCCGAACCGACGGCGGTAGTGGGCGAAGGCATCCAGGAACGCGTTCGCGGCCGCGTAGTTGGCTTGCCCCGCTTTGCCGAGAGTTCCGGCGATGTTGCCGTAGATCACGAACGCCTGCAGGTCGATTCACTGCGTGGCTTCATAAAGATTGACCACCGCGTCCACTTTCGCCCGGAGCACCTCCTCGAAGCGCTCCGCGGTCAGATCGGTGACCAAGCCGTCGTCCAGGACACCGGCTGTGTGGACGACGGCGATGAGGGGCAGGGAGGGCGGAATGGCCGCGATCACCGCTTCCAGCGCGGTCGTGTCGGCCACGTCGCAGTCAGCGAACGTCACCTGCGTCCCGTTGCGGGTCAACTGTTCCTCAAGCTCGTCAGCACCTTCGGCTCGGGCGCCTTGGCGACTGACGAGGAGCAGGTGTTGTGCCTGGTGGACCTCGCTGAGATGGTTCGCCAGCACCTGGCCGAGGTGGCCTGTGGCCCCGGTGATCAGGATGGTCCCGGTGGCGGAAAGGTCGAGCGGCTGGGTGATGGCGGTCTTTCCTACGGCGTGTCCCTGGCTGAGGTCGCGCAGCGCGTGCCGCACGAGTCCCGTACTCCACGTCTGGGTCGGCAAAGGGTGGAGCGTGCCTGTCTCGAATTGCGGCAGGAGTTCCGCGAACGCCTGCTGGAACACCTCTGGTGGTTTGGTTTCTGCCCGGCAAGGCAGGTAGGTGACGCCGGGGTAGTCGTCGGCTACCTCGCGGGGGGGTCACGAAGGTCGGCCTTGCCCGCTTCCACGTACCGGCCGCCAGGGCGCAGCAACCGCAGCGACGCGTCGACGAACGGTCCCGCCGCTGGAGTGATTCTCCTGCTCGCGTCCGCGTTCAATCCTCGATATCCACGTCGAACGCTTCCGCGGCTGCCGCAGGTTCCCCGAACAACACAGCGGGATCGTCGGAGAGCCACACGGCGATGTAGGACTTACCCTTCGGTGGCGCCAGGGTGGAGAACCTCGTGCCCCTGCGCGCTTCCTGTCATACCGTCAGCGGTGAACCTGAGTGTGAAGGAGAACCGTTTATGATCGTTTCTGCGCCACACGCGATCCGGCGGCAGCGAGGTGGGTTCGGTGGGTTCGTGGACCTGGACGCTGCCGGGCACGAGCATTGCCGCGGCCTGCGGGTTGACTACGGCGCCGTCGATTTGGGTCGGTGGTCGGCCGTTGGGGGCGGGGAAGTTCGTGGGTGTGTAGACACCATCGAGTTCGCTGACGTGCTGGAAGCCGACTCCGCCAATGCGGCGGTCGTCCATCCACCGTCCACAGAGGAAGTCCAGAGCCCTGGTGTCGTAAGGATGGTCCCCGGGCATCGGGATGCCGTCGGGAAACAGCATCCGTGGCGAGTAGTGCGCGATTTCGTCGAAATGCTCGGCGTAGCTGGCCGGCTCGAAGTTCGGGCCGGAGGGGTGGCCGAACCAGTCGGCGAGTACCGCGGCGGGGCGGACTGTGCGGCGGCCGTAGGGCCTGAACCGGTGGACGTCCTGGAGTCGGAGGTCCCCGTTCGGGTGCCCGTGTGTGGCGAGCAGGTCCATCTTCTGGTCCGGCAGGTCTCGCGGTGAGATGACCGCGAGATTGCGGTTACGTCCGAGGAACCCTGCGTCACGCGGGTCGCCATGCCATTCGTGTACGTGGACCTTGGCGGCGTCGTAAAGAAGTGCCGGCCCGATGTCGCCCCAGTCGCCGGGCAGGGACCCGATCCGGAGGACGTAGTTGCGGTCCCGGGCGGCGCTGTTCAATGCGACTTCCGCCGCGCCTTGCCCCTGGTTACCGAAGAATCGCCAGAAGTTGGCCTCCGCGATGACCCCGAGATCGGGCCACCGGTCATCGGCGCCCACCAGATCCACCAGGCCGTCCATGCAGTAGTCGACGGCCTGGTCAGACGACGCCCCACCGTGATCAAAATTTACGAACATCAGATCAAGATCAACGGAACCCTCGTTGGTCACGGGCGTGTCGCCCTTTCAGTCGGCCCGCAAGTTCGACACGCTGACTTGACAGGGAAGAGGTAGGTGAAGTCCAGTTCGACGGTCATCTACTCCGCCCTTCGCCGTGGTCCGGCAGGACGTGCAGCATGGCGGGTTCGTCCGGCGCGACGCGGGGAATCAGGCAGAGCTGGCCGGGCGTGTCCTGGCTGCTGCACGCGCCGAAGAGCAGGCAATGCGCTATGTCCTGTGGTCGGCGGCGGCGAGCCTGGCGCTCCAGATCGCCGAGCACCGCGGCGAACGGGAGGGCGTGGACGCCCACGACCAGGGGGATGCTGCGATGCCGGTCGCAGCCGATCAGCACCCCACACGAGGAGAAGTGGGCGATCCAGTGGCTTCCGCGCACAACGAGCTCGACCTCGAGTTTTTGCAGGTTGTCGTCCAGGGCGGCCTGGCGGCGGTCCTCGGTGTCGAGCGCGCCCTGGAAACTGCCGGGATAGCTGAGCACCGCGGTCGTGAAGCTGTCGCGGTCGACGACCGTCCAGCCACGCCACTGGAAGTAGGCCACAAGCGGGACGACGGTTCCGTCGTCCGGTGGCGGTAGTTCATCGTGGCGGGTCGTAAGGATCGGGTCGATGACCGCGCGGAGTCGAGCACGTGCGATGTCGAGGATGGTCATGTCCTTCGTCAGTCTGCGGATGGGATGTGCCGTGATGCGATGACCAGGGGGTGTCAGGTAATCGCCAGTCGGGCGCTGGGCCGGTCGATCGCCGCTATCCGGGGTTGGCGCCAGGACGACCGACGTGGGTAGACGGTGATGCACGGGACGTGTCTGGTTGTCCTCCACTTCCGGATGTGGGTGGCGAAGCGGTCGCCAAGCGAGGTGGCGTAGGGGCCGTATGCGGCGACGCCGAACTCGAGTCGCTGAGTGCCGCCGGGTTAGCCGCAGCCGGTGGCGGCCAGGGCGAGTCGTGTGGCGCGGTCGCTCGGCACGACACCACGGCCCCAGATCTCGGCGCGGGCCGGGGATGGCCAGCTGTCCCCGGTTCTGGTGAACCGCAACGTCCCGCCCTGTGAGCCGACGATGGTGACGGTGTCGGTGGTGATGCTGAGCTCGGCGGCCAAGTCGGTGTATTCGGTGCCGGACAGGCAGCTGCCGCGGTAGTCCCGCACCCCGGCCCAGGTGTCGGGAGCGAACCCGATGTCGGCGGGCTGCCCTGCAACGCCCAGCGTGACGGCGGCGGACACCAGGAACGCGCACGTACCCAGGTACAGGATCGGCTTGCGGAACAGTGAAATGTCCCCGAGTGCCCATCCCATAGCGGTCGCGGTGAGACCCGCCGCCAGGACAACAACGGGCCACCAGGGCATGGGCAGGTAGTACTTGCCGCTCCAGGTCGCCAATCCGGCGGTGGTGGCGAGGGCGACTCCCCAGCACACGGCCGTGACCACGCGCAGCACGGGATGGCCGGCGGCGCGGCCTGGCTGCTCGTGCGCGGAGCGGCGCTGGCGGAACATTCGGCGGTTGCGTGCGCGTCCGGCCCGGTCGGTGGGCCGGGGGAGGCGTCGGATCACCGGCCGGTCCCGGTCGGCGGCGGGCGGCCACAGGCGGATGTTCCCGTGCTGCCTGGCTTTCGGCCGCTTGTCGTCGGTGGTGTCCGGGTTCGGGGTGTGCGGATCGGGGCATGGAGCTTGCACGGTGATTCTCTTTCTCGGTCGTGGAACGGGATGTCTTGACGCGCGGGTCACGCGGGTGGTGTGTCCGCGGCGCGGGTGGGGTCACGGTCCGTGAGCGCGGCGATCTGGGAGCGTGCCTGGCGTGCGAGGAGATCGGCGGCGTCGATGTCGTAGCGGTGGGCGAGGCCGTGGGCCAGGGCAGCGGTGAGGTAGTGGTGTCCGGAGAGGACCTTCGTGATGGTGGTGCGGTCGTATCCGAGCGCGGCGGCGAACGCGCCGCGACCTAACCCGGTGGCGGCGATAAGGGCGTGGAGCACCTCGACCGCCGAGGCCGTGTCATCGACGTCGACGCGGAGCGTGTGCCGGCCCGCCGGTATCGATCCGCCTGTGGTGGCGGTGTGTTCCCGTCGGGCGGTGATGGTGGCCAGCTCGGCGTGGTCCTGCAGGGTCAACAGGGAGATCGGGTCGAGCCCGTAGCACCGGGCGACGGCGTAGGCGAGGTCCGGGCTGATGCGCAGGCGGCCGTTCAGCACGCGGCCGAGCTGTGCGCGGGACAGGCCGACGGAGGCTGCGAAGTCCTCCTGGGTCGCGCCGCTGCCGGCGATGACGCCGGCCAGCATGTCCCGCGCGGCGGCGCGACCGGAGCCGCGCGCTGTGCGTGTTGAGCGGGATCGCGGGGTGGTCGCGCTGGGGACCCGGCCGACCGCGGCGAGGGTGAAGGGCGGGTGGGGGTGCTGGGTGGTGTCCGGTCCGGGCCAGCAGGCCTGGCTGGTGATGCCCCCGGGCGGGAGTAGTTCGAGGTCGGTTAGCCAGTCGCCGAACGTGGCCGGGCTGCACACCCGGGGGTGCGGGGGAACGCATCGTTCATACGCTCGGCACCAGTGGGCTGTGCCGTCCCGCAGCGCAGCGCGCGCGGATGGTGGGGTACCCGGCAGCAGGGGCTGGTTGGTCAGGTGCGTGATCGCGATCCAGCTGCCGGGCGGCAGGCGTGTCGCGAGCCGGTGGATGATCGACAGCGGCGAGCGGCCGCGTTCGAGGTAGTGCAGGAGGTTGACCAGCAGGACGCAGACTGGCCGGTCGAGGTCAAGCAGCTGTGCCTTGCGGAGGTCGTTGAGCATCGTGTCGACCGCGAAGCCGTTCCCGCGCACTGCCGTCGCGGAGGGGCGATCGAGGTGGGTGGCTCGGCCGAGCCAGGCACGGTTGTGGTCGTGAACCTCGGCGTCGTTGTCCACCAGCACCAGGCTCGGCCTGCTGCTCGCGCCCCGCGTGCCGGCCAGCGCCGTGTAGCTGGCGCTGCTACTGATGAACCCGCAACCCAGGTCCAGGAACTGCGTGATTCCCTCGGTGAGCGCGTCCTCGACCACGCGTGTGGTGAAGATGTCGCGTTCCTTGAGCTCCGCGGCTGCGGCGGGGGAGATGCGCATCAGCTCGCGGGCCAGCTGCCGGTCTTTCGGGGAGGCGAGTGTGCCGTTGCGGAGCGCGTCGTCGACCCGGGAGGGGTGCGGGCGTTGTCCGCACCGGGCCGGAAGGTCGCTCCAGTACTTCTGGTTGCAGGAGCGGCGAACGGGGGTGTGAAGCCCTTTGCAGCACCCGAGGGGACGCGGGCAGGGGTCGCCCCAATACGGCGCCTGTGCGTCCCGCCGCGGCCCGGCGGTCGGGATCATGACCGGTCTCCCGCCGTCGCGACGATGGCGTGGGGTGTGGTGAGGGGACCGGCGTGGCACGAGGGCTGGACAGTGTGGCGGAAGGACCAGACGCGTGGTGGGGTCATGCGGCGGCCGTGGGTTCGGGGACACGTCCGACGGCGGCGAGGGTATAGGGCGCCGGCGCGAGACGGGTGGTGTCCGGCTCGGGCCAGCTTCCCGTGGTCGTGATCATGGGCGGAAGGAGATCCAGGTCGGCAATCCGGCGGGCGAACTCGCTGCGGCTGCTGGCCTGCGGGTGCGGCGGGACGCACCGTGCCATCGCCTGGCACCAGCGATCCGTGTCCCGGCGCAGCGCGGCCTGGCCGCCCGGCCTGTCCACGGTGGACAGGGCCCGGTTGGTGAGATGGGTGACCGCGACCCCAGCTGCGGGGCGGGAGACGCTTCACCAGGCGCCGGATCACTGAACGGGCGTTGTTCGCGGCTTCGAGGTAGTACAGGAGGTCGACCAGCAGCACGCAGACCCGTTGCGAAGGATCCAGCGCGCCGGTCCGGTAGAGGGACGTGAGCAAGGGGCCGATGGCGAACGCGTTGCCGTGGATGAGGGTCCGCGGTCGTGTCATCAGGATCGGGTCTTCGGTGAGATCAGCCAGGTTGTGGTTGTCGACGTGTGGATCGTGATCGACGTGCACGATCGTTGCCGTGGGGTGCCCGGCGAGCGCGGCGTGTGCGGCGCTGGTGGCGATGTGCCCGCAGCCGAGGTCCAGGAACTGGGTGATGCCGTCGGCGAGCGCACGGCCGACGACACGTGCGGTGAACTGGTCGCGATCTCGCACAGCGGCGGGCGCGGCCAGGGAGATGTGCACGAGCTCGTCGGCCAGGCGCCGGTCGTCCCGCGTGGCGTGATCACCGTTGCGCAGCACGTTGTCGACCAGAGCGGGGTGCGGACGCATGTCGCATCGCTTCGGCAGGGCTGTCCAGAGCCTCTGATACTCGACGCGTTTGGCACGGGTGTGGAAGCTCAGGCAGCACCCGTCCGCGGCGGGGCACGGGTCACGCCAGTACGGCCCGCGGCCATTCCGCCACGTCTCCACGAGGCGGGTCACCTCGGGTCTCCGCCACCAGCGCCAGCGCGAACGATCAGCATGTCGTCTCCCCGCCGAAGGTGCCCCGGGCGAGAAGCCTTGCCACGGAGCCGGTCTCAGGCAGCGCTCGGGAGGCTAGTTGGGCGATGGTCTGCTGGTAGGGCGCGAGGTGGTTCGGGTTGTCCAGGACCAGCATCGCCGTCGGTGTGAAGACGGTGACGACCTGGTTTTTCCGGTCGTCCTCGAACAGGGTGAAGCCCGGCATGGTGGTGACGGCAGCGGCGGCCGGGAGGATTCTGAGGTGGCAGCGTGGGTGCCGGACCAAGGCGTGGAAATGGTGTCGTTGCTCGGTCGCGATCTGGCTCGGCAACGACCGGCGCAGAGCGGTCTCGTTGATGTATATCGTCGTGGCCGGTCCTTGTGGCCGGCTCAGGACGGTCTGGTGTTTCTGGCGTGCTGCTACTCCGTCACGGACCGTCTCCATCGCCAGGAGGCCGTTGTCGCGCAGCAGGGTCTCGGTGTATCCGGCGGTCTGCGTCAGGTGTGGCAGTTGATGTGGCTGGTAGGAAATGATCGTGTGGGCGTTGGCACCGAGATGGAGGAGCGTCGGCAGCATGTCGGGAAGATTCACCGGGTGGGCCTGGACGCTGTAGGCCTGGGGGGAGAGGTCGGCCACGGCGGAAACGCGGTCGATCTCGTCGGGATCAGCCTCTGCCGCAACGAGGAATTTGGCCACGTCCAGGCCGGTCGCGGCCATGTACCCGGTGACCATGCGGCTCGTTTTCGAATCGCGCCAACCGAGTTTGCCCGCGATCGTTCCCTGAGTGAGTTTCGATTGCCGCAGCGCACGCTGCAGCGCGGCACCGATCTCTCGGCTTTGGACCGAGGATCTTTCCGTTGATGCGGACGTTGTTCCGGCAGGGCGGGGCGCGGCGGTGGACACGGTGCATCTCTTTCTGTGGCACTCAGGCAACGATGGTTGGCGACTCGTCGGATGAGGTATGTGCTGTCAGTGCGGAGCTGCGGTCGCCCGGCAGAAGGTCGCGGTCGACAGGCAACGGTCGCGACGTCGCAGTGGCAGGGGAAGAACCGGTGTTCCAGCGGCCGCGGTGGGTCACCGGAACACCGCCGGCGGATGGTTGTGGGACTCCACGAAACCGGGGATCACCGTGCGCCCGGCCAGATCGAGCACGGTGGTTCCCGG
Source organism: Amycolatopsis sp. lyj-108 (assembly GCF_046549005.1). Lineage (NCBI taxonomy): Bacteria > Bacillati > Actinomycetota > Actinomycetes > Pseudonocardiales > Pseudonocardiaceae > Amycolatopsis > Amycolatopsis sp. lyj-108. The sequence continues at coordinate 12,362 of NZ_JAJPWQ010000017.1, read as the reverse complement.
CCCGATCAGCTTCGATACTTCGCGTTCGGAGCCCAGCGCGGTGACCCGCCCACCGCTCGCGGCCAGAGCAGGCAGTGTTCTACGTCGCGGGGCCGGCGGTGGACCTGGAGCTCTCCGCTCTGTGGAATTCGTTTCTCCTTGCAGAAGATCGCGACCAGCACGACGATCGGCAGGTGCCCAGGGCGGGCCAGCGGATGTCCGGTATTCACGCGGCCTCACCCGCCATCGCGGCGATCGCGGCGGCGGCACCGGAGAGGTCGGGGACCGAGGTAGCCCGGGGGTTCTGGCGAAGATCAGCGGGAAAGGTTTCGCGGGTGGTGACCAGGACCGCGGCGGCGCAGCCGGCGGCGAGCGCGCCGCGGACGTCCTCGTCGACGCGGTCTCCGATGTGCACGATCTCGTTAACGCTGATGCCGTGTGTGGCGGCGATGATCGTCCAGCCGTACGGCTGGGGTTTCCGGGCGGCGAGCTGGAAGCTGGCGAACACGCCGTCCAAGTGCTGTCCACAGTGGAGGTCGAACTCGCCGAGTGTGTGGCCGACGTCGACGGTGATCAGCACGCGGTCACCGCGCCGGATGTCGTGGCGGTGATCCACGCGAGGTGCGCGGTGACGTCGGTGAGGACCATCGGTAGCCCGAAGGAAAGCCCTTTGTTGGATCCACGGCTGATGAGGCCGACTACCTCAGGCTCGCCTGGGTCCGCGGCGTCCGGCATCGCGAGAACGGGTTGCCCGGAGAAGCCCGGGCCGAGCGCGTGGTCCTTCGGTACCGCGGCGCTGAGTTCGCCGTGGCTGAGGCCGAGGAGCATGCCGCTGCGGGGGTCGATGATCGTGGTGTCGACCTGGTTGAGGACGCCGTCACCGTCGTTGCCGCCCGGCCAGCCGAAGGTGCGGACGGTCTGCCCGATTTGGGCCGGGCTCCTCGCGAGCCGGATCGAGGGCGGGTCGACGGGTTCGGCGAGTTCGACGAGGAGGATGTCACCGATCGGGCCGGAGAGCTTCCCTGGCCGCCGGGGGCGGAACGGGCCGGGCGTCGGGGTGTTGATCCGGCGAACGACGCCGGTTCGGACGTCCCGTTCGCCGATCCGGGCGTAGAACTTCTTCTCGGCCACCGGCGGCTCGCCGCGTTGACGCCCGACGTCGCTGAAGATGTGCGCGCACGTCAGGACCCACCGGTCCGAGATCAGAACACCGCCGCCACAGAGGTGGTCCATGTAGTCGGGGTGAGTCGGAGCGTCGTAGTAGAAGGCGACCGACCAGGGAACCTCACTGGTGGTGGGGCCGTGGACCGGCTGGCTGGCTAGCGCGTCGACGGATGCTTGGTAGAAGCGGGCACTGTCGCCGCCGGGAATGGCCTTCCGGAGCAATTTGACCATGAGAGTCGTCCTTGGCGATGGTTCGGATGTCGGATATGGGCGTGAGCCACGACCACGGGTGTCGATTGCGGGATCGTGCGGCCTTGCCGAGCTGTTGAGATGTGAAACAGGGGAGCGGATCGGTGGCGGCCGACGCTGGGCTGCCACCGATCCGCTGTGGTGCTATCCCGCGAGCGTCAGATCCGCCTGCGTGATCCGCGTGTGCGGGTCACGCTGGTGCATGGTGCGCACCATCCACAGGAGGACACGCGGCTCCGCGACCTGGGTGTAGACCGTGGAGCTGACGCAGTTCTGCGTGTGCGACCGCGACCCGAGTCCAATCAGGACCCAGTCCCGCCCGTGCCGCTGCAAGGCTCCACCACCGGAGTCGCCGGCACACGCGGTACCGCCACCCGGGCTGGTTCCCAAGCAGATCTCACCGCGCCCGATGCCTGCCTCAGCGCAGTCGGCGTTCGGGGCGATCGGTACGTCGAGCTGCCGCAGCCACCTCGGTGCCGGGGCACCCCAGTGAGCCGGGTCCGGATCGGTCAGGCCCCACCCGATCATCCGGGCCTGCTGCCAGGCACGCGGGAAACCGAGCTTCGCGGGCGTGACCATGAATCCCGGGACCGGGTGATCCAGCTGGATCAACGCGAGATCCCAGACGTAGCCGGCTCCATCCGGCATACCCCACTCCCAGGAGTCCGGGAGTGAGATCGACGTGACGCCGCGGACCGCGCCGCCGAAGTGCCGGTTGGTCGACCCGATCCGCAGCGTGTACTGCGACGGATCCTGCGGAACCGCCTGCGTACCCACTCCGGCCCGCCGCGGGGGCGGTGCCTGCTGGAACGCCCGCCACGCCAGCTCGCCCGCCGTGTCCGCGCGCTGCGGTGCGGGAGGCATCACGGACAGGCAATGGGCGGCCGTGAGCACGAACCGCGGATGGATCAGCGCACCGCCGCAGGTGTGCCAATCCGGAACGCCGTTCTTCAGCAGCTGGATCGACCCGGCGCCGGCGTAGGCCTCCGGAGCCCGTTCGCCGCGGACGATCATCGGCGACACATCGTCGCCTCCGGGGTCGGTAGCGGCCGGGCTCGTGGTGCTGGTGCTGGCGGGTGCGGCCGCGGCCGCACCGTGGTTCCCGCCGTCGGCGGCAGCGACCGGCGCGCCGCCGAGGCCGGTGGCGAGGAACGCCGCCAGGACGGCCACGGCGACGCGGAACCCGCCACGGCGGCGGGGTCTCGAACTTGATGCTGTCACTGTTTCCCTTCTCTAGTAATGCTTCCTGACGCTCTCCGCGGGTCTGCGGGGAGCGCGACTGTGGGCCACCGGGTACTCCGGTGGCGGTGCGCGACGATCTGCGAGACGGATCGACGACGCTCGGCATGCCAGGCCGTTCCGCGCACGGCCCCGTCGAGGACGACAGCCGGTAGGGCGGGGACACCGCCCCTGGCCGTCACCGACCGAGCCGTTTTCGGTGCCATCCGGATACCGTCCTCAGGTGAGGGCGTCCTCGGCTGGCTGCGTAGGCACGTCCGCGGGCGGCTCACCCACGGGCCGTCCCGCGCTGACTGTCGGTGGGTGGCCGTGGTCGGCGGCCGTGCCGCGGCGGGCGGCGTCGACGAGACGCTCGTACAACCCTGGCTCTGCACCGTGCGCGGGCGACGAGTCGGCCATCAACGTGACCGGCTTGCCGGCATCGGAACGCACGACGACGAGCCGCACCGCGCAGCGCGATTCGACGTCGACGAAATGGTGTTCGCGATCCGAGCAGCGGTGCACGATCCGGCGGCCGAGAAGGCCGGACAACCGGGCTCCGGCATCCTCACGATCCAGCGCCGGGTCGTAGTCGACCTTGCTCAGGCGGCACGGGTCCAGGGCGAGGAGGGCGATCAGGGCACGGTCGACCAGGTCGCCGAGCGCGGCACCCTGCGCGGGCATATGGTCGGCGGCGGGCGGGCGCGGCGCGGTCGAGGCTGTCACGACGACGCCTTGGCCGCGATCGCGCACCACACCGGCAATTCCGGTCCTTGTACGTCCGCGGGCTGCGGCCCGGCCCAATGGGCGATCGGGGCTACTCCGGGGAACTCGAGGTGCCATCCGCTGAACCAGCCCTCGACCTCGTCGTGGTCTCGGAGCGTGAGCTGGGGTTCGGGTGTCGTGGCCAGGTGCTCTGCCAGGGCGTCCAGCGCCGCTGCTTGCTCGGTCCCGGCGGCAGCGAGGCCGAGGGCGCTGACCCCAAGCACGCTGCCGTCGGCGACCTCGCGGTGGTAGGCGCGGATCAGCGCGGCGACGTCATCAGGCCAGTGCGACGAGTCGCCGACCATGGTGAGGCACAAGGGTTTCCCGAGGTCCAGCGACCAGTCCCCAGGCTTATGGACCTGGTGCAGCGGCCTGTGCACCTCGTGGACCGCCGCCGGGATGGCAGCGGCCCGGGTGACGTCACCGTGCAGGATCCGGGCCTTCTCCAGGGCTAGATGCAGGTGCGCGGCAGGAATCTCTTCGCGGGCCACCATCACCGTGGTGGGATCCGCGACGTTGGCTTTCACGATCGTGTGCGGCGTGATCTGGTTCGGCCCCGACGGCAGTGGCGCGCGCAGGATGACGAACTGGGTGATCTTCTTCCGCGCGGCGCGCGCGATGACCTTGGCCAGAAACTGTCGCTGTGCGTCCAGAACCCACCGGTAGCCAGGAACAGCAGCGTCGATCGTCGCGGCCAAGTCTCGATCGGCGGCGAAGATGCCCATCTCGGTGACCGTCTGCGGTGGAGCGTCGGCGAGGACGCCGTTGACCCGGGCGACGGTCGGGGCTGCGAGTTCGGTCGCCAGGTGGGGAACTGTCCCGTGCGGTGGGAGCGAATACGGATCGTGTGTCATGAGGTTCGGGTGCTCCTGTAGGCGGGAACGAGTCCGTGAGACGGGGTGCGGACCGGGCGGACCGCTACCCGCGTGATCAACGCCAAGGATGAGTCCGTTGTGGACAGTGGCGGGCCGTGCCTTGGTGCGCGGGCGGTCTCGGCGCGGCCGAAGATCGTGGTGTCCCAGGTATGGGGGTGGTGGAAGAGAGCGTCGAATTCGGGGGCGGTGCGCAGGATGAGAGGTGTGCGGGTGTGGTGCTCGAACACAGCGCACGCGGCTGGCAGGCCGGTTCCCGCCGGGGTGTCCGGGGTTGGGGGGACTTGGCTGGCCATGACCCAGCTTCCGGGAGGCAGGACATTCCACAGGCCGGCCAGCAAAGCGTGAGGATCACGGGTGTGTTGCAGCGCGGTGGAGGCCAGCACACAGACCGGTTCGTCCAGGGCGAGCGCACCGATGCCCTGAGCCGAGCGCAGGCACTGCTCGATCCCGGGAGTGGCGGAGAGCCAGGCGACGTCGGGGTCGAGGCTGCAGGTCGTGACGATCCGGGTCCGTACCGCGGTTTCGGCGTCATCCAGCAGATAGAGCACGCGCCAGCCCGCCCCCGCCGGGAGAAGCTCGTGAGCCAGACGCAGCGGCGCGAGATCGGGACTGAAGACGACGAACCGGCGGATCCCCGCACCGAGAGCCTTGTCGACCACTCGGTTCCGGACGCGGTACTCCGCCGCAATCGTCGCCCAGAAACCGGGCAGGGTCCGGCGGAGAAGCGGCACCACGGTGTCGGACTCGGCGTGCCCGCGGACTCCCGCCAACGCCGCCCGGACCTCAGCGAGCGACACGATCGGCCCAGGGTGGCCGCGATCGGGTCCTGGGGAGGCGTCGGGGTGACTGGTGTGCTCAGGCATCGTGGCGTGCTTCCGTGTTCGCAGGATCTGGGTTTAGCGACGCACGTGCGGTGCGTGGCCGGTTCTCGGCGTGGACGAGTGTGGTTACGTACCGGGTGGCGGGGGAGGGATGATCAGTTCGGACATCTGGATCGGCCGGCGGAATTTCTTGCCGTAGCGCTGCATCAGGTCCGGGACGCGCTGTAACTCGGTCATGACCGGGTCGCTGCGGTATACCGGCAACTCCATCAGGGCGGCGGTGTCGGCGTCGATCCCTTTCAGGTGCTTGACCGCGACGTCCTCCACCAGCTTCCGGGTCCCGGCTGCTGCCGCCGCGTCCCGCATGGCCCGCTGAAAGCCGGCGATCGCTGCCGGATTGCTGGCGGCGAACTTCTCGGTGGCGGCGTACAAGCCGATCGGGAAACCCTGCGCGGAGCCGGTCGCCGGATCGGCGACCGGGTGTAGACCGTGTTGTTTCTCCGCCGCGGTCGCGAAAGGTTCCGGGAACAACGCGGCCTCGATATCGCCACCTACCACTGCGGCCGCCATGGCCCCGAATTCCAGGTTGGTCCAGGTCACCGAGTTCGGGTCGGCGCCGTGGTCGGCCATCAGCGACTTGGTGAGCGTGTCACTCACGCCACCCTCGGCGTTGCGGCCGAGCTTCTTTCCCGCCAGGTCTGGGACCGACTGCACCGGTCCGTACTGGCGCGCGAGGACCCTCATGGTCCGCTCACCTGCGACCGCGGCCTCGGCGACGATCTTCAGCGGGAGGCCGCCGTCGACGGCGTTGACGTAGGCGATGTCGCCTGCGTAGGCGATGTCTGCGTCGCCGCTGGCGAGTTTGGTGATCGCGTCTTGGCCGCTTTTGGCCGGGACCAGTGTGACCGCGATGCCTCGTTGGGTGAAGAGCCCGTGGTCGGCCGCGATATGCAGCGGTGCCACGTCCGCGAGCGGCACGGCGGCGACCTTGACCGGGATGTTCGGGCCGGGTGTGGGCTCCTCGCCGCCGAGGAGCCCACAACCGGAGGTGACGGTGAGGACAGCGGCGCCGAACACAGCGCGGATACCGGTGCTAACGCGCCTGTGGCGCGGGGGAGACGGTCTCATCGGGAGTTTCTCCGGGATCGAAAGGACCAACGCCGGACCGGACACGGCCAGGCAGGGGGGCAGGGGGAGGTGAGAGGAATGACGAACGTGGCGCCGTGTCAGCGGTTCAGGTGCCGTCGGGACGGAGCTCGCTGGTGGCGCTCGCGATCGGGCAGGAGCAGGCCGCGGAGGGCTTCGGGACAGGTGCTGCGCGGCTGCAGACCCGGCGCGCGTAGCTGATCGCGATGCAGCCCGGCCTGGGCGAGAATCGTCCAGAGCACCGCGGCACGGTCATTCGCTGTGTCCGTATCCGGGTCCTGGTGCGCGGACGCGAGCATGCGATGCCACAAGAACGTGTACTCCGGGTCCGTCAGCACCCAGCCTCGAATACGAGACCTGCGTGCCGCGCGCTGTCGCTGCAACGCTGTCCAGGCCACCGTGTACGCCGGCCCTTGGAGTTCGGCGAGCATGTCGTCGACCGGCAGATCTCTCGACAGGGTCGCGCGGACTGCAAGGCCGCACGGCTCGGCCAGCCGAGCGACCGCCGCACCATCGGCCACGTTGAGCCGCCCACCACGGATCGTCAGCGCACCCTCGAGGAAGAGCTCGGCGACCAGCGCGATCGCGACCGCGAATCTGTCCCGATGAGACTGCCGGGTGAACACGTGATCGCGGCGATCTTCCCCCACAGCGGACAGCACCAGCGCAGGTAGAAACGTCGGGCCTGGATAAGCCAAGATCGCCGTGGAATTCGGTGTGTCCAAGGTGTCCTCCCCTATGGGCGAGAGAGCCGGTCGGGTTCGCCCTCTCCGAAATGTGGGTGACTACGCGAGCGGCCTGGGCCGCCCCTTGTGCGCGACGCCGGCGAGGTGGAAGCGATCGGTGGCGACGCGTTGACGGAACGGGCCGGGCGGATACCACTCCGGGCATGGAACGGGTACGCGGTCGTCCGTCAGCGCGTGAGGAACAACCAGCGGAAGGTCGCCGAACAGCGCCTCGATGTCCTTCTGCGGAAGGAAAGGCCGAGTCCCGAGACCTCGCGCTTCGAGATGGTTGCCCGCCCGGAGCGCGGCCTCGGCGTCATCGGGATCCTCAGGCGCGCACAGATGCGTCAGTGCCAGGAACGAACCATCCGGAAGCGTGTCGATCAGCCCGGCGGTGATGTCCTGAGCGGTCCGCCCCGTGCCGTGAGGAATGAACGGCAAGGTCGCGCAATGCAGCAGCGCCACTGGCTCCGAGATATAGAGAGAGACGCACTTTTCCTCATAGAGCCGACGGAGGAAGTCGGGATCGTAGATGTCGGCTTCGACGACCCGGACAACGGAATTGCCGGAGTTGATGGCCGTGTCGTATGCGCCGAGCGCGTGACCGACGATGACCGGTTCCGATTCAACGTAAACAACGACAGCATCGCTGTTCACCCGGTGAATACGCTGGTGCAGTGGGTCCCCGTCTACGGCCCACTGGTCCGCTCCACAGACGACAAACGTCTTGACCTGTGTCCGCCGGAGCAGCATCTCGCAGACCCGCACCTGAAAACGACGGTCCTCCACGAACAGGCGCTTCGCGGCATCAGCCCCATCGGGCAGCGCCTCGCAGACCACCCTGGCTATCTCCCGGTCCACCCCGTAGTGGTCCTTGCCACCAACCAGCGCGTCGATCAACCGCACACGGCTGGGACCCTGTTGAAGCGCCAGCTGTTCTGACGGCATCCACGGCGGTGTGGCGACATCGAAAACCACGTACATCAACCCCTTGAAATGTGATGGGGTGATCTTGATGACGCGTTGATGTGAGAGCCAGGCAATCTAAGGGGTAATCTCACCGGCAATGTACCGGCAATCCAAGCTTGCGGCCTGCGGGAACTACGTTGAGCAAGGTAGCGGTTAGTCTATTTGGGTGATACTGATTTCTCTTGCCTGGTTACATGACGAAGCCGATGAGTTCGCCTGGCGCACCAAGCGCGATCAGATCGCTTTCCAGGTCCAGGGATGCTGAATCTGGCCTCGAAGGCAGGCGAGGCGATGCTGGCACTCTTGAGCGATAGACACGTCTGTGGACGCTTTGCTGAGTGCAAAGGTGAGCCAGCGTAGTTCCTGGATATCAGCGAAGATGCGGAACTCGCTACTGTGTGTCAGGTCGAAGCCGCCATAGGCGGACACGAAACCGTCGTACGAGTATTCGGACAGTCGTTCGAAGTCGACGTAGTCGACGGCGATCTGCACCAGGTCCCATTCGTGACGACCAAGACTGACTGCTTCCAGGTCGAGGAGGACAGCGTGTCCGTCGCCCAGCACGGCGACATTGCCTTGCCACGCGTCACCGTGGATGACCTCGTTGCCAGCCGGGCTTGTCAGGGCGGCGTACGACCGGCGGAGGGTCGCTTCGTGATCGCTAAGCCACGCGAGGTCGTCAGCGCCGAGCCAGGTTGCCCGCTGAATGCGGCTACTGATGTCGGTAAACGGGTCATGATGGGGAAGCTGCAGGTGATGTGGCGGCGCGAGCTGGTGCAACTGTCGCAGCAACGTGCCGAGCTCTGCCGGCGTGGCCGGACGATGCTGGGGAAGAAGCTTCCACCACGTGACCGGGCGGTCATCCACGCACAGGTCCTGCGGAAGGTCATTGACGGTACGAGTCGCAGGCACGCCAGCGCCGTTCAGCCATTGTGACACTGCGACTTCTCGCTGAGCCGCTTGCGCTCCACCAGGTCGGCCAATACGGGCGACGATGCCTTCTGCGAAGGCATACATGACGTTGTTGCCGTCTCGAATCAGTTCGGCGTGCCTGGCGTCCAAGCCGACGACCTGCGCCGCCCGGAACAGGACACGGTGAACTGAATCTCCTTGAGGTCTCACCACGCCATCGTCCCAAGTAACCGCTCTATGCGAGCGACTTGATATCGCGGCGGAGTGTATCAACCTCGGCTAGGTCAGCGTGTCTGGTCGTGGCGCTGGCCAACTGAGTCAGCTCATCGCGAATCCTGTGTGAACCCAGCTGCTTAGCCTCCTCGACGGCCAATGTGCCAACCGCCGCGGCCTCGATAGGGTCGCCGCAGGTCATCAGAAGGGTTGCCAGTCGGATGCGGGAGAACGTCCGTGACCGCGGATACGCGTCGCCGTGGAGGCGAATGGCCGCCTCTAGCCGTTCAGCTGCAATCACAGGGCGGTTCGTCTGTTGTGCCTGCAGCAAGAGGGCCTTGCCGGTAGAGCCGAGGTGCTCGGCCTCGTCGTAGTAGCACAACCACGGTGGCTCGTCTGTAGGTGTGCGCGCGGCGAAGCACTCATCGGCACGGTCGACGTCGGCTGCTGTCTCCTCGCCACGCCCGACGAGTGCCAGCAACCTCGCACGCACTGTCCACAACATGGCGCGGCAGGTGTACGAAAGCCGCTCCGAACGGACCTGAGCTTGCTCGATCAAGGTCAATGCGTCGTCGTAGTCGCGAAGGTAGATCTGTTTCCGCGCGATTTCCGCGAGGATGTTCGCTCGCAGTGGCCAGGCCTTGCCTTCGTTGGCCGCCCATAAACCGAACTGGAAGAACCGGTCGGCCGCAGTGTGGTCGGCGATGTCGAAGGCTGTGTGGGCCACCACGGCGCTCAGGTTGGCTACTGCCTCAAACATGCCACGCCGGACTGTCGTGGTTCCGCTGGCATCGAGAAGGCGTTGCGTCCAGCGCAACTGTGCGGCGGCGGCCTCGCATGACGGACCGCCGCCGAACCTATTCTCGGACATTGCGATGGCCCAGGTAATCGCTTGAACCTGCTCGACATCCACCTGACCGATCCGCTTCGGAGCCGGAGTGTCGACTGTCGTCCGAGCCAGAAACTCCGTAGGCGAAGCACCCAGCGTCGGAAACATCGCCAGCGAATCGAAATCATAAACTTCAGCCGGTTGTACTTGGGCCGGCGGCGTGGTGTCGACCAGTCGGCGGAGTTCTTGGAAGGTGAGGTTGAGGGCGGGCGCCAGGCGCAGTTGGTTGTGCAGGGTTGGTGTGGCCTCGCCGCGTTCCCAGTTGCGGACTGACTTTGGGTAGACCTCGATGGCTTCGGCGAGGGTTTCTTGGGTGTGGCCTGCTGCTTTGCGCGCGGCGATCAGGCCTTGACGTCGTTCTGCCATCGTCAGCCTCCCCTCGGTTGCGGTGTTCGCATCGTCGCAGGTCAACGCTACCAATTGCCGGTCGATTGCCGGAAGACGACCCGTCGGATTACTTTCCGACAGGAGGAGCGTGCAAGGTTCAGCCAGGTCGTGAGCCCAGTGTCGTCGGTGACGGTTGGTACGCATCGCGCACGGCCAGCCTGGCCATTGCCCATCGTCGCTTCGGGCGGACATGGCAAGCTTGAGGGCGGCGATGGCATGCGTAGCGAACCGGCAGGAGAAGTGTGATCCGTTCAGTCGTATTCGACGTGGGAGAGACCCTGATCAAAGACGACCGGGAGTGGAGAGCGTGGGCCGAGTGGCTCGACGTTCCGCCGCACACGTTGTCTGGCCTCGTCGGTGCGGTCACGAGTGCTGGTCGCGACAACGCCGAGGCGTTCCAGCTCATTCGACCCGGTTTTGATCTGGCTGTCGAGCGGCAGTTGCGGGAAGAGGCTGGGGTGGGCGAGAGGATCGACGAATCAGACCTCTATCCCGACGTGCGTTGCGCATTGGAAGCTCTGAAAGCAGCCGGTTGTTGGCTCGGCATCGCGGGTAATCAGACGGCTCGTGCGGCCACGCTGCTGAGGCGGCTTGAGCTACCTGTTGACGCGATCGCCACATCGGGCGAATGGGATGTCGCGAAACCGGACGCTCGGTTTTTTCGGAAGGTCGTCGAGTTTGCGCCAGGCGCGCCCGATGAGATTCTCTACGTTGGCGATCATCGGGATAATGACGTGGTGCCTTCGCGTGCCGCCGGCCTGCGATCAGGGTTGATCCGCCGCGGACCCTTGGGGTACCTGTGGGCCGATGACTCGTCCGTACGCGAGAATGCGGACTGGGTGTTCGATTCGTTGGTCGAACTTCCTGACTTGATCGCGTCCTGACTACAGATCGAATGTGCTTCGGCCCTGAGGCTTCACCAGGGTGGCCGAAAAAGTTCTGAGGGCATCTCGTAGGTCGCCGCTCGTGGTGGGCTTGAGGTACTCAACGATCTCGAACACCTGTCGGTGCTCGCGAACGTGTTCAGGCGCGATACTTGACGCTTTTCGGAAGGCGCTGAGTACCCGTTCGGGCTGGTCGGCGAGGCAGAAGGCGCGTCCCAGTTCGATATAGAAGTGTGAGCGACGCTCCGCTGGCATGGTGAGCGGGGGACACCAGCCGTTGGCTAGGCGCAGGGCGTTGCCAGTGTCGCCGATCTCGACCTCGAGAGACAGGTCATGGATGCGAACAGAGGCCACGCCGAACGCGGTTCCAAGATGAATGCCTTCATTTGTCAGGCGCGCCACCTGCTGAGCTTCCTCGATGTGGTCACGTGCTTGGCGTGCGTTTCCCGCGCGTGCGGCCATGACGGCTGCACGCATGTGCAGAGTCCCGTAGGTTGCGGCAGCCGTTTCGGACTGTCCGACATGGACGTCGTTCGCGGCACGCTCGAGCATGCGTCTACCGGCTTCGAGGTCTTCGGACGCGAAGAAGATCTCGCCGCGTACATACGAACTCGCTCCAACGAGAAGATCGTCTTCTGACAGAAGTGAGACTTCTCTGAGTGAGTCTATATATCGAGCTGATAGATCGTAGTATCCGAATTTGTCGGCGATCGCATCGGCTGCCCGATACGTAAAAGCGAGCAGGCGGGCATACTGGTGTTTGGAGTTTGTCGGCGCTGACAAGATCGCGCGATGTAGTTCAGGGAGTAATTCCGGAAGCTGCAGGGAAAGATTTGTGTAGTCGGATTGTAAGCGCCGCTCCACGATGGACTGTACGATCGACTGAAGATCATCGAGTGTTCGCGTGTGGCCATCTGGCGGGATATCTCGGGTATCCAGAACACGCCGTAGGCGTGGTATTTGCGCGTGGACGACACTCTCTGCGGCAGCGTTTTTCGTGGTTGCGTCATGCCGACCATGGCTAGACGTGGACGCTGGGGTGGTGTCGACCAGTCGGCGGAGTTCTTGGAAGGTGAGGTTGAGGGCGGGCGCCAGGCGCAGTTGGTTGTGCAGGGTTGGTGTGGCCTCGCCGCGTTCCCAGTTGCGGACTGACTTTGGGTAGACCT
>NZ_JAJPWQ010000016.1:0-293308 GCF_046549005.1 Amycolatopsis sp. lyj-108 | reverse complement strand
CTTATCCGAAGCAGTCATTCCTAGCAGTTTTTGGTGAGACACCCACTCAATCACCTAGAGGTGAGAGCTTGGTTCGTGTCCCGCGGCCACCCGGTTTCCCTGGCGACTTGGAGAACTTTACATGGCCGGAAACCCCTCAAAACAGGGGGGTACCTTAACGACATTTCCGCAGGTCAGCGAGCGGAAATGGGCCCGCGCCGGTCGATCACCCGGTGATCGCGCCGGGGCCACCCAGGTGAACACCGGAGGAGAAACATTGCTCCGAGTACATTGCACCGTATTGAACTCCTGCATTGCTCCGATTAGCGTCGGGCTCATGAGCACTGCGGAACTCGACGGCATCTCCGTCGCCTACGACGATCTCGGCAGCGGGTTGCCCGTCGTCCTCGTCCACGGCCACCCCTTCAACCGTTCGATGTGGCGGCCTCAGGCTGAGCGCTTCAGCCGGGAGGGCTACCGGGTCATCACGGCGGACCTTCGCGGGTACGGCGAGACGACGGTGGTCCCTGGCAAGACCGGGCTCGACGTCTTCGCCGCCGACATCGTCCGTCTCGCCGATCACCTGGGTCTCGAGCGTTTCGTGCTCGGCGGCCTCTCCATGGGCGGGCAGATCGTCATGGAGTTCCACCGCACCTACCCCGACCGCGTCGCCGGGCTCCTGCTCGCCGACACCTCCCCGCAGGAAGAGACCGAGGAGGGCAGGCGCGTCCGCAACGAGATGGCGGACCGGGTGCTCGCCGAGGGGCTCGACCCCTATGCGGAGGAGGTCCTGATGAAGATGGTCTCCCCGGACAACGTCCGCACGATGCCGGACGTGGCGGCGCACGTCCTGGAGATGATGCGCACGACGCCCAAGGAAGGAGCGGCGGCCGCGCTCAGGGGCAGGGCCGAGCGCCCGGACTACCGGGAGAGCCTCACCCAGGTGCGGGTGCCGAGCCTCGTCGTGGTCGGGACCGAGGACGAGTTCACGCCCGTCTCGGACGCCGAGCTCATGCACGACCTCATCCCGGGTTCCACCCTGGCGGTGATCGAAGGTGCCGCCCACATGCCTAACCTGGAGCGCGAGGCCGAGTTCAACACCGTGTTCGCACAGTTCTTGGCAGTGTCCACTCAAAGGATGACTCCGTGATGCCTTCCAAGTCCCAGAAGACCGTTTTCGTGACCGGTGCCAGCGCCGGGTTCGGCGTCGAGATCGTGCGCCGATTCGCCGCCGACGGCGCCAAGGTCGTCGCGGCCGCGCGTAGTAAGGACCGGCTCGACAAGCTGGCCGTCGAGCTGGGCGAGAACGTCCTCCCCTTCGAGCTCGACGTCCGGGACGCCGACGCGGTGGCCGCGCTTCCCGGCACGCTGCCCGCCGAGTTCGCCCAGGTCGGCCTGCTGGTCAACAACGCCGGCCTCGCGAAGGGCCTTGAGCCCGCGCACCGCGCGAAGCTCGACGACTGGGACCAGATGATCGACACGAACATCAAGGGGCTCGCGCACCTCACCCGCGCGTTGCTGCCCGGGATGGTCGAGCGCGGCCGCGGGCACGTGATCAACATCGGCTCGGTCGCCGGCTCCTACCCGTACCCCGGTGGCAACGCCTACGGGGCGACCAAGGCGTTCGTGCACCAGTTCAGCCTCAACCTGCGCGCGGACCTGCAGGGCACCGGCGTCCGGGTGACCAATGTCGAGCCCGGCCTGGTCGGCGGGACGGAGTTCTCCGTCGTCCGGTTCGAGGGCGACCAGAGCAAGGCCGACAACGTCTACAAGGGCACGACGCCGCTGACGGCCGCCGATGTGGCCGAGTCCGTCTTCTGGGCGGCTTCGCAGCCGGAGCACGTGAACATCAACGTCATCGAGTTGATGCCGGTGGTGCAGAGCTTCTCCGCGCTGCATATCCATCGGGAGAGCTGAGACCGAAGAGGTCGAAGAGCGCCTGCTGTTCCGGGCTCCGCTCGGTCAGCAGGCGCCGGGTCCGCGGGCGGCCGCCTGTGGACGGGTAGCGCAGCACCGTCTCCCCTATCCCCGCGAGACTGTCCATCAGCTCGCGGACCGACAGGTTCATCCCGGCGCGGTCGGCCTCGCGCCGCATGAGGTGCGTGACCGTGGACGCGAGCACCGTGACCAGCGTGTGCACCGCGATCCGGTGCGGGGTCCAGTCCCAGCGCGGAGCCGGGCCGGTGACGGCGGGTCCGGTCAGCCAGCGGAACGTCGAGTCGAGGTGGGTCCTGGCCCGATACGCGGTGACGACCTCGGACACCGGCCAGTCGTGGTCGGTGACCAGCACCTGTTTGCCGAAGAACTCGTCGTGCAGCCGCGACACAGCGGCGTCGTCGACCTTCCAGGTCAGCCGGATCTCCCCCGGCTTCGTCCCCGTCAAGGAAGGGGAGAGCACCCGTTCGACGCGGCGGCCGCGGGTGATCCGCGCGATTTCGGCGTTCACCTGGCTCCGGTCGCCGCGGTACGTGCCCGCGGCCAGTGCGGCGTCGAGGCCGGCGAGTTCACGCGTCGCGGTGCTCAGTTCCTCGCCGAGCGCACGCGCCTGCGCGTTGTGCAGGGTCTCCGAATGGGTCAGGATCACGCGCCGCCGGACGCCCGCGACCACGGCTCTGGTGTCGAGAGCGGTCAGCCCGGCGAAGCGCTCCGGGTCGACAGGTTTGCGCGCGGACGGCGGTTTCGCCAGCAGCTCCGGATGCTCCGAAAGCGGGAGCGCGCCGACGAAATGCCGCCCGAGGTCCAATTGCGCGGCCTGGCCGGCGGTGAAGATCAACGTGACAGGGTACAGCGAGCGGAGATCCTCGGCGAGCGCGGCGAACGGCGGCGCCCCCTCCCTCGGATACACGTGCGATGCCAGCGGGATCGCGCCGTCCTTGGTCACCACGAGGCCGAGCCCGGCGAGTTCGCAGCGGCAGGGCTCGGCGGTGGTGAAGGTGGCGAACTGCGGCACGTCGACGGCGAGCGCGGCGTTCCCCGTCCCCAGCCAGGAGAGCACCGCTTCGGCGACCGTGGTCTCGATCCGCGCGATCCGTTCCGGGGTGAGCCGTTGCAGCGCGCGCCGATGATTCGCCAGGTCGGCTTTGAGGAATTCGCGTGCGACACCGTCCTCCCACCAGGTGGCGAGGTCCGTGTCCGGTGCTGTCGCCCGGTGCAGGACGGCGAGCGCGAGATGCGTCCCCAGTGTGGTCGCGGCGCGCTGGGCTCCGACGGCTTCGTCGACCCGGCGCACGAAGTCGAGCCGCCGCAGAGTGGCCCACACCGCCGCGACGTCACCGAAGGTCCGGTGACGCGCTTCGCCGGGGGCCGAGACCTCGCCGTCCATCGCGCGCCCGATCTCCTCGGCCGTGCCGAGATAGCGCTGCGACACGACCCTGGGCTCGCCGTCGATCCGTGCTGAGGTGACGAGGTAGTAGTACGTCCGCCCGCCGGCCTTCTTGCCGATCACCGAAGCCACACTTTAGGTAATACACTCCGGCCCGGTGATCGGCAACCAAGATCACGCTCTGACCAGCGAGAACGGTGACCACGCCCACGTGGGTGACGCGGTGGCGGGATGCACACTGGCAGGTGGAGCGAGTCCGGCCATAGCGTGCGGGAATGGCATCCCCTGCTGACGCGAACGCCCCCACCACCTCGGCGATGCGCCGGGCGCTCGCCAGGGCGCGCGACGGGAAGACCCTCGACCTCACCGAGGCCTCGATCCTGCTCCAGGCGCGCGGCGACGACCTCAAGACGCTGTCCGAGCACGCCTCCCGGATCCGTGACGCCGGACTCGTCGCGGCGGGCCGTCCCGGCGTGGTCACCTACAGCCGTTCGGTGTTCATCCCGCTGACCCGGTTGTGCCGGGACCGGTGTGGTTACTGCACCTTCGCGACCGTCCCCGGCCGGGTCGAGTCGCCGTTCCTCTCCCCCGACGAGGTACTCGACATCGCCCGCAAGGGTGCCGCGATGGGGGTCAAGGAAGCGCTGTTCACCCTCGGCGACCGTCCGGAGGACCGCTGGACGGCGGCGAAGGACTGGCTCGACGCGCACGGGTACGACGACACGCTGTCCTACGTCCGGGCGATGGCGATCCGGGTACTGGAGGAGACCGGCGTCCTGCCGCACCTCAACCCCGGTGTGCTGACCTGGCAGGACTTCCAGCGACTGAAGCCGGTCTCGGCGTCGATGGGCATGATGCTGGAGACGACGGCGAAGCGGCTGTACACCGAGAAGGGCGGCCCGCACTACGGCTCGCCCGACAAGGACCCGGACGTGCGCCTGCGGGTGTTGGAGGACGCCGGCCGCAGTTCGGTGCCGTTCACCACGGGCATCCTGATCGGCATCGGCGAGAACTTCGAGGAACGCGCCGACTCGCTGTTCGCGATCCGCAAGGTCGCGAAGACCTACGGCGGCATCCAGGAAGTGATCGTCCAGAACTTCCGGGCGAAGCCGGACACCAAGATGCGCGCGACCCCGGACGCCGATCTCGAGGAACTCGCCGCGACCATCGCCGTCGCGCGGCTCGTGCTCGGCCCGAAGATGCGCATCCAGGCGCCGCCGAACCTGATCGGCCAGCAGTACGAACTGATGCTGAACGCCGGGATCGACGACTGGGGCGGCGTCTCCCCGCTGACCCCCGACCACGTGAACCCCGAACGCGCGTGGCCGCAGATCGACGAACTCAAACGCCGCACCGAGGCACTCGGCTTCACCGTGCGCGAGCGGCTCCCGATCTACCCGGAGTACGTCAAGGCCGGCGAACCGTGGCTGGACCCGCGGATGAACGCGCATCTCGCGCCGCTGACCGACGCCGAGACCGGGCTCGCGATCGAAGAGGCCATTCCAGTGGGTATCCCGTGGCAGGAGCCCGATGGCGGCTGGAAGGAGGCCGGGCGCACCGATCTGCACGTCGAGGTCGACACGGTCGGGCGCACGGAAGACCGCCGCAGCGACTTCGACTCGGTCTACGGCGACTGGGCCGAGATCAAGGGCAACATCAAGACCGCGCCGCAGCGGTTCGACCTCGACATCCGGGATGCCTTGCGCAGCGCGGAAAAGAACCCCGCCGGACTGTCGGACGACGAGGCGCTGGCGCTGCTGCACGCCGACGGGCCGGAGCTCGACGCCTTCACCAAGATCGCCGACGACCTGCGGCGTGAGGTGAACGGCGACGACATCACGTTCGTCGTCACGCGGAACATCAACTTCACCAACGTCTGCTACACCGGCTGCCGGTTCTGCGCGTTCGCCCAGCGGCGCACCGACGCCGACGCGTACACGCTTTCGCTGGAGCAGGTCGGCGACCGGGTCGACGAGGCGTGGGCCGCGGGCGCGACCGAGATCTGCATGCAGGGCGGCATCCACCCGGATCTGCCGGGGACCGCGTACTTCGACCTCGCGGCCGAGGTGAAACGCCGTCAGCCGGACATCCACCTGCACTCGTACTCGCCGATGGAGGTCGTCAACGGCGCTTCGCGGACCAACCTCTCGATCGAGGACTGGCTGGCGCGTGCGAAGGAAGCCGGCGTCGACTCGCTGCCGGGCACGGCCGCGGAGATCCTCGACGACGACGTCCGCTGGGTGCTGACGAAGGGCAAGCTGCCGACGTCGGAATGGATCAACGTCGTCACCACCGCGCACAAACTCGGCATCACCACGACGTCGACGATGATGTACGGCCACGTCGACACGCCGTCGCACTGGGTCGGGCACCTGAAACTGCTGGCGAAACTGCAGCGGGAAGGCCTGGAGCGCAACGGGCGGCGCGGGTTCAGCGAGTTCGTGCTGCTGCCGTTCATCCACCAGAGTTCCCCGATCTACCTCGCCGGGCTCGCCAGGGCCGGGACGACGCTGCGCGAGAACCGCGCGGTGCACGCGCTGGCCCGGCTGCTGTTGCACGGGACGATCGACAACATCCAGAGTTCCTGGGTGAAACTCGGCGAAGAGGGCAGCCGCGCCGTTCTCCAGGGCGGGGTCAACGACATCGGCGGGACGCTGATGGAGGAGACGATCAGCCGGATGGCGGGTGCGGCCAACGGGTCGTACAAGACGATCAGCGACATGCGCGCGATGGTCGAACCGCTGGGTCGTCCGCTGCGGCAGCGGACCACCGAGTACGGCACTCCGACGGCGGAGCGGATCGCCGCTTCCCAGGCGTCCGACGGGGTCGCGACGGCGGTGCGGCGGCCGCTTCTGCCGCTTGTCACCAGCTGACGAAAGCTCCATGACGGCCCCCTTATCCGCGTACGAACGCGGATAAGGGGGCCGTCACGTTCCGTGTGGCACCGCTCACAAGGCGCGGGGGTCGCGGGCGTTTTCTGTGCTAAACCCGAGAATCACTTCCGGGCCAGCCGAGAGGACGTCGATGACCGCGAGCGCAGTCCAGGTGGCCGACACCGCCCGCTATCCGTTGTCCGCACCGGGAAGCCCGGCGTGGCGCGAAATCGTTTCCCGAACCCGTGCCGAACTGCGGGAAACGGGCTGCAGTGTGCTGGCCGACTTCATCCGTCCGGAGCTGCGTGACGCCCTTCGCCACGAAGGCGCGGAGATCGCTCCGGAGGCGTACGCGAAGGTCGAACGCGTCAACGCCTACAACATCGCCATCGACACTCCCTTGCCGGAAGGCCATCCCGGCCGCACGATCATGGAACGCGGCAACGCCTTCGTGGCACGCGACCGGATCCCGGCGACCGCGATCATCCAGCAGCTGTACGCGAGCAGTGAGTTCCAGCGGTTCGTCGCCGACTGCTTCGAGCTCCCCGAACTGCACGAACTCGCCGATCCACTGGCAGGCCTGGTGCTCAACGTGATCGAACCGGGCCGCTCGCATCCGTGGCATTTCGACACCAACGAGTACACCGTCAGCATGCTCACGCAGGAGGCGACCGAGGGCGGCGTCTTCGAATATTGCCCGAACATCCGCTCCGAAACGGCGGAGAACTTCAACGACGTCCGTGCCGTGCTGGCGGGCGAAGGTGATCACCTGATCCGACGGCTCACTCTGCGTCCCGGCGATCTTCAGCTGTTTCGCGGACGCTTCGCACTGCACCGGGTGAGTAGTGTTCAAGGGGCAGTCGCCCGCCATTCCGCGATCTTCGCGTACAGCGAGCGTCCTGGGGTCATCGGCAGTCCGGAGCGGACGAGACAGCTGTTCGGCCGGGTCCTGCCGGAACACGTCGCTTCCGCGGCGGTCCGGGGCGATCAGCTGCTCGACTAAGTCAGGAGCTTGGCCGTGCCATTGGATTCGACCGGCAAGATCTCTTTCGATCACATCTACACCGAGCCCGATCCTCGTGCGTTCTTCGGCACCTTGCGCAGACTGGACTACTCCATCCCCCAGCAGGCGAAGGCCTACTTCGCGAAACTGATCGACGAGTACCGGGCGGAGACCGACGTCAAGGTCCCGACGGTGCTCGACCTCGGCTGTTCCTACGGCGTCAACGCGGCGCTGCACCGCTGTGACACGTCGATGGAGCGGCTGTACGACCACTACCGGGACAGCGAAGCGCTGAGCCGGGACGAACTGATCGCGCGCGATCGGCGGATGGTCGAGGAGCTCGCCTTGAGCGACAAGGTCCGCTTCATCGGCCTCGACGCCTCCGCGCCCGCGTTGGACTACGCGCTCGCCGCGGGCTTCATCGACGACGCGATCCACGCGGATCTGGAGAGCGAAGACCCGACAGAGGAGCAGCGCGCGCTGCTGGCCGAAGTGGACATCGTCATCTCGACCGGCTGCGTCGGTTACGTCACCGAGAAGACCCTCGTCCGGATCGCGCGGGAGAACCGGCCGTGGATGGCGCATTTCGTACTGCGGATGTTCTCCTACGCGTCGGTCGCCGAAAGCCTCGCCGATCTGGAGTACGACACGACCGGGGCCGACGGCGTCTTCCGGCAGCGGAGGTTCGCCTCGGCCGAGGAACGGACGCAGATCCTGGACAATCTGTCCGTCGCGGGTGTCGACCCGCGTGGGCTGGAGTCCGACGGCCGGCTGTACGCGCGGCTGTTCGTCTCCCGCCCGGACGGCGCGGCTGGCGAACTCGCCGCCGCGCTGAACGCCCTTCCCCTTCGAGATCAAGGATGATCGTGAGCAGTCCGGAACCGTCCACCCGCACGTTCGGCAACGAGGAGGTCCTGCCGAGGGTCCCCGTCCCCGGCCTGGAGGACACCTGCCGCCGGTTTCTCGAGTGGTGCTCGCCGCTGCTCAGCCCCGGCGAGCTCGCGGAGACCGAAGGCGCCGTCGCCGAGTTCCTCGCGGAAGGAAGCCCGGCGCACGAACTGCAGAGCGCGCTCGAAGCCTTCGACAAGCGGGAAGGCGTCCAGAGCTGGCTCGACACCTTCTGGCCGTACCGCTACCTCGGCCGCCGCGACCGGATCGCGCTCAACGCGAACTTCTTCTTCCTGTTCACCGAATCCCCGCTGGGACAGCTGGAACGCGCGGCCGAACTGGCGGCGTCGGCGGTGGACTACAAGCTGAAGCTGGACGAGGAACTGGTGCCGCCGATCGTGCTGCGCGGGCAGCCGCAGTCGATGGTGCAGCACAAGTACCTGTTCTCGGCGACGCGGATCCCCGGCGCCGTGCAGGACACCGCGCGCACGCCGTACCGCGAGGACTGGCCGGGGCCGTCGAGGGCGCGGCACGTCGTGGTGTTCCACCGCGGCACCCCGTTCCGGATGGACGTCATCGCACCCGACGGCCGCCCGTATTCCCCCGAACAGCTGGTCGCGGGGCTGCAGGTGATCGTCAAGTCGGGGAACTTCGTCGAAGACCCGCAAACCTCGGCCGGGCATTTCACCACCAAGGCGAGGGCGGAGTGGGCGGCGACGAGGGAAGCGCTGCTCGCCGGCGGGAACGCGGCCGCGCTCGACGACATCGAGACGGCGTTGTTCTGCCTGTGCCTGGAGGACTTCGCGCCGGCGGACACGCAGGAGGCGTGCGACAAGCTGCTGCACGGCGACAGCGGGAACCGCTGGTTCGACAAGGCCGTTTCGCTGATCGTGTTCGAGGACGGCACGGCGGGGATCAACGTCGAGCACTGCGAACTCGACGGGACCACGATCCTCGGGTTCACCGACGCGCTGCTGAGCGGAACACGACTGGAGCGGCCGCCCGCCGACGGCGTCCCGGCGTCCGAGGTCATCGAGTTCGTCCTGGGTGACGCGCTGCGCGAGGACGCCCGTGCCGCGGCGGTGGCCTTCGCCGAGTACGCCGACGCGACCGCTACGAAGACGGTGTCCTTCACCGACTTCGGCGCGAAGCGGGCGAAGGAGCTGGGAATGTCTCCCGACGCCTTCGCACAAATGGCGTACCAGCTCGCGCACAAGCGGGCGAAGGGGATCACCGGCACGACGTACGAGTCGATCGCGACGCGGCAGTACCAGAACGGGCGCACCGAAGCGATGCGGGTCGTGACGCCCGAGGTCCAGTGGTTCGTCCGGGTGATGGACGATCCGCAGGCCGACCGGCAGACACGTCAGGCGGCTTTCCGCGCGGCGGCCGCGAAGCACGTCACGCGGGCGAAGGAATGCCAGGCGGGCGACGCGCCGGAGCAGCACCTGTGGGAGCTGCAACTGATCCAGAAACGGCGTGGCGTCGAGGACTCCCCGTCGCTGTACTCGTCGCCGGGCTGGCTGAAGATGCGCAACGACTACCTGAGCACCAGCTCGGCGCCGTCGGTGAACATCCGGTACTTCGGCTTCGGGTCGACCAGCCCGCAGTGCATCGGCGTCGCGTACGTACTGCTGCCGGACTCGCTGAATCTGTACCTGTGCACGCCGAAGCACGTGGCGCACGAGATGGAGCTGTTCGCGACGGAACTCGACGCCGCCATCCGTGAGCTGCAGGAGTTGCTCGCCTCTTGAGGGTGTCGTGAGTGGGGATTCGGGTTAGAACCCGAATCCCCACTCACGACCCCGAGCACTGACCCGCTACATCGTCGTCGACGTCAGGAACGCCTGTTCGGAGCCGTCGACCACGAACGCCGTCCGCGACTTGGTGGTCGTGGGCAGCTCGCAGGAGAGCCACTTCACGCCGGACGGCAGGAGCGCCTTCAGCTGTTCCGGCGCCGGCGGGGCCCCGGCATGGCACTTGAGATCGCTGATCACCTTCGACACGGCTTCGGGTCGAAGCTTCACCAGCGCGGACAGCCGCAGGTCGGACGGCCCGGGCGCCTCGACCCGGCCTTCGGAGACGCCCATCCGCTCCTCGACCCAGCGCGCCTCGACGATCTCTCCGACGTCCGGGAAGTCCTCGGCAACCGGCGCCGTATCGGTGCGGACGGCCATCTTTTCCGGCGGTGCCGGGGCACAGGCCGCGATCAGGACGATCGCGGCCAGGCTCCCCAAGGTCTTCCCCATGGTGCGCATGGGGACATCTTCGCTCAGACGGTGAGCTTCAGGATGTCGATTCCGCGAGTGTTGTCGGCGACGTAGACGTAACCCTTGTGCCAGTAGGGCGCCCACGCGCTGGCGTCCGCCGGGCGGAAGTAGGCGATCTGCTTCGGGTCGGTCGGGTCGCTGACGTCGAGGAAGCGCGTGCCCTGCCCGTAGAACGACTGCACGAGGACCTTGCCGCGGATGTCGAAGTAGTGCGCGGAGCAGTCGCCCGACGCCGGGTCGCTGCCCTCCTGACCGGCGACGCTCCAGGTGCCGACGGATTCGAGGCGGAACGGCTTCTCCGGCGTCGAGCGCCAGCCCTCGCCGTTGTACGAGTTCTTCAGCGACGAGATCGTCAGCACGCCGTCACCGGCGCACCCGTCGAGGAAGCTCTCTTCGGTGGCGTAGATGAGGTCGCGGCCGCGCCAGCGGTTCGAGTCGGCACCGTCGGCCGAGCGGTGTCCCGCCGGGTGGAAGCTGTTGTGCATGAACTTCGACGGCGCCGCCGTCTCCTCGACCCCGCCGCCCGCGTAGGGCACCGGGTCGAATGCCGTCGCGCGGCGGACCTTGCCCTGGACGGGGTCGCGGTGGAAGCCGTTGGTCCAGTAGCCGCGGACACCGCCTCGTCCGGACACCCACGCCACGCCCTCGTCGTCGACCTGGACGTCGTGCACGTAGTCGGTCTTGCCGTCGTTGCGCGCGAGTTCGATCGGGTTCGGGAACGTCTTGGGGTTGCGCGGATCGCGGATGTCGGTCACCCAGATCGGGCGGCCGCCCCAGTCCGCTGGCTGGTTCGCGGCCTTCGCGGGACCGCCGGTCCAGAGGTAGCGGCAGTCGTCGACGCAGCTGGTCGTGTGGCCGGCTGGCACCTTGGTGTAGCTCAGGATGGCCGGTTTGTCCGGGTTCTTGAGGTCGATGATGTAGATGCCGGACTCGCCGGTCTGCGTGGTGCCACCGTAGGCCCGCGGGTCCCGCGCGAGGAAGACGAGCTTGCGCTTGACGTCGACCTCGGTGTCCTCGGTCTCCCAGAGGCCGGGCAGGCTGACCTCGCCGATCAGCTTCGGTGCCGTGGGATTCTTCGTGAGGTCGTAGACCTTCAGGCCGAACTCGCCGGAAACCGCCATGACGTCGCGCTTGCCGTACTGCAGGAATCCCATCGCGATGGCGCCTTGCGCGTCAGGCACGTTGCCGACGGCCTTGACGTTCTTCACCGCGCCGGGCGCACCCGCGACCCGGACCTTCTCGTTGGCCGGTTTGTCCTCTTCGCCGCACGCGGCGGCGGGCAGGCCGGTGGCGATCAAGGTCGCGGTGACCGTGGTGAGCGCCAGGCACGAACGGAGCAACCAGTTTCCTCGCACAGAAACCTCCCAGGCTGGTCCCCTCACCATAAGATCACCACTTTGCCCGCACAACCACCGATGGTCGGTGCCGGACTGCTATGACATGACCATGCGCTTGCGACTTCTGGCCCCGCTCCTCGCCACCGCACTGGCCGCGGCGGGCTGCACGGAATCCGGCGAACCACCCGCGCCGGACGTTCTTCGCGTGGGCTTGGCCGCCCCGGCGACGCTCCTGCCCGACGTCCGCGACCAGCCCGGACGCATGCTCGCCGGCGCGTTGTGGACGCCGCTCTCCGATTACGACCCCGCGACGGGAAAGCTGACACCGCGCGCGGCGGAATCGGTCACCAGCGCCGACCGGATCACCTGGACGGTCAAGCTCAAGGACGGCGGGAAGTTCCACGACGGCACGCCGGTGACCGCTCAGTCCTATGTGGACACCTGGCAGGCGATCGGCGCGGAGCGGTGGCAGGCGTCGCGTGTGGTCAAGGATCTCCTGCGGGCCAAGGAGATCACCGCGCCGGATCCGCTGACCATCCGGCTCGTGCTCGACCGGCCGTCCGGGCAGGTCCCGGCGCTGCTCTCGTCGCCGGCGCTCGTCCCGCTGCCCGCGTCGGTGCTGAAGTCGCGCGACTGGCCGGGGTTCGCGCAGCGGCCCGTCGGCAACGGGCCGTTCCGGCTGGACGGCGCCTGGCAGCCGTCCGGCGGCAAACTGATCCGAACGGCGGACGCGCCGGGCAAGGCGCGCGTGATCGAACTGAAGACCGGCGACGCGGCGGCGCAGTACGACGAGGTCAAGGCCGGGAAGCTCGACCTCTCCACGTTCGTCCCCGGTGATCGCCACGAGGCCATGCACGCGGATTTCGCGCAGCGGCATGTGATGTGGGCGCTGCCGACCACCGCCTACCTCGGGTTTCCCTTGACCGCGAAGCATTTCTCCGACGCGACGGTGCGGCACGGTTTCGCGCTCGGGATCGACCGCGCGGCACTGGAGGCCGGTGCTCTCGGCAAGCAGGTGGACCCGGCGAAGTCCCTCCTGCCGCCCGCCGTCGCCCCCGGTGAACGCAGCAGCACCTGCCGCCCCTGCACCTTCGACGCCGGAGCCGGGAAGTCCCTGTTGACGCAGGCGGAGTTCCCGAACACGCCCGTCCACTTCGGACAGTCACAGGCGAGCTGGCTGCGCCCGCTGGCGGATCAGGTCAGCGCGTCCGTCAGTGTCCCGCTGGCCACCGAACCCGGGGAGGGACCGTTCGCGATCGACGTGGCCCTGATGACGCCGAGCCCGCAGGAGACGCTGGCCGAGATCGTGAAGGCCACCGGGTACACCAGCGACGGGTTCGCCGACCTGCTCAAATCGGCTGAGGAGACCGACTCCGCCGAAAGCGGCGAGATCTACCGGCTGGTGGAGAACCAGTTGCTGCGGGATCTCCCGGTCGCGCCGCTGTGGTCCGGGCACGGGCACGCCGTCTGGGCGGAGCGCGTCGGCGAGGTGAAGGCGACGCCGTTCGGGGGCGTGGACCTGTCAGGCGTTTCGGTGCGGTGAGCCGAGCGTGCACTCCCCCGCGACGACGTCGATGAAAGCCGAGGTCAGCGGGTCGGGTGTACTGCGGCAGTAGGCGGCGAGCGTGCGCCGGATCGCCGGTTCGGGCCGCAGGACACGACCGTGGAAACCTTCGGGCAGCACGTTGGCCGGGACCAGCGCGGGACCGAGTCCCGCCGCCGCGAGCACCGGCGCCGCCGCGGTCTGTTCGGTCCGGACCGCGGCCCTCGGCTGGAATCCCGCCGCGGCACACGCCTGGTCGACGAGGTCGGCCAGACCGTTGCCCGGCGCGTAGTGCACCCACGCGCAGTCGGCGAGAGTCGCCAGGTCGACGACGCCGGAGCCGTCGTCCTCGCGCGGCCCGTCGATCGGCAGGACCACGACGAACTCCTCGGTACCGAGGTCGCGGACCGGTCCGTCCCAGCCCGGCGGGACCGGGCCGACCGCGACGTCGGCCTCCCCCGCCGCCATGGCCTCCCGGAGTTCGTCCGCGTGCCGGAACTCCACCAGGCGGACGTCGACGTCCGGCCGCTCCCTGCGCCACACCCGCAACGCCGCGGGCAGGACACCGAGGCCGACCGAATAGACCGTGGCGATCTGCAATTCCCCGGCTTCCAGCCCGGACGCCTGCCGGGCCGCGCATCGCGCGCGTTCGGCGTCGGCGAGGGTGGCGCGGGCGTGCGGCAGCATGGCCCGCCCCATCGGGGTGAGCCGGACGCTGCGCGGCAACCGTTCGAGCAGTGGTCCGCCGACGCCCTTCTCCAGCGCGCGCATCTGATGCGACAGCGCGGGCTGTGTCACGTGCAGCAACTCGGCGGCCTTGGTGAAGGAGCCGGTGTCGACGACGGTCACCAGGTACTCGAGTTGGCGCAGGCTGGTCATGAAGAGAGTTTATCGGAGCGGTGATATCTATGCCTTGGACTTATCGCAATGCCGGGTCCAGGCTTGAAGACATGAACGAAGAACGCAAGGTCGCCCTGGTCGCCGGGGCCAACGGGGTCATCGGCAAGAACCTGATCGAACACCTGGAGACCCTGCCGGGCTGGCGCGTCGTCGGCCTGTCGCGACGCGGCGGCCCCGGCCAGATCGCCGTCGACCTGCTCGACGCGGACGACACTCGCGCGAAACTCGGCGGCCTGGACGACGTCACCCACGTGTTCTACGCGGCCTATGTCGACAAGCCGACCTGGGCCGAACTGGTCGCGCCGAACCTGGCGATGCTGACCAACCTCGTCGATGCCATCGAGCCCGCCGCGCCAGGGCTGCGCCACATCAGCCTCATGCAGGGGTACAAGGTCTACGGCGCCCACCTCGGCCCGTTCAAGACCCCGGCGCGCGAAGACGACGCGGGCCATATGCCGCCCGAGTTCAATGTGGACCAGCAGGACTTCCTGGAACGCCGTCAGGCCGGGAAATCCTGGACATGGTCGGCGATCCGGCCGTCGGTGGTCGGCGGCACCGCGCTGGGCAACCCGATGAACCTGGCGCTGGCCATCGCCGTCTACGCCTCGATCTCGAAGGAACTCGGCCTGCCACTGCGCTTCCCCGGCAAACCCGGCGCGTACGACAGCCTCCTGGAGATGACCGACGCCGGACTGCTCGCGAAGGCCACCGTCTGGGCCACCGGCTCGGAGAACGAGGCGTACAACATCGCGAACGGCGACCTGTTCCGGTGGAGCGACCTCTGGCCGCGGATCGCGCGGTACTTCGACCTGGAGGTGGCGCCGCCGCTGCCGATGTCGCTCGACGTCGTCATGGCGGACAAGGAGGAACTCTGGACGTCGATCGCCGCGAAGTACGGCCTCGATGTGCCCTACAGCAGGGTCTCGTCGTCGTGGGCGTTCGCGGACTTCGTGTTCGGCTGGGACTACGACATGTTCGCCGACGGCTCGAAGGCCCGGCGGGCCGGTTTCCACGAGTACGCGGAGACTTCGGCGATGTTCTTCCGGCTGTTCGACGAATTCCGGAAGGCGAAGGTGATCCCCTAACCCCGCCCGATGTACGGCATCGCGGTCGCCGTGACGGTCAGGAAGCCGACGTTCGCGTCCAGCGGCAGCCCGGCCATGTACAGCACGGCGTCCGCGACGTGCCGGGCGTCGAAGGTCGGCTCGACCTTGACGCTGCCGTCGGCCTGCGGGATCCCGTTCGCCATCCGCAGCGTCATCTCGGTGGCGGCGTTGCCGATGTCGATCTGTCCACAAGCGACGTTCCAGGCCCGGCCGTCGAGCGAGATCGACTTCGTCAGCCCGGTGACCGCGTGTTTCGTCGCGGTGTAGGCGACGGACGCAGGGCGCGGGGCGTGCGCGGAGATCGAGCCGTTGTTGATGATCCGGCCGCCGCGCGGGTCCTGCGCCTTCATCAGCCGCACGGCCTGTTGCGCGCACAGGAACATCCCGGTCAGGTTGGTGTCGACGGCACGTTTCCAGTCCGCGAAGGACAGTTCGTCGACGGTCCCGCCCACCGACACACCCGCGTTGTTCACCAGGAGGTCCAGCCGCCCCCATTCCGAGCGGACCGTCTCGAACAACGCGGCGACGGAATCGGGGTCGGCGACGTCGGCAGGCACGGGGAGCGCGTTCGCGTCGCCGCCGGCGGTCTCGGCGAGCGCGTCGCCGCGGCGGCCCGCGAGTGCGACGCGGTAGCCGGCGCCGAGTAACGCGCGGGAGATCTCCCTGCCGAGCCCGGAACCCGCTCCGGTGACGACCGCGGTCCTGCCGTTGCCCATCGATCCTCCTCGCAGACCGTGCCGGAGCGAACCGGCTCGGTCATCGTTTTCCGATTACCCGCGTCCGTTCAGGCTAGCGCGCCGCCGTCAACGGAAAACGTTCACCCGGCGGCCGTCGCCCCTTAAGGAAAACTGGTAACCCCTTCACCACATCGCGGCGATTCACCGGATGTGCCCAGGGGGAATTCACACCGTTCACCTCGTCGCCGGAGCGGTGAACAGTGACGAAGAATCCACGTTTCCAGCTGGTCCAGACCGGCGAACGGACCATCCGATGGCGGCTGCTCGGCGGCAACAACGTGTCGCTGGGTTCGGCGCCCGCCGACTGTCCACGCGCCGAGGAATGCCTCGCCGCCATCACCTGGCTCAGCGCGAACATCACCGAGCTGACCAGCGATTTCAGCCATCTCAGCGGAGGCCGCTGGCGCTGGCGCCTGCATACTGAAGACCGGATCGTCGCGATCGCCAGCCACGCCTACGGGCGGCGTATCGAGGCTCAACGCGGGCTCGACCGATTCCGGTCCGCCACCACCGAAGCCTCCATCGGCGAAGGGATCGAGACCATAACCGATTGGCGCCGGAAATACCGCCGTGATTCCGACGGATATTCACCGAATCGTTCTCGGTGACGGCTGATCACGGAAAGTGCGTTACCCGGACATTAACCACCAGGACGTCGGGCGGGAACGCGGAGCACCGCCGCCGGACAGTGTTGCGGAGCGAGGATTGGCAGCAAGTCACGGAATCCCGTGACGACTTGGGGACTAGAGAAAGAGTGCAAACAAGATGCGTGCTCGTACCACTCGGTTTCTCGGCGCCACCGCGATCGCCGCGTGCGCCTGCCTCACCCTGACCGGCACCGCCTCGGCGGTCGCCCCGGCCAACGGCCTCGGTGAGGTCATCGCCGCGGCGGGCTCGGACACCACCGTCGACATCACCGGTGCGATCCTGGCCAACGCGAACGGCGGCGCCTGGAACAGCGACCCCGACAACTTCGTCAACGTGCCGCCGCTGCTGTCCGGCACCCAGACGTTCACCGTCCCGGCCGACCCGTTCGCCGACGAGGTCGTCTACAGCGCCGGCAACCCCGCCCCGAACGGTTCTTCGCAGGGCAAGGCCGCGTTGAAGGCGTCGGCCGAAGCGGGCGACGGCAAGATCGACATCGCGCGGTCGTCCTCGGCCCGCGGCTCGTCCGACCCCGCCACCTTCGAGTACTTCGCCTTCGCCACCGACGGCGTCACCTGGGCCTCCTCGGCCACCGGTTCGGGCGCGGGCCTGAGCCTGACGCTGGCGCAGCTGCGCGGCATCTACGACGGCTCCATCACCAACTGGAACCAGGTCGGCGGCGCCAACTCCCCCATCGCGGTCTACCTGCCGCAGACCGGTTCCGGCACGCTGAGCTTCTTCACCGGCACCGTCCTCGGCTTCGACCCGACCACCAAACCGGTCACCATCAAGCGGTTCCAGGAGCACGACGGCAACTCCATCCCGGCAGGCGACCGCGCCACCGCCATCGCGCCGTTCTCCATCGCGCAGTGGATCGCGCAGGGCAACACGGTCGTCGCGGACAAGCGGGCGGGCTTCACCGTCAACCCGCTGACCGGGGCGGGCTTCAACGGCTCCCCGGTCTCCGGTTCCGCCGGCAACTACACCCCCGCCTTCACCACGGCGTTCCTGGGTTCGCGCAGTGTCTACAACATCGTCGACTCCCGCACCCCCAGCTACGACCAGGCCAAGCGCGCCGTCGGCTTCGACGACGGTGACTCGGCTTCGACCGCCAGCCCGCTGTGCGGCGGCCAGCTCGCCGCCACGATCCAGCGGTACGGCTTCCTGACCGTGTCGGGCCCGAACGGCCTGTCCTGCGTCAAGTCCTGACCCCCTCCTAGCGCGTGAAAGGCCCCCTTCCCTCGGTGGAGTCCAGTTCTGCCGCGCCCAGCACGTCCGTTGAGGGCGGTGGCGGGGGCATGGCTGGACGAGGGAAGGGGGCCTTCACACGCGAAAGGTGTTACTCAGGGGGTAAGGCAAAGGTGGCGTGGTCGTGAGGTGGGGCCGGCGGTGAGGTGAAGGCGTCCTTCGCCGCGTCCGATGCAGTGAAGGACGCCTTCGCCCTTGG
Organism: Amycolatopsis sp. lyj-108; assembly: GCF_046549005.1. Classification (NCBI taxonomy): domain Bacteria; kingdom Bacillati; phylum Actinomycetota; class Actinomycetes; order Pseudonocardiales; family Pseudonocardiaceae; genus Amycolatopsis; species Amycolatopsis sp. lyj-108. The sequence goes on along the minus strand of NZ_JAJPWQ010000016.1, from coordinate 275,258 downwards.
TCTGTGGCAAGGCAAAGTTGGGGGGGTTGCGAAAGCCACTTTCGCGACGCCTGGGGTCGCGAAAGTGGCTTTCGCGACACATCTCGACCACGGCCCGCGAGCGAATCCCCGCGACCCGACACCTTTGCCTTACCCCTCGATAACTACTTCGGGGCGACGCCGAGGGCGGCGAGCGCCGGATCGGTCATGATCACGCCCGCCCCGGTCACCGGGTCGAAGCCGGGGGCGCCGAGGTCGATCGCGGTCGACGTCAACGCCGTGCGGATCTCCGCCGGGGTGGCGGTCGGCTTGCCCTGCATCAGCAGCGCGGCGATGGCGGCGGCGCTCGGCGCGGCGGCGGAGGTCCCGAAGAACGGCTGGAAGCCGGTCACCGAGGTCGCGACGCCGTCGGCCGCGGTGATGTCCGGCTTGTTCCGCGTCGCACCACCGGTCGAGGACACGTTGCCGGGGGTGATCACCGAACCGTCCGGATTGTAGAACTGGTGACGACGACCGTCCGAAGTGAACCGCTCCCATTTGCTGGCGGCGGTGAACAGACCCGGGTACGGGCCTGCCGGGTTCGCCGGGTCACCGGTCTCGAGCGCGCGGCCGAAGGCACCGGCGGCCGGGGCGGCCGCGACGCTGAAGGCGTTGACCGCTGCCGAGTGGCCGGAGGTGACACCGTTGGTGCTGAAGGCTTTCAGCGCACCCGAAGTGACGAAGCGGCCGCGGATGACGTTGAGCGCGATGAACCGGTCGGAGCCGCTGTACTTGACCACGGCGACCTTGAAGCCCGAGCCGCTGGCCGGGACCTGGGCGATCTCGTACGGGTTCTGGGTGCCGTTCTGCGAACCTTCGCTGGAGGCGACGACCGAGCCGGACGAGTTCAGGACGAACAGGTCGTAGTCGCTGGTGGCCTTGCCCCACGGGTCGGACCAGAACAGGGTGACGTAGCGGCCGACCGAGTTCGGCGAGAGCGCGTTGTACAGCTGGGTCGTGCTGCTCGGGTCGAAGTCGTGCGGCGTCCCGGTGATCCCGGAGATCTTGCTGGCCGAGCCTCGGAAGTCGCCCTCGTAGTAGCCGCTGGTGCCGTCGGTCAGGTTGCCCGAGTTCCCGGCGGAGGAGAAGTAGAGCGCGCCCGCCGCGGTCACGTCGTTGACGGCCTGCGCGACCGGGCCGTCCTGGAACGGCGACTCGTCGAAGTAGGAGACGTCGTCGACGATGATCGTGCACTTGCCGGTCGTGCGCAGCGCGCGGATGTTGTCGGCGAAGCTCTGCTCGCTGGTGAAGGCGGTCGCGAAACCGAGGGCGGCGCCGGGCGCCATGTCGTGGATGATCTCCAGCATCGCGGTGCCCTCGTCACCGCTGCCCGCCTGTCCGGGGAGGACGTCGACGGCGGGCAGTTCGCCGGCGGTCTGGGACGCCTTGAGCGACTTGATGCCATCCGAGAGCACGCAGACCTTCTGGCCCGCGCCGGTGACGCCGTACTTGGTGCGGGCGGTGTCGTTGCCGTGCGCCTTGTCGCCCTCGGCGACCTGCAGCGCGGCGGCGGTCTGCTTGGCGGCGGCCTGCCGCCGGTCCTGCGGCGCGGACTCGTTCCAGGTCATGGCCTGGGAAGCGGCCTTGACCTCGGCGACGTCCCCGCGTCCGGCGATCGTGTCGACGACGTTCAGTGGCAGGTCGGCGCGGATCGCACCGGCGGGAGAGGCGTGGCGGACGGTGCCACCGGCCGCCTTGACGGCGTCCACGAGTGACTGGCCGGCGCCCTTGATGTCCACCGCGACCGTGCCGGCGTCACTGACGCCCAGCCCGGTCCGGTACTCGGGCAGCTTGCCCGCCAGGCCCTTGTCGGCGCGGAGGCGCTTCTCGATGACGAGCTGGCTCGACTGCTTGCGCTCGGCCGGGGTGAGGCTCTTCTTGATGCTCTGCAGTGCGGTGATCCCGGTCTGCGTGCGCGCCTCCTCCGACGGCTGGGCACCGGACACCGCGGTCGACAGCAGCAAAGCGCCGACCGCGACCGGAACCGAGCATGTGACCACCCGGCTGAATCTGCTCATCGAACTCTCCCTGTTTCAGCAATCCAGTCGCGCTCCGGCTAAAGCACGCTGGTGGCATGACACTCCGTCAGAAGAATTCCTTCGGTTGCCCGAATGAGTTACCCCTGACCGGGTGTAATGGGGAGAATCTAAAGAGCTGTCGGTGATCAGTCCACCGACCAAAGTCGGGAACGGGCGAAGATCCACATCCTGAGAGCGGGTTCGGTCCGAAAAGACCGAAATCCTGGATTACGCCCAAGCCGGAAAGAGCCGCCACAGCGCCAATGCCGCCAGCGCGGCGAAAGTGAGCAGGACCGGCCCGGTGATGACATAGGTCGAAACCGGACGCCACCGGCGATAAAGGAAAGTCGCCCCGGCCGCCGCCGCCACGAATCCGCCGAAGGCCAGCACCAGCCCGGCCCACGCGTCACCGTCGCCGGTCCGGCCGTCCTGTGCGTCCGCCTTGCCGTTCTGCGGGGTCGGGCGGAACGGCCTGCCCTCCAGTGCTGCGGTCACCACCGTCGCTTCGGCCGAGGCCAGCGGCCACCACGACGCCGAGGTCACCAGCGTCAGCCGATCGTTCTCGGTCTTGCCGAAGTCGGCGCCCTCGTCGAGGGGCCGGGTGGCCGTGTCGGTCACCCGGTAGACGGACTTGCCCTGTGTCGTCGCGACGACGATCTCGTCACCCTTCGCCAAGGCGTCGAGTGAGCCGAACGGGCCGCCGAACCCGGCGTTGCGGGCGGCGATCACGGCGTTGCCCGGCTGCCCCAGCCCGGCCGTCCCGGGGACGTGTCCGGGTCCGGACGCGGTTTCCCCGCTCGACGCGCCTTCGATGACGACCTGCTGCACCTTCAGGGCCGGGATCTCCATGACGGCCACCGGCTTGCCGAACTCGACGGGTTTGGCGGGCGGTGCCGCGCCGAACAGGCTCTGGCTGGCACCCAGCGCCACGCCGATCTCGGCGCGGATCTCCGTCAGCGCCTTCCGCTGATCACTCGACTGCAGCATCGGGCCCAGCGCGTAGACGACCAGCGCCAGCGCCACCAGGGTGGTGACCAGCCACGCGAACACGACGGCCCCGATCCAGCCGGGGCCGAACCGCAGGAACTCCCTTTCTTCGACCTCCGTGCTCACGCCACGCCACCCGAGGACTTACGGCGCAGGAGAGCGAACAGCATGGCGAACGCGGCACCGATCCCGGCCAGCGCCCTGGTCAGCCAGGACGGCACCGGCCGTCCGGCCGCGAGATACGCCGTCGCGGACGGCAAGGTCGCCAGGATCACCAGCGCCACCAAGGGAATCAGGGCTCCGAGCGCGCCCGCACCCGCGAACTTCGGGATGTCGATCGACTCGGCGAGGTTCTTCGCCGCGGCCACGCTTTCCGGGGACGGGGCGACCGCGGGCGCCGGGCCGGTGGCGGCCGCCACCGGCGTGCCGGCGGACGAACCGGGTCCCCCGGAGGGGCCGCCCAAGGAAGAATTGGCGGCCTGCGTGGCACCGGTCGCGCCCGGCGGCGGCGGGTTCTTCGCCTCTTCCTTTTCCTGACAGGCTTTTTCGGCGGTTCCGGTACCGATCTTGCCGATGCGCTCGCCGGCGGTGGCGGCCAGCCCGGGGCTCAACCGGACCATTCCGGGAGGAAGCAGCGCCTGCCCGAATCCGGCCGCGAGGCCGGCGAACGACTTCAGCTGCTCCTGCTTCTCCTTCATCGGCTGACAGTTCGCGTCGATCAACGGGTTGACCGGAACGGCCATGTATTCGACGAAGGTGAGCGGGTACGCGCCGTCCTGGGAAACGGTGCCGGTCTCGGCCGTTCCGTCGGGACCGATCTTCATCGCGTCGGCCGCCAGCCGCAGGCTCTGCTCGGTCGGCGCGACGAAGTTCCCCTTGCCGTCCGGGAGCGCCACCGGCGTCCAGCGGTTGACCGTGGCCGTCGCGAGATCGGTGATCACCCAGTTCATACAGCCGCCGGCGCAGTCCGCGCCTCTGCCGACGACGGCGTTGTCGACGGTCTTGCGCACCGACAGCTGACCGGTCTTCGCGTCGACGTTGTTGATCCGGAACTTGCCGGGGTCCAGCGCGCTCAGATCGGCGATCACCCCCGGCGACTTCCCGTCCAGGGCACCGAAGTAGCCCTTGCCCTTCTCCGGGAAGACCCAGGCTTCGGGTGCCGATCGGACGAGGGCCCGGCTCAGGGCGAACGGGACCGTGCCCGGTCCGGACTCCCCTGTCGCGCCGAAGAAGTCGGTGTTGCCGCCGTAACCGGACCGGGCGTTCACCGCGATCACCCCGGCGGGCTGGCCGTCCTTGATGGCCGCGAGCGCCGGATTCCTGGTGACCAGCGGGCTACCGTTCTTGAAGATGCCGCCGCGCCCGTCGGCGTCGGGGACCTGCCCGCCCTTCGTGAACATGTTCGCCACTTCGTCGTAGGCGAAGGACAGGGTTCCGGTGAACTTCGAATTGAGCGGGCTGCCCCCGTCGTTGACGTCGGTCGGGGACCAGCCGACCGCGGCGATCACCGCCGCGTTGATCCCGACCGGGACGTATTCCCTGGACCGCACGGACTGCGCGGCGAGCGCGTTCCCACTGCCGGTGATCATGAGATCGGAGGCGCCCTTGTCGAACGCGGTCAGCCCGATGTCCTCGGTCTCGCTCACGATGTTGGTGGGCTGGTCGGACCGCGTGGGAGCGCACAGCGCCTGGTTCCAGGCGACCGCGGTCCGGCCGAGCCGCTCCGGCATGCTGGCGTTGAGCGTGTTCCGGCCGATCCCCTTGCAGCCCTTGACCCCGATGCCCGGCAGGTACGGCGTGAACTTGAGGGATTCGTCGACCCAGGTCACCGTCTTGCCCGCGGCGTCCTGTGCGGTGATCTGGATCGTGACGGTGCACGGATTGTTCTCGTCACAGGTGAAGGAGAACTGCCTTCTGGTCTTCGCGCCGGTCACCGGATCGACGACGACGGGATTGTCCGCCCACGGCACCTTCGGGAATTTGTCGCCGGGATTCACCGCTTTCTCATAAGTGGTGTAAAGCGGATCCCAGGCCACCGCATGCGGGCGCAAGGTACCGCGCGGGATCGTCGTGTCGAAGACGATGTCGCCGGTCGTGCTGCTCCGCACCCTTTCCATCGACTGCATTCCCGCGGCCTTGCCGGTGAATTCGTCGCCGAATTCGTCCTGGCAGTAGGCCTGCACCCGGGTGAGCAGCGTGCTGTCCTTGCTCCACGGCGGGACGTACACCTTCTTCATGAGGTTGTCCGGCACGTCCTTCGGGCAGACGACGAGTTTCGCCTTCGCCCCTTTGGGCAGGCCCGAGAGCGTGATCCGCAGTGGATCGCCGTTCTGCACCGCCGACAGATCGGCGGGCTCGGTCTTGAGCTTGTACGGCGGATTGGCGGGCGCCTGCGCCTGCGCGGCGGGGACGGACACCCCCGCGACCGCCAGTATCCCGCAGATCAGCACGACCCCGGCTCGTCTCGCACGGACCAGGAACACGGACGACTCCCCAGATTTCACGGGATCCAACGTCCACGAGTCACCCGTTCGGGGTCAACCGGCTCGGACCGTCTGGCCGCACTGATTCACAAACGCCCCGTCGGGCGTTCCCCGAGTGGACACCTTTCCCGGCGGCGGGCACCACATACTGGCCGCATCGAGGGGCGACGTGGTGTGCCCTGAACTCCTTTACTTGCCAACACGAAGGAAGGCCGCCCGTGACCATCGCGCCACCCCGGCCCGACCCGTCCCCACCCGGAACCCCGGTGCGGCGGGTGATCACCGAAGTCCTGTCACGGGCAGACCGCGCCTTCCGCCGCGTCACCACCGGCGCCGGGCTGACCATGCTGGCGATCCTCGTGGTCATCGGCTTCTTCCTCGTCTACCGATCCGGGCCTGCCTTCGACGCGAGCGGTTTCGGGTTCTTCACCACGATCCGGTTCGACCCGGCCTCGGGCGTCCTCGGGGTGCTCGGCCTGCTCTACGGGACCATCGCGGTCGCGCTGATCGCCATCCTGATCGCGGTCCCGTTGAGCATCCTGGCCGCGTTGTTCATCACCGAGTACTCGAGCGGGCGGATCCGCGGGTTCCTGACCGGGCTCGTCGACCTGCTCGCCGCGATCCCGAGCCTGCTGTACGGGCTGTGGGGTTTCGCCTTCCTCGGCCCGCAGATCGTGCCCGTCTCGTTGTGGCTCACCGAAAACCTCGGCTGGTTCCCGTTGTTCTCGTCGAAGGAGAACGCGCTGTACATCCAGTCCATGTTCATCGCGGGTCTGGTGGTCTCGCTGATGGTCCTCCCGATCACGACGTCGGTGACCCGGGAGGTGTTCGCGCAGACGCCGCCCGGCGAGAAGGAGGCGGCGCTCGCGCTGGGCAGCACGCGGTGGGGAATGGTCAGGACGGTGGTCCTGCCCTTCGGGCGGGGCGGCGTCATCGGTGGCTCGATGCTCGGGCTCGGCCGCGCGCTCGGCGAGACGATCGCGGTTTCCCTGCTGCTGCCCCAGGTTCCGGAGATCACGAAGCATGTCCTCCAGTTCGGCGGCGCGACGATCTCCGGCTTCATCGCCAACAACTCCGGCGCGTCGGGGCTCGCGCTGTCCGGGCTGATGGCCGCGGGCCTGGTGCTGTTCGTCTTCACCCTGGCGACGAACTTCACCGCGTCGGTGATCATCTCCAGGAGCCGTTCGGGCGCGGGGGTGGACGCGTGACCACGACCTTGACTCCCCCTGTCACCCCTGCCCCGCGCAAACTCGTCAAACGCCGTCCGTCGGAGACGACCAGGCAGGACCGGCTCGCGGCGCTCGGCTGCGCGGTGTCGGCCACGCTGCTCACCTGGTTCGTCATGCATCTGCTGCTGGATTCCCCCGGTTGGCTGGCCGACCTGGTCGTCGCGTACCTGCTGTACCTGTCGATGCTCTACCTGGTCACCCGCGACCGGCTGGGCAAACTCGCCGCGTCGGACCGGCTGGTTTCCACCGTCGTCGTCAGCGGGGCGCTGATCCTCCTCGCGCCGCTGCTGTCCCTGCTGATCTACATCGTCGCGGAGGGCGCGCCGTATCTGCGGCTGGCGTTCTTCACCCATGACATGTCCACGGTCGCGCCGACGGATCCGGTGACCGACACCGGCGGCCTGCACGCCGTCATCGGCACCTTGCAGCAGACCGCGCTGACGTTGGTCCTGGTCGTCCCGCTGGGCGTGCTCACCGCGGTCTTCCTGAACGAGACGCGGTCACGATTCCGGCGCCCGGTGCGGATCATGGTCGACGCGATGAGTGGCCTTCCGTCCATTGTGGCCGGTCTGTTCGTCTACGCGGCCTTGATCATCCCTGGCATCCAGGCGGGGGTGGGCTTGTTCAGCTACAACGGGATGATGGCCACGCTCGCCTTGACGATGGTCATGCTGCCGACCGTCACGCGGACCGTGGACGTCGTGCTCCGGCTCGTCCCGGACGGCCTGCGCGAGGCGTCGTTGGCGCTCGGTGCGAGCCGGGCCCGCACGGTGTGGTCGGTGGTACTCCCGACCGCGCGGACCGGCGTCACCACCGCCGTGATCCTCGGGATCGCCCGGGTGGCGGGTGAAACCGCGCCGCTGCTGTTCACCTCGTTCGGCGCGCTGGGGATGAACGCCAACCCGTTCTCCGATCCGCAGGAGAGCATCCCGCTGTTCATCTACCGCTTCATCAAACAGCCGCTGGAGAACGTCCAGCAGCGCGGCTACGTCGGCGCGCTCGTGCTGATCCTGCTCATCTTCGGCCTGTTCGCGATCGCCCGTGTGGTGGGCCGCGACCGGTCCAAGCGCAAGGCGAAGAGAACCATCGTCAAGACACAGGAGAACCGGTGACCGACACTGAAGTGTCCTACGTGGACAGTCCGGCGCGCCCGCTGGTGGCACTGACCGGCGGTCCGCCGCCCGGCGCGGCGGAACTCGAATCCCGCGAGATCGGCGCCTGGTTCGGTGACCGGCTGGTGCTCGAAGGGGTATCGCTGCGGATGCCCGCCAAGGAGGTGACCGCGCTCATCGGCCCGTCCGGCTGTGGCAAGTCGACCTTCCTGCGCATCCTCAACCGGATGCACGAGCTGGTGCCGTCGGCGTCGCTGACCGGTGAGGTCCTGTTGGACGGCAAGGACATCTACGCCGACGGGACGCGTCCGCAGCAGGTGCGGCTGCGGATCGGCATGGTGTTCCAGAAGCCGAACCCGTTCCCGGCGATGTCCATTCGCGACAACGTGCTGGCCGGGTTGAAGCTCGCCGGCGTCAAATGCGGTGACAAGGACGCGCTCGTCGAACAGAGCCTCGAACGAGCCGGGCTGTGGCGCGAGGTCCGCGACCGGCTGAGCTCCCCCGGCGGCGCGCTGTCCGGCGGGCAGCAGCAGCGACTCTGCATCGCGCGTTCGCTGGCCGTGCAGCCGAACGTGCTGCTGATGGACGAGCCCTGTTCCGCGCTCGACCCGACGTCGACCCGGCGGATCGAGCAGACCATCGCCGAGATCGGGCACGAGGTGACGGTCGTGATCGTCACGCACAACATGCAGCAGGCCCAACGGGTTTCGGATCACTGCGCGTTCTTCCTCGCGGCCGAGAACGAACCCGGCCGGGTGATCGAACACGGTCCGACGGACACCATCTTCAACGCGCCGTCGGACGAGCGCACCTTCGACTACGTGAACGGGCGATTCGGATGATCCGGCGGCTGGCCGCGCTGGGCGGGGTCACGGTGTTGCTGTCGCTGGTGATCACTCCCGGCGCCGCGGCGCTGTCCAGGGTCACCGGCTCCGGCTCCAGCTACGTGGGCCCGGCGATGAACGACTGGCAGAACGGCGCGACGTCACGCGGTATCCCGGTCAACTACTCGGCCACCAACTCCCCCGCCGGGGTCAACCAGTACGGCGACCGGACGGTGGACTTCGGCGGGACCGAGGCCGAGGTGTCCTCGCTCATCGCGGCCGGTGGCGGCGGCCTTTCCGCGCAGACCCGCGGCTACCAGTACGTCCCGGACGTCGCGGGCGCGGTCGCCGTGATGTACAACGTGACCGACCAGGGTGGGAAGCGCGTCGACTACCTGCACCTCACCCGGGAGGTGATCGGCCGCATCTTCAGCCGGGACATCACCCGGTGGAGCGATCAGGCCATCACCGCGACCAACGGCGGCAAGCCGCTGCCCGATCAGCCCATCACGCTGGTCGGCAGGACCGGGCAATCCGGGACGACGGCGTTGTTCTACGACTTCATCGCCCACGCCGCACCGGCCGCCTACAACCGGTTCGTCTCCCGCAACGTCGGGAACGGCATGGGGAACCTGCCAGCGGGTGTGCGTCCCATCCAGCTTCCCGGGCAGGGGCCGGATGCCGAGTGGTACCGGCTGCTCGCGGACTCCGACCAGATCGCGAAGTCCGTGGGTTCGGGCAGCATTCCGTTCTCCATCGCCTACGACGAATTCGCCTACGCCCAGCTGTACAAGGTGCCGGCGGCGTGGGTGCAGAACGGCGCGGGCCAGTACACGCAGCCCTACGCGGAGAACATCGCGGCCGCGTTGAAGCACGCGGAACTGCGGCCGGACCTGAGCCAGAAACTGGACAAGGTCTACTCGAACACCGATCCGAAGTCGTATCCGATCTCGGCGTACTCGTACGTGATGATGCCGTGCACCAGCGGCCGCGACACCTGCCGCGGCGGCTACGGTGACCCGGGCAAGACCGACACGATGACCGCGTTCCTAGAGCATGTCGCCTGCGACGGCCAGATCAACATGGCCAGGATCGGCTATTCGCCGCTGCCGCCGAACCTGTCGCAGGAGATCATGAACTCCAACGCGCGGCTCACCGGGCGACCGGCGAAGCAGCTCAACGCGGGTAACTGCGGCAACCCGACCTTCCACGGCAGCCTGGGCGCCGGCGCCGCCAGCCCGCCCGACCCGCTGGTGACCGGCGGGATCATCAACCCGGACGGCAAACCCAAGGCGGGCACCTCGGGTCCCAAAACCTCCGCCGGGCCCAGCGCCGGCCCGGTCGCCGGCGACAAGACCGCGACCGCTACGGCGAACCCCGACGAGGAGTCGGCGGGCGGCGGCTCGAAGAACTGGCGGGAGGCCGCACCGGCGGCCTACGACGAGGGTGGTTTCGGCGGGTTCGGGGGCTGGGCGGCGTTGGTGCTCTTCGTGGCGATCGTCGCGCCGCTCGTGGTGCGCGGGGTGGTTCGGAAGCTGCGGGGATCCTGAGGTCTCGTGAGTGGTCAGGACGGTTAGAGCCAAGGGTGTCTCAGGCACCTGCTGAATGTGGCGGCATTGGTCGCAGGTCCGTGAGGGCCTCCTTGCCTACCCTGAAGGTAGGGAAGGAGGCCCTCACGGACTACGCGCTCGCCACCCGAGGCCCCTGCGACACCACCAGTCTCGGCAGCCACAGCGGCGGGGCGAGCAAAGGTCACGAGGCTCACGGGAAGGTCAGCACGACCTTGCCCCGCCCGTGCCCGGTCTCGATCTCCCGATGTGCCGCCGCGGCCTCGCCGAACGGATACGTCCGTCGCACCAGGAACCGCAGTTCCCCCTTGGCGTACAACGACGCCAGCATCCCCAGCCGCTCCGCCGACCGCGTCCCGGTGACCATTCGCGCTCCCGCCTCGGGCGCGCGGGCGTGCTCGACCAGGGTGAGCACGCGGTCCGGATTCCCGACCAGCTCCAGCGACAGGTCGAAGGCGACCCCGCCCGCGCCGTCGAGCGCCGCGTCGATGCCGGACGGCGCGAGGGCACGCACCCGGTCGGCGAGGCCGTCGCCGTAGACCACCGGTTCGGCGCCGAGCGAGCGGACGTAATCCTGGTTCGCCTCGCTCGCCGTTCCGATCACCCTCGCCCCACGCAACACGGCGAGCTGGACCGCGGCCGTGCCCACCGCACCCGCGGCCCCATTGACCAGCAACGTCTCGCCGCGGGCGACCCGCAGGCCGTCCAGCGCCAGGTAGGCGGTCTGCGTCCCCGCCGTGAAGCCGCCCGCGACCTCCCACGGCATCTCCGCCGGCTTAGGGGTGACGTTCTCCGCGGGCACCACGATGTACTCGGCGTACGCCTGCACGGCGGTGAAGCCGAGCACCTCGGCCCCGGCGACGAGGCCGGTCACCCCCGAACCGACCTCGTCGACGACCCCGGCGAACTCGTTCCCCGGGACACGCGGCCAGCTCAGCTCGAACCCCGCGGGTTCCCAGCCCGCCCGCACCGCCGCGTCGTACGGCTGCACGCCCGCCGCCTTCACCCGCACCCGGACCTCTCCCGCCCCGGCGTGCGGCTCCTCCAGCTCCAGCACCCGGAGCACTTCCGGGCCACCGGCTTCCGTGAACGCGGCCGCTTTCATCTCGTTCCTCCAGTTCGTTCCCCAGTTGACTGCGCTCAGCTTCATACCTCCAGATAGGTGGAGGTCAAGAACTGTCGGTGTGACGTTCTAAGCTGCGCTCGTGACGAGCTACCGCATCTCCAGGGCAAGCGCTTCCGACGCAGGCAAGGTGACAGCGCTGATGCACGAATCGGCCGCCTATCAAGGGGAGTACGCGTCGATCCTCGAGGGTTACCGGGTCACCGAGGACTACCTCGCCACCCATCCCGCGTTCGTCGCCCACGCGCAGCGGGACGTGGTCGGCTTCTACAGCCTCATCGAGTACCCGGCCGAGCTGGACCTGCTGTTCGTCGCCGATTCCGCACAGGGCACGGGCATCGGCGCGTGGCTGGTGGAGCATATGCTCAAGCAGGCCGCGGACCTCGGCATGACCGAGATCCGCGTCGTCTCCCATCCGCCCGCCGCCGGGTTCTACGAGCGGATGGGCGCCCGTCGTGTCGGGGTCGTGCCGCCCAGCCCGCCGAAGATCACCTGGGAGCGCCCGGACCTGGTCTTCGACGTCAAGAGTCCACCGCGCGGCTGAACCGCCCGATCAGTTTGCGCAGGTGCCCGGCGAATTCCGGGGAGTCGACGACGTCGAAGTCGGTGTCGAGCATGCCCAGGTAGAGCGCCAGGTACTCCAGCGTGTCCGCACCAGCCTTGAGCAGGCAGGTCCGCTCGTCGACGGCTTCGACGACGACGGCGGGCGGCACTTTCGCCGCGGCTTCGGCGGCCGGGGCGTGCAGCCGGATCGTCGCGTGGTGCCGCCACAGCGCCGCGCCCACACCACGTTGGAGGTACGCGACCACGCCGCCTTCGGGTGGTTCGCGTTCCTCGAAACGACGTCCGTTGGGCGTACGCGGCCGCACGCGATCCGCGCGGAACGTGCGCCAGTCCTGCCTGTCGGCGTCCCATCCGACGAGGTACCACCGGCGGCTCATGTGCACCAAGCGGTGCGGCTCCACCTGCCGCCGCGTCTCGGATCCGTTGTGTCCCATGTAATCGAACCGCAGGGTCTCGCGGTCACGGCAGGCGTTGGCGATGACCGAGAGCACCTCGGCGTCGACCGTGGGGCCACCGCCCTGCACCGCGAGCGTCGCGGAATTCAGCGCCTCGACACGGCGCCGCAGCCGCGACGGCAGCACCTGCTCCAGTTTCGCCAGCGCGCGGACCGACGTCTCCTCGATTCCCGCGATCGTGCCGCCCGCGGCCGTGCGCAGGCCCATCGCCACCGCGACGGCCTCCTCGTCGTCGAGCAGCAGCGGCGGCATGGCCGCGCCGGCGCCCAGGCTGTACCCGCCGGAGACACCGGGAGTCGCGTCGACCGGGTAGCCCAGGCCGCGTAGCCGCTCGACATCGTTCCGAATGGTCCTGGTCGTGACGTCGAGCCGCTCCGCCAGTTCCGGACCCGTCCAGTGCCGTCTGGCCTGCAGCAACGACAGGAGCCGCAGCAGTCTCGCCGAAGTTTCCGCCATGGATCCCACCTTGTCCGCAATCGCGGAACGAACCTTTCCGCAATTGTTCCTAATCTAGCCCCATGACCGACATCAAGCCCTTCCGTATCGCCGTCGACCAGGCCGAACTGGACGACCTCAAGGACCGACTGAACCGCACCCGCTGGCCGCGCGAGGTCACCGGCAGCTGGAGCAGAGGTGTCCCGGTCGCGTACCTCAAGAACCTCGCCGAGTACTGGGCCGACGGCTTCGACTGGCGTGCCCATGAGGCGGAACTGAACGAGTTCCCGCAATTCACCACCGAAATCGACGGCCAGACCATCCACTTCCTGCACATCCGCTCAGCCGCCCCGGACGCGCTACCCGTGCTCCTGACGCATGGCTGGCCGAGCTCGCCGTTCGAGTTCCGGCAGGTCATCGGCGAGCTCAGCGACGAGTTCCACCTGATCATCCCGTCCCTGCCCGGTTACGGATTCTCGAACCCGGTGCGCGGCCCCGGCTGGGGCAACCTCTTCCGCGTCGCACAGGCGTGGACCACGCTGATGGACCGCCTCGGCTACGAACGCTTCGGCGTCCACGGCACCGACGCCGGTGCCGGGGTCGCGGGCATCCTGGCGATGATCGCCCCGCACCGGGTCGTCGGCGTGCACCTCACCGGGACCAGCGCGGGTATGCCGTTCGGGCCCGCTGTCGAACTGGACGGCCTCAGCGAAAAGGACCGCGAACGCGGAGAGCGCTTCAACCGGTTCCAATCCGACGGCCTCGGCTACCTGCACCTTCAGGCGACCCGGCCGCAGACGCTGGCCTACTCGTTGAACGACTCCCCCACCGGCCAGCTCGCGTGGATCGTGGAGAAGTTCGCCGAGTGGACCGATCCGGCCAAGGAACTGCCGGACGACGCCGTCGATCGCGATCACCTGCTGACTTCGGTGAGCCTGTTCTGGTTCACCGGCGCGGGCGCCTCCTCCGCGCACGCCGTGTACGAAGGCATGGAGGTCTACCGGCAGCTGTCCCAAGGCGAGTGGAGCGAGGCGCCCGCCGGCCCGCCTCGCGGGATCGCCGTCTTCGCCGGGGACACCACGATCCGGAGTTTCCAGGACGGGCCGGTGGCACACTGGGCCGAGTACGACACCGGCGGCCACTTCCCCGCGATGGAGGTCCCCGGCCTGTTCGCCGAAGACCTCCGTTCCTTCCTGCGAAAGTGCGTCTGACGATGGAACTTCTGAGCCCCCGGGCCCTCAACCGCGCGACCCTGGCCAGGCAGCTCCTGCTCGACCGCGCCGATCTGCCCGCCGTCACCGCGATCGAGCGACTGGCCGGCCTCCAGGCGCAGGCACCCGACGCGTCCTACGTCGGGCTGTGGTCGCGGCTCCGGGATTTCGAAGTGGACGAGCTGGCGAAACCGCTGGCGGCCCGCGAGGTCGTCCGGTCGACGTTGATGCGCGGCACGGTGCACCTGGTGACGGCCTCGGACTGCCTCGCGCTGTGGCCCACCATCAAACCGGTGATCGAGCGGGGTTTCCTCGGCCACTATTCGCGGGAGGTCGCCGGACTCGATCTCGCCGCGATCGCCGAAGCGGGGCGGGCCCTGCTTGCCGAGCGGCCCCGCACGCGCGCCGAGATCCGCGCCGCGCTGACGGACCGGTGGCCGGACGCCGACCCGACCACCCTCGCCTACGCGATCCAGAGCCTTCTCCCCCTCGCGCACGTGACCCCGCGTGGCCTGTGGGGCCAGACCGGCCCGGCCGCGTTCGCCCTGCTCGAAGAGTGGGTCGGCGCACCGGTCACCGACGGCATCCCGCTCGACGATCTGGTGCTGCGCTACCTCAAGGCATTCGGTCCGGCGACCGTCCGCGACGCGCAGGTCTGGTCGGGGCTCACCAAACTCAAGGAGGTCTTCGAGCGGCTCCGGCCGCGGCTGCGCACCTTCACCGGCACCGACGGGAAGGAACTGTTCGACCTCCCCGACTCGCCGCGTCCCGACCCGGAAACCCCGGCACCGCCCCGGTTCCTGCCCGAGTACGACAACGTCCTGCTCTCCCACGCCGACCGCGTACGGGTGATCCCGGACGGCCGCCGCGTGCCGCTGCCACCGGGCAACGGCGGCCGCCGGGGCACCCTGCTCGTCGACGGTGAATTCCTGGCCGTTTGGGCGATCAAAGGGGCGACACTGACGATCGAATCACCGAAACCCTTGCGGGATCAAGAATCGATCGCCGAAGAGGGCGCGCGGCTGCTGCAATTCGTAGTGCCGGATCAGGACCACGACGTACGTTTCGACATCGGCGGATAACGGTCCGGCCTTTTGCCGTAACGAAGGGCGGCGTTCGGGCGAAGCATGGCGCGTGGAGCCTGAAGGGAGCGGGCCATGGGCAAGAACTACGGATTCATGACGGTGCTTGCGGGGCTGAGCGCGCTCGCGGTCATCGCGGTGGCGGCGGTCATGCGGTACCCGAACACGTCGGACGTCACGGCGGTGATCACCGCGGCGGGAACGGTGATCGGCACCGTGGTGGGCGCCTTCTTCGGCGTGAACGCGGCCTCGGCGGGACGCGTGAAAGCCGAGGAAAGCCGCGATCAAGCGACCGCGGCGCTGGTGAAGGTCGCGGGCGAGGCGGACAGGGGCAGCGACGTCGCGAAGGCGGCGATGGAAGGCGTGAACTGACCGTCCTCTATGGACAACTCAGTCGAGCGCGTCGAGCAGGGCGAGGTCCGGCGGGACGAGCGTCGTGGACAGCACGAGCTCACGCAACAGGTTGTCGTTCAACGCGTTGCCGACCGGTTCGCCGACCTCTTCGCGCCGCAAACCGTAAACGCCGCCGGCGGACAACCGCCCCCGGACGTCGATGACGACGTGCTCGACCCGGCGGCTGGTCCACGTCTCGGCAGGACGGAGTTCCGCGAGGATCTCGGCCGTCTGCTGACGGGACAACGGCTGCGGATTGAGGTCGTGCAGGAGATAACGCTGCCCGAAGACGACCAGGACCAGGCGTTCTTCCGCGCTGAGGCGCCAGCGGCGGGGCGGCACGGTGACGTCGTCGTGCCGCGTGGCGGGCTGCCCACCGTCAGGACCGGCGACGTACAACTCGAGCAGATGCTCCCGCCTGCCCGAGCCGCGGACGAACAGCGGCGTGTACCCATCCGATAGCGGGATCGGCTCCTCACCCCGGGAAAGCCAGCGGGAATTCGGCATCCGGATGGGCAACTGGCCGGTGTTGCTGACCCACCACCGCCCGCCGGTGAAGTTCAGCAGCCCGTGCCTGCGGCTGACCTGCACGTCGTTCTCGCCCACACACACGTCGACCTGCGGCCGATTGCGCCCGAAGGAGATCTCGCCGCCCTCACCCGGATCGACGGACACGCCACCCGCGAGCGTGAGAGCGAACACCGCGCCGGGAGCCGACGGTGGCACGCCGAGCGCCAAACTCTCGTGCGCCGTCGTGAGCCGCTTCATCGTGCCTCCTCCAGTACCCCGGCAGTATGCGGGACCCCGCCGGGGACGGGTCCCCGTGTCGCGTTCATCCGTATGTTGGACTACATGATTGACTTCTCCAAGGACACCGTCTTCAAGCTCACGCCCTGCAAACCGAAGGACATCGCGCCGACGGTGCAGCCGATCATCATCCCCGGGGAACAGATCATCTCCTCGTTCAAAGCGGTGCGCGATTTCGTGGTGTTCACGAACAAGCGGCTGATCGCGGTGAACGTCCAGGGCATGACAGGCAAGAAGAAGGACTTCACTTCGCTGCCGTACAACAGGATCCAGGCCTTCTCGATCGAAACCGCGGGCACCTTCGACCTCGATGCCGAACTGGACCTCTGGTTCAGCGGGCTGGGGAACGTGCGGCTGGAGTTCCGCGGGTCGGACATCCGGGCTATCGGCCAGCTGATCGCCACTCACACGCTTTAGTGTGTTGGCAATGTAGGAATTGGGACGTTTCGCGATTCCTGCATCGTCGGGAGCCTTGGCTTGATCAACGGAGGATTGGGGACGTTGAGTGTCCCCGATCCTCCGTTGATCAAGGTCACGCCGGCCGGTGTGGCGTTGAGCGGGGAAGATTTAGGACGTTGAACGTCCCAAATCTTCCCCGCTCAGCGTCTTTTGATCTTATGATTCCGGGGTTTCGCTGACCTCGTGATGATCGCCGCTTTTGGCCGCTGACCTGCGCGGACAGGGCTGGACACTTCTCGCGTGTTCTCACCCCTACCCGACGTCCGACGGCCTGGAGACGGCCTGGCCACTCCTCCCCCATCTCCCCGATACGAAACCATCCACGCGGCCGTCGCGTCGGGTCAAAGCACGCTTTCCCGCCTTGACGCGTCGTGACGGCCGTTGTGACGATCTGGCATCGGGGCGGCGGCTCCGCGTAACAGCCGTTGGTCCGTTCGCGACCTCTGGGCACGATCGTCTGAGCGAGGAGGCCGACGTGCTCTTTGGCGTACCTGCGCGCCGCTGGCGGCGGCTGCACCTGTCCACGGCGGCAGCGGGCGCACCGCCCGGCCGGTGGGCGGAGCGGAGCGGCAGCCCGCTGTGTTGGGCAAGGTGCGCCCGCAGGCGAGACGCGGACGCAAGGTGACCAGCGCGCCGCCGACGGTGGCGCGCCTTGATCCCATAGAGCCAAGTTCGGCAAAAGACTAGCAAGGACGAGCATTGACTTTAATCAAGGATATTCTGCGAAATCTTGACGTCGGTTCTTCTGTTGCCGAGCATGACAAATTGCTAGAAAACTACTTCGTGGAGACTGAACCTTTTCGCGCTGTCGTAGAAGATCGCGATGACGTCGTAGCCGGAGACAAGGGCACTGGAAAGAGTGCCCTATATCGCATACTCAGCATGCGATATAGTAAAATCGATGAACTGGTCGACGTTGAGGTCGTATCAGCCTTTAATCCAGTGGGGATGCCAATTTTCCAGAGGCTCGAAGAGGGCGACATTTTAAACGAGGTTGACTACATCAAAGTTTGGAAGTCGTACTTCTTGGCGCTCGCCGGAAACTGGATTCTTGAATTTGCCGACGGCGACTACACCGATCAGATGAATCGACTTCATACCCTCCTAAGCGAAGCGCATCTTAGAACTACCGACGATAGCCCAAGCGGCGTATTTAAGAAGGTAATATCTTGGATCGGTAGCTCTCTACGAGTAACCAACGCAGAAGGTTCCGCAAAGCTAGGGCCCGCAGAAATACAAGCGCGAGTCGAATTTGCCATAGACACCGGAAAGGCCAACACAAGTGATTTACACCATGACGAAGCCTTAAGACTACTAAACGAAGTGCTGAAAGAGGTTCCAGTTAAGATCTGGCTTACCCTTGACCGGCTGGACGAAGCGTTTCAAAGCAGGCCTGCTTTGGAGCAACCAGTACTAAGAGCACTGTTTCGCGCCTATCTTGACATGCAGGAATTCGACCATGTGAGAGTGAAGCTGTTCGTGCGCAAAGACCTCTTTCGCCGAATTATCGCAAGAGGCTTTGTCAATCTCACTCATGTCAATTCAAGGAAGATTGAGATAGCTTGGGATGACGCCGACCTTTACAGTCTCTTACATAAGAGACTTGTCGAGAATCGCAGTGCCATGCGAAGCCTCGACGTAGACTCAACTGACCCAGAAACTGTTTTTCAAGCCTTGTTTCCGACTCAGGTAGACCAAGGAAATCGGAAGCCCAATACATGGACATGGATTCTAGGGCGCATCGCGGACGCTAATGGCGTTAAGCCGCCCCGAAACCTGATTGACTTGATCCAAAAAGCAAGAGAAGCGCAACTTCGCCAAGAGGACCGGGAGCCCCGAACATACCAAAAAGGCGTACCACTTATAACTTCCGACGCCCTGAAGCAGGGCCTGGTAGCCCTAAGTGAAGAACGCGTCGAGGACACGCTACTAGCGGAATCCGGAGAGTTTGGCGAAGCCATCGAATTATTTCGGGGGAGCAAATCCGAACATAACGATGCGACACTTAAAGAACTTCTCGGCGAAAATTACCTAGAGAAGGTTAAATATCTGAAGCTCATCGGCTTCCTTGGAGCAACAGGCTCCAGCTACAAGATTCCGATGCTTTTCAGACCAGGGCTATCCATCACGCAAGGCAGGGCCTACTAGCTATAGAAGACTTTCTCGCTCCCCTGTAGCGAATGCTCGACTCGAAGACGGATCGAGTCATGGATATTTAGATCAGCGATTCGACCCGTCTCCACCCATAGAACCTCTCGACTCTCGTTGCTCACGCGCGCCTCACCACCTATCGAGACCGCGCGGAAACAGATGGAGAACTCCTGCCGCACTTCGCCATCGTCGTAGGCAATGACATGACTGGGGTTCGAGTACAGGCCGATCACCCCGGTCACCTCGCACTCAATGCCGGTCTCCTCGCGAACCTCCCGCACGGCAGCCTGCGACAGGGTCTCGCCGAGTTCGAGCTGCCCACCGGGGATCGAGTACAGGTCGTTGTCGGTGCGCCGGATCATGAGAATCCGACCTTCGTCGTCCTGGATGAACGCGGACACCGCGACCGCGATGCTGTTTGCCTTCGGAGCGTTCGGGTCGTTGTAGTAGTCGACGCGTGCCATATGTGGCCTCCTAGAAGGTGGCGGGCTTGGCGAGGTTCCAGACGGCTTCGAAGCTCTCCGAGTAGGTCTCGAAGAGGTCCCCGGCGGATAGCCGGCGGAGGTGCAGGGAGGGGGCGTGTGCTCCCTGGAAGCCGTAGACGTGCGTGTTGATGATCATTTCGTCGTCGAAGCGGAAGATCGAGTTGTAGAGGGTCGTGTTGTGGAAGCGCATCTCCACCCCGTCTACCCCGATCAGCGGCCGGTAGAACGCCAGCGCGTTGCGGATACGCGCCGCAAGCGTCCCGTCGCCTAGCTGCTCCTCGTCGCCGCGCAGAGCGACGCTCTCCCCTTCGGGATCTCCGAAGATCAGCCGAATCTTGGCCCCGGCCTGGGCTTTTGCTGTCAGGTCCTTGATGAACCGCGGGCGCTCCACCAGGAACAGCGCGGCGTGGACCAGCACCTCGACGGTGTCCGACGCTTCCTTGATCAGCCGGTCCCACAGCTCGACGGGAATGGCGTTGCGGTGCGGGAACACGCGCACGACCTCGGCGGCGGCCGTCTCGGCCTTGCGTTCCGGGGCCACCGAGTCCGGCCAGAGGTAGGTCTCGGACTCGCGCGCCATCGCGGCGATCTTGTGCCGATGCTTCGGGTACGGCGTCCGCCCCTTGGTGATCCACCGTTCCACGGTCTTCTGATCGACCCCGGTGGCGTCGGCGACCTGCTTCGGCGTAAGGCCGTTGCGCAGCAGGGCGTCCCGCAGGCGTTCGTTCGGCATCAGCCCTCCAGGGACTTGTAGGGACGTCTTCGACCGTACCAGGGACGTCCCTAGATGTCCCGCCACGTGGTGATCACGTCCCGCGTTTTGGCGGAGATTAGGTGCCAGGTTGCCGGGGACTCGCCCCAGCACCTCGACACCAAGAGGGAGGCAGGCATGACGACTCCAACCGCCGGTCGGGCAGCGTCCGCACGCGGCTCGGGAACGTGGACAGCTCGCCGGTTCGTGATCTGAGCGCCCGATGCGCGACACGGTCCAGATCCACGTCACGGCAGACCTGCCGATCCGCGTCCGCGTGCTCACCTACGCCAACCGGGCGGAGATCCGTTTCGGCAAGGCGTTCCCCGTGGTCCTGCTCGTCGATTCCGACGCGATAGCGGTGCTGGGAAGAGAACTCGCAGAGGTCCAGGCCGCACTGAGCGCGGCTGCCGCAAGGGGCAAAGACGGCGACGAAGTGCCGACAGACACAGACAAGCAAGGGAACTAACGACATGGCTATCTACAAAGGACATCGCTTCGCCATCGACTTCGACGAAGCATTCGGGCAGGGCCTCGTGATGGTCGGCGAAGTCTCGCCGGACAACGAGTACCAGTCGCGGGAAGACCGTGCTGCGGGTCGTCCGGCTCGGCAGCGGGTCGACGAAGTGACGGGCAAGCGTCAATGGAAGGTCACCGTGACCGACCCGGACGAGACGAAGGCTAAGCGCGCGTCGTTCGAGATCACGCTGCTCGCCGATGTGCAGCCGGTGCCAACGACGTCGGAGGTGTTGCCGGGTATGCGGCCGATCGAACTGGAGGGCCTGACGGCTGAGCCGAAGGTGGCTGGTCAAGGCGAGTTCAAATACCAGTCCTACATGTTCCGCGCGACCGGCTTCAAGGCTGCGGCGTCCGGTGGCGGAGCGAAGTCGGGCCGGGCCTCCGCCACTGCCGAGTCAACGCCCAAGGCGGCGTGATGACGGGCGGGGCGCTGGGGGTGGCATCCCCGCACCTGGTCCAAACCTGGGAAGCCGCTTACCGCCACTACAGCGCGATGACGCAACGAACTGCGCAGGGCGGGGATGCCCTGGCGGCGCATGACATGGCCGTCGCTTCCTTGGCGGTGGCGTCGGCATGGCGAGACCTGGCAGTTCAAGGCCAGTTGCCGTGGTGGGTGCTGGCTGCGGTGTCGGCGGCGGCCGAGGGATTCGAGGACAACGCGCGGTCGTGGGAGATGCGCGCCTACAGCGAGGAGAGTCAGGGCCGTGGCGTTCAACGCGATGTGGAAGCCGGGGCGGCAGGCGGTCGCGGGGATGCAGGGCAATGGTCCGGCGAACCCAGCTCTGGTGATCTACCTCGACCCGGACAGCCTGGCGATCCTGCCGCCGTCCGATCCGGCCGAGTGGCCGGAGTTCATCCGGCTCCTTCGCCAAATCCGCGACAGCGCGGACGAACTGGCCGTGTTCCTCGGCAAACACGCGACGGTGCGCGATGACGACGCCCGGCCGGAATGAGCCGCAGACGCTTCAGGACGCGCACCTCGTCGCCTCCGCTCGTCGCCCGAAACCGGGGTCGAACCTGACGACGTGGCTGAAGTTCCACCAGGCCAACGCGCGCATGTATCGCGAAGTGTCCGATGTGGACCGCGCACACCACCACGAACTCCGTTACTGGGTGGGCTACGAGGAGCGCAAGGCGGAGGAGGTGGCCGCGCAGATCCAGAAGAACAAGACGGAAGCTAGCTGAGAACTGAACAGCCGTAGGGAAAACGTGCGTGGGGACGTGCGGCGTACAAACACGTCCTCACACGCTTCCCTCGTCTCGTAAGGCGCAGAACCGGTACCTGGCCTAGGAAACCAGGAAGGCATGGACAGCATCGATCCACTGTGGTCATTCGAAGACGTCGCAGACTGCCTCCGCGTACCAGTAAAGACGCTCTACCAATGGAAATGGCTCGGCGAGGGACCGCCGGTACGCAAGATCGGCCGCCACCTCCGCTATGACCCGCCACCACGGTCCGTCTGCTCATGGTCAACGGGTACGGGCGGAGCGGTTCCGGGTGAACTTCTGGGCTGCCCGCGCTCAAGGACGCCGGGGTAGAGAAGCCGACCAGGGCGGACGGCGTGCACGCGCTGCGGCACCTCTACGCCTCGGTCCTGCTCGACGCTGGCGAGTCGATCAAGGCGCTGTCTCAGTACCTCGGCCACACCGACCCCGGCTTCACGCTCCGGGTGTACACGCATCTCCTGCCGAGTAGCCACGCCCGGACGCGGAAGGCCGTCGACGACTTCTTCGACGACACGCTCGGCGACCCTGCCTCTGATGACCAAGCCGCATGACGGCCTGGCCACGGCCTGACACCTGCCCTGACCCGCGAACCCGCAGGTCAGGGCAGGTTCACGCTTACATGTTGATCATATGTCCGGCAAGACCGTGCACGGCTTCCTTGACCGCTTCCCCCAAAGTCGGGTGAGCGTGCACGTTCCGCGAAATCTCGTGCACCGTCAGGTCCCACTGCTGCGCCAAGGTGAGTTCCGGCAGCAGTTCGGTCACCTCGGGGCCGATCAGGTGCGCGCCCAGGAGCTCGCCGTGTTCACCGTCGCTCAGGATCTTCACGAAGCCGACGGCCTCGCCGAGGCCGTGTGCCTTTCCGTTGGCGGTGAAGGGGAACTTCGCCACCTGGACGTCGAAGCCCTTTTCGCGGGCTTGTTCTTCGGTCCAGCCGAAGCTGGCGATCTGCGGCTGGCAGTAGGTCGCGCGCGGGATCATCACGAAGTCGAGTTCCATGGTCTCGGCGCCGGCGATGGTTTCGGCGGCGACGACGCCCATGGACTCCGACGCGTGCGCGAGCATCAGTTTCGCGGTGACGTCGCCGATCGCGAAGATGTGCGGGACGTTGGTGCGGCCGCGCGAGTCGATGGCGATGGCGCCGCGGTCGGTCAGTTCCACACCGGTCTTGTCCAGGCCGTAGCCCTCGACCCGCGGCTGGAAACCGATGGCCTGCAACACCTTGTCCGCTTCCAGGACGCGTTGCTCGCCGTTCTTCGACACGG
Organism: Amycolatopsis sp. lyj-108; assembly: GCF_046549005.1. Taxonomy (NCBI): domain Bacteria; kingdom Bacillati; phylum Actinomycetota; class Actinomycetes; order Pseudonocardiales; family Pseudonocardiaceae; genus Amycolatopsis; species Amycolatopsis sp. lyj-108. The sequence goes on along the minus strand of NZ_JAJPWQ010000016.1, from coordinate 252,092 downwards.
TCACCAGGACCTGCTCGCCGGTGTCGTCGATCGTCTCGACCTTGGTGGAGGTCAGCACCTCGATGCCGAGCTTCCGGTAGCGGCGCGCGAGCTCCGCGGAGACCTCGGCGTCCTCGAGCGGGACCATGCGGTCGAGGTATTCGACGATGGTCACCTTCACGCCGTAGTTGTGCAGCACGTAGGCGAATTCGACGCCGATCGCGCCCGCGCCGGCGATGATGATGCTTTCCGGCAGTTCGTTTTCCATGATCTGCTGTTCGTAGGTGACCACACGGTCGCTGCGCGTGGTTCCCGGCAGCAGGCGCGCGGTGGCACCGGTGGCGATCACGCAGTTGTCGAAGGTGATCCGTTCGCCGTTGACCTCGATGGTGTTGGCGTCGACGAAGGTGCCGTGCCCGTCGTATTCGGTGATCTTGTTCTTCTTCATCAGGAAGTGCACGCCCTTGACGCGACCGTCCGCGACCTTGCGGCTGCGGTCGAAGGCGGCCTGGTAGTCGAAGCTGACCTTGCCTTCGACCTGGATCCCGAAGGATTTCGCCTCTTTGGTCACGATGTGCGCGAGTTCGGCGTTGCGCAGCAGTGCCTTCGACGGGATGCACCCGACGTTGAGGCAGACCCCGCCCCAGTATTTCTCCTCCACGACCGCCGCGCTCAGCCCCAGTTGCGACGCCCGGATGGCGGCCACGTAACCGCCGACCCCGGCGCCCAGGACAACGACGTCATAATGTGCGCTCATACCTCGAAACCTACCCCTGACCGGGACGGTCCGAAGGGTGAGACTGCCTACTCAGGGCGGGAACCGCGGATCTCGATCAGCAGGTCGGTCACCGCGGTCATGATCCGCTGCGTGGCCTCCTCCAGCACCTCGCGCGACGGCGTGTGCGTCAGGAGATCAGAGAGATCCACCGGCGGACCGGCGACCAGGTTCACCGTCTTGCGTGGGAAGGCGCGCGGGAGCACGGCGTCCGACGGCAGCAGGTGGTGCGTGCCCCAGTTCGCCAGCGGGATCACCGGGACCCCGGTCTCCAGCGCGATCCGGGCGATCCCGGTCTTGCCGCGCATGGGCCACCCGTCCGGGTGATCCGTGAAGGTGGCTTCCGGGAAGATGGCGACGCATTCACCCTCACGGACGGCTTTGACGGCGTCGCGGTACGCGTCCGACGCGGTGGCCGCCCCGCGGTAGACGGGGATGTGCTTGCCGGAGCGCATGACCGAGCCGATGACGGGCGCGTCCCACAGGCTCGCCTTCGCCAGGTAGCGCGGCACGCGGCCGTGCGCGAGGCAGTACGCGGTCACGGTCGTCGGGTCGGCAAAGGACAGATGGTTCGACGCGACGAGGAAGCCACCCGACGCGGGCAGGTGCTCACCGCCGCGCACCCGGAACCGGGTGAACAGCACCAGGAACGGCCAGACGACGTTGATCGCGAGGCTGTACCAGGCGCCCCGGCCGGCGCGGGCGAAGCGCCGGCCGAAGGCGATCATCTGGCGGAACGTCAGCAGGTCACCCGAAACGGGGCTCAGCGCGGTCCAGCGTTCACGGGGTCTCAGCACCATGGACGTAATTCGTAGCCGAACCAGGCCCGGTTCGGCTGAAACCACGCGCGAACGCGGCGCGGATCACACGCGCTCGAGGACCACCACGGGGATCTCACGGTCGGTCTTCTTCGCGTACTCGTTGTAGTCCGGCCAGACGGCGGCGAGCTTCTCCCACAGCTTCGCGCGCTCCTCACCTTCCAGGGTCCGGGCCCGCGCGGTGAACTTGTCCGCCTTGACCTGGGCCTTGACCTCGGGGTTGGCCTGCAGGTTCTTGTACCAGCCCGGGTCCTCCGGCGCGCCGCCCTTGGACGCCACGATCACCGGGTTGTCGTCGTCGTCGAACTGGTAGATCAGCGCGAACTTGCGGTCCTCGCCGGTCTTGCGGCCCTTGGTGGTGAGGACGAGGCAGGGCGCGCCCTTCTCCCAGTCGTGGCCCACCTCCCCGTCGGTCTCTTCGTAGCGACGGACGTGCTCGTCACCGAAAAGCATGTCTGCGTTCCTCTCCTCGTCCTGGCGTGTACCGGCGCCCTGCCAGTTTGACGCGAATCGGTCGGTCGCGCTGATCAACTCGTGCAGGGTGCCGGGCTCGTCGAACGCGTGACCCGAGTCGCCGATCATCTTCAGTTCCGCGGTCGGCAGCACCTGGCTGAGCTCCCACGCGGTGATGGCCGGGGTGACCACGTCGTAGCGTCCCTGTACCAGAACGCACGGGATGTCCCGGAGCTTCCCGGCGTCACGCAGCAGCTGATCCTCGGCCAGCCAGCCGCCGTGCCGGAAGTAGTGGTTCTCGATCCTCGCGATCGCGAGGGCGAACGAGGGATCGGTGAACCCGTCGATCACCTCGTCCCGCGGGCGCAGTTTGACCGTCTCCCCCTCCCAACGGCTCCAGGCGATCGCGGCGGGCCCGTGCACGGCGGGATCCGGATGGCTCAGCAGTTCGTGGTACACCTCGATGAGGCTCTCCTGACGGCGCGAAAACGGCACCGGCGCCAGGAACCGCGACCACGCCTCGGGAAAGAGGTACGCCGCTCCCCCGCCGTAGAGCCATTGCAGTTCCTTCACCCGCAAGGTGGCCACGCCGCGGAGGACGAGTTCCGTGACCCGCCCGGGGTGGGTTTCGGCGTAGGTCAGCCCGAGCACACTCCCCCACGAGCCGCCGAACACCATCCAGTGTTCGATGTCGAGATGCTCGCGCAACCGCTCGATGTCGGCCACCAGATGCCACGTCGTGTTGACCGAAAGATCGGCATCCGGCGTGGCACAGTTCGGCGTGCTGCGCCCGCAGCCGCGCTGATCGAAAAGCACGATCCGGTACCGCGCGGGATCGAACAGTCTGCGATGTCTGGCGCTCGAACCGCTTCCGGGGCCGCCGTGCAGGAAGATCACCGGCTTGCCATCGGGGTCGCCGCATTCCTCCCAATAGATCTCGTTGCCGTCACCGACAGGCAACATCCCTTGGACGTAAGGTTCGATTTCCGGGTAAAGGCCGAGCATGTCCGCCACTATGCCCCAAACGCCAGCTTGGAGGATCGATGAAGGCCCGCCCCCACGTGACGCTGGAAGATGTGGCCCGCACCGCGGACGTCTCGCTCGCGACCGCGTCCCGCGTACTCAACGGCACCGCCACCGTCCGGGGAGATCTCCGCGAACGAGTGATCGCCGCGGCCGCCGACCTGTCTTATACGCCTAATGCTCACGCTCAGGCATTGGCCGGTGGCTCACAGCCCACCGTGGGAGTGATCTGCCATGACGTCGGCGACCCGTATTTCGCCGCGATCGCCGGCGGGGTCATGCGAGTGGCGAGTGAAAACGATCTTCTGGTGATGCTCGCGAGCACGTTCCGCGATCCGGCCAAGGAGGTCGCCTACGTTTCGACGCTGCGCGCCCAGCGCGCGTCGGCCATTCTGCTGATCGGTTCCGCGTTCGAAGACAAGGCGTGGGAAAAGGCGATGGCCGCCGAACTCGAACCGTACCGGCGCGGCGGCGGGCACGTCGCCGCGGTCAGCAGGCACCGCGGGCTCAAAGTGGACACCGTCCAGCCCGACAACCGGGGCGGCGGCGCCGAACTGGCGAAGGCACTGCTGGACATGGGGCACCGCCGGTTCGCCGCGCTCGCCGGGCCGAGGAGCCTGACCACCGTCGTAGACCGTCTCGACGGTTTCGCCGCGGAACTGCGGGCGCGGGGCGTCGAACTGGCCGAGGACGACATCGCCGAGGCGGCGTTCACCCGCGACGGCGGCTACGAGGCGATGGAGAAGATCCTCGCCAAACCGCGGAAACAGTGGCCGACCTGTGTGTTCGCGGTGACCGACGTGATGGCCATCGGCGCGATGTCGGCGCTGCGCGACGCCGGCGTCTCCATCCCCGGCGAGATGTCGATCGCCGGTTTCGACGACATCCCGGTAGTGCGCGATCTCACGCCGGCGCTGAGCACGGTCGCGCTGCCGCTGGAGAAGCTGGGCGAACGGGCCATGGACCTGGCACTCAAGGCCGCCCCCGGCACCCGGCCGCGGATGGTGCGGATGTCCGGCGAGGTCGTCCTGCGCCGCAGCACCGCCGCTCCCGCTCGCTGAAACCCTTGTGTGCGGCCCACGAGGTGACTTAACGTGGCACGAGAAAGCGCTTTCTCACCCCCGTGCCACGGAGACCCGATGACCTTGATCGCCCTGCCCACCGCCGACGGCGGCCTGGTGGAGTGGACGCCGCGAGGGGCGGAAACGCCCGCGAAACCGGCCTCGCCGCCGACCTCCCGGATCGCTTACGCGGCAGCACACGTCGTCGCCGACCCGCTCGCCCCCGCCGACCCCGAAGAAGGCGCGGCGCTGGACTGGGACACCACGCTCGCCTTCCGCGAGCACCTGTGGTCCTGCGGTCTCGGCGTGGCCGAAGCGATGGACACCGCGCAGCGCGGCATGGGCCTGGACTGGGACACCACCAAGGACCTCATCCGGCGCACCGGGGCGCTCGCCGCCGGACGGCCGTGGGTGGCTGGCGTCGGCACCGATCAGCTTCCCGGTGGGGAGGCCACCGTCGAGTCCATTGTGGACGCCTGGCGCGAGCAGCTCGACCTGGTCGGAGAGGCCGGGGCGATCCCGGTCGTGATGGCCAGCCGCGCGTTGGCCGCGACGGCGTCCGGACCTGCGGATTACCATGCCGCGTACGGGAAACTGCTCTCCGGCGCCGACCGTCCGGTCCTGCTGCACTGGCTGGGCGAGCAGTTCGATCCGGCGCTGGCGGGCTACTGGGGCCACGGTGACGTCCGCGCGGCCGCCAAGGAACTGGGCAGGCTCTGCGCCGAGCACGCCGGCGTGATCGCCGGGGTCAAGGTTTCGGTGCTCGACGCGTCGATCGAGACCGAGTTCCGCCGGGCGCTGCCTGACGGCGTCAAGTGCTACACCGGCGACGACTTCAACTACCCGGAACTGATCGCCGGGGACGATCAGGGCCACAGCGAAGCACTTCTTGGCATTTTCGACGCCGTCGCGCAGGTCGCCGGCGCCGCGCTCGCCCGGCTCGACGAAGGCGACAAGGCGGGCTTCCACGGCCTGCTGGACCCGACGGTGGCGCTGAGCCGCGCCATCTTCCGTGCGCCCACCAGGAACTACAAGACCGGCGTCGTGTTCCTCGCTTACCTCAACGGGCACCAGGAGCACTTCCGCATGGTCGCGGGCCGCGAATCGGCCCGGTCCATCACGCATCTGGCCGAACTGCTGCGCCTTGCCGACGCCGCCGGGGCGCTCGCCGACCCGGATCTCGCCGTCGCGCGGATGCGTCCGCTGCTCGCCGCGGTGGGGGTGGCCTGATGGACCGGTTGAGCCTGAACCAGATCACCACCAAGGCGTGGTCACTGCCGGAGGCCGTCGCGGGCTGCGCCGAGGCGGGTGTCCGCTGGATCGGTCTGTGGCGGGACAAGGTCGCCGAGACCGGCGTCGAGGAGACCGCGCGGCTGCTCAAGGAGTACGACGTCGGCGTGTCGTCGTTGTGCCGTGGCGGTTTCTTCACCGGGATCACCCCGGATGGGTCTCCTGTGGACGGTGTCGCGCAGACCAGGGAGGCGATCGACGAAGCCGCCGCGCTGGGCGCCGACGTCCTCGTCCTGGTCGTGGGCGGGGTGAACGGCGACCTGGCGTCGTCGCGGCAGCGGGTCGCGGACGCGGTCGGCGAACTGGCGCCGTACGCCGGTGAGCGCGGGGTCCGCCTCGGCCTGGAACCACTGCACCCCATGCAGTGCGCCGAACGTTCGGTGCTGTCCACTGTGGAGCAGGCACTGGCGATCGCGCTGGAGCATCCCACCGAACAGGTCGGCGTGATCGTCGACGAGTTCCACGTGTGGTGGGATCCGCGGATCGAAGAGTCGATCGCCGCGGCGGCCGGGCGGATCGCCGGATTCCACGTCTGCGACCAGAAGGTGCCGCTGACCGACACCCTGCTCGGCCGGGCGCTGCCCGGTGACGGCCCGATCGACCACCGGCGTCTGAAGGCCTGCGTCGAGGCCGCCGGGTACACCGGGCCGATCGAGGTCGAGGTGTTCGACGCCGATCTCTGGCGCCGTCCCGGTGCCGAAGTGCTCGCGGAGACCATCACGGCCTACCGGGACCACGTTTCCTGACGAAAGTAAGGGGCACTCGCTGCCCAAGGTCCGCTGTCCTGGCGGCCGTGGTTTCCTACCGTTCGTGGCATGAAACCACGGCTGCCCTGGTGGCTGGGCACAGCGCTGCTCCTGCTCGCCGTCCACACCGACTGGAACGTCCCGCTCGCGGCGTGGGTGTTCCCGGTCTTCCTGCTCCGCTACGCCCGCCAGGTGCCCGTGCGGCGCGCGATCGTGATGGTGGGCCTGTCCCTGCTGATCGGGCAACTCTTCTGGCTCGGGGTCACCGGCCTGCTGTTCGTGCTCTCGGCGCTGCTCGCGTTCGCCCTGCTCGCGGTGGTGCAGACGGCGGCGTTCCTGGCCGATCGCCTGCTCGCCGACCGCGCGGGGGTGTTGAGGACGCTGGTGTTCCCGGTGACGCTCGTCGCGGGCGAGTACCTCTTCACGGTGATCACCGGATTCGGGGATTTCGGCGCGCTCGGCAGCACCCAGTCCGGGAATCTGCCGCTGCTCCAGACGGCGTCGGTGACCGGCGTGTACGGCCTCACCTTCGTCCTGGCGTGGTTCGCGTCGGTCGCGAACACGGTTTGGGCGGAGGGGTGGCCGCGGGCCAAGCGCACGGTCCTCGTCCACGTTTGCCTGCTCGGCCTGGTGTTCGCCGCCGGCGGCGCGCGGTTGCTGTTCGACGCTCCCACGACGAAGACGGTGCGGATCGCGGGTATCAGTCCCTCGGCCGAGGCCGACCGGTCGAGTTCCGACGCACTGGAGCGGATCGGGGTGAAGTATTGGCGGGCACAAGAAGTCGGCGCGGCGGATCCGGCCGCGGTCGGCGCCGCCTTCGCCCCGGTCACCGAGGATCTCGTGACCAGGACCCGGCAGCAAGCGTCGGCAGGGGCGAAGATCGTGCTCTGGCCGGAAACGCACGCCAGGGTGCTGGAACGTGACCAGGCGGCGCTGCTGAGCCGAGTCGGCGTCGAAGCGAAACAGGCGGGCATCCACGTCGGCCTCGCGTACGCGCTCTACACGTCGCAAGCGCCTTACATCCGCAATGTGGCCGTGCTCGTCGGGCCGACCGGCGAGGTGTCGTGGACCTACGACAAGACGCATCCCACGCCGATGGAACCGATGACTCCCGGTCCGGGCATCGTCCCCACCTCGGATTCGCCGTACGGACGGCTCGCGACGGTCATCTGTTACGACGCGGACTTCCCTGGCCTGATGCGCCAGGCCGCGGACAAGGGAACCTCGCTGATGCTCGTCCCCGCCAATGACTGGCCGGGATTCGGCTCGCTGCACGCGGAAAAGGCCACCTTCCGCGCGGTGGAGAACGGTTACGCGCTCTTCCGGCACTCCACCCACGGGAATTCCACAGCTGTGGACAGCCAAGGGCGTGTGCTCGGGCATGCCGACTACCACCGCACGGATCAGCAGACGCTCGTCGCGGATCTTCCGGTGCAGCCGCGAACACAGACCGTGTACGGCCGTGTCGGTGACGTGTTCGCCTGGCTGTGCCTCGCGGCGGCCGCACTCTGTCCTTTATGGACATATCGAAGGAACCGTTAGCGCGCTGTTACGGAAGAGGTGGTGTTCGTAACGTCTCAGCCGAAAAGAACAGTGTTCAACGGTTAAGCTGCCCCGCATGCCGAAATTGCTGGTGGTCGAAGACGACGACGCGATCGGCGGTGTCCTCGAATCGACGCTCCGTCTGCACGGCTACGAGGTTTCCTGGCAGCGCGACGGCCGCACCGCGCTCGCGGCCGCGGCGGAAGGCGACATCGACTTCGTCCTGCTCGACCTCGGCCTGCCGGATCTGGACGGGGTCGAGGTCTGCCGACGGCTGCGGGCGGAACTGCCCGGCGCTGTCCTGGTCATCCTGACCGCCCGGCAGGAGGAGATGGACGTCGTCGTCGGCCTGGAGGCAGGCGCCGACGACTACCTCACCAAACCCATCCGCCTCGGTGAACTGCTCGCCAGGGTGCGGGCGCATCTGCGGCGCGGGACGGCTCCGCCCGAAAGCAGGCCCGCGATCGCCGTCGGCCATCTGCGGGTGGACACCGCCGGACGGCGGGTCAGTGTCGGTGGACGGGAGATCCCGTTACGGGCCAAGGAGTTCGACCTGCTCGCCCGGCTGGCCGAGCAGCCGGGTGTCGCGGTCAGCCGGGACACCCTGATGTCGGAGGTGTGGGACGCGCACTGGTACGGCTCCACGAAGACCCTGGACGTGCACATCGCCGCGCTGCGCCGGAAACTGACCGAGTCGGCGCCGACGCCTGAGCAGGCGCCGCGGATTTCGACGTTGCGCGGCCACGGGTACCGCCTCGAGCAGCCTTTCGAAGCTCAGTAGTCGCGCAGGTCGGAGACCTCGTCCCGGGCGGCCAGCTGCGCGATCCGCGCCGACGCCGCCACGCACGAAACGATCACCACCACCGCGAGCAACCCGAAGTACCCGTGCGGCGAAGGCGTTCTCTCTACCTGCGCGACGAAGACGAACAGCACGCCGAGCAGGTGGCCGGCGATCAGGCCCCCGCCGCCGACGACCAGCGCGTCACCCGCGATGAACGCCGCCACCTGACGCCGTTTCCCGCCGAGCGTGCTCACGATCAGCAGATCGCGGCGGCGTTCGTTGAGCGCCGCTCCGAACGAGGGGCCTGCCGCGGCGGCCGCGAGGATCAGCGACGCGATCAGATCGACCTCGGCCTCGCCGCAGCCGTCCTTGGTGAGGGCGGTCGAAATGGCGAAGGCCACCGCCAGCGCGACCAGCACCACCGATCGCGCCAGGAGCGCGCTCCGCCACGAAATGGACAGCGCGATCACGCCCGCCAGCCCCGAAACGAGCGGCCGGAGTATCCCGCCGATCACCCGCTTCCCCTTCCGCAGCCCCAGCTCCACCAAGCGCCACAACAGCATCGTGCCGCCCGCCCAGCCGAACAGCGGCCAGAAGAAGGCGAGCGCGAGCAGGATGAAGTCGAGGCCGTAGGGCGACCACCAGGGCGGCCCGCCGTCGGCCGGGACGAAGTACCACTCGCGCAGCACCGGGGGCAGGATGGCGAGTGCCGCGACGAGCAGCCCGGCGACCAGCAAGAGAACGATTTCCCGGACGACCGCTACGCCGGTGCCGGTCGAGAAGCCACAGGCCAGGGACAGCGCCACCCCGGCCACGCCGCCGGCGAGGCCCGCCGCCGCGGCTTCGGCGGCGGCCAGTCCGAACACCTGACCGCCGGTGGCGCCTCGGGCGCGCAGCAGGTCCTGATCCGCCCGCAGCACCCGCGCCGAGGGCGTGGCCAGCAGCACCACGAGCACCATCGCCGGTATCCAGCGCGGTGCCGGGGTCCAGGTCCAGTCGTGCACCGCGAGCAACGTGGTCACGATCGCGACCCCGGCCGCGGGCACGCCGAGCCTGGCGGGGCGCACACGCGCGATCCCGCCGACCCACAACGCCATCGCCGCCATCATCGGTCCCGCACCAGCTTCCCGTCGACCATCGCCCACTGTTCGCCGAACAGCCCGGCCGGGGCCGGTTCGGCGGTGGCCACCAGCAGTCCGGCGGCCAGCCGGTCCGCGGCCTGCACGAGCCTGCCGAGGAGTCGCTCCCCCGCGCGCTGGTCCAGCCAGCCCGCCGGGTCGTCGGCGAGGATGAGTTTCGGCGCGGGTGCGAGCGCCCTGGCCAGGATGGCGAGCCGGATCTGCTCACCGGTCAGGTCACGAGGCGCCTTCTTGGCGAAACCGGCGAGGCCCACGAGCTCCAGCGCGCCGTCGACGGCGTCGCGGACCGCGGTGCCGGTGCGGCCGGCGAGGACCAGCGGCAGGGCGACGTTGAGCCGGACGTCGAGATCGCGCAGCAGCCCGCCGTCCTGCAGCACCAGCCCGATCAGGTCGGGCCCCGGCGGCGACGGCTCGAACGCGGGCCACTCGATGGTGCCCGCCGTCGGCTTCTTCATCCCGGCGAGCAGGTGCAGCAGCGTGGTCTTCCCGGCACCGGCCCTGCCGGTCACGACCGCGCGGGTCTCCGCGCCGATCACGCAGGTGACGCCATGTACGGCGACCACCGCGGTCAGGCCGGAACCATAGGTGTGCGCCAGCTCGTCGGTGCGGACCAGTGGCGGCCTCACGCCACTCTCACGATCCGGTGCGCGGCCGCCGCGATCTGGTGGTCACGGGTCGCCACGACGACGGCCGTCCCGCGGGCCGCCACGGCGCACAGCAGATCCATGAGTTCGAGCGCGGCGAGCCCGTCGAGTTCTCCGGCCGGTTCGTCGGCGACCACGATCTCGGGTGCCCCGGCCAGCGCGACGGCGACTCCGGCCCGCGCCCCTTCCAGCGGCGACAGCGTGTCCGGATAGGTGTCGCCGCGGCCGGCGAGTCCGACCAGTTCGAGCAGGTCGCCGGCATCGCGCAGAGAGCGGCGGCCGGCGAGCCTTCCCGCCAGCACCACGTTCTGCCCGACGGTGAGATGACCGAAGAGGTTCCCGCGTCTGAGCAGCACTCCGACACCGGGAGAACCGGCGGGGGCGTCGCCACTTCCGGCGGGCAGCACGGCCACACACTCGCCCGGGACGGCGAACCGGACGAGGGGGACGGATCCGGGCCCCGGGCCTGCCATGACGGCGGCACGTCGGCGCATGGCCCCAAGGTAAAGCGAACGGGGTCAACATCGCCTTGAACTCAGGTCAACGGACGGCAAAATATCGCGTCGGGTGGGTGATCCTCTCCCTCTTCGGCCACACTCTGTCCGTGCGCCGCCGGATCGTCACCCTCACCGTGCTGGCCGCGGTGCTGGCGATCACCCTCTTCGGGGCGCCGCTGGCCATCGCGGTCGCGAGGTTCCACAAGGGCAACTCGACTCACGACCTCGAGCGGGTCGCCGACACGGTCGTGCTCGACGTGACCGGCGATCTCGCCAACGGCCGGGTCCCGGAGCTCCGGCCGATCAAACCGGACAAGGACCGCATCCGCGGGATCAGGGTCGCGGTCTACACCCCGACCGGCAGGCTCCTGGCCGGTAACGGCCCGGCCAGCGAAGACCGATACGTTCGCGAAGCGCACTACACCGACATGGCGACCGGGACCCGCGAAGACGAGGTCGTCCTGGCCGTCCCGGTGCTCAGCGGGCAGTCGCTGGTCGGCGTGGTCCGCGCCGCCCACCCCCGGTCCGAACTGGACGCCCAGGTCCGGCTGACCTGGATCAAGATGATCGTGCTCGCCGGGCTCGCGATCGGGGCGAGCTGGCTGATCGGGCGCCGGATCGCCACCCGGCTGGCGCGGCCGCTGGAGGATCTGGCCGCGACCGCCGAGCGCCTCGGCGAGGGCGACTTCACCGTCCGCGCCCGCCGGACGGGGATCCGCGAGATCGATCAGGTCGCCGAAGCGCTCGACGTCACGTCCGAGCGGATCGGCGAGACACTCGAACGCGAGCGGACCTTCTCCTCCGACGCCTCCCACCAGCTGCGGACGCCGTTGACCGGGCTGCGGCTGCAACTGGAGGCGGCGCTGGAGAGCCCCGACCGCGACCCCTACGCGACGATCCGCGACGGCATCGCGTCGGCCGACCGGCTGGAACGCACCATCGACGACCTGCTTGCGCTGGCCAAACAGACCAGGGCGCCGCGTGCGCTGCTCGACCTCGGCAAACTTTTCGAAGAGGTCCGCCAGACCTGGCATGGTCTGCTCGCCGGACGCGGCCGCGCGCTGCGGATCAGCGGACGCGAGGCCCTGCCGGCGCGGGCGGCGGACGCGGCCGTACGGCAGGTGCTCGCCGTGCTGCTGGACAACGCGGCGACGCACGGACGCGGCACGGTCACCGTCCTCGCCCGAGACGCCGGGGACGCACTGGCCATCGACGTGAGCGACGAGGGCACGATCGCGGACGGTCACGATCCGTTCGTGACCGGGGAACGATCCGAAGAGCGCGAAGGCCACGGGATCGGGCTGCGGCTGGCGCGGAGCCTCGCCGAGGCGGAAGGCGGGCGGCTGCGGCTGACCAGTCCGTCGCCGGCGACGTTCACGCTGCTCCTGCCCGCGGAACGCCCGTCGCGATAAGAAGGCCCGGGCCTGGCGAGCTAGGGGGGGTTACTCGCCAGGCCGGGCCGGTAGGAGGCAAACGCGCCCCGACAGCGCGCACGGCATGCCACCTGAATGAAGACGGTAAAGACCAGCGGGCCAACAGACGGTACACGCCGGATTAACTGACACTTTGCTTTTGAATGTCACAGCAATAAGGCCGTTGTCCGGCCGCGCTGAATCGATCGTGGGAAGATTGACCGCATGACCACCGAGCCGGCGCCGAGATGGCGGAGACTGGAACCGGACGAACGCAAGGAACAGATCTTCGCCTGCGCGGCCCGCCTTTTCGCGGACCGTCCCTACTCGGAAGTGTCCACTTCGGACATCGCGGCGGCGGCCGGGGTCGCCAGGGGGTTGATCAACCATTACTTCGGCACCAAACGCGAGCTGTACCTGGAGATCATCCGCCGCGCGCTGACCGTGCCGAGGCTCGCCGTCGACATCCTGCCGGAGGGCCCGCTCGAACTGCGCGCCGACGTCGCCATCGACTGGTTCCTGGACATGGTCACCAGTCAGGAGAAGATGTGGCTGGCCGCGATCGCGCCGGAGGGCATCGGCCGGGACCTCGAGGTCGAACGGATCCTCGAAGAGGCCGATCGCGAATCGGCCGACCGGGTGCTCGAAGCCGTCGGCCTCTCCCGCGAAAGTGAACACGGGCAGGAACTGAACGCGCTGGTCCGCGCGTTCGGCGGGATGGTCAAGGCGGCGGGCCGCGAATGGCTCGTCCGCGGTTCGCTCAACCGCGCGCAGGTGCACACACTGCTCAGCAAGTCACTGGTCACGCTGGTCGGCGAGGTCTTCCCCGAGATCCAGCGCGCCGCCCCGCGGCACGGGTAGGCGCTAAAGAAGCCCCCGGCACCTCGAGGGGGAGGTTGGTGCCAGGGGCTTCGGGACCGGTGACGAGCACCGGTATTCCTCCACACTACGCCGATTCGCTGTCACGGCTCTGTCAAACTTCCGAGAGCGTTCAACTGGGTGAGCCGATGTTCGAGCCCATCAAGACAGCGCTGCACGGCGTAACCGTAGAGCCGCTCGTAGTAACCCGCCGCCAGATCGGGATCCGCGACCAGCGCCGAAATCGACTCGCCCAGCGCCGCCATGCCCGGCAGATCGTCGCGGGTGCGGTACGCCGCGTAACCCTCGGACCGGTCGAGCTGGAGCGCCATCGCGCTCTCGCGGTCGTCCTCCATCGCGACGAACTGGCAGGCGGTGGCGAGCAGCAGGTTGTAGGCGAACGGCGCCTCGGCGCCGAAGCCCGCCGCGAGCAGACGGCCGATGCCGGCGTTCATGGTCGGCACGGCGGCGGCGACCGACGGCCCGAACAGGGCCAGCCGCCGCGCCGAACCGGGATAGCGGCGCAACACTTTCCGCACGGTCGGCAGGAACTCGTCGAACCAGTCCCGCCACGCCCACGTCTCATCGGGCAAGGTCAGTTCGCCGACCACCCGGTCCAGCACCGCGACGACGACGGTGTCGCGGTCGCCCACGTGGTGGTAGACCACCGCGGGGTAGGCGTCGACGGCGGCCGCGAGCTGCCGCAGCGTCCAGTTCTCCAGGCCGGACTCGGCCGAAAGCTCCAGTGCCGCGTCGACGATGCGGTCCTTGGTGACCGCCTGCCGTCCGGAAGCCGCGCGCGACCTCGGCCGGGAACCCGCGTCTTCGGAGAAAGTCGGCATGCGGGCTACCGTATCCGTCCTCGCCTGGTCCGATGGTGGGGGTTCCGGCAGGATCGTGGCATGCCCCGCGCGCGTGTGAACGGTCTCGAACTCGAGTACGACACCTTCGGCTCCCCCGCGGATCCGCCACTCGTCCTGGTGATGGGTCTCGGCGCCCAGATGGTGACGTGGGAAGCCGGCTTCTGCGAACTGCTCGCCGAGGGCGGGTTCCACGTCGTCCGGTTCGACAACCGCGACATCGGCCTCTCGTCCTATCTCGACGATCTCCCCGCGCCGGATCTGGCCGCGCTCGCCGCGGGCGACCTGACCTCCGCGCCGTACCTGCTGTCCGATCTCGCCGCCGACGTCACCGGGCTGTTCGACGCGCTCGGCTTCGGGCGGGCGCACGTCGTCGGCGCCTCGATGGGCGGGATGATCGTGCAGCAGCTCGCGATCGACGCACCGGAACGGCTGCTGAGCCTCACCTCGATCATGTCGACCACCGGGGATCCCTCGGTCGGGCATCCGGAGCCCGCCGCGCTCGCCGGGCTGACGCGCCCGCCGGCCGCTACCCGGGAACAGGCGATCGAGGACGGCGTCGAATGGTTCAAACTCGTGGGCTCGCCCGGGCACCCGTCCGACGACGAATTCCTGCGGATGAAGGCAGCCCGCAACTATGACCGGGCCAATCACCCCGCGGGCGCGTTGCGGCAGGCGGCCGCCGTCGTCGCTTCGGGTGACCGCACGGCGAAGCTGCGCGAGGTCCACGTCCCGACGCTCGTCATCCACGGCGAGAGCGACCCGCTGATCAACGTCAGCGGCGGGAAGGCGACCTCGGAAGCGATCCCGGACGCCGAACTGCTGCTGTTCCCCGGAATGGGACACGAACTGCCGCGGCAGTTGTGGCCCGCGATCGCCGACGCGATCATCGCGCACGCGCGGAAGGCTTGAGGGGTAAGGCAAAGGTGGCGTGGTCGGTGCCGGGGTCGTGAGTGGCGTTTCGGGTTCTAACCCGAATCGCCACTCACGAGGGCTTGCCCCAGACCAGGGCCACCGGCCTCACGACACCTTTGACCTTCTCCTCACTATGGCGTCAAGAATCCCGGCCGACGCGTAGGGAACCCGTTCACGCGGACGGCACGTCCGGTGACGCGGAGTTGACTGGGCGGATGAGGAAAACCGAGTGCTTCGGCTTCCCGTTCGGTTGTGTCTCCGTCGTCGTCGCGGCGTCGGTGGCCGGACTACTCGGTTCCGCGCGACATCACGCCTTTTCCTTGGTGGCCTTGGGTTTCGTCGTGCTCGTCACCGGCGCCGTGACCAGTCGCGCGGCGGCGGCCGGGACGGCGCTGATCGCCTGGAGTGTCCATTCGGGATTCGTCGTCGGCACGATGGGCGAGCTTCAATTCACCACCGAGACCGGTGTCGCCGCGATCGTGTTCGCCGCCGCGACCGCGATCGGCGCGCTCGCCGGGGCGGTGCGGCGTGCCGTGCGAAAGGCCGTGTCCGAGTCGCCCCACCCCCTGGAAGGGGCGACTCGGACACGGCTTCCCGGCGTGCGCGCACCTGCCCACTCCCCTCCGGTGGGCGGATGCGAAGGGGATCATCGGCTACCGGAAGGTTCCAGCTGGTCCGCCCGGACCCAGGTCGCGTGAAAACCGAGCGGGACACGCTGGGGCAAAAGGACCCTGGCCACGGGTCCGGCAGCGAGATCGGCGGCGTCGAAGACGTCCAGTTCCGAGCGCCCCTCGCGCTCGTCCTGGACGAAGGTCACCAGATAGCCGTCAGCGGAATCGGCGGCCGCGCCGTCGCGGGGTGCGAACGGCGCCTCACTGCCCCACCGGCCCGGACCGAAGCGATATTCGGTCTTGGCGCCGGCACGATTGTCGTAGCACACCAGGCCGTCGAACTTGAGCGTCGAATCCGGCGAGATGTGCACCGCGTAGGAAAAGCGATTCCGGCCGCCGACCACCCTCGAGTCGACGGACGGAAACTCGGTGTTGTCGTCGTCGAGCTGGTCCTCCAGGCACCGCCCGGTCCGCAGGTTGAACCGGTAGCGGTGCGGTGAGGCGTCCAGCCGCAGGTACGACAGCATCTTGGCGAGCGGGGTGCGTGCGTCGGCCGCCGGGGCGGCCAATTGGTCATGCGGCCGCTGGACGCGGCAGACGTCGAGGACGATTTCCTCGCCCTGCTCCCAGGCGTTCACGACGTGGTAGATGTAGCACGGGCTGGCTTCGAACCAGCGGATCTGGCTACCGTTACCGTAGCGAGGCAGAACCCCGAACCGGCTCGGCAGCGACCGGTCGAACACCAGCTTGTGACGGCCGTTGCGCGCCGCCTCCATGTCCTGCACCAGCGGCAAGTCCATCAGGATCGCGTAGTTCTCGGTGATCGCCATGTCGTGCGGCAGGCGCGGACCGGGGAGTTCGATCTCGGTCGTGCTCGCGACCCTGCCGTCGGCGCTGATCACGCCGTAGCGCAGGTACGGCGGCCGCGGCCCGTAGTCGAACCAGAACATCTCGCCGGTGCGCTCGTCGACCTTCGGATGCGCCATCATGTCGCCGACCAGCGTGCCGAGGAAGTCCTCCGCGCCCAGCGTCTCCAGCGACAACGGGTCGACCGCGTACGGCTCGCCGCACATGTACCAGGTGGAGAGCACCTTGCCGCGATGGAAGATCAGGTCGGTGTTGGCGCTGTCCTTGACGTTCAGGCCGTGCGAGTTGCCGAACGGGTTGCCCTTGGGCGACTCCATGACGCCCTTCCAGAGCGCCTTACCCGCTTCGGATTCGGCCTCGAACGCCTTGGTGCGGATCCAGCGGTTGCGGTAGCGGGCCTTGCCGTTCTCCAGGTGGACGGCGTGGATCATGCCGTCGCCGTCGAACCAGTGGTAACGGCCCTCCGGCGCGAATCGCGGATTGGGGCCGTTGCGCAGGTACACACCGTTCAGGTCCGCGGGGATCTTGCCGATGACCTCGAGATCACTCGCGTCGAGCTCTTCGCCGACCGGGGCGTAGACGCCCAGCAGGTACGGGTTGACCTCGGGTTCTCCGGCGGCGGCTGCCACCAGGACCGGCTGCTCGGAGGTACTGGTCATCGGTTCTCCCCGGCTGGTTCGCGTTGACCGATTGCCGAGACACTATGATTTCTGTAGTCAGCTGTCAATAGACTTCTGCTGCTGTAGTCAGTAGTACGCTGACAGCGACATCACCGGAGAGGCACGTACGTGACAGAGGCGACGGCGCACCGCGTCCGGCCGGCGGGCGATCCGTTGCGCCGGGCGCTCGAACTGCTCGGCGACCAGTGGACCTTGCTGATCCTGCAGAGCCTCTTCCTGCGCTTCCGCCGGTACGAGGAACTCCGGCTGCGGCTCGGCATCTCCCCCACCGCGTTGTCCGGGCGGCTGCGCGAAATGGTCGACGGCGGCATGCTCGTCCGCACGCCGTACCGGGACGCGCGCCGCACCCGGCACGAGTACCGGCTCACCGAACGCGGCCTCGCGCTGTGGCCGCTGCTGATCTCGATCTGGGCGTGGGAACGGGAATGGGTCGAGGGACGGCGTGCCGTACTGCCGACGCTGATCCACCTCGACTGCGAACTGCCCACTTCGGCGCCGCTCGGCTGCGCCTCCTGCGAACGCCGGGTCGACGCCCGCGACGTCCGCGCGCGACGGCTCGACGACACCGGCGTCGTCGAAGCGACGGCGACGAAACGCTTCCGCCGCAAGGACGCCGAGTCTCTCGCGGGCGATCCGCTGATGTTCTTCCCCGACACCATGGAACTCCTCGGCGACCGGTGGTCGACCGGGCTCGTGGTGAGCGCGCTGCTCGGGGCACGGCACTTCTCGGAGTTCGAACGCGAACTCGGCATCGGCCCGAGCGTGCTTTCGGGACGGCTGTCGAAACTCGTGGACGTCGGCGTGCTGCGGACCGGCACCGCGAAGACCCGCACCGACGCGCACGACTACCGGTTGACGGCGAAAGGGCTCGCGTTCTTCCCCGCACTGGCGTTCATCGCCGAGTGGTCGCGGGGCTTCGAGGTGCCGGGCCAGGAACCGGACATCACGCTGGAGCACGTGGACTGCGGCAACCGGCTGAAGCCGATCCTGCTGTGCGACCACTGCTGGCGGCCGCTGCTGCGCGACCGGGTCCGGTTCGGCGGCCCGGTCCGGCTGCCCACGCCGCCCAGGTGACGTAAATCGACTCGCCAATCCGGATGGTTCCTGACAGGGTGAGAACGTCACATGTCGTCACCTCGGAGGTAGTAATGACTGAACCGGCACCGTCCCCAGCGGATGGCGAAGAGGACGACACCAAGCGCAAGTTCCGCGAGGCCCTGGAGCGCAAGCAGGCCCAGGCCCGTTCGGGCTCGGCACACGAGAACGCCGGCGGCAAGAACCTGCACGCCCACGGCCCGGCCGCGAACAAGCGCACCTTCCGTCGCAAGAGCGGCTGAGTTCCCGCGCCTCTGGACGCACCTGACGCGAAAGCCACTTTCGGGACACCTGGTGTCCCGAAAGTGGCTTTCGCCGCTTCCGATCCTTCGGCCCTGTGCGGCGCACCGGCCCTCTCCGGGCACCCCTGCGGCCAAGTCCCCAGTGCCATGAAAGGTCCTTTCCTTGCAAATTTTGCAAGGAAAGGACCTTTCATGGCGTTTCCAGCGAGCTACACCGTCAGGATCGACCGCAGTCCGCCGACCTCGGCCATCCGGCGCTCGGCCAGCCGGTCGGCCGCCGTCGACGGCGGGACCCCGTCGGCCTTGGCCAGCGCGAACACCGCCTTCGTGGTGTCGAAGATGGCGGTCGTCTTGCGCTTGGCCCGCGCGAAGTCGAAGCCGTGCCGCTCGTCGTCGACCTGGATCACGCCACCGGCGTTGACCAGGTAGTCCGGCGCGAAGAGGATGCCGCGGTCGTCGAGTTGCTTGCCGATGCCCGGGTGCGCGAGCTGGTTGTTGGCCGCGCCGCAGACGATCTTGCTGCGCAGCAGCCCGACCGTCTCGTCGTTGAGCACGCCGCCCAGCGCGCACGGCGCGAAGACGTCGAGTTCGGTGCGGATCAGCGTGTCGAGGTCTTCGACGACCTCGACCCCGGGGTACGCCGCGCGGGTGCGTTCGATCGCCGCGGGCGACACGTCGGTGATGACCACCTGCGCGCCCGCCTCGATCAGGTGCCCGACCAGGATGTGCCCGACCTTGCCGACCCCGGCGACGCCGACCTTGCGGCCCGCGAGGTCCGGAACGCCCCAGACGGCGTCCGCGGAGGCGCGCATGCCCTGGTAGGTGCCGAAGGCGGTGAGCACCGAGGAGTCGCCGGCGCCGCCGTTCTCCGGCGAGCGGCCCGTGACGAACTCCGATTCGCGGGCGACGATGTCCATGTCCTGCACGTAGGTGCCGACGTCGCAGGCGGTGATGTAGCGGCCGCCCAGCGACTGGACGAACCGGCCGAAGGCGCGAAGCAGCGCTTCGGTCTTGTGTTTTTGGGGATCGCCGATGATGACGGCCTTGCCGCCGCCGAGGTCGAGCCCGGCGAGCGCGTTCTTGTAGGCCATTCCCTTCGACAGCGCGAGGACGTCCGCGAGCGCGGCTTCCTCGGACTCGTAGGGGTAGAACCGGGTTCCGCCGAGCGACGGACCCAGCGCCGTCGAGTAGATCCCGATGATGGCCTTCAGGCCGGTGGCCTGGTCTTGGCAGAAGACGACCTGTTCATGGCCGGTACCCTGGCCGAACACTTCGGTCACTGTGGTGACTCCTTGTCCTGGAGTGCACGCGGCTTGTGGCTCACGTGCGAAGTTCCTGCAACAAGGCACAGTCCCCGACGAAGGTCGTCCGGCGGCGACGGTGCCACATCGCAAACCTAGATCGCCCCGGTCCGTTCGCCAAACCGGGGCAGAGCCGTCTCAGCCGTTGACGACCTCTCGGAGGACGTGGAGCGCGGAGTCGAGCTGGCGATCGGACAGGTACGGCGCCGGTCCGAACCTCAGGTACGGGCCGCGGCTGTCGGTCCGGACGCCGCGTCCGGCGAGGGCGGTCTGCAGCGCACTCGCGTCGGCGCACTTCAGTGACAGGAAACCGCCGATCCGGTCCAGCGGTGTCTCGCGGTCACGCGTGATGACCTTTTCGGGCAACCTGAGCTTGTCGAAGCCCTCGGCGAGGAAACCGACCTGGTGCCGCGAGACCTCCCGCAGGAACTCCGGCGTGAGCCCCTGCTCGGCGAAGAACCGGAAGACGCGAGCACCCCGGTAGTGGCTCGTCGGGTCATAGGTCGCTCCGGCGAACCTGTCCGATCCGTAGGCGTAGGCGACCTGGCCGGGACGGCGCTCGTCCGCGAGCGCGCCGAATTCGGCGTACCAGCCGGTGACGACCGGCCGCAGTTCCTGCGCGTGCGCGGGCATCCGCAGGAAGCAGTTGCCCTCACCGAGCTGGAGGTACTTGTAGCCGCCGCCGAGGACCCAGGCGTTGGTGAGCCCGAGGTCGTGCAGCGAGAACGGGACGACGCCGAGCGCGTGGTAGGCGTCGACGACGAGGTTCACCGACTTCGAAAGGCAGACGTCGGCGAGATGCGCGAGGCCCGGCACGAGCCGGGAGGTCTCGAACAGCACGGCCGAGACGAGCACGGCGGCGGTGTCTTCGGTGACCTCGGCCGCGACGCGTTCGGCCAGCGTGTTGACCGGCGTCGACGGGACGCGGACGACCTCGACGCCTTCCTCGGCCAGCCGTGCCAGCTGACGGCGCAGCGTGTGGAACTCCCCGTCGGTGGTGACCAGGCGCGGACGGCGTGGGAGATCCATCGCCGAAAGGAACCGGATCACCAGATCGTGGGTGCTGGCGCCGAGCGCGATGGCGCCGTGCGGGTCACCGAGCAGTGCCCGGAACCCGGCCCGCATCTCGTCGGCCTTCGCGAAGGCCCGGTCCCACTTCGTGTCGACCTCTTCGGCCGCGTCGGCGAAGGCATCGAGAAGGCCCTCCCGCGCGACGTCGGGCCAGGCCTGATGCGAGTGCCCGGTCAACAGGATCCGGTCCGCCACGCCGAATTCCGTGTAGTGCGCCGCGAGCGCGTTGGGGTCGCGGCGGAGTTCGTCGAGGTTCGTCAAAGCCTGCTCCGCACCGCCCAGAGGTCCGGGAACATCGGGGAGAAAAGCGTCGAACGCAGGTAGTGCGCGCCCGACGAACCCCCCGTCCCGGTCTTGTCTCCGATGGTCCGCTCGACCATCTTCACGTGCCGATACCGCCACTCCTGCATCCCTTCGTCCAGATCGACCAGGTGCTCCGCCACGACGGACGGCCCGGTGTCATCGCGGTAGACCCGCAACAGAACCTCTTGGAGCGCCGGAGAGGGTTCGAGTGGCTTGGTGACATCGCGCCCGGTCGGGACGTCGTACTCCTTCACCGCGAGGTAGGTGACGAAGGAATCGAAGAGCGACGGCCGTGACATCGCGTCGGAGATCTGGGCGCGCTGTTCACCACCTTCGGGGTAATGCGCGAACACCCGCTCGTCCCGGCGGCCGAGAACGGCCTCCAGAACGCGGAATTGAGCCGACTGGAACCCGCTCGAAGCGTCGAGTCGCGCACGGAAACTGGTGAACTGGCTCGGAGTCATTGTCTCGAGCACATCTATCTGCGCGACCACCACCTTGAAGATAGTCAGGATTCGCCGCAGTGTGCGGACGGAGTGAGCGGTATTACCCGCCTCGAGCTGCTCCTGCAGGTAAAGCGCCTCGTGGAGAACTTGTTTGAACCAAAGTTCATACACTTGGTGGATAACGATGAAGAGCAACTCGTCGTGTTCGTCGGAGCGGGGATGCTGCGCGTCCAGCAATTCGTCCAGCGAAAGGTAGGACGTGTAACTCAATGCGGCCTGAGTGTCGTTCATTTTTCTGTCACCTCATCGAAATGGCGTTGCGCGGCCGGGGCCAGTGCCTGGTAAAGATCGTGGAACAGTTCGACCGCGGCCGCCCGGCTCGGCGGAGCGGGTACCAGCTCGACCGGGAGTTCCGGATCGAGCGACGGGAAGGCGCGGAAGGTGTGCGTCAGCCAGGTCCGGACGGCGAACGCCTCCGCGTCGGGCAGGTCACCCGGGTACCCGCCGAAATCCCGGACGAACGCGTCGTATCGCGCGGCGAGGCCGTCGAGGTTCCACGCCCGGCCGGCGAACCGCCGGACGTCGAGGCCCGCCGACGGTTTCCCGAGCATCAGCCCGGCGTACTCGGAGACGTCCAGTTCCGCCAGCAGGGCGAGCACCTCGGCCTCGCGGTCGTGCGGAGCGATCCAGGTGCCGTCCTGCACCGGCCCGAAACCGAGGAAGCGCAGACGGCGCACCAGCCGTTCCCGGGCTTGGCGGCGGCTTTCGGGGATGCTCTGCCACAGCACGGTCCACTCCCCGACCTCGCGTTCGCGCCTGCCGAGGGAGAAGATCCGGCGGTCGCCGTCCTCCAGGAGCGCGATCGTGCGGCGGGTCAGCGAGTAGTGGGTGAGCCTGCCGGCCTTGTGTCTCGCGAGCAGGTCGCGGCGGGCGAGCCTGGCCAGCGCGATCCGCGCGGCGCCGTCGGAGAAGCCGAGCCCGGCGAGCACGGCGACCAGGCCGCCGGACCAGACACGACGGCTCTCGCGCGGCGACACGTAGGTGCCGAGCAGCGTCATCACCAGTTCCTGGGGGCCTGGCTCGCCGTGCGGTGTGGCCGATTCGGGCATGCGCGCAACTCTATACACCTCAGGCCGCTGCGGTGTAGCTTGATTCGGGTGACGTACTTCGCGGAGTTGAGCTCGCGTCAGGTGGCCGCGCTCGCGTCCGATGCGCGCGTCCCCGTGCTGCTGCTGCCGGTGGGCGCGGTCGAACCACACGGGCCGCACGCGCCGCTGGGCACCGACCCCCTGATCTCACGGGGGATGTGCGAGCGCGCCGCCGCCCGGCTGGCGGGTGACCCCGGCGTCCGCGTGCTGATCCTCCCCGAGGTGCCCTACGGCGTGACCCGGTTCGCGGCCGGGTTCGCGGGCGGCATCTCGATCGGCGAAGAGACCCTGTACGCGCTGTTGACCGAGATCTGCGGGGCGCTCGCCGAGCAGGGTCTCTCCCGGATCCTGCTGGTCAACAACCATTTCGAACCGGCGCATCTGGCCATGCTGCGGCGCGTGGCAGAGGCCGGCGGCGCCGGCTTCGTCGACCTGGTCCGCCGCCGGTACGCCACCCGGCTCACCGACGAATTCCGCTCGGGCGAGTGCCACGCCGGGCAGTACGAGACGTCGCTGGTGCTCGCCGACCGGCCGGACCTCGTCGACGCCGCCGTCCAGCGCGCACTGCCCGCGGTCCACGTCGACCTGGCGCGCGGCGGGGTCACGGACTTCGCCTCGGCCGGGATGACCGAGGCCTACTGCGGCACCCCTGCCCAGGCGAGCGCCGAAGAAGGCGAGAAGACCTTTTCGGTGCTCACCGACATCCTGGTCGAAGCGATCCGGGAGCTGGTATGACCTTCAACCTGGCGACCCATTTCGTGGACCGTCTCCCCGGCGAGCGGACGGCGTTGCTGTGCGGCGACGAGGAGGTCACGTACGCGGAGCTGGCGGCTCTGGTGAACCGAACCGGGAACGTGCTGCACGACCTCGGTGTCCGAAGTGGACAGCGGGTCCTGCTGGCACTGAACGACAGCGTGGAGTTCGTGGCCGTCTGGTACGCGGCGCAGAAGATCGGCGCCGTCACCGCCGAGGTCTATTCCTTCCTCCAGCCCAAGGATTACGCGTACTACCTGGCCTACACCGAGGCCGTCGTCGTCATCGCGGACGGCTCGACGGTGCCCGCGCTGCGCGAAGCCGGGGCACGGAATCTGCTGGTAATCGGGGATGTCTCCCTGGATCCTGGCGAGCACTCGTTCGACGCGCTGGTCGCGTCGGCTTCTCCCGACCTGGAAGCCGCCCCGACCACTTTGGACGATGTCGCGATCTGGAAGTTCACCACCGGGAGCACCGGCTCGCCCAAGGCGTGCGTGCACCCGGCGCGCAGTGCGCTGGAGAGCTTCGACCGATACGCGCTCGGCGTGCTCGGGCTCCGCGAGGACGACCGTGTCCTGGCCGTGCCGAAGCTGTTCTTCGGCTACGCGCGGGACCTGACCGCATTGTTCCCTTTCGGCGTCGGCGCGTCCGGGATCGTGTTCCCGCGACGCAGCACCGCCGAACTGCTGTTCTCGCTGATCGAGCGCTACCGGCCGACGATCCTGGTCAACGTGCCGACCATGATGAGCGCGATGATCGCCCATCCGGCGGCGTCTACTGTGGACATGAGTTCGCTACGGCTCGCGACGTCGGCGGGCGAGGCGCTGCCGTCGGAGCTGCATCGCAAATGGGACAACACGTTCGGTGTCCCGGTGATCGACGGAATCGGCTCGTCGGAGGCGTACCACATCTACCTGTCCAATGTGCCCGGCGCGCAGCGGGTCGGCAGCCTCGGCCGTGAGGTCCCCGGTTACACCGCTCGCGTTCTCGACGAGAGCGGCGATCCCTTACCGGATGGGGAGATCGGCACCTTGGAGGTGACCGGCCCGACCATCGCGCGGGAGTACTACGGCGACGCGGAGAAGACCGCGCGGACGTTCCACGGCGACACCCTGCGCACCGGTGACCTCTTCAGCCGCGACACCGACGGGTACTTCCACCACCACGGCCGCGCCGACGACCTGCTGAAGGTATCCGGCGTGTTCGTCGCGCCGAGCGAGATCGAAGACTGTCTCATCGGTCATCCCGCCGTCGTCGACTGCGCGGTGCTGGGGGTGACCGTCGACGGCCTGGTCGTCCCGCGGGCATGCGTCGTCCTGGTGGAGGGCGCTTCCGTGACCGCCGACGAACTGAAGGACCACGCGCGGGCGCAGCTGGCGAAGCACAAGTATCCGCGCGAGGTGGTGTTCGTGACCGGACTTCCCCGCACGGCCAACGGAAAACTCGATCGGCGCGCGTTGCGCCGGGTGGAGGCAGAGTGAGCAGGATCGTCGTCGTCACCGGCGGGACACGCGGGATCGGCGCGGCCATCGCCGCCAGGTTCCAGGCCGCCGGGGACAAGGTGCACGCGCCCGGCCGGGCCGACTGCGACGTCACCGACGAAGACGCCGTCGCCCGGTATTTCGACGGCCTCGGCCCGGTGGACGTGCTGGTGAACAACGCCGGGATCTCGGCGAGCGCGCCGCTGGCGAAGACGTCGCTGGAGCAGTGGCGGAGCCAGTTCGAGGTCAACGCGACCGGTGCTTTCCTGTGCACACGGGCTGTTCTGCCCGGTATGCGATCGCGTGACACCGGCCGGATCGTCACCGTCGCCTCGACCGCGTCGCATATCGGCTACCGCTACACGGCCGGATACACCGCGTCGAAGCACGCCGCCGTCGGCCTCATGCGGGCCACCGCCGCGGAACTGGCGGGGACCGGCGTCACCGCGAACGCCGTCTGCCCGGCCTTCGTGCGCACGGACATGACCGCCGCCTCGGTGGCCCGGATCCAGGAACGG
This sequence comes from Amycolatopsis sp. lyj-108, assembly GCF_046549005.1. Lineage (NCBI taxonomy): Bacteria > Bacillati > Actinomycetota > Actinomycetes > Pseudonocardiales > Pseudonocardiaceae > Amycolatopsis > Amycolatopsis sp. lyj-108. The sequence continues at coordinate 226,783 of NZ_JAJPWQ010000016.1, read as the reverse complement.
ACCGGCCGCGACGAAGCAGGCGCGGAAGCCGCCCTCGCCGCCGCGTCCCCGCTCGGCCGCCTGCTCGAACCCGACGAGGTCGCCCACGCGGTGACCTTCTTCGCGGCGCCCGAAGCCGCCGCGATCAACGGACAGACACTCGTCCTCGATGGAGGTGGGATCCAGTCATGAGCCCGTTCCGCGCCACGCCGCCGATCACGACGGACTGGGAGCACTTCGAGTTCACCGTGGACGACGGCGTCGCCACGATCACCTTGGACCGCCCCGAAAAACTGAACGCGCTCACCTTCGACGCCTACGCGGACCTGCGCGACCTGCTGGCCGAGTTGCCGCACCGCGGCGACGTCCGGGTGCTGGTCATCACCGGCCGCGGGCGCGGCTTCTGCTCGGGCGGCGACGTCGAAGAGATCATCGGCGAACTGCAGAAAATGGAGTCCGCGGAACTGCTGGACTTCACCCGCATGACCGGCGCGGTGGTGAAAGCGCTGCGAGAGTGCCCCATCCCGGTGATCGCCGCGGTGAACGGCATCGCGGCGGGCGCGGGTTCGGTGATCGCGCTGGCGAGCGACTTCCGGCTCATGGCGTCGTCGGCGAAGTTCGCCTTCCTGTTCACGAAAGTCGGCCTGGCCGGCGCCGACATGGGCTCGGCGTACCTGCTGCCGCGGCTCGTCGGTCTGGGCCGCGCGACGGAACTGCTGATGCTGGGCGACAAGATCGACGCGGCCCGCGCGGAGGCGATCGGCCTGGCTTCGAAGGTGGTGCCCGACGCTGAGCTTGCTTCCGAGGCTTCCGCACTGGCTCGACGGCTCGCCGACGGACCGGCGTTGGCCTACAGCACGACGAAGGTGCTGTTGACGCGCGAGCTCGACATGGACCTGGGGAGTTCGATCGAGCTTGAGGCAATCACGCAGGCTTTGCTGATGACGGCGAAGGACCACGGGGAGTTCTATGCGGCCTGGTCGGCCGGGCGTTCGCCTCAGTGGACCGGGCGGTGAACTCACCCCGCCGCAATTAGTCACCTACTTGCGTGCCGGTCGGCTGGTGTCGGCGATCAGGCGTGCCCCGACGTTGCGAAAGCCACTTTCGCAACGTTGAAAGTTGCGAAAGTGGCTTTCGCAACACCTGGCCGACACCCCGACGCCGGGCCGCACGCCCCTCACCGTGAGAGCCCCCGCAATTAGTCACCTACTTGCGCAGGAGCCGCGGCCCCGAGTAAACGTTCGGCCAGGACCCGGCACCGCTCCCCCAGCTCAGCCGGTTCGATCACCTCGAACGCGTGCCCCAGCACCACCACGTGCATCAGCAGGAAGTCGAGATCCCCGGCCCCGCTCAACACCTCGCACCGCGAAGGCCCCCGTTCCCGCACCACGGCCGCCGAAGCCGGGATCTGCGCCCGCACGACCGGAGCGGGCGCGTGCACCAGGAATCGCGCCTGGTGCCGGTAGACCCGGCTGGCGATGTTCTCCTGCACGTAGGTCGCCGCGTCGGGCGCCGGGCGCGGGCGGAAACGCCATGACCGCGCGGAAACCTCGGTCATCCGGTCGACGCGGAAGGTGCGCCAGTCGTCGCGGTCGAGGTCGTAGGCGAGCAGGTACCAGCGCCGACCGGAGGCCACCAGCCGGTACGGCTCGACCCGTCGCAGCGTAGATCCCGAAGAGGACGGATACCCGAAGCCCGCCTCGACCTCGTCGCGGCAGGCGCGAGCCAGTGTCATGAGGACGTCGGGGTCGATCGGCGCGCGGCTTCCGTCGAAGGCGACCACCGAGCCGGACAGCGCGCTCACCTCGTGCCGCAGTCTGGTCGGCAGCACCCGGTCGAGCTTCGTCAGCGCGCGGAGGGTGGCTTCACCGCTGCCCGCGCCGGCGAGCAGCGAGACCGCGGTGGCGATCGCCTCCTCGTCGTCCAGCAGCAGCGGTGGCATGTCGTGACCGGGGCCGAGCTGGTACCCGCCGCCGACGCCGTTGCCGGCCTGCACCGGATAACCGAGCGCACGCAGCCGTTCGACGTCCCGCCGGATCGTGCGCGGGGTGACGCCGAGCCGTTCCCCCAGCTCCGGGCCGGTCCACACCGCGCGCTGCTGGAGCAGCCCGAGCAGGGTGAGCACCCGCTCGGTCGTCCCGCGCTCGGCCTCCATGTCACCCACTGTGCCAGAGATAGCGGACCGATCCTGTCCGCTAGGCATGTCAGAGTGGTCCCATGAACCGCAAGAGCCGCGAATTCCAGGTCAGCTTCGACGCCCTCGACCCGAAAGCACTCTCGACCTTCTGGCGTGACGCCCTGGGCTACGTCCACCCCGGTCCTCCCGGGGTCGAGGTGCCCGAGGGCACGGATCCGCTGGACGCGTGGGCCGAGTTCCTCGAGCGGGTCGGCGTGCCCGAGGACCAGCGCAACAGCCGCTCGGCCCTCGAAGACCCGGACGGCGAAGGGCCGAAGATCTTCTTCCAGCAGGTCCCGGAGGACAAGATCGCGAAGAACCGCGTCCACCTCGACATCCGCGCCGCTCCCGGGCTGGTGGGCGACGAGCGCATGGCGGCGCTCGAAGCCGAGTGCGACAGGCTCGTCGCACTCGGGGCCAAGCGGGTTCAGCGCTTCGAGCCCGAGGAGCCCTTGAGCCTCGGCTTCATCGTGATGAACGACCCGGAGGGCAACGAATTCTGCCTAGACTGAGGTGACGGCGATCGCGTTGTCCTCCAGCGAGCCGAAGTAGAGGTTCCCGGCCCGCTCGCGGACGCCGACGAGCACGTGGAACCCGTCGATCTCCCCGCGTAGTTCGTGGACCTGCTTCCCGTCCGGCGTCACGCCGCGCACCCCGCATTCCCGCGCGGGTGCGGGCTGCAGAGCCGTCGGCAGCGCCCGGACACCGGCCCGCAACGGCGCGGGGAGCTTCTGCACCAAGGAAAGCGCGGGCACCTTCGGACTCGCCACAGTGATCCAGATCAGCCCGTCGCTGCCGGTCGAGATGTTGTCGGGATACCCCCACAGATCGTCGACGAGGTAGTCGCGCGTACCCGCTTTGTCGCCGGTGAGCCACACGCGCGCCACCCGGCAAGCGCCGGTCTCGGCGACGGCCACATAGGACTCGTCGGGCGGCAGCGCGACGCCGTTGGCGAACTGGAAACCGTCGGCGAGCTGCTCGATCTTCCCGTCCGGCGTGCGCCGCAGGAGCCTGCCGCCGCCGGTCTGCTCGATCAGGTCGTCGCGCCAGTTTTCGATGCCGAAGCGGCGCGACGAGTCGGTGAAGTACACCGTGCCGTCGGAGGCGACGGCGGCGTTGTTGCAGAACACGAAATCGAGGCCTACGGCCGAAGTCGCCAGCGTGGTCACGGGACCGCCCGCGAGCGGCATGGTGAGCAGACCGGCCTTGGCGTCGCAGATCAGGAGGTCGTCGCCGTAGAACTCCAGCCCCAGCGGACGGCCACCGGTGTCGCCGAGGACGTCGATCCGCTTGCCGTCCGGCGTGACGCGCAGGATCCGCCCGTCGTCGACGCCGGTGTAGATCCGCCCCTGGTCGTCGACCACGACGTCCTCGGGACCGTGCCCGTTGACCGGGATGACCGTGACCTCGCCGAACGCCATCGGGTTTCTCCTAGCGGTAGGTGAGCAGTTCCGCGGCTTCCGCCTCGAAATGCGGATGTTCGTTGAACGACAAGAGGGTCACTCCGCCGCGGCCGGACACCAGTTTGGTGATGCCCGCGTTCACGGTGACCCGGTTCAGTTTCAGCAGCCCCACCTCGGGCGTGCCCATGAGCGCGCCGCAGACCGTCGCGATCACGCCGCCGGAGCTGAAGACGACGGCGTGCTCACCCTTGCCCAGCGACGCCACGACGTCGGCCAGCGCACCGTTGACCCGCTCCAGGAACCGAGGCCAGGTTTCCGCGCACGGACTGTCGTCACCGGCGGAGACCCAGGCGTTCAGCGCACCGTCCAAAGCCGCCTGATACGCCCGCGAATCGGTCTGCTGGACGCCGGCGGCATGGTACTTCGCGATGTCGACGTGGTCGTACTCGTTCCAGCGCTCGTCCTCGACGACGGCGATCCCGGAGCCGAGCGCCTTCAACGCCGTCGCGGCCGTGTCCCGTTGGCGGGCAAGGGAACCCGCTCGCGCCTGGGTGAATTCGACACCCCGCCGCAGCAGTTCTTCTCCGACCACAGTGGACTGTTCGAAACCGCGCGTCGAGAGCTGGTCGTAGTTCTCCGCGCCGAACGACGCCTGCCCGTGCCGGACCAGGTAGATCGCACCCATCTACGCGTGTCCTCCTCCGATGATCCGGCGGCAGCGGCCGTCCAGATAGCCGACGAACTGCCACAGATCCTTGAACGCCGGATTGGTCGTCTGTCCACTGTGGAACCGGTAGTAGATCTGCTGGATCACCACCGCGAGCCGGAACAGGCCGTACACCTCGTAAAAGGTCCAGTCGCCGATTTCGAGGCCGGATCGCTCCGCGTACCGCCGCACGAACTCCTCGCGCGTGTACATCCCGGGCGCGTGCGTCGGCTGACGGCGGCTGAGCTTCATGACGTCGTCATCGTCGTCCTGCACCCAGTACGCCAGGGTGCTGCCCAGTTCCATCAGCGGATCGCCGAGGGTGGCCATCTCCCAGTCGAGCACGCCGATGATGTCGAGGTCGTCGTCGAGCACCAGGTTGTCGAGCCGGTAGTCGTTGTGGATCAAGCAGATCTTGACCTCGGACGGCTGGTTCTCTTTCAGCCACGCCATCACCTCGGCGCAGTCCGGGACGTTCTCCGTGCGCGCCTTGAGGAACCGCTCCGACCAGCCGCGCACCTGACGCTCGACGTAGCCGGCACCCTTGCCGAGGTCGGCCAGCCCGGCGGCCTCGACGTCGACGGCATGCAGTTCGACCAGCCTGTCGACGACCTTACCGCACAGCTCGCGCGCACCCTCGGGCGGCAGTTCGAGACCGGCGGGCAGATCTCCGCGCAGGATCAGGCCTTCGAGCCGTTCCATCACGTAGAAGTCGCCGCCGAGCACGGTTTCGTCGTCGCAGAAGGCGAGCATTTCGGGCACGTAAGGAAAGACCGGCCGCACCCCTTGCTGAACCCGGAACTCGCGGCGCATGTCGTGCGCGGAGGCTGCCTTGTGCCCGAGCGGCGGGCGCCGCAGGATCAGCTCGCGATCCGGATAAGTCAGCAGGTACGTGAGATTCGAGGCGCCGCCGGGGAACTGCCGGACCTCGGGCGGCGAGTCGCCGAGCCCGGGCACCCGACCGGCCAGCCAGGCGTGCACCGCGGCCGGGTCGAACGAGTCCTCTCCGCGTACCTCGACGGTCTTGTCCGCGGAGGTCATCCGAACTTCTTCAGCAAAGGCGCCGGGACGAACGGGAAGAGCTTCGAGAGCACGCTCCACGGCCACGTCGGCACGAACGCCTTCGCCGTCTCGGATTCGATCGCCTTCACCAGCGCCTGCGCGCCGGCCTCCGCCTTGACCGCGCCCGGAAGCTTCGAGATGTCCGGGTTCATCCCCGATTCGATGAACCCGGGGTGCAGCGTGGTGACCTTGATCGGCGTCTTCAGCAGCTCGATCCGGGTGCCCTCGGCGAACGCTGAGATCCCCGCCTTCGAGGCGGCGTACGCGGTGGTGTTGCCGGGGACACCGCGAAGCGCGAGGAAAGAGGAAACGACCACGAGGTGGCCGTTCTTCTGCTTGCGGAAGATGCCGACGGCGGCCTCGATCTGGGCGGCCGCGGCGAGGAAGTTCGTCTGGAGCGTCTGGCGGTTGGCGTCGAACCGGCCGGTGCCGACCCGCTGCCCCTTGCCGAGCCCCGCGTTGACGATCACGCGGTCGAGGGAGCCGAGCTCCTCGCGGAACTCCTCGAAGACGGCGAAGACCTGGTCGTGGTCGTTCACGTCCAGCTTCCGGGTGACCACCCTGATGCCGGGATAGGCCTTCTTGAGTTCCGCGGCGAGGGCTTCCAGCCGTTCGACACGGCGGGCGGCCAGCGCCAGGTCGCGGCCTCTGGCGGCGTACTGCCTCGCCATTCCCTCGCCGAGTCCGGAGCTCGCCCCGGTGATCAGGATGTTCTTCCGCAGGACCATGGGCTGGAGCTTACCGGTTGGTAACAAGTCTGGTACCCCTCGGACAGGGGCTGCCCCCGGCGCCTGGAGTACGCCGGGGGCAGCCTGTCCGAAAGGGTCTTACTTGACCTGGAGCAGCTTGTTCGCCGTTCCGCCGGTCGGGTTGCTGATCTTGCCGTCCGCGGCTGCGCCGACCAGGCCTTCGGCGACCTGGGCCGGGGTGGCCTCGGGGTTCGCCGCGAGGTACAGCGCGGCGGCACCGGCGACGTGCGGCGCGGCCATCGAGGTACCGCTGATGGTGTTGGTGGCGTCGTCACCGGTCGCCCACGACGAGGTGATGTCGACACCCGGCGCGTACAGGTCGACGACCGAACCGTAGTTCGAGAAGCTGGCCTGCTTGTCGGTCTTGTCGCTGGCGGCCACCGTGATGGCCTCCTTCACCCGGGCGGGCGAAGTGGTGCCGGCGTCGGAGGACTCGTTGCCCGCCGCGAGCGCGAAGGTCACGCCCTTGTCGATGGCTCCCTTGACCGCCGCGTCCAGGGCGTCGTCCGCGCCGCCGCCCAGGCTCATGTTGGCGACCGACGGGCCCTTGGCGTTCGCCGCGACCCAGTCGACACCGGCGACGACACCCTCGGTGGTGCCGCTGCCGTTGGCGTCCAGCACGCGGACGCCGACGATCTTCACGCCCTTGGCCAGGCCGTGGTCCGTGCCGCCGATGGTGCCGGCGACGTGCGTGCCGTGGCCGTGCTCGTCGTTGGGGGTGTCGTCGTTGTCGACGAAGTCCTTGCCGCCGGTCGCGCGGTCACCGAAGTCCTTGTGCGAGCCGCGGACACCGGTGTCGATGACGTAGGCGGTGACGTTGTCGGCCTTCGTCGGGTAGGTGTACTTGGTGTCGAGCGGCAGGTCGGCCTGGTCGACGCGGTCGAGGCCCCACGACGGCGGGTTGTCCTGCGTCTCGCTGATCTTGAACTTCTTGTTCTGGACGACGTACGCGACCTGCGGGTCGGCGGCGAGACGCTTCGCGGCGGCCTCGTCGGCCTTGATCGAGAAGCCGTTCAGCGCCGAGCCGAACGTGCGGGACAGCGTGGTGCCGTACTGACCGGTGAGGCCCTGCGCCTTCGAGGCGACGTTCGCGGTGATCTCGCTCGCCGCGGCCACGCCCTGGCCGACCGCGGTGGGCTTGAGGACGACGATGTAGCTGCCGCCGACGGCGTTGGCCGCACCCGCGCCGCGGATCTCGCCCTGCTGGTCGGCGTTGGCGGCGCCCGCGCCGAACGTGGCGACCGCCGCGGTCACACCGGCGAGGGCGACTCCCGCCACGAGGCCGCTACGGGTCTTTCGGGACTTCAGGTTCTTCCGGGACTTGCTCACTGGTTCCCTTCCTGCCGCGCCGTGCGGATCACCCGGGAGGATGATCGTTGCTGAGAGCCATGCAAGCCGGTGCGCTGGTGGCCGGGCAATGATTCACAGTTACCAGTACTAGGCCATACGGCGTAACGTCGCTCGTCCGGAAAGTCGTTTTCTCCTGGCAGAAGGCGCCCCTGAAGCGTTACCTCAGACTGTTAAAGTTATTCGTGTTGTTATCAACCGGGCGGTGTCAGGGAACGGCAGACGGGGGCGGTCGGGCAGCATATGGTGGCGGGGAGCGCGGCGGACCGAGTGACCACGGACGATGAAGACCAGCCGCGTACCGCGTTCGCCACCGCGTTGAGATCGGCCATCGCCACCAGCGGCCTGAGTCTCGACCGTATCCAAGCCCGGCTGCTCACGCGCGGCGCGTCGGTCAGCGTGACCGCGCTGAGTTACTGGCAATCGGGCAAACGTCAGCCGGAACGGCAGAGTTCGCTGTCCGCGGTCCGGGTCCTCGAAGAGGTCTTGGCGATCCCCGCCGGTTCGCTGCTCAGCCTGCTGCCGCCGCCACGGCCGCGCGGGGCGTCGTCACGCCGCAGCCGGGCCACCACCGAGCAGCCGCTGACCTTCCCGCTCGAAGCGCTCCAGGCGTTGCTGGAGAAGGTCGGCGCGCCCAACGCGCTCGAACAACACCATCAGCTGAAGCTGGTCGGCCTGCACGACCTCTGCGAGATCGCGGAGGACGGCGGGCAACGCGCGGTGACCGCGCGGGCGGTGTTCCAGGCGGGCGCGGACGGGCAGGACCGCTGGCTGCTGGTCTACGCCCAGGGTGATCCGGAGGCCGGGCCGCCGGCGCTGAACACGCTCCGCAACTGCCACGTCGGCCGCGCCGAAGTCGACGACGAACACGGGCTCACGGTGGCCGAACTGCTCTTCGACCGGCCCATCGACCGCGGCGAGACACATCTGATCGAGTACTCGCTCACCAATCCCGGGCCGCCGTATCCGGAATGCCGGAACACGCATTACCGCGAGTTCCGGCGTCCCGTCCGCGAGTACCTGCTGGAGGTCCGGTTCGACCCGGGCACCGTCCCGGCGAAGTGCTGGCAGTACTCCAGGCAGGGGACGTCGCCGCTGGACCGGAAGGAACTGAAACCGGACCAGGGCAACGGCGTCCACGCCGTCGCGCTGGACTTCGGACCCGGCGTGTTCGGCATCGACTGGGAGTACTGATCGCCTCAGTGCAGCTTGTTCCGCAGCACCTTCCCGGTCGCGTTGCGCGGTAGCTCGTCGAGGAACTCCACATCGCGCGGCACTTTGTACCGGGCGAGGTTGGCCCTCACGTAGTCCCGCACCCCCTCGACGTCCAGATCCGACTTCTCGGCCCGCACCACGAACGCCTTCAGCCGCTGCCCGAACTCGGGGTCCTCGACGCCGACGACCGCCGCTTCGAGCACGTCCTCGCGTTCGACCAGGAGGTTCTCCACCTCGATCGGGAAGACGTTCTCGCCGCCGGAGACGATCATTTCGTCGTCGCGGCCGTCGATGAACAGCAGGCCGTCCTCATCGAAGTGCCCGACGTCGCCACTGGAGAGCAGCCCGTCGATGATCTCCTTGTTACGCCCGTCGGTGTAGCCCTGGAAGCTCAGCCCGCTGCCGACGAACACCCGGCCGGTGACATGCGGCTCGGTGATCCTGCCGCCCTTTTCGTCGTACAGCGCGACCTTGCAGCCCACCGGCGCGCGGCCGACCGTGCCCGGCGCCTTGCGCCAGTCCTCGGGGGTCGCGACCGTCGCGACCGCGACCTCGGTCGAGCCGTAAAGGTTGTGCACGACGTCGCCGAACGCTGCGGTCGCGCGGTTCCCGAGGTCCGGGGACAGCGCGGAGCCGGCGACGAAGATGATCCGCAGGCACGAGGTGTCGTACTTGGCGCGGACCTCCTTGGGCAGGTCGACGATCCGCTGGAGCATCGTCGGCACGAGGACCAGCGTGGTGCAGCGGTTCTCCGCGACGCCGCGCAGCGTCTCCTCCGGCACGAACTTGCGTCGCATGACGACCTTCGAACCGAGCGCGAAGGACAGGATGAACTGCGACAACCCGGTGCCATGGAACAGCGGCGCGCCCATGTAGGTCGCCTCGCCGGTCCGCAACGGGATGCGGTCGAGGAACTGCGCGGAGGCCAGCGCGGAAGTGTGCGGCCGCGGAGCGCCCTTCGGCGTCCCGGTGGTGCCGCTCGTCAGCAGGATGAACCCGCCCGGTTTGGCGGGCGCCGGCCACGGCCGGTCGTCGGTGCTGGCGACCAGTTCGGTGACGACCGGGGTGTCGCTCGGACGCGCGGAATCCGTGTCGACCCAGGCGAGGTAGTGGTCGACGTCGCCCTCGACCGCGTCCAGCAGATCGGTGAACTCCTGGTCGTACACGAGCGCCGTGACGCCTTCGCGTTTCGCGACGTCCGCGAGCTGAGGTTTGGCGAACCCGGTGTTCATCAGCAGCAGCTTCGCGCCGAGCTTGCCCGAGGCGAGCATCGTCAGCACGAGACCGCGATGGTCGCGGCAGAGCGCGGCGATCACCGAGCCCGGGCCGAGGCCGCGTTCGGACCACGCCCTGGCCAGCGCGTTCGACTGCGTGTCGAGCTGCTTGAAGGTCAGCGGGCCGAGTTCGTCGATGATGCCGGTCGCGGTCGGGTCCCGGCGGGCGGCGATCATGTTCGCCCCGGCGAACGGACCCCACTTCCGCACCATGACCAGCGAACGCAGGCCCTCGTCGACCCGCGGGATGGGGAGCAGGCCCGCTTGGCGCATCACGTCGATGCTGCGCACGGTCTCGGTCACCTTGCCCGCCACCAGGGTGGCGAGGCCGGTGGGGTTTCTCATCCGGGCACCTCCGTTGCTGCTGCGGCGAGACACCATGCCGCCGGCGGTTCGCGTACCGGCGGTATGGGGTTGCTACTCGACAGTAGCCGACCGATAGCGCAGGCGCACTAGCCGTCTGGTGACAGAAATGTCGGGGGGAACCACCACAATGTGAGTGTGCAGGCGATCGCAGGTCAAGAGGAGGATGGCGACTTCGTGATCGCTCTTTCCGGGCAGCCGCCGCGGCGAGGCTTGAAGCTCCCGGCGTTCGTCGACGAGGTACGGAGTCTGGAGGCGGAGCACTCACCCCGTTGGGTGTTCCCATCGGTCGAAGGGACGTACCCGGCGTTGATCAAGGCAGGCGTCCGGGTGCGGCGCTGTCATGACCTGGCGCTGACCGAAGGATTGCTCCTGGCCCACGAAGGCCGTCCGCAGGAGTCGCGGAGCCTGCGCGCCGCGCTGGCCAGGGCGAACGGGCAGGAGGCGCCCGCCGACGAGGCGCCGCTCTGGGCCGAGGACGACCAGCCGACGCTGTTCGAGACACGCGGCCCGCGGCTGCCCTCCGGCGTCACGGTGCTCGACGCGGCGCGCCGGGTGCTGGCCGAGCAGGAGAAGCGAGTCGCCGTCACCGATCATCCGGAGCGGTTACGCCTGCTCTTCGCGGCGGAGTCGGCGAGCGCGCTGGCGGCCGCCGAGATGTCGGCCGACGGGCTGCCGTGGCGAGCCGACCTGCATCTGGCATTGCTCGCCGACCAGCTCGGACCCCGCGTCCCGGCAGGGCATCGGCCGAAGCGGCTGGTCGAGCTGGCGGCGAAGATCAGCGACGCGTTCGGCGGGCGGCCGGTCAACCCGGACGCCCCGGCCAGCGTCGTCCGGGCGCTCGGACGGGAGGGCATCGAGGTCACGTCGGCGAGGAAGTACCTGCTGCGCGACATCGACCACCCCGCCGTCCCGCCGCTGCTGGAGTACAAGGAACTCGCGCGGCTGCATTCGGCCAACGGCTGGACGTGGCTCGACGAGTGGGTGCACGACGGCCGGTTCCGCCCGCATTACGTCGTCGGCGGGGTCGTTTCCGGTCGCTGGGCGAGCCGGGGCGGGGGCGCGCTGCAGATCCCGAAGATCCTGCGGACCTGCGTCCGCGCCGATCCGGGCTGGAAACTGGTGGTCGCCGACGCCGCCCAGCTGGAGCCGCGGGTGCTGACGGCGTTGTCCGGAGACCGCAAACTGGCCGAAGTCGCCGCGGCCACGGATCTGTACGCGAGCCTCGCCGAGGCGATGTTCTCCGGAGTGCGCCGCGTGCCGGTGCCTGCTTGGGACGACAGGGACGACCGGGACCGCGCGAAGATCGCGATGCTGTCGGCGATGTACGGCGGCACGTCCGGCGAGGCGGGGCCGCTGCTGGCGTTGCTGCGGAACAGGTTCCCCGACGCGGTGTCCTATGTGGAGCGTGCCGCGCAGGCGGGGGAACGCGGTGAGCGCGTCCGCTCGCGGCTGGGCCGGACGTCACCCGCGCCGTCGGAAGCCTGGCGCGCGCTGACCGGCGGCGTCGCGGAGGACGAGGCGGGCGAGCTCAAGGCCCGGCAGGCTTCCCGCAACTGGGGCCGCTTCACCCGCAACTTCGTCGTTCAGGCGAGCGCCGCGGACATGACCGCGATCTTGCTGGCGACCCTGCGGAGCAAGCTCCCCTCCCCCGCGCACCTGGTGTTCTTCCAGCACGACGAGGTACTGGTGCACACCCCGGCCGAGTTCGCCGACGAGGTCTCGCAGTCCATTATGGACAGCATGACCGAGGCGGCGCGGATGATGTTCGGCCCCGCTTGCCCGGTCCGGTTCCCGCTGCACATCGCCTCCGTGGACACCTACGCCGACGCGAAGTAACCCCACCCGCAATTAGTCACCTACTTGCGCCGGTCGAGCCCCTCGCGCGCCTGATCCGAGCCGCAAGTAGTGACTAATTGCGGGCCGTGGCGTCGTCGAGGGCCTTGATGACCCGCTTCAGGGAGACGGGGTGGGCGGTACCGAGTGTCTGGGCGAAGAAGCTGACCCGCAGTTCCTCGATCATCCACCGGATCTCCCGCAGCGCGGGTGACGACGTGCCGGGCGGCAGGGCGTCGAGCGCCGACTGGTACTCGTTGCGGAGCCAGGCGATGTCGCCGGTGCGCTGGATGTCGCGGGTGGGCTCGGTCGGGAGTTTCTCCAGCCGCCGTTCGATCCCCCGCAGGTACCGGACGACGTGCTTCAGCCTGTCCTGCCCGGTTTCGGTGACGAAACCCTTGTGCACCAAGCCGTCCAGCTGCGTGCGGATGTCGGCGAGCGAATCCGCCGGGCCGCGCGTGTCGGCCAGCCGCGTTTCGACGTCGTTGGCCGCGCGCAGGATCTTCTCGACGTTGGCCAGCACGTCGAGCACTCCGGGGTTCAGCCCGGCACGCACCTTTTCCAGCAGGACGGCGAAGCCGGCCTCGTCCCAGCGCGGGCCGCCGTTGTCGGCCACGAGTTTGTCGACGGCGCAGTCGACGCAGTCTTCGAGCAGTGCCGCCACGGAGCCGTGCGGATTCCGGTTCAGCACGAGTTTCGACGAGTTGCCGAGGTTGCGGGTGATGAACTTCATCGGTGACGGCAGATTCAGCCGCAGCATCCGCCGCGTGCCCGCCCACATCGACTGTTCCTGCTGCCCCGGCGTGTCCAGCAGCCGCACCGCGACGGTGCCGCCTTCGTCCACCAGCGCCGGATACGCCTTGACGTCGTGCCCGCGCTGCTTGCTCGCGAACACCTTCGGCAGCTCGCCGAACGCGGGCGTCGTCAGGCCCTGGCGCTCGATGCTGTCGGCGGCCTTCGAGATCGTCGCGCGCACCTGGCCGCTCAAGTCTCGTTTGAGTGTCTCGATGTCCTTGCCCTCGGACACCTTCTTGCCGCGGACGTCGACCACGCGGAAGGTCATCTTCAGATGTTCGGGGACGGCGGAGAGCTGCCAGGCGTCGTCGGGGATCACCACCCCGCGCAACGCCTCCAGTTCGTCGGCCACCGCGTGCAGCAGCGGCCCGTCGGCCGGGCCGACCCGCGACAGCACCAGTTTCGCGTGGTCGGGCGCCGGCACGAAGTTGCGCCGGATCGCCTTGGGCAGCGACTTGATCAGCTGCGTCACCAGTTCTTCGCGCAGGCCGGGGACCTGCCAGTCGAAGCCGTCCGGGGTGACCTGGTTCAGCACCGGCAGCGGGATGTGCACGGTGACGCCGTCCGCGTCCGCGCCCGGCTCGAACTGGTACGTGAGCTTGAAGGTCTGACTGCCCTGTGTCCAGAAGTCGGGGTAGTCGGCCTCGCGGATGCCGCCCGCGGTCTCGTTGATGAGCATCGTCTTCTCGAAGCTCAGCAGGTCGGGCTCGGTGTGCCGCGCCTTCTTCCACCAGCTGTCGAAATGCCGTGCCGAGACGACGTCGGCCGGGACACGCTGGTCGTAGAACTCGAACAGCGTCTCGTCGTCGACCAGGATGTCGCGGCGGCGGGCCCGGTTCTCCAGGTCTTCGACCTCGTCGAGCAGCGCACGGTTCTCGCGGAAGAAGTGGTGTCTGGTCTCCCAGTCGCCTTCGACGAGCGCGTGCCGGATGAACAGCTCGCGGCTCACCTCGGGATCGATGCGGCCGTAGTTGACGCGGCGGTCGGCGACGAGCGGGACCCCGTACAGGGTCACCTTCTCGAGCGCCATCACCGCGCCCTGTTTGCGTTCCCAGTGCGGCTCGGAGTAGTTCCGCTTCACCACGTGGCCGGCGAGCGGCTCGACCCATTCCGGCTCGATCCGCGCGTTGACCCGGCCCCACAGGCGTGAGGTTTCGACCAGTTCGGCCGACATCACGAACCGCGGCTGCTTCTTGAACAGCGCCGAACCCGGGAACACCGAGAAGCGCGCCCCACGCGCGCCGAGATAATCGCCCTTGGCCGGATCCTTGAGGCCGACGTGCGACAACAGCCCGGCGATCAGCGACGTGTGCACCCGTTGCGGATCGGCCGGGCCGTCCGTGCCGAGGGTGATGCCGAGCGGTTTGGCCAGCTGACGCAGCTGACTGAAGATGTCCTGCCACTCGCGGATGCGCAGGTAGTTCAGGTACTCGTTGCGGCACATCCGGCGGAACTGGCTGGTGGACAACGCCTTCTGCTGCTCGGTGACGTACTCCCACAGGTTCAGGTACGCCAGGAAGTCCGACGTCTTGTCCGCGAACCGCGCGTGCTGCTCGTCCGCCGCCTGCTGCTTCTCCGCCGGCCGCTCACGCGGGTCCTGAATGGACAGTGCGGCGGCGATGATCATCACTTCGCGGACGCAGCCGTTGCGGGAGGCTTCCAGCACCATCCGCGCCATCCGCGGGTCGACCGGGAGCAGCGCGAGCTTGCGGCCGGTCTCGGTGAGCTTCTTGCCGTCGGACATGTCGAACGCGCCGAGCTCCTGCAGCAACTGGACACCGTCGGCGACCTGACGGCGATCCGGCGGCTCCACGAAGGGGAACGCCGCGATGTCGCCGAGGCCGAGCGAGGTCATCTGCAGGATGACCGACGCGAGGTTCGTCCGCAGGATCTCCGGATCGGTGAACTCGGGCCGGGCGTCGAAGTCGTCTTCGGAGTACAGCCGGATGCAGATACCGTCGGACGTCCGGCCGCAGCGGCCCTTACGCTGGTTCGCCGACGCCTGCGACACCGGCTCGATCGGCAGCCGCTGCACCTTGGTGCGATGGCTGTAGCGCGAGATGCGCGCGGTGCCGGGGTCCACGACGTACTTGATACCCGGCACGGTCAGCGACGTCTCGGCGACGTTCGTGGCGAGCACGACGCGGCGCCCGGTGTGGCGCTGGAACACCCGATGCTGGTCCGACGACGAAAGCCGGGCGTACAGCGGCAGGATCTCGGTGTTGCGGAGGTCCTGTTTGGACAGGGCGTCCGCGGCGTCTCGGATCTCCCGCTCGCCGGAGAGGAACACGAGGATGTCGCCTGGTCCCTCGTGCTGGAGTTCGTCGACGGCGTCGCAGATGGCCTGCGTCTGGTCCCGATCCTGGTCGGCGTCCGGGTCGTCGGGGTCGATGATCGGCCGGTAGCGGACCTCGACCGGATACGTCCGGCCGGAGACCTCCACGATCGGCGCGTCGTCGAAGTGCTTGGAGAACCGCTCCGGATCGATCGTCGCCGAGGTGATGATCACCTTGAGGTCGGGGCGGCGCGGCAGGAGCTGTTTGACGTAGCCGAGGATGAAGTCGATGTTGAGGCTGCGCTCGTGCGCCTCGTCGATGATCAGCGTGTCGTACTGCCGCAGCATCCGGTCGGTCTGGATCTCGGCGAGCAGGATGCCGTCCGTCATCAGCTTGACCAGCGTGTCCTGACCGGAGTGGTCGGTGAACCGGACCTTGTAGCCGACGGCCTCGCCGAGTTCGGTGTTCAGCTCGGAGGCGATGCGGTCGGCGACCGTGCGCGCGGCGAGCCGCCTCGGCTGCGTGTGCCCGATCTGGCCGCGGACGCCGCGGCCGAGTTCGAGGCAGATCTTCGGCAGCTGGGTCGTCTTCCCGGAGCCGGTCTCCCCCGCGACGATCACCACCTGGTGGTCGCGGATGGCCGCGGCGATTTCGTCCTTGCGCTGGCTGACGGGCAGCTCTTCGGGGAACGAGATCTTCGGGACGTTGTCGCGCCGACGGGTGACCCGCAGTTCGGCGGCCTCGATGTCGGCCTCGATCTGCGCGGCGAGCGACTCGGCGTTACGCGCTTTCCGGGCACCGTCGAGCCTGCGCCGGAGGCGGTGCTCGTCGCGCGACATGAGTTCGGGCAGGCGAGCGCGCAGGGCGCCGAGCGGGGAAGGTTGAGAAGCCATGACCGGCACCAGGATAGCCGTGCGTCACGATCCCGGCCTCCGAATATCCCCCACGTCACCACCACCGCCGCAATTCGTCACCTACTTGCGGTGGTTCGCCCTGCGAACTACCGCAACCAGGTGCCGAATTGCGGGGGTTCAGGAGCGCGTGAGGGAGCCGGGGGTGAGGTCGGCCAGGGTCCGGTGCCCGGACAGGCCCATGGTCAGGTCGAGGTCGGCGAGCAGGCTCCGCAGCACATGCCGGACGCCGTCCTCCCCCGCGTGCGCCAGGCCGTACACCCACGGCCGCCCCACCAGCACGGCCTTCGCCCCGAGCGCGAGCGCCTTGGCGATGTCGGCGCCGGTGCGGATGCCGGAGTCGAACAGGATCTCGAGCCGGTCGCCGACCGCGGCCACGATCTCCGGGAGCGCGTCGAGCGAGGCGATCGCGCCGTCGACCTGGCGGCCGCCGTGGTTGGACACGACGATCCCGTCCATTCCGGCCTCGACGGCGCGGCGCGCGTCGTCGGGATGCTGGATGCCCTTGAGCACGATCGGCCCGTCCCAATGCTCGCGCAGGAACGGGAGCCGGTCCCAGGTGCTGTCCGTGCCGGTGATCATCGAGATCCAGCGGAGGATCGCGGTGGGCGGGTCCTCTTCCGGCGTCTTCTCCAGCAGGCCGCGGAACACCGGGTCGCTCAGCGGGACGCCGAGCCCGATGCCCTTGATGAACGGCAGGTACGCGTGGTCGAGGTCGTTCGGGCGCCACGCGAGCGTCCAGGTGTCGAGCGTGACCACGAGCGTGGTGAAGCCCGCGGCCTTCGCTCGCGCCAGGATGCTCGCGCAGACCTCGTTGTCCGACGGCCAGTACAGCTGGAACCAACGCGGACCCTCGCCACTCACCTCGGCGACGTCCTCGATGCTCGTGGACGACGCCGTCGACATGACGTACGGCAAGCCGACCGACGCCGCCGCGCGAGCGGCCGCCGGTTCGGCGCCCTCGTGCACGATCGACTGGACACCGACCGGCGCCATCAGCACCGGCGCCGGCACCGGCGTCCCCAGCACCGTCGTCGACAGATCGCGTTCGGTGGCGCCGGTGAGCATCCGGGGCACCAGGCGCCAGCGGTCGAACGCCTCCCGGTTGGCGCGGGCCGTGGCGCCGGAACCGGCCGAACCCGCGACGTACCAGAACGGCCCCGGCTCGAGGATCTCCCGCGCCGACTCCTCCAGCTTCGTGGCGTCGGTGGAGCACGGCGGGAAGGTCCCGCCGAGCCCTTGCAGGTAGATCTCGTTCTGGTAGCCGCCGAACCGCTCCGTCACCCAGGCCTCCTCGTCACGTCGCCCTGGCCGGCTCGTCGCGGCGGGTCGAGCCTCGGACAATACTCGCCGGTAGCAACCAGGTGAGTTTCTCCGAGCGGATGACCGCGATCGGGCCGATCACGGCCAGCAACAGGACGTAGCCCGCGACGAACGGCGCGACCCGCGAGTCCAGCCCGGCCGCGGTCGCCATCGCGGCGAGCACCAGCGAGAACTCGCCACGGGTGAGCACGGTCAGCCCGATGTTCACCCCGGACTGGCGATCGAACCCGTTCAGCCGCGCGGCGAGCGCGCCCGCACCCAGGTTCAGCACGATCGTCAGCGCCACCGCGATCAGCACCGGCACGACCACCGAACCGACGGCGTTCGGGTCGATGCTGAGCCCGAAGATGAAGAAGAACAGCGCGCCGAACGCGTCCCGCAGCGGGAGCACCAGTTTGTGGATCCGCGGCGCGACCTTCGACCCGCCGAGCATCATGCCGACCATGAACGCGCCGATGGCGTCGGACACCCCGACCTCTTCGGCGACGGCGGCGCCCATGACCGCGACACCGACGAAGCAGACGGTCAGCAGTTCGTCGTCGGCCGAACCGAACAGCTTCGACACCACGCGACCGCCCCAGCGGGCGAGCGCGGCCATCACGAGCAGGAACGCGAAGGCCTTGCCGAAGTCCGCCATCGCCGAACCGAAGGTCCCGGCGCCGGACAACACCGGCTGCAGCAACGCCAGGTACAGCGCGAGGAACAGGTCCTCGATCACGATGATGCCCATGATCAGCCGGGATTCGGGATTGTCCATCCGGCGGGATTCGAGCAGGAGTTTCGTGACGATCGCCGACGACGAGATACCGATGGCCCCGGCGATGACCAGCGCTTCCCTGGTCCCCCAGCCCAGCAGGAAACCGAAGCCGAGCCCGCCGCCGATGTTGAGGATCAGGTAGATCAACCCGGACCAGACGAGTTTGCGCCCACCCTTGGCCAGGTCGTCGAGCGAGAATTCGAGGCCGAGGTAGAACAGGAGGAAGACGAGACCGAGCCCGGCGAGCACACCGAGTTCGGCCGGATCGTCCACAAGGGACAGTCCGGGGGTGTTGGGGCCGAAGACGAAACCGGCCAGCATGAACAGGGGGATGGTCGGCAGCCCGATACGGGCGCCCGCTCTGGCGATGACGCCGGCGGCGAGGAACGCCCCGCCGACGGCCAGCAGGGCATGACCGGAACTCATGGAGACCTCCGATGGATGGCTGATGTGGCTTGAAGACCAGATCAGCGCGGAGGCGCCCGTGCGGGAGCCTGGGGCACCGCACGGGTGACGACGACGGGTTCGCCCTGCTCAGGGGCTTCACCGGCGTCGGGGAGGTCGACGGTCGCCGTTTCGGCGGGCACGTCGGCAAGAGGGACTGCTTGCCCGCCGTGGAAGGCGGGCAGTGGATGGGTCGCGAAGACGGCGACCGGATCCTCCGTCGCCGCTCGGCCGTGCCCGTGGGGAACGGTCGGCGTGACGAAGGCGAAGACGAGCAAGATCAGGAGAAAGAAGACGGAACGGTGCCGTGGTGCGGGGGCACGGTTCGTCGTCATCTGGCCGCTACTTTACCAGTCCTTTATAGACAAATCGACGAGGGATCCGTCACGGCTCCCGCCACATGGGCAGCATCGGCGGCCCGCCCTCGGCCGCGAACGCCGGGCCGTGATCGCGGAAACCCAGCCGCCGGTACAGTTTCGCGCTCTCCGAACTGCTGGCCTCCAGGTACGCGGGCACCGCCCCATACCTGTCGAGCCCGTGCTTCAACAGCCGCGCCCCGATCCCCTGCCGCTGCGCGCTCTTGCGGACGCCGACGAACTGCGCGTGGTGGTACTCGCCGCCGGGGGCGTGCTCGGTCATCAACTCGAACAACGTCGCGAGCCTGCCGAGTTCTTCCCCGGTGAGCCCGGCGAACGCGTCACCGTCCATGTCCTCCTCGCCGCTGGGCGACCAGAGGACGGCAGCGGACAGGTCTCCGGTGACGTCGATGTGGCCGCCCGCGGCCAGCGTCCCGAGCAGGACCGCCCGGTGGAAGATCGGCAGCGCCACCGCACGGCGCTCGTCACCGGGAAAGACCCAGACGCTCACGGGGTCGTCGTGGAAGGCTTCGGACAGCACGTCGACCACGGTGTCCATTTCGGACGGTTCGGCGGTGCGGACGATCATCGGACCGCCCTCAGCCCGGCGGGTTCGGCGTCCTCGTCCTCAGGTGGACCGCCGATGGCGGCATACGTGGCGGGATCCTTGGTCCGCAACACTTCCGCGCGCAGGAAACCGACCAGTGCCGCGACGAGCACGAGACCGGGCAGGCCCCAGCGCAACAGGAACGTCCCGGCCGGGCCGAGCAGCAGATCGAAGTTGACCAGGATCAACGCGAGGACGGCCGACAAGGCGAGGATCGCCAGTGCCGGCGCGATCCAGCGGCGCCAGGCGTTTTCGGCTTGACGGCGCCGTTTGAAGAAGCCGATCACCGAAAGCGAGACGGCGATCATGATCACCACGACCCCGGTGGACGCCGTCGTGCCGAGCCAGGTGAACAGTTCGGTCACCGGGTCGCGGTCCGCGATCGCGAACAGCGACACGACCGCCAGCGCGAGCGCGGTCTGCGTGAGCGAACCGGCCACCGGCGCGCCGGTGCGTTTGCTGGTCTTGGCCAGCGAGCGCGGCAGCAGCCCTTCCCGGCCCAGCGCGAAGAAATACCGGGCGACGGCGTTGTGGAAGCTCAGCAGCGCCGCGCACTGCCCGGTCACGAACAGCGTGTACGCGACGTCGGAGAACGTGCCACCGAGATGTTCGCCCGCCAGGTTGAACAGCAGGTCCGGGCCCTGGGCGGCCGCGGCGGTGACGATGACGTCCGGCCCGGTGCCCACGGCGAGCGCGAGCGACGAGACGACGTAGAGCACCGCCGTGAGACCGATCGCCGCGAACGTCGCCCGGCCGACCGTGCGGCTGGGTTCCCGCGTCTCCTCGCCGTAGGTCGCCGCGCCCTCGAAGCCGATGAACGCGGCGGCGGAGAACGCGAACACCGCGCCCACACCGGTCGTGAACAGGCTCGACGGCTCCAGCGGAACCCAGGAGACACTGCCGCCCGCCGGATTCGCGAACAACGCGATGTCGACGATCGCGACGACGGCGACCTCGAGACACAGCGCCACCCCGAGCACCTTGGCGTTGAGATCGATCCGCAGGACACCGAGCGCGCCGACGATCAGCACCATCACCAGCGCGCACAGCCACCACGGCGGCGGGGATCCGGTGAGGGTGCCCAGCCACGTCGACACCGACCAGCCGAACAGGCCGTAGATGCTGATCTGGATGGCGTTGTAGGAGAACAGCGTGACGAACGCGATCCCGGCGCCGGTGGATTTGCCGACGCCGTTGGCGACGTAGGGATAGAACGCGCCCGCGTTGGTGATGTAGCGGCTCATCGCGGAGTAGCCGACCGCGAACAGCCCCAGGATCGGGGCGAGCAGGAGGAACGACAGCGGCACCCCGACACTGCCGGTGACCGCGTAGTTCGTCGGGACCCCGCCCGCGATGGCGAAGAGCGGACCCGCCGCGGCCACCACGAAGAAGACGATCTGCGCGGCTCCGAGCCGTCGATGGCCGAGACCGCGCCGCGGTCTTTGCGTACCCATGAACCCGTCCCCCGGACGTCGGTTTGGCGCTGAAGGCTCTTGATCTTGCGAGAGCCATCCCACCCTAGGGCCGGGCACTCCGGCGAGGTACGTCCGTTCAGGCTAAAAACGGACCTCGGCTCGCAGCGGTACACCCGCTACCGCTACCTTGGCCGTCCCGCACCACAACGCCGGAGGGCGTGCCATTCATGCGTCGGCTGACCTTGGTCGATTCCCTGTTCTTCCTCGCCCACGACGAGTTCACCGGAAAACCCGCGCTGCGCCGCACGGGGCTCGGCATCGGAATGGCCGGTTCCGCGCTCTGTGATCTCCTCCTCGCCGAGCGGATCACCGTGGAACGCAAGCGAATCCGCCCGCTGACCCGGCGTGGTCTCGCGCATCCACCGCTGGATCGGGTGTTTTCGGAAATCCTCCGCGAACGCGAGCCGCAGACCGTCCGGGAATGGGTCTCCCATCTGCGTCACGAACTGGGTGAAACGGTCGCGGAGAATCTGCTCGCCGCGGGCGTGATCGACCGCGAGACCGACCGGATGTTCATGCGGAAGAGTCACCGGTACCCGCCGCGGGATCTGCTGATGTCGACGGCCGCGCGCAGCAAGTCGAGGGCGGCCGTCCTCGGCACCGAACAGCCGGATCCGCATTCGGTCTGCCTGGCCCTGGTGGCCTGGACCATCGGTCTCGACGACTTCTGCGAACCGGAACTCGACCGCGCCGGCCTGCGGACCTGGGCCGAGTCCACGCACCGGGACCTCCCGAGGGCGCTCGCCGAGCTGATCACGGGGGTCGACGCGGTGAGCGCCGCCGTCGTCTACACCGGCGACAGGCGATGACCGGCGGTAACCTGACGCCATGCCCACCGACCGTGACCACGACGTCGTCCTGTTCGGCGCCACCGGGTTCACTGGTGGCCTGACGGCGGAATATCTCGCCCGCGCCGCTCCGCCCGGTTTGCGTCTCGCGTTGGCCGGACGTGATCCGGTCAAACTGGAAGCGCTGCGGGAAAAGCTTTTCTCGATCAACCCGGAGCTCTCCGGGTTGTCGCTGCTGCGAGCCGACGTCTCCGATGCGGACTCATTGCGGAAGGTCGCGGAGTCCGCGAAGGTCGTCGCCACCACTGTCGGCCCGTATGTCCACTACGGAGAGCCGCTGGTCGCCGCGTGCGCCGAAGCCGGGACCGACTACGCCGATCTGTGCGGTGAGCCCGAGTTCGTCGACAGGATGTATGTCGCCCACCATGCCCGCGCCGTCGAAACCGGCGCCCGGCTGGTGCACGCGTGCGGATTCGATTCGATCCCGCACGACCTCGGCGCCCTCTTCACCGTTTCCCAGCTGCCGCAAGGGAAACCGATCCGGATCGACGGCTACGTGCGCGCCGGCGCGATGCCGTCGGGTGGCACCTTCCTTTCGGCGCTGACGGCGTTTTCGCGGCTGCCGTCGAGTTTCCGTGCCGCACGGGACCGCGCGGCGGCCGAACCACGACCGGAAGGCCGCCGGGCGCGTGCCACGCTCGGCACCCCGCACCGCAACCCCGACGGTTTCTGGGCGGTGCCGCTGCCGACCATCGACCCGATGATCGTCGAGCGGTCCGCCGCGGCACTCCCCGCGTACGGCCCCGACTTCACGTACCGGCATTTCGCGGCGGTCAAACGGCTTCCGGTGGTGGCCGCCGGTGCCGCCGGGATGGGCCTCGTCTTCGCCGCCGCCCAAATCCCGCCCGCGCGGCGAGCGCTGTCGAAACTGGTGAAACCCGGCGGCGGCCCGGACGAGCAGCGGCGCGCGCGGTCGTGGTTCTCCGTGCGGTTCCACGCCGAAAGCGGCGGTGAACGCGTCGTGACCGAGGTGTCCGGCGGCGACCCGGGCTACGGCGAGACGGCGAAGATGCTCGGCGAGTCCGCCCTGTGCCTGGCGCTGGACGACCTGCCCGCGACGGCCGGGCAGGTCACCACGGCGACCGCGATGGGGCAGGCGCTGATCGACAGGCTGAGTGAAGCGGGCCTGCGGTTCGCGACACTGCCCCACCGCGTGATCGAGGACTAGCCCGCCGCGACCGAGGACAGATGCGCCCACGGGTTCGCGGCCTTGAGGCCGGTGAAGGTGAACTTCTGATTCGTGCCCTTGGGGCAGGCCTTCCGGCTACTGTCCCAGCGGTTCTCGCTCGGCCAGTACACCTTGAGCACGATGCAGCGGTTGTCGGCCGCGCTGTCGTAGACCTTGCCCTTGATCGTGACGGTGTTCCCGCTGCAGCTCACCCAGAACTCGGTCCACCCGCCGGGGATGGACTCGTTGAACTGGACGTCCCGGCACTTCAGCTGCCAGCTCTTGGTCGCCGCCGCCGAAACCTCCCCGCTGGTCGCCGCGGCGGCGGGAGTGGCCGCGAACAGCGACCCGAACGCCATCACCGCACCCGTGGTGGCGAGACCGAATTTCCTGATGTTCATGTTCATCCCCTCAGTAGTGGACCTTGCTCCACGAACCGTCCCAGGCGGCCCGAGCCGTCCGGCGCAGTTTTAGTTCTGGCTGAAACATCGCCAAGCCGCGCGTTTCATGCGTTAATTCCTCCGGGGACCTGGGGAGGGGGAAGCTGTGCTGCGCGTGCATTTTTCCGGAGAGGATCTTGGTCGGGTCAGGGTCGCGACGAGGCCGGATCCGTTGTGGGAGACGACGCTGAGCCTGCATCGGCTGCAGCGTGGGGACGGTGGCCTGCCGGTACGGAAGTGGCGCGGCGCCGTCCGGAGCCGTCTCCCGAAGGCCGCCGGGCCGTTGCTGACACTGGTCCCGCCCAGCGGGTACTTCCCCGACTTCCTCACCCCGTCCGGCGAAGACCTCGAAGAGCAACTGGAACTGGTGAGCGGCACCAAGCGCTGCGCCCTGCGCCGGGATCTGACGATCTTGGCCCGATCCCGGCGGCCGACGCCGTGGGCGCGGGATCTGGGTGACGCCAACCCGGCGGCGCTCGGCGCGCTGACGCGAGCGGTCCGGGCGTACCACCAGGCGGCGATCGAGCCGGTCTGGAACGACATCGTCGCTTGCTTCGACCGTCAGCGCGTGAGACAGGCGCGGATTCTGCTCGCGGACGGCGTCGAAGGACTGTTGCGCGGCCTCTCCTCCGCGATGCGGTGGAAGGCACCGGTGCTAGAGGTCGACTACCCGGTGCACCACGACCTTCACCTCGCCGGGCGAGGGCTGCTGCTCATCCCGTCGTTCTTCTGCTGGCGGACCGGGGTGACCCTGGTCGAGAACGACCGGGTGCCGGTGCTCGTCTACCCCATCGAAGAGCAACTTCCCGAAGTCGTACCCCACGACCACGGCTCCGCCCTGTCCACACTGCTGGGGCACACCCGTGCCGCCGTACTGGAGACGATCGAAGATGGCGGGCGGACCTGCGATGTCGCGCGACGCGCCGGGATCTCCATGTCCTCGGCGAGCCAGCACGCCACAGTGCTGCGTGAAGCGGGTCTCGTGCTCAGCGTGCGTGAGGGCAACACCGTGCGCCATCACCTCACGCCACTGGGGTCGGCCTTGCTGCGCAAAAATCTTTAACCGTCTTGTCCCCTTGCCGGAAACTGTCACCCGTGGTTATCGTGTTCGCACGCCGCAGTCACACCTGACAGAAGATGACAATTCTCTGTGGAAAGGCACACCTTTCATGAGTGACACCCTGCGGCCCGCGATGCGTCGCGCTCTCGGCGCGGTCTCCGTTCTCGCCCTCGCCGTTTCCGGCCCGGTCGCGCTCCCCTCACTGGCGTCCGCCGAGCCCGCCCCGGCGTCGGCGTCGATCTTCGCCTCCGGTGGCGACCTCGCCTCGCCGGAGAAGAAGGAGATCGCGATGCAGATCGTCTCCAGCGCGGAAAACTCTTCCCTGGACTGGAAAGCGCAGTACTCGTACATCGAGGACATCGGCGACGGACGCGGGTACACCGCCGGCATCATCGGGTTCTGCTCCGGCACCGGGGACATGCTCGAACTCGTCGAACGCTATACGAAGTCGGTCCCGGACAACCCGCTCGCGGAATACCTCCCGGCGCTGCGCAAGGTCGACGGAAGCGATTCGCACGAGGGCCTCGGCAGCGGTTTCGAAAAGGCGTGGCGGGAGGCCGCCGGTCGCGAGGACTTCAAGGCGGCGCAGAACAGCGAACGCGACCGCGTCTATTTCGACCCGTCGGTGAACCAGGCGAAATCGGACGGTCTGGGCGCACTGGGACAATTCATCTATTACGACGCCATCGTGATGCACGGCCCGGGCACCAGCCAGGCCAGCTTCGGCGGCATCCGCTCGGCAGCGCTCCAGCAGGCGAAGCCGCCCGCACAGGGCGGTGACGAGACGGCATACCTCAAGGCGTTCCTCGACGCGCGGCGCATCGTCATGAAGCAGGAGGAGGCGCACGCGGACACCTCGCGGATCGACACGGCGCAGCTGGTGTGGCTCAACGACGGCAACCTCGACCTGCACACCCCGCTGAAGTGGGCGGTGTACGGGGACCCGTACGAGATCAACTAGCGCTCCGCTGCCCGGCCCGGATGTGCGGCTAAATGTCCGGTTGATGGCTATGCGCGGTTCTCGATGAGGGTCGTGAGTGGCAAGTAGGGTTCTAACCCTCTTTACCACTCACGACGCCAGCAGCTCCTCGGCGGTCCGCGTGTTGATCACCCGATCCGGCTCGATCCCCAGTTCGTTGGCCCGCGCACAGCCGTAGACGAGCCAGTCCAGCTGGCCCGGCGCGTGCGCGTCGCTGTCGATGGCGAAGTCGCAGCCCAGGTCCACGGCCAGGTTCAGCAAGCGCGTCGGCGGGTCCCGGCGTTCGGGACGCGAGTTGATCTCGACGGCGACCCCGTTGTCCCGGCAAGCGGTGAACACCGCCTCCGCGTCGAACTCCGATTCGGGCCGTTTCCCGCGGCCGCCCATCACCAGCCGCCCGGTGCAGTGTCCCAGCACCCGGACCCGCGGATGCTGGACGGCGGCGATCATCCGCGGCGTCATCTCCCTCGCGGGCATCCGCAGTTTCGAATGCACGCTCGCGACGACGAAGTCCAGCTGCTCCAGCAGGTCTTCCTCCTGGTCGAGCGTGCCGTCTAGGTGGATGTCGACCTCGATGCCGTGCAGGATCCGGAACGGCGCCATGGTCTCGTTCAGTTCCGCGACGACGTCCATCTGCCGCCGCAGCCGCTCGGGCGAAAGGCCGTTGGCGACGGTGAGGCGCGGCGAGTGGTCGGTCAGCACCATCCATTCGTGGCCCAGCGCGCGGGCGGCCTCGGCCATCTCCTCGATCGGGCTCCCGCCGTCGGACCAATCCGAATGGGTGTGGCAGTCGCCGCGCAACGCCGCCCGCATCGGACCGCCGTCGGGCAGCTTCGGCTCGCCGATCTTCTCGAAGTACGCGGGCCGGCGTCCGGCGAGGACGTCTTCGACGACGGCCGCTGTCGCCTTGCCGATGTTCGGCAACGCGGTCAGCGTGCCTGCTTCGGCACGTTTACGCAGGTCATCCGGCTTGACCTTGGCGATCACCGAGGCCGCCTGCCGGAAGGCACGCACCCGGTAGGTCGGCTCGCCAGCGCGCTCCAGCCGGAACGCGATCTCCCTCAACGCCTGCGCCGGTTCCATGGCTACCTGTCTACCCCGTCAGCGGCGAAGAGGCAGCTCATGCAGAACGACGTCGCGTAACCCGCCGTGGCGGATCTCGGCGGTCTGATACGTGCAGAACGGCTGCCGCCGCCGGTCGGTCGGCGAGCCGGGGTTCAGCAGCCGCAGCCCGTTCGGCGTGACCGTGTCCCACGGGATGTGGCTGTGCCCGAACACGAGGACGTCGGTGTCGGGCAACTGTTCGTCGCAGCGATGCTCGCGCCCTTGCTTACCGCCGGTTTCGTGGATGACCGCCAGACGGACGCCGTCGAGGTCCGCCCGCGCGATCTCGGGGAGCCGCGTCCGCAGGTCCGCGCCGTCGTTGTTGCCGTAGACCCCGATGAGCCGCTTGCTCCTGGCCTCGAGTTCGTCCAGCAGGGCGACCTCGACCCAGTCGCCGGCGTGGACGACGACGTCCGCCGCTTCGACCTCGCGCCAGACCTGATCCGGCAGCGCCTTCGCGCGCAGTGGCAGATGTGTGTCGGCGATGAGCAGCAGGCGCATCATTCGTCTCCGATCGCCCCGAGGATCCGGTCCAGGAAGTCTCCGATGTGCGCGCGCAACAGCCCCGCCGCGCCCTCGGCGTCACCCTTCTTCGCCGCCGCAAGTACCGCTTTGTGCTCGGTCCATTCCTTGCGCCAGCTGGGATTCGTCTCCCAGCCGACCACGGAGATCAGCGCGGCGCGATCCCTGAGGTCGTCCAGCATCGAGACCATCAGCGGATTGCCGCAGCCGCTGTAGAGCGCGCGGTGGAACCGGCGATTGAGCAGGCTGAGCGCGGCCTGATCCTTGTCCGAGATCGCCGCCGACGCCTCCTTCAACGCCTCCGCCGCGTCGTCGAGCAAGTCCGGTGAACGCCGTTCCACCGACCGCCGCACCGCTTCGGGCTCCAACACCATGCGGACGTCGTAAACGGACTTCGCCAGCTCCGCGTCCACCACGCACACCGAAGCACCCTTGTACGGGCTGAACATCACGAGTCCCGTGTTCGACAGCACCTTGAGCGCCTCGCGGACCGGCGTCTTCGACACGCCGAGCCGGGCCGCGAGTTCGGCTTCGACCAACGGCTGGCCGGGCTTCAACTCCCGGGTGAGGATGCCGCGGCGGATCTCCTCGAGCACCACTTCGGTGCGGGAGGCGGGCAGGCTGAAGGTCGATGGCATGAGCAGATCATATATGAGATGCCATACTTGCGGTCATGAGGAACCCCGAGGAACTCCGCAGCCACCGCTGGTTCGGCGGCGACGAACTACGCGGCTTCAGCCACCGGGCCCGGAGCAGGCAACTGGGTTACAACCCGGAGGAGCACCTCGGGAAACCCGTCATCGCGATCCTCAACACCTGGAGCGACATCAACCCGTGTCACATGCATCTGCGCGAACGGGCGGAACAGGTCAAACGCGGGGTGTGGCAGGCGGGCGGTTTCCCGCTGGAGTTCCCGGTCGCGACCCTGTCGGAGACCTTCCAGAAGCCGACACCGATGCTCTATCGCAACCTGCTTTCACTGGAGACCGAGGAAATCCTGCGGTCCTACCCGATCGACGGCGCGGTCCTCATGGGCGGCTGCGACAAGACGACACCGGCGTTGCTGATGGGCGCGGCGAGCGCGGGCCTGCCCGCCATCTTCGTTCCCGCGGGGCCGATGTTGCGCGGGCACTGGCGGAACGAGGTGCTCGGCAGCGGCACCGACATGTGGAAGTACTGGGACGACAAGCGGGCCGGGCTGATCGGCGACGAGGAACTGTCCGAATTGGAGCGTGGGCTGGCGCGTTCTCCCGGAACCTGTATGACGATGGGGACAGCGTCCACGATGATGTCGGTCGCCGAAGTGCTCGGGCTGACCTTGCCCGGCGCCGCGTCGATCCCCGCCGTCGACTCGGCGCACCACCGGATGGCCGCGGCGAGCGGCGCTCGCGTGGTGGACATGGTGTGGGAGGACCTCACCATCACGAAGATCCTCGACGAACGCGCGTATGCCGACGCGGTCACCACCGTGCTGGCGCTGGGCGGCTCCACCAACGCCGTCATCCACCTGATCGCGATGGCCGGTCGCGGGCGGATCCCGTTGTCCGTCGACGATTTCGACGCGATCGCACGCCGGGTCCCCGTGCTGGCGAACATCCGCCCGGGCGGCGACTGGCTGATGGAGGACTTCTACTACGCGGGCGGGCTTCCCGGTCTGCTCTCGCGGCTGACCGA
Organism: Amycolatopsis sp. lyj-108; assembly: GCF_046549005.1. Lineage (NCBI taxonomy): Bacteria > Bacillati > Actinomycetota > Actinomycetes > Pseudonocardiales > Pseudonocardiaceae > Amycolatopsis > Amycolatopsis sp. lyj-108. The sequence continues at coordinate 197,934 of NZ_JAJPWQ010000016.1, read as the reverse complement.
TCTGCTGCACACCGATCGCGTCACCGTCACCGGCCGGACCCTCGGCGAGAACCTGAAAACGGCGCGGGTGCACAACGACGACGTCATCCGCACCCGCGAAAACCCTGTCGCCACCGAAGGCGGAGTCGCTGTGCTGCGCGGTAATCTCGCGCCGTCGGGCGCGGTGATCAAGCACATCGCCGCCGATCCGCGGCTGCTCGTCCACACTGGACCCGCGGTGGTCTTCGACGACTACCGGGACTTGAAGAACCGCATCAACGATCCCGCACTCGGCATCACCGAGGAGTCCGTTCTGGTACTGCGCGGATCCGGTCCGCTCGGCGGCCCCGGCATGCCCGAGTACGGAATGCTGCCGCTGCCCGATCACCTGCTGGCCAAGGGGGTCCGGGACATGGTCCGCGTGTCCGACGCCCGGATGAGCGGCACCGGTTACGGCGCGTGCGTGCTGCACGTCGCGCCGGAGTCCCATGTGGGCGGACCGCTCGCGCTGGTCCGGGACGGCGATCCGATCACCTTGGACGTCCCGTCGCGACGACTGAGCCTCGACGTCGATGATGCGGAATTGCAACACCGCCGGGAACGGTGGACCCCGCCGCCCCCACGCTTCGAACGGGGTTACGGCGCGTTGTACTCCGAACACATCACGCAAGCCGACGAGGGCTGTGACTTCGACTTTCTCGCACACGTGGGCGAAAATCCGGAACCTGACGCCCAGTGACCACCCGACGGAGTGACCCGCTCACCCAACCGGGCGAGTTGCACGACCACAAAACGCGCCCCGTATCTTGAAGCTACGTCCGGAACGTGTGGAAGGCCCGGATGTTCGATCACGACGTTCGGCCTCGCCGGACCGTGGAGGGTGGAGAGTTGCCGCAGGAACCGCGCTGGCCCGAGTCCCATGCCGAGCAGACGGACATTCTCCCGGTCGTCGCGCCCGGGTTCGCGGAGTCTGCCACGCCCGAGGAACCCGCGCCACCGAAGCGCCGCCGCAGCTACCGCAAAGCCGCCTTCATCGGCGGCGGCGTGTTCGGCCTGCTGGTCGTCGCGTACGCCCTCGACGTTCTGGTCTCCCAGGGCAGCGTCCCCCGCGGCGTCACCGTCGCCGGGGTCGACGTCGGCGGGATGGACCGCGCGGCGGCCGAGAAGGAGCTCCGCGGAGGCATCGAGCCGCGGCTGACCCGGCCGGTGAAGATCGTCGCGGGTGACGCCGAGGAGTCGCTGGCGCCGAACAACGCGGGCCTGCGCCTCGACTGGCCCGCCACCCTGGACCAGGCGGGCGATCAGCCGCTGAACCCGTTCACGCGGATCGCGTCGTTCTTCTCGACCACCGAGGTCGGTGTCGTCACGCAGACCGACGACGCCAAGCTCACCGCCGCGCTGGAGAACCTGCGCGGCAACGTCGACCGTGACCCGATCGAAGGCACCGTTCGCTTCGAAGAGGCCAAGCCGGTCGCCGTCGAACCCAAGACCGGGCAGAAACTCGACGTCGAGGCCGCCAAGCGGACGATTCTCGACCGCTGGGCAGGCGGTGAGCCGCTGACGCTCGCGGTCACCCAGACCCCGGTCAAGGTGTCGCCGGAGGCCGTCCACGCCGCTCTCGAGCAGATCGCCAAGCCCGCCGTCGCGTCGCCGATGGTCATCAAGGGCGAGGGCAAGGACGCGGTCGTCAAACCCGCGGACATCGCGGGCGCGCTGACCTTCGAACCCGCCGACGGCGGTGTGCTGAACCCGAAGGTGGACAACAACAAGATCATCGAGGCCGCGGGACCGCAGCTGAAGTCCACCGAGAAGGAGGGCAAGGACGCGCAGATCGTCTTCGAAGGCGGCAAGCCGACCGTCCAGCCCTCCGAGGACGCCAACGTCGTCGACTGGGAGCCCAGCCTCAAGCCGGTGCTCGACGTGCTCAAGCGTGCGGCGCCCCGTGAGCTGCCGGTGACCTACAAGAAGACCCCGGCCAAGGTGACCACCGAGCAGGCGAACCAGCTCGGCATCAAGGAGGTCGTCAGCGAGTTCAAGACCGGCGGGTTCGCGCCGGACTCGGGGACGAACATCCGGGTCGTGGCGCAGAAGGTCAACGGCGCCATCGTGAAGCCCGGCGAGACGTTCAGCCTCAACGGGTTCACCGGGCCGCGCGGCGCGGCGCAGGGTTACGTCGAGGCCGGTGTCATCAAGGACGGTGCGCCCGGCCGCGAGGTCGGCGGCGGGATCTCGCAGTTCGCGACCACGCTGTACAACGCCTCGTACTTCGCCGGTATGAAGGACACCGAGCACAAGGAACACAGCTACTACATCAGCCGTTACCCGGCCGCGCGTGAGGCGACCGTGTTCCAGAACCACAACGGCGGCAGCGTGATCGACCTCAAGTTCACCAACGACGGTGACACCGGGGTCGCGATCCAGACCATCTGGTCGCCGTCGGACATCACGATCCGGCTGTGGGGCACCAAGAAGTACACCGTCGAATCGATCCCGGGCGGCCGCACCAACCCGTCCGAGCCGCCGACGAAGCCCGGCCCCGCCGAGAACTGCAAGCCCAGCAACGGCGCGCCCGGCTTCACCACGTCGGACACCCGGGTCATCAAGGACGCCGCGAGCGGCCGCGAGGTCCGGCGCCACACCCGGAACGTGCACTACAACCCGCAGCCGAAGATCACCTGCGGCACGGAGCAGTAGCCCCTTAGCAAGGCTTCACCACGCGCGTCCGGGGCGGTACGCTGAGTGACTCACCCGACCGAGCGGGGGTGGTCACCTCGTGCGTTCCCAGGCGACCTTCCGGCAGATCCTCGCGGTCGGTGAACTGCGGTCGATCTGGTTCGCGGAACTCCAGTCGATCCTCGGGGACCAGGTGGCGAGGGTCGCGCTGTCGGTGCTGGTGTTCGAGCGGACCGGTTCGGCGACGTGGCCCGCGCTGACCTACGCGCTCACGTACCTGCCCGACCTGGTCGGCGGGCCGTTGCTCGGCGGACTGGCCGACCGGTTTCCGCGCCGCGCGGTGATGGTCTGCTCCGACGTCGTCCGGGCCGTCCTGGTCGCGGTGCTCGCGATCCCCGGGATCCCGTTGCCCGCGCTCGCCGTCGTGCTCGTGGTGGTGCAACTGGCCAACGCGCCGTTCACCGCCGCGCAGGCCGCGGTGCTGCCGTCGGTGCTCAGCGGGGATCAGTACGTCCTCGGCCAGTCACTGCTGAAGATCACCAACCAGATCGGCCAGCTCGCCGGGTTCGCCCTCGGCGGTGCGGTGATCGCCGCGGCCGGGACCGGCAGGGGACTCGCCCTCGACGCGGTCACGTTCGGCGTTTCGGCGATCGTCCTGCGCCTCGGTGTCCGCGCCCGCCCCGCGACGGGTGCGCGCGGGCCCGCGACGTCGACGTTGCGGCGGCTTCGTGCGGGCGCCCGCACGATCTGGCACGACCGGCGGCTGCGCGCGCTGGTCGGTCTCGCTTGGCTGGCCGGATTCGTGATCGTGCCGGAAGGGCTCGCCGTTCCCTACGCCGCGGAGATCGGCGGCGGGGCGGTGACGGCGGGACTGCTGCTCGCGGCGCATCCCGCGGGGATCGTGCTCGGGGTATTCGTGCTGGGCCGCCTGGTGCGGCCCGAAGTCCGGTTGCGCATGGTCGGACGGCTGGCGCTCGGCGCGATCGTGCCGCTCGCGGCGTTCTGGTTCCGGCCTTCGCTCCCCTACGCCGCCGGACTGCTCGTGCTGTCCGGGATGTGCGCGGCCTACCAGGTCACCGCGAGCACCACGTTCATGCGGTTGGTGCCCGACACCGAACGAGGCCAGGCTTTCGGCCTCGCCGGGTCGGGACTCATCGCCGTGCAGGGAATCGGGCTGATCGCCGGCGGCCTGCTCGTCGGCGTACTCGGTTCACCCGCGACGACGGTCTCGGTCATCGCACTCGCCGGTGTCGTAGTGGCTGTTCCGGCCACCCGGGCTTGGCGCCACGTGGCCCCGCTTCACCCCCTTTGACCGGAACCGGGTATTCACCAGTTCTGCCCGCGCATGGAGCTCACCCCCTCCACTTCCCCGATGCCGGTCACGCGTGGTGCACCCACGCCTACCCATACAGCGTAGTGACACCTAGTATCCAACCGATTACGTTCGACTCCGTGGCGCTAACGAATTGGGCGCTGTGGCGGCTACCCCACCGCGGTTTGATCGGCTTCGTCCTCCTGGTGGACGTCGCGGCGATCGCCGGATCCGCCTGGTCTCTTGTCCGCGTCCCGTTCACCCAGGGCGACGCGATCCCCTTCGCGATCCTGATCATCAGCGCCGTGTTGTACACGGAGTTGTCACGTCCGGTGGAGCGGGTGCGGGAACGGTTCGCCGGCACACCGCACATCTCGCTCGACAGCGTCTGGACCTTCGCCGCCGTACTGCTGGTGCACCCGGCACTCGCCGCGCTGGTCATCGCCGTGTCGTTCTTCTACCGCTGGTTCCGCGGGCAGCCGAACCCGTTGTTCCGGCGCACGTTCTCGGCCTCGGCGACCGTGTTGGCGGGCTTCGCGGCCGCCGCCTTCCTCTCCCGGTACGCGGCTCCGTTCGACGTCCTCCCCCGCGACGAGTCCTCCTTCGGGTCGGTGGTCGCGGCTGGCGGGGTGTTCCTGCTGGTCAACACCGCGTTGATGACGGTCGCGGTGCACTACGGCACCCCGCACGAGCGGCTGCGCGACGCGCTGGCGCAGCCGTTCGAGTACGCGCTCGAAGCGGCGACGATCGCGCTCGGGATCATCGTGGCGTGGGCGCTGCGGGACTGGCCGGTGGTGCTGCTGCTCGTCGTCGGGATCACGCTGGTGCTGCACCGCGGCGTGCTGCTGCGGCAACTGAAACGGCAGGCACGCAGTGACGCCAAGACCGGGCTGCTCAACGCCAAGGCGTGGCGCGAGGCCGCGGCCGACGAACTCGACCGCGCGCGGCGCGCGGGGCGGCACACCAGCCTGCTGATGGTCGACGTCGACCGGTTCAAACTGATCAACGACCGCCACGGGCATCTGGTCGGCGACCGGTACCTGGCGGCGATCGCGGAAACCCTGCGCACCGAGGTGCGCGGCACGGATCTGGTCGGGCGGTTCGGCGGGGAGGAGTTCGTCGTCCTGCTGCCCGGTACGTCCGCCGTGCACGCCCACGTGATCGCGGAACGGATCCGGTCGAGCGTGGCTTCCCGTGCCGGTGACCTGCCCGAGCACGTCACCGTGTCGATCGGGCTCGCCGACCGGCCGGGCGTCGCCGACCTGGACGCCGTGCTCGCCGCCGCGGACCGGGCGCTGTACGAGGCCAAGAACACCGGGCGGAACCGGACGTCGGGCTACCAGGTGACCGGCTGACCCCCGCAATTCGTCACCTACTTGCGGTGGTTGCGCGCGCAAGGACCGCAAGTAGGTGACGAAACGCGATCAGGGGAGGCCGGCGAGGGACTTAGCGAGGACCTCGTCGGACAGCGCGTGGTCGGAGATGTCGCCCGCCAGGTACGCGCCGTACGCGGGAAGGTCGAGGTGCGCGTGCCCGCACAGCGCGGTCAGTATCACCTTCTCCTCCCCGGTTTCCTTGCACCGCAACGCTTCCTCGATGCACGCGGCAAGCGCGTGGGTCGGCTCGGGGGCCGGGATGATGCCCTCCGTTCGGGCGAATCGCACGCCCGCGGCGAAGCAGTCCTCCTGCCCGACGGCGATCGCGTCGATCAGCCCGAGTTCGTAGATATGCGAGATCAGCGGCGACATCCCGTGGTAGCGCAGGCCGCCGGCGTGGATCGGGTCGGGGATGAAGTCGTGACCGAGCGTGTGCATCTTCAGCAACGGCGTCAGCCCGGCGGTGTCCCCGAAGTCGTACGCGTACTTCCCGCGGGTGAGGGTCGGGCAGGCGGCCGGTTCGACCGCGCGGATCACGGGGTCCATCCGCCCGGCGAGTTTCTCGCGCAGGAACGGGAAGGCGAGCCCGCCGAAGTTGGAGCCGCCGCCGGTGCAGCCGACGAGTACGTCCGGGGTGTCCCCGGCCAGTTCGAACTGCTTGAGCGCCTCTTCACCGATGATCGTCTGGTGCAGCAGCACATGGTTGAGCACGCTGCCGAGCGCGTAGCGGGTGTTCTCCGCCTGCGCCGCCTGCTCGACCGCCTCGCTGATCGCGATGCCGAGGCTCCCGGTCGAGTTCGGGTCGGCGGCCAGGATCGCGCGACCGGATTCGGTCAGCTCGGACGGGCTCGGGTGCACCGTGGCGCCGAACGTCTCCATCATCAGCTTGCGATACGGCTTCTGGTCGTAGGAGGCGCGGACCTGCCACACCTCGCATTCCAGCCCGAAGGTGGCGCAGGCGAACGCGAGCGCGCTCCCCCACTGTCCGGCGCCGGTTTCCGTGGTCAGCCTGGTGACCCCCTCCGCGGCGTTGTAGAAAGCCTGCGGCACGGCGGTGTTGGGTTTGTGCGAGCCGACCGGGCTGACGCCCTCGTACTTGTAGTAGATGCGGGCGGGAGTGCCGAGCGCCTTCTCCAGCCGCCTCGCGCGGTACAGCGGCGACGGCCGCCAGAGCCGGTAGACGTCGAGGACCTCTTCCGGGATGTCGACGTACCGTTCCGTGGTGACCTCTTGGGCGATGAGCGCCTGCGGGAACAGCGGCGCGAGATCGTCCGGGCCGATCGGCTCGCGGGTGCCGGGATGCAGTGGCGGCGGTGGCGGCTCCGGCAGATCCGGGACGATGTTGTACCACCTCGTCGGCATGTCCTGTTCGTCGAGGATGTATTTCGTCCGCTCCGCCATTGAGCCTCCTCTGTCCGTCCCTTCAACCTAAAGGGACGGACGGCGTGACACCAGGCGTCACTACTACGGTGTGGGCATGGGGAATTTCGTACTGCTCGACGCGCCGTCCAATCTCGGACTGCGCCCGCCCGCCGAAGGTGTGGTCCCGGGTTGCCACAAGGCACCGGGCGCGCTGCGTGACCACGGCCTGCTCACCCGGCTGGGCGCGAGGGACGGCGGTGTCGTCACCCCGCCGCGGTATCTGCCCGACCGGTCGCCAGGCGGCGGCGTGCGCAACGCGGCCGGGATCGCGGCCTACACGGAGGCACTCGCCGGACGGCTCGCGAAGATCCGCGCCGACGGCGGCTTTCCGGTCGTGCTCGGCGGCGACTGCTCGATCGCGCTCGCCGCGATGCTGACCCTGCGTCGCGAAGGACGCTTCGGCATCGTCTACTTCGACGGGCACGACGACTTCCGGCACCTGGGCAACTCCGATCACGTCGCCAACGTCGGCGGCGAAGCGCTCGCCGTCGTGACCGGCCGCGGTCAGCCGGAACTGGCCGATGTGGACGGTCTGCGCCCGTACGTCCGCGACGAAGACGTCCTCGTGCTCGGTGTTCGCGCGGAGGAGTCCGCCGAGGCGCGGGAAGCCGGGCTTCGCGTCGTGACCAGCCAGGAGATCATGGCGTCCGGCACCGACGGCGCGCTCGTCGCCGCCCGGGAGATTTTCGCGCCGCTGGACGGTTTCTGGATCCACATCGACATCGACACCCTCGACCCGGAATTCGTGTCCGCTGTGGACAGTCCCGATCCCGGCGGGCTCAGCCCGGACAAGCTCGTCGAGCTGCTCCGGGGGCTGCTCGCGATCCCCGGCGCCGCCGGGCTGGAGCTGACCATCTTCGATCCCGACCTCGACCCCGACGGCACGCAGGCGGCCCTCGTGGCGGACTGTCTCGTGCACGCGCTGGAAGGAACCCGATGACCAAGGTGACCGTCGCCGACGGCTCGTTCGACGCCCCGCTCTGGCTGCCCGAATCCGGCTCCGGCCCGGGCTTGGTGCTGATCCAGGAGATCTTCGGCCTCGACGACTACCTCAAATCGGTCGCCGCCGACCTGGCCGCCCTCGGCTACGTCGTCGCCGTGCCCGAACTGTTCTGGCGGATCGCCCCCGGCTGGTCGGCCACGCACGACGAAGCCGGGGTCTCGGCGTCGATGGAGGTCTCCGGCAAACTCGACCCGGCACGCGCCGTCACCGACGTCCTCGCGACCCTGGCGACCCTGCGCGCGCTGCCCGAAACCGACGGCCGCGCCGGCGTCTTCGGCTTCTGCCTCGGCGGCTCGATGGCCTACGCGGCCGCCGCCGAAGGCGACCCGGACGTCGCGGTCTCGTACTACGGCTCCCGGGTTCCCGAGCAACTTCCGTTGCTGGACAAGATCACCTGCCCGATCCAGTTCCAGTTCGGCGGTGCGGACCCGTACATCCCCGTCGAAGGCGTGGGGAAGCTGGCCGACGCGGTGGCTTCCCATGACGGCGCGGAGATCCACATCCACGAGGGCGCGGGACACGCGTTCCACAACCATGTGGCGCCGATGTTCCACCAGCCCGAGCCCGCCGCGGCGGCTTGGGCGCTGACGCTGGAGTTTCTCGGGCGGGTCTTTCCGGCTTGAGTGAGTGGTGGGGCTCGTGAATGGCACTGACGGAATATGTCGGTGCCTCCCGGTAGTTTCCCCACCATGGCCACATTGGTGAGTTTTCACGCCCACCCCGACGACGAGTGCATCGTCGCGGGGGGCGTCATGCGCAAGGCCTTCGAGGAAGGCCACCGTGTCGTGCTCGTCGTCGCGACCAGGGGGGAGGTCGGCGAGGTGCCGGACGGGTTCCTCGACGACGGAGAGGAGTTGTGGCAGCGCCGCGTGCAGGAGACGCACGCTTCCGCCGAGGTCCTGGGGGCCAAGCGGGTGGAGTTCCTGGGGTACACCGATTCCGGCATGATGGGCGAGCCGCGCAACGACGTGCCCGGCACGTTCTGGCAGGCCGACGTCGAGGAGGCCGCGCAGCGGCTGGCCGAGATCCTGCGCGAGGAGCAGGCCGACGTCCTGACCGTCTACGACGACAACGGCGGCTACGGGCATCCGGACCACATCCAGGTGCATCGCGTCGGCATGCGCGCGGCCGAGCTGGCGGGCACGCCGCGGGTCTACGAGGCGACGAGCAACAGTGACGAGATGCGCCGCGGCATGGAGGAGGCGGTGCGGACGGGGCAGCTGAAGGCCGAGGACCTGCCCGATTTCGAAGACGGTTCCGAGTTCGGCAAGCCGGAAGAGATCCTGACCGCGAGGGTCGACGTCACCGCGTACCTGTCCTCCAAGCGGGCGGCGATGCGCGCGCACGCCAGTCAGATCAGTGAGGATTCGTTCTTCCTCGCGATGCCGGACGAGGCTTTCGCGGGGGCGTTCGGCGTCGAGTGGTTCATCCGTGCCGGGCAGGGTCCTGGCATCACGGAGACCGACCTCATGGCCGGTCTCTGACCGAGAAACCCGAGCGGTACTGGGAGTACGCCGAGAAGGCCGTCGGCACCGAACGGGCGGTGGACATCGACAAGGCATGGCACGCGCTGTGGTTCCTGGTGGGGCGTGCCGGGTTCGAGGTCGACTTCGTGCTGGGCGGGACACTGCTGGGAGAAAGCCGACAGTGACGGGCCGCCGCGGCGGTTCACCGCGGACGAGGTGCGGACGATCTCGGCGGAGATGACACGGACCGGGTTCGATCAGCTCTCGCAGGGCGTCGAGCTCTCGGACCTCGAGGCCGAGGGGATCTACCCGTCGATCTGGGACGAGCCCGACGCGCTGGACTACGTGCGGGGGTACTACGACGAGCTGGTGACCTTCTTCGCGGGGCCGCGAAGGCCGAGGAGCCGGTCGTCACGATCATCACCTGACGGGGTGTCGTGTTCGGGCCGCGTTCCGCACTGTGTGGATTTTGGTGCGTTGGATGACCAGAAATCCACACAGCCCCGCGTGACAGTCCCTGTGAGCACCGGCTCCGGAGGGGGTGTGTGGAAATAGGGACATTCAACGTCCCTATTTCCACACACCCCACTCGGTACCGGCGCCCCTCTAGCCTGCAGTCCGTCAGGCGATCAGGCCGTGGCGGCGGTGACGTCGAGCTCGACGAGCTGCCCGGGGTAGCCGAGCTGCGCGACACCGAGCAGCGTGCTCGCGGTCGTGAAGGCCTCTCCGATCTCCGACTCCACGAACCGGTCCCATACGGCCGAAAGCACCTCGGCGTCCGGCGTCACCACGTAGATCACCGTGCGGACGACGTCGGCCGGAGTCGCCTTGGCGAAGGCGAGCGCGGCGGCGGTGTTCGCGACGACCTGGTCGACCTGGGCGAGGACGTCGCCGTCGACGACCTTGCCGTCTTCGGCGAGCGGGCATTGGCCGGCGAGGTGGACGTCCCGTCGTCCTTCGACGATGGTCACGTGGTGGTAGGTGGGCGTGGGGTGCAGACCGGGCGGATGGTGGCGTTGAATGGTCACGAGCCGCATCCTCACCGAGGCGGTCGCGACGGGACAACCGGATTTCACGGGGGAGCCATGCGCAGGACGATCGACTGGACCGGCGACGCGGTCACGATCATCGACCAGACCGCCCTGCCCGCCGAGTATCGCGTGCTCGAACTGCGCACGGTCGGCGAACTCGTCGGCGCCGTCCAGCGGCTCGCGGTCCGCGGGGCACCGGCGCTCGGCGCGGCGGGGGCGCTCGGCGTGGTGCTCGCGACCCGCGCGAAAGGTGACGTCGAGGCCGAGGCGCGCCGGGTCGCGCAGGCCCGGCCGACAGCGGTCAACCTGAGCTGGGGTGTCTCCCGCGCGCTCGCGAAGCTCCCGGAGGGGCCGGAAGCGGTCCTCGCCGAAGCGCTGGCGATCCTCGACGAGGACGAGCGGATCAACCACGAAGCCTCCCGGCTGGCGACCGAAGTGGTGCTCGAACACTGCGAGCGGCGGCCGTTGCGGCTGCTCAGCCACTGCAACGCCGGCCATCTCGCCACGGTCGGCTGGGGCAGCGCGCTCGGCGTCGTCTGGCATCTGCAAGCCCGTGGCCTGGTCGAATCCGTGCTGGTCGACGAGACCCGCCCGTTGTTGCAGGGTGCCCGCCTGACTGCCTGGGAACTGGCGCAGGCCGGTGTCCCGTACCGGATCCAGCCCGACGGCGCGGCCGCCGCGGCGATGGGCCGCGGCCTGGTGGACTGCGTGCTCGTCGGCGCCGACCGGATCGCCGCCAACGGCGACGTCGCCAACAAGATCGGCACCTACGGCCTGGCGATCGCGGCGAAGCACCACGGAGTCCCGTTCGTGGTCGTCGCTCCGTCGTCCACTGTGGACACCGCGATGCCGGACGGCGCCGGGATCGTGATCGAGGAACGCGATCCCGGCGAAGTCCTGAGCTTCGGCGGTACGAAGGTCGCGCCCGAAGGCGCGGAGGTGTTCAACCCGGCCTTCGACGTCACACCGTTCGACCTGGTCACCGCGGTGGTCACCGAGCAGGGGGTGCTGAACCCGTGAGCAGCTTGGTGAACAGGGCACCCATCTCCGCGTCGTCGTAATTCAGCGGGAGCGTGTCGAAGTAGTAGCGGACCATGCCGGGCTCGGTGCCCACGATCATCCCGAAGTCGATCGTCCGCCCCTTCGCCCGCACGGTCCCGCGGTACTCCTGGAACTTCGTACGCGGGCCCGCGGCCGCCTGATCAGCCGTCAGCCGGACGTCGGTCATCGCGCCCGAAAGCCTGCCGAGGTAGGCGAGATGACACTTCGGGTCGGTCACCGGTGCCGTCAGCCCCGGTCCGGTGAAGGCAGGCCCTTGCCGGGGACAGTTGTCGGCGACACCGGCGAACAGTTGCCGAAGCGCCTCCTTTTCGATGGGGCGGAACCATTCCGTCCGATCGTGATAGCGACGCCCCTCGGTGACCTCACCGTTCTCGAGCACCACTCGGTAGACGGCCGGGTAACGCACCATCTGTCCGTTGATCGTGGCTTCGTTGGCCGCCTCGTAGAAAACGGCGTCGCCGTTCACCACGATCTTCACCGGGGTGAACCGGAAGGTCGGGAAGGCTCCCAGCAGGGTCCGAAGGTTGTTCTCGATGTCGGCCCTGCCACGCACCGGCGCGGCGCTGCCCGATTCGGCGAGCGTCCCGTCCGCGGCGAAAACGGTGCCGTACAACCGAACGCGGGCTTCCCGCGCTTCGGGCGTGTCCGAACGCATCGCCCCGAACTCGGTCTGTTTCGTGATGAAGGCACAGGCACTCGGGGACACCTCGCCTTCGACCCGGTCGCCCAACTGCTCCAAAATCGGGCAACCCTCGTTTGTCTCCGCCACCGCCGGCCCGCTTCCCATCACCGTCGCACTGACCAGAACCGCCGCCACACCAAGGAATCTCTTGATTATTCGCACCTGTTCACCCTGGCAAGGGAGACCGTGCGAAGTCGATTACCCGCCAGGTAATGCGGCCTAGAACGATTCGAGACAGGACGGCTCGCGGTCGGAGGCGAAGGCCGCCGTCGCCCGCGAAACCGCGCCGGCGGTCCGCTCCTTGATCCGCCCGGCCGCGGCCAGCGTGCTCGGCCGGGTGCCGCCGAGGAAGATCGCGCCGAGGTCGATCACGTCCAGTTCGAGGTCCGGCGCGTCCTCCACCCTGGTCACCTCGGCGTTCCCGCCTTCGTCGGTGACGAGCCGCCAGTTCCCGGTGTTCCACGGGCAGAAGGCGTCGCGCACGCCGAACACCAGATCCACCGGAACGCCGTAGCGGCGCGTCTTCAGCGCGCGATCGACGTCGACGAGCCGGACCCACAGGGAGTCACCGCCGGATCGGCTGATCTTGCGGGGATCGGCGAGGAGGTGGATGAGCGGTTCGTCGAGCGCCGCGAAGGTCTCCACCGTGCCGACCAGGTCGTAGTCGAGCAGGAAGCGGTACAACGTCGCGTACGCCTCGGGCGTGGTCGCGACCAGTTCCTGCACGATCAACGTCCCTCGCGGGCCTTCTTCGTGCCAGTCGCTCTTCACCCGGTAGATCGCGTAACCGTCCGGCAGGACGGCGAACTTCAACGCGGTCGCGCCGTTGCGCCGCCCCTCCGGATCGTCGAGGTTGAACTCCCACGTCGCGCCCGGCCGGTCCAGCGCGCCGACCCGCTGTGGCGCTTCCTTGTCGTAGATCGCTTTGATCAGCGGGATCGCCTGCTCACGCCCGACTTCGCGCACGCGTTCGGCTTCCAGTTCGACACCGGGCCGGTACGCCGCCTTCGCCCGGATCTTCGCGCGGTAGAACTGCGCCGCGAGGCCGTACCCGAAGCGGGGGTAGATGACCGATTCGGACGCCCACAGCGCGGCGATCGGCTCAGCACCGTCGTCGTGCAGGCCGTGCAGCTGCGCTCGCATGACGCGGGTGAGCGCGCCCCGCCGCCGATGTCCCGGAGCGACGCCGACCGACGTGATCCCCGCGAACGGCGTCGGGCCGGCCCCGGGGACGGTGATCTTCCGGCTGAGGATCTCCCCCATCCCGATCAGCTCGTCTCCGTCGAAGACGCCGTGCGAACGGTCGGGTTCGAACACCAGCCCCTCGCGGTGCCGGAACCCCTCCGAGGGGTCGGAGAGGAACGCTCGCGCGAGCATGTCCGAAAGTGCGGGCAGGTCGTCGGTGGTCAAGGTGCGGAGGGTCAAGCCGTCGTCGCTCACCCTGTCGTCCTACGCCTCTTCACCGACGACCGCCACGCATTAACGAGCGGTCATCAGGGCCGCGGCCCGATCACCTCGCCCTTTTCCGTCACCTCGATGGCCATCGCGGGACACGAATCCGCCGCGTCCAGCACCGTCTCGTCCGGATCCACCTCCCCCTTGACCACCGTCGCCGTGGCGCCTTCGAGTTCGAAGACCTCCGGCTTCAGCGCGGCACACATCCCCGAGCCGATGCACGTGTCGCCATCGACGTCGACTTTCCAGCTCATGCTCACCATCCGATCGGCATGGAACGGGGCCCCCGCACCAGCATCTGTGTCTTCCACACGATATCGCCGTCGAGGTGCAGCCCGGGGAGATCCCGCAACAATGCCCGCATGGCCTCCTGCAGTTCCAGCCTGGCCAGCGGGGCACCGAGACAGTGGTGCACGCCGTGCCCGAAACCGAGGTGGGGATTGCTCTCCCTGCCGAATTCGAGGGTTTCGGCCGAGGTGAACTGGAGCGCGTCCCGGTTGGCGGCACCGATGGCGACCATCACCGGCTCGCCCTCCTTCACCAGCACGTCACCCACGTGGATGTCTTCGGTGGCGTAGCGGGCGAATCCGGCTCCGGCACCCAGCGGGATGAACCGCAGCAGTTCCTCGACCGCGGCCGGGATCAGGTCGAGGTCCGCGCGGAGGCGGGCGAGCTGGTCCGGCTGTTCGAGCAGGGCGTAGACGAAGTTGGGGATCTGGCTGGCGGTGGTCTCGTGCCCGGCGATCAGGATGCCGATGCACATGTCGACCAGTTCCAGCTCGCTCAGCCTGTCGCGGACGTCGCGCGCTTCGATCAGCGCGGTCATCAGGTCGTCCTGCGGCTGGGCGCGGTGCTGTTCGACGAGCACGTGCATGTACGCCCGCAGCTCGTCCTGGTTGGCCATCATCTCTTCGGTGGTCAGCGGGCTGGTCGACAGCGCGGCGTCGCTCCACACGCGGAACTTCGGCCGGTCCTCGACGGGGACGCCGAGCAGTTCGCAGATCACCGCGACCGGGATCGGCAGCGCGTAGTCCTCGACCAGGTCTGCGGGCTGTCCCTTGGCCTTCATGTCCTCGATCAGCCCTGCCGCCAGCTCGGCGACGCGCGGTCGCAGCAGTTCGACGCGGCGCATGGTGAACGCCTTCGCGACCAGCGTGCGCAGCCGGGTGTGATCGGGCGGGTCCATGCTCAGGATCCCGCCCGGGCGCCTGCCCGGTGCCATCCGCGGTTCGTCCTTCTCCGCGGCCATCGCCCGCGAGAACCGCTTGTCGCCCAGTACGAAGCGCGCGTCGGCATATCGGGTGGCGAGCCAGGCCGGCTCACCGTGCGGGAGCCGGACGCGGAGCATGCCCTTGGTGGCGCGGGCCGCCGCGTACGCCTCGTTGAGCTCAAGACCGGCGTCTTCGTTGAAGGGATAGGCGGTGAATTCGGTGTCGGTGGTGGTCATTTTGTCCGGAAACCCCCCGGCTCGGCGGTTTGTAAGCAACTGCTTACAACGCTAACCACGACCACGGTGAGCGTCAATGCGCCTACCGTGCGACGTCCGGCTAGCCTTTGCCCGATGACGGAAGAACCGCAGGTCCGCAAGCGCGACGCGGCCGCGACCCGAGCCTCCCTGCTCGACGCGGCGGCGGCGCTCTTCGCCGAGCGCGGCTTCGACCGGACGACCGTGCGGGACATCGCGAAACGCGCCGGGGCCAACCAGGCGCTGCTGTTCCGCTACTTCGGCTCGAAAGACGCCCTCTTCGAAGAAGTCCTGGCACGCGGCGGGCGCGAGCAGCTCGCCACCACGCCACCGGACGAACTGCTCGGGACGGCGTTGCGCAGCATGCTGAAGGCCGACACCGGACGCGACCGCACACTCGACGCCTATCTGCGCTCGACCGGCCACGACAGCGCCGCGGCCGCGGTCCGGCGGCAGCTCGGCGAGGAGTACGCGCAGGTGCTCGCCACACTGACCGACGCCGACGACGCGGACCTGCGGGCCGATCTCATCCTCGCCTGGCTACTCGGGATCGGCCTGGTCCGCGACATCACCGGCAAGGAGCCGCTGGCCAGCGCGGATCCCGACGATGTCTGCCGCCTGGTGCTCGGCGCGGCACGGACGCTCCTGGAGCGCAGCGGTTAAATACGTCGCCGCCCGCGCTCCACTGCTTTACGGTCGGCTCCGTGATCTCGTTCCCACCCGCCGGCACCGAAGCCGAGTTCGACTCGCTGACCAGGCAAGACCTGCTTCCGGCGGTGACCTCGCTGACCGATTCGCTCGGTCTCGGCGAAGTCGTCCCGTTCACCGAGGGCTCGCTGCCGGTCTACGCCGTCGGCGACGATCTGGTGCTCAAGCTGTTCCCGCCGGTGCACCTCGACGAACTCCCCACCGAGCGGACGATGCTCGAGGTCCTGCACGGGAAACTCCCGATCCCGACCCCCGCCGTGCACGACGTCGGCGAGCGGGACGGCTGGGGCTACGTGCTCATGGAGCGCCTGCGCGGCGAGACGTTGAAGGACGCCTGGCCGAAACTGTCCACAGAGGACAAACAGCGGCTCGCTCCCGAACTCGGCGAGGCGCTCGCCGCCCTGCATTCGCTGCACGACCCGCGTCTCGACGTCCTGGATCCGGCGGACTGGGCCACGTTCGTCGCCGGGCAGCGTGAAAAGGTCGTCGAACATCACCGCCGGACCGGCCTCGACGAAAGCTGGATCGCACAGATCCCGGCGTTCCTCGACTCCGTCGACCTCGGCACACCGCCCGTCGTCCCGCTGCACACCGAGTTCATGCGCGACCACCTCATGGTCGTCCACGACGGCGGACGTCCGCGGCTGACCGGGCTCTTCGACTTCGAACCGGCGATGCGAGGTGCGGCCGAGTACGACTTCGTCGCCGTCGGCCTGTTCGTTTCCGGCGGGGACAAGGACTTCCTGCGACGGCTGCTGGCCGGATACCGCGCCGAGCCGGACGAGCAGTTCTCTCGGCGTTGCCTGGCGTATGCGCTTTTGCACGTCTACAGCAATTTCACCTGGTACTTCAAGGTTCTTCCGGCGTCGGAAGAACCGACGCTGGAGAGCCTCAGCCGCGCTTGGTGGTAGCCCACGTCACCGGCCTCACGCGGTGATAATCCCGCGCAGGAACTCCAGATAACCCGGCCGCTCGGTCGCGGACAGCAGCGTCCCGCCGCTCGCCCGCTGAGCCTGGATCAAGCCGATGAAAGCCGTGTACGCCAGCAGACCCCGATGCCGGGCCTCGGTTTCCGGACAGTCCATCTCCAGGAAGCAGCGGACGATGAAGTCGACGCGCCGCGCGGTGACGTCGGCGAGCAGCGGACCGATCACCGGATCGGCGGCGTGGGCGAGCAGCGCCAGCTCGGCCCGCTCGTCGTCCTTGCCCCCGAAGACGAGTTCGAAGAGCTCACGCAGCCTGCGTTCCGGATCCGCGATGCCGTCCAGCAACGTGATCAGCGCCTCGGTGTCCTGCTCGACCCACCGGCGCACGGCGGCCTCGACCAGCGCGTCCCGATTCGCGAAATGCCAGTAGAAGCTGCCTTTCGTCGTCCCGAGCTTCGCCGCGAGAGGCTCGACGGCGATCGCGGCGACCCCGCCTTCGCACAGCGCTTCGAGCGCCGCGTCCGCCCAATCCTCACGTGCGAGCTTCCTTTTCACGCCACATACGCTACCGTACGGAAAACCATACGGCACCGTACGGAGGCGGCCATGTCTTTCGGCTCACCCGCGAACTGGGGCGCGACCCCGGAAGAACGCCGCCGCGCGCAGCCGGCGGACACCCTGCTCGACGGCCCCGTCGCCCGCTTCGACCGCGCGGTCACCGTGCACGCGCCCGCCGCGCTCGCCTACCGCTGGCTCTGCCAGATCTCGGTCGCGCCCTACAGCTACGACCTGCTCGACAACCTGGGGCGCCGCAGTCCCGGCACACTCACCCCCGGCGCCGACGAACTCGCGCCCGGCGACACGCTGATCGTGTTCGAGCTGACCGAGGTCGAACGCGGACACCACCTCACCGGCCGCACCTTCGCCAAGTCGGAGAACCTGTTCGGCCCCGTGGCCGCGACGTACTCGGTCGAACCGATCGACGAGCGGTCGTGCCGCATGCTGTGCCGCATCGTCGTGACCTCGCAGGGGTTCCGCGGGCGCCTCAAGGAGTTCCTGCTGGGCTGGGGCGACCTGATCATGATGCGGAAACAGCTGCTGACGTTGAAGAAGTACGCCGAACGCGACCACCGGCTCAGCGGAACCCGGCCTCCAGGAGCGCGGTGAGGACATCGCCAGGGTCGTCCCATGCCCCGGTCGCCCAGTCGGCGTTGATATTCGCCGCCAGCAGGCACGCGCCGTCGCGGGAGCCGTAGACGTAGGTCCACGACCCGAAAAGCGCTCCACCCATCCCCCACACCTCCGTTCCCCCGGACAGGGTCAGCGACGAGACGCCGAGCCCGTAGGCCGCGCCGGCCAGCCAATCCCGGGTGGGTGTGGTGGTGAACATCGCGCTCTGCTGCTCCGGCGGCAGCAGGCGCCCCCTCAGGAGCGCTTCGAAGAACCGCAGGAGGTCACCCGCACTGGAGACCATTCCGCCCGCCGCCCAGTACGGGCTCGGCTCCAGCGCGGAAGCATCGTGGATCTCCGCGTCGGGATCGGGTGAGAACAGCTTCGTGTGGTGAACGGAATGCGGCTCGCCGAGGGTTTCGTCGCCCGCCCGCGGCAGTCTGGTCGCGGTCAGCCCGAGCGGGCTGGTGACACGGTCGGTGATCTCGTCGGCAAGATCCCTTCCGGTGACCTGCTCGGCGACCATTCCGGCCAGCACGTAGTTCGTGTTCGAGTATCCCCACCCCGCGCCCGGCGCGAAGTCGGCCGGATGAGCCATGGCGATCTCGGCGAGTTGCCGGGGGGTATAGGTTTCGCGTGTGGACAGGGCGGGTTGATCCTGGGTGTAGTTGAACAGGCCGCTGGTGTGGTTCAGCAGCCGCCGGACGGGGATCTCGTCGCCGCGCGCGACCAGCCCCGGCAGCCACTTCCCCACCGGGTCGTCCAGGTCGAGCCGGTTCTCGGCGACGAGCTGCAGGACCACCGTGGCGGTGAACGTCTTGGTGACGCTCCCGATGCGGAACCGGTCCTCCGCCGAGCGCTCGCGCACCTCGGACCAGGTCTGATCCCGCTCGCGGAGTTCGGCCAGGATGCCGGGCACGCCCGCCTCGGACACCGCCTTGTCGAGTACGTCCCGTACGTCGTCGATCTTCGTCATGACGTCGACGCTAGGGTTGCGTTTCCTTCAGCGTCAACGCCAGCGAAGTCCATTTCAGCGAAATATCGGGAAATTCGCGCGATTCATTGCACTGAGCTATCGATGAACGCACACTGGCGCGATGACCGCCGCAAGACTCACCGCGGAAGAGCGCGGGCGCATCGCGTCGGGCCTGGCCGACGGCCTCGGGTACGCCGAGATCGCGCGAGCGCTGGACAGGCCGACATCGACCGTGAGCCGTGAGGTCGCCCGCAACGGCGGACGGCGTGGCTACCGCGCCGAGCACGCCCAGCACGCCACCGCCTGGCGTGCTCGCCGAGGAGCCGCTTCCCCGGTGGAGCCACCCTCCTTTCCGGACAGTCACGGCCGGGATCCGGCGGCCGTCCGGGACTACGCCGACCGGTTCGCCGCGATGATGGTCCGCGCCGGGCTTCCCCGGATGGCGGCACGGGTGCTCGCCTGGTTGGTCACCACCGATTCGGGTGGCCTGACCGCCGCCGAGTTGGTCGGGAGGCTCCAGGTCAGCCCGGCCTCGGTCTCGAAGGCGGTCGCGTACCTGGAAGGCCTCGAAGTCGTCGAGCGCGAAGCACTGGGCAGGCGTGAGCGGTACTTCATCGACGACGACGTCTGGTTGCGTGCGTGGCTGGCGAGTGCCCGGACCAACGCGACCTGGGCGGACACCGCCCGCGACGGCGCCCGCGTCCTCGACCCGGGCACCCCGGCCGGGGCACGGCTGGCCAGGATGAGCCGGTTCTTCGCGACCGTGACCGACGACATGACGGCGAGTCCCGGCGCCACCGTCCGGGACGACGCCGTGACCGTGCTCGCTACCCTCGCCGTCGCCGACCCGGCCGCGGTGGACCGGGTCGCCGGGTCGCTCGGCTGGGAACAGGACCGCGTCGACGCGGTCCGTGAACTGCTAAGGCAGCGCACGCCGTAGCAGTTCGGCCAGGTGCAACGCCCGGCGTCCGTCGAGTTGCTCGATCTGCGTCCGGCAGCTGAACCCGTCCGCGATCACCTCGGTGCCCTCGGCCGCGGCGCGGATCGCGGGCAGCATGCGGTCTTCGGCGCAGGCGACGGAAACGTCGTAGTGCCCGCGTTCGAAGCCGAAGTTGCCCGCCAGTCCACAGCAACCGGAGTCCATTGTGGAATTGTGGATACCCGCGGCGCGCATCGCGGCCTCGTCGGCGTCGAAACCGAGCACGGCGTGCTGATGGCAATGCACCTGGCTGAGCGCCTCGACGTCCAGTGACCGGAATTCGAGCGGCGAGTCCTCGACGAGTTCGGCGAACGTCCTGGTCTGGTCGGCCAGCAGTTTCGCCACCGGGTCGCCGGGTACGAGAGCCGGGAGGTCACCACGGAACAGAGCCGTGCAACTCGGCTCCAGGCCGGCGACCAGGTAGCCCGACCGCAGGTACGGTTCGAGTACGGAAAGCGTGCGGCGCAACACTTTCTTCGCCACGTCGAGCTGTCCGGTGGACACCCAGGTGAGGCCGCAGCAGACGCCACGATCGGGCAGGACGACGTCGTAGCCCGCCGCGGTGAGCACCTCGGCCGCGGCGTCGAGGACATCCGGGGTGAGGTAGTTGTTGAAGGAGTCGGGCCACAGCACCACGGGCCGGGAGCCGGTCGCCCAGCGCTTGAGATCGGCGCGGCGTCGGGTGAACGGCGCCGGGGCGAAGGTCGGCAGGTCTCGTTCCGGCGCGATCCCGCCGAACTTCTTCAGCAGCCCGGAGAACCTGCGCGACATCATGTTCGCCGGCCGGGGCGCCAGCGAGGCCGCGCGCAGCCACACCGGCAGCCAGCCCATCGAATAGTGCGACGCCGGGCGGAGCCGTCCCTTGTGGTGCTGGTGGAGGAATTCCGCCTTGTAGGTCGCCATGTCGACGTCGACCGGGCAATCGGACAGACAGCCCTTGCAGGACAGGCAGAGGTCAAGCGCCTCCGCGACCTCCTCCGAACGCCAACCGTCGGTGATCAGTTCGCCGTTCACCATCTCGGCGAGCAGATGCGCGCGGCCCCGCGTCGAGTGCTTCTCCTCGCGTGTGGCGCGGTAACTCGGGCACATCACGCCCGCTCCGGTGGTGTTGCGGCATTTCCCGACGCCGACGCAGCGCCGCATCGCCTGCCCGAAGCTCCCCCGGTCCTCCGGGTACGCGAGCGCGGTGACGTCTTCGAGCTCCAGCGGCGCGCGCCGCACGCGGAGATCGGCGTCGACCGGCCTGGGATTCACCAGGATGCCCGGGTTCATCCTGCCCGCCGGATCGAAGATCCCCTTGAACCGCGCGAAAAGCGCGAGCATCTCGGGGCTGTACATGCGGGAGAGCAGTTCCGAGCGGGCCTGGCCGTCGCCGTGTTCCCCGGACAGCGAGCCGCCGTGCGCGGCGACCAGGTCGGCCGCCTCTTCGAGGAACGACCGGAATCCGGCGATCCCTTGTGGTGACAGCAGGTCGAAGTCCAGCCGCAGGTGCAGGCAGCCCTCTCCGTAATGGCCGTAGACCACGCTCTTGCGGCCGTGCTCGCGCATGAGTTGCTTGAACTCCCGCAAGTAGGCGCCCAAACGCTCGGGCGGGACGGCCGCGTCCTCCCAACCGGGCCAGGCTTCCTCACCCCCGGCCAGCCGGGTCGCGAGACCGGCACCTTCCTCCCGGATCCGCCACAGTCGCTTCTGCGCGGCCACGTCGTCCAGCAGCGCGGAACCGGTCAACGCGCCGCGCAGGCCGGCGATCAGCCCGCGTGCCTGGTCCGGGTCGGCCATCTCGACGAACAGCCAGGCGCCGCCCGGCGGGAGCCCGTCGGCGCGGCCCGGTTCCAGCAGCGCGACGAGGTCCGCGTCAACGCCCTCCACGGTCAGCGGCGACCACGGCAGGATCGCCGGGACGGCGTCGGCAGCGGCGATGTCGGACTCGAAACCGAGTACCGCGAGCACCTTGCGTTTCGGGACCTCGGCGAGGGAAACGGTCGCCTCCAGCACGGTGACGCAGGTGCCTTCGCTGCCGACGAGCGCCTTGGCGACGTCGAAACCGTTCTCCGGCAACAGGTGTTCCAGTCCGTACCCGGACACCCGCCTGCTGAAGGTGGACAGTTCGGTGCGCAGCAAGGCCAGGTTGTCCCGGACGAGTGCGCGTAACTCCGAGAAGACCCGGCCTTCCGTGCCGGGCTCGGCCGCCCGCGCGTCCACTTCGGACGGCGAGGTCGGGCCGACGGTCAGCCGGGTGCCGTCGTAGAGCAGCACGTCCAGCTCGCGGACGACGTCGACCGTGCGGCCATAAGCGACCGAATGCGAGCCGCAGGCGTTGTTGCCGATCATCCCGCCGATCGTGCACCGCGAATGCGTCGACGGATCGGGCCCGAACCGGAGGCCGTGCGGCGCGGCGAGGCGCTGGAGGTCGTCGAGGACGGTTCCCGGGGCGACCCTCGCCGAGCGCGCGCCCGGATCGAGATCGAGGACGCCGCCGAGGTGGCGCGAGGTGTCGATCACGACGCCCGGCCCGCACGAGTTGCCCGCGACGCTGGTGCCGCCGCCGCGGGCGATCACCGGCAGCCCGGCCGCACGGCAGGCGGCGACGGCCGCGATCACCTCGTCGACGCTCCTCGGCAGCACCACACCCTTCGGCACGTGCCGGTAGTTGGAGGCATCGGTCGTGTACAGCGCCAGTGTCGCGGCGTCCGCCAGGATCTCCACGGGTCCATTCAAGACAACCGCGGACGAGAACGCATCGGTGAACCTCTCCGGACGGGTGTGTCGGAAACCACGTCCGATATGCGATCGTGAGCGCGTGACGGCGAGACGGCACGCCGCTGGAGACCTCGCCGCCGAGCACAGCGCGGTGCTCGGCGGGCTTCTTCGCGAGCGCGAAGAGCTGCTCGCCACCCTCGACCGGGTCGCGGCGCTCAACGGCACCGCGCGGCTGATCCGCGAGTCGATCGGCACCCATTCCGGCTTCGTCGCCGAGCTGACCGGACCCGAGCAGGCGGTGATCCGCTGGATGTCGGGCACCCGCACGGACGCACTGCAGGACCTCGCCGTGCCGATCGGCCAGGGCATCGGCGGGCGCGTGCTCGCGCTGGGCAAGCCGGTCCGGGTCAACGACTACGTCAACTCGCCGAGCATCACCCACCAGTTCGACGCGCAGGTGCGCGGCGAGGGCCTCGCCGCGATGATCGCCGTCCCGATCGTCAACGGGACCGAGACCGTCGCCATCGCGTACGCCGCCATGCGCGAGCGCCGCGATTTCGGCGACGACGCGGTCAAGTCGCTCGAGGACATCGCCGCCGAGGCGGGCCGGGCGCTGAAACTGGCGTCGGTCGCCGAGGCCGACCGCGAAACGGCGCTGTCCGCCGAGCGGCTCCGGATGCAGAGCGCGCTGCACGATTCGGTCGGCGCGCTGCTGTTCTCCATCGGCGTCCAGGTCCGGAACCTGCACGAGGACATCAGCGACAACCCGGCGCTCGAATCGCGGCTGCGGCGGCTGGAAGGCGACGTCTCGGCCGCGTCGAGGGCACTGCGCGAGTCGCTGCTGGCGTTGTCGGAGTCGAGCCCGGAACGCGCGCTGCCGGTGGAACTGGCCGAGCACTGCCGCTCGTTCCAGGCCCGCTGCGGCGTCCCGGCGCGGTTCGTCCAGCTCGCCCCGGTGCCACGGCTCGACGCCGAACGCGCCGGCCTGCTGGTGGCTGCCGTCCGGGAGGGCCTGCTCAACGTGGAGAAACACGCCGACGCGCTGTCCGTCGTGGTCAGCCTGCTGCCCAGCGACGACGGCGTGCAGGTGGTCGTCGCCGACGACGGGACCGGTCATCGCGCCGAAGAGGCCGAGGAACCCGAACCCGGCACCGGGATGGGGCTGCGCGCGCTGGCCGAACGCGCCGCGCGGCTCGGCGGCCGGGTCAGCCTGGTCCGCGACGAGGACGACGGGTGCACGCTGCGCGCATGGGTTCCGGAACCGTGTCGTCGCCGGTGACGGTGCTCGTCGTGGACGACCATCCGGTGGTCCGCGACGGGGTGAGCCTGCTGCTGCGCTACGACCCGGCGATGACCGTCGTCGGTTCGGCCGAGACCGGCCGGTCCGCGGTACGGCGGGCGGGTGAGCTGAAGCCGGCGCTGATCCTGCTCGACCTGCGGCTGCCGGACATGCTCGCGCCCGAGGTCATCGCCGAACTCCGGCGCGTGCACCCGGCGGGGCGGATCGTGGTGTTCACCGCGCACGGCGACCATCAGGGTGTCCGGGCCGCGCTGGACTCCGGGGCGCACGGCTGCCTGCTCAAGGACGTCGCCGGGACGGATCTGGTGGCGGCGTTGCGGCAGGTGCTCAAGGGCGAACGCGTCGTCGATCCGCGCATCTTCCCCGACGACGGCCAGCGGTCGGACGCGCTGGCCCGCAGCGGCCTGACGCGGCGCGAGTACGAGGTCCTGAGGCTGGCCGCGCAGGGACAGACGAATCCGGAGATCGCGGAATCGACCGGCCTGGCGCGGAACACGGTGAAGACGTACCTGCAGTCCGCTTTGCACAAACTCGGCGCCCGGAACCGCGTCGAGGCCATCGGCAAGGCTTCCGAAGCCGGCCTCCTCTGACCCCCGCAATTCGTCACCTACTTGCGATAGTGCGACGTCGAACCACCGCAAGTAGGTGACGAATTGCGGGGGTTGCGCGCGCAAGTATCGCAACCAGGTGCCGAGTTGCGTCGTGTCCGTTTTGTAGCCGGGTGGGTCTCCACGTGGGGGTAACGCAACGGAGGGTGCCCACGCAGGATGACCGCCACCGATCGTGACTCGTGTCACACGAACGGAGGAGGCGGCTTGCTCAGTGTCCGTGATCTTCAGGTGCGGTACGGCCGATCGGTGGCCGCACTGCACGGGGTCGACCTCGACGTTTCGCCCGATGGAGTGCTTGCAGTGCTCGGCAGCAACGGGGCCGGGAAGTCGACGCTGCTCCGCACCGTGTCGGGCACGCTGCGTATGCACCGGGGCTCGGTTTCCGCGGGCGAGGTGCGCTACGACGGCAAACCACTGTCCAAACTCGACCCTGCCCGCATCGTCGGTCTCGGCGTGGTCGGCGTCCCCGAAGGCCGTCAGGTGTTCGCGCGGATGACGGTCGAGGAGAACCTGCGCGCGGGCGGGATCGGCGCCCGTTCCCCGGAACAGCGCGCCGCCGCGAGGAAACGTGTCGACGAGCTCTTCCCGGTCCTGTCCGAGCGGGCCAAACAACGCGCGGGCCTGCTTTCCGGCGGTGAGCAGCAGATGCTCGCGATCGGCCGCGCGCTGATGTCCGGCCCGCGGCTACTGCTGCTCGACGAACCTTCGCTCGGTCTCGCGCCGAAGATCGTCGAGCAGATCGGCGACATCATCCGCGAGATCCACGACCAGGGCACCGCCGTGGTGCTGGTCGAGCAGAACGCCGTGATGGCGTTGCGCGTCGCCGATCACGCGATCGTCCTGGAAGTAGGCCGGGTCGCGCTGGCCGGGACGACGGCCGAGCTCGCGGCGAGCGAGGAGGTCCAGCGGCTCTACCTCGGCGGCCACGCCGAATCGCAGGCCACCGCCGAGGCCGAAGCCGCAGACGCCCGCAAGCAGCGCGCGGGCCGGAGCCTGACGAGGTGGGCAGGATGACACCGCCCGAGTTGCACGTCGAGAACGTGACCCTGCGTTTCGGCGGGATCACCGCGCTGGACGACGTCTCGTTCACCGTCGGGTCCGGTTCGCTGCACGCGCTCATCGGCCCGAACGGCGCCGGGAAGTCCAGCTGTTTCAACGTGATCAGCGGGCTCTACCGGGCGAACAGCGGCAGCGTCCGGCTCGGCGACACCGTCCTTTCCGGACTCCCGCCGCACCGGCTCGCCGGCCTCGGGGTCGGCCGGTCGTTCCAGAACGCCGCCCTCTCCCCCGGCTCCACCGTGCTCGACAACGTCATGCTCGGACGGCACGCGCTGACCAAGGGCGGCTTCCTCGCCTGCGGGCTCCGGCTGCCGTGGACGGTCCGCGCCGAACGACGGCATTCCGCGCGGGCGCGGGAGATCTGCGACTTCCTCGGCATCGGTGCACTGGTGGACCTCCCGGTCGGGGCGCTGCCCTACGGCGCGGTGAAACGCGTCGACCTCGCCCGCGCGCTCGCCGTCGAACCGGTCCTGCTCCTGCTCGACGAACCGGCCGCGGGTATGAACGCGACCGAGACCGCCGAACTGGCCGGGACGATCCGCGACGTCCGTGACGAACTCGGCATCTCGATCCTGCTGGTGGAACACGACATGGGGCTGGTGATGGGCATCGCGGACCGGGTCACCGTCCTGGACTTCGGCAGGCGCATCGCCGACGGCACCCCGGCCGAGGTCCAGTCGGATCCGGACGTGATCAGGGCATATCTCGGCACGGAGGCCTCGGCGTGAACACTTTCCTGCAACTCGTGGTGAACGGACTCGGCAAGGGCGCGGTGTTCGCGTTGCTGGCGCTGGGTTTCGTGATCATCTTCAAGGCCACCGAGGTGGTCAACTTCGCGCACGGCTCGCTCGTGCTCTTCGGCGGCTACCTGGTCGTCGTGACCCGCGAATCGCTCGGCTGGGCGGGTGCTTCACTGGTCGGCATCGTCTCCGCCGGTCTGCTGGCCCTCCTGCTGGAACGGTTCCTGCTGTCCCGCTCGCGGCACGCGGACGCGAACAGCCTGGCGTTGCTGACCATCGGCGTCGATGTGATCGTCACCGAGGAGATCGTGCGGCGCCTCGGTGTCACGCTGCCGTTCCTCGGCGACGCCTGGGACGCGCAGCCGTTCCAGATCGGCGGGATCACCCTGTTCCGCACGCATCTGGTGGCGCTGGTGGTCGCCGCCGTGCTGATCACCGCGTTCACCTTGGCCTTCAAGTACTCGAACTGGGGTGTCGCGATGCGGGCCCAGGCCGAGAACCGCGAAGCCGCCGCGCTGATGGGGATCCGCAGTTCCCGGGTGACGGCGACGGCGTGGGTGGTCGCCGGGGTGCTCGCCGGGGTCGCGGTGCTCTTCATCGCCACGCAGGACTTCTCCGGCGCGGGACTGTCCCGCGGCACGCACTCCATCGCGCTCGCGGCGTTCCCCGCGGCCATCCTCGGCGGGCTCGACTCGACGGCGGGCGCGGTGGTGGGTGGCCTGGTCGTCGGGCTGGTCGAGGCGCTTTCGGCGCAGTACGTGTCGTTCGATTTCTCCAAGAGCGCGGTCTTCCTGGTGATGCTCGTGGTGCTGGTGGTGCGGCCGTCGGGGTTGTTCGGGACGAGGGAGAGCACACGTGTCTGACACCGCTGTGAAAACCCCTGCCGCGGCTCCGCCCGAACGGCCCGCGAAACGCGATCGGAGGCGGCTGCTCAAGGCGCTGGCCTGGGTCGCGCTGCTCGTCGTCCTGCTGGCGATCCCGCTGTACCTCGACGCCGCCTGGCTGAAGGCCGGGCAGTACATGATGATCGGCGGCGTCGGCGCGATCGGGCTCACCCTGCTGGTCGGGCAGGCCGGGCAGTTGTCGCTGGCACACGCGTTCTTCCTGCTGGCGGGCGCGACCGGGTACACCGTCCTTTCCGGACCGGCCGACGACGAGCGCGTGTTCGGCCTCGGCCTCGATCCCGCTCTGTCGCTGGTCGGCGCGGTGGTCATCACCGCTCTGCTGGGGCTGGCGTTCGCGCCGGTTTCCGGACGGCTGCGCGGGATCTACCTCGGTGTCGCGTCACTGTCGCTCGTGTTCCTCGGGCTCTACTTCGGACAGTCGGCCGAAACGCTGACCGGCGGGACGTCGACCGGGCGCACCCCCGAACCGTTCTCGCTCTTCGGTTTCCCGTTCACCAACGGCGGCCCGGAGATCGAACTGATGGGCGTGCCGATCCGGCAGGCGGAACGGCTCTGGTACCTGTTCCTGCTGCTGACCGTGCTCGCGTTCGTGGTCGCCAAGGCGGCGGTGCGCAGCCGGGTCGGCCGGTCGTGGCGGGCGGTGCGGGACAACGAAGCCGCCGCGTCCGTGATGGGCGTCAGCGTCACGCGGGCCAAGGCGGGCGCGTTCGCGGTCTCCTCGGCGTACGCGGGGCTCGCCGGCGCGATGACCGTGCTGTGGTTCGACATCCTCAAACCCGACGAGAGCGAATTCGGTACGTACGGCATCAACATCTCCATCGCCTTCCTGGCCATGGTGATCATCGGGGGACTCGGCTCGGTACCGGGCGCGCTGATCGGCGCGCTGATCGTCAACGGGCTGCCGCAGGTGCTTTCGCTGTATTCCGCCGATCTCGGCTGGTTCTCCGGAACCGGGGACGGCGCCTTGACCCCGATCCTGGTCAGCTCGTTCGTCTACGGTGCCGCGATCATCCTCGTGGTGCTCTTCGAACCGGGTGGGCTCGCCGCGATCGGCCGACGGATCACCCCCGCCAAGAAACATCGTCTCCCGGAGGAGCAAGACAAATGAAGCGCACATATCCGGCCGTCGCGCTGGCGGCGGTCCTCGCCCTCTCGGCGTGCAGCACGAAAGCGGGCGACTCGGGGTCCTCGGGGGCGGACGGTTCGGGCGTCAAGACCGACAAAGGGGTGACGGCCTCGGAGATCACCCTCGGTGTGATGACCGACAAGACCGGGGTGTTCAAGAACCTCGGGCTCGGCATCACGCAGGGCAACGAGTTGTGGGCCAAGGACTTCAACACCGCGGGCGGGGCGTGCGGCCGTCAGGTCAAACTCGAGACCGTCGACCACGGCTACAAGGCGGACACGGCGAAGACGCTGTATCCGCAGATCGAGCCGAAGGTGCTCGGCTTCGTGCAGCTGCTCGGCTCGCCGGTGGTGGCCGCGTTGAAGCAGAACATCGCGTCGGACAAGACCGTCGCCGCGCCCGCGTCGTGGTCTTCGGAACTGCTCGACAATCCGTACGTGATGATCGTCGGGACGACTTACGACCTGGAGATCATCGACGGCCTTTCCTACTTCCAGGAACAGGGCCTGGTGAAGGACGGCGACACGATCGGGCACGTCTACATCGACGGCGAGTACGGCAAGAACGGCCTGCGCGGCTCGCAGTTCTACGCCAAGAAGCACAATCTGACGGTCAAAGAGGTCAAGGTGACCTCGACCGACAACGACCTCACCAACATCATCACCGGGCTCAAGGGCTCCGGGGTGAAATCCATCGTCCTCACCACCACCCCGGCGCAGACCGGTTCCGCGCTCGCGGCGAACAAGGCACTCGGGCTGAACGTCCCCGTGCTCGGCAACAACCCGGTGTTCGACCCCGTGCTGTTGAAGAGCCCGGCGGCGAACGCGCTGGACAAGCTGACGATCGTCGCCAGCAGCGTCCCGTTCTCCGCCGACATCCCCAAGGCCAAGGACGTCGCGACGAAGTACAAGGCGGCGTACAAGGAGACCCCGAACGGCGGGATCCCCTACGGCTACGCGGTCGGCGAGGTGTGGGGCACGGTGCTCAAGAAGGCCTGCGAGAACAAGGACCTCACCCGGGAGGGTATCGCCACGGCGCTGAAGCAGACGACGTCGGCGAGCACCGGCGACCTGGTGGCGGCACTGGACTTCTCGAAGGCGGGCACCCCGGCGACGCGCCAGGTGTACGCGGCGACACCGGACGCGTCGGCCGAGGGCGGGGTCCGCTACGTCAAGCCGCTGTTCGAGGCTCCCGAGGCGAAGGAGTACGTGGCCCCGCACCAGAAGTGAGGCGGGCTTCGGCGAGTGCGTCCGCTTCGGCCAACGGTGTGGTGCCGTTGGCCGAAGCGGCGTCGAGGATCCTTCGCGTCGTTTCCTCCAGGGTTTCGACGCGGGCGAGTGCTTCGGCGTGGGTGAGGCTTTCGGCCTCGCGGCCGAGCGTGTAGACGACTCCCCCGGCGCTCGCGACGAAATCCGGGATCCACAAGACCCCCTTGGCGGCGAGATCTTCCGCCATCGTGTCGTCGGTGAGCTGGTTGTTGGCAGGGCCGACGACGAGCGGCGCGGCGACCTCGGTTCCGGGGCCGAAGACGCCGCCGACCGCGGCCGGGATCAGGACGTCGGCCTCGATGCCGAGCACCTCCTCCGGCCGGGCGACGCTCAGGCCCTGCTCCTCGGCGGCGGCTAGGCGCCGTTCGTCCACATCGGACACGGTGACCTTCGCGCCCTGCTCGACCAGGTCGGCCGCGAGGTGGGCGCCGACCGAGCCGTAGCCGCTGATGACCACCCGGCGGCCTTTCATGTCGTCGTCGCCGAAGACCGCCCGCGCGCCCGCCCGCAGCGCGGCGAGCACCCCGACGGCGGTCGGCCCGCTCGACGAACCGGTGCCGCCGTGCTCCTCGGGGAGGCAGAACACGTGCGGGGTCCGTTCACGCAGCACCAGCATGTCCTCCGGGCCGGTGCCGACGTCCGGGCCGGCAAGATACGCACCGTCGAGTGACTCGATGAGGTCGGCGTGGTCGAGCAGGATCTCGCGCCGCTGCTCGGCGGTCGGCACGGCATTGAGGGCGACGACGCTCTTACCGCCGCCGAAGTCCAGGCCCGCGACAGCGCATTTGCGCGTCATCGCCGCGGACAGCCGCAGGACGTCGCCGATCGCGTCTTCGATGCGCGGATAAACCTTGAACCGGCAGCCGCCGACGGCCGGGCCGAGCGTGCGCGAGTGCACCGCCACCATCGTGGTCACCCCGGATCGGCGGCCCCGCCGGACGACCAGCTCCTGTACGGACATTTCGTCCCCTTCCACGCAATTAGTCACCTACTTGCGCCGAAGTTAGGCTGATCCTCAGGTTCGCAGGGGTTCTGCCGAACGTTATTCGGCAGAAGAAGCGAAGGAGCAGGCGTGGACGAACTTGATTCGGCGATCATCCGGGAACTCCAGGCGGATGCGCGGCAGTCGAACCGCGACATCGCCCGCAAGGTCGGCGTCGCGCCGTCGACCTGCCTGGAACGCACGCGGCTGCTGCGGGAGCGCGGCGTCATCCGCGGCTATCACGCCGACATCGACCTGCGCAGCCTCAACCGCGGCGTGCAGGCGATGGTCTCGGCGCAGGTGCGGCCGCTGAGCCGGGAGGTGATCGACTCCTTCCAGCGTTCGGTCGCGGAATTGCCGGAGGTCCTTTCGGTCTTCGTCACCGCGGGCAGCGATGATTTCCTGATCCACGTCGCCGCGCAGGACGTCGATCAGCTCCACGCATTCCTGGTGGATCGCTTGGCGAAGCGTAAAGAGATCATCGGATTCCGCAGTTCGATCATTTTCCGGCATCTGCGCAAGACCGAGCTGGAACCGCTTCCGCGCCGAATACCGGGTGACAGCCCCTAGGTGTTCACCCTTGAATACGCGACACACCACCCTTAAGTACGCCCTAAATCCGAGACTTCGCATCGGAGAAGACGGAAACTGTCGGGGGTATGGGTTTCACTGTTCAGAGCGGAACAGAAAGGAGGCACGCCATGGACGTTCGGACGGAACTGAACCATCGTGAGCGGGCCACCCTGAGAGCCGTGGCCGAGGGCCACGCCGAAATCAGCTGCAGCTGCGAGCCGGACCTGTTCGTAGACGGCCTCGCCTGCTGCGACCAGCACACGGCGCACCGCCTGGCCCACCTCGGCCTGGTGGCGCCCGCCAGGGGCGGCCGGTGGGGTGAGCGCGTGCCCGCCCTGCTCACCGACGCCGGAGCGGTGGCGCTGGGCGGCCTCGCCAGGCCCGGGGTCGCCGCGTAAAACGGGTTGCCCGGGCACGCCCTCGGCGCCACGCTTTGCCGATGCGTGTCTTTCTGGAGACCGAGCGGCTCCTGCTGCGGCAGTTCACCGACGCCGACGTCGACGACCTGTTCGCGCTCTACGACGACCCCGAAGTCATGCGGTACCTCAATGGGGGCGAACCCGCCGACAGGGCGGAGATCAAAGAACACGACCTTCCCGCGTTTCTCGGTTACTACGAGCGTTTCCCCGGTTACGGGTTCTGGGCGGCGATCGAGAAATCCAGCGGGTCTTTTCTGGGGTGGTTCCATTTCCGTCCGCTGCGCGGTCATCACACGGACGACCCCGAACTGGGCTACCGGCTGAACCGGTCTTCCTGGGGCAAGGGCTATGCGACCGAAGGTTCGCTCGCACTCCTGGAGAAGGGTTTCACGGAACTGGGGGCCCAGCGGGTCTGGGCGGGAACGATGGCGGTGAACCTCGGCTCGCGGCGGGTGATGGAGAAGATCGGGATGCGGCACGTCCGGACCTGTCACGAGCACTTCGACAACCCGATCCCCGGCACGGAGGAGGGTGAGGTCGAGTACGCCATCACGCTGGAAGAGTGGCGAGCCCGCAGCCGCCCGTGACCAAACCCGTCACTCGCGTGATCAGAGACGTAACTCGCGTGATCAGACGGCGATCATCGAGTTACGCCTTCAATCACGTGAGTTACGCCTTCAATCACGTGTGAACGCCGTCTGATCACGGGGTGGGCAGCCAGGTCTCCCCGATCTCCTCGGCGAGGGCCTCCCCGCCGGTGAGGTCGGCGAGCCAGGCGTGGAACGCGTCGCCCTGGTCCGGCGCGAGCCCGACGTCGAAGTGGGCGACGTCCTCGAACCGGGTCGCGTGCAGCAGGTACGGCGACGAGCGGATGTCGTTCTCCAGCCGTCCGGCCCGGTCGTAGTCGACGACGACCTCCACCAGCCGCAGCCGCCGGTACTCCCGGACGCCGATGACGTCGACGGCCTCCGAAACGGCCTGGCCGTACGCGCGGATCAGGCCGCCGGCGCCGAGTAGCACCCCGCCGAAGTACCGGGTCACCACCGCGACCGTGTCGGTCAGCTCCCGGCGGCGGAGCACCTCGAGCATCGGGGTGCCCGCCGTGCCCGCGGGCTCGCCGTCGTCACTCGAACGTTGAGCCCTGCCGTCGGCGCCTAACACGAACGCGTGACAGTGGTGCCGGGCCGACGGTTCAGCCTTCCGGCGGGCCGCGATCAGCGAGCGGGCGGCCTCTTCCGAGGTGACCGGGGCGAGCGCGCAGAGGAAGCGTGACCGCCGGATTTCGATCTCGTGGACCCCGGTGCCCGCCACGGTGAGATAACGATCCGCCAT
Source organism: Amycolatopsis sp. lyj-108 (assembly GCF_046549005.1). NCBI lineage: Bacteria > Bacillati > Actinomycetota > Actinomycetes > Pseudonocardiales > Pseudonocardiaceae > Amycolatopsis > Amycolatopsis sp. lyj-108. Next base: position 165,234 of record NZ_JAJPWQ010000016.1, on the reverse strand, counting down.
CGGCCAAGCCTCTCAAACCAGGCAGATCGCTCTGCCGTTCGGGCGATCCGATGGTCACCGCGGGTCACCGCAACACCGGCGAAACCCACTCTCCCGCGCGATCCAGGTCACACTATCGGACTAGGTGAGCGATCGTTTACGCAGGTCAGAGCGCCGATGCTCCACTCAGTGGACATCTCATTCCAGCCAGTGGGCAGATGATGTTTGAAGTCAACGCCCGCGTGGCATTTCCCACCCCGACCAAGAGACGTATGTCGATAACAGCGATTTCACACTATCGTCATAAGACCGGCGAACCCGGGAGTAACACGTGTACCCGTCAGCCGCCCACCACAGTGGCCAGACGGCACCCATGTGCACAGCAGTACCGATATGCGCATCGGCCGCCCAGTGCAGTGCGGCTCTACGAGGCCTGCCCCCGTTTCCGCGGGCGGGATCGTTCCCTCTCGACTGACCATCGCGGTCCCGGACCACTCCGTTAACTGGTTCACGCACGAACCACCCGAACGGAGTGGTACCGGTCGCGCCGACGCCTTGGGAGGCGGCCAGCCGTGACCCACCATGCCAGCAACAAGGGCAGCAAGGCCCCCGAAGGCCTGTACGACCCGGAGTTCGAACATGACGCCTGTGGTGTCGCGTTCGTCGCAGACCTCTCCGGTAAACGCGATCACGGCATCGTCGCCAAAGCACTGATCGCGCTGCGGAACCTGGAACATCGCGGAGCCCGCGGCGCCGACCCGGAGACCGGCGACGGCGCCGGGATCCTCATCCAGGTCCCCGACGAGTTCTACCGCGAGGTCGTCGGCTTCGAACTTCCCGAGCCCGGCGCGTACGCCGTCGGCACGGCTTTCCTTCCGCAGGACGAAAACGCCCGCGGCCGGGCGATGACGACCATCGAGCGCGTCGCCGCCGAAGAGGGCATGCGCGTACTCGGCTGGCGCGACCTCCCCGTCGACACCGACCACGTCGGGACGGGCGCGGCCGAGACCATGCCGCACTTCAGCCAGCTGTTCCTGGCAGGACAGGACGCGCTGGAGGGCTTGGCTCTGGAACGCGCCGCCTTCGTGGTGCGCAAACGCGCCGAGCACGCGCTCGTCGAGGATGACGTCTACTTCCCGAGCCTGTCCTCCCGCACGATCGTCTACAAAGGAATGCTCACCGAGCCGCAGGTCGAGAAGTTCTTCGCCGACCTCACCGACGAGCGCGTCACCAGCGCCATCGGCCTGGTGCACTCCCGCTTCTCCACCAACACCTTCCCGTCGTGGCCGCTGGCGCATCCGTACCGGTACGTCGCCCACAACGGCGAGATCAACACCCTGCGCGGCAACCGCAACTGGATGGACGCGCGTGAGGCGCTGCTCGAATCCGACCTGATCCCCGGTGACCTCAAGCGGATCTACCCGATCATCACCCGCGGCGCGAGCGACTCGGCGTCCTTCGACGAGGTGCTGGAGCTGCTCCACCTCGGCGGGCGGCCGCTGCCGCACGCGGTGCTGATGATGATCCCGGAGGCCTGGGAGAACCATCAGGAGATGGACCCCGCGCGCCGCGCGTTCTACGAGTTCCACTCGACACTGATGGAACCGTGGGACGGCCCCGCGCTGGTCTCCTTCACCGACGGCACCCAGATCGGCGCGGTGCTCGACCGCAACGGCCTGCGCCCCGCCCGGTACTGGGTCACCGAAGACGGCCTCGTCGTCCTCGCCAGTGAAGTCGGCGTGCTGGAGCTGGACCAGTCCACGATCGTCCGGAAAGGACGGTTGGAGCCGGGCCGCATGTTCCTCGTGGACACGGCCGCCGGCCGGATCGTCGAGGACGAGGAGATCAAGGACCGGCTCGCCACCGAGCATCCGTACGACGAATGGGTCGAGGACGGGCTGCTCCCGCTCGACGGGCTTCCCGAGCGTGAGCGCGAGATCCCGCCGCACGCCGCGCTCGTCCGCCGTCAGCAGGCTTTCGGCTACACCGAAGAGGAACTGGACGTCCTGCTCCAGCCGATGGCCCGCACCGGCGCGGAGCCGATCGGCTCGATGGGCAACGACTCCCCCATCGCGTCGCTGTCCAGCCGTCCTCGGCTGATCTTCGACTACTTCATCCAGCTCTTCGCCCAGGTGACCAACCCGCCGCTGGACGCGATCCGCGAAGAACTCGTCACCGCGCTCGGCACCCAGCTCGGCGCGCAGCCGAACCTGCTGGAGGCCGACGCGAAGTCGTGCCGCCGGATCGTGCTGCCCTTCCCCGTGCTGGACAACGACGAGTTCGCGAAACTCGTGCACGTCAACGACGACGGCGACCTGCCGGAGTTCCAGGCGGTCACCGTGCACGGCACCTACGACGTCCACGGCGGCGGCGAGGCGCTCGTGCGGCGGCTCGACGAGATCCGGGCCGAGGTGTCCGCGGCCATCGCCGAGGGCGCGCGGCTGATCGTGCTGTCCGACCGCGGGATCGACGAAGACCACGCGGGTATCCCGTCGCTGCTGCTCACCGGCGCGGTGCACCACCACCTGGTGCGCGAGAAGACCCGCACGCAGGTCGGCCTCATCGTCGAGGCGGGCGACGCGCGCGAGGTGCACCACATCGCGCTGCTGATCGGCTACGGCGTCGCGGCGGTGAACCCGTATCTGGCGATGGCGACCGTCGAGGAGATGGCCGACCAGGGCCTGATCCCCGGTGCCACCGCCAAACAGGCCACCGCGAACCTGATCAAGGCGCTGGGCAAGGGCGTCCGCAAGACGATGTCGAAAATGGGAGTGTCCACAGTGGCCTCCTACACCGGCGCGCAGATCTTCGAAGCGGTCGGGCTCGGCGACGAGGTCATCCAGAACTGCTTCACCGGCACCACTTCCCGGCTCGGCGGCGTCGGCTTCGACACGCTCGCACTGGAAGTCGCCGAGCGGCACCGCCGGGCGTTCCCGCGCGACGGGTTCCGCGCGAACCACCGCGAGCTGGAGACCGGCTCGGACTATCAGTGGCGCCGCGAGGGCGAGCCGCATCTGTTCAATCCGCAGACGGTGTTCAAGCTGCAGCACTCCACCCGTGCCGGGAAGTACGAGGTCTTCAAGGAGTACACGAAGGCCGTCGACGACCAGGCGCAGAAGCTGTACACACTGCGCGGGCTGTTCGACTTCAAGATCGGGCAGCGGCCCGCCGTGCCGATCGAAGAGGTCGAGCCGGTCTCCGAGATCGTCAAGCGGTTCGCCACCGGCGCGATCTCCTACGGCTCGATTTCGGCGGAGATGCACGAAACCCTGGCCATCGCGATGAACCGGCTCGGCGGCAAGTCGAACACCGGTGAGGGCGGCGAGGATCCGGACCGGCTCTACGATCCCGAACGCCGCAGCGCGGTCAAGCAGGTCGCAAGCGGCCGGTTCGGCGTCACCAGCGAATACCTGGTCAACGCCGACGACATCCAGATCAAGATGGCGCAGGGCGCGAAGCCCGGCGAGGGCGGCCAGCTGCCCGGCGCGAAGGTGTACCCGTGGATCGCGAAGACGCGGCACTCCACGGCGGGTGTCGGGCTGATCTCGCCGCCGCCGCACCACGACATCTACTCGATCGAGGATCTCGCCCAGCTGATCCACGACCTCAAGAACGCCAACCCGGCCGCGCGCATCCACGTGAAGCTCGTGTCCGAGGTCGGCGTCGGCACGGTCGCGGCCGGTGTGTCCAAGGCGCACGCGGACGTCGTGCTCATCTCCGGGCACGACGGCGGCACGGGTGCTTCCCCGCTGTCGTCGATCAAGCACGCGGGCGGCCCGTGGGAACTCGGGCTCGCCGAGACGCAGCAGACGCTGCTGGTCAACCGGCTGCGCGACCGGATCGTCGTGCAGACCGACGGCCAGCTCAAGACCGGCCGTGACGTCGTCATCGCCGCGCTGCTCGGCGCCGAGGAGTTCGGTTTCGCGACCGCGCCGCTGGTGGTTTCCGGCTGCATCATGATGCGGGTGTGTCACCTCGACACCTGCCCGGTCGGCGTCGCGACGCAGAACCCCAAGCTGCGTGAGAAGTTCAGCGGCAAGGCGGAGTACGTGGTGAACTTCTTCGAGTTCATCGCCCAGGAGGTCCGGGAGTACCTGGCGGAGCTGGGTTTCCGGTCCATCGCCGAGGCCGTCGGCCACGCGGAGATGCTCGACAAGCGCAAGGCGATCGATCACTGGAAGGCCGCCGGGCTCGACCTGTCGCCGATCTTCCACGTGCCCGCGATGGCCCCGGCCGGTCTGCGGCACCAGCAGACGGTGCAGGACCACGGGCTGGAGAAGGCGCTCGACAACACGCTGATCCAGCTCGCCGAGGGCGCGCTGTCCTCCGGGGACAAGGTGCGGCTGGAACTGCCGGTCCGCAACGTGAACCGGACCGTCGGCACCATGCTCGGCCACGAGCTCACCAAGCGGTGGGGCGGCGAAGGCCTGCCGGACAACACGATCGACGTCACCTTCACCGGGACCGCCGGTCAGTCGTTCGGCGCGTTCGTGCCCAAGGGCATCACGCTGCGGCTCTACGGCGACGGCAACGACTACGTCGGCAAGGGTCTCTCCGGTGGACGGCTCATCGTGCGGCCGCCGAAGGTGGCGCGGTACAACGCCGAAGAGCACATCATCGCGGGCAACGTGATCGGCTACGGCGCGACCAGCGGCGAGATCTTCATCCGCGGCAAGGTCGGTGAGCGGTTCTGCGTGCGCAACTCCGGCGCGCTGGCCGTCGTCGAGGGCGTCGGCGACCACGGTTGCGAGTACATGACCGGTGGCCGTGTCGTCGTGCTCGGCAACGTGGGCCGCAACTTCGCGGCCGGCATGTCCGGCGGCGTCGCCTACGTGCTGGACCTGCCCGTGCACCGGATCAACCCGGAGATGGTCGACGTCGACCCGCTGGATTCGTCCGATGTGGACTTCCTGCGCGAGGCGCTCGAAAAGCATTACGACGAAACGGAGTCCGCGGTCGCGCGTGCGCTGCTCGCCGAGTGGGACGCCGCCGTCGACCGGTTCGGCAAGGTCATGCCGAAGGACTACAAGCGCGTGCTCGCGGCGCAGGCTGAGGCCGAGCGCGACGGGCGTGACGTGAACGAGGCGATCATGGAGGCCGCACATGGCTGACCCCAAGGGCTTTCTGACCACCACTCGCGAGACGCCCAAGAGCCGTCCCGTCGACCTGCGCCTGATGGACTGGCGCGAGGTGTACGAGGACTTCGCGACGTCGAAACTGCAGAAGCAGGCCGGACGCTGCATGGACTGCGGCATCCCGTTCTGCCACCAGGGCTGCCCGCTCGGGAACCTCATCCCCGAGTGGAACACGCTGACCTGGCGCGACGATTGGCGTGAGGCGGCCGAGCGGCTGCACGCGACCAACAATTTCCCGGAGTTCACCGGGACCCTCTGCCCGGCGCCGTGCGAGACGGCGTGTGTGCTCGGGATCAACGACGATCCCGTCACCATCAAGCGGGTCGAGATCTCGATCATCGACCGGGCCTTCGAAGAAGGCTGGGTCACGCCGGAACCGCCGGTCGTCAAGACCGGCAAGAAGGTGGCGGTGGTCGGATCCGGCCCGTCGGGACTCGCCGCGGCGCAGCAGCTCACGCGCGCGGGCCACAGTGTCGTGGTCTTCGAGCGGGCCGACAAGATCGGCGGGCTGCTGCGCTACGGCATCCCCGAATTCAAGATGGAGAAGCACCGCCTCGACCGGCGCCTCGACCAGATGCGCGCGGAAGGCACGGAGTTCCGGACGTCGGTGAACGTCGGCGTCGACCTCACCGTCGAGGAACTCAAGTCCTCCTACGACGCTGTGGTCCTGGCCGGTGGCGCGACGGCGTGGCGCGACCTGCCGATCGACGGCCGCGAGCACAACGGCATCCACCAGGCGATGGAGTTCCTCCCGCACGCCAACCGGGTCGCCGCCGGCGAGCTGGACGTGTCGCCGATCAGCGCCGAGGGCCTCGACGTCGTGGTCATCGGCGGCGGCGACACCGGCGCGGACTGCGTCGGCACCTCGCACCGCCAGGGCGCGAAGTCGGTGACGCAGCTGGAGATCATGCCGAAGCCGCCGCTTTCGCGGTCCGACGCGCATCCGTGGCCGACGTACCCGATGATCTACCGCGTCTCGTCCGCGCACGAAGAAGGCGGCGAGCGGCTGTACTCGGTCAACACCCAGGAGTTCCTGGCCGACGCCGACGGGCGCGTGCGCGCGCTGAAGCTGGTCGAGGTGCGCAACGAGGGCGGCAAGTTCGTCCCGGTTCCCGGAACGGAACGCGAACTGCCCGCGCAACTGGTGCTGCTCGCGATGGGCTTCGTCGGCCCGGAGCGGGAAGGCCTGCTGGAGTCGCTCGACGTCGAACTGGACCAGCGCGGCAACGTCGCCCGCGACAAGGCGTTCAAGACCAGCGTCGACAACGTGTTCGTGGCGGGCGACATGGGCCGCGGCCAGTCGCTCATCGTGTGGGCGATCGCCGAAGGCCGCTCCGCCGCGGCCGGGGTGGACGCGTTCCTCACCGGGCGGGACGTCCTGCCCGCCCCGATCGCGCCGACCGACCGGCCTCTCACCTAGGCGGCTGTTCAGTACATGAAGGCCCCCTTCCTTGCGCCTGACGCAAGGAAGGGGGCCTTCATGTACTTGGCCGACGCGTGCGACTCTCGCAAGTAGGTGACGAATTGCGGGGCGTGACGATCGCTTTGGTTCTTTCGGGTGATAAAACCGCCGAAAGAGGGTACTTGCGGGTGAGGACGGCGAGGTTTCGGTATCGGTTGTATCAAGGGGTAAGACCCGCACGGCGACGAAGACCGGCACCATCGGCCTGGCCGCCGGACGGGGTTTCCGAGGAGGGGGTTCCTTGCTATGTCCGTCGACCTGAGCATGCCGTTGGAATGGAAGACCGCGAGCGGAGACGCCGCGAAAATGCTCGAAGAACTACAGCCGAACATCCTCAAAGCACACGCTCGCGACCATTTTTCCGCGCTTTTCCTCCGGTTTTCGGAGGCCGCCAGCGCGAAGAAGTTCCTCGCGTCGATCGTCCCGCTGATGAAGTCCGCGAAGACCCACTTGACCGAGGTCGAGCGCTTCAAGACCGAAGGGGTGAAGGGGACGCCCTACGTCGGCACGGGGCTGACGTCGGCAGGCTACCGGTTCCTGAAAATCGAGGGACCACAAGACGAATCCTTCCTTGTGGGCATGCGCGCGCAAGAGATCCGCGAGAAGCTGAACGACCCGCCACGCTCCACATTCGACAGTGGGTACCACGACGAAATCCACGCCGTGGTCATCATCGGTGACGGCGCGGACGCGGCGATGACCGCACGCCGGAACGAGGTTCTGACGCTGATTCCGCCGACGATTTCCGTGGTCGCCGAGGAAACCGGATTCGGCCGCGTGAACGTCAACGGCGACGGTATCGAACATTTCGGTTACGTCGACGGCCGGAGCCAGCCGCTCTTCCTGATCGAGGACATCCAAGCGGAAAAGACGGAATCGGACGGGATCAACGTCTGGAATCCGACCGCGCCACTGAACCAGGTGCTCGTCCCGGATCACGCGGCTCCCGATCCCGAAGTGCATTTCGGCAGCTACTTCGTTTTCCGCAAACTGGAACAGAACGTGCGGCGGTTCAAGCAGTCGGAAGAGGCACTGGCGGATCAGCTGGGTCTCGTCGGCGAAGACCGGGAACGCGCGGGGGCGATGATCGTCGGCCGGTTCGAGGACGGCACGCCGCTGACCGCGCAACGGGAAGAAGGCGCGGAAAGTCCGGTACCGAACAACTTCGACTACGGAAACGACGTCGCCGGCGCCAAATGCCCCTTCCAGGCCCATATCCGCAAGACGAATCCGCGGGGCAGCGGCGGCGCGGAAGAGCCACCGCAGGAGCGTCTGCACCTGATGGCGCGGCGAGGCGTGCCGTACGGCGAACGGGCCGACGACCCGAACGCCGACCTGCCGCCTTCGGCCCGGCCGAGCGGCGGGGTCGGCCTGTTGTTCATGGCGTTCAATTCGGCGCTGGGCGACCAGTTCGAGTTCACCCAGGCGAACTGGTCGAACAACCCCGGGTTCCCGGTCCCGGCCGACGGGGTCAAGCCGCCGGGGCTCGATCCGGTGATCGGCCAGGGCCCGCGCCCGGAATCCGTCTACACCACGGAATGGGCGGGCACGCGAACGGTGACCGCGGATCCGATCCCGCAGGCGGTGACCTTGAAGGGCGGCGACTACTTCTTCATGCCGTCACTCGCCTTCTTGCGGGGGCTCGACGGAAAGGGCTGATCCTTCACGTACTGCGGCCGGTTCCGGTGATCGGATGGCGGATTATCCGCCCGGCGTCACCGGAACGGGCGTAAAGACGGGCGCCGGTCACACTGGGGGTGGCCGGCGCCTTTTTCTTCCCGATGTCCCAAACCTGCTGCTTCCCTCCGCCCGTATCGCGACGCGTAGTACTTTGTCCGGTGCGGTAAGCGACATCGCGCTTCGGGGAGGGAGCTGGAGATGAATCGCCATGAACGGCTGACGGCTTTATTGGACATGGTGGGCGTGCGGGAAAAAGTCGACGTCGAGGTTTCGGCGGGCGAACTCGGTGTCTCACCCGCGACGATCCGCCGGGATCTCGATCACCTGGCGGGCCGGAATCTCGTGGTCCGCACGCGCGGCGGTGCCGTCGCGAGCAACGTGGCCTACGACCTTCCGTTGCGGCACAAGGCGGCCCGCAACGCGCCGGAACAGCAACGGATTTCCGCCGCCGCGGCCAAAATGGTCGACCCCGGAATGGTGGTCGGGCTCAACGGCGGCACGGCGGCCACCGAAGTGGGCCGCGCGCTCGCGACCCGGCCGGATATGGGCGAGGCGACCGGCGGACCGGCGCTCACCGTGGTGACGAACGCGCTCAACATCGCCCACGAACTCGCCGTGCGGCCCAATATCAAGATCGTGGTGACCGGCGGGGTCGCGCGACAACAGTCGTTCGACCTGTCCGGGCCGCTGTCACAGCTGTTCCTCGACCAGATCTCGCTGGATCTGGTGTTCCTCGGGGTGGACGCCTTCGATCCGGTGCACGGCGCGCAGGCGCACCACGAAGGTGACGCGAGCACGAACCGGCTGATGGCGGCCCGTGCCCGTCAGGTCGTCGTGCTCGCCGACAGCGGGAAACTCGGCGGTCACGCCTTCGCGAAGATCTGCGCGACCACCGATGTCGACGTGCTCGTCACCGACGGCCGCGCGGACCCCGCGCGAGTGCACGCCTTCGAGGAGGAAGGCGTGCGGGTGGTCAAGGCTTGAGCCGGTCGAGCGCCAGCAGCGCCGCGCCCAGCCTGCCGGCCTCGTCGCCGAGCTGCGCGATCCGCAGTTCGGGCATCCGCTGGAACTGCAGGTTCGCCGCCAGCCACGCCCGCACCGGCTCGAGGACGTAGTCGCCCGCGGTGAACAGGCCGCCGCCGAGGACGACGACTTCCGGCGCGAGCAAGGTGACCAGGGTCTTGATGCCGTGGCCGAGCCCCTCGAGCGCGTCGTTGACCACGGAGATCGCGGCTTCGTCACCGTGCCGGGCGGCGTCGACCACCTGCTCGGCGCCTTCGGCCGGGCGCCCGGTGTGCTCGCTGTAGCGGCGGGCGATGGCCGACGCGGAGGAGATCGCTTCGAGGCATCCGGTCGCCCCGCAGCCGCACGGCAACCGGTGGCCGACGTCGATGTGCCCGATTTCGCCGCCTTGCCCGCCAGCGGCGTACAGCTTCCCGTCGAGCTGGAGCGCGGCCGCGATCCCGGTGCCGACCGGGATGAAGGCGGCGTCGGTGCAACCCTTGCCCGCGCCGACCCGGAACTCCGCGAGCCCGCCCGCGCGGACGTCGTGCCCGAACGCGAACGGCAGCCCCAGCCTGCGGTCGAGCATCTCGCCGAACGGCACGTTCCGGAAGTCGAGGTTCGCCGAGAACCGCGCCACCCGCTCGACGTCGTCGACGATGCCAGGGATGACCACGCCGACGGCGTCGGGCGTGCCGGTGCCCGCCTGCTTGCCCAGCGTTTCGACGATCCGCGCGACCTGGTCCGCGAGCGCCTCGCCGTCCGCTCCGCGCGCCGTCGGCTCGCGCAGGCTGGCGAGGTCTTTCAGGTCAGCGTCGTACAGGGCCGCCTTGATGGACGTTCCGCCGACATCGAGTGCCGCCACCGCAGGTGTCATAGCTGGATTTTGGCATGCGCCCCGCCGTGGACGGCAGGGATTCCGCCAACGCCCTCGCCTCAGCCGCGCGGGGTCAGGTACCCCTGGGAGAACGCGGTGGCCACGGCCGCCGCCCGGTCGTTGACGTCGAGTTTCGCGTACACGTGCAGCAGGTGTGTCTTCACCGTCGCTTCGCTGATGAACAACCTCTTCGCCGCCTCGCGGTTCGTCGAGCCCTGGGCGATCAGTTCCAGGACTTCGAGTTCACGATGTGAGAGCGGCCCCGAGGTCGGCTGCCGCATCTGCCCCATCAGCCGGGTCGCGACGGCGGGAGAAAGCATCGCCTTCCCCTGCGCGGCCGCCTCCACCGCGCGGAACAGTTCCTCCCTTGGCGCGTCCTTCAGCAGGTAGCCGGTGGCACCGGACTGGATGGCGGGCAGCATGTCGCTGTCCGTGTCGTACGTGGTGAGCACGAGGATCCGCGAAGCAACCCCGCGTTTCGCCAGCTCCTCGATGGCCGTGACGCCGTCGACGCGGGGCATCCGCAAATCCATGAGGATCACGTCGGGCCGGAGCTTCACCCCGGCGGTGATGGCCTCCTCGCCGTCCGCTGCCTCACCGAGGACCTCGAAGCGCGGGTCGGCGCTGAACATGCCCCGCAGCCCGTCCCGTACCACCGGGTGGTCGTCGACGATCAGCAGCGAGATCATCGCTCGGCTCCGGCCGTGATCGCCGGCACGGAAGCCGAGATCGCGGTGCCCCCACCCGGCTCCGACTCGATGTCGAGCCGTCCGGCCAGGCGCTGCACGCGCTGCCGCATACCGGCCAGCCCGAATCCGCCGTGGGCGGAACCGTTGGCGCGCTTGGCAGTGGGCTCGAAACCCACCCCGTCGTCGCGCACATCGAGCGTCACCAGATCCTCCATGTACGACAGGGTCAGGCCGACTCGGCCCGCCTTCGCGTGCTTGGCCACGTTGGCCAGTGCTTCCTGCGCGGCCCGCAGCAACGTCACCTCGACGTCGGCGTGCATCGGCCGGGGGTCGCCGGTGGTGGTCAGCACCGCGTCGACGTGGTTCACCTCCGACCAGCGTCTGGCCACCTCGCCGATCGCGTCCTGGAGCCTGCCCTCGGCGAGCGGCTCCGGCTGCACCGCGTGCACCGTCCGGCGAGCCTCGGTCAGGCTTTCCCTCGCGAGGTCCATCGCGTTCGTCAGGTGCCGTCGCAGCACCGGGGGCTCGCCCAGGGTCTGCTCGGCGGCCTGGAGCTGGGTGAGGATGCCTGCCAGGCCCTGAGCCAACGTGTCGTGGATGTCCCTGGCGATCCGCTGCCGCTCGTCGAGCACCCCGGCCTCGCGTGCCTGGACCAGCAGCTGGGCGTGCAAGCCGGCGTTCTCCTCCAGCGCCGCTTCCAGCCTGGCGTTCGCCTCGTGCAACTCGACGAGCGCCTGCTTCTGCTTGAGGTTGCGCTGGTCGGACTGCTCGGCGATATGGGAGAAGGCCCCGGCCAGCACGGTGATGACCACGCTGAGCGCCGCCCACGCCACCCACATGTCCTCGTCTTGGATGCCCCTCAGCCCGCCCAGGTACGCCACCGCCGAGATCACGGACGTGGCCGCGACCCCCGCGTACCGCCAGCGCCCCTTCAGATAGTGGAACGCCTGGGGGTAGCCGATGAAGGCGAACAGGCCGTACCACGGCGCTATCGCGACCAAGGAGGCCGTCAGCGCCATCAGACCCGTGTAGTACAGGCCCATCAGCGGGCCGTTCCGGTGCCATTCCGGGTGAAGCGTGTGGAACCAGAACGACCAGGCCAGAATCCCGGCCGAAAGCGCGAGCACCGTCGGCAGCTGAACAGGCACCCGCCAGATCGGCAACAGCACCGAGATGAGGACGCCGACCGCCAGCAGGATGTACGGAAGGACCTTGAAGACCGCCGTCTCGACCCGTTCCCAGCGGTCGAACTCCGCACGCAGCTCCGCTTCGATGCTCACCACTCACTCCCAGCGGAAGTACCGGGCGGCCAGCCCGCCTGCCACGATCGTCCACCCCAGCAAGACCGCCACCTGCAGTGGTTGCGGCCAGTGACCGGCGGCGGCGTCCTGCAATGATTGCACGCCGGCGCCCAGCGGGGAGAAGTCGCTGATCTTCCGCAGGACGTCGTTCATCTCGGCGCGCGGCACCCAAAGACCGGCGAAGAACAGGATCGGGAAGAACAGCAGGGTCCCGATCGCGCCCGCGCTCTTGCCGGTCGGCGCGACGGAGGCGACGAGCAGGCCGATCGCGAACATCGCGAGCGCCGTCAGCAGATACCCGATCAGGTAGGCGAACAGCTGCCGGGGCAGGCCCACGTCGTACATCACCCTGCCGATGGCCAGCACGACCAGCATCGTCGCCACGGACATGATCGTGGACATCAGCAGCTGCGCGCCGAGCATGAGGTGCGGTTTGACCGGGGTGGTCCGCATGCGCCGCAGCACGCCTTTCTCCCGGTAGGTGGCGAGCAGCTGGGACACGCTGTTGAGCGCGAACATGGCCAGGCCCATCGTGACGATGATCGGCAGATACAGGGTGATCGCCCTGTCGCCACCGAGGTCCGGGCTGGGTTCTCGCATCGCGGGGAACGCGCCGAGAACGACGAGCAGGAGCGGCGGGAACGCGAGCACGAAGAACACGAGCATCGGCTCGCGAAAGAAGAGTTTGGTCTCGGCGACGGTGAGCCGGGTGAGGGCGGACATGGGTGTTCTCCTCAGGAGTCGATGGTGCGGCCGGTGAGCGCGACGAACGCGTCGTCCAGCGACGCCTGCTCGACACGGAGGCCCGCCGCGGTGACCTGGTTGCGGGCGAGCACGGTGGTGACGGCGAGCAGCAGGTTCCCGGTGCCGGTCACGACGAGCTGGTCGCCCGCGCGGCCGACCGAGGTGACCTCGGGCAGCGCGGTCAGCACGGAGTGGTCCAGCGGGGCGGAAGGACGGAACCGGATGCGCTGCCGGTCGTCGACGCCGGCGACCAGCCCGGCCGGGGTGTCGAGCGCGACGACCCGGCCGGAGTCGATCACCGCGAGCCGGTCGCACAGTCGTTCCGCTTCCTCCATGAAGTGCGTGACCAGCAGGATCGTGACGCCGCGCTCGCGGACGCGCTCGATCAGGCCCCACGCGTCACGGCGGGCCTGCGGGTCCAGGCCGGTGGTGAGCTCGTCGAGCACCGCCACCCTCGGGTTGCCGATCAGGGCGAGCGCGATCGACAGCCGTTGCTTCTGCCCGCCGGACAACCGGCGGAACTGGGTGCCGATCTTGTCGGTCAGGTCGAGGGTGGCGAGCAGTTCCCGCCAGTCGGCCGGTTCGCGGTAGAAGGAGCCGTACAGCTCCATCGCCTCGCCCACCTTGAGCTTGTCCGGCAACTCGCTTTCCTGCAGCTGTGCGCCGAGCAGCTGCCGCAGCTCACCGGTTTCACGTCGCGGGTCGATCCCGCAGACCCGGATGGTCCCGCCGTCCGGGACCCGCAGGCCCTCGACGCACTCGACCGTCGTCGTCTTGCCCGCCCCGTTGGGGCCCAGAATGCCGAAGATCTCGCCCTGCTCGACGGCGAAACCGACCCCGTCCACCGCGGTGTGGTCGCCGTAGCGCTTGACGAGGTTTTCCACCTCGATGATTGCCATACGAAAACCTTGCCGCGCGGGAAGGGTCCCCCGAATCAACCGCGTGGCCACGACTGGGACGGACAACGGTGGAGCCGCCATCAACCGATCGGTGGATGCCCGCCGTAACGAGCCTGCGCCGATCGGGTTCCGTCACATTGACCGGACGCTCCGAGGCGACCTACGCTCGACCGGCCAGACGACGGCACCCGGAACGCGGTGAGAATCCGCGCGGTCGCGCCACTGTGACCCCGAGCCATCGGGGAAGCCAGACCCGGAGCCGTCGTGAAACCCCTGAAGAGGCCGCGCTAGCCCGAGGAGGTCCCACCGCCATGTCCGAAGCGGTAGCAGCAGTACCCGTCCCCGTCCGGATCCCCGTCCGGGAGATCCTGCCCTGGGCGGTGCTCGTCATCCTCCTTTCGCTGATCACGCTGTACTTCATCAGCGCCGAACAGGGTGCGGTGTCGGTGTTCGCGAACTCGTACGTCCATGAGTTCGTCCACGACGGCCGGCACCTGCTGGCCTTCCCCTGCCACTAGGCGGGCAAGCACCCCATGATGAGGACCTTGCTGGTCCGCGGCATGCTCGCGGGCCTGGTCGCCGGTGTCCTGGCGACCCTTTTCGCCTATTTCTTCGGTGAGCCTTCCGTCGATACCGCCATCGGTCTCGAAGGCACCGCCGCGCATTCGCACAGTGCGCCGGGTGCCCACGAGCACGCTCCCGCCGAGGCCGAGGAAGAGCTCGTCACCCGTGGTGTGCAGAGCACCGTGGGTCTGCTGACCGGCGTCGGCCTGTACGGCGTCGCGGTCGGCGGGCTGTTCTCGCTCGCTTTCGCCTTCGTCTACGGACGGCTCGGCACCCTTCGGCCGCGGGTGACCGCGGCGCTCCTCGCGGGCGGCGCCTTCGTGGTCGTGTTCCTGGTGCCGTTCCTGAAGTACCCGGGGAATCCGCCTGCCGTCGGGCAGGCGGGCACGATCGGGAGCCGGACTTCGCTGTACTTCGGCTTCGTCGCGCTTTCGCTGCTGGTCGGCATCCTGGCGGCGGCGTTCGGCCGGAAGCTGGCCGACAAGCTCGGTGCCTGGCGCGGCGGCCTGATCGCCGCGGGTGGGTACGTCGTGGTGATCGCGGTGGCGGCGGCGCTGTTGCCGTCGATCGACGAAGTCCCCGACGGGTTCCCGGGTTCCACGCTGTGGACCTTCCGGCTGGCGTCGGCGGGCACGCAGGTGGTGCTCTGGACCGCCCTCGGCCTGACCTTCGGGGCCTTGGCCGAGAAAGCGTTGGCCGGGAAGGCGTTGGCGGGCAAGACCGCGTAGGGACCGGCTCGGCACCAGTGCCCCTGCCCTCCTGAGTACATGAAGGACCCCTTCCTTGCGCCTGGCGCAAGGAAGGGGTCCTTCATGTACCTCGGCAAGGTGTGAAGGTCGAGGGAAGGGGGCCTTCACGGACCCGCGATCCCGACGTACCCGCCGTAGGTACTTAGAACACGGTTGGCCCTAACGTCCTTACCACTTACGAGACGCGGGGATGAGCGGACGGCTCCTTCAGCGCTTCCGATGGCCCGGCGCCGGACTCTCATGCCGTGAAGGGCCCCTTCACGAGACCCCAGGCGGCACGAAAGGCAGGTCGCGGCCGGGACCGTCCTCGATCAGCCTCAGCAGAGCCTCGGTGTCGACGTGGTCTTCGACGGCGTCGGCGAGCCGGTCCAGCATGCTCTCCCGGAGCAGGCCGAATCCGGGCGCGCCGTCGACCGGTGACCAGTCCGCCACCTCGCCCAGCCAGGCGCGGCGGAAACCGTCGTTCTCGAAGGCGCCGTGCCACATCGTGCCCCACACCGCGCCCTGCCGGTATCCGTCCAAAAAGGACTTGGCGGGGCCGGTGGCGGTCACCGTGCCGTGGTGGATTTCGTACGCCTCCACGGGTTGCCCACGCCACGAGCCCGTGGGCCGGGCCAGCACCTTGTCGGCGCCGAACGAGACGCGCGTCGGCAGCAAGCCGAGACCGGGGACCGTTCCGGCGCCGGACTCGACGTCGTCCTCGATCTCGGCGGCCAGCATCTGGTAGCCGCCACAGATGCCCAGTACCGGACGCCCCGCCTCGGCCCGGGCGCGGACGGCGTCCGCCAGGCCGCGCGCACGCAGCCACGCCAGATCGTCCACGGTCGCGCGGGAACCCGGCAGGATCACCACGTCGGCGGAGCGGACCGTGTCCGGATCGGCCGTCAGCGCGACCGAAACCCCGGGCTCGGCGGCGAGCGCGTCGACGTCGGTCGCGTTGGAGGCACGCGGAAACCGCACGACGGCGACCCGGAGAGACCCGCCTGAAGCGCCCCAGCCCGCGGCGGCCAGCGCGTCCTCCGAGTCGATCCACACCTGGTCGAGCCAGGGCAGCACACCGAAGACCTCGCGGCCGGTGAGCTTCTCCAGTGTTTCCAGTCCCGGCCGCAGCAGGCCGACGTCACCCCGGAACTTGTTGACCAGCCAGCCCGAAACCAGTGCCTGGTCTTCGGCGGACAGCAGGGCGAGGGTGCCGAACATCGCGGCCATGACACCGCCGCGGTCGATGTCGCCGACGACGATCACGGGCAGGCCGAAGCGCCGCGCCAGCCCCATGTTGACGTAGTCGCCCTCGCGCAGGTTGATCTCGGCCGGGCTGCCCGCGCCTTCGCACAACACGACGTCGAAGCGCTTTCGCAGTGAGGCGAAGGTGTCGAAGGCGATCTCGGCGAGACCGGCCCTGCCGGTCGCGTACTCCCCCGCTTCCAGCGTGCCGAACGGTTTCCCGAGCGCGACGACGTGGCTGCGGCGATCGCTCCCGGGTTTCAGCAGCACCGGGTTCATCGCGGCTTCGGGTTCGACGCGGGCCGCCCGCGCCTGCAACCATTGCGCGCGGCCGATCTCGGCGCCGTCCGCGCACACCATCGAGTTGTTCGACATGTTCTGCGACTTGAACGGCGCGACCCGCACGCCCTGGCGCGCGAGCCAGCGGCACAACGCGGCGGTGACCAGGCTTTTTCCCGCGTCCGACGTCGTCCCCGCGACGAGCAGGCCGGTCATCGCGTGACCGCCACCGCGACGGCGAGCGCCGCCAGGCCGACCGCCCGCGACAGCCGGACCGCGCGCCGCACGTCCACCGGTTCCGGCTCGCGGCCGTCGCCGAGGACACCACGACGTTCGGCACGGCCGCCGTAACTGTTCGTCCCGCCCAGCCTGATCCCGAGCGCGCCGGCGAAAGCGGCCTCGACCTGGCCCGCGTTGGGACTCGGATGGTGCTTCCCGTCGCGGCGCCAGATGCGGAACGCGGGTTTGGCGAAGCCGCCGGCCAGCGGCGCCGACGCCACCGTGAGTGCCGCGCCGACCCGGGACGGGACCAGGTTGACCAGGTCGTCCGTCCTCGCCGACGCCCAGCCGAAGTTCGCGTACTTCGGCGAGCGATAGCCGACCATCGCGTCGAGTGTGTTGAGCGCGCGATAGCCCAGCAGGCCGGGGATCCCGGCGACCGCGCCCCACAGCAGCGGCGCGACGACGGCGTCCGAGGTGTTCTCGGCGATGGACTCGGCGGTCGCGCGCGAGAGTTGTCCGGTGTCGAGCCCGGTGGCGTCGCGGGCGCAGAGATGCGAGAGCCGCTGCCGCGCGCCGGGCAGATCGCCGTCGTCAAGCAATCTGGCCATGTGAGTGCCCTCGGCCGCGAGCCCCTTGCCGCCCAGAACCACCCAAGTGGACGCCGCGGTGAGCGCGAACCGGGCGAACGGCCGGTTGCGGGTCAGAAACTGGGCCGCGACCCCCAATCCGGTGACGCTGCCCGCGCAGATCGCGGTGTACGCCGCGCCCCGCGCCTTCGAGTCGGCGTAAACCCGCTGTTCGAGGGCTTGCGCGGCGCGGCCGAAGCCGGCGACCGGATGCCTTCTGCGTGGATCTCCGAACACGGCGTCGGCGACGTAACCGGTAACGAGTCCGGCTGCGGTGGCGGCTTGTCGGAGTGGCACGTGGCGAACGGTAGCGCGTGCACGAGAATGCGGGGTATGACCAAGCTGACGCATCGCCTCGCGGGGGTCCTGGAGACTCTCGCGCGGGCACTTCGCCGCTATTCGCGCGACGACGGCAAGGTGCTGATACTGGGCGGCGTCCGCTCTGGGAAGTCACACCACGCCGAGCGGCTCGCGTCCCGCCACCCGCACCTGACCTACATCGCGCCCGGCCTGCCGCCGAGCGCCGCCGACCCGGAATGGGCCGCTCGCGTGGCCGCGCACCGGGCGCGGCGACCGGCCAACTGGAAGACGGTCGAGACCACCGACCTGGCCACGGTGCTGCGGACGGCGACGCATCCGCTGCTCATCGACTGCCTCGGCACCTGGATCAGCCGGGTGCTCGACGAGGTCGGCGCCTGGGAGCAGCGCGACGGCTGGGAACGGCGGCTCGACGAGCGGCTGGAGGACTTCCTGGCGGCGTGGACGCAGGCAGGCGTGCCGGTGATCGCGGTCAGCAACGAGGTCGGCAGCGGTGTGGTGCCCGCGACGGTGTCCGGACGCGTGTTCCGTGATGTGCTGGGCGCGTTGAACAACCGGGTGTCCGCCGTGTCCGACCGGACCGTGCTGGTCGTCGCCGGACGGATGCTGGACCTGCCCTAGGAGTCGCCATGCGTATCGCCACCCCGGACGCCGCCGCCGAAGCCGCGGCGCGCGTCAGACTCGACGGTCTGGTCAAGCCACTGGGTTCGCTCGGGCGGCTCGAAGATCTGGCCGCCTGGCTCAGCGCGGCGCACGGCGTCGTCCCGCCGCGGCCGCTCGACGACGTCCGGGTGGTCGTGTTCGCCGGGGACCACGGGGTTTCCGGCATGTCGGCGTATCCGCGTGAGGTCACCGCGGCGATGGTCCGGGTGTTCCTGGCCGGGAAGAGTGGCGTCGGCGTGCTGGCCAAGCTGTCCGGAGCGAAGGTGCGGGTGCTGGACATCGCGGTGGACTGGGACGGCGCGGACGTGCCGGCCGAGGTCACCGCGCACAAGGTCCGCCGGGGTTCCGGTTCGATCGACGTCGAGGACGCGCTCGCCGAGGGCGAGGCGCGTACGGCGTTCGAGCACGGGCTGGCGATCGCCGACGAGGAGATCGACGGCGGCGCGGATCTGCTCATCCCCGGCGACATGGGGATCGGCAACACGACGATCTGCGCGGCCGTGGTCGCCTCGCTGCTCGGCCTTTACCCGGAAGACGTCGTCGGTACGGGCACCGGGATCGACGAGGACGGGCGGGCACGGAAGCTCGCGGTCGTCGAGGCCGCGTTGATCAGGGCCGGTGCGGTGAAAGACCCCTTCACGATGCTGACCGCGCTCGGCAGCGCTTGTCTCGCCGCGACGGCGGGTTTCCTCGTGCAGGCCGCGGTCCGCGGGGTTCCGGTGCTGCTCGACGGTGTGTTCTCCGGGGCCGCGGCGCTCGTCGCCCGCGAGATCGCGCCGGGTGCCGAGCAGTGGTGGCTGGCCGGGCACCGGTCGACCGAGCCGTCGCAGGCGTTCGCGTTGAAGGCACTCGGGCTGGAGCCGATCCTCGACCTCGGGCTGCGGCTCGGCGAGGGCAGCGGGGCCGTGCAGGCGGTGCCGACGCTGAGGGCGGCGCGGGCGATCCTCGCGGACATGGGCCTGCTGGCGGATCTGGCTTGATCGCCGACGCACTGAAGATGGCCGTCGGCACCCTGACCACGGTCCGGGTGCCGGCACCGGGCCTGATCGACCGGCGGGTGGCGGGCGGCGCGATGGTGCTCGGCCCGCTGGCCGTCCTGCCGCTCGCCGCCGTCGCTTCGGTGATCGTCTTCTTGGGTGAACTGATCGGCTTGCCCGCTTTCGCGTCGGCTGCGCTCGCGGTGGGCGCGGTCGCGCTGGGCAGCCGCGGGCTCCACCTGGACGGGCTCGCCGACACCGCCGACGGACTCGGCGCTTCGTACGACCGCGCACGCGCGCTGGAGGTCATGCGGCGAGGGGACTCCGGGCCGACCGGGATCGCGACCCTCGTGCTGACGCTGCTGGTGCAGGTCGGCGCGCTGGCCGGGGCGATCTCGGCCGGACACGGGGTCGCGGCGGTCGCGATCGCGGTCGTCGCCGGACGCGGGGTGCTGTCGCTGTGCTGCGCGCGCGGCGTCCCCTCGGCCCGGCCGGAAGGGCTGGGCGCGACCGTCGCCGGCTCGGTGCCGGTGTGGACGGCGGCGGTGGTGTTCGCCGTGCTCGCGGGCGCGGCGGCACTGGTACTCCCGTGGTGGCAAGGGCTGATCGCGGTGACGCTGGGATACCTGGCCGCGTCGGCGCTGCTGGCGCGGTGCGTTCAGCGGCTGGGCGGGGTCACCGGGGACGTGCTCGGGGGTTGTGTCGAGGTCGCCGTCGCGGGGGTCTTGCTGGCTGTGTCCTTCTGAGGAGCCGCCAGTTTCTCGTCGATGTCCGGTAGCCAGAAGCACAGCTCGAGAGTCTTCATCCCGGCCCAGAGACCGAGCTTTCGGCCCTGCGAAACCAACGTGAGCGACGCGAACAGGAACAGCGCGGCGAGCCCGGCGGCGATGAACGGATGCTTCCCGGCGAAGATCTCGACGATCGCCGCGACCGCTCCGAACAGCAACGGCGGCGCGCAGTTGCGCACCATGAGCCCGGACGCGCGCAACCGCGTGACGTCGACCGCGACCTCCTTGTCGTGCAGTTGCAGCGCGCACAGCAGGAGATGCGGGCTCTCCTTCAGGAACGGGCGGTCCTTGGCCGCGGGCATCCGGCGGACGAACTCCTGGGCCGCGTTCCTGGTCCGCCTCCGCGGCACGATCCGCTCCAGCGCTTCACCGAGCGGGTAGGCCAAATAGCCCAGCAGGAAGCTCAGCACCACGATCACGACGACCAGCACGACGGTGGGCACGCCGCCGATGCTCGCCGCGGTCAGGATGTGGAGTTTCGCCCCGAGGTAGCCGAAGAACGCGACGTACAACGCGCCGGGGATGGTGTAGGCGAAGAGATCAAAGACGCCGATCACGAAGTTCACCGGCCCATCCAACCACTTCGCTCGCCGGGCGGGGCTTCTCTTAGGTACCTACTGCGTGACCTGCGGCGCTTTTTGCGTGATGCCTGGTTTGAAGTACATGAAGGACCCCTTCATGTACTGGGGAAGGGGTCCTTCACGCGCTGTCGCTGTAGTGCCGAGGCTCAAGGTCGCGTTCCTGCCCGCCCGCAGCAGCGGGTCCGCCTCGGCTCGGGCCGAGCTCAGCCCAGCATGTAGCGAAGGGCCCCTTCGCTCCCCTGAGGGTAGGGAAGGAGTCCCTCACGGACCTGCGGTCCCGACTCACCCGCCGTAGGTACCTAGAACAGGGTTCTATTGAGAGGTAAGGCAAAGGTGTCGGGTCCGGGGATTCTTTCGCGGCCGTGGGCGACCGTGCCGCGAAAGCCACTTTCGCGACCCCAGGCGTCGCGAAAGCGGCTTTCGCGACACATCTCGACTTTGCCCTACCCCTCAATAACCCGAATCGCCACTCACGACCAACCCGACCAACGCGGCCAGGAACGCGTCCACCGTCTCCCGGTCCCGCACCGCGATCCGCAGGTACCGTGCGTCCAGCCCCGGGAAGGTGTCCCCCCGCCGGACGGCGAAACCCTTCGCCCGCAACCGTTCCCGGACGCCGTCAGCGCCGGGGAGCCGGACGAGCACGAAAGGCCCCCGCGGCTCCCCCAGCACCTCGACACCCAACCCGGTCAGGCCCGAGACCAGGTACTCCCGGTCCGACTCCGCCGCGACCGCCAGCTTTTCGGCTTCCTCCAGCGCCGCCGGGCGGCAGCACGCCACCACGGCGACGGCGGCGAGGGACGACACCGACCACGGCGGCTGTACCGCGCGCAGTCTGTCCACAATGGACTCGTCTGCCAGGACGTATCCGGCGCGTAGTCCGGCGATGCCCCAGGTCTTCGTCAAGCTGCGGAGGACGGCGAAACCGGGTTGTCCCGCAACGCTTTCGGTCTCGCCGGGGACGGCGTCGAGGAATGCCTCGTCGACGACGACCAGGCGGCCAGGGCGACCGAGGGCGAGCAGGTCCGCGGCCGGATGCAGGACCGAAGTCGGGTTCGTGGGGTTCCCGACGAAGACCAGGTCCGCTTCGTCCGGGACGCCGCCCAGCCGGAAACCGTCGTCAGGCGCCAACAGGACCCGGTGCACTCGATGTCCGGCCGCGCGCAAAGCGGCTTCCGGTTCGGTGAACTGCGGGTGCACGACCACGGCGTGCGCGGGCCGCAACGCCGTGGCCAGCAACGTGAAGGCCTCGGCCGCGCCCGAGGTCACCAACACCTGGGACTCCGGCAGACCATGTCGCCGGGCCACCGCCATCACAGCGGCGGTGACGTCCGGGTAGGCGGCCAGGTCATCAAGGGCCACCGCCAGTTCGGCGCGCAGCCACGCGGGCGGCGCCGGGAGCCGGACGTTGACCGCCAGATCGACGAGCCCCTCGCCGACCTCGCGATCGCCGTGGTGCCAGAGGTCGTAGTCAGCCATGGTCGTGCACCGCGGCGGCGAACCGTTCGGCGAGTTCGGGGTAGCCCGCCCAGTGGACGTGCAGGTAGGACGCGTGCAGTGACGCCGACGCGAAGCCGTCGGGCGTGCGGTCCCAGCCCCAGGCCGGGGTCGGGCCACTGCCGGGTTCGACGATCGTACGGTGGAATTCGTGGCCGGTGACGCGTTGCCCCGCGACGGCCAGCACGCTGTCCGCGGGCGCGAAAGCCTTGCGGTAGCCGAGTTTCCCGCGTTTGGTCATGGTGGCCGACGCGTCGAGGACGCCGGCCATCGGCAAGCCGTCGATGTCCTGGCACAGATACAGCAGTCCCGCGCATTCCGCCACGACGGGCATTCCGTCGCCGACGGCTCGCGCGATCGCCGTCCGCAACGGGAGGTTCGCCGACAGCTCTTCGGCGTGCACCTCGGGGAAGCCGCCGCCGAAATACAGCCCGGCGCAGCCTTCGGGGAGTTCCTTGTCCTGCAACGGATCCACCTCGACGACGTCGACGCCTGCGGCGGCGAGCAGTTCGACGGCCTCGGTGTAGCGGAAGGTGAACGCGGGACCGGCCGCGGCGGCGACGACCGAACGCCGTCCGTCATGGGAAAGCGGCGGGCGCCAAGGCTCCCCGGAAAGCCTGGAGGCCGAGCGCGCGACCTGCACGACCGCGCCGAGGTCCACTCCCTCGCTGATCCAGGCGGCCAGTTCCGGCAGCAGCCGCGCCGACTCGCTCGCCCGTTCCGCCGCCGGCACCAAGCCGAGGTGACGGCTGGGCGCGTGGATCTCTTCGTTGCGGTACAACGTTCCCAGCAGCGGGACGCCGGTCGCTTCCAGCGCGGTGACGATCTCGTCCGCGTGCCGTTGCGAGCCCAGCTTGTTGAGGATGACGCCGGCGAGCCGGACGCGCGTGTCGTACTGCGCGAACCCGAGCACGGTCGCGGCGACACTGCGCGACGCGGCCGAGGCGTCGACGACGAGCACCACCGGAGCGTCCAGCAGCCGCGCGACATGCGCCGTCGACGCGTAGCCCTCGGTGCCGAGCGCCCCGTCGAACAGGCCCATCACGCCTTCGATGATCGCGATGTCGGCACCGGCGGAACCGTGCCGCAGCAAGGGAATCAGCCGGTCCTCACCCTGGAGGAACGGGTCGAGGTTGCGCGGCGGCCGTCCGGTGGCGAGGGCGTGGTAACTCGGGTCGATGAAGTCGGGGCCGACCTTGTGCCCGGACACCTTCAGCCCCCGCGCCCGCAAGGCCGCCATCAGCCCCGCGGCGATCGTGGTCTTGCCGTGCCCGGAACCGGGCGCGGCGATGACCACGCGGTTCACCATTCGATGCCTCGCTGGCCTTTTTGCCCGGCGTCCATCGGATGCTTCACCTTCGTCAGCTCGGCGACCAGGTCCGCCGCTTCGATCAGCTCCGGCGGCGCGTACCGGCCGGTGATCACCACATGCTGGTGACCGGGGCGCGAGGTCAGCGTCGAGACGACGTCGTCCACTTCGAGCCAGCCCCATTTGAGCAGGTAGCTGAACTCGTCGAGTACGTAGAAGTCGTGGGTTTCGGCGGCCAGACGGCGTTTGATCTCGGCCCAGCCCTCACGGGCGTTCTCGGCGTGGTCCTCTTCGGAACCGGACTTGCGCGCCCAGCTCCAGCCTTCGCCCATCTTGTGCCATTCGACCGGGCCGCCCTGGCCGGTGTCGTCGTGCAGTTTGCCGAGCGCGCGGAACGCGGCTTCCTCGCCGACGCGCCATTTCGCCGACTTGACGAACTGGAACACGCCGATCGACCAGCCCTGGTTCCACGCGCGCAACGCCATGCCGAACGCGGCTGTGGACTTCCCCTTCATCTCGCCGGTGTGCACGGCGAGCAGCGGGCGGTTGCGGCGCTGACGGGTGGTGAGCCCGTCGTTCGGCACCGTTTCCGGTTTACCCTGCGGCATTACGCGGCCCTCCCGGAAATACGTGTGCGGACAGCGCCCGCCAGTGTGTCAGCGGCGACTTCGGCGACCGGGACGTGTTCCGCGCCAAGGTGTTCCGCCAGTTCGGCGGCGAGCCCGAGGCGCATTTTCCCGCTCTCACAGTCCATCACGACCGAGGTCACGTTCCCGGCCAGCAGCCCTGCCGCCTGCTTCGCGCGCTGGACGGCGTCGGCGCCGCTGGTCGCGCGGCCGTCGGTGACGACGACGAGCAGCGGCCGCCGCAGCGGATCACGGACCGCTTCGATCCGCAGAACCCGCGCCGCTTCAAGGAGTCCTTCTGCCAGCGGGGTCCGGCCGCCGGTCGCGAGACCGTCCAAACGGGACGCCGCGGCGTCGACGCTGATCGTCGGCGGGAGCGCGAGTTCGGCACCAGCAGCCCGGAAGGTCACCAGGCCCACCTTGTCGCGTCGCTGGTAGGCGTCGAGCAGCAGGGACAGCACGGCGGTCTTGACCTCGCGCATCCGCTGCCGCGCACCCATCGAGCCGGACGCGTCGACGCAGAACAGCACCAGGTTGCCCTCGCGCCCTTCCCGCCGCGCGAACCGCAGGTCCTGGGACCGTACGACGAGTCCGGCGCCGCTGCGACCGCGAGACCGCTGGTGCGGCGCGGCCGCGCGTACGGTCGCGAGCAGATGCGGATGCCCGTCCTTCGTCCCGGCGGGCTGGACGCCGATGGTCCGGCCGTTGGTGGTGATGGCGCGGGACCGGCGGCCAGCGGCGCCCTCGCCGGTGCCCTTCACCTCGAAACGCCTGGCACGAAAGGCTTCCCCGGCGCCGACCGGCTTCTGCTCGCCGCCGCTCTGGCCACCGCCCGAGGGCTCCTCGCCGCCTTCCGACGGCGGCGGGCCCGACGTTTCGCCACCCTCAGGCGGTGCACCGGAACCGGGGCCGTCGTCGTCGGGGCCCGGACCTTCCGGCTCGGCGTCCTGCAACGCCTGCTCCAGCTGTTCCTCGGAGATCCCGGGCGCGTCGAAGGGATTCCGGCGACGGCGGTGCGGCAACGCGAGCCGTGCCGCGACCCGGACGTCCTCGGTGGTCACCTCGGTGCGACCGGCCCAGGCGGCGTGCGCGACGGCCGTCCGCGCGGTCACGATGTCCGCGCGCATCCCGTCGACCTCGAAGGACGCGCACACCTCGGCGATCTGCCGCAGCGCGTCGTCCGGCAGCTTGACCGACGGCAGAAGTCGTTGCGCCGCCTCGATGTCCGCGGCGAGTTCGGCGTCGGCCGCGGCGTACTGGCCGGCGAAACCGTCGGGATCCGCCTCGTAGGCCAGCCGTCGCCGGACGACCTCGACCCGCAGTTCGGGATCCCGGCTGGACGCGACCTCGACGGTGAGCCCGAAGCGGTCCAGCAGCTGCGGCCGCAGTTCGCCTTCCTCGGGGTTCATCGTGCCGATGAGGACGAACCGGGCCGCGTGCGAGACCGAAACGCCCTCGCGCTCGACAGTCGCGCGGCCCATGGCGGCGGCGTCGAGCAGCGTGTCGACCAGGTGGTCGTGCAGGAGGTTGACCTCGTCCACGTACAGCAGGCCGCGATGCGCGGACGCGAGCAGACCGGGCTGGAAATCGGTGACGCCGTCGGCCAGCGCGCGTTCCAGGTTCAGCGAGCCGATCACGCGGTCCTCAGCCGCGCCGACCGGCAACTCCACGAGCCGCGCGGGACGGCGGTGCGCGGGCGAGCCCTCGGCGTGCGGGCCGTCGGGACAGGCCGGATCAGGCTCGACGGGATCGCAGGAGAACCGGCACGCGTCCACGACGTCGACGCCGGGCAGCAGACCGGCCAGCGCGCGGACCATCGTCGACTTCGCCGTGCCTTTCTCCCCGCGCACCAGCACCCCGCCGACGGCGGGCGAGATGGAGGAAAGCACCAGCGCCAGGCGCAGATCCGGCATCCCCACAACGGCGGTGAACGGGTACGGCTTCACAGCACTCCCTCATCGTCGACGACCTCCGGCCGATCATCGCATAGGAATTCCGTCATCTAACGTGACGAGCGTGCGCGAAAAATCACCCCTGACGGTCGTCGGGATCGGAGCCGACGGCTGGCCCGGTCTGTCCTCGCAGGCCAGGGAAGCGGTGGTGAACGCGGACGTGGTCGTCGGCGCGCCGCGTCAGCTCGCGTACCTGCCCGCCGGGATGAAAAGCGAACCCTGGCCCAGCCCGCTCCTGCCAGGACTGGACGAGTTCCTCGCCGGACGGGAAGGCCGCGTCTGCGTGCTGGCCAGCGGTGATCCCCTGCTGTCCGGCATCGGCACGACGCTCGTCCAGCGCGGCTACGACGTCGAGATCCTGCCCGCGCTCTCCTCGGTGACGCTCGCCCGCGCGAGGCTCGGCTGGTCGGCGGAGGAGACCGAGGTGGTCACCGTCGTCGGCCGCGCGATCGGCCGGGTGAGCCGGGCGTTGGCGCCCGGCCGGAAGATCCTCGTCCTCGGCGCGAACGCCGAAGACCTGCTCGACCTGCTCAAAGCCCGCGGTTACGGCAAGAGCCGCGTCACCGCGCTGTCCGACCTCGGCGGCCCCGACGAACGGATCGGACCCGGCTCGCTGACCGTGTTCGCCATCGAGGCCGACGGGCCCGCACTGCCGCTGACCGGTCTCCCGGACGACGCCTTCGAGCACGACGGGCAGCTCACCAAACGCGACCTTCGCGCGTCCGCGCTGGCCAGGCTCGCGCCGTCACCCGGCGAACTGCTGTGGGACGTCGGCGCGGGCGCGGGCAGCGTCGGGATCGAGTGGTCCCGGGCGCATCCGCTGAACCGGGCGATCGCGATCGAGCGCCTCCCGGAGCGGGCCGCCCGGATCACCCGGAACGCGGACGCGCTCGGGGTCCCCGAACTCGACGTGGTCATCGGCCCCGCGCCGGAAGCACTCGAAGGACTGGCCAGGCCGCACGCGATCTTCGTCGGCGGCGGGCTGACCGTGCCCGGTGTGCTGGACGCCTGCCTGGCGACCGGCGCGCGGATCGTCGCGCACGGCGTGACCCTCGAATCCGAACAGGCACTGGCCCGCGCGTACGGCGAACACGGCGGGGAGCTGATCCGCGTCGCCGTCGAACAGGCGGCGCCGCTGGGCGGATTCACCGGCTGGACCCCGGCGCGGGTCGTCACACAGTGGAGCAAAGCGTGACAGTGCACTTCATCGGCGCCGGTCCCGGCGCGGCCGACCTCATCACCGTCCGGGGCCGTGACCTGCTCGGGCGCTGCGAGACCTGCCTGTACCCCGGCAGCATGACGCCTACGGACCTGCTCGCCTATTGCCCGGACGACGCGGTGCTCATCGACACCGCGAATCTCGATCTGCCCGCGATCGTCGAGCGCATGGTCGACGCGCACCGGAACGGCCACGAGATCGCGCGGCTCTGTTCCGGTGATCCGTCGATCTACAGCGCGGTCGCCGAGCAGATGCGCCGTCTCGACGCGGCCGGCGTTCCCTACGACGTCACGCCGGGTGTGCCCGCGTTCGCCGCCGCGGCCGCGCTGCTCAAACGCGAACTGACCGTGCCCGAGATCGGCCAGAGCCTGGTCATCACGCGCGCGCAGGCCCGGTCCACGGCCATGCCACCGGGTGAAACGCTGGCGAACTTCGCCCGCACCGGCACCACGCTCGCGCTGCATCTGGCGATCAACCGCATCGAGCAAGTAGTCGACGAATTGCGGCCCTTCTATCAAGAGAACTGTCCGGCGGCGGTGGTCGCGCTGGCGAGTCAGCCCGGTGAGCAGGTGCTGCGAGGGACGCTCGGCACCATCGCCGCGCAGTCCCGTGAGGCCGGGATCAGCCGCGCCGCGATGATCTTCGTCGGGGAAGTCCTTGCCGCCGAAGGGTTTCCCGACAGTTTCCTGTACTCGGCCACCCGTGATCGCGCCAACCAACCGGAGTCGCTGTGAAGAACCTTCGCTGGGGCCTGCTGGCCGCCGGAACCATCGCCGCCGAGTTCGCGGCGGGCGTCGAAGAGAGCAAGCACGGCGTGTTGGAGGCCGTCGCCGCGCGGTCCGGTGATCGGGCGGCCGAGTTCGCGAGCCGCTTCGAGATCCCGAAGTGCTACGGCGCCTACGAAGACCTGCTCGCCGATCCGGACGTCGACGCGGTCTACATCTCGACGCCGCATCCGCTGCACGGCGAGTGGGCGATCCGTGCGGCCGAAGCGGGCAAGCACATCCTGTGCGAGAAGCCGCTGACCGTGTCCGTCGCCGAAGCCGAGAAGGTCATCGAGGCGGCCCGCGCCAACGACATCTTCCTCATGGAGGCGTTCATGTACCGGCTGCATCCGCAGATCCGGCGGCTGGCCGAGCTGATCTCGTGCGGCGCCATCGGCGAGGTCCGCGCCGTGGACGTCGCCTTCAGCTACAACTTCGCCGTCCCCCGGCTCACCGATCCCGCGCTGGGCGGAGGCGGGATCTTCGACGTCGGTTGTTACTGCACCTCGCTCGCGCGGCTGGTCTCGCAGGCCGCGACCGGGCAGGACGTCGTCGAGCCCGACGAGGTGCTCGGGATGGCCAAGCTCGACGAGAACGGCATCGACGAGGTCGCGTTCGGACTGCTGCGGCTGCCCGGCGGGATCCTCGCGCAGCTGGCATGCGGCTTCCAGCTGACGCAGGACGACCACATCCGCGTGTACGGCACGCAAGGGCAGCTGTACGTGCCGAAACCGGCGTGGATCCACGAAATGCGCAAGCCGAAGACGTCGCAGATCGTCCTCACGCCGGAAGGCGGCGAGCCCGAGGTGATCGAGGTCGAAGCGACTCAAGGCCTCTTTGCTCGCGAGGCCGACCACGTCGCCGCGCACCTCGAAGACCGTCAGGCGCCCGAACTCACCTGGGCGGAAACGCTCGCCAACCTGCGCACGCTGGAACGGTGGCGCGCGGCTGTGGCGCGATGAAGCTGCTGATATTGGGCGGAACCGGCGAAGCACGCGACCTCGCGAAGGAGCTCGTGGCTCGTGGCGAGCACGTCGTCTCGTCGCTGGCAGGCCGCGTCGCACGACCGAAGCTGCCCGACGGCGAAGTCCGCGTCGGCGGCTTCGGCGGCCCGGAAGGTCTCGCGCGCTGGCTGACCGAGAACGACGTCGACGCGGTGATCGACGCCACGCACCCCTTCGCCGAACGCATCGGCGCCAACGCGGCCGAAGCCGCCCGCGCGACGGGAACGCCGCTGCTCAGGCTCGCCAGGCCCGGCTGGACCGAACAGCCCGGCGACAGCTGGCACTGGGCCGACGACCTCGGCCACGCCGCGCGGCTGCTCCCGGCGCTCGGCGAACGCGTGTTCCTCACCAGCGGCCGTCAAGGGCTCGCCGCGTTCGCCGGGCTCGATCTCTGGTTCCTGATCCGCTGCGTCGACCCGCCAGAGGCACCGCTCCCCCGCCGTCACGAAGTCCTGCTGGACCGGGGGCCGTACACGGTGGACGGGGAACGCGCGCTCATGGAACGGCACGGCGTCGAGGTCCTCGTCACCAAGGACAGCGGCGGCACGATGACCGCCGCGAAGCTCACCGCGGCCCGCGGGCTCGGCCTCCCGGCGGTCGTCGTCCGCCGGCCTCGGCGACCCGAAACGGCCAGCGTAACGACAGTTCAGGACGCTGTCGGCTGGATCGGTGCCCAGGAGAAGGGCAGCCCTGCGTAAGCCGTTCGGACCAGACCCGTTAGCGTTGCGCCGATGCGTTTGATCGCTGTCACGCTGGGGTTGCTGTCCGCCTTGTGCGCATTGGCTTTCCCCTTCCTGCCGGTGGTGCAGGACACAGCGGAGGTCGTCTGGCCAACGGGCGGCGACACCCGCTCCGTCAACGCGCCCTTGACCGGGTACTGGGCGCAGGACCTGCGCGTCGATC
This sequence comes from Amycolatopsis sp. lyj-108, assembly GCF_046549005.1. Classification (NCBI taxonomy): domain Bacteria; kingdom Bacillati; phylum Actinomycetota; class Actinomycetes; order Pseudonocardiales; family Pseudonocardiaceae; genus Amycolatopsis; species Amycolatopsis sp. lyj-108. The sequence continues at coordinate 135,201 of NZ_JAJPWQ010000016.1, read as the reverse complement.
TGCCGTGCACGACCGTCCGGTCGCTGGACGCGCGTTCGCAGGGACAGGCACTGCTGTTCTCCACCGTGCCCGACGGCCGCACCGACCCACGCGCGGGCAAGGGCGTCGGCCTCCAGCTGCGCATCGACAACGGCGTGCTGCTCGCCGTCAGCCAGGGCCAGCAGATCGTGCAGCAGCCGCTACCCCCTCAGTCAACGTCACAGCAGAACTGCGACGTCAAGCTCCGTGCGGACGCGAACCAGATGACGCTGAGCATCGCCGAGACCGTGGTGTTCCACGCCGAGGGCGACGTCCGGCCGCGGCTGGTCGGCATCTACTCGTCGATCAACGCGGGCAAGGACCCGATCGCCGGCGTGGGCGTCTCGGTCGTCCCGGACACCCGCTACCAGACCTCGCCGACCCTGCTGAAGTGGATCATCGGCCTGATCGCGGCGCTGTCGTTCATCGGCTGCCTGATCGCGGTGTGGCGGATGGACTCCGGGTTCGCCCGCCGCGCGCCGCGCTGGGCGCCGATCGGCTGGTGGCGGCTGACCGCCCGCGACGCGACGGTGATCGTCGCGCTCGGCGCGTGGGTCTTCATCGGCCCGGTGACCTCCGACGACGGCTACATCCTCACGATGTCGAGAGTGGCCGAAGAGACCGGCTACCTCACCAACTACCACCGCTGGTTCGGCGTCGCCGAGGCGCCGTTCGGCTGGTTCTACCACGTGTATCAGCTGATGGCGCACGTCAGCACGGTGCCGCCGTGGATCCGGCTCCCGTCGTTCCTGCTCGGCGTGCTGAGCTGGCTGCTGATCAGCCGCGAGGTCATGCCGCGCCTTGGCACCCAGGTCCGGACGAGCCGCGCCGCGGGCTGGGCCGCCGCCGCGGTCTTCCTGGTCTGGTGGATGCCGTACAACAACGGCGTCCGGCCGGAACCGGTCGCCGCGCTGGGCTCGCTGCTGGCGATCTGCGCCGTGGAGCGCGCGCTGGTGACGCGCCGTCTGCTGCCGCTCGCCCTCGGGCTCACCGCGGCCGGGTTCACCCTGGCCGCGACGCCGACCGGGCTGATCGCGGTGGCGCCGTTCCTCGTCGCCGCCCGCCCGCTGTTCAAACTGGTCCGCCAGCGCGCCGAGAACGGCTGGCTGCCGGTGCTCGCGCCGGTGCTGGCCGCGGGGCTGCTGGTGCTGGTCGTGGTGTTCGCCGACCAGACCTTCGCCACCGTGCAGGAGGCGACCCGGATCCGCACCCAGGTCGGCCCGAACCTGTCGTGGTTCCAGGAGCTCGCGCGCTACCAACTGCTCTTCGAAAGCCTGCCGGACGGTTCCGTGTCGCGCCGGTTCCCCGTGTTGCTGGTGCTGCTGTGTGTCGGAACCTGCCTGGTGGTGCTGCTGCGCCGCGGCCGGATCCCCGGCGCCGCGCTCGGCCCCAGCCGCCGCCTGATCGGCACGGTCGCGCTGTTCTTCCTGCTATTGGCCCTGACCCCGACCAAGTGGACACACCACTTCGGCGCGTTCGCCGCGGTCGGCGCGGCCATGGCGGCGCTCACCGCGCTGGCGACCAGTTCGACCGTGCTGCGGTCCAGGCGCAACCGGGCGGCGTTCCTCGCCGGTCTGCTGGTGGTCGGCGCGCTGGCCGCGACCGGACCGAACTCTTTCTGGTTCGTCTCGAAACTCGGCGTGCAGTGGACCGCGGTGGCGCCCTCGATCGGCGGGATCCCGCTGTCGACGATCCTGCTCATCGCGGCCGGGATCTCCGGCGTGTACGCGTTCGTGGAGAACGTCCGCGCGCATCGGCCAGGGCTACAGGCCGTGCCACAGGAAGGGCGGAGCCGCTCGCTGCGGCTCGGGTCGCTTTCGCTGGTGGTGGTCTGCGGTCTGATGGCCACGGGTGAATTCGTCAGCATGGCGTGGGCGATCCACAACCAGGCCGGTTCCTACAGCCTCGGCGCCGCGAACTTCGGGCATCTGTCCGGCAAGAGCTGCAACCTCTCCGACCACGTGATGGTGGAACGGGACGCCGCCACCAGCATCCTGCGGGCGCAGCCCGAACAGCGGACGGTGCCGGTGAAGAAAGAGGAGCCGCCCGCCGGGCAGACCCCGCCGCCGTTGCCCGATCCGGAACAGGACAACGGCCGCGTGCAGACCGGGTTCCACACCCGCGCGATCGACGACAAGGACCCGCTCGCCGAACCGCCGCACGGCTTCAAACCGGACGAAGTGCCGATGTGGAGCAGTTTCCTCGACCCCGAAACGCGGGCCGGGCGGCTGCGCAGCGACTGGTACGCCCTCTCGGAAAAGCCCGCCGACGGCCAGATCGTGGTCGCCACCGCGGGTGCGGCGCGGCGTCCGACATCGGTCAGCCTCGACTACGGCGTGAACACCAGCGAAGGTGTGAAGGTCGTCCGCAGCCAGTTCGTGCTCCCGCCGGGCGCCGGGACCAACGGCTGGAACGACACCCGGATCAACCTGCGCGACCTCCCCGCCGAGACGACGTCCGTGCGGATCAACATCGTCGACAACGACCTCACCGAGGACGGCTGGATCGCCGCGTCGGCGCCCCGCGTGCCGACGTTCACCACGCTGACGGAGAAGATCGCGGGCAAACCGGTGTACGTCGACTGGCCCGCGTCGTTCGTGTACCCGTGCGTGCAGCCGGTGACGTCGCACGACGGCATCTCGAAGATGCCCGAATACCGGATCACCGCCGGCGCCGTCGCCGACGAGGCGAACTGGGCGTCCAGCACCAACGGCGGCCCGATCGGCTGGCTCGAAGAGGTCGCCGCCGAACCCGAGGTGCCCAGCTACCTGATCGGCCAGCCGAGCCAGTCTTGGGGACAGCTGCTGCAGGTCGAACCGTTCACCGAGGGGATCGCGCCGACGATCGTCCACGGCGAGAAGGTCGTCCCCGGCTGGTGGTCGCCGGGTCCCGGACCACGGCAGCCGAACGGCAAGGACCCGACGCGCTAGGCGTCACTCGCGTGCTTGAACCCGTAACTCACGTGATTGGAGGCGTAACTCGTGAGTTACGCCTCCAATCACGCGAGTGCGGTGTCTGATCACGCGAGTTACGGGTTCAAGCACGCCAACGCCGGCGGCAGCGGGCCCTCGTGCAGGACTCCGAGGCGCTGCGTAGCGCGCGTGAGGGCGACGTAGAGCTCAGCCGCGCCTCGCGGGCCGTCGGCGAGGATCCGCGCCGGGTCCACGACGAGGACGGCGTCGAACTCGAGTCCCTTCGTCTCCGAGGCGGGCACGGTGCCGAGCACGCCCGGCGGCCCGATCACGACGCTGGTGCCTTCACGACCGGCTTCGTCCTTGACGAACTCCTCGATGGCGGCTGCCCAGGAATCAACCTGCCGCGCCCACGGCCGGACCCCGTTGGACCGGACCGACTCCGGCGCCCGGACGTCGGGCGCGAACTCGGCGAGCACCGAGGCGGCGACGGCCATGATCTCCGCCGGGGTGCGGTAGTTCACCGTCAGCGACCGGTAGACCCAGCGGCCCGGCACGTACGGCTCCAGCATCGCGCCCCACGACCGCGCCCCCGCCTCGGACCGGCGCTGCGCCAGATCGCCGACGACGGTGAACGACCGGTTGGGGCAACGCCGCATCAGCACCCGCCAGTCCATTTCGGACAGTTCCTGTGCCTCGTCGACGACGACGTGCCGGTACGTCCAGTCCCGGTCCGCGGAGGCGCGTTCGACGAGGCTGCGCGTGTCGTGCTCGACGAACCGGTCGGCGAGTTCGTCGGCGAACAGGAGGTTTTCCGCGGACAGCATGACGTCCTCGTCCATCTCCTCGCGGTCCAGCTTCATCGTGTCGAGCACCCCTTCGGCGTACTCGGCCTCGGCCTTCTTCTCCCGCGCGAGCGCCATTTCGGCTGCCTGTTCCGCCCGCTTGTCGCGGCCGAGGAGGTCGACGAGTTCGTCGAGGAGCGGCATGTCCGACACCGTCCAGGCTTCCCCGTCGGTACGCAGCAGCGCTTGGTCGGCACCGGCCGCGCGAAGCCGTTCCGACGACGAGAGAAGCGAGCCCAGCAGGCTTTCGGGCGTCAGGATCGGCCAGAGTTCCTGGAGCGCGGCGGTGAACGTCTCGCTCTCCGCCAGTTCCTTGAGCAGGTCCTTCCGCAGCCGCTCCCATTCGTCACGGTCGTCGCGGCTGAGCCAGCCGCGGCCGATCCGCGCGATCGCCCGCTCGGTCAGGACGTAGGTGACGATGTCGGTGAACGTCCCGCGCGCCTCGTTGTGCGGCAGGCCGCTCTTGCGTGCCTCGTCCCTCGCCCATTCCGCGGTCTCGGCGTCGATCCGGACGGTGACGTCGGCCAGGTCGATCAGCACCGGCTCCTCCGGCAGCCGCTGCCGGTCGGCGACCGCGGCCTTGAGGACGTCCAGCATCTTCAGCGAGCCCTTGAGCCGCGTCGCCTCCGGCCCGTCCTCGGCGGTGACATGCTTGCCCGGCACGAAATCGCCGGTGGTCATGAACACCACGTCGGTCTCGCCCAAGGACGGCAGCACCCGGCCGATGTGGTGCAGGAACGCCGGATTCGGCCCGACGACGAGCACGCCGTGACGCTCCATCCGCTCGCGCTGCGTGTAGAGCAGGTACGCGACGCGGTGCAGCGCCACCACGGTCTTCCCGGTACCCGGCCCGCCCTCGATCACGAGCACACCGGGGTGCTCGTGCCGGATGATCTCGTCCTGTTCGGCCTGGATCGTCGCGACGATGTCGCGCATCCCCTCGCCCCGCGGCGCGTTGACCGCCGCGAGCAGCGCCGCGTCCCCTTCCGCGTCACCGCCAGGACGGCCGAACACCTCGTCGGTGAACCCGAGCAGCTCACGTCCGTGCGTGTGGAACTGACGGCGACGGCGCATCTTCTCCGGTGTCGCGGCGGTCGCGGTGTAGAACGGGCGCGCCGCCGGGGCCCGCCAGTCGAGCAGCACCGGTTCGTAGTCGTTTTCCTCGTCGAAGAGACCGATGCGGCCGATGTGGGAGGTCTCCCCCGCGGCGCTGTCCAGCCTGCCGAAGCACAGGCCGTTGTCCACGACGTCCAGCCGGCGCGACTCCCTGGCCAGCGCGCGCACCTCGACGTCGCGTTCCATGGCCGTCCCGCCGGTTCCCCCGAGCGCCGCCCGGTACTCGCCCTTCACGCGCACGCGTTCGGCGTCCAGGCGCGCGTAGAGCCCGGCGACGTATTCGCGTTCGGACCGCAGCTCTTCTTCATGACCCTGAGTTGACACAGACTCCCATTTCGCCAGGTTTCGGCTACGGCGAGTGAGTCTGAGGCATGACCGGGGTCTTGTGGCAAGTCCCCCTATGCGCTATATGTTTATTACGGAGGGAGTTACGCCCCGCACGGCGGCGCGTAGTCGAGCCCCGGAAAGTACCTCTCCCACTCTTCCCTCGTGATCCTCGGCGTCGCCAGACGGCAGATCTCCTCGCCGACCCGGTCCACGTCCGTCTGCCACAGCTGGACGCCGCCGCCGCCGATCGCGAGCGTGCGCCCGTCCTGCCGGTACGCCAGCGAGTTGACCGTCGCGGCGAAGCCGCTGATCTGTGCCTTTTCGACCGGATTCCGCGGATCGGTCAGATCCAGCACGCGCACCGTGCGGAAGGCCGACGCCGCCAGCTCCCTGCCGGTCGGCCCGAACGCCAGATGGCCGATGCCTTCGGGACTCCCGCCCAGTTTCGCCAGCCGCACGGCGTTCGCGCGGTCGGTGATGTCCCAGAAATAGAGGTGCCGGTCGTCGCCGCCCGCGACGACGAGGCGGCCGTCGGGGCTGAGCGCCATCTTGAACAGGGCACCCGCGTCGGGCCGCAGGGTCGACACCAGACTCGGCCGTTTCGGGTCGGCGACGTCCCACAGCGTCACCGCGGAGGTGTCGAGCCCCTGGCTCGCCACCAGCGTCCGCCCGTCGGGGGTGAACGCGAGCGACCAGACGGTCCCGTCACCGACCGGGAGGACCCGCGGCGCGGCGAACCGAGCCGGATCGCCGATGTCCCACAGCTGGATCGGCCCGTCGTCGTGGCCGGAGGCGAAGGTCTTGCCGTCCGGGCTGAACGCGAGCGAGTAGGTCGGCAGGACACCGGTCGACGCCTGGAGTTTCGGTGCCGTCGGATCGCTGATGTCCCAGCGCTGGAGCACGAACGTTCCGGCGACCCCGGCGCCGTCGTGCGCGGCCAGCGCGAGACTGCGCCCGTCCGGGCTCAGCGCGATGGCGGTGACGGTGGCCGGGCCGGGGAGTTTCGAGAGCTGTCTCGGCGCGCGGACGTCGTCCATCGCCCAGAGCCGCACGTCGTCCCCGGCGGTGACGAGGATCCGTCCCTGCTCGATGAACGCGCCGGCGCTCCAGCCCGCGCTCGAGGCCAGCGCGAGTTCGCCGACGTCCTGCAGCCGGACGGTCCGGTCGTCGCTGGTGGACACGATGGTCTTGCCGTCCGGGGAGAAGCCGGCCCACCAGATGGCGTTCGTGTGCCCGGTCAGCGGCGGCAGTTCCTTCGCCTGCCCCGTGACGTCCCACAGGCGCACGGACTGGTCGTCCCCCGCGGTCACCACCAGCCTGCCGCTCGGGCTGAACCCGGCCGCCCAGACCACGGCCGGGGTGGTCAACGTCGACAGCGGCCGCGGTGCCACCGGATCGGCGACGTCCCAGAGCTTCGCCGTGTGATCCCAGCTCGTGGTGATCAGCCGCTTTCCGTCGGGACTCCACGACGGCGTGAGCTGCAGATCCTTGTGTCCGGAGAGGACGGATCGCCGTCGCGGCGCGGACGGAGTGGTGACGTCCCAGAGTTCCGCCGTCCAGTTCGTGTTCGTGACCGCGAGCATCGTGCCGTCGGGATTGAACACGGCGCGTTCGAGTCCGGGGGCCGGGATCCGGCCGAGCGGTTTCGGCGCGCCGAGATCGCCGACGTCGGTGAGCTGGACGGTGCGGTCGACGGAACCCGTGACGAGACGGCGGCCGTCCGGGCTGAAATCGAGCGAAAGCAGGACGGCGCGGTGCCCGGTGACGTCCGCCTTCCGCACCGGACGCCGCGGATCGGTCAGATCCCAGAGCCGGGCCCGGCCGTCCCGGGTGGCGGTCGCCAGGGCCCGCCCGTCGCGGCTGAACGCCAGCGGTCCGCGGACCTCCTCCGAACCGGGCAGCGTCGCGAGGAGCTCCGGTCGCCGCGAATCGGCGATGGACCACACCTGCGTCGCCCGGTAGGAGTCGGAGGTGATCATCAGCCGTCCGCTCAGCACGACGGCCAAGTCGCCCGGGTCGAAGGTCATCCGCGTGGCGAACGGCGCGGCCATGGACGCGAGCAGGCCGTCGTGGGTCTCCCGGATCGGCGCGAGCCGGTACGCGGCGAGGCTGAGCTGGGTCGACAGGGCCGGATTCGATTCCCGCAACGCCTTCGCGTCGACGACGGCCTTACGCGCGAGCGCCACGTTCCGCTGGTCGGTGGCGGTCCGCCCGGCGTCGACGGCGTATCCGACGGCGACGCCCGCGAGGAGCAGCAAGACGCCGAGGAGCGCGACAAGTCTTCGCAGCCTTCGCGTCCGTTTGCGGCCGACAGCGGTCTCTTCGGCTTCGGCGTCGAGCCCGGCCTGGAGGAACTCCTGCTCGCGCGCGCTCAACGCGTCCGGCTCCCTGGCAACCCATTCGGCCGCGAGCCCCAGCCGCGTGCCGCGGTAGAGGCTGCCCTTGTCGCGATCCAACGACTCCCACAGCTCGGTCGCCTCGGCCAGCTGCCGGTGCAGGCGATGCCCTTCGCGGTCCTCCGCGAGCCAGTCGCGCAGCCGCGGCCAGCTGCGGATCAGCGCCTCGTGGGCGATCTCGACACCGTCGCGGTCAAGAACGAGCAGGCGCGCGTCGGCGAGACGTTCGAGAACCTCCGTGGTCGCCGGATCGTCGTCGAGTTCGCGCCGGTTGAGACGCCGCTTCGTGTCTTCGGTGCCTTCGCCGAGCGCGGTCAGCCGCAGGAAGATCTGCCGTACGACCCGCTGTCGATCCGGCTCCAGATCCGTGTGGACCGCCTCCGCGGTCCGCGCGATCGCGTTGAGGATCCCGCCCGCCGCCTCGTACGCCGCGCTGCTCAGCGTGATCCCCTGCCGCCGCCGCCAGGTCTCCAGCAGCGCGTGCGACACCAGCGGGAGCATCGCCGGCTGGCCGGTGGCGTCGGCGACGAGCGTCGTGACCAGCGCCGCTTCGACCCGGCAGCCCGCGCGGACGGCGGGTTCGACGATCGCGGTGCGGAGTTCGTCGGCGGTCATCGGGCCGACCATGACCTGCGCGTCGGTGAGCGCCTCGACCAGACCGGCGTGACGGCAGAGGTGACCGTAGAAGTCCGCGCGGACACCGAGGACGACCCGCGTCCCGTGCCCGTCACGGGCGAGGGCGAGCAGCGCGTCGACGAACCTCTCGCGTTCGTCCTGGTCCCGGCAGAGGGTGTAGACCTCCTCGAACTGGTCGATGATCAGCAGCCGTCCCCCGGCGTCGAGATCCTCCGCGAGTGGACACGCTCCTGGCGTCCGGATGACGACCGGGCGTTCGCTCGCCGCCGCCAATCCGGCTCGCAGGACGGACGACTTCCCCGAACCCGAAGCGCCGAAGACGCCGACGAGCCGCCGTTCCGCGAGCTTGCCGGTCAGCTCGGCGACCAATCGCTCACGGCCGAAGAAGCGGGCGGCGTCGGCGGTCTGGAACGCGGCCAGCCCCAGGTACGGGAGTTCGCTGTCGTCACGTTCGCCGGAAGCCGCCGCGAGCCCGGCGGCGACCGCGCGCCAGCGTTCCTCCCACGCCGGGACGTCACCACCGCACGCGGTGACGTACGCGGTCGTCACCGCGAGCCCCGGCAGTTTCCGTCCGCCCGCGGCTTCCGAGAGCGCGGCCGCCGAGTAGCCCGCGCGCGAGGAAAGTTCGCGGTACGTCGGCCCGCCGGCCTTCTCGCGAAGCAGGCGAAGATCCGCCGCGAAGCTCACGACGACGTCGTCGCCCGGCCCCAGCGGGCGCTCGCGTCTCGGCACCAGGCCCCCCTGATCGTCGAAGCGTTATGGAATGGACATTGTTCACCGAAAACGGCCGGACACTGTACAAATGTTCTGCGCTACAACCGAGGCGTGCCGATTCGAACCCCAGTGGTGACCGTCGTCTTCGCGGGTGTGCCCGAGCCGCCCGCGTCCCCGGAGCTGGACGTGGTCGCCCACGCCCCCGACGAACGCGAAGCGATTTCGCACGCGACCGCCCTGCGTCCGGACGTTCTCGTCCTGCCCGTTCGGCCGCCTTCACTCGACGGGCTCACCGTGACACGCGATGTGTCGTCGCGCTTCCCGGGCACCGCCGTGCTCGTGCTGACCCCGCCCGGCGACAACGAGACGTGGGTCGCCGCGATCCGCGCGGGCGCCCGCGGCGTCCTGGCCAGGACGGCGGGACCCGAAGACCTGGTCCGCGCCATCCACGGGGTCGCGGCGGGCGCCGTCGTCTTCGGCGAGCACGCCGCGAACCGGCTCTACGGTCTGCTGAACGCGTCGCGGCCGATCCAGGTCTTCCCGCAGCTGACCGCACGCGAACACGAGGTGCTCGACCTGCTGGCCGGCGGGCTGGGGATCCCGGCCGTCGCGCGGCGGCTGGGGCTCGCGCCCAAGACCGTCCGCAACGTCCTCTCGGCCGTCCACGCCAAGGTCGGCACGGACGACCGCGAAGTCCTGCTCACCCAGGCACGCAACGCCGGGCTGGGCCGTTACTCGTAGGTGCGCGGCGTCCAGACGACGCCGTTCTCGGCGCGGGTCTTCGACGAACCCACGATCAGCAGGCAGCGCATGTCCACTTCCGACGGCTCCAAGGTGCCGAGGGTGACCACGCGGATGTCCTCCTCCGGCCCGCCGACGTCACGAGCGATGACGACCGGGGTCTCCGGCGCGCGGTGCCGGAGCAGGACTTCGCGGGCCTGCGCGAGCTGCGTGGTCCGCGTGCGCGACGCCGGGTTGTACAACGCGAGCACCAGATCCGCCGCGCCCGCCGCGTCGAGCCGTCGTTCGATGATCTCCCACGGCTTGAGCCGGTCGGACAGCGAAAGCACGCAGTAGTCGTGGCCGAGCGGCGCGCCGACCCGGGACGCGGCCGCCTGCGCGGCGGTCACCCCCGGCACGATCCGCACCCGCGAACCCTTGCCGTGCCCGGCGGCGACCTGCTCCAGCACCGCCGACGCCATCGCGAACACGCCAGGATCACCCGACGAGACGACGGCGACCTTGGCGCCGTTCGCGGCCAGCTCCAGCGCTTCGACGGCGCGTTCGGCCTCGACGCGGTTGCCCGACGCGTGCCGCTGCTGGCCCGCGCGCTGCGGCACCCGCGCGACGTACGGGCCGTAGCCGACGATGTGCTCCGCCGCGGCCAGTTCCTCGGTCGCTTCGGGGGTCAGCCAGCCGGGGCCCGCCGGGCCGAGGCCGACGACCACGACCTCACCGCCGGTGTGCGTTTCCCGCTCCCGGGGCGTTTCCGGTTCGTCGGCGAGCCGGGAGGCGTAAGCGGGGCTGGGCAGCAACGCCAGCGAGAAGTACGGCACCGACTCCGGGTCGACGTCGGCGAACGGCTCGACGCGCTGCGCCTGCCAGGTCGCCCGTTCGATGTAAAAGGCGTCGTCCAGTTTCCCGGCTTCGGCCAGCGCCTCGCGGACGTTGCCGAACGTGCGGCCGAGCTTCAGCACCGCCGCGGCCTGCGTGTCGGCCAGTCGCCGCGCGAGTTCCGGCGCGGGCAGGGTGCCGGGCAGGATGGTGAGGACCTCGTCGCGCTGCACCAACGGGCGGCCGAGCACCGAGGACGCCGCGCTGACCGACGTCACGCCGGGCACCACGGTCGCCTCGTAGCGGTCGGCGAGCCGCTCGTGCATGTACATGTAGGAGCCGTAGAAGAACGGGTCGCCTTCGCAGAGCACGACGACATCGCGTCCGGCGTCGAGGTGTTCGGCGAGCCGTTTCGCGCTCAGCTCGTAGAAGTCGGCGATGGCGCCTTCGTAGCCGCCGGGGTGGTCGGTGGTCTCGGTGGTGACCGGATAGACCAGCTTCTCCTCGACCTGGCCCTCCCGCAGATACGGCTCGGCGACCGAACGCGCGATGCTCCGGCCGTGCCGCGCGCTGTGATAGGCGATGACGTCGGCCTCGCCGATCAGCCGCGCGGCCTTGACCGTCATCAGTTCCGGGTCACCGGGACCGAGCCCGACACCCCACAGTTTCCCGAGCCCGCTCATTCGACCTCACTCGCCATCGCGTTGATCGCGGCCACGGCCATCGCGCTGCCGCCGCGACGTCCGTGCACCACCAGATACGGCGCGGGTGCCCGTTTCGCGAGCTCCACTTTGGACTCGGCGGCCCCGATGAAGCCCACCGGGACCCCGATGATCGCCGCCGGGGCACCGACCCCCTCGTCGAGCAGTTCCAGCAGCCGGAACAACGCGGTTGGCGCGTTGCCGATCGCCACCACGGAACCGGGCAGCTTGTCGCGCCACAGCTCCAGCGCGGCCGCGGACCGGGTGGTGCCCATCCGCTCCGCCAGCCCCGGCACCTTCGGGTCGGACAACGTGCACAGCACCTCGTTGGCGGCAGGCAAACGTTTGCGGGTCACCCCGGAGGCGATCATGTTCGCGTCGCAGAGGATCGGCGCGCCCGCTTCGAGCGCGGCGCGGCCGGATTCCACCACGTCCAGGCTGTAGCGGAGGTCGTCGACCAGGTCGACCATCCCGCAGGCGTGGATCATCCGCACGGCCAGCACCGCGACGTCGCCGGGCAGGATCGCGAGATCCGCCTCCTCGCGGATGGTGGCGAACGAATGCCGGTAGATCTCGGCCCCGTCCCGGATGTAGTCGATCACTGCTGTCCCTTCAATTCGGCACTGTCCTTCGTCGCCAACGTCCTCGCTAGCTCGCCGACCGGGACGAACGCCCCGTCGACCAGATAACCGTCCTCCGTCGCGAGCACGTCGACGTGCTCGCGCGCGGGCTTCCCGCATCGCCGCTCACAGCCGGCGAAGTGAACCCTCGGCGTCCTGCCGACCTTCGCCGCGTCGGCCCGGACGTCGGCGAGCGACTTCGCGCAACCCGGTCGTCCGATGCAGGCGCTGACCCCGAGCGACGGCGCGCCCGGATCGGTGACCAGCCCCGTGCCCGCTTCGAGGGCGCCGCGGACCAGGATCGACCGCCATGGGGTGACCACGGCGTCCCCGGCCTTCGCGATCGCCCGAGCCTGAGCCGAGGTCAGCCTGCCGAAGACGGGGGCGACCACGATCGCTTCGCCGATCGGTCCGACGGGGAGGCCGGGATTCACCGCGAACCTCCGCGGCTCCCCGGTTTTGTCTGGTACGCCTTCGAGCAGCGATCCCGTGTCGGGTAGTTCGCTGACCCGCCAAGCGGTTCCTCTCGTCCGCAGGAACGCGCCGGCGACCGAGAGCAGCGCTTCGACGGCATGCCCGGCGGGGACGCGCAGGCCGGTGTCCTCACCGGCGAGCAGCAACGCGCCGTCGCGCCAGCAGACGTCGGCGCCTTCTCCGGCGACGTCACCTTGGCCGCCGTCAAGGGCGAAAAGGAAGCGGCCCGGCAGTTCGGCCAACTCGGCGACGGCACACAGGGCCTTGTCGAGAGCGGCGGCGAGTTCCTGGGCGACGCCGCTCACCGGCGAGGCGAGGATGTTGCGGACACGTTCGTGCGACGGCGACGGCAGGAGTCCCGCCGCGGAAAGTCTGGCCGCGAGACCGGGACGGGTGACGCCGCGCAGCTGCACGTTGCCGCGAGAGGTCAGGTGCAGGGCGCCGTCGCCGAGGTCGTCGGCGGCGTCCGCGAGCGCCCCGAACTGGGCTCGCGTGATCGCGCCGCCGGGCAGCCGGATACGGGCGAGCGGACCGTCCGCGGCGTCGTGCGTGGCGAAAACACCAGGGCACGCGTCGGCTCGGACACGTGCGCTCGTGGACATGCGCTCACTGTAGATGGCCCGCTTTTGAATGAGCACTGCCGAGCGAGAGTATGTCTCAGATCATATGTAGTAGGTGTGCTACATTCAGTCGCAGCACTGAGATGGGGGTGACCAATGAGAGATCCACACGACGTGATGATCTCCGTCAAAGATCTCCGGATGCGCTACGGGACGAACGACGTCCTCCACGGCGTGGACTTCACCGCACACCGTGGCGAGGTGATCTGCCTGCTCGGCCCGAACGGGGCGGGCAAGACCACGACGATCGAGATCCTCGAAGGCTTCCGGATGCGCTCGGAAGGCGAGGTCAGCGTGCTGGGCACCGACCCGGCACACGCGGACGAGAACTGGAGGGCGCGGCTGGGAGTCGTCCTCCAGGCCTGGCGCGACCACGCGAAATGGCGGGTGCGGGAACTGCTGGAGCACCTCGGCGGCTATTACGCGCCGTATTCCACCGACCGCATCAAGCGGCCATGGGATCCGGATGAACTGGTCGCCGCGGTCGGGCTGACCGAACACGCGGACAAGAAGGTCCGGATGCTCTCGGGCGGGCAGCGGCGCCGTCTCGACGTCGCGATCGGCATCGTGGGCCGTCCGGAACTGCTGTTCCTCGACGAGCCGACCGCCGGACTGGACCCGGAGGCCCGGCGCGAGTTCCACGAACTCGTGCACCGGCTGACCGACGACGACGACACGACGATCCTGCTGACCACTCACGACCTCGACGAGGCCGAGAAACTGGCCGACCGGATCCTGATCCTGAACCACGGCCGGATCGTCGCCGACGGTTCGGCCGACGCGCTGAGCAGGCAGATCGCCGGCGAGGCCGAGGTGCGCTGGACGCTGGACGGCCAGCGGTTCGTGCACTCCACGACGGAATCGACGAAGTACGTGCACGAACTGTTCAAGCAGCACGGGGACGCCATCGGCGATCTGGAAGTCCGGCGGGCCTCGCTCGAAGACACCTACATGACCCTGGTCCGCCAGGCGGAATCCCCGCTCGTGGAGGTGAGCGCGCCATGAACGCGATCCAGCACAGCGTCCGGCTCGGTATGACACGGGGCTGGCTCGAAACCCGCCAGACTCTGACCAACCGCGAAGACCTGTTCAACATCTTCATGTTCCCGGTCATCTTCGTGATCGTCATGTTCTTCATGCGGGACTCGAAACTCCCCGGGACGGACTTCTCACTGGGCGCCGCCACCGTGCCGAGCGTGCTGGGCGCGTCGATCGTGTTCAGCGGCATGCTCGGGATGGCGGGCGTCCTGGCGGTCGAACGCGAGGACGGAACCCTCCTGCGGGCCAAGGCCACCCCGAACGGCATGATCGGCTACCTGGTCGGCAAGGTCGTGTCGATCTCCTTCGGCACCGTCATCGGGATACTCCTGGTGCTGATCCCCAGCCTGGTCCTTTTCGACGGCATCGCGCCGGGCGGCTGGTCGTCGTGGCTGAGCCTGCTGTGGGTCCTGGTGATCGGCCTGATCGCGACCATGCCGATCGGCGCCGTCTTCGGCTCACTGACCAGCAATGCCCGCAGCATCGGCTTGATCATGCTGCCGGTGCTGGGACTCGGGGCGATCTCCGGGATCTTCTACCCGATCACCGCGCTGCCGGAATGGTTGCAGTACATCGCGCAGGTGTTCCCGATGTACTGGCTCGGCCTCGGCATGCGGTCGGCGCTGCTGCCGGACTCGACGGTGATCATCGAGATCGGCCAGTCCTGGCGCCCATGGGAGACCCTCGGCGTGCTGACCGCGTGGGCCGTGATCGGATTGGTGCTGGCCCCGGTCGTCCTGCGGCGCATGGCGCGGCGCGAGTCCGGGTCCTCGGTGGCGGCACGACGGGAAAAGGCGATGCAGCGAATTGGCTAGTTCATGAGCGAGGTCGTTTACAACCGGATCGCGATGCTGCGCGCGGAACGAGGCATCTCCCGCCGCGAGCTCGCCGATGCGCTGGGCGTGCACTACCAGACCATCGGCTACCTCGAACGCGGCGAGTACAGCCCGAGCCTCTACCTCGCGTTGCGGATCGCGGAGTTCTTCGAGGTCGCGGTGGAGATCATCTTCTCCACCGCGCCCTTCCCGCGGATCGGCGACTCTTCGTCGGAGCGGTCGGCGTGAACCTGCTGGAGCGGGCTCACGCCCACGCCGTCCGGTTGGGACACGACCGAATCGGCGGCGAGGAACTGCTGCTCGCCGTGCTCGACGATGGCGTCGGGTACGCCCTGCCAGGCGCGCTGGGGATTTCCCGCGACGTCCTCGTATGGCAACTGGAGAAAGCGGCTCGCGCGGATTCGTCGCTTGCCGTCGAGACCGTGGATGGGCATCCCGTAACCGCTGAAGTCCGCGAAGTGTTGCGGTTATCCGGTTTGGTGGAGCTGGTCACCGGACTGCTGTCGGCAGGCGGTGGACCGGCCCGCGTCCTGGGCGAACACGGCGTGACGGAGGAAGGGATGCGGGAGGCTTACGCTCGGATCTGGGCCCCCTTTCTCGACGAGAACGCCGTCTGGGGCGGTTCCGCCGCCGGGACCCCGGTACGCGGACCCGCGGACCCGCCTCTTGAGATCGACCTGCTGACTTCGCAGATCGCCGAGCACCGGCGACGCAAGGAAGCGGCCGTCGACGCCCAGGAGTACACCCAGGCGGCCATCGTGCGTGACGCGGAGAAACAGATCGTTCGCCGGCGATCCGAGCTCATCCGCGAATGGGCCGCGACCGTCGATCCGGTGGATCTCGCCGAAGCGGTCGTCTCGCTGCGGGAGCAGGTCGCCTCGGCTGCCGCGCGGTTGGCCGAGTGATCGCGGGCGGCTTGTTTGTCTCGATGCCGGGCCTCGTCATGCCCGGCGGGCCGGCGACACCGGATCTCGCCCCTCCCCGGGAGCCGTCCATCCGCCACCATGGCCGGCCGCTTCCCCCACATGCGGGTCAAGACCCCGACCCCGGCTGCACATCACCTTGACTCCCGCCGGACCGCACCGGAGAGTGAAGTCCGAACCCACGCGTCGGCAGGTGGAGGAACCCGGTGAGAGTCCGGGGCGGTCCCGCCACTGTCACCCCTCCTGAGCAAGGAGGGGAAGCCAGGAACTCCGGCCGGCGCGACCGCACGACCCGGGGCGCGGACACCCCGAGTGAGGACTGCTGTGATCCTGCTTCTGTCCACTTCGGACACCGACCTGCTCAGCGCCCGTTCCAGCGAGGCCGAGTACCGGCTGGCGAACCCCGCCCGGCTCGACCTCGCGGAGCTGCCGGCCCTGCTCGAAGGCGCCCCGATCGTCGTCGTCCGGATCCTCGGCTCCGAACGCAGCTGGCAGGAGGGGCTCGACACGGTCCGCGCGAGCGGCGCGCACGTGGTGGTCCTCGGTGGTGAGCAGACGCCGGACGCGCAGCTCATGAAGCTGTCCACGGTCCCGGCGGGCACGGCGGCGGAGGCGCACGCGTACCTCGCGCAGGGCGGGCCGGAGAACCTCACCCAGCTGTACCGCTTCCTGAGCGACACACTCCTTCTGACGGGTGACGGCTTCGAGCCGCCCGCGGTGCAGCCGCTCTGGGGTGTCCTCGAGCGCACGCCCAAGACCACCGAGGGTCCGGTCATCGCGATCCTCTACTACCGGGCGCATCACCTGTCCGGCAACACCGAGTTCGTCCACGCTCTTTCCGACGCCGTCGAGGACGCCGGGGGCCGCGCGTTCCCGATCCACTGCGCGTCCCTGCGCACCCGCGAGCCGGAGATGATGGCCGAGCTGGCCAAGGCCGACGCGCTCCTGGTCACCGTGCTGGCCGCCGGCGGCACCCGGCCGTCCGAGGTCGGCGCGGGCGGAGACGACGAGGCGTGGGACGTCGCCGAGATGGCCGCGCTCGACATCCCGATCCTGCAGGCGTTGTGCCTCACCAGCGACCGCGAGACGTGGTCCGCGAACGACGACGGCCTCTCCCCGCTCGACGCGGGCAACCAGATGGCCGTCCCCGAGTTCGACGGCCGCCTCATCACCGTCCCGTTCTCGTTCAAGGAGATCGACGAGGACGGCCTCCCCAAGTACGTGCCGGACGCCGAGCGCGCGTCCCGCGTCGCGAAGATCGCGCTGGCCCATGCCCGGTTGCGCCACACTCCCCCGCCGGAACGCCGGATCGCGCTGATGCTGTCCGCGTATCCGACGAAGCACTCCCGCGTCGGCAACGCCGTCGGCCTCGACACGCCCGCGTCGGCGATCGAACTGCTGCGCCGCATGCGCGAGCGGGGCTACGACCTCGGCGAGGACCCGTTCCCCGGCGTCGAGCCCACCGGCACCGATCAGCCCGACGGCGACGCGCTGATCCACGCGCTCATCGCCGCGGGCGGCCAGGATCCGGAGTGGCTCACCGAGGAACAGCTGTCCGGCAACCCGATCCGCGTCCCGGCCGACAGGTACCGCGCATGGTTCGCCGAGCTGCCCGCGGAACTACGCGAGGGCATGGAGGAGCACTGGGGCCCCGCGCCCGGTGAGCTCTACGTCGACAACGGCGACATCGTGCTGGCGTCCCTGCAGTCCGGCAACGTCATCCTGATGATCCAACCGCCGCGCGGCTTCGGCGAGAACCCGGTGGCGATCTACCACAATCCGGACCTCCCGCCGAGCCACCACTACCTGGCCGCGTACCGCTGGCTGGAAGAGGAGTTCGGCGCGCACGCCGTCGTCCACCTCGGCAAACACGGTTCACTGGAATGGCTTCCCGGCAAGACCGCGGGCCTCTCGGACTCCTGCGCGCCGGACGCCGTCCTCGGCAACCTGCCGCTGATCTACCCGTTCCTGATCAACGACCCCGGCGAGGGCGCGCAGGCGAAACGGCGTGCGCACGCCACGATCGTCGACCATCTGATCCCGCCGATGGCGCGCGCCGAAAGCTACGGCGACATGGCCCGCCTGGAACAGCTTCTCGACGAGCACGCCAACATCGCCGCGATGGACCCGGCGAAGCTGCCCGCGGTCCGCGCGCAGATCTGGACGCTGATCCAGGCCGCGAAACTGGATCACGACCTCGGTGTCGAGGAACGTCCGCACGACGCCGAGTTCGATGACTTCCTGCTGCACATCGACGGCTGGCTGTGCGAGGTCAAGGACGCGCAGATCCGCGACGGCCTGCACATCCTCGGCGCCGCACCGGAAGGCGAGGCGCGGATCAACCTCGTGCTCGCGATGCTGCGTGCCCAGCAGATGTGGGGTGGCAAACAGGGCGCGGTCCCCGGCCTGCGTTCCGCGTTGGGGCTCAAGGAGAACAGCGACGCTCCACTGTCCGAAGTGGACGCCATCGAGCAGAAAGCCCGATCGCTCGTCGTGGCTATGGAGGCGAGGGACTGGTCACCCGCCGCGGTCGCGGAGGTCGTCGCCGACGTGCCGGAACACCAGGAGGTCGCCCGCGTGCTGACCTTCGCCGCCACCGAGATCGTGCCGCGGCTGGCGGGCACCGGCGCCGAGATCGACGCCGTGCTCCACGCGCTCGACGGCGGCTACATCCCGGCCGGGCCCAGCGGTTCTCCCCTGCGCGGCCTGATCAACGTGCTGCCGACCGGCCGCAACTTCTACACCGTCGACCCGAAGGCCATCCCGAGCCGTCTCGCCTGGGAGACCGGACAGGCGCTCGCCGACTCGCTTCTCCGCCGCTACAAGGAGGACACGGGCGACTGGCCGCGTTCGGTCGGTCTTTCGGTGTGGGGCACGTCGGCCATGCGCACGTCGGGCGACGACGCGGCGGAAGTCCTCGCGCTGCTGGGTGTCCAGCCGGTCTGGGACGAGGCCTCGCGACGGGTCACCGGGATCGAGGCCATCCCGCTCGCCGAACTCGGCCGCCCGCGGATCGACGTCACCGTGCGGATCAGCGGGTTCTTCCGCGACGCCTTCCCGCATGTGATCAGCCTGATGGACGACGCCGTCCGCCTGGTGGCGAACCTCGACGAACCGGACGAACAGAACTTCGTCCGCGCCCACACCCGCGCGGATCTGGCCGCGCACGGTGACGAACGCCGGGCCACCACGAGGATCTTCGGCTCCAAGCCCGGCGCGTACGGCGCGGGTCTGCTGCCGCTGATGGATTCCGGGAACTGGCGCGACGACAAGGATCTCGCCGAGGTCTACGCGGTCTGGGGCGGCTTCGCCTACGGTCGCGACCTCGACGGCAGGCCCGCGCGCGAGGACATGGAGAACTCGTACAAGCGGATCGTGGTCGCGGCCAAGAACACCGACACCCGCGAACACGACATCGCCGACTCCGACGACTACTTCCAGTACCACGGCGGGATGATCGCGACGGTCCGTGCGCTCACCGGCACCGCGCCCGCGTCCTACGTCGGCGACAGCACCACCCCGGACGCGGTCCGCACACGCACCCTCGGCGAGGAGACCGCCCGTGTCTTCCGTGCCCGCGTGGTCAACCCGCGCTGGCTGGCGGCGATGCGCAAGCACGGCTACAAGGGCGCTTTCGAGCTGGCGGCGACCGTCGACTACCTCTTCGGTTTCGACGCCACGGCCGGGGTGGTCGGCGACTGGATGTACGAGAAGCTCACCGAGTCCTACGTGCTCGACGAGGTCAACCAGGAGTTCCTGCGCCAGGCCAACCCGTGGGCGTTGCGCGGCATCATCGAGCGGCTGAACGAGGCGGCCGACCGCGGGCTCTGGGCGGAGCCGGACGCCGATCTTTTGGCTCAGCTGCGCGAGGTCTACCTCTCGTTGGAGGGGGACCTCGAATCTTGACATCACCCGCTGGAGCAGCGCCATGGCACTCCCGGCGGTACCACTGTCATATGCGCAGAACTTAGCGTGACAAGGGCGGTGGGACGTCAATGATCGGGAGGACAGCGATGATCAAGCGTCTGTTGAAGGTCGTGCTTCGCCACGGTTGCTGCTCGGCGTGCACCGGTCTGGGCTGCGGCTGCTGCGACGCCTGCAAGTAGAAGTTCAGAGGTGGACACCCGGGATATGGGTGTTCGCGCGGCGGACGTCGGCGGCGAGGGCGGGTACCTCGATCACCCGGCGTCCGGCCGCCTCCAGCGTTTCGGCGCCGACGCAGTCGACGAACACGGACGGCTCGCGCCAGGCGAAAACGACGCGAGGGATGCCGGCGTCGAGGATGAGCTGGGTGCAGCTTCGCGGATGTGACGTCCGCGAGCTGCACGGCTCCAGCGACGTGTACATCGTCGCCTCCGCCAGTCTCGGATCTCCCGGTTCGAGCTTGGCGAGGGCGGCTTCTTCCGCGTGGTTGGCGGGATCGCCGTCGCCCGAGTAACCGGTGGAGATCACTTCGCCGTCGGCGGCGGTGATGACGGCGCCGACGCGGAACGTGCGCGGCGGGCAAAGATCCGCCAGCGCGATGGCCTCCCGCAGCCGCAGAATGTCCACTTCGGACGGTTCCGGCGTCGCGTGGTACTCCAGTACGGCGATGTCACCCAGCCGTGTGCTTTTAACCAGCGTCAGCCCACGCGGGAACGCGCCTTCGTCGGCGAAGCGCGGCGCCCGCGGGTCGCCGACGAAGAACGGCGCGATGGCCAGGTGCAGTTCGTCGACCAGGCCTTCGGTGAGGAACTGGGTGTGGATCGCGCCCCCGCCTTCGACCATCAGCCGCCGCACGCCGCGCGCGTGGAGGTCCGCCAGCATTTCGCGGAGGCCGGACAGTTCGACGACGGTCGCCTTCACTCCCGTGACGACCCCGGGCGGGGCGTAGACCAGTTTCTCCGCGTCACCGACGGTGAAGAACTGTGCCGCCGGATCGAGTGAGCCACTCCGCGTGAGGGTGACCTTGACCGGCTGCTCCGGACGGCCTGCCGCGACCCGTTCCGCGACGAGCTCCGGCGAACGGATCAGCAGGCGCGGATTGTCCGCGCGAACCGTGTTCGCGCCGACGAGGATCGCGTCCGACGCCGCGCGCAGCCCGTCCACCCTGGCCCAGTCCTCGTCGTTGGACAGCACCAGCCGGGTGTCGGTCGCGTCGTCGAGGTAGCCGTCCAGCGAAACCGCGGCGGACAGCAGGACGTGAGGGCGTTCGGTCACGCCCGCCAGTATGCCCCGGCCGGTCGCGGGTCGCCGAGGTGACGGACCGTGTCTCGGGGCGGCGGGGCTTGCGCCAAGTCCTCCGTTGCCGGAATTCGGCAATGGCTGGGCGTGGGATCCGGGGAGCGCGATAACGGTCGACACGCCGGCGACCATTACCCGGCAACACGAGAAGCTCTATTGAGGGGTAAGGCAAACGTGTCGTGGCTGGGGCGAGACGGCGGGCCGGGTGACGCGACACCGCACTCGCGTGCTCAGACCCGGATCTCGCGTGTTCAGGCTCCGCACTCCCGAGTGGGGCAGCCAGGCACGCGAGTCACGTCTTACCGAAGTACATCTGACGGTAGCGAAAGCCTCCTTCGCTACCGTCAGAGTAGGCAAGGAGGCCCTCAAGAAATCCCGTCCGCGCACCGTTTACCACTACCGGGCGAACATCGCCAAGCGCGCACACCCCAGATTTCCCTTGCCACGACTGGCATTACCGAATATCGACGACGGTGGCGGCAGTCGCATGATCCAGAACTGTCGGTGGCGGGTTGTAAGTTCGTCGGGTGGACACTTACCGAGCCACCGCTGTGGCGCTCCTCGAGAAAATCACCGATCCCGACAACCTGAAGGTCATCAATACCGCTGCGGATTCGTTGGACGACAACGAATCCGTCGCCCTCGCGAAAGCGGCGTCAGCGGGGATCGCCCGGCTGGAGGCGATCCGTTACCGTGCCCTGTCCCAGCTGAACCGGCATCGCGAAGGCGCGCGTAGCGTCACTCAGGAAGTCGCGTTCGCCCTGTCGGTGGGCGACAAGTACGCGGCCGGGCTGGTCGCCGCTGCCGACGCGTTGACCACCAGGCTGCCCCGCACCCTTGGTTTGATGGACAAGGGCCAAGTGGACGGGTTCGGTGCGATGAAAGTCGTGACGGCCACAGCGTGGCTGTCCGACGAGCACGCGCTCGCCGCCGACGCGTTGCTGGAAGACCGATTGCCCGGCAAGAATGCCGATCAGATCCGTAAAGCGGCGAACCACGCGGCGACGACTGTCGATCGTGAGGGCGCGGACAAGCGCTGCGAGCAGGCCCGCGAAGGCCGCCGGCTCGTGGTGAGTCAGGGTGAGGCGGGCGTGGCCTCGCTGGAGATCGAGGACGGCCCGGTGGAGAAGGTCACCGCCGCCTACAACCGGATCAACCGGGAGGCCCGCGCGCTCAAGACCGGCGACGAGACCCGCACTTTGGACCAGCTTCGCGCCGACGTCGCCCTCGACCTCCTGTTGGGCGGCAGCGGCGGGAAAAGTGAACGCGCCGAAGTATTCCTTTACATGGACCTCTTCACCTACCTCCGCCTCAACGACGACCCGGCGGAAATGGCCGGACACGGCCACATCCCGGCATCGCTGGCGCGGCACATCGCGAGCGGACCCAACACGGTGCTGCGGCGGATCATCACCGACCCGCTGTCAGGTCAGGTCGCCGACCTCGGCCGGGACCGCTATCGCCCGACGGCCGGTCTTGACGAGTTCGTCCGGGTCCGCGACCGCGAATGCCGAAGACCGGGGTGCCACCGGCCCGCTCAGGCCTGCGATCTCGACCACTCCATCCCGTGGCAGTTCCAGGGGAACACCGACGCCGGCGACCTCATCGACTTCTGCCGCCGCGACCATCGGCTCAAGGACGAACCCGGGTGGATCTACCGGCTGGCACCGGACGGAACCCTGACGATCACCACACCGACCGGCCAGACCTACGACAGCACGCCTCCGCCTCTGCACACACCCCGTACCGAGGAACCACCGTTCTGACCCTGTTGCCGCAAAACGGCAACCGACCCCCCACCCGGCCACGGTGAAGCCACGCCCGACCAGCCCACCACCCCTGACCACACCGTCGCCACAAAACGGCAACCGACCCCCCACTTCGCTCAGGTCACCCTCACGCGTCGAAGTCCACCGTCACCGCGCCGGACACCGGCACCGTGAGCCATGGTGAGCACGAACCCGCGCGGACCGTGTTCGCGCCCCAGCGAGACCGCGGCGGACAACAGGCGGCGGACAACAGTAGGCCCGGCGAAAATCGGTCGCACCGAAGCCGACGGTCGGCTAGCCTGTCGCGGTGATCTTCTGAGACGAACCTGCGCCCGTAATCCACCTCCTTCGCAGGGAGTCTCATGTCTTCTTCCTTGACGCTTTCCGACGTCACCTTCACCTGGCCGGACGGTGTTCCGGTGTTCGAGCGCCTTTCGCTCACCATCGGGGCCGGCCGCACCGGCCTCGTCGGCACCAACGGTTCCGGTAAGTCCACGCTGCTCAGGCTGCTCGCCGGCGACCTGCGAGCCACCACAGGCTCCATCACCACACCGGGTGAACTCGGGTACCTGCCCCAGAACCTCGTCCTCGACGGCGGCCGCCGCGTCGACGACCTGCTCGGCGTCACCGCGATCCGCGCGGCGATCAAGGCCGTCGAGAGTGGAGAAACCACCGAAGAGCACTTCGCCACCATCGGCGACAACTGGGACGTCGAGGAGCGCATTCACGCGATCCTCGGCAGGCTCGGCCTTGACACCGTCCGTCTGGACCAGCGGGCGGGCGAGCTGTCCGGCGGCGAGCTCACGCTGCTCGGGCTGGCCGCCCTGCTCCTGCGTCGTCCCGCCGCGCTGCTGCTCGACGAGCCGACCAACAATCTCGACCTGCGGGCACGTGAACTCGTGCACCGCGAGGTGGAGAGCTGGGGCGGCATCCTCGTGGTGGTCTCGCACGACCGCGAACTGCTGCGGCTGGTCGATCGGATCGCCGAGGTCCGTGAGCGCGAGGTCACCGTGTACGGCGGCAATCTCGACGACTACGAGCACGCCGTCGAGGTCGCGCAGGAAGCCGCTCGGCGGCACGTGCGTGCTGCGGAGTCGGACGTCAAACGGCAGAAGCGGGAGCTGGTCGAGGCCGGGATCAAACTCGCCCGGCGCGCCCGCTACGGCCAGCAGATGTGGGACCGGAAACGCGAGCCCAAGGTGCGGATGCGCAAACGTCAGGAGGACGCGCAGATCGCCGCGGGCAAGTACCGGAATCTGCACACCGACAGGCTGGACAACGCCGTCGAGATGCTGAAGGCCGCCGAAGAATTGGTGCGCGAAGACGCCGAAATCCGCGTCGAACTGCCGGAGACCACGGTTCCGCGCGGAACGGACGTGCTGCGGATCGACGCCGTGCCCCGCTTCGGCCCGCCGGTGAACCTGCACGTCATGGGGCCCGAGCGGATCGCGCTCGTCGGCCCCAACGGCTCGGGCAAGACCACTCTGCTCCGCACGATCACCGGCGAACTCCAGCCGGAGTCGGGTGACGTGGGACTGTTCGTGCCCGCCAGGCTGCTCCCCCAGCGGATCGACATCCTCGACGATTCGCTGTCCATTGTGGACAATGTGCGGCTGGTCGCGCCGTCGCTCACGGACAACGAGATCCGCGCGAGGCTGGCGCGGTTCCTGTTCCGTGGCAAGGCGGCCGACCGCGAGGTGGCGTCACTGTCCGGCGGGGAACGCTTCCGGGCGGCGCTGGCAGCCCTGTTGCTGACCGAGCCCACGCCGCGCCTGCTGCTGCTCGACGAGCCGACGAACAACCTCGACCTGGCGAGCGTGCGGCGCCTTACCGAGGCGTTGCTGGCCTACCGGGGCACGCTGATCGTGGCAAGCCACGACCGGCCGTTCCTCAAGGACATCGGCATCACCCGGTGGCTGGAGTTGAGCCCTTAGGCGTCGAAGTCCACCGTCACCGCGTCGGAGATCGGCACCGACTGGCAGGTGAGCACGAAACCGGCGTCGACTTCGGCCTTCTCCAGGGCGAAGTTGCGCCGCATGTCCACCTTGCCGTCGCAGATCTTCGCCCGGCAGGTGCCGCATACGCCGCCCTTGCAGGCGAACGGCAGGTCGGGGCGGTACTTCTGCGCACCGTCGAGCAGGGAGGAGCTGCGCGGCAGCGTCATCGTCGTCGACCGGCCGTCGAGGACCAGTGTGACCTCGCTGGACGCACCCACGACGGCCGGGTCGATGTGGTGCACCGGCTCTGGCGGAGTGTCCACATAGAACAGTTCCTGGTGGACACGATCTTCAGGGACGTCCAGCGAGCGCAGCAGTTCCTGCGCGCCGGTCACCATCTCGAACGGCCCGCACAGCCACCAGTGCGCGACGTCCTCGACCGGGATCAGCACGGTGCACAGGCGCCGCAGCTTCTCCACGTCGAGCCGCCCGGTGAACAGTTCGGCCTCGCGCGGCTCGCGGGAGAGGACGTGGACGAGTTCGAGCCGCGCGGGGTGACGGTCTTTCAGGTCCGCGAGGTCGTCGGCGAACATGACGGTGTCCGTCCGGCGGTTGCCGTAGAGCACGGTCACCGTGGCATCGGAGTCGCTGAGCAGCGAAGACGCGATCGACAGCACCGGAGTGATACCGGATCCGGCCGCGATCAGCACGTGGTGCCCAGAAACGTTCAGGTCCGGGGTGAAGCTGCCGGTCGGCGGCGCGACTTCGATCTCGTCGCCGGGCTTCACATCGTGCACGAGCCACGACGAGAACAGGCCGCCCGGAACTTCGCGGACACCGACGCGCGGTGCCGCGCCGGCGGGCGCGCAGATCGAGTACGAACGGCGCTCGTCGCGGCCGTCGATCTCACGGCGCAGGGTCAGCGACTGGCCCGCCTTGAAGCGGAAGGTGTCCGCGAGGTCTTCGGGCACGTCGAAGGTCACCGCGACGGCGTCGTCGCACAGGCGCTGGACGCACGCTACCTTGAGGGTGTGGAAGCCCGTGCGGCGCAGGGTCGCTGTCACTAGATCTCCTTGACGTGTTCGAACGGTTCGAGACAGAACCGGCAGCGGCGCAGGGCTTTGCACGCGGTCGCGCTGAACCGGGACTGCTCTTCGGTGTCCGCCGAGCCACAGCGCGGGCAGCGGACCGACGACACCGGCGCGCTCAGCGTGAGCGGGATCGGACCGGTCCGGCGCGGCGCGGCCCCCGGCGGCGCGATGCCCGCTTCGGCCAGTTTCCGCTTGCCGTCCTCGGTGATCCAGTCCGTGGACCAAGCGGGCTGGAGCACCGTGCGGACCTCGACCTCGCCGTAGCCCGCGCCGGTGAGCGCGTGCACGAGGTCGTCGCGCATGGTGTCCATCGCCGGGCAGCCGGTGTAGGTCGGGGTGATCGCGACGACCACCCGACCGTCGGATTCGGACACTTCACGCAGCACGCCGAGGTCGGCGAGGGTGAGCATCGGCAGTTCCGGATCGGTGACCGTGGCCGCCACGGCGTACGCGGTCACCATGTCGCGTCCGGATGTTCCCTGGCGACACTCTGCAGGGTCGCCAGCAGGAAGCCCATCCCTTCGGTGTGCACGCCGTCGCGGCCCATCCGGCCGGAGACCCCGGCGATGGCGCCGATTTCGGGACGGGTCAGCTTCGCGACGGCCAGCACCTGGTCGAGGATCGCGTCGAACTCCGAGCGCAGCGACGGCGACTCGACGAACTCGACTTCGTGCGCCGTGAACAACTCGTCGACGTACGGCCAGACCGCGTCCAGGCCCTCCTGCATCCGCGAGTGCGACAGCTCGGTGCCGTCGCCGAGGCGCACGGCCCATTGGGCGGCGTAGTCGCGGTGGTACGCGACTTCCTTGACACCCTTGTCCGCGATGGCCGCGAGCACCGGGTCCACGCTGGCCTGGAGACGTTGGAGCAAGGCGAGCCGCCAGATCGAGAACACCAGCAGCCGCGCGATCAGATGCCCGAAATGCCCGCCGTCGAGTTCGGCCAGCCGGACGTTGCGGTACTCCAGCTCGCTCCGGAAGAAGGCGTACGAGTCCTCGGTGCGGTCGCTGCCGTCGGCCTTGCCCGCGCGGGCGAGCAGCAGTCGCGCCTGTCCGAGCAGGTCGAGCGCGATGTTCGCGATCGCGACCTCGTCCTCGAGTTCTGGCGCGTTCGTGCACCACTCCTGCAGCCGGTGCGAAAAGATCAGCGCGTCGTCGCCGAGCATCAGGCAGTACGCGGCCAGCCGCGCACCGTCCACACCGGACGGGACAGTGGTGTCCACACCGGACAGCGGATCCTCGAACCCGGTGCCGAAGGCCCAGCGCGCGTCGTTTTCCTCGGTGATCGCCTCGTAGGCGTTGTCGAAGCTCATGTCAGATGTGCGGAACGTTGTCGGGGATGTCGTAGAACGTCGGGTGCCGGTACACCTTGTCGCCGCTGGGCGCGAAGAACGGGTCCTTCTCGTCCGGCGAGGACGCCGTGATGTCCGACGCGCGCACGACCCAGATCGACACGCCCTCGTTGCGGCGGGTGTACAGATCCCGCGCGTGGTGCAGCGCCATGTTGTCGTCGGCGGCGTGCAGCGAACCCACGTGCACGTGGTTCAGGCCGCGCTTGCCCCGGACGAACACCTCGTACAACGGCCAGTCGTGCTTCATGCCGAGGCCCCTTTCTTTGCCGCGTGCGCCGTGGCGGCTTCCCGCACCCACGCGCCGTCTTCCTGTGCCCGGCGCCGGTGTGCGACGCGCTGGGCGTTGCAGGGGCCGTTGCCCTTCAACACGTTCTTGAACTCGTCCCAGTCGACGGCGCCGAAGTCGTAGTGCCCGCGCTCGGCGTTCCACTTCAGCTCCGGATCCGGGAAGGTGACACCCAGCGCCTCCGCCTGCGGGATGGACATGTCGACAAAACGCTGGCGCAGTTCGTCGTTGGTGTGCCGTTTGACCTTCCACGCCATCGACTGCGCGGTGTTCGGCGAATCCGCGTCCGGCGGGCCGAACATCATCAGCGACGGCCACCACCAGCGGTTCACCGCCTCCTGCACCATTTCCCGCTGCTCGTCCGTGCCGCGCATCATCGTCATCAGCAGTTCGAAACCCTGCCGCTGATGGAAGGACTCCTCCTTGCAGATGCGGATCATGGCGCGCGCGTACGGCCCGTACGAGCTGCGGCACAAGGGAACCTGGTTGCAGATCGCGGCGCCGTCGACCAGCCAGCCGATCACGCCGACGTCGGCGAAGGTCAGCGTCGGGTAGTTGAAGATCGACGAGTACTTCTGCTTGCCGTTGATCAGTTTGTCGGTCAAGTCCGCGCGGTCGGCGCCGAGCGTGGCCGCCGCGGAGTACAGGTACAGCCCGTGCCCGGCCTCGTCCTGCACCTTCGCGAGCAGGATCGCCTTGCGCCGCAACGAAGGCGCGCGGGTGATCCAGTTGCCCTCCGGCTGCATGCCGATGATCTCCGAATGCGCGTGCTGCGCGATCTGCCGGATCATCGTCTTGCGGTAGCCCTCGGGCACCCAGTCGCGCGGCTCGATGCGCTGATCACGCGCGATGGTCGCTTCGAAGTGCCGTTCGAGGTCTTCTTCGGGGAGCGTGGCCGTCATGACTGCTCCTTGGCGACCAGGGTGAGCACGTCGTACTTGGCGACCGAGTCGCCGTCGGCGTTGGTGACGTCGGCGTCCCAACGGACTTCGCCGTACTCCTGGTCGATGCGCGGGGTGATCTGCTTCGCGGTCAGGGTCACGGTCAGCGAGTCGCCGACCTTGACCGGGGTGAGGAACCGCAGGTTCTCCAGGCCGTAGTTGGCCAGCACCGGACCGGGCTCCGGCGAGACGAACAGGCCGGCGGCGAACGAGACCACGAGGTACCCGTGCGCCACGATCCCGCCGAACAGCGGGTTCGCCGCCGCGGCCTCGGGATCGGTGTGGGCGTAGAAGGTGTCGCCGGTGAACTCGGCGAAGTGGTCGACGTCGGACTGCAGGACCTCGCGCGGCCCGGCGACGACGGAGTCGCCGATCTTCAGCTCCGCCAACGACTTCCGGAACGGGTGGACGTCGCCTTCGGTGCGCGGGGCCCCGGCGACCCAGCGACCGGTGACGGTGCTGAGCACCTTCGGGCTGCCCTGGACGGCCGTGCGCTGCATGTGGTGCAGCACGCCGCGAATGCCCCCCATCTCCTCGCCACCACCGGCGCGGCCGGGACCGCCGTGCACCAGCTGCGGCATCGGGGAACCGTGGCCGGTGGACTCCTTGGCGTCGTCGGCGTCGAGCACCAGCAGGCGGCCGTGGTACGGCGCGACGCCGAGGACGACCTCGCGCACGAACTCCTGGTCCGCGGAAACGACGGAACCCACGAGGCTGCCGCCGCCGCGTGCGGCGAGCTCGATGACCTGCTCGGTGGAGGTGTACGGCAGCAGCGTCGACACCGGGCCGAACGCCTCGACCTCGTGCGGCTCGGAACGCTCCGGGTCGGCCTTCAGCAGTACCGGCGAGATGAACGCGCCGCGTTCGGCGTCCGCGCCGACGACCTCGACCTGCTCCGGGTCGCCGAAGACGACCGTGCCGACGTCCAGCAGCGCCTTGAGCGACCGCCGGACCTCCTCACGCTGCTCCAGGCTCGCGAGCGCGCCCATCCGGACCCCTTCGGCGGTGGGGTTGCCGATGGTGACCTTCGCCAGCCGCGCGCTCGCGGCCTCGGCGACGTCGTCCAGCAGGTCGGCGGGGACGAAGGCGCGGCGGATGGCGGTGCACTTCTGGCCTGCCTTGACCGTCATCTCGGTGGTCAGCTGCTTGACGAAGAGGTCGAACTCGGTGGTGCCGGGTTTGGCGTCCGGACCGAGGATCGACAGGTTCAGCGAGTCGGCCTCGGCGTTGAACCGGAC
The DNA here is from genome assembly GCF_046549005.1 of Amycolatopsis sp. lyj-108. Taxonomy (NCBI): domain Bacteria; kingdom Bacillati; phylum Actinomycetota; class Actinomycetes; order Pseudonocardiales; family Pseudonocardiaceae; genus Amycolatopsis; species Amycolatopsis sp. lyj-108. The sequence goes on along the minus strand of NZ_JAJPWQ010000016.1, from coordinate 105,635 downwards.
GGAGTTGCGCACGACCGCGGGGTGCGCGCGCAGCTTCTGCGCCGTCGACGCGGAGCCGGTGAACGAGACGAGGTCCTGCGCGGTGACGTGGTCGAGCAGGTCGCCGACGCTGCCCGCGACGAACTGCAACGTGCCCTCGGGCAGGATGCCGGAGTCGATGATGATCTCGACCAGCCGCGCGGTGAGGTACGCGGTCTGGCTGGCGGGCTTGACGAGGCTCGGCACCCCGGCGAGGAACGCGGGCGCGAACTTCTCCAGCGGTCCCCAGACGGGGAAGTTGAAGGCGTTGATCTGGACGGCGACCCCGCGCAGCGGCACGGCGATGTGCTGAGCGACGAAGGTGCCGCCCTTGCTCAGCGGCTCGACGTTGCCGTCGACGTAGACGGTGTCGTTCGGCAGCTCGCGCTTGCCCTTGCTGGAGTAGGCGAACAGGACGCCGATGCCGCCGTCGATGTCGACCATCGAGTCGGTCTTGGTCGCGCCGGTGCGCGCGGAGAGCGCATAGAGCTCGTCGCGGTGTTCACGCAGGTGGGAGGCCAGTGCCTTCAGCAGTGCGGCGCGCTGGTGGAAGGTCAGCTCACGCAGCGCGGGGCCGCCGACGCGGCGGCCGTACTCCAGGGCGGCGGCGAAGTCGACGCCCTCGGACGAGACCCGGGCGACCTCCTCGCCGGTCGAGGCGTCGTGCAGCGGTACGCCGTCTTTGTCCGCCGTGTGCCATCCGCCGGAGACGTAGCTGCGCAGCAATGCCATGGGGCGACCCTTCGTGGTGGCTGGATACCTTGAATGATTAACAGACCGTCCGTTCAGTAATTCACTGTAGCTCGCGTCCGGGGTCTTGCAAACCCCCGGACGGCGGCGGATCCTTGACATCCACCCGGAAGCGCGCCTTTACTTGCGGCACCCTTTAACAACCGTCCATTCGGTCAGTAACCAGGTGGTCTCGTAATGACTGGCAACGCCGCGCACACGATGTTCGCCGACGACCAGGCGTCGAACGCGCTGGGCATCGAGCTGGTCGAGGCCGCCGAAGGGCACGCCGTCGCCACCATGCGGATCACCGAAACGATGGTCAACGGCCACGACATCGCCCACGGCGGCTACGTCTTCCTGCTGGCCGACACGACGTTCGCCTGCGCCTGCAACAGCCACGGCCCGGCGACCGTCGCCGCCGGCGCGGAGATCTCCTTCGTCGCCGCGGGCAAGCTCGGCGACCACCTCATCGCCACCGCCACCGAGCGGACCCGCTACGGCCGCAACGGCATCTACGACGTCACCGTGCACCGGGAGACCCCCGAGGGGCCGGAGGTCGTCGCCGAATTCCGCGGCCGCAGCCGCACCATCCAGAAAGCATCACAATGAGCGCCTTCAGCGACGACGCCGAGAACCTGACCATCGACGAACTCCAGGCGCTGCAACTGAAGCGCCTCCAGTGGACGCTGCGGCACGCCTACGACAACGTGCCGTTCTACAAACGGAAGTTCGACGAAGCCGGCGTTCACCCGGACGACTGCGAGACGCTCGAAGACCTGGCGAAGTTCCCCTTCACCACGAAACAGGACCTGCGAGACAACTACCCGTTCGGCATGTTCGCCGTGCCGGAAGCGCAGGTCAGCCGCATCCACGCGTCCAGCGGGACCACCGGGAAACCGACCGTCGTCGGGTACACGTCCGAAGACATCGACACCTGGGCGACGGTGATGGCGCGGTCGATCCGCGCTGCGGGCGGGCGTCCTGGCGACAAGGTCCACGTGGCCTACGGATACGGCCTGTTCACCGGCGGCCTCGGCGCGCACTACGGCGCCGAGAAACTGGGCTGCACGGTGATCCCGGCGTCCGGCGGCATGACCGCGCGCCAGGTGCAGATCATCACCGATTTCAAACCCGAGATCATCATGGTCACGCCGTCGTACATGCTCACGCTGCTCGACGAGTTCGAACGCCAGGGTGTCGACCCGCAGACGAGTTCGCTGAAGGTCGGCATCTTCGGCGCGGAGCCGTGGACCGAGCAGATGCGCGCGGAGATCGAGGAACGCGTCGGCATCGACGCCGTCGACATCTACGGCCTGTCCGAGGTGATGGGCCCCGGTGTCGCGCAGGAATGCGTCGAGACCAAGGACGGACTGCACATCTGGGAGGACCACTTCTTCCCCGAGGTGATCGACCCGTTCACCGAGAAACCCACCGACGCCGAGGGCGAACTGCTGTTCACCTCGCTCACCAAACAGGCGCTGCCGATCATCCGGTACCGCACGCGTGACCTCACCCGGCTGCTCCCGGGCACCGCGCGGCCGGCGTACCGGCGGATGGAGAAGGTCACCGGGCGCAGCGATGACATGATCATCCTGCGTGGCGTCAACGTCTTCCCCACGCAGATCGAGGAAGTCGTGCTGGTGACCCCCGCGCTCGCGCCGCATTTCCAGCTGATCCGGTCCACGAAGGGCCGGATGGACCACCTGACGGTCCGCGTCGAAGCCCGCCCGGACGCGACCACCGAGCAGCGCGCCGAAGCCGCCGCCCGGCTGATCGCCGGGGTCAAGGACGGGGTCGGCGTGAGCGTCGGCGTCGAGGTCGTCGACCCGGACACCCTCGAACGGTCGCTGGGCAAGATGCGCCGCGTACTCGACGAACGGGACCGCGGTTGAGCACCCCCGCCCGCCGGGGGCGCCCCGGCTACGACCTCGAGTCGCTGCTGCAGGTCGCGGTCAAACTGTTCAACGAACGCGGTTACGACGGCACCAGCATGGAAGACCTCTCCCGCAAACTCGGCATCACGAAATCCGCGATCTACCACCACGTGCCGAGCAAAGAGGAACTCCTGCGGCTCGCCGTCGACCGCGCGCTGAACGGCCTGTTCGCCGTCGCCGCCGAGACGGAATCCTTCGAGGGCAAGGCCATCGAGAAGCTGGAACATCTGGTGCGGGGCAGTGTCCTCGTGCTGGTCGAGCAGCTGCCGTTCGTGACGCTGCTGCTGCGGGTGCGCGGCAACACCAAGATCGAGCGCGCGGCGCTGGCGCGGCGGCGGGAATTCGACCGGCTCGTCACGGAACTGGTGAAACAGGCCGAAACCGAAGGCGACGTGCGGCCCGACATCGATCCCGCGGTCACCGCGCGACTGCTGTACGGCATGGTGAACTCGCTCATCGAGTGGTACCGGCCGCGACGGGGTTCGGCCGGGACGGAACTGGCGGACGCGGTGTGCAAGATCGCCTTCGACGGCCTTCGGACCCAGTAGCCGCGCCTGGCAGGGCCGAGGTACCCAATGTCGCTACTCCCCCGCGGCCTTGGGCGGCCGTCGCGCCTGCCAGATCAGCGCGTCGCGCAACTGCTGGATGAGTTGTTCGTCGTCGGCCTCCGACGGATCGACCCCGAGCGGGATCCAGCGTTCGCCGACCTCGGCACCGTTCTCGAAACTGGTGATCACGATCCCCGCGTACGAGACGGACTCCGCCCCGCTGTCACCTTGGATCCGGACGTCACGATGCTGCAGCCGCACACTGACCCACCGGCCGGTACGGCAAACCGGCTCGCGTTCGGCACTGGCCATTCGTCCCTACCCATAACGCCCGGTCCCCCCGCCCCGAACGTCGCGGCGAGGGCCCCTGGGGTTACCGACGGGTTGTTCCGAATGAGTAACGGCAGGCGGTCACGTGAAACGGTTACGCTCGGCCCATGAGCACCGATCCGGAGATCCGGCGGCGCCGCCTCGAACCGGCCGCCCGGCGTGCCGAGATCATGACCGCGGCCCGGCGGTTGTTCGGCGCGGGCACGTACGCCTCGGTTTCGACCTCGGACATCGCGAAGGCCGCGGGGGTGGCCAGGCCGCTGATCAACCACTACTTCGGCGGCAAGCGGGAGCTGTATCTGGAGGTCGTCCGGCAGATGATGATCGTGCCGGCGCCGGTGATCGAGAACCTGCCCGACACGACGGCCGAGGAGCGGCTCGCGATCAGCGTCCGGCATTGGATCGAGGTCGTCGAGCGCAACGAGCAGGCGTGGCTGACGGCGATCGGGCCGGAGGCGGTGGGCCGCGATCCGGAGATCGAGCGGATCATGCGGGAGGCCGACGAGATCGCCGCCGATCGCGTGCTCGCGGCCGCGCTGATGAGCGACGTCACCGAGGGTCGCGAGGAACTGCGCGCGATGATCCGTTCGTACGGCGGGATGCTGCGGGCCGCGTCACGCGAATGGCTGATCCGCGGCACGCTCGGCCGCGAGGAGCTGCGGGTCTTCCTCACCGAGTCGATCCTGCACCTGTTGCGGGTCACCTACCCGGCCGTGCTCGCAACGCGTTCCGCCGGGCGTACGCCGCCGGCGTCATCCCCTTCCAGCGTTTGAACGCGTAGATGAAACTCGACGCCTCGGCGTAGCCCAGCCGCAGCGCGACGTCCTCCACGCTGAGCGCGCCGGTGTCGAGCATTTCCTCCGCCAGGGTCTGACGGACCTCGTCCAGTAGTGCGCGGTAGCCGGTCCCGGCCTCGAACAGCCGCCGTCGCAGCGTGCGCGGGCTGAGCGCGAGCTGCCGCGCGACCTCCTCCATCCCCGCGTCGACGCCGCCGAGCCGCACCAGCCGTTCCCGGACCTGCTGCGCGATCCCGGATCGTTCCCGTTTCCGCGACACCAGCAGGTCGCATTGCGCGGCGCACACCGCGACCGTCTGGTCGTTGGCCTGCGGCAGCGGTTTGTCGAGGAACAGTGGGTCCAGGGTGGCGAGGTGCGACGGCGCGGAGAACGACGGCGCCAGGCCGAAGGTCCGCACGTATTCGTCCACTGTGGAGGGTCGATCGTGGCGGAAGGCCAAGGAGCGCAGGGAGATGTCCGGCAGGATGTCGCGCATGACGGTGTGGATGGCGCCGAGGTCGCGCAGCAACAGGAAGCGGGCGACGTCGCCCGGTACGCGACTGTCGTCCATGGCCAGCCCGAGCAGCCCGGCCTCGACGGTCACGTGCGGGATGCAGAAGGTGAAACTCAGATCCAGGTATCGCAGGGCGAAGCGCATCGCGTCCCCGAGCGTCGGGCTGCTGATGCACGCGAACCCGAAGATGCCGAACGCGCTCACGCGATACCGCCTGCTCAGCCGCAGCGCGACGTCGTCCCCGGCGCCGAGCCCGCGGACCACTGCCCGGACCACCGCGAGCTCCTGACGCGCGTCGACCTGACCGTCCACGGGTGCGTACTCGTAGGACTCCAGCCCCGTGACGCCGTTCTCGGCGGCGAAGCGCGCCATGAGCACGATGCTCGCCGTGCCGCGCGGGTAGTCCCAGTCCCGGATCACCGGCGGCGGTAGTTCCATGGCCGGGATTATGGATCGCGGCGGCGATCGGCGCATTGAGGACCGTAACTGTCCTTGATCCCGTTTAGGGTGAGCGGCATGTCCGACACGTTGAGCAGGCGCGCGCTGAACCGCGCCATGCTGGACCGGCAGCTGCTGCTCCGGCGTTCGAAGATGACCGCGCTCGAAGCGGTCGAGCAGCTGGCCGGGTTGCAGGCGCAGGCGCCGAATCCGCCGTACTTCGCGCTGTGGACGCGGCTGCACGGCTTCCGCCAGGAAGAGCTGGCGAACCTGCTGCTGGACAAGAGTGTCGTGCGGATCGCGCTCATGCGCGGCACGGTGCATCTGGTGAAACCGGCGGACGCGCTGGCGTGGCGGCCGATCGTGCAGCCGCTCTACGACCGCTCGGTGGACGGCAACACCCAGTTCACCCCGGAGATCAAGGGCCTCGACCACCAGGAGATCGCCCGCACCGCGCGCAAACTGCTCGGCGAGCGGCCGCTGTCGTCCGCCGAACTCGGCGCGGAACTGGCGAAACGCTGGGACAGCGCGGGACCGTCGGCGCTGGTGCACGTCGCGCGGGCGCTGCTGCCGCTGGTGCAGATCCCGCCGCGCGGGGTCTGGGGCAAGTCCGGGCAGCCGACCTATCAGACCACCGGGGACTGGCTGGGTGCCGAGCCGGACGCGACGCCGTCGCCGGAAGCGATGTTCCGCCGCTATCTGGCCGCTTTCGGGCCCGCCAGCGTGCAGGACGCGCAGGCATGGGCCGGGATCACGAAGCTCGGCGAGGTCGCCGAGCGGCTGCGGCCGGAACTGCGGACGTTCCGCGACGAGAACGGACGCGAACTCTTCGACCTTCCCGAAGCCTCTCGCCCCGATCCGGACACTCCCGCACCCGCCCGGCTGCTGGGCCCGTTCGACCAGACCGTCCTGTCCTACGCCGACCGCACCCGCGTGATCAGCGACGAATACCGCAAGGTCGTCATCACGCAGAACGGCCTGGTCAAGGGCACCATCCTGGTCGACGGGTCCGTGAAGGGCTTCTGGGAGATCAAGGCGGCGAAGAAGGCCGCTTCGGTGGTGATCACGCCGTTCGAGCGCGTCCCGAAGCGCGATCTGGACGCCCTCGAAAGCTCCGCCCACCGCCTCCTGACCTGGGCCCACCCCAAGGCCGAGTCCCACTCCGTGCAATTCGGCACCTGATTGCGATAGTTCGCACTGCCAACTACCGCAACCAGGTGCCGAATTGCGGGAGGCGCGTGGCCGAAAATCTCGATTGAGTGGCCGGTCGTGCACTTCCACCAGGGCTGACGGGTGCGTAACTTCGGTCGGCATGGGCAAGACGAGCGTGCTGATCGTAGGGACGGGCTTCGGCGGGGTCGGGACGGCGATCGAGCTCAAACGCGCCGGCTTCGACGACTTCACCATTCTGGAGAGCGCCGGTGAACCGGGCGGCGTCTGGCGGGAGAACACGTATCCCGGCGCCGGCTGCGACATCCCGTCGCCGCTGTACTCGTTCTCCTACGAGCCCAATCCCGACTGGCCGAAGCGGTTCTCGCTGCAACCGGACATCCACTCGTACCTCAAACGCGTGGTGCGCCGCTACGGGCTCGAACCGCACATCCGCTTCGACACGCGCGTCACCGCCGCGGCCTTCGACGAGGAGCGCGGGCTTTGGCGGGTGGAGACCGCAAGCGGCGAGACGTTCGAGGCCACCGTGTTCGTCCCCGCCGTCGGCCAGCTCTCGCGGCCGGTCCAGCCGGACATCCCCGGCCAGGAAACCTTTGAGGGCGCCAGTTTCCACTCCGCGCGCTGGGACCACGACGTCGATCTGCGCGGCAAGAAGGTCGCGGTGATCGGCACCGGCGCGAGCGCGATCCAGTTCGTGCCCGAACTCCAGCGCCAGGCGGGTGAACTGACGGTCTTCCAGCGCACGGCGCCCTACATCATGGCCAAACGGGACACCCGTTACCGGCGCTGGCAGCACCGGTTGTTCCGGCATCTGCCCGCCACTCAGCTGCTCGGAAGGCTGCGGATCTTCCTCCTCGCCGAGTACGCGACCTACGCGATGACCAAACATCCTTTGCTGGCCAAGGTCTTCGAACTGCGGACCGCCCAGCTGCGCCGCCGTCACATCAAAGACCGGGCGCTGCGCGAGAAACTCACCCCGGACTATCCGCTGGGCTGCAAGCGGATCCTGTTCACCAACGAGTACCTGCCCGCGCTGGCGCAGCACAACGTCGCCGTGGAGACGCGGCGCATCAGCGCGATCACGCCGTCCGGGGTGCTCACCGAGGACGGTGTCGAACACGAGGCCGACGTCATCGTCTACGGGACCGGTTTCGCGGCGACCGACTTCCTCGGCGAGCTCAAGGTGGAGGGTCTCGGCGGACGGGCGCTGTCCGACGCGTGGAAGGGCGGCGCGCGGGCGTACCTCGGCATGACCGTGCCGGGTTTCCCGAACCTGTTCTGCGTCTACGGGCCCAACACGAACCTCGGCGCGGGCTCCATCATCTACATGATCGAACGGCAGGCCCGCTACATCCGCCAAGCCGTGGAACACCTCGCGAAACCGGAAGTGTCCTATATGGACGTCGTCCCGGAGGTCGAGCAGCGGTACGACGAGGAGATCCAGCGACGGCTCGGGCACAGTGTCTGGACGACCTGCGCCAGCTGGTACCGCCAGGAGAACGGCCGCGTGAGCACGAACTGGCCGGGTCTGGTCACCGAGTACGACCGGCGGACGAAGAAGCTCGACCTCGGCGACTACCGGACGGCGGGAGCCCGATGAACTACGACGTGCTGGTGATCGGCTCCGGCTTCGGCGGCAGCGTGACCGCGTTGCGGCTCACCGAGAAGGGCTATCGCGTCGGCGTGCTTGAGATCGGCCGCCGGTTCGCCGACGACGAGTTCGCGAAGACGTCGTAGCAACTGCGGAAGTACCTGTGGGCCCCGAAACTGGGCTGGCTCGGCGATCTCGGCGAACCTCGGGGTGAACCCGTCGCTGACCATCACCGCGCAGGCGGAACGCGCGATGTCGTTGTGGCCCAACAAAGACGAGGCCGACCCGCGGCCGCCGCTCGGCTCACCCTACCGGCGCCTGAACCCCGTCGCCCCACTCAAGCCCGTCGTGCCGCCCCACGCCCCCGCCGCCCTGCGCCCGCTCTGACCCCCGCAATTCGTCATCTACTTGCGATCTTTGCGTGGCGCAAATATCGCAAGTAGATGACGAATTGCGGGGTGTGGAAAGGGCGGGGCACCGTCGCCCGCGCGACGACGGTGCCCCGCCCCGGTCTAGCGGATCATCACGGGAGGCCCGCCAGGCCCGCGCTCACCGTGTTCGACCACGCGTAGCCCTGCGAGGCGTCCCAGTTGATCGACCAGGTCATCGCGCCCCGGATCGTCGGGTACGTCGTCGCCGGCTTGAACGAACCGCAGTTCGTGCCCTTCGCCAGGCAGTTCAGCGCGTTGACCGTGTTGCCGGGCGCCTGGTAGCCGCCACCGGCCGCCGAGCCCGACGCGGGCAGGCCGAGCCCGACCTGGTCGGCCCGCAGACCGCTCTGCAGCTGGATGCAGGCCAGCGCGGTGAGGAAGTCGACCGTGCCCTGCGAGTAGACCTTCTGATCGCAGCCGAGCATCGTGCCGCTGTTGTAGTACTGCATGTTGACGATCGTCAGGATGTCCTTGACGTTCAGCGCCAGCTTGAAGTACTCCGCCGCCGGGTTCTGCATGTCGATCGTCTGCGGCGCCATGGTGATGACGGTGCCGCCCGCGGCGTGGATGCTGCGCAGCGCCTGCGCCATGTAGGTCGCGTTGACGCCGTTCTCCAGGTCGATGTCGACGCCGTCGAAGCCGTAGGTCGCGATGAGCGACTTCATGCTGTTGGAGAAGTTCGTGGCCGCGGCCGCGGAGTCGACGCGGATCGTGCCCTTCTCGCCGCCGACGGACAGGATGACCTTCTGCCCGCGTGCCTGCGCCGTCTTGATGTCGGCCTTGAACTGCGCGTCGGTGTAGCCGCCGAGCTGGCTCGACAGCCCCGAGTCGAGGGTGAAGGTGACCGCGCCCGGCGTGGCCGTCGCGTCGGCGAAGGACACCGCGATGATGTTGTACTTCGTCGGGACGTCGGCGAGCTTGAGCGCCTTCGCGCCGTTGTAGAAGTTCTGCCAGTAGCCGGTGATCACGTGCTTCGGCAGGTTCCCGGTCGGCGGGGTGCTCGTCGTGGTCGTCGGCGAACTGGTGGCGGTGGTCGTCGTCGTCGGGCTCGTGGACGTCGTCGGCGTGGTCGGGGTCGTGGTCGGCGAGCCGCCGGGACCGTCGAGGTTCACGTCGTCGGCGAAGTACGCGGGCTGGCCGTACCAGCCGTGCAGGTAGATCTCGACGCTCGTGGTGGACGCGCCGGTGGTGAAGCTCAGCGAGAGCTGAGACCAGCTGGCCCCGCCCGGGGTCCAGGTGTTCTTGTCACCCGTACCGGTGCCTGTGACGCCGAGGTAGGTGTAGCTGCCCTGCACCCACGCCGAAAGCGTGTACGCGGTGTTGGCCTTCACGGCCACGCTCTGCGAACAGCGGGCGTTGTCCTGACCCGCCGGAGTGGCGCTGAGCGCGCGGGTGCCCGAGTGGACCGGCGTGGTGACCACCGCGTTCGCACCGGTGCAGGTCCAGCCGCTGGTGGTCCCGAGTTCGAAGCCCGGGTTGGTCAGGATGTTGGCGGCCGAGGCACTGCCCGAGACCGCGAAAGTCACCCCCAGGCACACGGCCAGTGACGACAGCAGGGCGAGGAACGCGTGTTTGGGCTTCACTTTCACGGCTGGCCTCCACGAACGGGTGATGTCGGCCACATCAAAATGGACTAGACCAATACAACTGTCAAGGGTTCGGTTAGAGGAGGCCATACGAAAGTCGGCTCGGCACGAGCGGCAGAATGCAGGGTCCGAGAGCACCCGAGGGCGGATTCAGGAGCGTGGGAGTGAGCGTGCAGGGCCTGCAGACAGTCGAGCAGAAGATCGCCGAAGAACTCGGTGTGCGCGAAGGGCAGGTCAAGGCGGCCGTCGACCTGCTGGACGGCGGATCGACCGTGCCGTTCATCGCCCGGTACCGCAAAGAGGTCACCGGGATGCTGGACGACACCCAGCTCCGCACCCTCGAAGAACGCCTCCGCTACCTGCGGGAACTCAACGAGCGCCGGGTCGCGGTGCTGGAGTCGATCCGCAGCCAGGGCAAGCTGGACGAGGCGCTCGAAGCGTCGATCATGGCGGCGGACACCAAGTCCCGCCTCGAGGACATCTACCTGCCGTACAAGCCCAAGCGGCGGACGAAGGCGATGATCGCCCGCGAGGCCGGTCTGGAGCCGCTCGCCGACGGGCTGCTGAGCGACCCGAACACCGACCCGCAGGCAGCGGCTGCGGTGTTCGTCGACGCCGACAAGGGAGTCGCGGACGCGCAGGCCGCGCTCGACGGCGCCCGCGCGATCCTCGTGGAACGCTTCGCCGAGGACGCCGACCTGATCGGCGAGCTGCGCGAGAAGATGTGGTCGCAGGGCCGCCTCGCGTCGAAGGTCCGCGACGGCAAGGCCGAAGAGGGCGCGAAGTTCTCCGACTACTTCGAGTTCTCCGAGCCCTACAGCAAGCTCCCCTCGCACCGGATCCTCGCGATGTTCCGCGGCGAGAAGGAAGAGATCCTCGACCTCACGATGGAGTCCGAGGAGCCGTCGGAAGAACCGCGCACCGGCCCGACCGACTACGAGACCCGCATCGCGCACAAGTTCGGCATCTCCAACGAAGGCCGCCCCGGCGACAAGTGGCTCGGCGACACCGTCCGCTGGGCGTGGCGCACGAAAATCCTGCTGCACCTGGGCATCGACCTGCGGATGCGGCTGCGTCAGTCGGCCGAGGACGACGCCGTCCGCGTGTTCGCCGCGAACCTGCGCGACCTGCTGCTCGCCGCCCCGGCGGGCACCCGCGCCACGATGGGCCTCGACCCGGGTTTCCGTACCGGCGTCAAGGTCGCCGTCGTGGACGACACCGGCAAGGTCGTCGGCACCCACGTGATCTACCCGCACCAGCCCGCGAACAAATGGGACCAGTCCATCGCCGAACTCGCCGCGCTCTGCGCCCGGCACAAGGTGGACCTGATCTCGATCGGCAACGGCACCGCGTCCCGCGAGACCGACAAACTCGCCGGCGAGCTGATCAAGAAGCACCCGGAGCTGAAGCTGACCAAGGCCGTCGTCTCCGAGGCGGGCGCGTCGGTCTACTCGGCGTCGGCGTTCGCGTCGCAGGAACTGCCGGGCATGGACGTCTCGCTGCGCGGCGCGGTCTCCATCGCGCGGCGGCTGCAGGACCCGCTGGCGGAACTGGTGAAGATCGACCCGAAGTCGATCGGCGTCGGGCAGTACCAGCACGACCTGTCGGAGATCTCGCTGTCGCGGTCACTCGACGCGGTGGTCGAAGACTGCGTGAACGCCGTCGGCGTGGACGTCAACACCGCGTCGGCGCCGCTGCTCACCCGCGTCTCGGGCATCACGACGACGCTGGCGGAGAACATCGTCGCGCACCGCGACGAGAACGGTCCGTTCAAGACGCGGACCGGGCTCAAGGAGGTCGCGCGGCTCGGCCCCAAGGCCTTCGAGCAGTGCGCGGGCTTCCTCCGGATCCCGGACGGCGACGACCCGCTCGACTCGTCCTCGGTGCACCCCGAGGCCTATCCGGTAGTGCGGCGGATCCTGAGCTCGACCGGCACGGACATCCGCGCGCTGATCGGCAACTCGCGGACACTGCAGGCGCTGAAGCCCACGGAGTTCGTCGACGACACCTTCGGCCTCCCGACGGTGACCGACATCCTCGCCGAACTCGAAAAGCCGGGCCGCGACCCGCGTCCGGCGTTCAAGACCGCGACCTTCGCCGACGGCGTCGAGAAGATCGGCGACCTCAAGCCGGGAATGCGGCTGGAAGGTGTCGTGACGAACGTGGCCGCGTTCGGCGCGTTCATCGATGTCGGCGTGCACCAGGACGGGCTCGCGCACGTCTCGGCGCTGTCGAAGAACTTCGTCAAGGACCCGCGTGAGGTCGTCAAGCCCGGTGACATCGTCAAGGTGAAGGTGCTGGAAGTCGACGTGCCGCGCAAGCGGATCTCGCTGACCCTGCGGCTGGACGACGAGCCCGGCAAGCCTGCTCGCGAGCAGGGCGGCGGCGGTGGCGGCGGTCGTGACCGCGGCCAGGGCGGTCAGCGTCAGGGCGGCGGGCAGCGTCAAGGCGGCCAGGGCGGACGCGGCGGCGGTAACCGGGGCGGGAACTCCGGTGGCGGCGGTGGCGCCATGGCGGACGCGCTCCGGAAGGCCGGCTTCGGCAAGTAAGAGTTGGGCACGTTATCGAGGGGTAACGCAAAGGTGTCGGGTCGCGGGGATTCGCCCGCGGCTGTGGGGCGACGGTGTCGCGAAAGCCACTTTCGGGACATCAGGCGTCGCGAAAGTGGCTTTCGCGACGCATCTCGACCATGGGTCTCAGCGACGGCACCGGCGTAGCGAAGGCCCCTTTGCCCTACCCCTCAATAGAAGCTGCTGAAGGGCGCTTTCCCCGCATGCGATGCGAGGAAAGCGCCCTTCACCGCGTCAGATGCGGGGAAAGTCCCTTTCAGCTCACGGGTCCATGGCATAGGCGCCCGAGAGGTCCCGCACCAGTGACCAGACGTGATCGAAGCGCGCCGCGTCGACGACCGGCTTCCGGATCGACGCCAGCGCGAGCGCCTGCTGCGCCTCGGTCGAGGACGACTTCCCGTGCAGATCGATCGCGGTGACGCTGAAGTCCTGCACCAGGATGGCGAAGATCTGGTCGACGACCTCGGTCTCGATGCCGGTGATCTCCGCCTGCTCCAGCACCAGCTGCCCGTAGACGACCAGCGTGAACAGCTCGGTCAGCGCGAGGCCGAAGTCGATGTCCTGCTGCTGTGCCTCGTCCGGCGCGGCTTCGGTGAACAGCTTCACCAGCGCCTCGGCCTGCTCGGTGAACCGCGCGACGTTCGGGATCGCGGAGGCCTTGGCGTAGGCCTCACGCCAGTCGTGGAACCGCACCTTCGACAGGCCGCGCGCGGGGCCCTGGCGGAACAGGAACTCGTCGTCGGCCGCGTCGGACCGGGTCGGCACCGGCTCGTAGGCCTGCGGCGCGAACAGGTACGCGGGCACGAACTTCGCGATCAGCGCGAGGTTCACCGCCACCGTGCCTTCCAGCTTCGGCAGGCCGTCGATGTCGTTCTTGGACATCGCGAGATAGGTGTCGGCCTCGAAACCCTTGGCCGCCACCACATCCGCGACCAGGCCGATGACCTTCTGCGCCTCCGTGGTCACCTTCATCTTGGTGATCGGGTTGAACAGCAGGTACCGGCGGTCGTCCGCGTTCGCGCTGCGGAAGTAGTCCACGGCACGGTCGGAGAACAGCTTCATCGCGACGAGCCGCGCGTACGCCTCGACGAATTCCCGGCGCACGTGCGGGAAATCGGTGACCTTCTTGCCGTAGAGCACCCGGTTGTGCGCGTGCGTGATCGCCTCGTACAGCGAGTGCGTCGACATCCCGATGCCGCCGAAGCACAGGTTGAACTTGCCGATGTTGACCGTGTTCAGCGCCGCGGAGAACGCGTCGGCGCCGACGTGCAGAATGTCCTCTTCGGACACCGGGTAGTCGTTGAGCTCGAACTCGGCGACGTACATCTGCGACGGGACGACGTTCTTCACCACGCGGTAGTTCGGGTGCTCCGAGTCCGCGTAGAAGAACACGTACTGGTCCGGTCCCTCGACGCCGTCGATGCGACCGAACACCGACACGGTGCGCGCACAGTTGCCGTTGCCGATGTAGTACTTCGACCCGTTCGCGCGGTAGCCGCCGTCACCGTCCGGGGTGAGCACGAGGTCCGACGAGTAGATGTCGGCGCCGTGCTCCTTTTCGGACAGTCCGAACGCGGCGACGCCGCCGGCCGCGAGCGAGTCCGCCGCGCGTTTGCGGGCGGCCTCGTTCGCGCTCTGCCACACCGGGCCGAGGCCGAGGATGGTGACCTGCCACGGGTACCAATAATTCAAGCCGTAGAAGCCGAGGATTTCCGACAGGGCCGCGACCCGCGCGGTGTCCCAGCGCTTGTCGGGGTTCCCCTCGGCGTTGGCGCCAGGAGTGAGGAACGTCGAAAAGAGCCCTTCCTTGCCCGCGAACTCGATGAAGTCCGCGTAGAAGGTCCGGTCGTGGTAGTCCTCGACGAGTTTGCGTTTGCCGCGCTGTTCGAACCACTCGATGGTGGCACGCAGCAGGCGACGCGTCTCCGGGTCGAACTGCCGTGGGTCGTACCCACCCGGGTTCAGCAACAACGCGGTCGCCTTTTCGCTCATGGTCACTCCTGGTCAGCCGAAGTTACTACCCGGTAACCGTAGCGCGCCGCTTCGCCGTCCGGCCACCGAACTCGATCGAAGTCACCTCCCCGTGGTCATTCCGCAGGAAACGCGCGGTGGGCTTGCGGGTGTCGGCGGCCGGGGCGATCGCGTCGCCGCCCACGAAGACGGCCGCGAACGGCGGCGGCGAAGGGAAGTCCTCGATCTCGGCGACCAGCTGAGCCCACAGCGCGCCGTCGCGGTCGCTGACCACGAACGCCAGGTCACCGGTCTGATAGCGGCCGAGGTACTCGGCGATATCCGGCTGGGGCACCGGCGGCGGGCTCGCGAGCGGAGGCAACCCGACCAGCTTCTCCAGGCACCAGTCGACGATCTTCGCGCCCAGCGCGGAGCCGCCCGCGCTGTTGGTCAGCACCGTGACGGCGAAGTCCTCCTCCGGAATGGTCACGAACTCCGACAACTGCAGATTGCTCACGTTGCCGCCGTGCCGGACCAGCCGGGCAGCGCCGTGAGTCGTGTGCAGCCAGCTCAGCCCGACCTCTTCGAACCGCAGCGCGGCCTTGCGCTGCGGCGCGCGCATGAGGTCGCGGGTGGCTTCGCTGATCGGCGGCTTGCCCTCGGCCTCGCCGGTCAGGAAGAACCGGGCCCATTTCAGCTGGTCGCCCGCCGTCGACCACAGTCCGCCGCTCGCGCTGTCCGCACGGGTGAGGCCCACGGTGTGCTCGACCGCCGGTCCGCCGTCGCGCAGCACGTGCCCGACGGCGTGACGGCGCGTGAGCACCTCCCACGGCAGGTAATACGACTCGGTCATGCCCAGCGGTTCGAGCAGCCGGACGCGGACCACGTCCTCGAAGGGTTCGCCCGCCACCACTTCGACGACCCGGCCTGCCAGCTGGAACCCGGCGTTGCAGTAGGAGAACACGTGGCCGGGCGCGAAGTTCTGCGGCAGGTCGCCGAACTTCGCGATCGCGAGGGCCAGCGCGTCGTCACCCCATCCGGTGGTGAAGTCCACGTCGCCGAGGAACCCGGCGGAATGCGTGAGCAGATGGCGCAGCGTCACCGTCTTCCGCGCCACCGGATCCGCCAAGGGGAGATCGGGAAGGTACTCGACGACCGGCCGGTCCAGGTCCAGCACACCATCTTCGACCAGGGCAAGCACGGCTGCCGCGGCGAAGGTCTTGCTGGTGGAGCCGATCATGAACAGGGTGCCGGGATCGACCGGAAGCCCGGTGTCCACACTGGACACTCCGGTGGCGAACACCGACTCCTCGCCGCGATGCGTCACCCCCACCACGGCTCCCGGGACCCCCGCCCCGCGCGCCTCCTGTTCGAGCACGCTTCGCAGATCCTGAACGTTCGACACCCGTGTCCCCTTTCGTCCGGTCAGGCCAGCGTTTCACCGCGACGCGGCGTCCGGCTCGTCCGAACCGACGAACATCGGCGGACCGGTGCGGGCGATATCACGTAGCCCCGGAGATCACGACCCAGTACACTGGACAACGCGGTCCGCTCAGTTCTGCCTCGGGCCGCGTTTCGTTGTCGAAGACCACGCGCCGCGGCCCCCCGAGGTCTGCGCCGGGCAGGACAACCCTTTCTATCCTTACGGAGATACCAGGGCGCACCTGTGCCCACACGCTTATGAGCACACCTACCTTCACCGAACTCGGCCTGCCCAAGACCCTCGTGGACTCGCTCGCCGAACAGGGCGTCACCAGCCCGTTCCCCATCCAGGCCGCCACGCTGCCGCATTCGCTGGCGGGCCGCGACGTCCTCGGCCGCGGCCGCACCGGCTCCGGCAAGACCTACGGCTTCGTGCTGCCCGTCCTGGCCCGGCTCGCCGCCGGCCCGACCCGGCGCCGCCCCGGCCGTCCGCGCGCGCTGATCCTGGCGCCGACCCGCGAGCTCGCCACCCAGATCGAGGCGTCGTTCGTGCCGCTGGCCAAGCCGCTCGGCCTCAAGGTCACCACCATCTTCGGCGGTGTCAGCCCCAACCCGCAGATCACCCGGCTGCGTGACGGCGTCGACATCGTCGTCGCCTGCCCCGGCAGGCTCGCCGACCACATGCGTTCGGGCGAGGTGAAGCTCGACAACATCGAGGTCACCGTCCTGGACGAGGCCGACCACATGGCCGACCTCGGCTTCCTTCCCGACGTCCGGCGCATCATGGCCGAGACCCCGGAGCGCGGGCAGCGGCTGCTGTTCTCCGCGACCCTCGACGCGGGCGTCGACGTGCTGGTCAAGCGCTTCATGCACAACCCGGTCACGCACAGCGTCGACTCGGCCCAGTCGCCGGTCTCGACGATGAAGCACCACGTGCTGCACCTGGAGGAGACCCACCGGCTGGCGGTGCTGATCGACCTCACCGCCGCGCCCGGCCGCACGCTGGTGTTCACCCGCACGAAGCACCGCGCCAAGCAGCTGACGCGCAAGCTCATGGCCTCCGGCGTGCCGGCGGTCGAACTGCACGGCAACCTCGGGCAGACCGCGCGGACGCGCAACCTGGAGGCGTTCTCCTCCGGCGCGGCGAAGACGCTGGTCGCGACCGACATCGCCGCCCGCGGCATCCACGTCGACGACGTCACGCTGGTCATCCACGCCGACCCGCCCGTCGAGCACAAGGCGTACCTGCACCGGTCCGGCCGGACCGCGCGGGCCGGGGCGTCCGGCACCGTCGTCACGCTGATGACCGACGCGCAGGTCGGGGACGTCCGCGACCTCACCCGCAAGGCAGGCATCAAGCCGACCACGACGCAGCTCGGCCCCGGCCACCCGCTGCTGTCGGAGCTGGCGCCCGGCGAGCGTTCGTTCACCGCGTCGCCGCGGCAGCCGATCGTGGACATGCGACCGAAGCGCGTCAGCGCCAGCGGCGAAGCCATCCCGGGCAAGGGTGACGACGAAGACCGTCCGGCAGGCGGCCGTGGCCGCGGCAGCCGGGCCGGTCGCGGCCGAGGCCCCTCCGTCGGTGGCAGGGGTGCTTCCGGTGGCGGCTCGCGTCGCGGCGGTTCCTCGGAGGGCCGCACGCGTCAGCCTCGCGCCGAGGGCGACCGCCGTGGCGGCGCTCCCGCCGGCCAGGGCGGCCGTCGCGCGGCCGAGGCCACCGGACGTCGCGAAGGCGCACCCAAGGGCGGCGGCCAGGGCCGTCGCGGTGCCGCCGACTCCCAGCCGCGCCGGGCTTCCGGTGCGGGCAAGGCCCAGTCCGGTGGCGCTCCGGCCCGCCGGGGCGGTGCCGCCGCGTTCTCCTCGGGCACCCGCGCCGGCTCGCGCCGCTCGCGCTAGCTCACCCTGACGGCCGCCACGCAAGATCCGGCGGCCGTCACGCGAGTTACGCCTCCCGTCACGTGAGTTACGCCTTCCAGCACGTGAGTTACGGCTCTAGTCACACGAGTTACGCTTTCCATCACGCAAGTTCCGGCTTCCGTCCCGGCATCGGCGAGTCCGGGTCGGCGTGACTGGAGGCGTAACTCGCGTGATTGGAGGCGTAACTCGCGTGTCCAGGAGCGGAACTCGCGTGATCGGGGGCGTATCACGCGTTTCGGGCGGCGGCGCGGGCGGCAGCGGCCGCGCGACGCTCTTCGAAGCGGGACGCCTGGGTGTCGAGGGCCTTGAGGAACTGGTCGAGTTCGTCCCGCGCCTTCTCCCCCACCTCGCCGAGCCCTTCGAGCTCGAAGATCTTCCACTGCCGCAGCAACGGCCAGATCACCTCGTCGTGGTGGATCCGCAGGTCGTAGATACCCGCCTTCGCGATCAGCGCGGCCTTCCGCACGAAGCTCGGGATCACCGCGCCCGGCATCTGGAACTGGACGACCTCGTCGGTGATGGCGCGCATCATCGCGTCGGGTGAAAGCTCCAACGACGCCTGCACCAGGTTCCGGTAAAAGACCATGTGCAGGTTCTCGTCCATCGCGACTCGCGAGAGCAGCTTCTCGCACATCGGATCCTGCGTGTACTTCCCCGTGTTGCGATGCGAAAGCCGTGTCGCCAGCTCCTGGAACGACACGTACGCGAAGACGTTCAGCAGCGCCTTGTCGCCGCTGTCGTACCCGGCCTGCATGGTCTGCATCCGCGCCCGCTCCAGCTCGACCGGGTCCACCGCGCGCGTCACCAGCAGGTAGTCGCGGATGCAGATGCCGTGGCGGCCCTCCTCGGCCGTCCAGCGATGCACCCACGTGCCCCACGCGCCGTCGCGGCCGAACGCCCGCTCGATCTCGCGGTGGTAGCTCGGCAGGTTGTCCTCGGTCAGGAGGTTGACCTCCAGCGAGGTCCGCGCGATGGGCGACACCCGCGACTGCTCGGGATCCCACGGCTCGCCGCCCAGTTCGGCGAAGTTCTTGCCCTCGCTCCACGGCACGTACTCGTGCGGCATCCATTCCTTGGCGACCGAGAGATGCCGGTTGAGGTTTTCCTCGACCGTTCCCTCCAGCTCGAGCATCAGCCGGGTGCTTTCGGGGACCGTCATGCGTTTCGTCCTTCCAGGGTACGGAAAACGCCTACCTACGACACCGTAACTTACGGTGTCGTAGGTTTGCCACCTCCGGAAGGTGAACGCTAAAGCGAGGCCGTCAGCCCCCGTGCACGCAGGACCGAACGCTCCAGCGGACGGAACAGCGCCAGCTCGATGCCGACGCCGACCAGCAGGATCAGGAAGATCGCCGAGATCACGCCTTCCATGCTGTTGAACGACGAGCCTTCGTTGAGGTACGCGCCGAGTCCCTTGCCCAGTGCCGGCGACAGCGCGATCAGCTCGGCGGCCATCAGCGAACGCCACGAGAACGCCCAGCCCTGTTTGAGCCCGGCCAGGAAACCGGGCAACGCGGCGGGAAGCAGGATGTGCCGGGCCGACGACAGCCGGTTCGCCCCCATCACCTGGCCGACGCGCGGCAGGATCGGCGGGATCTGGTCGATACCGGCGACGAGGCCGTTCGCGATCGAAGGCACCGAACCCAGCAGGACCACGAAGTAGATCGAGGCGTCGTTCAGCCCGAACCACAGGATCGCCGCCGGGACCCACGCCACCGACGGCAGGCTTTGCAGCCCCGTCAGGAACGGTCCGACGGCCGCGCGGACGAGACGGACCTTCGCCACCAGCAGGCCGAGCGGGGTCCCGATGACCACGCCGATCAAGAAGCCCAGCGCCGCGCGGTGCACCGACGTCCAGACGAATTCAAAGATCTCCCCGTCGATGGTGATGCCGACGAGTTCGTCCCAGACCGCGAGCGGCGCGGGCAGTATCGACTCCGGCCAGAACGCGGCCGCCCACAGTGCCTGCCACAGCGCGACCAGCAATGCCAGGAAGACCAACGGCGGCACGAAGCCGCGCAGGAACCGTTTCCCCCGGTTTTCCCGGCGCTCCCCGATCGGGGTGTCGAGTGTGTCGAGCCCCGCGCCGACGGCCTCGTCCGCCGCTGATGCCTCTACGTCAGGGCGGTCAAGCCGCGGCATGGGTACTGATCACCTCCCGGAGGTGACCGGTGATCTCCAAGGTCAGCTCTTCGGCGTCGGAGGCCTGGACGTCGCGCCATTCCCGCACGACCCGGCCCGGCCGCGACGAGAGCAGCACGACCCGCTGGCCGAGCCGGACGGCTTCGCGGACATCGTGGGTCACGAACAGCACCGACGTGCCGGTGCTGCGGTAGACGCGCAGCAGTTCACCCTGCAGGACGTCGCGGGTGATGGCGTCGAGCGCGGCGAACGGCTCGTCCATCAGCAGCAGCGACTGCTCGGGGTCACCGCCGACGCGCAGGGTCGCGGCCAGTGCCCTGGCGAGCGCGACACGTTGCCGCATCCCACCGGACAACTCGTGCGGCCGCTTGTCGCCCGCGCCGCCGAGGCGGACGAGTTCGAGCAGTTCGGCCGCCTTTTCGCGACGCTCGGACCGGCTGAAACCGGCGAGGCGCAGCGGCAGTTCCACGTTGCGGGCCGCGGTCAGCCACGGCATCAGCGCGGCCTCCTGGAACATGACCGCCGGCCGGGAGGTCTCGAGGGTGATCGTGCCCGACGTCGGCCGGTCGAGGCCGGCGACCAGGTTCAGCAGCGTGCTCTTGCCGCAGCCGGAGGCGCCGAGGAGACAGACGAACTCGCCGGGGGCGACCGTCAGGTCCATCCCGTCGAGGGCCACGACGGCGCGGCCGGTCGGCCCGAACGCCTTCCGGACCCCGTCGAGCCGCACGGCGACACCGGTGGACAGGCCGGGCTCCAAGGTGGTCGTCATCGCTGATCCCCTCCGGTCACTTCGTCAGCCCTGGCGCGTTCACGCCGGGCTTGCCCTGCTCCGCGAGCACGGCGTTGAGCGGGCCGAAATCGGCGAACCCCTTGAGGTCCACCGCGGACTTCACCACGCCCGCGGTCACCGAGTCCTGCGCGAGCTGGGTGAAGGTCGACGCCACCGGGTCGATGCCGAGTTCGATGCCGGAGAACGCGCGGTCGAGGACGGCCTCGTTCAGTGTGCTGCCCGCGAGCGCCTTGAGTTCTCCGTTGACCACCTTCTTCGCCTCGGCGGGGTTGGTCTTCGCCCACTCGATGGCGGCGAGTTCACCCTTGAGGATGGCGGTGACGGTCTCCGGATGCTGCTGCAGGAATTCGCTGCGGACGATCACGACCGTGGTCGGGAACTTGCCTTCCGGCCACAGGGTCTTCTCGTCCAGGAGCACCTTCGCGCCCGCGTCCAGTACGAGCCGGGAGGACCATGGCTCCGGCAGCCAGCCGCCGTCGAGTTCGCCCTTCTTGAAGGCGTCGAACGTCTTCGGGTTGTCGAGGTTGGTGACCTTGACTCCCGCCAGCTTCTTCTCGGCGACGAACTTCTTGAGCGCGACGTCCTGGGTGTTCGCCAGCGACGGCGTCGCGATGTTCTTGCCGGCGAGTTGCTCCGGCGTGGTGATCTCCGGCTTCACCACCAGCTGTGCGCCGCCGGTGACCGCGCCGGAGACCAGCTGGATGGCGCCCTTGGACTTGGTGAAGGCGTTGATGGCCGGGCCGGAGCCGATGAACGCGATGTCGAGCGAGTCGCCGAGCAGCGCGTTGACCTCTTCGGGGCCGGCGTTGAACGTCTGGGTGGTGAGCTTCGTCGAACCGAGTTCCTTGGCGAAGAAGCCGTTCTTGGCCCCGATCAGCGCCGGCGCGTGCGTCACGTTCGGGAAGTAGCCGACGCGCACCTCGCCCGCGGCGCCCTGGCTCTTCTGCTCCACCTCGGTGCCCCGATCGGCGCGCGAACACCCTGTGATCCCGCCGGCCAAGGTCAAGGCGGCGAAGGCCGCGGCCAGTAAGCGGGCTCTGTGGTGGGTGCGCACGGAAGGTCGCCTTTCGGAGGATACGACTCTGCTCGGGTGGTGGCGCGAGAGTCGCATGTTCACCCACGTGCCTGCATCGCCATCCGAATGACGGGAAAGATGCCGAGAATCCTTGACACCTGGCGGAACTCCTGTTCCACATTTCAGGACCGGTGTAACGGTTCGGGCCGAACGGGCGAATCACGCTTAGTGGTGAAGCACCCTCGAACCGTCGCGATGGCGGGCGTGCTGACCGCCGGTATCGGCATGGGTGTCGTAGCGACGACGCTCAAGATCGCCGACGGCACGCACACCGTGCTCGACACCACCCTCTCGTCCACGACCGGGTTCCTCTTCCTCCTCGCCGGCGCCGTCGCGCACGTGCGCCGCGCTTCGAACCCCATCGGCCTGCTCATCGCGCTGGCCGGGCTCGCGTTGTTCGCCGAGGACCTGCAGTTCGCCGACGAGCCGCTCGCGCATACCGCCGGTTTGGCGCTGACCGCCGCGTCCAGTCCGGTGATCGCCCATCTCGTGGTCGTCTTCCCGCACGGGAAGCTCCGGTCCCGCTGGGAACGGGTGCTCGTCCTTTCCGCGTACGCGGTGGTCCTCGGGGCTGCGGTGCTCGGCCTGCTGGTCAACGACGATCCGAAGAACCTCGCCGCGGTCGCCGCCTCGACGGAAGCCGAACAGCTGGTCAAACGGCTGCTGGAACTGGTCGGCGCGCTGATCGGCGCCGGGGTGCTGGTCGTGTTGCTCTACCGCTGGCTCGCCGGACGGCTTCCACAGCGGCGGCTGCTCTCCCCCGTCGTCGCGATCGCGGTGGTCGGGGCGGTGAGCACCACGGTCGGCAGCGCGCTCGGCTCCGCGCATCCGTTCTCCGGACCGCTGCTGGACGTCTACCGGATCTCGTTCTGTCTGTGGCCGCTGGCCTTCCTGATCGGGGTGCTGCGGGCGCGGGTCGGCAACGCGGAGATGATCCGGCTCCTGCTGGAACGCGACGGTTCCGGCCTGGCCGCACTCGTGCAGGACGACGAGGTGTGGAAGGACAGCCGGTCGATCGACGCGCTCAACGCCGCCGCCGGGCTGGTGCTGGACAACCAGCGGCTCGCCGCGGAACTGGAGGAGCGCCTCGTCGAGGTCCAGGCGTCGCGCGCCCGCATCGTGGCCGCCGCCGACGACGAGCGGCGACGTCTCGAACGGGACCTGCACGACGGGGCGCAACAACGGCTGGTCAGTGTCGTGCTGCTGCTGAGGATGGCGGAACGGCGGCTCGGGAGCGACCTCACGTCGCCGGTCGCGGCCCTGCTGACCGGCACCATCGACGAACTCCAGGCCACCATCACCGAACTGCGTGAACTCGCGCGCGGGCTCCGGCCCGCGATCCTCACCGAGGCCGGGCTGATCCCCGCGGTCCGGTCACTGCTGGACCGGGTCCCGCTCGCCGTCGACCTCGCGGGGGCGGACGTGCCGCGGCTCAGCGGCGCCGTCGAGGCGACGGCGTACTTCGTCGTCTCGGAAGCGGTCACCAACGCCTTGAAACACGCGCGGGCACGCGAGGTCCGCGTGGTCATCCGCGTCAAGGAGGACGGCCTGCGGGTGGACGTCCACGACGACGGCATCGGCACGGCCGACATCGACGGCGGCTCCGGGCTGCACGGCCTCCGCGACCGGGTCCGGGCGCTCGGCGGCGAACTGACCGTCGCGAGCGAACCCGGGTCGGGCACCACGGTTTCGGCCGTCATCCCGCTGGACGGCTGACGCGAGTCAGCGCCGTCGTTCGATGAGCGCGGCGAGTCCGTCGAGGATCCGCTGAAGCCCGAACTCGAAACCGTTGTCTGCGGGGGCGTCTTCGATCGACGTCGCCGCTTCGTGCAGCGCCGGGAACATGTCCGGGTTCGCCGCGACGTGCCCACGCAGGCCGCGGTCGCCTTCCCAGGGCTGGGTCCCGGCGTTGTTCGTCGAATGGGTGTTGCGCAGATGCCCGCTGATCAGGAAGACCGCGTCCATCCGTTCGGCGCCGGTCAGGCCGGTGCCCGCCAGCGCGGCGACGGCGGATTCGGTCCAGCCGATCTCCCGGGGCCCGGTCGCCCGGACGCCGACCGTGGCGTCGGGCAGCCACGGATGCCGCTGCCAGGTCTCGCGCATCCGGACCGTCCATTCTTCGAGCCGGGAGCGCCAATCTCCGGGCAGCGCGAGGAGGTCCGGCGCGGGGCCGATGGCCAGTTCGGTCATCACCGCGAGCAGTTCCGCCTTGTTCCTGACGTGGCGGTACAGCGCCATTTTCGTCACGTCGAGCTTGCTCGCGACCAGGTGCATGGAGACGCCGGCGATGCCGTCGGCGTCGGCGATCCCGGTCGCGGCGTCGGCGATCCGCTCGATCGTCAGCACCGGGCGAGTGGGTTTCGGCTCGCGCTGGGACAGCCCCCAGAGCAGCTCGGTACTACCGGCACCGGGGTCCGGGCCGGCTCCCGTCGAGGTCGCCATCGTGCACTCCGTTTTCGGACATTCGGGACTTGTCATCCGGTCTCGGATGTGTCTAACGTACACCATGTGTCCGGCGGACACATCGCTCTCCTGGGGACACAAGAGCGTCCGAGAGATACTTCACTGGGAAGGAACAGCGCCATGCGCAAGTTCAAGCTGCAGGTCCAGACCACCGTCGACGGCTACATGGGTGGCCCGGAAGGCGAGATGGACTGGATGACCATGCCCTGGACCGACGACGTCAACGCCTACGTCGGCCCGCTCTGGGACCCGGTCGACTGCATCGTGCTGGGCCGCAACCTCGCCGAAGGGTTCATCCCGGCCTGGCAGTCCGGCATGGAGGGCGAGACGCAGGAGACCATCGACAAGATGAACAACACGCCCAAGGTGGTGATCTCGAACAGCCTCACCGAGTCGCCTTGGGAGAACGCCACCGTGGCCGGCGGGGATCTCACCGAGATCGTGCACAAGCTCAAGGACCAGCCGGGCGGCGACATCATCACCTCGGGCGGCGCCCGGCTCGCGGCGGATCTGATCGCCAAGGGCCTGCTGGACGAGATCCACCTGTTCGTCAACCCGACCGCGATCGGCGCCGGCCTGCCGGTGTTCCCCGCGCTCGGCGGCAATCAGCCGCTGCGGCTGGTGCGGTCCAAGACGTTCGAATGCGGGATCACCGCGCTGCACTTGGAGCCGAAGAGCTCCTGATTCGGGGAGGGTGTCAGGCCAGCCCGCGGATCGCGCGCGCGGGCGGCCGCACCCCCTGGATCGACGCGACCATCTCCAGCACCTGCCGGGTGCGCCCGACCTCGTGCACCCTGAACACCCGCGCCCCCTCGGCCGCCGCCCATGCCGTCGCGGCGAGGGTCCCGTCGACCCGCTCCGCGAGCTCCACGCCGAGCGTCTCCCCGACGAAGTCCTTATTGGACAGTGCCATCAGCACCGGCCACCCGGTGTCGGCCAGTTCCCGCGCGTGCCGCAGCAGCGCCAGGCTGTGCCACGTGTTCTTGCCGAAGTCGTGGGTCGGATCGATCAGTACCCCCGCACGCGGGACGCCGAGTGCCACGACCGCCTCGGCGTGCGCCGTCGTCTCCGCGACGACGTCCGCGACGATGTCCGGGTAGTTCACCCGGAACGGGCGGGTGCGCGGGACGGCGTTCCCGGTGTGCGAGCAGACGTAGCCGGTGCCGAACTCCGCGGCGACCTCGGCCAGTTTCGGATCGGCTCCCGCCCAGGTGTCGTTGATCAGATCCGCGCCGGCCTCCGCCGAACGCCTGCCCACCTCGTGACGCCAGGTGTCGACGCTGATCACCAGGTCGGGGTGCAGTTCGCGGATCCGCTCGACGAACGGGACCACCCGCCGGATCTCTTCCTCGACGTCGACCTCCGCACCGGGTCCGGCCTTGACCCCGCCGATGTCGACGATGTCGGCGCCCTCGGCCACCGCCTTGGCGACGGCGGCGAGCGCGTCCGGATCCGAGAAGGTCGCACCCTTGTCGTAGAAGGAATCGGGGGTCCGGTTGACGATCGCCATGACCAGGGCGCGGTCCCGGGCGACGCGACGCCCGCGGAAGGTCAGCTCGTTCACGCACCGATCGTAGGCGAGCGGAGGCCGCCGCGGAGAGTGCCGCCCATCGGGACCGTCCCGGACACCGGGAGCATTCATTGACTCGCCGTCGAACACCCGAGTAGACGTTGTCCCGCAAGGAAGTTCAGCCCGGCGAGTCGCCTCCCCGGTTTCCCGGTGCAGGAAGGGCCTCGAATGTCATCGGATCCTCTTCACCCGGCACGGCTTTCCCGGCGCACGGTACTGGCGGGAACCGCGGGTGCCCTCGGCGCGCTCACCCTGCCCGGCGTGGCCACCGCGGCGCCGGTGGACTGGTCGCGGGCGATCGTCGACTCGACGATGCAACGCTTCACGCCTGCCACCCTCGGCGGCTGGGGCTACACCCGCGGCCTCTACCTCTACGGCCAGTACCTGGTGTACCGGCGCACCCGCGAGAAGTCCTATCTCGACTACATCCTCGCCTGGTACGACCGCTTCGTCACCGAAAGCGGGATCTCCAACGGCTTCACCAACCTGGACGCGATGCGCTCCGGGCAGATGTTCCCCTTGCTGTACGCCGAAACCGGGCAGGCGAAGTACAAGACCGCGGCGGAGCAGCTGCGCGGCCGGTTCCCGTCCTATCCCCGGACGTCCGACGGCGGGATGTTCCACGCCACGAGCAGGGTCGGACAGCTGTGGGCGGACGGCGTGTACATGGCGCAGCCGTTCCTCGCCCTGTACGGCAAGACCTTCGGCGACGCCGCCTACTGCTACGAAGAGGCGGCGAAGAACGTCAGCGTCTACTTCGACCGGCTCAAGGAGCCCGCCAAGGGCCTGCTCTACCACGCCTACGACGAGGACGGCTCGGAACCGTGGGCTTCGGGCGCCGGGCGGCATTCGAAGTACCACTGGGGCCGCGCGATCGGCTGGCTCGGGATGACGGCGATCGACCTGCTCGAGATCCTGCCCCGTGACCATCCGCGGCGAAAGCGGCTCGTCGACGTCGTCAGATTCCTCGCGGCGGGCTACACCCGCTGGCAGGACCGGTCCACCGGCCGCTGGTTCCAGGTCGTCGACCGGGGCGGCGACAAGGACAACTGGCTGGAGACGTCGGCTTCGGCGATGTACACCTTCCTGCTCTCCCGGGCGGTGGAGCGCGGTTACGTCGGCGCGGAGTACGGACCTGTGGCCGCGAAGGGCTACCGCGGGGTCCTCTCCCAGGTTTCGACCGGAGCCGGCGGATTGACCGATATCGCAAACATCTCCGAAGGCACCAATGTCGGCGACACCGCGTATTACTACGCACGCAAACGCAATACCAACGATTTCCACGGTCTCGGCGCGTTCCTCATCATGAATGAGCAACTGGGTTTTCCCGGCAGTGCCGGGTATTGACGGGAGGCGCTAACATCGCGTGCTGCGACGCCCACTCCCAGGAGGGACGACCGGATGCGCGAGACGCCGCCCCCGGCTTCTTATACCCGGCTCGAACTCGGTGACACCAGCACGATCCCGATCGGGGTGACGGTTTCCCCGCACGTTTCGCTGGTTTCGATGCTCGTCGAGGTCGTCGGCGGGTACGACCGAGGTATGCCCGCCGCCTGGCGCCGTCAGGTGGGCTCGGCGATCCCCGAACAGGGATATCGCGCGGCGAGCGCGCTCGCCCGCCGGGGCACCTCGGTCCAGCCGGATTTCATCGTCCCGATCAGCCCCGGCGAGGACTGTTCCGCCGCCGCCCAGGCGGAAATGCTGCGCGACCTGACGGAAACCGACGTCCTGAAAGGCCTTGAGGAGGTTTTCGGCGATCGCTTGCCCGCGCAGTGGCGGCAGGCCGCCGACCATCCGAGACGCTGGGTCGCCTCGCTCGCGGACGCCTTCACCGCGACCAGAGTGGCGACCGAAAACCTCTGGACCAAGGCCCGTCCCCTGCTCGACCGTGAAATCGAACGTATCGGCGTCGCCTCCGTCCGAGGCGGGACAGATGCGGTACTCGGCCTGCTACGGCCCCATTTCCGGTTCAGCAACGGCTGTCTGCTGCTGCCCGACGCGGAACCGGCGCGGTACACCACGCGCGGCCGCAAACTGATCCTCGTCCCGATGGTCGCGGGCGCCCGTTCGGTGGTGTCCAACTTCGACGAAGAGGACGCCATCTGGATCGGCTACCCGCTGCCGGGGCTGGACGGCCTGCTCGAGAGCGGTAGACCCGAAACCGCCCCCGGCGTCGAAGGGCTCGACCTCGTGGTCGGCGCCCACCGGGCGAAACTGTTGCGACACTTGGGAAAGCCCGCCCGGATGGGGGAGATCGCGAATCTGCTGTCGTGTGCCGCCAGCACCGCGACCTATCACTGCGAACAGCTCGTTTCGGCCGGGCTGATCCAGCGGCACCGCGAGGGCCAGGTCGTCCTCGTCGTCCGGACGCCTCGCGGAGACGCACTGGTGGACCTGCTTTCCTGACTCGCGCGCGGTGGGCTGAAAGCGTCCTTCACCGCGTCAGACGAGGCGAAGGACGCTTTCAGCCCACGCTCACGAGACCCTCACACCCGCTGCAACCCGGGCTTCCCCGCCTCGACGACGTAGGACCGGTCCGCGGCAAGGGTCACCTTCGAGAAGTCGTACTCGCTGGTGTCCGAAACCGTCATGAAGTCGGCCCGCATCTGCGTTTGTGACGCCGTCACCCGGACGTAGCCGCGCTTTCCCCGGCAGTACTTGACGTGCGGGTTGTTCGAGAGCCAGGTGGACGACGGGTCGGTCGCGGTGTCGCTGTTGCTCGTGACCGAGGTCGTCACCAGTTCCGAGCCGAACACCGGGTCGCTGTGGTTGAAGTAGTCACGGCGCAGGTCGGCCGCCCAGTGCCGGTGGACGTCGCCGGTCAGCACGATCGGGTTCGGCACCTTGCGGTCCACGATGCCCTTCGCGATCCGGTCGCGCGAGGCCTCGTAGCCCTGCCAGGAGTCGGGGCTCTCGCAGGTCGCCTTGTTGCCGTCGCCGTCACGGGTGGCGAAGAAGACCTGCTGGCCGAGGAAGTCCCACTTCGCCGGATGCGTCTCCAGCGCCTTCAGCAGCCAAGCCTCCTGCGTGGTGCCCAGGATGCTGCGCGACGTCGACCGCATGTCGGTGCAAGACGGCCCCGCCGAACCGGAGGGGTCCGGCACCTGAGCGTTGCGGTACTGGCGGGTGTCGAGCATGTGGAACCGGGCGAGGTTGCCCCAGCCGAACTGCCGGTACAGCCGGATCGACGCACCGCTCGGCTTGGCGGTGGACCGGATCGGCATGTTCTCGTAGAACGCCTGGAAACCGGCTGCCTTGCGGTCCGCGGTGGCCGGGCTGGCCGTGCCGTTCCAGTTGTTCATCACCTCGTGGTCGTCGAAGACCACGACCCACGGGGCCATCGCGTGCGCGTTCTGCAGGTCGGCGTCGGTCTTGTGCTGGGCGTGCCGGGCGCGGTACTGGGCCAGTGTCGTCACGTCGTCGGTGAAGGCCAGCCGGCGCGGGTTCCGCTCTGCAGCGGCGCGGCCGGACTTCCGCTCGTACATGTAGTCGCCGAGGAACAGCACCAGTTCCGGATTGTCGGCGAGCATTCCCTTGTACGAGTGGTACCAGCCCTCCTCCCAGTGCTGACACGAGGAGAAGGTGTACTTCAGCTGGCCGACCGCCGCACCGGCGGCGGGGGCGGTCCGGGTCCGGCCGACCGGCGAGATGTAGCCGCTGGTCTTGAACCGGTAGAAGTACTCGCGGCCCGGCTGGAGCCCGACCGGCTCGATGTGCACGCTGTGCCCGGAGGCGCGGGCCGCGGTCGCGGTGCCGCTCTGGACCACCGAGGAGAACGCCTGGTCGTTCGCGATCTCCCAGTCCACTGTGTACGAAGCGTCCGGCATACCGCCGAAACCGTCGGGGTTCAGCGGCGCGGGAGCGAGCCGCGTCCACAGCACGACGCTGTCCGGCAGGGGATCACCCGAGGCGACACCGAGCTGGAACGGGTCGTGGATGGCGGGCGCCGCCGCCATCGTTCTGGCGTTCGCCCATGAAGGCAACGTCGACGACAAGGCCGCCGCCGAAACCGCCGCGGCTCCACCGAGGAGTACCGCCCGCCGGTTCACCTGACCCATGAGAATTCAACCTTTCGAAGTGGGGAAAGAACGGGGAGGGATTTCACGCGGCGTAATCGGTGATGCCACCGCTACAGGCTTCGAGGGTCGGATTCGCGGCGGCGTTGGCGACGCAGACCTTGTAATAGACCCACGATCCCTTCGCGACCGGCACGGCCTTGTCGACGTGGGTGCCGTTGCCGCCGGAGGCCCAGACGTAGAAGGGGCCGGCGCCACCCTTCAGCCAGTAGGCGACCACGGCGGACTTGCCGTCGGCGTCCTTGTCGTAGACGAGGAAATGAGCATCCGATGAACGGAACTGGCCCTCGCCCGCGCAGACGCCGGTGGAACATTCGGCGCTGCCGGAACCGACCCCGCAGTCGGGCGCGATCCGCTGGTCGGAGCCGGTGTAGACGTATCCGTCCGAGATGTAACCGCCGAGCGCGGGAACGTAGTCCCACAACGTCGTGGTGCCCAGCGGACCGGTGACCGAGGTCCCGATCGTCTGGCAGTCGATGGTCACCGTGGCCCCGTTGGCCACCGTGCGCACCGCGGTCGAGGTGGTACTCGGGGCGCGGCGCACGTTCAGCGGATCACCCGCCGTCTTCACGGTCCCGGTGGCCGCGGCCAGTGCGGGAGTGGCTCCGGCGAGGCCCAAGGCGCCCGCCGTCACCAGCACGAGAAAGAAACCGGCGAGCCGCCGGACACTTGAACGCTTCATGGCTTCAGCGTCGACCGGCGTCGTACACATCACGTACAAACGCCGGCGAGGTGTCTGCACATGCATGCGAATGGATCTAGCCAACCATGGCGGGACGGCAATATTATCGGCGGATATGGGGCTCCTGCCGTATTGGCGGTTTAGGTGACTATTCTCGGGTTTCGCGTTCTCGGTCCGCTCGAAGTGGCGGTGGACGGACAGGTGGTGCCGCTCGGCGGCCCCAAACCGCGTCTGCTGCTGGCCGCTCTCCTGCTCCAGCCCAACGTCGTCGTCTCCACCGAACTGCTGATCGAGGTCCTGTGGCCTTCGTCGGCGCCCCGTTCGGCGGCGGCGAACATCCGCACCTACGTCCATTCACTCCGCAAACGCCTCGCCGACCACGATCCCGAGCTCGGGGAACGCATCGGGAGCCGGGCCTCCGGATACATCCTCAAGGCGGCACCTGGGGAGATCGACCACATCCGCTTCGGCGAATTGGCCGCCCATGCCCAATCCGCGCTCGGCCGCGGGGAGGCCGAATCCGCTCTCGACCTGCTGGATCAAGCTGAAGCGCTGTGGCGCGGAGAAGTACTCGAAGGCCTTCCTCACGACCACGGCTGGGGCGCGACCGTGGCCAGGCTGACGGAACTGCGGCTCGCGGTCCAGGAACAGCGGCTGCGGGCCAGGATCGAACTCGGCCGGACCGCCGAGGCCGTCGCCGAACTGCGCGGCCTGGTCACCGAACATCCGCTGCGCGAGGAACTCTGGCAGCAGCTGATCGTCGCGTTGCGGGCCGACGGCCGCACGGCCGACGCGATCGAGGCCTACGAAACGGCCGAGAAGGTGCTGGCCGACGAACTCGGCACGGAACCAGGCCCGCGACTGAAGGAACTGCGGGCTTCGCTGATCGTGGCGCCGCCCGTGAACCCGGACGCAGTGGCCGTCGCCCTCCCCCGGCCGATGGCGCCGGTCTGCCAGCTGCCGCTCGACCTGCCGGACTTCACCGGCCGCGACGGTGTGGTCGGCGATCTCGTCAGCCTCTTCCGTGACCGACGCGAACAAGGGGCACCCGCGATCGTGGTGCTTTCGGGCGCGCCGGGGATCGGCAAGTCCTCCGTCGCGATCCGGGTGGCACACGCGGTCCGCGACGATTTCCCGGACGGTCAGCTGCACGTCGACCTCGCCGGGACGTCGTCCTCGCCCCGGCCCCCGATGACCGTGCTCGCCGAGCTGCTCCGCGCGCTGGGCGTCCCCGACGCGGGGCTGCCGCGTGAGCTTCCCGAACGCGCGGCGTTGCTGCGGTCCCGGCTCACCACCCTGCGGATGTGCGTCGTGCTCGACGACGCCGGCAGCGCGGCGCAGGTCCGGCCGCTGCTGCCCGGCGCGGGCTCCTGCGCGGTCCTGATCACCAGCCGGGTGCGGATGCCGGATCTGGCCGGGGCCACCCCGGTCGACGTCGAACTCCTGCCCGAAGCCGAGGCCGCGACGCTGCTCGAAGGCATCGTCGGCACCGACAGGGTCGCCGCCGAGCCGGATTCCGCGGCCGCGATCCTGCGCCACTGCGGGTACCTGCCGCTGGCGATCCGGGTCGCCGGGGCGAAGCTGACCCACCGGCCGGGCTGGACGTTGCGCGTGCTGGCGGACAGGCTGCGGGACGAGAGACGAAGATTGGACGAGCTCCGCGTCGGCGATCTCGCCGTCCGGGCCAGTGTCACCCTCAGCTACGACCTCCTGCCGATGTCGGCGGCGACCGCGTTCCGAGGCCTCGGCGGACTCGGCTCGGTCCAGTTCCCCGGCTGGGTGGTCGCGGCCCTGCTCGGCCGCACGCACGGTGAAGACGTCCTCGACGTGCTGGTGGACGCCCATCTGGTCGAGCTCAGCGGCTCGGACGGCACCGGCGAACCCCGCTACCGCCTGCATGATCTGTTGCGGTGCTACGCCCTCGAACTGCGTGCGCAGGACGTCCCGGCGAAAGCGCGCGACGCCACGAAACGGGTGCTGGAGGGCTATCTCGCGCTCGCGGTCGAAGCCGCGGACCGGATGCCGATCCACTTCTTCGGGCTCTACCGGGACGACACCGCCGTCCAGCCCGCCCTCCCGCCGGGGACCGCGCAGCTGATCGAGGATCCGGCCGCGTGGTTCGCCGCCGAACGGCACACCTGCGTCGCCGCCGTCTCGCTGGCCGCCGATCTCGGCCTCGACGCGCTGGCCTGGCGGCTCGCCGCGGCGCTGGCGCCGTACTTCGACCAGCGCGGGCACCAGGACGACTGGCTGCACACGCACGCCGTCGCGCTGGCGGCCGCGCGCCGGTCCGGCGAGGTCCGCGGTGAGGCGATCATCCAGCGCAACCTCGGGCAGATCCAGCTCTACCAGGACAGTTACGCCGAAGCCCTGGTCGCGTTCGAGCAGTCGCAACTGCTGTTCGACAAGATCGGCGACGCGCGGGGCGCGGCGATCGCGCTGGCCGGGCTCGGCACCGTGCTGCGGATCAAGGGCGAGGACACCGTCGCGCTGGAGCATTGCCACGCGGCGCTCGACCAGTTCGCGGCGGCCGGTGATCCGCACGGCGAGGCGGTCGCGCGGATCGCGATCGGCGCGGTGTGGCTGGCGCGGCGCCGGTACCCCGACGCGGAACGCTGGTTCACCGAGGCGCTCGAACAGTCCGCGCGCATCGGCGACCGGCATCGCGAGGCGCATGCGCTGAAGCGGCTCGCGATGCTGCGGCAGCATCAGGGCAACCTCGCGGGCGCGCGGGAATGGGTCGACCGGGCGATCGCGATCTTCAACGAACTCGGCGACGACCATTGCGTCGGCTACGCGAACCAGAACCTCGGCGAGCTGTACCTGCACAGCGGCGACCTTGCCCACGCGCAACTGCTGCTGGTCAATTCGCTGAGCGTGCACCGGCGCAACGGGGACCGCCGGTCCGAGGCCGAGGTGTCGCAGTTGCTCGGGGAACTGCACGAGGCGCTGAGCCAGCCCGAACGGTCGCGGACGTATTCGGAACGCGCGCTGGCGCTGTGGCGGGAACTCTCCGCGCGGCCACAGGAATCCGCGCTCGCTTCGCGTCTGCAGGAATCGGCGGAAGCCTCTTACGGCGACTCCGCCAGCGCCTGACCTTTTTCGCAATTCGGCACCTGATTGCGGGTTTCACCCACCGCAACCAGGTGCCGAATTGCGTTTGTATCGATCGTGTACACGGTCCGGCGAAGCTCCCTTCATAGCAACCGAGAGTGCTCGAAGGGAGACCGGAATGGACCGGACCGTTAAGGCCCGCCGGGTGATGGCGGCCGTGCTGGCTGTGCTGGCATCGGGGGCGGTCACCGCGCTGGCCGCCAGCCCGGCGAACGCCGCACCCGAAGGAAGCTGGCGCGCCGACTTGTCCACTGTGGACGGCGACGACGTCAACGTCCGCAGCGACGGCGGCGTGCTCAGCCTGGAAAACGCCGCCTGGCACAGAAAACCCGACTCCATCGGCAGCCAGGGCTACCTGCTGCTGGCCGAGCAGAAGCTCGGGAAGCCGGTGAACCGGGTCTCCGCCCAGGTGACCGCCGACGCGCCGAAGGGCACCGAGGTCGAGGTCTCCGTCCGCGGCAAGCTCAACGGCAACGACTGGACCGAATGGACGCCCACCGAGGGTGGCGCCGCCCAGCTGTCCACTTCGGTCTCCACGGTCCAGGTCCGCATCGGA
The DNA here is from genome assembly GCF_046549005.1 of Amycolatopsis sp. lyj-108. NCBI lineage: Bacteria > Bacillati > Actinomycetota > Actinomycetes > Pseudonocardiales > Pseudonocardiaceae > Amycolatopsis > Amycolatopsis sp. lyj-108. Next base: position 71,240 of record NZ_JAJPWQ010000016.1, on the reverse strand, counting down.
CTGCGCACCTTGAACGACGGCGTGACCGCGAAGGTCAGCGACGTCACCCTCCTGGGTGAGCTCGGCCCGCAGGTGAACGCGATCGGCGCGGCCGCCGCCCCGCTGACATACCGGGTCTACGGCACCCGCGAAGGCCTCGTCGGCGGCACCACGGCCAACGGGCACGTGATCAAGTCCCGCGACCACTTCGTCGCCCTCCCCTCGGGCCGCGGCCTGGCGCCGAAGAACACCGGCAACTACACCGTGCGCATCTGCCGCACCGACAACAGCCGCTGCGAATACGCGCCGGTGTGGGACGTCGGCCCGTGGAACACCAAGGACGACTACTGGAACCCGTCGGCCACCCGTCAGATGTGGAAGAACCTGCCGCAGGGCAAGCCCGAAGCGCAGGCCGCGTACCAGGACGGCTACAACGGCGGCAAGGACGAGTTCGGCCGCAGGGTGGCCAACCCGGCGGGTATCGACCTCGCGGACGGCACCTTCTGGGACGGCCTGAAGATGACCGACAACGGCTGGGTCAACGTCTCCTACCTGTGGACCGGCTCCGGCCCGACCGGTGTCGTCAGCACGGCGGGCGACCCGATGAACGTCCGGGCCTCCGCGAGCACCAGCGCGGCGATCAAGGGCCTCGCGGCGAACTACGCGAAGGTCAACATCGAATGCTACGTCGAGGGCGAGACCGTCACCGGCAGGTTCGGCACCAGCAACGTCTGGGACCGGATCGGCCCGGGACACTACATCTCCGACACCTACCTGCAGACCGGATCGGACCTGCCGGTGGCGCCCAAGTGCACGTGATCCACTGAACCCTGAACGTGAAGGCCCGGCGCACCCCATAGCGCCGGGCTTTCGCCCTTTCGCCCGCCCTTTCGCCCGCGCCGGCGGACCTTGAGCGGGGCCGTGCGCGATCGACACTGTGCGGTAGCCACGACCTGAGGGGGTCCCATGAATCCGTCCGAGACGACCACGTTGCGCCGGAAGCTGTCCGGCGCGGTGGTCACCGCCGCCGATCCGGGTTACGACGCCGCCCGCGCCGTGTGGAACGGGGACATCGACCGGCGTCCGGCGGTGGTCGTCGAATGCGCCACGCGCGAAGACGTCGTCACCGCGTTGGCCTTCGGCCGGGAAAAGGACCTCGAGATCACCGTCCGCGGCGGCGGGCACAGTTTCAGCGGTTCCGCGGTGGCCGATGACGGTGTGATGATCGACCTCGGCGGGCTCCGCCGGATCACCGTCGACCCGGACACCCGCACCGCGCTGGTCGGCGGCGGCGCCGTCTGGGCCGACGTCGACGAGGCGACGCAGCGGTACGGGCTCGCGACCGTCGGCGGCACGGTGAGCGACACCGGCGTCGGCGGCCTCACCCTCGGCGGTGGTTTCGGCTGGCTGACCGCGAAACACGGGCTCACCATCGACAATCTGCTGTCGGCGGAGGTCGTGACGGCCGACGGCAGGATCCTGCGGGCCTCCGAAGCGGAACATCCGGATCTGTTCTGGGCGCTGCGCGGTGGCGGCGGGAACTTCGGCATCGTCACGGAATTCGAGTTCCGGTTGCACCGGGTCGGCCTCACCGAGGTCGGGATGTTCTTCTGGACACTGGAGAACGTGGCGGAGGTGCTGCGCTTCGCGAAGGAAGTGATCGCGTCGCTGCCGTCGGGCACCGGTTCCATGCTCGTCGGGCTCACCGCGCCGCCCGCGCCGTTCGTCCCGCCGGAGCACCATCTCGCGCCGGGTCTCGCACTGGTCGTCGCCGGCTTCGACGGTCCCGAACGGCAGGCCCCGCTGATCGAACGGATCCGGGACGGGCTGCCCGCGGCGTTCGAACTGGTCACGCCGATGCCGTACGCGGATCTGCAGAAGCTGCTCGACCCGACGGCACCGCGGGGCATCCTCGCCTACGAGAAGTCGCTCTACGTCGACTCCCTGTCCGAAAAGGTCATCGACCTGATCGCCGCACGCCTGCCGGAGAAGGCGTCGCCGACGACCGTGATGCCGATCGTGCCGCTGCAGGACACGTTCTCGACGGTGCACGACGACGCGACCGCGTTCGGCGGGCCGCGCACGCCCGGCTTCATCCTCGGTTTCGCGGCCACCGCCCCGACGCCGGAACAGCTGGCCGCAGACCGCGACTGGGCGCGGGCACTGTGGGAAGAACTCCTGCCGCATTCCAGCAACTACGGCGGCTACCTGAACTTCATGAACGAATACGACGAAGACCGGGTGCGCACGGCGTTCGGCGCGGCGAAGTACGCGCGGCTGGCCGCGATCAAGGCGGTGTACGACCCGGACAACGTGTTCCGGCACAATGCGAACATCCGTCCCGCTGAGTGACGCGGTTATTCACAACCGTGAACGCTCTTCACAAGTCCGTAATCGTCGTGCGAAACTCCCGTGACGCATTTCCCACTGACGAATGGCGGGCATTGTGAGCGTTTCCCGGCGAACCCTGTTGACCACCGCCGCCAGTGCCGCCGTCGCGGCCACCGCGATCACCCCGGCCGCCACAGCGGCAGAGCAAGAAGCCTTCGGGCTGAGGACTTTCCGCCGGACGGCCGATTACGCGGTGACCAAACTGCGGGCCGTCGCACCCGGCGTGACGGCCTTTCCGGAGATCACCCGGTTCGAGAAATGGACCTATTCGCAGAACGGCGGCTGGATCGGCGGATTCTGGCCGGGCACTTTGTGGCTCGCCGCGCTCTACAGCGGCGACGCGCAATTCCGCACCCTCGCCATGGCTTCGGCGGAAAAACTCGCGCCGCGTCAGCACGAAACGCGGGACCACGACCTCGGATTCCTGTTCTACCCGTCGTGGGTGACCGGCTGGCGGCTCACCGGCGACGAGAAATGGCGTACCGGCGCGCTCAACGCCGCCGCGTCGCTCATCCAGCGCTACAACGAAAAAGGAAAGTTCATCCGGGCATGGGGCGCGCTCGGCACCCCGGGCAACGCCGGCCGGGTCATCGTCGACACGATGATGAACCTGGACCTGCTGACCTTCGCGAGCAAGCAGACCGGCGACCGCAAGTACCTCGACATCGCCGTCTCACACGCGAAGACCACCGAACGGGTTTTCGTGCGCCCGGACGGCTCCACCCCGCACGTGTTCGACTTCGACCCGGCCACAGGCGCCGAGATCGGCCCGAACACCGTGCAGGGTTACAGCCCGACGTCCTGCTGGTCGCGCGGTCAGGCGTGGGCGATCTACGGATTCACCACGATGTACCGGCGCTCCGGCGACCCGCTGTTCCTGCGGACGGCGCAACGCCTGGCCGACTTCGCGCTGCGCGCCCTCACCCCGGACAACGTGCCGGTGTGGGACTACCTCGCGCCGCAGGCCCCGCACGACATCAAGGACTCCTCCGCCGGCGCCGTGATGGCGTGCGGCCTGCTCGACCTCGCGAAGGTGGCGAACCGGCCGCAGTACCGCGAGGCGGCGATCCGGATCCTCACCGCGTTGTGCGACACCTGCCTGACCACGAAATCCACCCGCGCCGACGCGATCATGGCGCGAGGAACCCGCAACCGCCGCGCCGAGGACGGTGTCGAGGTTTCCTTGCCCTATGGCGATTACTACCTGCTGGAGGGCATCCTGCGGGTACTGATGCCGTCGGAGATCGACAAGGCGATCGACCTGTCGAGCGGCTGACCGGCGGTGAGTGCTCGGTCCGGTGGGTCATACATGAAGGACCCCTTCCTTGCGCCTAGGTACAGGAAGGGGTCCTTCATGTACTTGGGGAAGGTGTGAAGGTCGAGTTTCCTCGGCTGAGCCGAGGGAAGGGGGCCTTCACGACCTGCGATCCTGACCTGGCGGTGAGTGCTCGGTCGCGAAGGCGCCGACCTCGGACCTTGGTCTACGGAGGATCGGGGACACTCAACGTCCCCGATCCTCCGTTGATCAAGCGCCCACAGAATCCGGCATCAACAGTCACCCAAAGTCACCTCCGTAGGCCGGCCCGGTAATCAGGCCAGGTCGATGAACTCACTTCCGTAACCCTTTGCGCTCATCCGGTTGACCGGGGTAACCGGAGACCCTAGTTTCGCCGGAGGTCTCCACCGCGCGCAGACCGATCGGCTGGGTTCAAGTGGTTCCGTGACTATGGGGTGGAGATGCGAGGGCCGACGAAGACGCTCGTCGTTGCCACTGTGCTCGTTTTGGGCATGGTGTTCGGGCTGACCGGCTGCACCGGTGAGGAACCGGCGGGGCTGGCGGCCAAGCCGATCCGGATCGCGTTCGTGCCGAAGGTCGCGGGCATCCCGTACTTCGAGGCGATGAACACCGGCGGGCAGGCCGCGGCGAAGCAGCTCGGTGTCGAATGGTCCTCGACGGGTCCGGCCACGGTGGATCCCGCGGCGCAGGTTTCGATCGTGCGCGGCCTCGTCGACCAGCAGGTGGACGTCATCGCGATCGCCCCGAACGATCCCAGGGCGATCGCGCCCGCGATCACCGACGCGCGCGCCAGAGGCGTCCATGTGATCACTTCGGACACCGACGCGCCCGGCACCGATCGCGAACTGTTCGTCAACCAGGCGACCCCGGAGGGCATCGGCAAGGCGCTCACCGACGCGTTGATGAAGAAGATGGGGAACGCGGGCAAGTACGCGATCGTCTCCTGTGGCGAGACCGCCGAGAACCTCAACGCGTGGATCGCCGTCCAGCGTGCCTACACCGCTTCGCAGTATCCCGGAGCGCAGCTGGTCGAGACGGTCTACGCGGGCGAGGACAAGGACACCGCCACCGCGCTCGCCAAAGAGCTGATGACCAAGTACCCGGACCTGACCGGTCTGGTCGGCGAGTGCACGACGTCCGCGCCCGGGGTCGCCGAGGCGGTCCGTTCGCAGCAGAAGATCGGCCGCGTCTTCACCGTCGGGGTCGGGACGCCGCAGGCGATCAAGCCGTACCTGCTGGACGGTTCCTCGTCGCTTTCGGTGCTGTGGAACGTCGAATCGCTCGGCTACCTCACCGCTTGGGCGGGTAAGCAGATCGCCGAGGGCAAACCGCTCAGCCCGTCGAACAAGGTCAATCTCGAACTCCCGGCGATCAAGTACGAGGAAGACACGAAGACCGTGCTGCTGGGCGACCCGCTGCTGATCACGCGCGAGAACGTGGACCAGTTCAAGTACTGACTCACCGGCCCCGCCGGACGGCACCCACCGCCGCGCCACCACCGAGGATCAGGACCAGTGCGGTCAATCCCCACCGCCGTTTCTCCTTCGTGCGGGCGTGCGCATCGGTCTCCTCCGCCTTTTCCTTCCGTTCCCTCGGCGACGCCGAACGAGACGGTTTCGGCACGGCGACGGGCGGCGGGACCATCTTGGCGGTGGAAGTGGGCGCCGGACTCGACGAAGGAGTCGGCGTCGGGCTGGAGCTAGGCGTCGGGCTGGAGCTGGGGGAAGGGCTCGGCGACGGAGTCGCGCTGGGAGACGGGGTGCGAGACGGAGCAGGAGTGGGGGCCGGGGTCGGCGTAGGGGAAGGCGTCGGCTTGGGCGGTTCCGGTTTCGGCGGCTCGGGGATCACGGCCGCGGTGAGGCAGCCCGCGGCGTCCGAACCCGCCAGCGGCGGTCCCGAACGCACCACGGTCACTTGCCCGCTGCGATCCAGCCGGTAGAGCACGCTGCGCCCGCCGATCCGGTTCGCCGTGGCGTACAGGGCACCGTCGCGGCCGAGCACGACCGAGCCGTAGACGTCGGCGGGCGGGAAACGCGCGTCTTCGGCTTCGCGGACCTTGCCGGACGCCGGGTCGATGGTGATCACGGCGCCTTTTCCGCGCCACGTGGTGGAAACGCCGTAGAGCAGTCCGTTGTGGTACGCGAAGTCGTTGACGTCGTGGGCGAGGGTGATCGGCCGCAGGAACACCGTCTTGATCACCCGCAGGTACCGCTCCCCCGGCGTCAAGTCCACTGTGTACAGTGTGCCGTTCCTGAGCAGGTACCAGGAATTCCCGCCGATCGCGCCGGCGGTCACCCCCGCGACCGGGCTCCACACCGGCAGCCGGTTCCCGGCGCGGGTGATCGGGCCGAGGTCCTGGATGTCGCCGTCACGATCGATCGACACCGCGTGCGCGCCCCGGCTGAGTCCTTCGGCGACACCGAAGACCCGGTCCCGCGTCGCGGAGTAGCCGAGCGCGTTGAGCCGGTAGCCCGAATCGGTCACTCTCGACGTTGCCCCCGAGCCGACGTCGATCCAGCGCAGCTTCGACTTCCCGTGCGACCCGGTCTCCGCCTGCACCACCAGGCAGGACTCAGCGGCGCGCGCGGCCATGGGGGCCAGCAGCGCCGACGCCCCCACCAGCCCGGCGACGGCCACCGTCGCCGCCGTCCGCGTCACACCGTCCACGGCGCGCACCGGCTCAAGAGATCCGCGCCAGCGCGGCGGTGAAGGCGTCGGGCGGGATCCCCACGCCGCCGCCGAACGGGTTCTGCAGCTGGTAGATCGCGAACAGCAGCAACGTGATCGTGCCCGCCAGCGTCGACACGATCACCAGGTGCGCGGCCAGCCGGGTACCGCCGAACAGGTTGGGCAGCAGCACCGAGATGAGGCTGCCGAGGATCAGGGCGAACCAGACCACGCCGCCGACCTTGCCGCCCTCGACCGCGTTGAGCCGCTCCTGCCGGGCCTCGTAGACCTGCCAGAGCTGGGTGGACGCCTCGGTCTTGCGCTCGCGGAGCCAGTCGTCGTCCGTGGCCGCCTTGTCGATCGCCTTGCGCAGCTGGTCGAGCTGCGTCCAGCCGATGTCGGGGACGGTCTCCTTGCCGCGGGCCATCTGCGGCCATTCCTTCTGTTCGACCGTGGCGATGTACTCCCTGCTCAGCTTCCGCACCTCGTCCTTGACCTCGGTCCCCAGTGAATCGGCGGCCCAGACGGTGGCGACCAGACTGTCCGCCTCGTGGTACGAGCCGTCGCGCGCGCCGCTCGCGGAGTCGAAGAGGGAGATCAGGATGAACGCCACCATGACGGCGTGCAGGCCGCCGACGATGGTGAACACCTGGCCGGCGGCGTCGTTGTTGTCCGGCCGTCCTTCGTCCCAGCCGAACCGGCGGACGAGGTAGCCGACGAATCCCGCCAAGGCCGCCGCGCCGACGACCCAGGCGATGCCGGTCAGGTAAATACCCATTCGACTCCTTCCCTGCGCAGAGTGCTGAAACTAGTTCACGCCGAGACAAGGGGAAAAGACCGCTTGAATCAATTCATACCGGTGGCGGATAAGCCTAAGTCGATCGTCACCTTCTCGGCCCAATTTCCCGTACCGCGAAACGATTTCCGATACACGCAGGAAAGGGCCGTCACCAGTCGGAGAACGCGGCTTCACGACCGGGTGAGCAGCCACCACGAGACGTCACCGACCTGACCGTATACCGACGTTTCCCGTAGCTCCGGCACCTGAACGGCCGCCCCGGAGCGGCGCGTTCGGGCCAGCCCGGCAAACAGGTGAACCTCTTCGTAGACCCGATCGAGTTGTTTGTCCGAGCATTACCGCTTGCTATGTTGACTTTGCACCCACTCCACTCGAATGGGTATCCGCGAATTGTGTCTCAGTAGTTCACCTGGTCGACCACCGGTTGTGTCATCCCGTCGACTGCGAGACCGAAAGGGAGCCCGTTGACGACCATCGAGACCCATACCGGTGCCCGGCCCGCCGTCGAAGTGCTGACCTGGAGCCGGAACCTGCTCGACCCGGCACTGCGCGAGGCCGTCGACGGCCTGCCCGAATCGATGCGGCTCATCGCCGGCTACCACTTCGGCTGGTGGGACGAGCACGGCCGACCGTCCACTTCGGACAGCGGAAAGGCCTTGCGGCCCGCGCTGGCGCTGTTGTCGGCGCAGGCCGTCGGCGGGGACGCCGAAATCGCCGTCCCGGTGGGGGTCGCGGTGGAGATGGTGCACAACTTCTCCCTGCTGCACGACGACGTGATGGACTCCGACACCACCCGGCGGCACCGCCCGACGGCCTGGACCGTTTTCGGTACCGGCGCGGCGATCCTCGCCGGCGACGCCCTGCTGTGCCGGGCCTTCGAGGTGCTGTCCCCGTTCGGGCAGACCGCGCTGCGCGTGCTCAGCACGGCCGTGATCGACCTGCTGGAGGGACAGAGAGCGGATCTGAAGTTCGAGGAACGCGGTGACGTCGACACCGCCGAATGCGTACGCATGGCCGAGGGGAAGACCGGCGCGTTGCTCGGGGCGTCCTGCACGCTCGGCGCGCTCGCCGGGGAAGGGAGGCAGGATCAAGTCGACCGGCTGACCGAGTACGGGAGGGCGCTCGGGCTGGCGTTCCAGCACATCGACGATCTCCTCGGGATCTGGGGCGATCCGGCGGTGACCGGGAAACCGGTCCACTCGGATCTTTCCAACCGGAAGAAGTCCCTGCCGGTGGTGGCCGCGCTCCACTCCGGGACGGACGCCGGGCGAGAACTGGATGCCTTGTACCGCAAGGAAAGCCTCGACGCCGCGGAATTGCCCCACGCGGCGGAGCTGGTGGAACGGGCGGGCGGCCGGACGTGGAGCCAGGAGCAGGCCGACGTGCTCCTGACCGGCGCGCTGCACCATCTCGCCGTCTCGAATCCGGTGCCCCGCCCAGGCGCCGAACTCGCGGCCCTCGCGAAACTGGTGGTGCGGCGACGATATTGACGGCGGGCGTGGGAAGGCAAGGGTGGGCTGGGAAGAGCCCACCCTTGTCCCGCCGGGTCAGTGTCCGGGCCGGGTCAGCCCCTGGTCACCGGCGCCGCGGCTGAGGACGACCTCGTCGGTGGCCTTGAGCGCTTCCGCGCCGGCGTTCCCGCCCTGGCCCGCGGTCAGGTCGAGCAGCCGGATCGGCGGACCGAGCTGGACCAGCGTCGGGACGTATTCGGCCTTGTCGACCTTCCAGCGTTCGCCGTCCCGCACGAACCGGAACCGCGCGGCGGCGCCCTGTTCGGTCGACCCCTTCGGCTCCGAATGCCGGGCGACGCTGTTGCCGAGGCCGTAGGCGACCCACTTGCCGTTGATCCGCTCGAAGGGCTGCACGACGTGCGCGTGGTGGCCGATGATCAGGTCGATCGAGTCGTCGTTGAGCAGCTTCTTCGCCAGTGAGCGTTGCTCGGCGGTCGGGTCGTGCTGGTATTCGGTGCCCCAGTGCAGGCTCGCGAGGACGACCTGGGCGCCGGCCTTCCGCGCGGCCCTGGCCTCGGCGATCACGTCTTCGGCGTCGATCTGGTTGACCAGCCAGGGTTTACCGGCGGGCACCTTGATCCCGTTGAACCCGTAGGAGAACGAAATCTGGGCGACCTTGACGCCGTTGACGTCGACGATCAGTGGCTTCTCGGCCTCTTCGGCCGAACGGGCCGAACCGGTGTGCTTGATCCCCGCCTCGTCGAGTTCGTCGAGGGTCCGGGTGGCGCCGTCGACCCCCTGGTCGATCGTGTGGTTGGACGCCGTCGAGCAGTTGTCGTACCCGGTGTCCTTGAGCGCGGCGACGATCTCGGGCGGCGCGCTGAACGACGGGTACCCGCTGTAGGGGCCGCCCTTCGGCGCGAGCGGGGTCTCAAGATGGCAGATGCCGAGGTCGGCCCCGGAGATCAGCGGTTTGATCCCGGCCAGTAGCGGCCGGTAGTCGATCTTGCCGCCGCCGTCCTCCTTGGCCTGGTCGGTCAGCGCGGGGTGGATCAGCACGTCACCGGTCGCGACCACGGTGAACGACCCCTCCGGCGCCCGGCTCGACGGCGGCGCCTCGGCGGCGGGCGACTGTTCCTGCTGTTCCTGCTGGTCAGGCGTGGTGCTGCAGGCGGCGAGCAGGACGGCGGCGCCGAGGAGGGCGGTGGTCTGACGGGCGCGGGAGCTGAACATCGATTCCCTCGATCGGGTGACAGTTCTTCCCATCCTGCCTTACGCCGATCGGGTACGACATTCAACCGAAGTCACCGAGACCACCCGGTTCGCGGCGGTCCTGGGATCATCTCCGCCATGACTGCGCTCTCCCGGTCAGGTCTGGTCGGTTTCGTCGTGCTGGCGTTCTGGGTGACCGCGGCGTGCGGTTCGTCGAACGACAGGGCGACGGCGGACGGCACGGCCGGAGTGATCGCGAACGCGATGACCGACGGCGACAACCCCGCCCTCATCGCCTTGACCTGCCCGCGCGCGCCGGACAAGCCGACCGCCCCCGGCGAGCTGGTCTCCGGCGAAACACCGGTCACCGTCGGCAGCGTGGACCAAAAGGGACAGGCCGCGATGGCCGTCTTGAACGATCAGCGAAACGCGCAACGCTCGTACGGTGCGCTGCTGGTGCAAGGCGACGACGGGAACTGGTGCCTGTTCGGCTTCCGCAATTGCCCGCGCGACGTCAAGGTGACCAGCGTGAACTTCGTGACGGTCTGCCGCGGCTGAGAGCCGGTCCATCCAGGCGGGGTCGTGACGTGAGATGCCCGCTGAGTGAGGGGCGTGTGGAAATAGGGACACTCAACGTCCCTATTTCCACACACCCCCACTCAACGTCCCCAATGCCACATTGGGGGCACCTGCCGGCTCGCAAAGAGGCACTCACGCGTGAACCGGTCAGACCAGGCAGTCACCGGGTTCTCCCCTGCGCAGCGCCGGATCCTCCTGTGGGAAGGTCCGCGCCACCCCCGGCCCGCTGGACCGCGTCTCGAACCGGACGCTCACCCGCCCGTGCCCGGCCCCTTGCACCCACCCGGTTCCATACTCCTCGTGCACGACGTCGTCGCCGGGCCGCCAACTCGACGACACCACGGGAACCGGCGCCGGAGCCGGGGCGCGCGAGACCACGGGCACGTCCGAAGCCGGGACCGAGAGGGTGAACAGCGGATCCTGATGCGGCACCGAAAGCCCGGAGAACGCGACCCCGGCGAGCCGTACGCCGCCGAATTCGGTCGGGTCGATCAGCAGTCGTTCGGCCATGGAGGCGAGCTGGTCGAATTCGTCGGTCGGCGAGGCCATCGTTTCCGAGCGGGTCACCGTGCTGAAGTCGGTGTGCCGCAGTTTCACCACCACCGTCCGCGCGACCCGGTCGGCGTTGACGAGCCGCCGGTGGGCGTGCACGGCGAGGTCGCGGACCTCGCGGCGCAGGCTCACCAGGTCGATCAGGTCGCGGTCGAAGGTCGTCTCCGCGCTGACCTGTTTGAGTTCCGCGCGGTCGGACACCGGCCGGTCGTCGACGCCGGTGGCCAGCCGCCGCAGGTCCCTGCCGACCACGCTGCCCAAAGTGGACACCGCGTCGGCGTCGGAGAGCGCGGTCAGCTGGCCCAGTGTGCGGACGCCGATCGCGCGCAGTTTCCCTTCCGCCACCGGGCCGATCCCCCACAGCACCCTCGTCGGCAGCGGCGCGAGGAAATCGCGTTCGGTGCCCTGGTCGACGACGAGCAGGCCGTCCGGTTTCGCCAGATCCGAGGCGACCTTCGCGACCTGTTTCCCCGACGCCGCCCCGATCGACGCCACCAGGCCGATTTCGGACCGGATGTGCTCCCGCAGGCGCGTACCGAATTCCCGCACCTCGGCCGAGGAAGCCCCGGCGAGTGAAGGCGGTTCCGCGAAGGCCTCGTCGAGGGAGATCCGTTCCAGCACCGGCGCGTACTGGGCGACGAGGTCGAACACCTGGGTGCTCAGCAGTTCGTAGAGTTTGAACCGAGGCGGCAGGATGACCCCGGTCGGCGGCAGCAGCCGCCGGGCCTGCGACATCGGCATCGCCGATTTGATCCCGTGTTCGCGCGCCTGATAACTCGCGCCGGCGACCACGCCGCGCGGGCCCGCTCCGCCGACGAGCACGGCACGCTGCGCCAGGGTCGGCCGGGTCAGCTGTTCACAGGAGGCGTAGAACGCGTCCATGTCGAGGTGGATGACCCACCGGTCATGCGCGCCCATCGCCCGGGACCTCGAGAAGACGGTGCAGGGCCTTCGTGTACTCCTCGAACGCGGCCCGGCCCCGGGTGGTCAACTCGACCAGCGTCACCGGTGTGCGGTGTTCGAAGGCCTTCGTGATCTCGACGTAGCCGGCGTCCTCGAGTTTGCGCAGATGCGTCGACAGGTTGCCCGGTGTCATGTCCAGCAGTTGCTGCAGGCGCGGGAAAGTGATGCTGTCGCCCGGCCCGAGGCTCGACAGCGCGACGGTGACCCGCAACCGCGCCTGCGCGTGGATCACCGGATCGAGCTGGGGCAGCCCGTCTTCGCTCATCGCGCCCGCACCAGGAAGACCAGCGACGCCACCAGGAAGCCACCGCCGCCCGCGACGCTCAGCACGAGGAAGTTGTACGGTCCCCCGGCCAGCACACTCGCCGCACCGCACGCGATGATCCAGACGCCGAGGCCGTACTGCAGTCCGCTCTGCCACAGCATCCCGCCGGCGAGGTACATCAGTCCGGTCAGCATGAGCGCGGTCCCCGACCACAGCAACGGGATCAGCTCGGTGTCGAGGCCGAGGCGGATCAGCGCGGTGTTCACCACCGTCAGCCCGCCGAACGCGATCATCCAGCTCCACCCGTACATCGCCCCGACGAGCCGGGACGGCCCGCGCACGCCGCGGCCCGCCCGGATGCCGTAGACCGCCGAATACGCCATGGCCCCGACGAAACCGGCGCCGACGATCGCCGCGGCGGCCCACATCGGCATCAGCGCGGTGGGCGGGGCGGAGACGTAGACGAGCCCGAAGCCGAACAGCCACACCAGTCCCCAGACGGCCAGCAGCACCGCGGGATTCGGCCCGATCTCACGCCGGGTCTTCTCCGACTGCGCGGCGATGAGCGCGAGCGACTCCTCGGGCGTCATCGACCGCGCGTCGTCGTCCCGTTCATCCTCCGCCACTTCGGAAAACTAACACGGGTTCACAGTCTCGCCGTGTCGAGCCGGAACCTCGCCATCACCACGAGCGCGGGCACCACCAGCCACGCCGCGAGCACTCCGACGGCGGTCACCGTGCCCGATCCGCCGAGCACCGGCGCGCGGCCGATTTCACCGAGCCAATACGTCGGCATGAGGTGCCCCGCGGTGTTCATCCAGCCGGGCAGGACCTGCAGCGGGATCCACAATCCGCCGAACATGCCGAGCGGCAGCATCAGCGCGCCGGTCACCGCCTGGACGGTGTCGCCCTTGCCGAACAGGCCGATCATCAGGCCCAGCACCGCGAAGGGCAGCGTCCCGAGCCAGAGCGTGCCGAAGATCGTCAGCCACTGCCCGGTTTCGAGCCGGATACCGCGGATCATCCCGGCCGCGAAGATCACCAGCAGCACGGGCAACGCGACGAACATCCCCGCCGACACCTTGACCCCCAGATAGCCCGGCGCTCGCAGCGGCGTCAGCCTCAAGGTGCGCTGCCAGCCGTCGGTGCGCTCGGTGGCGACACGGGTACCGGTGAACAACGCGGCGGTCATGGCGCCGTACGCGGCCATGTTCACCATGGTCACGGTCGCGGTCGAAACCCCGGGAGCGATCTCGCTGGAGCCGAAGATCCCGCCGAACAACAGGAACATCGCCAGTGGCATGCCGATGGTGAACAAGGCGAACTGCGGGCTGCGGACGATCCGCTTGATCTCCAGCGCCAGGTAGTTCAGGTTCATTTCAAAGCTCCTTCGGCCGCATCGGCGGTCAGCGCGATGAAGGCTTCTTCCAGTCCCACAGCGGTGATTTCGATGTTCGAGGCAAGCGGGAACTCGCGCAGCAGGCCGCGGATGGCGGCGTCGGAATCGGCGCACCCCAGCTCCGCGTGCCCGGCCCGCAGCACCGCCCGCGACACCCCGGGCAACGCGGCCAGCGCGGCTTCGGTGGCGTCCGGGACGACGGCGCGCAGCACCCGTCCGGCGACCGCGGCCCGGACCTCGCCGACCGGGCCGTCCGCGACGACGCGGCCGTGCCGCATGAGCACTACGCGGTCCGCGTAGTCCTCGGCTTCGGCGAGGTAATGCGTCGCGAAGAGCACCGTGCGGCCCGTCCTGGTGTACTCGCGCATCGACGCCCAGAAGCGGCGCCGCCCGTCGACGTCCATGGCCGCGGTCGGCTCGTCGAGTACCAGCAGGTCCGGATCGCCGACCAGCGCGAGCGCGAACCGCACCCGCTGCTGCTCGCCACCGGAGAGCTTCCCGCAGCGGCGGTTCGCGTACTCGGTGACTCCGGCGCGCTCGAGGACCTCGCGGACGGACAGCGAATTCCGGTGCAGCGAGGCGAACAGGCCGACGAGTTCCGCGACCGTCGCGTCCCTCAGCAGCGTCCCGTTCTGCGCCATCGCGCCGACCATCCCCCGGTCCATCGCCTCGGCCGCGCCGAGCCCGGCGACCCGCACCCGGCCCGAATCCGGCCTGGTCAGCCCCAGCAGCATGTCGATGGTGGTCGACTTGCCCGCACCGTTCGGCCCGAGCAGCGCCACCACCTCCCCAGGTGCGACCCGCATGCTGACGTCGTCGACGGCCTGGACGTCACCGAAGCGCTTCACCAGCCCTTCGAGGCTGAACGCGTCCGCCATGACTTTCCCCCTTCGAGCACTCTGAACCACAAAGCTCACTTCCACTTTGTAACACAAAGTCCCCTGTCGCGGAAACCCCAGAAGCTAGGCGGGTACCGGGAGCGGCAGCGGCGCGCACTCGACGTCGGCTGTCCGCCCTGGTTTGCGTTCGGGCAGCGCCCCGGTCGCCAGGTAGCCGGCGATCCGGGTGTCGACGCACGCGTTGCCGCGCGGGGTGATGGCGTGGCTCGTGCCGCCCGGCTCACCGATCAGGCGAGCGCCGGGGAACCGGCTACGCACCTCGAGGCTGCCTTCGTACGGCGTCGCCGCGTCGAGCGTCTCGCCGATCATCAGCACACTCGACACCTTCGAGCCATCGACCTTCACCGGCTTGCCCGGCTTCGCGGGCCAGTACAGGCAAGGAGCGTTGTACCAAGCGTTCTGCCAAGTGAAGTACGGCGCCTTCTCATGTGTGCGCCAGTTGTCGCGCTTCCATTGCTGCCAGCTCGGCGGCAACTTCACGTCGGTGCACACGACGGCGAGGTAGACGGCGTAACCGTTGTCGTCGCCGCGCCCGCCGAAGCTCTCGAACAGGCCTTTCATCGTCTGCCAGTCGCCCTTGCCGAACTTCGCCAGCGCGTCACCGAGCAGCGTCCAGTTCAGCTGGCGGTACGAAGCCTGCAGGAAGACGTCCAGCAACTCGTCGGGACCGATGTAGCCGCCCGCCGGCGCCGCGGCCAGCTTCTTCAGCTGCGCGTCGAAGACTTGCTTCACCGCAGCCTGGGTCTTGCCGAGGTGGTAGACGTCGTCGTGCGAGGCGACCCAGCCGAACCAGATGCCGAGGTTGACGTCGGACGCGAGATCCTGGTTCAGGAAGGCCTGATACCAGACGTTGCGAGGGTCCACAGTGGAATCGAGGATCATGCGGCGGACCTGCCGCGGGAACAGTGTCCCGTAGACCTGGCCGAGGTAGGTGCCGTAGGAGTACCCGTAGAAGTTCAGCTGTTCCGCGCCGAGCGCCTTGCGGATGCTTTCCATGTCCTTGACCGTGTCGGTCGTCTTCATGTTCTCGAGCAGCGCGCGGCTGTTCTTCTCCGCGCACGCGTCGGCGTAGGACTTCGAGCGCCGCAACCAGGTTTCCTCCAGCTGCCGCGTCGTCGGCACGTAGTTCGGCCGGTTGTAGTCCATGTGGTTCGGGATACAGGAAAGCGCGGGTTTGCTGGAGCCGACACCGCGCGGGTCGAAACCGACCCAGTCGTAGGCGTCACCGGCGTGGTTCGGCACGCGCGGCCCGCGGGTCGCGAGCAGCAACCCGGAACCGCCTGGCCCACCCGGGATGGTGAGCATGACGCCTTGGTACCGCGCGTCGGGCGTTTTGTGCTTGATGCGGCTGAGCGCGAGCTGGATCTTCTCGCCGCGCGGCCTCGAATAGTCCAACGGGACCGGCAGATAGCCGCATTCCGCACCGGCGTTGATCAAGGTCTGGTCGGTACAAGCGCCCCAAGTGATCGTCTCGGCGGGCTGCGCCTCTTCCGCGGCGACGGCGGGCGTGGTCACCGCGACCGTGGCCAACGCCAGCGCGGTGATGAGAACACGTCTCAAGGTTCTCCCCTTCCCTGCGAAGGTGACCCTATCCGCGTCCATGACCCGCGATAGCCCTCCGGCGAAGGTCCCTGCAAACGGCGGGTCCCGATCGCGGCAAACCGGGCAACGCGTTAACCGGTTGGGAGGCCGCGCGGGGCGCGCTAGGATCTCGATCATGATCTGCCACGTCCGCATGCGCACCGCCTGAGACGGCGTGACCGCAGGGCCGCCCGCGACCGGGTGGCCCCTTTTCCGCGCGCCGTCTGACGTTCCATCACGAATTCAGACAGGACATCATGCAGAACACGCATATCGCCATGATCGGCAGCACCGCGCCGAGCCACATCTACCCGTCGCTGGCCGTCATCCGTGAGCTGGTCGCCCGCGGGCACCGGGTCAGCTACGCCGTGGGCGAACCGCTCACCGGGCTGATCGAACCGACCGGGGCGGAGGTCGTCCCGCATCCGTCGATCCTCCCGCTCGGCGACCAGTCGGGGTGGCCGGAGGATCCGGCGTCGCAGATGCGGGTCTTCCTCGACGAGGGCATCCAGGCGATGCCCGTGCTCACCGAGTTCTACGACCGGCACCGTCCGGACCTGCTGCTGTACGACATCGGCGGGCTTCCGGCGCCGCTGCTCGCCAGGCGCTACGACGTTCCGGCGGTGCAGCTTTCCCCGACCTATGTCGCCTGGGAAGGCTACGAAGAGGACATGGGCGAGATCCTGACCGCGATCCGGACCTCACCGTCCGGAAAGGACTATTTCGCCACTTTCACCCGGTGGCTGAACGAGAACGGCATCGAGGCCGATGCCTGGGACTGGATCTCCCATCCGCCCCAGGTGCTCGCGCTGCTGCCGAGGGCGATGCAGCCCAACGTCGACCGGGTGCCGTCGTCGGTCCGCTTCGTCGGCCCCGCGCTGGACCCGGAACGCCTCGCCGACCGGAGCTGGACGCCGCCGTCGAACGGCAGGAAGGTCCTGCTGATGTCGCTCGGCACGGCGTTCACCGACCAGCTGGACCTGTTCCGCGCTTGCGTGGACGGGTTCCGCGACTCGGACTGGCACGTGGTCATCTCGATCGGCCAGACCGATCCGGCCGCGCTCGGGCCGCTGCCCGAGCACATCGAGGTGCGCCCGTTCGTCCCGCAGCTCGCGGTACTCGAGGCCGCGTCGGCGTTCATCACGCACGCCGGCATGGGCGGCAGCACGGAATCGCTCTGGTACGGCGTGCCGACCGTCGCGATCCCGCTGGCCACCGACGGTTTCGGCAACGCGGCGAAACTGGCGGAACTGGGCGTCGGTGAGGAACTCGCGGCCTCGGACGTAACGGCGTCCGTGCTGCGGGCCGCGGTCGAACGGGTGGCCGGGTCACCCTCGGTCGCTGCGCGTCTTGCCGAGGTCCGGGCCGAGACGCGCGGGAACGGCGGGATCGACCGGGCGGCCGACGCCGTGGAGTCCTTCCTGAAGTAGCGCCCTCGTGAGTGGTGAGGACGGTTCTATTGAGGGGAAAGTCAAAGGTGTCGTGGCGTGGGGCCGGTGTTGCTTCTGCGTACGCGTTCTCCTGGTAGTGAGGGCCTCCTTGCCTACTCTGACGGTAGCGAAGGAGGCTTTCGCCACCGTCAGATGTGATCCCTGGTGACAATGGGACGGTAGTGACCTCGGCGGCCGGTCGTGAAGTACATGAAGGCCCCGCATCAACCGTCGTTTACCACTCACGACCGGTAGCCCCACCCGAACGCCATGAAAGGTCCTTTACTTGCAAAATTTGCAAGTAAAGGACCTTTCATGGCGCGCGCAGTAGCGTCAGGTGCCCCGGATCTCGTTCAGGTAGTTGTAGATCGTGTACCGCGTGACGTCGAGTTCCCCGGCGAGGTGGTCCACCGAATCCTTGATGAGGAAGAACCCGGCCTCGTCCAGTTCGCGGACCACGGCCGCCTTGTGCCGCTTCTTCATCAGGTCCACCGGGATCCCGGCCTTCGCCACCGCGCGCCCGACCAGGAACCGCTGCAGGCTGTCGACGTCCGGCGGGAAGGTCTCGGGTTCGTGCCCGTTGGCTTTCGGCGAACCGTCGGACAGCCGGTTGACGCACAGGCAGCCGATCGCGACGCCATCGGCGTCCCGCAGGAACAGCGTCGAGGAGCGGATCGCCCGGCCGTCGGGGCCGTGGGTCTCGTAGTTCGTCAGGTCCTGCGTGGTGCCGCGCCGGACGAGGCCCAGCAGCAGATCCGTCATCGGCCCGCCGACCGTCCGACCGGTGAGGTCGCCCGCGATGGCGACGATCGAGTCCGGCAGCCTGCTCAGGTCGTGCAGCAGGACCTCGTTGCCCGGCCCCAGCATCGCCGCGAGCGCGTGCACCGCCGGGACGAGCGCGGTGAGCAGGTCGCTCGACGCCACTCCGACCGCGGGAAGGCCGGAGAACACGGTGACCGGTTTGTTCAGCCGCTCCAACGCAGTCCGCACCTGTTCCGCCGCACTCGCCGGAGTGGACGCGTGCGGGGACAGCCGGACGTGCTCCGGCCGCACGGTCGCGGCGATCCCGGCGTCCGCCAGCGCGGCCCCGACCTGTTCGGCGGCCTGCCCCGGCAGGGTGAACGCGAGGATCCCGGCCCGCCGATCGACCGCCGAAACCACCTCTCCCCCGGCGGATTTCACGACTTCTTCGAGTTCGCCGACGCGTTCGCCGATCCGCGCGGCGATGGCCTCGACGCCCGCCTCTTCGACCAGTTCCAAAGCGGCGGCGAACGCGCCCGACGTGATCGGGCTCAGGTTCGAGATCGACCAGGCGGCCGCGGTCTCGTCGGCCGGATGGATCTCGTCGTCGAACAGTCCCGGGTCACGGGCGCCGGTCCAGCCGGACAGGATCGGTTCCATCCGCTCCAGCGCCCGGTCCGAAAGCACCGCGAAACCGGTGCCCCAGCCCGCCCGCAACCACTTCTGCCCGCCGACGACGAGCACGTCCGCGACCTCCCACGGCGCCTCGGTCACCCCGAAGCCCTGGATCCCGTCGACCACGAGCAGCCGGTCGCCGACCACTTCCCGGATCGCTGCCAGATCGGCGCGATATCCGGTGCGGAAGTCGACCGCGCTCACGCTGACCAGCGACGTCTCCGGTGTCAGCGCCGCCTTGACCGCGTCCGCCGTGACGTTCCCGAGTGGCAGCCGCCGCACGGTCAGCCGCCCCGCCTGTTCGGCCCGCGCCCACGGGTAGGTGTTGGCCGGGAACTCCGCCGAAGACACCAGCGCCTCACCGCCTGGAGCGTTGAACGCCGCCTGGAACAGGCCGAGGCTGGTGTGCGGCAACAGCACCGTGTGGTCGGTGTCGCTGCCGGAAAGCCGCGCGGCGGCGGCCTTGGCCCTGGTCTCCTGCCGCATCAGGTCGTCCACAGTGGACGGACCGGCCTTGGTGGATGCGTCGAGCAGGCTCGCCGTCGTGTCGAGCACGGCGTGCGACGGCGGGCCGAACCGCGCGAAGTCGAGGTACCCGGCAGGCTCGTCGAACTGCAGCAGGTACCGCGGGGAGATCCGCGTCATGCGAGGACCCGTGCCAGGAACTGCTTGGTTCGCTCGTGCTTCGGGGCGCTCAGGAGCTCCCCCGGCGGCCCGGTCTCGACGACCATCCCGTCGGCCATGAACACCACCTCGTCCGCGGCCTCGGCCGCGAACCCCATCTCATGCGTCACCACGACCATCGTCATCCCCTCCGCGGCCAACGTACCCATCACCGCCAGCACCTCGCCCACGAGTTCCGGGTCGAGCGCCGACGTCGGCTCGTCGAACAGCATCAGCTTCGGTTTCATCGCGAGCGACCGGGCGATCGCGACCCGCTGCTGCTGCCCGCCCGACAGCTGCGCAGGATAGGCGTCGGCCCGGTGTGCGAGGCCGACCCTGTCGAGCAGTTCGAGCGCCTGCTCTTTGGCTTCGCCCACGGGGACACCGAGCACTCGCACCGGCCCCTCGATGACGTTCTGCAGCGCCGTCCGGTGGCCGAACAGGTTGAACCGCTGGAACACCATGCCGATGTCGCGCCGCTGCCTGGCGACCTCGCGTTCCTTCAGCTCGTACAGTTTTCCGTTGCGCAGCCGGAAACCGATCGGTTCGCCGTCGACCCAGACCTGTCCGGCGTCGATCGTCTCCAGATGGTTGACACAGCGCAGGAAGGTGCTCTTCCCCGCACCCGACGGGCCGAGCAGGCAGACCACCTGTCCTTTGTGGACTTCGAGGTCGATCCCGCCGAGCACTTCGGTGTGGCCGTAGCTCTTGCGGACGCCGACGGCTTTGAGCAGCGGCTCAGACACGTTCACTCCTCACCAGCGGCGCGGTGCGCAAGGCCTTGGCCGCACGGGAGAACGCGCTCCGTGACCGGTCTTCGGAATCGAAGGCGCGCTCCAGGTAGTGCTGCCCGACCCCGGCGACGGTCACCACGACCATGTACCAGACGGCGGCGGCCAGCAGCGTCTCCATGACCAGCAGGTTGTTGGACGAGATGTTGTTGGCGGCGTGGATCAGTTCGGTCACGCCGATCACCGACGCCATCGACGTCCCCTTGAGCATGTTGATGAAGTCGTTGCCGGTCGGCGGGATGATCACCCGCATCGCCTGCGGCAGCACCACGCGGCGCAGGGTCGCGCCAGGCGACATCCCGATCGACTTCGCCGCCTCGGTCTGTCCACTGTCGACACTGTTCAACCCGGCGCGGACGATCTCCGCCATGTACGCGCTTTCGTTGAGCGCCAAGCCCAACAGCGCGGCGGTGAACGCGGTGATCAGCACGTTGGTCTGTTCGTGCAGCAGGTACCCGCCGAACGGCAGCGGGATCGAGATGAACTCGAACACCAGCGCCAGGTTGTACCAGATCAGGATCTGCAGCAGCACCGGAAGCCCGCGGAACAGCCAGATGTAGCCCGCCGCGAACCAGCGCGCCACCGGATTCGCCGAGCGACGCATCAGCGCGATCACGATCCCGATGACGATCGCCGAACCCTGCGCGATCACCGCGAGCAGCACGGTGTTGAGCAGACCGACCGCCATCACCCGGTACCAGAGGAACTCCGGGACGGAATCCCACTGGATCTGGGCGTTCCCGAGCGCGATCCCGAGCAGGAGCAGCAGCGCGAGGATGACGACGGCACTGACCCAGCGGCCCCAGTGCCTCAGCCGGACGATCGGCAGCGGCTCGGCTGTCGAACCCCTAGCTTCCGGCATTGAGCTTCGCCTCCTTGACCGCGCCCTGCTCGACACCCCAGGCCTGCAGGATCTTGCCGTAACCGCCGTCGGCGATCAGGGACTGCAGTGCCTTCTGGACGGACTCGGCCAGCGGCTTGTTCTCCTTGTTGACGCCGATCCCGTACGGCCCGCCGTTGATCGGCTCACCGGGCACGGTCTCGAAGAACTTGCCATCGCCCGCGGTCCGCGAGATGTAGACCGCACTGGGCAGGTCGTTGAGGATGGCGGCGACCCGGCCGGTGCGGAGCTGGTTCTGGTTCTGGGTGTCGGAATCGGTCGCGGTCACGGTCAGCGCGGGCTTGCCCGCCTGCGTGCACTTGCCGTTCTGCTCTTCGGCGAACTTCTGGTGGCTCGTCCCCTGCACGACCGCGACGTTCTTGCCGCACAACGTGTCCGGGCCGGCGATCTGGTCCGGGTTGCCCTTGCGGACCATGATCGTGATACCGGAAGAGAAGTAGTCGACGAAATCGATCTGCGCCTGGCGGGTCTTGGTGTCGTTCATCGCGGCCATCGTGAGGTCGACGCGGCCGGACTGGAGACTCGTGATCAGCGAACCGAACGCCATGTCCTGGTGGTGCACGGTGACGCCCAGCTTCTTGCCGATGGCCTTGGCGAGGTCGACCTCGTAGCCGATCGGGGTCTTGCCGTCGGCGGCGTAGAAGTTGTTGGGCGCGGACTGCAGGTTCGAGGCCAGGTGCAGCATCCCGGCCTGCGCGTACTTCGCGGGCAGGGTGCCGGCGACGGCGGCGTCCTTCTGGACGGACTCGATCAACGCGGTCGTGTCCGGGATCGCGGCGGGCGCCCCCGGTGCCGCGGGTTCCTGGCCGCCCGCACCGTCGGGCCCGCCTCCGCAGGCCGCGGTGACGAGCGCGGCCACGCCGGTGAGCACGGCCAGGCGCCAGGTTCGGGTCAAGGTGAGCGGCGTCGACGGCATGAAGGACCTCCACGGGCTTCGGATGGTCGCCGACGCTACAACTGGCTGTTGAAGAGGTCAACTCGCAGTTGAAATCTTGTCCGGTGGATGTCCGTTTCGCACGTGAAGGCCCCTGGCGCTTCTTGCGTGATGCCTGAAGTACATGAAGGACCCCTTCCTGCACCTAGGCGCAAGGAAGGGGTCCTTCATGTATTGGGTTTTGCGCCTGAGCTCAGCCCGACATGTAGTGAAGGGCCCTGACCAGGAGGAGGCGCCACCTCTGCCTTACCGTCAGACGGCGATGTAGTTCCCCGAGAGGATGAGCAGGACCTGCACGGTGATGCCGGTGCCGTAGTAGTCCTTGGCGTTCGGTGACCACGTCGTGATCGAGGTCCACAGCTTGTCCAGCCAGGCCTGGCTGCCCGGGTCGTTCATCGCCGCGATGGCGAACGACGCGGTGAAGCAGGGGTGCTGACCCGTCTGCCCCGGGATCTTGGCGCCCGACAACAGGTAGCCGGTGGTGATCTTGGCCGGGTCGCCGCCGGTGTTCTGCTGGATCCAGGTGTTCATCTTCCGGACCTGGCCCTGCGCCGGGCTACCCGACACGGTGATGCCGTCGACGCCGAGCCGCCACGGGTCGCGGCAGGCGTTGTAGCTGTACTTGTCGTCCTTGCCCTCGAGGAAGTCGAAGGGGGCGGGCTTCGGCGTGGAGTTGGTGTTGACGACGAAGTCCGGGATCAACCCGGTCTTCGGCGCGTACTGCTGCTGAAGCTGGGTGACGGCCTTCTCCTGCCGGGTCCGGACCTGGCCCCAGAACGAGTCACCGGTGGCCTTCTCGAACGCGCGGAGGTGACCCGGCATCCAGTCGGAGGATCGGGAGCTGTTGATGTACTTGCCGCTGTCGGCCCAGTCCGCCAGCCGCATGAACTTGGTGTCGGGGTTGACCTCGCTGCGCTTGATCGCCTTGATGATCCGCAGCGCCTCGGCCTTGTAGTTCACCGAACCGCCGCTGCCCCAGACCTTGTCGGCGAGGAGCAGGCCGTAGGCGATTTCGAGGTCCCCGTCGGTCGCCGAGTCGCTGCCGTTGACGCTCGTGCAGCTTTCGTTCTGCTCAGCGGCGTGCAGGTCCTTGTCGATCACCGACGGATGCGCCTTCACGAACTTCAGGATGCCGTCGAAGACGGTCCGGGCTTGCGAGTCCTTGCCCGCCATCATCGCCGCGATGGTCATCCCGTAACCCTGGCCTTCGGCGACGAAGGCGTGGTCGGCGTCCGGCGCCTTGACCGCGTAGGTGCCCGTCCCGCACCTCGTGGTGAGGAAGTTCTTCTTCCAGTAGTCGTAGTACTTGGCGAGGGCGGCGTCCTGTGTCGCCTGCGACACCGTGGGGCGCAGAACTCCCGGCAGGTAAGGGGTTCCCTGAGTGGTCACCGCGGTGGCGGGGGCGGTCGTGGCGACCAGCCCGGCGGTCAGCGCGGCCGCGGCCAGCACTGTCCGAACGGTCTTTCTCATGGCTCCTCCGGAAACGTCGTTGGTGGCGGCGGCGCGTTCCGAGAGTGACATCCGGGTCGGCCAAAAACAAGAGAGTTAAGAAAGTTTCCTTACTATTACCTCAAAAGACGCCTTCGTGAACGGTGGCCTAGCGTTGACCGCATGACGATCGACCTGAGCGCGCGCGGCGAGACCTTCCGGGACTTCTGGACCGAGCGGCACCTCGCCACCCTGACCACCGTCCGGCCGGACGGGACCCCGCATGTCGTCGCGGTCGGGGTCACGGTGGACTTCGAGGCCGGGATCGCCCGCGTGATCACGTTCCGCTCGTCCAAGAAGGCCCGCATGGTCAAGGAAGCGGGCGAAAAGGGCATTCCGGTCGCCGCCTGCCAGCTCGACGGACCCAGGTGGTCCACTTTGGAGGGACGCGCGGTGCTGCGCGAAGACCCGGAGTCGGTGCGCGACGCCGAGAACCGCTACGCCGCGCGATACCGGCAGCCCAAGCCGAATCCGGAACGCGTGGTCATCGAGATCACCGTGACCCGGGTCCTCGGCAACGCTTGACGGGGGCTGAAGGGGACTTTCCCCTCGTCTCACGCGGCGAAGGGCGCTTTCACCACGTCCCATGCGGGGAAAGTCCCCTTCAGCCCAGCATCACCAGCCGGGTGTATTCGTCGAGGATCTCGCCGAGGTCGGTGAATCCCCCAGCCGAGGCCACCTGCTGATACCCGACCAGCATCGCCAGCCCGAGCGAGGTCACGACCTCCGCGCGACGCCGGTCGGGGATCAGCTCGGCCACCACCTTCCCGACCGTCTTGACCCGGGTGTCGTCGACGCGTTTCTGCGCAACGCGAACGGTTTCGTCGTTCGCCGCCCAGGCACGGATGGCCGCCTCCGCACGATGTCTGAGGCCGCGCGTCAGGCTCATCAGCGCGGCGAAGTCCGCCTCGGGCCCGCCGGAACCGAAGTCCAGTTCCCGCAGGATCCGCACCTGCCGCTGCGTCCAGAATTCGAGCAGCGCGCCGACGAAAGCCGGCCAGCCGCCGAAATGGTGATAGAAGGATCCACTGGTGACGCCCAGGCGTTTGCCGAGCGTGCCGACGTTGAGGCCGGCGAACCCGGACTCGGCGAGGATGTCCAAGGCCGCGTCGAAGTACTTCTCGCGGCTGACGATCGACGGCATCAGACGGCCCTTTCCCGCCCTTCCCAGTACGGGCGCCGCAAGGTGCGTTTGAGGACCTTGCCGGTCGCGTTGCGCGGCAGCGCCTCCACGATTTCGACCGTACGCGGGCATTTGTAGTGCGCCAGCCGTTCCCGGCAGTACTCGACGAGTTCGCCGGCGTCGACCCACTGCCCGGGGGCGGGCGCGACGACCGCCTTGATCTGTTCTCCCCAGCGCTCGTCGGGGACACCGATGACGGCGACCTCGCCGACCGCGGGATGTTCGGCGATGACCCGCTCGACCTCGGGCGAGTAGACGTTCTCGCCGCCGGTGATGATCATGTCCTTGACCCTGTCCTCGATGAAGACGAAGCCACCGTCGTCGACCCTGCCGACGTCACCGCTGCGGACCCAGCCGTCGACGATCGTCTCCGCGGTCGCCTCGGGTTTGCCCAGATAACCCGCCATCGCCTGGTCGGTCCGGAACCACAGCTCACCAGGGGTCCCGGACTCGGCGTCCTCCAGCGTCGCCGGGTCGACGACCCGCATGTCCACACCGGTCAGCACCGTGCCCGCCGACGCCAGCCGTTCCGGCCTGGCCGGGTCGCGATGCGACTCCGGATCGAGCGCCGTCACCACTCCCGACAGTTCGGTCATGCCGTAGACCTGCACGAACCTGGTGTCCGGCCAGGCCGCGAGCGACTTCCGCAGCAACGGGAGCGGCATCGGCGACGCGCCGTAACCGAGGTACTTCAACCGCGAGAACGCGGCGACGGCCTGCTCCCCCGCCTGCATGATCCCGGCGACCACGGCGGGCACCAGGAACGCGTGCGTGACACCTTCGGCCAGCGCGCCCAGCAGGGACCTGCCGTCGGGTTCGCGGGTCATCGTCGTCGGCTGCCCGTAGTGGAAACCGATGACGGCGTAACAACTCCCGCCGACGTGGAACAGCGGCATCGCGACCAGGTTGCGGTCGCCCTCCCCCATCGGGAACTGCGCGCCGGCGTTGCGGCTGTGCGCCAGCAGGTTCCGGTGCGTCAGCACGGCGCCCTTGGGGAAACCGGTGGTGCCACTGGTGTAGATGACCAGCGCGCCGTCGTGTTCGCCGACCTCGGGTGACAACCCGGCGGGGGCCGCTCCGGTCAGGAAGTCCTCGTACTGGTCGTCTTCGCCGCCGACGACGATCACGCGCTCGACCGACGGCAGCCGATCACGCAGCGCCTCGACGGCGGCCAGCGATTCCGGACCGGCGAAGACGATCCGCGCGCCGCTGTCACCGAGGACGTACGCCAGTTCCTCCGGCGCGAGGCGCCAGTTGACCACCGCGTTCGCCGCCCCGAGCGAGGACGCGCCGAAGGTCACCTCCAGGCAGGCGGGCGTGTTCTTGTCGACGAACGCGACCCTGTCTCCCCTGCCGAGCCCGGCGGCCGCGAGCGCGCCGGTGACCCGCCTCGCCCGCTCGTCGAGTTCGGCCCAGGTGAGCCGCCGCCCCTGGTACGAGAGAGCTTCCCGTTCGGGAGCCGTCTTCGCCCAATGCGCGAAAAGTTCACCGAGTAGCCGCACATCCGGACGCACGTCCTCGGGCATGCCGGACCCCTTTCGCCTGGTCAGAGTCACCATAGAGAGGTCTATGGTGACTCCGGGGCCGGCAGGCGTCAAGCCACGAACAGGCTGAGCAGTCCCTCGACCGAACGCACGATCACCCGCGCGGCGGCGCGTTCGGCGTGCGCGGCATCGGGCCGCTCCGCCTCCTGCCGCCAGCGGACGAGCGCGTCTTCCGCGGCCGCGTGGATCTCGGCGGGATCCACGTCGGGTTCGAGACCGAGCCGCTCGGTGGGCGCGAGTCCCTGCGCGCCGAGCAACCGGACCGCCTCCTCGGCGATCTCCCCGGACAACGCCGTGCGGCCACCGCGGATGCCGGCGATGAGCCGCAGTTCACGGAAGTCATGCGCGGCAGCGGCGAAGCGCTCCACGCGGGCGGCCAGCCGGTCGCCGTGCGGAAGCGGTTCGGCGGCGAGCAGCCCTTCCAGCCGCACCACCGCCGTGCGTGCCTTCAGCGCGTCGGCCCTCGCGACGAAACACCCCGCGAGCGTGTCCCGCAGGTCGCCGAGGCCGCTGCGGTGCACGAGTTCCGCCGAAAGTTTCAGCCTGCTCTCGCAACCGGTGCGGATCAGGGTGATCGCCAGCCGGACTCCGTAGAGGCCGAACCGCGACACCAGGTGTTTCCTCGACTCCGGCGGGACCCCCACCGGGAACGGATCGTCCACAAAGGAATCCACGGACAGCAGATACCGCTCCAGCTCCGGCCGGGAGACCGACGCCAGCGCGCGCAATACCTCGAATTCGTCGTCCCGCAGCGCACGGCCCGCGTACCCCAGCTGCCCGGCGACCGCGATGACCCCCTGGAACCCCGCGCAATCCGGGTCCTCGCGCCAAGCCCGGCGTGCCAGCTGTTTCGCGGTGAGCAAGGCGTCGATCCGGCCCGCGCCGACCTCGTCGGCCCTGCCGAGCACCAGCACCGAATTCACCGCCGTCTGCCGTGCGAACGGCGAACCGCCCACCGGCCGGGTGCCGGCGAGTTCGTCGGGTTCGAGATGACGCACCAGGCGCACCGTCGCGTCGACGTGTTCGGCGGGTGCCGGGGTGTCGAACAGATCGAGTTCACGCAAGGCCCTGGTCGGCCATTCCGCCAGCGCGGAGACCAACGTGGACTTGCCGGTGCCCGGCGTGCCCGCGAAGCCGACCCGCAGCGGTTCTTCCAGTCGCTCCAGGCATTCCCGCAGCATCGCCACCGCGTGCGGCCTGCCGCGATAGTGCGCCGCGGCCTCGTTCAGGAGTTCGCGGACATCGAGTGCGGTGTTCATGCCGCCTCCGCGGGAAAGAGTACGTCGGCGGTCACGCCGAAAGCTCCCGGCGCGGCGCGGCGCCACTGCCGAGCGCCCCCGCCTTCCGGTGCAGTGCGGCCAGCCGGTCGATCTCCTTCTTGACCCGTTGGGTGCGCCGGTCCCGTTCGGCGGAGCCCGCGATGATCAGTTCCCGTTGGCGGGTCAGCTCTTCCGCGAGTTCGTCGGACAACGCGACGAAATGATCGCGCAGCCGCCGCTGGACCTGACGGACCTCGTCCTTGATCTCCTTGCTGAACCGGATGAACACGTCGTCGACGTGCCGCTGCGCCGCGGCCTTCGCCAGCGCCTGGCGTCGCTGCAACCGCATCCCGCCTTCGTCGCGCACACTCTTGGTGGCGAAAGCGACACCGGCGCCGAGGGACACCGGGTTGATCAGCGGCAGCCCGGCGAGACTGGTGACCAGGCCGAACATCAGCACGCCGCCGTAGGAGCCGCGCAAGCCGGTGAAGAGTTTCTGCCCGATCTTGAACCGCTCGATCTTGGGGGCGCCGACCTCGGGGATCGAGTCCACTCCGGACCCGGTCAGCGGCAGTTCCGGGGCCTGGCCGTAGCGCGGCCCGAAACTCGTGGCGACCGCGTGCGCGATCCACGTCGCCCGGTCGGACACCCAGTTGTAGTTCGTCTCGACGGCTTCGGCGAGGTTCTCTTCCAGCCAGGTCTGGAAATCCGGCCAGATCTGCACCGGATCGCCCTCGTCGAAGGTGCGGTCGATATGGCGCACGATCACCCTGGTCCGCTCGCGCAGATCGTATTCGGCGTCGGAGATCAGGTCGGTGATCTCGTCCGACAACAGGTTCTGCCAGCGGACGTTCTGCCGCCGCAGCTCCTCGGTGCGCCGTTGTGCCTGGTGCAGCAGGGTGACCTGATCGGTCCCGTTGTCCTGGGAGACGGCGTTGAGCCGCGCCTGCAGCGTCTCGACGAGTTCGACCGCCGCCGCCCGCACACTCACCGCGGCGGCGAGCGCACGGGTGCGTTCGATCGGGCGCGCGGCCTGTTCCCCCACCCAGTTCAGGAGTTCCGGGAAACCGGACCGTCCGTTCAGGCCGGCGTCACCCGCCTTCGCGGCCGCTTGGCGCACCGTCGCTGACACGGGGAAGACGTCGGCGACGACACCGGTCTCGGAGAGCGCGGCGCGATTGCGGGCGGCGAGTTCCCGCCAGTCCGGGCTCACGTCGATCTTGGTCAGTGCCAGCACCAACGCGGGGCACCAGGTCCGGATATGCCTTGCCAGCGCCAGTTCGGCGGGCTGGAGTTCCTGCGTCGCGTCGGAGACGAGGATCACCGCGTGCGCGTCGGCGAGGACGTCGAGGGTGGCGGCCGTGCGCGGCGATCGGGGATCCCCGATCGCCGGGGTGTCCACCAGCACCAGTCCCGTGCCGAGCAGTTCGCGCGGCAGGCCGACTTCGACCCGGCGCAGTGAACCGGGCGGCCGTACCTCGAGTTCCTTGGCGAGGTTCCCGACCGGCACGCTTTCCCTGGCGTGCCCGATCAGCGTCGCGGCGGGGTCCGCGGCGTAGCCGATCTCGGTGGGCACGGCGGGCGTGCTCGCGTCCCCGACCGCGCAGACCGGCGCGTTCAGCAGCGCGTTGAGCAGGTAGCCCTTGCCCTGCTTGGGAAAACCGACCACCGCGATCCGGGTGCCCG
Source organism: Amycolatopsis sp. lyj-108 (assembly GCF_046549005.1). Taxonomy (NCBI): domain Bacteria; kingdom Bacillati; phylum Actinomycetota; class Actinomycetes; order Pseudonocardiales; family Pseudonocardiaceae; genus Amycolatopsis; species Amycolatopsis sp. lyj-108. The sequence goes on along the minus strand of NZ_JAJPWQ010000016.1, from coordinate 41,911 downwards.
GCGCCTGCTGGTCACGTCTGCGCCGAAGGCGTTCGGCCAGGTCGGCGCGACCGTGGGCGGCACAGGCGTCCAAGGTCTCGTTGAGCACGTCGAGCCAGGCTGGGGCTGTCACGGGGATGCAGTGTTCCCTTAACCAAGCGCGGAATCAATGTGGCATGGGCCAACACGAGCGTGCGGGCCCCGCGACCTGGTGCGGTCGCGGGGCCCTGGCACAGAACTGAAAAATATTCGGATCAGCCGATGTGGATGTCGTTGTTCGAACCGATGTCGCCGGTGCCGATGTGCACGTCGTTCAGGTTGCCGATGGTGTGGCCGATGTTGTTGCCGACCTCGGAAACCGTGTCGTGGACCTCGGAGACACCCGCGTGGTTCGCGACGTTGGCGGCTTCGTTGGCCACGTTGCCGGTCACGTCGCCGTTGTTGTGGGCGATGTTGTTGGCGATGTCACCGTTGCCGTAGTTGTTCGCGATGTCGTGCACCTTGGTGGTGACGTCCGCGACACCCGTCTGCCCGATGACGCTGGTGAGGTCACCGACCGTCGACAGGAAGTCGGGGGCACCGCCCGCGACACCGTCGGCGCGCGGCAGGTCGCCCGCCAGGTCGCCGACGGCCGGAACCGAGTCGACGGCCGGGAGACCGGCGGTGTCCACGGCCGGGACGTCGTGGACCAGGTCGGTCGCGGTGTCGACGGCACCGGTGGCGACGTCACCGGCCTGCGCGGCGGGGGCGGCGTCGAGGCCACGCGAAAGGTCGTCGGTCAGGCCGAAGCTGCCGACGGTGTTCTGCGCGAGCGCGGTCACGCCGGCGGCGGCGTTCGACACGTCGGTCACGTCGGAGACGGCCGGGACGGCGGGCAGGCCCGGGACGTCGACCGGCAGGTCGCCCACGGCGGGGACGGCCGGCAGGCCACCCAGCTCCGGCAGACCCGGAACGGCCGGGAGACCGGCCTCGGGGAGGCCCGGAAGGCTCGGCACGCCGGGGAGGGCGTCGGCACCGGGGACGGCGACCGGCAGGCCGGCGGTCAGCGCGGTGAGCTGGTCGATCGCGCCCTGGACGCCGTCGGCGCACTCGCCGTCGGTGCCGTTGACGGCGTTGGTGACGCCGCCGAAACCGGCCAGGTTGTCGGCGGTGGCCGCGGTGGTTCCGGTGAGGTCGGTGGCGGTGTCGACCGGGACGAAGTCGAGCACCAGCGGGACGACCTCGTGCACGTCGGCGGCGTTGATGTCACCGAGGCCGGCGTCGGCCAGCACCTGCTGCGGGTCGTTGGCGAACGCCGCACGGGCGGCGGTGTCGTTCAGCAGGTTCAGCGTGAAGTCGTGCAGGGTCTGGACGGAACCCATGAAAGGACTCTCCTGAAGGTCTAGGTCGGTGGGGCAGGCACAGCGGCCGGAGGGCACGGCTGAGCGCAGGTCACCGAAGTTAGTGAGCGGGTGCCACTGGGCACATCGGGGATCACTCCTGGTCGTCGCTCACTCAGCCAATAGGGGATCGGTATGACATCGTTAGGGCGTTAGGGGCTTAACCGAGACGCATTCAGTTGGGTTTAATGCCAACTCTCACCCAGACGGGTCAAGCCGTTCAGGTGAGTGGCCCTATTTGGTCCTTAGGGGCTGGTCAAGCGAAGGAGGATGCTCGTTGCCCTACGTCCTCGGCATCGATATCGCCTCGACCCGCACCACCGCCGCCACCTGTGTGAACACCGGCGACGGCTGGGGCGTGCCCGAGCCGTCGTGGCTCGGCGCGCGCGGCCCGGCGGCGGCGTCCGCGGTGTTCCTCGACGACGACGGCTACCTGCTCACCGGGGACGCCGCCGTCGAAGCGGGCCGGTCCGCGCCCGCCCGGCTGCTGACCGGATTCCACGAACGGGTCGGCGACGACGTCCCCGTGATCGTCGGCGGCGAGCGGTTCCCGGCCGAATCCCTCAGCGCGGTCCTGGTGGACGCCGCGGTTGATCAAGCGGCCGAACGCTTCGGCGAGAAGCCGCAACACATCGTGCTCACCCACCCCGTCGGCTGGGGTTCGTTCCGCCGGGAGCTGCTGCGCCGGGCCTTGGCCGAAGCCGGCTTCCCCCGCGCCGCGCTGGTCGCCGCGCCCATCGCCGCACTGCACGCGTACCTCGCCCCGCAAGGCGACGTCACCGCCGGTGTCTGCGAATTCGGCCCCGACGGCGCGGTGGTCACGATCGCCGCGGCCGGCGTCAACGGCTGGCAGCCGGTCAAAACGGTGGAGGGCGTCGAGCCAGGCGAGGCCGTCGGCAAGGTCTTCGAACTCGCGCACGGCGCGGGGATCCCGCCGCAGGCGCTGGCGGGCATCGTGCTCTGTGGCGACGCCCCACCGGTTCCCGGCCGGACGCCGTGCCCCGTCTTCGCGTCGAGTGATCCGGTGCTGACGGTGGCGACCGGTGCGGCCAACATCGCCGCGCGACGTGACCTTCCTCAACCCGGCGGCCCGGCGTCGAACGCCGTCGCGACCGTCGAAACCACCCTTCTTCCCCGGGTCGACGTGCCAGGAGAGCTCACCGAGCGGCCCGAACGGCCGCCCGTCGACATCACCCCGTTCCCCTTGCCAGAACGCACCGGGGCGGCGAAACTGCTCAGCCGACGCAAGCCGCTCGTGGCCGGTGCCGCGATCGTGGTGCTGGCCGCGACGACGCTGCTGCTCACCTTGACCACCCGAGAAGCCACCGCAGACAAGGGTCCCGAAGCCCCTCCCACCACTTCGAGCTCGTGCGCGCCGGGCACCCCCGGCGTGACTTCCTCCCCCGAAGGTCGCTGTTGAACGCACTGCTCGACAAGCCCGGCATCATCCATCCGGGTGCCCGGCGCCTGCTCGACGAGGTGACCACCGCCCCGGAACTCCCGGTGCGGGTCACCGTCGTCGCCCCCGGCGGGCACGGGAAGACCCATCTGCTCGGCCTGCTCGGACGCCACTTCGACCACGCCGGGGTCGAGGCGGTGCTGGTCGACGACGCCGACCAGCTCGGCGACGACGAGATCGCGAAGATCAGGACGCTGGCGGAGGAAACGACGGCACCCGTCGTCCTGGCCTTCCGGCCCGCCGCGCGGACCACCACCTTGCGCGCACTCGCCGATTCCTTCGGCAGGGCGGTGACCTTGGGCGCGTTCGGCGTCGACGACGTCCGGCGGCTCGTCGAGCACGCCGGCGGCGACCCGGCCACGGCTGCGGACGTCCACGCCAGGACCGGTGGCGTGCCGGGGCTGGTGGTGCGGGCGGTCACCGGCAGGCTCGCGGACTTCCGCGGTGAGCTGGAACAGCTCGACGACGACGTCCACCGGTTCCTGATCGCGGCCGAGGCAGGCGCGGGCCGGAATCTAGATCTCCTGGCGGCCCTGCTCAACCGCGATCGCGAAGGGCTGCCCGAAGTCTTCGACAGCGCAAGGGCGACCGGTCTCCTCGGCGAGGACGACGTGCTGCTGCCGATCGCCGCCGAGGCCATCCGCACCTGGGGGTCGCCAGGGCGGCGGCTGACGGTGCTGCAGCGGCTGGTGGAACTCCAGCTGCGCGACGGACTTCCGGTACTGGACCTCGCCCGATCCCTGCTGGGAACGGGAAGTTCGGGCGCGAGCGCGGCGGCGGCCTTCGAGGCGGCCGCGCGTGAAGCGATGCCCGACGACACGAAACTCGCGGCGCGGTTCTACGAAGCCGCGTCCGAGGCCGGTGGGCGCGGCGCGGCGCTCACCGTCGGCTGGGCGCACGCCGCGGCGCTGGCCGGGGATCTCGACACCGCGCTCCGGCTCGGCGACGGGATGCTCGGCAGCACCTCGGATACGGACGCCAGGGCCGCGGGTGCCGAAGTGGCGGCGACCGTGCTGGCGCATCGCGGCGAACTGGCGCACAGCGCGGAGCTGTACCAATGGTCAGGCCGGGCGGGCTCGAAGGCGTTCGCCGCGATCGCGTTGCTGGGCACCGGAAAACTCGAAGCCGCCCGCGGCGTGCTGGAAACCCCCGAAGTGCCGACCCTGTTCGCGGGCGCCGCCTCACGGATGGCGCGCGCGATCACCGGTTCGGTCTCCGGCTGCGGCGCCGAAACCCTGTCGGCCCTGCTGGGCGCGGCTTCGATGCTGGAATCGGCGGGGGCGCCGGCACCGCTCCCGGACAGCCCGGCGGCCCTCGCCGCGTTGGTGGGCCTGCATTCCGGCGAACTCGCGCTGGCCGAGTCGGTGTTGAGCCGCGCGGTGAGCGGGCGGATCGGCGGCGACCTGCTCGCGAAACGGCATCGGCTGCTGCTCGGCTGGGTCGCGATGACCGCGGGCGACCTCAAAACGGCCGCCGGGGCCTTGATGCCACCGGACGGTCTCGAAGCGCGCGACGAACTCTTCGCCGCCACCCTGCAACTGGGCCTGGCGCGGCGGTCGAGTGATCTTCCCGGCCTGCAACGCTCGTGGGACCGGGCGTATCAGGCTTCGATGCGGCAGCAGCCGGACCTGTATTCCTTGCTGCCGCTGGGAGAACTCGCGATCGCGGCCGCACGGGGCGGCGCGAGCGCCAAACTGGCCGGGCAACTCGAGCGAGCGCACACCGTGCTCGACGCGCTCGGCAACCCTCCACTGTGGACCGCAACCTTACGCTGGCACGAACTGCACGCCGCCATCACCGTCGAGGATCACAAGTCGGCCGCGGAACATCTGGCCGCACTCGACGATTTCGCGTCCTGCGGACGCTATCCGGCCGCACTCGCCGCCGCCGCGACCGGCTGGCTCGCGGTCTTGACCGGCACCTTCGACCCCGAAGAGATCACCGCGTCCTCCTCGGAACTGCACGAACTCGGCCTCTGCTGGGACGCTTCCCGCCTGGCGGGCCAAGCGGCGATCCGGACCTCGGACCGCAAGGCGATGGTCCAGCTGCTCGAAGCGGCCCGCCAGTTCCAAGGACGCGCTCCGGAACCCGCCACCACCACCGGGTTGAGCACGTTGAGCGAACGCGAACTGGAGGTCGCCCGGCTGGTCGTCGACGGGCTGACGTACAAACAGGCCGGGAGCAAACTGTTCATCTCAGGCAAGACCGTGGAGCACCACATGGCCCGGATCCGGGGGAAACTCGGGGCCGGGGACCGGCGGGAGCTGCTGGCCATGCTGCGGGAGTTGCTTGCGGAGGGCGAGGGCTGAGCCGGTCGTTCCGGGGAAGCTGACCGATCGGGTCTGTGGCTTTCCGTCGGGCTCCAGCTACCGCGTGGCGAGGTAGTCGTCCTCGGCGGCGTAGTTCACCATCGGGGCGAAGTACTCGTGGTCGAACCCCGGCGACTGGGAGGTGTTCCGGCCCGCACTGGAGACCAGCCAGTCCAGCTCGGCGGTCACGGTGGTGGCGTAGTCGCCGGACGGCCGGTAGCCCAGTCGCCCGGCGGCGGTCATGTCCAGCCGGATACCCGGTATGCGGTCCCAGTGGTGCAGGCCGAGTCCGGCAGGGGCTTGGTCGTCGAGGAGCACTTCCTCCCACCGATGGCCGAGGTATCTCGCGATGGTCCGCGAGATGTCGAGGGCGTCGGGTGCGTCCGGGTCGGCGCAGTTGAGGACACGCCTGCCGGGGTCGTTCGCGGCGGTTGCGATCAGAGCGGCGATGTTCCCGGCCGCGCTCGGGTGGTCGACGCCGCGGCCACCGCGGGACAGAAGAAGGACCTCACGCCGATCCAGTACGCGTTTGACGAACACCCATTCACCGGGTTCGGTCGCCCCCTCGCCATGGACTTTGGATGGTCGCAGAACGGTGACCGGACGTCCGCTGTCGAGCAGGACACGTTCCGCGGCGACCTTGTTGGCGCCGTAGCCGTCGCGAGTGCGGTAGTCGAGATCCTCGCGTGGGGCCATGGTCGGCTGCGACTCGCGGATCGGGCCGTCGAATGCCGGCGCGGCGGCCGAGTTCACGTGGTTGCCCGCCGCGTCGACGTACACGGCCTTGCTGGAGATCATCACCGTGGACCCCACGTCGTCCAGCAGCGGCAGCAGATCACGGGCGTGCTCGGCGGTGAAGCACAGACAGTCGACCACCAGATCCGCCCCCGCACCGAGCGCCACCGCGACTCTGCCGGGTTCGCCGCGGTCCGCGGCGACGAACCGGCCACCCGCGACCGCGACATCCTCGGACATGCGCGAGGCGTCTCGGCCGACAACGGTCACCTCCCACCCGGCGGCCAGCAACCGGCGTGCGGTGGCGCGACCGATCAGCCCGGTCCCGCCGAGAACGACTGCGCGCGACATCGATCAACGATAGCGCCGTCCGTCCCTCGCCCCAGGCTCGTGGGCGGCCACGAATTTTCGTGTACCGCGGAGTTGGTAGACAGGACGGGTGAACGCCTTCTACCACCTGTGCTTCGTCGTTCGAGATATCGGACAGGCGACCGAGGACCTCACCCGCACTCTCGGTGTGACCTGGAGTCCAGTCCGTACGGGCACCCTCGGGAACTGGGACTACAGCATCGTGTTCTCCACCGACGGGCCACCGTTCTTCGAGGTGATCCAAGGACCCGCCGGCAGTCCGTGGGACGCGACCGACGGTTCCCGCTTCGACCACATCGGCTACTGGTCCAAGGACGTCATGACGGACAAACAGCGCCTGGCGGATCGAGGCGCGCCGATCGAGTTCGACTCCTGCCCCTACGGTCGCTCCTTCACCTACCACCGGCTCGACAGCATCGGGGCCAGGATCGAGCTGGTCGATCTCGCGGTCCAGCAGGGATTCCGCGACACCTGGGCCCAGGAGACCGCGACGATGCCGCCACTCGACCTCGACGACCCGGCCGCCGGACCGTGAGGGACTGTTCCGAGATCGAGTGGACGTCAGCGCACGCACGGCGGCAAGAGCGGAGATTCGAAACCTGGCTACAGGCGATCCGCCGGGATCTCGTAGATGATCTCAAGCCCGTCCTCGTCGTCCCACTGTTCGCCGACCTTGACGAAGCCGTACTGCGATGCCAACCGATAAGAGGCCGTATTGCCGGGGCTGATCGTGACCCGGACGGTGTGTGCCTGCGGCTCCTGGGCGGCCCCGACTCCAAAGCCGCCCGCGCGTAACCCCGTCGCCGGTGTGCCGGGTCGACGGCGTAGCCGATCTCCACCATCCCCGATGTGTCGGGAGGCCCGTGGTAACCGGCCGTACCGACGGCCAGTAGATGTTGCCGGTCCCAGATGATGCCGGTGACCCAGGCGGCGCTGCCGGAGTCCGCCGCGACCTGCCTGCCGCGCCTCTGCCACAGCCCACGCCGGTCCGATCCGGTCAGGTAGGCCGTCAGCGGTACCGGGCTGGTCGCGGTCACTCCGGCCAGATCACCGCGAGCGAGCGAGTCGAACACGGGGCCGGTCAGATGCACGATACGAACCGCCGGCTTCGGCCTGTTCGATGTCGCTGCGTGATGATCGTCCGGCACGGAGACAAACCTGCCACGGCAGCCGAGCACGACGCACCCGATACAGCACGACCGCTCATCGGCATGTCTGCGCGCTTCGCGGCACGACAGCACGACCCGGCGAATTCAGCCGGTAGCTGCTTGGACCACGCGCCTGGCGATCTCCGCGTCCAGCGGGCTCATATCCTCACTCACCGGTTCCGATGGCGGCCACCATCGAAAGTCCAGCGCTTCATCGTTGACGGTCATCCGAGGCACGACCTGGAGCCGAACCCGATATACGGCCAGGAGTTCCCGACGCTCCGGCTTCGTGAGATCGAACTCGGCCATGGCGGCGAATGACAGGTCCACGCCGTGGATGCCGGTCTCCTCACCCAGCTCCCGTACCGCGGCCTCGCGCGGGCTCTCACCCGTCTCCCGCATTCCTCCCGGAAGCTCCCACTGCCTCCGCCGGCTATCGAACATCATCAGGACGGCTTCCGCGTGGACAACGACAACCAACGACGCGGGCACGGTCACCCGCTTGACCAGACGCCCCAATTCCTCTTCCGTGACGAAACGAAACTCGATCAAGGCGTTGCCGGCACGATCACAGATCGGAAGTTCAACCATGACGCCATTCCACCGCAATACCGACAGAATGCACACGAGACGAACCGCCCTGCGGCCCGCGCTCGAACGGGTCGTCGATCAGCGAGGACGCGTGCCCACCCTCGTTCTCGAAGATGACGGCGTGAAATGTTCCGCCGCCGCCGAGGTTACCCGCGCCGATCCCGACCGACAGGCGGGCGACGTGCGGATCCGGTCCGAGTGGACGTTCACTCCTCACGACCGGCCAGCCACGAGGCCGATCAGCTCTCGGTGGATCGCGGGATCGGCGGCCGCGACAAGTCCTTGAGCGCCGGTGTGGACGGCTTCCCCGGCGAGGTTGGTCACGACGCAACCGGCCGCCCGGCACAAGGCGATGCCACTGGTGAAATGCACACTGTCCTTCAGGTGCCCATCGGTGACGTAGGCGGCCCGCCGCCCGGCCGCGACCCAGGCCAGCGCCAGTGTCGTGGAAACCACGCGGGGGCGAAAGCGTCCGGTGAACGCGTCGTCCATCAGCATCCGTGCCGCGCGGAAGGACACGGCGTTGGGAAACGGCGGGTCGAGGTTGAGATCCACGAGATCGCCGCCCGGCCCAGGCACCAAGGGCTCGTCACGTCCGTCGCGACGGACGAACGCCTCGGCCCCGCCGGTCCAGAACACCTCTCCGGAGAACGGGTCCGCCGACACCGCCGCGGTCACGTCGTCGCCGGCACGCAAGGCGATGTTGACCGCGACCAACTGGGTCCGCACCGCGTAGTTCATCGTGCCGCACAAGGGATCGACCAGCCAGGTCCGCGATCCGGCTTCCTCGTCCGCGCCGTACTCCTCACCGACGACCCCGTCGTCCGGCCGCGCCTCCCGCAGAACTCCCCGGATCACGCGCTCCGCGGCGAGATCGGCCGCGGTGGCGAAATCGCCGTCGCTCTTGTCGACCCGTTCGATCGCGCGACCGTAGGATCGCCGGATCACCTCGCACGCGGCGTCCGCGGCTCGGATCGCCACCTCCGCGTCAGATTCCAAGGCGACCCGTGGCCGATTCGCACCATTCGGCATACCGGGTCCTCTGTTCCGCAACAGTCACTATCTGGTCGAGCTCCGCATCGGCCAGCGTGTCGACGAGGTCGGCTGCCGAGGTCTTGCTGCCGGTCCGCATTACGTAGATTCGCATACCACCACCCATATCCCTGCACATCCCGCTCGGATAGGTGTCGCGGCGGGCCCCTTGAACGGCGATCGCCCAACCCCCGGGTTCCAGCTGACGACGCAACCGGACGAGTGACTCGAACATGTCCATGGCGGTGGCCGTATACCGGTCACGGTCGAGGAACAGTTCGATCCGATAGAGGGGTCGCGGCCCGTCGTAGCCGTCAAGCCAGCCTCGCAGCCGCGCTTGTCGTCGCTCAACTCCTCGCGCCACCAGTACTTCTCGGTCTTCCAGCAGTCTCGGGTAGTCCTCGCTCACTCACCCATTCAAGCAGGCAAGCCGGGCTGTCGGTCACGGTCCGGGGTGAACGAGACGCCCGTTCACTCTCCGCGTAAATTCGATCACGCCTTTGCTGGCGGTCGAACATCAGTTCGAGTAAGATCGACGCCATGACCACAACTCTCCCTCATAACCCGAAAGCCGCTCGCTTTCTTGACGCCGCGTTCGACGAAGAGGTTTCGCTTCGTCGGACACAGGGACGTCAGGTTCGAGCGTTAGCCGATTTCGCCGTTCGCGGTGGATCACGAAGATCTGTGACCGAGGAGGTCGCCTTGCGCTTCTCGGTCACCCGCAACCACGCGTTCCTGCTCGTCGAGACCTCCTGCGCCCTCGTCGCTCGCCTGCCGAACACGCTGGCGGCGTTGGAGCGTGGCGATATCGACCTGTACAAGGCTTCCAAGGTCATGCAGCTGACGCGGGAAGTATCGGACGAAGTCGCGGCACAGGTCGACGCCTGGCTGACCAATCGGCTCGCCGATCGTGATCCCGGCGCGATCCGGGGCTCGGTGAGTCACGCCGTGCAGAAATTCGATCCCGACGGCTATCGCGAACGAGCCGCCAAGAAACGCGCGTTGCGGCATATCTCGTTGGAACACAACGACGAGACGATGTCCACGCTCGCCGGCCATCTTCCCACGGAAGTCGCCAGTTCCATTTACGCCTCAATGAGCCGGGCCGCGAGAGACCGGCGGAGCAAGGACAAATCCCGGACTCTCGACCAGCATCGCGCCGATATTTTCGCCGAACGCCTGCTGGCCGAGGACGGACATGGCAAGCCGCGTGCGCACATCCATGTCTATGTCGATTTCTTGACACTCGTCGGCGCGCGCAACGACCCCGCGACACTCGCCGGGTACGGGCCCATCCCCGATTGGCTGGTCCGCGAGATCGCCTCTGACCCCGACTCGACCTGGTCGCGGCTGATCACCGACTCCGCCACAGGCCAACTGGTCGAAGCCGGCGCCGACAAGTACCGGTCACCGGCCTCCTTGGCACGGTTGATCATGGCGCGGGATCGCGAGTGCACACAACCGGGCTGTCACCGGCCTGCCGAATTCTCCGAGATCGACCACATCATCTCTTGGGCTCGCGACGGCAAGACCAACCAGTACAACTGCCACAGTCACTGCAAAAGCCACAACCTGCTTCGAGAAGAACCCGGTTGGTCGGCCGTGCCCACCGGCGACGGCGGCATGATCATCACCACGCCGAGCGGCCATACCTACGAGACGGCGCCAGAGCCGCTCCACGAGCCACGCCCAGGTCCCGAGGACGACGAACCTCAGGACTGAGCAACGAACTCAGGCCCGTGTCCGCAACGCCTTCAAAGCCGCCCTGACCACTCGTCGCGAAGGATCCTCGACCATCGACCTCACCGAATCGACCGGAACAGCATCCAGAATCCGCAGTGCCCCAACGGCTTGGGCTCGCACTCTGGCCAAGGGGTGCCTCAGCAACGGGTACAGCAGCTGTCCGTCCTCTTCCCGCCCCGACTCCGCAAGTCCCGCGATGGCCCCCAGGGAAGGGTTCGCACCGGAAACAGCGGACCGGTACCAAACGACGGCGTCGATGCCCGTACGCCGGGCGGCATCCCGTGCGAGCGCGCGGATCAGTGTGGAACGGTCGTCCAGCAGACCGGCGATTTCCTCCCAGTGACCGAGGCGCGCGAGTCCGGTCAGTGCGCTGATCCGTACCTCGCCGTGGCGGCAGGCGGCCAGCTTGCGCAGGACGTCCACGCGACCGGTCCAGACGGCCTGGCGTGCGACGGCCTCACCGGCTCGTGCGCGGATGCCCTTGTCGGAATTCGTCAGAGCAAGCCGGATCAGCTCGTCGAGTTTGAGGTCACCCCGCCGGGTCCGGACCTCGAACGCGAACCTCGGCACCGCGAGGTTCACCGAGCACATCAGCTGCTCGAGCACCGTCACCGGGACGTCGTAAGCGGCCGCGTACAGCTGTCGCACGCCGAAGCCGCCGCGGCGACGGCGCCCCAGGTGAAGCATCGTTTCGGCAGCAGGCCGCAAGTAGGTCGCCGGATCATCGTGCAGCAGCCGGATGACACCCGCGCGGGCGACGTCGCGGACCGGAGACGCCCAGTCCGTCATGCGCAAAAGCAGGAACGGAAGTGTCTCCGGGCACGGTTTCGCCAGCAGTCTCGTGACCGCCAGTTCCCGGACCCGACCGTCGCGGTACGAAGCCGCGATCGCGGTGGTCAGCAGTCCTACCTTGCCGGCCCTGAGCGTCCGGGCGACGTCATCCAGAGCCCGCTCGTACCGCCAGTACTCGTCGAGAGTCGCGATGAGCGCCGGTGTCTCAGTGATCATCTCGAAGGCCGCCGCGATTTCAGCGGCAGCGCTGGACTTGTCGACGCGCACGAGCGCATCGACGAGCACGCCCACACGGTGCCCCCGGCTCTCCAACGTTTCCTGGAGTGCCTCGGCCACGGACTTCTTTCTCCCGAAGATCACCCGGTGATCGTCCCTCATCCCCCGTCCGCCGCGCTCATCCTTTTCGCGGGTAGACGCCCGAACACAAGGCGCGTAGGAACGGAGAATGGCTGAGGAAAGGTCCAGACGAGTTTTCCTGTCCACGTCGGCCGCGCTCTCGGCGGCCGCCCTGTCATCAACCGCGCTGTCATCAACCGCCCTGTCATCAACCGCGCTGTCATCAACCGCTCTCTCCTCGACCGCCGGCGCCGAAGAGCCCGACGATCGGCTCACTGACGAACGTGGCCCCGGCGAACGTCTCACCCCGCAACGACCCGACGCCGAACTCCGGGCGATCCTGCGGGAGATCGACGAACACCGGATCGAGGCAACCGTACGCAGGCTCGCGGCTTTCGGGACGCGGCATACGTTGTCCTCGCAGACCGATCCCGTCCGCGGCATCGGCGCCGCCCGCGACTGGATCTTCGCGGAACTGGAGAAGTCCGCGGAACGGTCGGGCGGCCGGATGAAGGTCGAGTCGCAGTCGTATCTGCAACAGCCCGCTCCGCCCAGGATCCCTGTCGCCACCACGATCACCAACGTCGTCGCCACCTTGCGCGGCTCCACCACTCCCGAGCGGGTCTATGTCGTGTCGGGCCACTACGACTCGCGGTGTTCCGATCCGCTCGACGCGACGAAGGACGCGCCGGGCGCCGACGACGACGCTTCCGGGGTGGCCGTCGCGATGGAGCTCGCCCGGGTGTTCGCCACTCGCCGTCCGGCCGCGACCATCGTGTTCGCGGCGGTCGCGGGTGAGGAACAAGGCCTGTTCGGCGCGCGGCATATGGCCACGCTGTACAAATCGGCGGGCACGAACGTGCAGGCGGTGTTCACCAACGACATCGTCGGCTCGAGCCGGGCGGACGACGGCACGAGGGACCCGCGCACGATCCGGTTGTTCGCCGAAGGGGTGCCGACGTCGGAAACCCCGGCGCAGGCGGACATCCGGCGCGCGGTCGGTGGCGAAAACGACTCGCTGTCCCGTCAGCTGGCCCGGTTCGTGCGCTCGGTCGCGGAGAACGACGCGACCGGAATGGCCGTGCGGGTGATCCACCGGCGCGACCGCTACCTGCGGGGCGGCGACCATATCCCGTTCCTGGAGCAGGGCTATCCGGCCGCGCGGTTCACCGAACCGCACGAGGATTACGCGCACCAGCACCAGGACGTCCGGGTGGAGAACGGCCGGCGGTTCGGCGATCTGCCGGAGTTCTGCGATTTCCCGTTCATCGCCAGGGTCGCGCGGGTCAACGCCGCGACGATGTGGTCGCTGGCGACCGCGCCGGGCACCCCCGAAGACGTCCGGATCCGGACGAACCGGTTGACGAACGACACGGATCTGGTGTGGCGGCGCGGAACAGACCCGGATCTCGCCGGTTACGAGGTCGTGTGGCGGGAGACGACGGCGCCCGACTGGACGCACGCGATCAAGGTCGGCGACACGACCGAGGCTAAAGTGGATCTGTCGAAGGACAACGTGTTCTTCGGTGTGCGCGCGGTCGGGAAGAACGGCCGCCGCGGTCCGGTCGCGTTTCCGACACCTTTGAGCTGATGCCACGATGACGATCACGCCCGACGACCTCGACGCGGCGCTGGCGAGTGTCGTCAGCGGACTGCGTCAGGCGTCGGGCTGTGACTGGCGATCGGCGCCGGGCACCGGCGAACTGAACGCCTGGCGCACGGCCGAGCATCTCGGCGACTGCCTCATCTCCTACGCGGGACTGCTGATCGCCCGGCCGTCCACGCCGCGTTTCGTCTGCTTCGAAGCCGTCGCCGACCAGGCCGCGACGCCGTCGGAGCTGCTGGAGTTCGTCGCGGTCGGCGGCGGCATCCTCGGCGCGACGCTCCGCACGACGGACCCGGACGTCCGCGCGTACCACCCGAGCGGACGCGCCGACCTCGAGGGTTTCACCGGAATGGGCTGTGTCGAGGTCCTGGTCCACGGCGAGGACATGGCCAGAGGCCTCGCCGTCACCCTCGACCCGCCACGTGACGCCTGTTCGCGAGTGCTCGCGCGGATGTTCCCGGACGTGGACGCCGCCGGCGTCGACCCCTGGACGGCGCTGCTGTGGGCGACGGACCGGGTGGACCTCCCCGGACGTCCCTCCCGCGCCGGCTGGCAGTGGCGCGGCGCACCTCTGGACAACTCACCCGATGCTGAGAGCACAGCGCCGTTCACCGGGGCCTGAACGCCACCACGGCGGCCTGGACACCGTTCCGCCACGCCACGGCCGCCTCGTCGACCGGCCCGGCCTCCAGCGCCCGCAGGTGCCACTCGGCCGGAGGATGCCATTCGGCCGAAGGTGACTCTCCGAACAGCCGGTTCCTTTCGGCCACCGCCGGGCCGAGCACCGGGTCCTCCGCGACCTGGCTCCACCAAGCGCCCCAGAGATCTTCGCCGTCCTCGACCGTGGACGCCACCGGCTCCCCATCCGGCATGTCGTCCACGTTGGCCACTAATCCGCCCGCCCGCACGAGCCCGCCGAGTTCGGCGTACAGCTCGGTCAACCGGCCGGGCGGCAGGTAGTGCAGCGCCATGACCGCCAGAACGGCGTCGTAGCCGGTATCCGGCAGCAGGGCGGTCCAGTCCGGCTCCCGCAGATCGGCCCGGACCACCTGCACCGACGACGGCAGGGACGAGCCGGCGATCGTCAGCATCACCGGGTCGAGATCGAGCAGAGTGACCTCCGCCCCGGGCACGCGTTCGAGCAGGCGGGAGCAGAGGGTGCCCGTGCCGCCTCCCACGTCCAGCACGCGCGGCGCGGGACCTTCGCACCGCGTCTCGACCAGCTCGATCATCCGCTCGATCGCTTGCGCGCGCCCTGGCTGATATCTCGCCATCAGGCGTTCCCAGCCGTCATTCCAGTCGCCGACAGTCATGTTGGCAATGATAATCGATATCACTTAGTAAGCACTCCGTCACAGCGCGCCTGCGGGCAGTACGCGAGGTACGGCCGATCGGCGCAATCTGACCACTGAAGCGTTTGTCACGGCGGAATCCGGGAACTTTTCCGATATGTCCAGATGGCGAACCACCAGTAGGAGCAACACCGCCGTGCGGGTCATCACCGGCATCGGCGCGGTGTTCGCTTTCATCGAGTTGCTGTACATGGTGATGGTGCTCGCAGGAGCCAACGCGGGCAACGGTTTCTTCATCTTCATCCAGGCGCTGGCCAAACCGCTGGCCTTGTTCTGGCCGGGCCTTTTCCCGGTGAGTGACCCGAATCTCGCGGTCATTCTCGACTACGGCCTGGCCGCCGCGTTCTGGGTGATCCTGGCGGGTGTCATCGCCCGTTTCGCGGCCCGCTGACCCCCTGCGGCGGCGATCGGCGTCCCGTTCGGCGACACTGGTCGGATGAGCGACGGCAGATGGTTCGACCTGAACCCGCTTCCCGAGCTGTTCGGCCTGGCCGCCGCCGGGCGGGCGCTGTTGCCGAACGTGCCCGTGACCCCGGCCGCGGTGCTGAAGACCGTCACCGAACAGCTGGTCGGGCGACGGCTGACGACCAAGGTGGACGGGCACGACGTCGGCCTCACGCTGACGGGACTCGACTACCAGGCCGACAGCCTCAGCCTGGCGGCCACCGGGCGGATCGGCGACGTCCGCATCGTCGTGGAGGACGTCGACTGGCCGGAGACGCCGCTCGAACGCATCACCGTGCTGGCGTCGAACGTCCGTCTCCGCTCTCTGCCGTCCCCTGCCGCGATCCCCGAGCAGGTGCGGATGGCGATCCGGGTTTCGCCCGAAGTACTGCAGGCGCGGGTGGCCGAGGCGCGGCCGGGCATCATCGTGACCCCCGGCGATGACGGGCATTTCCACGTCCGCTGGGAAAAGCGGCCCCGCTGGGGTCATCTCGCCCTGGAGTCCACTGTGGAGGGCGGCGCCGTCGTCCTCCGGCCGATCGCCGTCCACATCGGACGCCGCCGGTTCGGCCCGCCGTCCCGCCTCAAGCCGATCGTGCTGCCCCTGCCGGAACTCCCGCAAGGGATCCGGCTCACCGCGGTCGAGGCGCACGACGGCCACCTCGTCCTGCACGCGCTGGCGGAGGAGTGGCCGGAAAGGCTGTCCACCATCCCGCTCGGCGATCTGCTGGGCTGGGTGACGACGGCGGTGACCACCCTGACCCTGCCGAGGCTCGGCGGCCGCTGACGACCGCCGAGCCGGACCACCTGGCTAGCTGTGCAGCGATCCCTGCGCGACGCGCACCGCGGGCACGGCAGGCGCGGCCGCGCTTTCCGACCGCGACGATGCGGACGACCGCACGAGACCGGCCGACTTCCCGCACACCCTCTTCTTCTCGTCCGACGTCATCTTCTTGCCGACCGTCCTGGTCTGGCCCACGACACCGGGCGCCGGTCCTTCACCGCTGAAGTTCCAGACATACCACTGATGGTGACCCCATTTGCGCTTGTCGTACCACATGTCGTACGAGCCGCTGGCCACTCGCATCACCGGTGAGCGGTCCAGACCCGCCCAGTAGCCAGGGTTGACCTCGATCCGGGTCTCGACGCTCTCGCTGGTCTCCCAGCCCCATTCCTGGCCCCACGTGCGCTTGTACGCGACCGACCAGTCGACGAGGAACTGGAAGCCCGCGCTCACGCTGATCTCGTTCGACACCGTGTTCTTCCCGCTGCGGGTGTCGCGTTTGCCGATCACCTGGGTGATCTTGTTGGCGCTGCAGTTGTAGACCGTGTCCACCCGGCCCCAGTCGCCGTAGAAGTCCTGGCCGCGCTGGTCGACGTGGGCGTTGCAGGTCTTGGTGGCGCGGCCACAGTCCTTGAGCAGTTCGGCGCGGGACGGCCCGCGCGAGTACACCACCGAACTGCCGCGGTCGTTCATGTTCGACCCGTAGTTGCCGCTGTCGTTGGCGTACCACTCCTGGCGTTCGCCCTGGTATTCGGCGTGCTCGTACATCGTGATGTAGCAGTTCTGGAACGTCTGGAACGAGGAGATCTTGTCGTTCCAGTTTCCGAGGAAGCCGACGGTCTGATTGGTCCCCTCGACGCACGGGGACCCGGTGACGGCGACGCTCGCGCCGCCGAAGTTCGCGTGTTCGTACAGCACGCTGATCACCGTCGCGGAGGCACCGACCTCGCCTGCCGACGCCGCGGCGAGCGATTCGCCGAGGCTGTCGAAGCACCGGATCGCTCCGGTCGCTGTGTCGGCGACGCAGTGATCGTCGCGTTGTTCGGCGTTCGCCGGGGTACCGCCGGCGAGGCACACCACCACCGCGGCCACCACGGCCATCCACTGTCTGTACTTATGCACGCCTGAACTCCCTTGGGAAGACGGAATGCCGGCCATGACGGGGCCGACGGTACGCAGTCCACCACAAGGATCCCGGCTTGCCCACGGAGAACGACCGGTGATCGGGACACCTGGAGTTCCTACTGGGCAAGGGTTTCTCTCACTGGGACTACGTCTGGCCCCGCTCCCGCAGATATCGCGTGTGATCGGCCTGCTGGTGGACATCCCCCGCGTAGAACCGTTCCGCGATGCGATGCGCTTCGGTTTCCAGCAGCTCCAGTTGCGCCAGGAGTTCGTCGGACGCACTGGGCTCGCCGCTCGCGCGCCGTTTGGCGGCGAACCACCACGGCAGGTTGAGGTACGTCTCCACGGAAAGCGGCAGATCCGTCCGTGTCAGCCGGGTGACGGCGTGCTGGACGTCCGGGTTGGCCGCCCATCGCTCCGGTCGCGAAAGCAGGTCTTCGAGCACTTCGGCGATCCGCCGGACACTGTCCACAGAGGACTCCGGCATCCGTTGTGCCCGCGCGGTCACCTTGTCCACCAGCGAGCCGAGGTCCGCGCGCAGCTGACCGGCCTCGGCCTCGGCGGCCACCGAGACCAGCCGGACCCGTTCCGGCGGCGCGAGCAGGGCGAACACCGCGTACAGCCCGGCGACCACCACCGGCCACAGCGCGCCGACGACGCCGGTCAGGTACAGCGCGAGCCCGATCAGCCCGCCGACGCAGCCGGCGAGGTTCTTCGTGGAGCCGAGGTACCGGATCACTGGTACCCGCGGATTTCCTGGAACACCTTGGGCAGGACGTCGCCGCGCGCGTCGAACACGTTGCCGCCGGTGCGTTTCGCGACCTCGCCGAGTTCGGCGGAGTCGCCTTCCCCGAAGATCACGGTGAACACCGGGATCTGCCGCACCGCCTCCGGCAGCGCCGGGAACCTCGCCTGGAAGTCCGCGAACTTGGCGCCGTTCGCGTTCTGCCCGTCGGTCATCAGCACGATCGAGGTGAACCGGTCGGGGTCGCGCGCGACCAAAGGGCCCATGATGTCGTGCGCGCGCTGAAGGCTGTCGTAGATCGCCGTCCCGCCGTTCGCGTCGAGGCCCTCGGCGAATCGCTTGATCTTGTCCAACGTGGGTTGGGGATCACCTTCCGGGACGACGAACGTCTCCGGGCTGCCCGGCACGGTGTCGAATGGCAGCATCGTGACCTCTTCGCGGCTGCGGAACCGGCGGTACCGGCCGGTCAGCGAACCGTCGGCGCCGGTCAGCCCGATCAGCGCGGTGCGCAGCGACTCGATCCGGTCCCCCGCCATGGAGCCCGAGGTGTCGAGTACGTACAGCGTGCGCGACGGACGCCGGATCTTGTCGAAGTAGGCGCCCAGCAACGCGTCGACCGCTTGCTGCGTCGCGGGGAACGGCAGCTCGACGAGATCCTTTTGCGCGAACTGCTGTCCGAGCTGGACGCCGGGCACGACGGGGCGGCGCTGCGTGGTCTCCATGATCTTGCGCTGCGTGTCCGGCGTGCGCAGCCGTTCGGCCAGCTTGCGGTGCGCGTCCCGCGCGTCGGGATTCGCGCTCTGCACCAGGGTCAGCGGGTAATCGGCGGTGACGACACCGTCGGAGGGATACACCAGCGTCAGCGGTTCGGGGAGCTTCCCGGTCGCGTTCATCGACAGCAGGACGGACTCGTAGTTGATCAGTCCGTCGACCTTCTTGCCGGGATCCTGACCGCTCGCCCGCCGCCGGTAGGCCTCGGAAAGCCAGCCCGACGAGCCCGCCGACATCGCCTGCGCGCTGAAGAACTCGGTCAGTTTCGGGGTGACGGCGGCGATCTGCTGCGCATCGACCGCGTTGCCCGCGCCCGCGAGCGCCGACGCCACCCCGACGAGCGCGGAGAAGCCGGAGTTCGACGCCGACGGATCGGTCATGCCGTAGGTGAAGGCCTTCTTCCCGGCCTGCTCGGCGATCTCGCCCCAGCCCACCGGCCGTCCGGTCCAGCCGAGCCGCTGCGCCGCCGAAGCGGACAGGCCGAGCACCACCGGCGAACTCATGATCTTCACCTGCTCGCCCAGCCGTTTCGCGGCCTCCGGAACCGCCGCGGGGTACCGGTTCGACGAGAACCAGACGGCGTCGTACTGGCCGTCCGCCTTCCCGTTCGCGAGCGTCTCGGTGCCTTCCAGCGTCCCGGTGAACTGGAACTTCACCTTGACCCCGGTCGCCGCCGCTTCCTGCTCCAACAGCGGCTGCATATCGGCCAGCTCACTGCCCGCGAGCACCCTCAAGGTGCCCGGTTCGGCCTCCCCAAGGCCACGCGTCTCACCTTCGCTCGAATCGCAGGAAACCAGTGACAGCGCGCAAACCGCGCTGACCGCCAAGACCGTCCAGCGTTTCACGATGCCCCCTCGGCCGTCGCCGTCTCGTGAGAGCGGCGCAGATGGTCTTCGGCTCGCCGGATCTCGCCGGACAGCGCCTCGACGGTCGCCGCCATCGTCGAGACGGCCCCCGCCTTGAACTCGTCGATCGCGTCGATGCTGCGATAGATCCGCTCGAACGACTCGCGGATCGTCGCCACCGCCACCGCCGGATCACTGCCCGCGCGCTGGATTTCGGCGCTGCGCAGTTCCAGCATCTCGGCGTTCGCCCGGATCAGCCCGTCCGTCGTGGCCTGCACGGCCTGGACCTCGTCGAGGACGTCGCGCTGCCCGGCGAGCGCGCCGCTCACCAGCAGCGCGACCCGCAGTGCGGCGACCGTGGTCGACACCGCCCGCTCGATCCCCCGGATCAGCTCGTCGTTGTTGCGCCGCACCAGATCCAGCGCCAGATAGCCCTGCGCGCTCACCGCGAGCTGGGTCAGCAGATCCTGGTGCCGCTGCCGGATCGGATGCAGTGCGTCGGCCCGCAGCGACTTGGCCCGAGCGGGATCGGTGAAGTCGAAGATCCCGGCTTGACGTTCGACGGCGGTGTCGACGGCCTCGGCGAACGCGGCCGCTTCCGAGAGCTTGCCGAGCGTCGCCCACAGCCGCTCGCGCTCGCCCTTGAGCGCGGCGTTGTCCCGCCGCAGGACGTCCTGCCGCGCACGTAGGTCCAGTACCAGCGCGTTCACCGGCTCGTTGGCCGCGCGGTAGCGGTCGAGCGCCTTCTTCGCGCTGCCCGCGACCGGGATCAGCCCCATCAGTTTGCGGCCGGTGATCGGCAGTTTCGCCGGGTCGATCTCCGCCACGGCCCGCCGGAGCCCGGCGAGGCTGACCGTCGCCTGCTGCTGCGGTGACCCGATTTCCGCCAGCGCCCGCGACGAGCGGTCCAGCAGCGCGCCCGCGACGGTCGCCGCCGCCCGCATGTCGGACTCGCCGACCGCGAGCAGTTCGTCCAGCACGCGGGTGAACTCCGGGGACCGGACGTCGAGCGCTTCGAGACGCCGGGCGAAACTCTCGGCGCGCTTCGCGACCTCGGCGTGGACCTCCGGCGCGAGCGTCACCAGACCCGCGGCCCGCTCGGCCGGGATCGCCTCCACCGGTTCGGGTGGAGTGAGCGTGAAATCGTCCATCAGTACTGCTTCTTCACGGCGTCGAGCAGCCGCTCCAGCGTTTCGAACGACGGCGGCTCGACGGCGTCCACCAGATCCGACGGCACCGGCGCCTTGGCCGCGGCGACGACGTCGGCGAACAACCGCGGGTCCCCGGTGCGGAAGCCGAAGGTGGCGGCGAGTTTCCCCAGTTCCGGGTCGGTCGCCAGCAGCCTGCCGACCTGGTCACCGTTCGGCTTCAACGGGACCAGCGTGTGCTTGGAGTACACCGTCGGCGCCATGTAGAGCAGGCGCATGTCCGGCCGGATCGAGCCGTCCGCGCGGACCAGCCGGTCGACGAACTGCGATTCGTAGATCAGCGCCAGCGGCGTCTTGCCCATCCCCGCCGCGAGGTAGTCCTCGAACGGGCCTTCGGTGCTGTTCTGTGTGTAGCCCTGGTCGATGAACAGCTTCGACACGCCGGGCAGGACCTTGGCCTCGGCTTCCGGCGTGCTGACCACGTTGTTGCCGTTGGCGACGAACGAAACGATCGACAGGTACATCGCCGCCGAGTTCGATTCACGCGGATCCGTGGTCGTGACCAGCACGTTCTTGCGGGCCGGGAAGGCGGTGTTGCCGGGGAGCTGGTCCCAGCGTGTGCCCCGCTGCGCGAGTTCGAGGTACTTCGCGACGTCGAGCACCTGGTAGTCCCCGGCGCCCTTGCGCACGATCCCGTTGGCGCTCAAGAGGTTCACGATCGGCTCGAAGGTCGCGACCGCCATCGGCGACTGGAACGGCGTGTGCACGCCGGTCACCTTGTGGTCGCGCTGGATCCGCTGCGCGGCCGGCGACGAGGACGGGAACGCGAACTCGTACTTCCCGAGGTCCATACTCGCGATCTGCCGCGAACCGGCGGTGTCGACCTCGACCTTCAGCCCGTGCCGGGCGAATGCTTCCGCCACCCTCTTGTCGGAGAAGAACGCGAGCTTCTCCGATCCGATGACGCCGCGCACCGTGGTCAGATCGGTCCCCCGCGCGGTGTTCTCGTCACCGCCGCGGTCCCAGACGATCACGGCGACCACGGCCAGTAGCAGCACCACTGCCAGGCCGATCGACAGACGACGTTTCATCGGCCCACCCCCTCGTTCACCAGGTCGATCTTTCAGCCCGTTCGACTCTTTTGACGCGCGGGTGAGCCATTTCGAAATGAACGATCGATGAACGAAAGAAGTCGTCAGTTCCTGGCGAACCGTTGGGGTGGAAGGAAAGTCAGATCACGGACTGCTCCGAGACCGGCAGGCACACGGTGAAGCGCGTGTCACCCGGCGCCGAATCGACCCGGAGGTCGCCCTGATGCCGTTCGACGACGATGCGCCAGGAGATGTCCAGGCCGAGCCCGGTCCCCTGCCCCACCGGCTTCGTGGTGAAGAACGGTTCGAAGATCCGCTGCCGCACCTCCGCCGCAATCCCCGGTCCGGTGTCACCGATCTCGACGTGCACGTGATCGTTCACCCTGGACGTCCGCAGGGTCAGCGTGCCCTCGGTCCCCATGGCGCCGAGCGCGTTGTCGATGATGTTCGTCCACACCTGGTTCAGCTCGCCCGCGTACGCCGGGATCCTCGGCACCGCGTGGTCGTACTCCTTCACGACCCGGATCCCCGGCCCGATCTTCCCGGCGAGCATGACGAGGGTGGAGTCGAGTCCTTCGTGGACGTCGATCCACTGGTGTGGCGCGCGGTCCATCTGGGAGTACTGCTTGGCCTTGCCGACCAGCACCGAGATGCGGGTGGTCGAATCCTCGATCTCGCCCATCAGCATCTCGGTCTCGAGCGCGTACGCCAGCCAGCGGACGGCGCCGTCGAGGAAGGTCTCCCCCACCGAATCCAGCAGGCGATCGAGATCGGGCACGGTCAGCCCGGCGCGGACGTAGATGTCGGCGAGGTCCCAGCCCTGGTCGATGCCGTGGCCGTCGAACCAGTCGCCGATCTCGTCCTCGCGGTCGGCCTGCTGCATCGCGGACAGCTTCGGCGCCGAGGCGACCTGTTTGACCAGCTGTTCCTGGATTTCGAGCAGCTGCTCCAGCAGCGACGGGTCGACGTTCTTCTTCGCCAGCATCGCGAGTTTGTGCCGCATCCCGGCGACCCGTTCCCGCAGCGACGCCGTCGCGCGGACGGCCGCCGCGGCCGGGTTGTTGAGTTCGTGGGTCAACCCGGCGGAAAGCTCGCCGAGCGCCAGCAGCCGCCGCCGCGAACCGATCACGGTGTCGCTGTTGCGCCAGCCGAGGTACATCCCCTCCAGCAGATGTGTCGCCATCGGGAACCACCGGCGGAACTCGGTGGCGAACTCGGCCGCGGGCAAGGTCAGGAAGGTGAGGTCGCTGACCGCGTGCACCGAAGCGCCGTAGGTGTGTTCGGTCTCCTGGTGCACGAAGAACTGCGTCGCGCCGCAGTAGGCGCCGCGCTGATCGGACCGGATCGTCTCGACCTCGGTGTCGCCGACGAGCCGTGTCATCCGCAACGCGCCGGACAGCAGCAGGTAGAAGCAGGTGGCGGGTTCACCCTCGCGCATGACCGTGGTGCCGCCGCTGTACTGCTCCAGCTTGGCGTGCTCGTCGATCCAGTCCAGCTGTTCGTCGCTGAGGTGCTCGAAGAGGAAGAGCCCGCGCAGTTCCTCCCTTGGCAGAACGCTCATTGCTCCTCCAGGTATCGGTGGACCAGGGTGACCGCCATGGCGCCTTCACCCACGGCCGACGCGACGCGCTTCACCGACGCCGCCCGCACGTCGCCCGCCACGAACACGCCGGGGATGGACGACTCCAGGTAGTGCGGGTCGCGGTCCAGCGGCCAGCCCGGCGGCGGACCGCCGTCGGTGAGCAGATCGGGGCCGGTCCGTACGAAACCGTGGTCGTCACGCTGGATCTCCGTGCCGAGCCAGTCGGTGCGCGGCGCCGCGCCGATGAAGATGAAGAGGTGACCGGTGGGCACGGTCTCGGTGGTGGAACCGTTCTCGCACAAGGTCAGCCGTTCGAGGTGATCGTCGCCGTGCGCCTCGACCACGGTGGTCCGGGTGCGGACGTGGATGTTCTCGATCCCGGCGATCTGCTCGATCAGGTAGTGCGACATCGACGCTTCGAGCGACTGGCCGCGGACGAGGATGGTGACGTCGGCGGCGTGTTTGGAGAAGAACACCGCCGCCTGGCCCGCCGAGTTCGCGCCGCCGACGATGTAGACGTGCTCGCCCTTGCATTCGGGCGCTTCGGTGGCGGCGGAGCCGTAGTAGACACCGCGGCCGGCGAGTTCGGCGATCCCGGGAGCCTCCAGCGCCCGATAGGTGACGCCGCTGGCCAGCACCACGGAATGCGCGGCGATCTCGGTCCCGTCGCCGAACATGACCACGCGCGCCGAACCACGCGCTTCGAGGCCGACGACGTCACGGGCGGTGAGCACCTCGGCGCCGAACTTGAGCGCCTGCCGCCGCGCGCGATCGGTGAGCTGCGCGCCGGAAACGCCGTCCGGGAAGCCGAGATAGTTCTCGATGCGGGAGCTGGTGCCCGCCTGCCCGCCGGTCGCCTTGCGCTCGACGATGACGGTGCGCAGCCCCTCCGACGCGCCGTACACGGCCGCCCCGAGCCCGGCGGGTCCGCCGCCGATCACGATCAGGTCGTAGAACTCCTGCGCAGGCCGGGTGGACAGGCCGACGGCGTCGGCGAGTTCGGGCCCGGACGGCTGACGCAGCACCGTGCCGTCCGGCGTGACCAGCACCGGGATGTCCTGCGGCGCCGCGTCCGCCGCGTCGAGGATCCGGCGGCCCTCGTCGTCGTCCACCGAGTACCAGCGGTACGGCACGGCGTTGCGCGCCAGGAAATCGCGCAGGTGGAACGACGGCGACGAGTACCGGTGGCCGATGAGCTTGATCTCGTCGACCGGCCGCTCCCCCACCGCGCGCCAGGTCTCCACCAGCGCGTCGATGACCGGATAGAGCTTCTCCTCCGGCGGATCCCACGGCTTGAGGAGGTAATGGTCGACGTCGACGACGTTGATCGCCTGGATCGCGGCGTCCGTGTCGGCGTAGGCGGTCAGCAGCGCGCGCCGGGCGTGCGGGAACAGGTCCATCGCCTTCTCGAGGAAGACGATGCCGTCCATCTGTGGCATCCGGTAATCGGCGAGGATCGCGGCCACGGCGTCGCCGCGCAGCTTGAGCTCGCGCAGCGCTTCGAGGGCGTCGGCGCCGGAATCGGCCCGGATGATCCGATAGTCCTTCCCGTACCTTCTGCGCAGGTCGCGGGCGACCGAACGGGACACGGCGGGATCGTCGTCGACGGTCAAGAGGATCGGCTGGCTCACCGCATCAGCCTATTACGTTGGCGACGTGCTGACCGAAGCCGAAGAAGTGATCCACGCCCGTGCCGCCATCGCCGGTGAGGCGGCCACCGCGGCCGGGCTGCCCGGCACCTTCTCCGCGTGGCGCGAGGACGGGCTGCTCGTGGTCATCGCCACGGCACCGGAGCTGCGGTTCCTGCGCACGATCTCCGGAATCACCGAGGACAACCTGGCGCGGGCCGTCCGGCTCGCCGGGGCGTCGTGCTGGGACGGCGACCCGCCGACGCTGGTGCTGCCGCCGGGTCTCCCCCACGGAACCGGCCTCGTGCCCGCCGGTGTCCGCCCGATCGCGATCCTTCCGCTCGCCGGACTCGCGGCCGAGGACGCGGACGTCGACGACGCACCCGACATCGACGTTTTCCTCCGCATCCTGCTGGAAGGGTACGAAAGCGGCGACGCGGTGACGTCGTTCATCGCCGCCGAGCACGCCGATCCGCGGCTCCGGCGGTCGCTGCTCATCGAGGACGGTGTGCCGATCTCCGCCGCGGCCCTGAGCACGCACGGACCGGGTGTCCTCCTCGGCGGATCCGCCACGCCGCGGACTCATCGCGGCAAAGGAGCACAGGCGCGGCTGCTCCTCCACGGCCTGACCGCGGCCGCCCGCGAAGGCCGCCGCTTCGCCGTCGCGACCACGGTGGAAGGTTCGCCGAGCCTGTCGAACCTGCGCCGCGCCGGCGCGCGGATCCAGCTGCGACAGGCGTTCAGGCCCGCGTGAGTTTGCGCAGGCGGAAGGCCAGTACCAGCAGCATCACGCCGTACAGCAGGGCATAGATCCCGACCAGGAGCGCGATCCCGTAGGCACCGGCGATCGGGTTGAACACGATCACGATGCCGGCGATCAGCGAAAGCGCGCCCGCGGCGATGAGGAACGCCTCACCCTCGATCTGCTTGCGCAGCCGGATCGCGGCGACGATCTCGACGATGCCGGTGAAGATCGCCCAGAAGCCGACCAGCAGCGCCAGCACGAGCACCGTGATCCCCGGCCAGATCAGGACCAGGACCCCGGCGATGATCCCGAGGGCACCCAGGACTCCGTAGGCGGCACGATGAGCGGCGTCACCCGGCCGGAAGGCCTGCATGATGCCGCCGATGCCGTCGAATATCGCGTAGATGCCGTAAAGGATCGCGAGGGCGAGGACGGTCGTTCCCGGCCAGATCAACGCGAGAACGCCGAAGAGGATGGCGAAAACCCCGCGCACGGCGGCGAGCGGCCAGGCCAGGCGGGGTTCGACGACGGTGAGACCGACGAGAGGCATGCCCCGAGTATCGGAGCGCCGGTGGGCTTACGCGCGGCACGCCACTCGTAGGGGTGAAAGGACCGGTGCGCGCCGCGACCGCCATCCCGGCGCGCACCGGGGTATCAGGGATAAGCGACCAGGTTGGCCACCGTCGATCCCGAGTTCGCCGGTCCGCCGCGGTCGTTGACGACCCGCGCGATGGTCCCGTTCCCGCCGAGGGAGACGGCGACCATGCTGCGGAACCGGACGTTCGGGTTGTTCGGCGCTTCGATCGCGCGATCCGCCACCACACTCGGATCGACGTTGAAGTAGCAGTAGCTGCCGAGCCCGTACGCCTCGTGGGCCGTCACCGAGTTCGCCACCTTGTAGGCCGCGTAACCCCGCGTCGAGCCGTTCATCCAGGCGGCCTGATTCGGTGGGTCGTAAGGCATTTCGTTCTGATAGAAGTACGTCCGGCCGCGGTCGCCGGTCCAGATCGTCTGGTACTTCTGATAGTGCTCGACGAACAGGCCGTACATCGTGGCGTCGTCACCGTTGACGATCAGCCCGGTGTCGGCGGTGTTGGTGTTCCATCCGACCCCGCTGCCGTGGTCGGCACGCCAGATCCACAGATGGTCGCCGATGACGTCGTCGCTGTTGACCACCAGGCTGTTCGTGGCCTTGCCGACGCCCGCCCCGCCGACGCGGAAGAACACGTCGTGCAGCGAAGTCGGGTTGGCCGCGTGATCCTGCGCGGAGTTCGCCGGGCCGACCTCCATCAACGTGTTCGAGTTCGTCGTACCCGCGTCGATCAGCACGCCGGCGACCTTGACGCCGTCGACGTCGGCCACCGTCATCGCGGTGATGCCGTTGTCCGGGATCAGTGTCGCCAGGCCGAGGCCGAGCACGACGGTGTCCGGCCGGGTGACGCGGAGCGTCTCGGCGAGGTGATAGACACCCGGCGTGATCAGGAGGTCCTTGCCCGCGGCGAGGGCGGCGTTGATCTGCGACGCCGTCGTGCCGGGCTTCGCGATGAAGAACCGGCTGATCGGCAGCGAGGACCCCGGCTGGCCGGTGCCCCAGGTGATGCCGGAGGCGTTGGTGCGCTTGGCGGGCACGAAGACCTGATACGCGCCCGCGTTGTCGACGTACAGGAACGGCTTCTCCCGCACGACCGGCGTCGTGTTCACCGCGGTGTACGGCGGATTGGGGAAACTCGTCGACGGCGCGCCGTCCACGCCGGCGAACACCATGTTCCAGTTGGAGCCGCTCCAGCTCCCGAACTGCGAGTTGCGCGAGATCCACTGCTGCTGCGAGCCCGACCGGACCTGACCGTCGACCTTCACGTCGGACATCCAGCCGCCGCTGGACCAGCCACCGTCGTCGAGCTGCAGGTTGCCGCGGACATGCATCCGACGGTAGGGCGCGGCCTGCGAAACGGCCCAGCGATCCGTGCCACCTGCCGGGTTGACGGACAGGTTTTCCGCGCCACGCCAGAAGTTCTGCGTCGCGTTGCCCTGGAACCAGTCGGCCTCCGCGTGCACCGCGCCGTTGATCGTCACATTGTCGGGTGAGAGGCCGAGCCCGAGCACCTGCGTGTAGAACCCGACGTTGACGTCGACGTTGTACGAGCCCGGTTTGAACAGCAGCGCCGTCCGGTTCGAGCCGAACTGGCTGGTCTCCTGCCGCGAGAACACGCTGTTGACCTGGGACTGGATCGCCGACTGCGACATAGCGGGATCGAAGACGAGCACGTTCGGCCCGAGGTCGGGGTTCGCGGTGCCGGTGACCGGGGTGAGCCGGAAGGACTGGGCGCCGGTGCCGTTGCAGGCGTACTGCTGGAGCTGGATGCCGTCCTGGGTCGAGAGGCCCGGGATGTCCAGGCATTTGCCGCTGTTGCGGCTCACGAAGTGATACGCCCCACCGGATTCCTCGACCGGCTGCCACTGCTGGTTGTTCCCGCCGCCGTAGGCCCACAGATGGATCAGCCCGCCGTCGGCCGTCGACACTTCGGCGACGTCCCACACCTGCGCCGGGTCGTTGCGCGTATTGACCCGGTAGTAGCCACCCGAAGTGGGCTGGAACTGCCACTGCTGGGAGAAGGTCTGATTGCAGGCGTACTGCTGGACGACCGTCCCGTTCGCCGATCCGGCGGCACGCGCGTCCACGCATTTCCCGCCGGTGGTCGTCACCGTGTACCAGGTACCGGGAACGATGGCCGCCTGCGCCGCCGGAGCCACCACGATCAGCGCTCCGACCAGGGAAAACAGGGCTATCAGGGCTGCTCTGGCCCGCATCAGGACCTCCTCCGCGTCATTCGGGCAGGACGAGCTGAGGCGGAGCCCAGTGGAGACGCGGCGTAGCGGGCGGGGACCTCGGCGTCACGATGGACGAAAACGTAACGGCGGTCACACGCGAAGTCAATACACGTCTAAAAATAAGTCGCAAAAATGCAGGTCAGTGCCTATCCGGCGGCTCGAGGCAGCACAGAGTGACCCCCGCGTGAACGGCCCCGGCGGGCGGTGTAATGTATGGACACACGAGATGCGGAGAACAACCCGCTTCGGGGCTATGGCGCAGCTGGTAGCGCACCTCACTGGCAGTGAGGGGGTCAGGGGTTCGAGTCCCCTTAGCTCCACAGTGACGAAACACCGCCCACCTTGCACATAGACCAAGGTAGGGCGGTTTTTTCGTGGGTCCTCACTTTGAGAAATGCCGCGCCGAACTTCGGCTACCGTTCAGTAACTGGGGCAAACCTGGGGCACGCCCATGACCCCGTTTCAAACGGGGTCACCAAAACTGCCCCAGCTGGGTCATCCTTCCGGGTATTCCTGCGGAGATTCTCCAGTGCTGCTCGGGGTTCCACCCGCGACCCACCTGCACACCACCAACCCGATCGAGTCGACCTTCGCCACCGTGCGGCATCGAACGAAGGTCACCAAGGGTCCGGCTCGCGGGCCGGACTCGCCATGGCGATACGCGGTCGTGGACGAGCTGCCGCCCGACCGGAACGAACTGGATGACTTCCTCGTCTCCCAGGACAACAGGCCGCACACCAAGATCACCACCGAACTCGCCGACACGTGACGGCGGGCGGCGGTAACCGCTGGCATCGCCTGGACCCCGACCACCCGCGCCCGCCGCTGCGGTGCGGCCCACCGGACTTCGCGAGATGGCTGCGCGAGCCGGCCGCTCCGCCCGCGCTCGAGCTCCCGACCCACCGGGCTCCCGGCGTGTGTGGTGGTGGATATGGGTAAGGGCGGAGCGTCTGCTGCCGTAGCGGCCGTCAGGCCGTCATGGTCAGGTTGTGCATGAGGGCGATGCCGC
The DNA here is from genome assembly GCF_046549005.1 of Amycolatopsis sp. lyj-108. Classification (NCBI taxonomy): domain Bacteria; kingdom Bacillati; phylum Actinomycetota; class Actinomycetes; order Pseudonocardiales; family Pseudonocardiaceae; genus Amycolatopsis; species Amycolatopsis sp. lyj-108. Next base: position 12,335 of record NZ_JAJPWQ010000016.1, on the reverse strand, counting down.
GGGTGGCGTGCGAGACGCCGTCGCGTTTGCGGCGGCAGTTGCGCAGGATGTTCCAGGTCTTCATGTGCGCCAGGGCGTGCTTGACACGGGCGCGGACACTTTTGTGGACGGTGTTGAGGTCCTCTTTCCATTGCGGTAACGGCGGTTGCCCCTCGCGGGTTTGCGATACGGCATGATCACTTCCGCGTTGCCCTGGTAGCCGCCGTCGGCCTTCCCTTTCGCGCCCCGGCATTGCTGATCGACGCCGGAGTCGGTGTAGGCGCGGCAGTCGTTGCGGTTTCCCGGGGTGGGGTCGCCGATCGCGACGACCAGGCGGGGGTCGGCGTCGATGACGACCTGCATGTTCACCGAGTACCGGTAGTTCTTGCTGGAGGCGGACAGGGTGCGGTCATGGGTGGGAACCAGGGTGCCGTCCACGATCAGCACCGTGTCCGGGCCGTGCTTGCGGGTCACCGGCGAGAGCGTCAAGCAGCGGCGCCCCAACCCGGCCAGCGTTGCTCGGCGGTCAGATCGTTCACCAGCACCGACCACCTGGTGACGTAAGCCTCGACGGAAGGGCCCTCACTCACGGTGAACTGCGACTCCTCCAGCCCGCAAGCCCAGAAATCGGTGAACGCGATCAGTTCGTGCGGGTCCTCCGCCATGTGGAGAGATCGCCGCACCGTCCACCCCAGGAAGTTCGCCCGCCCCCGAACACACAACATCTACCCGACGGGCCTGGATCGGGGTCACTGCGATGACATCGCCCACATGCAGCGGTTTCTCGGGCTGCTTTGGCAGGTCCTCGATCGAGCGGGACACCTGATCGTCGCGGTACATGGCAGCCAAGCGGACAGTCGTGACCGCCGGGGTCCTGTGTTTCGCATGGTTCGTACGAACAACCAGACGAGCCAGCGGACGCGCGCTACGCCGGACGCTCCATCAAGTCACACTGACTCGCGCGCTCATGCCGAGGTGAGGGAGGCCCTAATCGCGCGCCTGACAGCGAGATCCGATATGACTGAGGATGGGCGTTGAGAAAGACATTGCGGCTCACCTAGGACGTGTGAAAGCGGCGATCCGCGAGACGAGGGCCGATCCGCGCATTGGATGGGCGTGGCTAGAGGCGGACTATCGCGCATCGCCCGCGCGAGCGTTTCACGGCGGGAAAGGTGCGCTCACCGTCGAAGATCGCGGCATGCCGGCGCTGGAGGAGGCCATGAGCGCACTTTTGAGCGCCCAACGCGTCAGGGCGGTTTGGCGGGACGAGGACCTGTGGACCACTGTCCTGTCCCTCCTCGCAGCAGCGTCAGCCGACAGCTCGCTCGACCTCGAAGTTACAGTTCGGAAGTTGCTGAAGCCCCCGGCGGTCCGCATAGCCGCCGCGCTCGCGAATGTGACCTGGGCAACGGAACCAGCGACACTCGGGGAACTCGTGATTGCAAGATTTGACATGCCATCGGGGAACTCGTGATTGCAAGATTTGACATGCCAGAGGACGCCACACCAGTAGCACGCGAGCTCAACCTCGATGCATGGGAAACAGAGGCGTTCGTGGACCACGCTCGACAGATGTTGGCCAAGTTTGGTGGCTTCGTCGTGGCAACCGCAACGAGCAGCCGACAGGGAAATCTGGCTTATCACGACTTCGGGCGCACCCTTGATGACGCCATTGGACTCGTCCTTCTATTATCAGACCGCCTTGACGAACACGGCATCTACTCGTTGCGTGGAGCGACCAATCGACCCGGCGTGCGTGGTATAGCGCTGGACCGCAGGACATTGGGAGACCTGCTCGCCGAGAGTGGATCAGCCGAGCTCGCCGCTCAGGTGCTAACCATCACGGGCTGGAGTGCCGGCAACGACTTCCGTTGGATGAGCGCTGATCCCATGCCACTCGATCGATTGCTCGACGCTGAACTGCTTCCCCTGCTCGACGACCTCCTCGTGGCAGATGACGCAATCGCGCAGCGCCTCAGGGTCGCCGCTCGTTGGTATGCACGAGCGTTCTGGGCCGATGCTGAAGACGACGCGGCGCTCGCCGTCAGCGTGGCGCTCGACTCACTACTCACAGGCAAAGATGCAGTCCCGGGCGCCGTTAGCAAGGGACGATTCGCACTGCTCGAACGCGACCCGGCCGCTCGCGCCGCTCGATTCGACCGCTACGAGCAGGTATACAAGGTCCGCAGCGCAATTGCTCACGGCGGTGACGCGACGCGCTCCCTCGCAAGAATCGGCGGGACGCGGACCATCCTTGAGGACGCTCGCTGGACAGCGAGACAGCTTCTGACGCTTCGCCAGATCTCGACGCCGAAGGACGATGCCGCCTTTCGCGAACTCTGGTCTGCGGTTCAGTGGGGAACGCTGCCCTGGATAGAACACGCCTGACGGTTGACATCAAACCCGCCTCTCAACCAGTGACCGGCGGCTGCAGCGAAGTACGCCCGTCAACGCAACGATCTGCCGCGACGAGCGCCGACCGAGCAGTCCACTACGACAGGACTTGATACGCGGGCTGTCTACCCGTTATTGCGAGCGGGCGTTGTTGTCGCGGCGCCAGGCGAAATCGCGTGTCAGGCTGGCCAACCGTAGCCGGACGCGACGGCTAGGCGGGTCCGGCACCGAACGCTAACAGCGACGTGGTCTCGAGTCCGCCGCAGCGGCAACGACCCACTGGCTGCTACCAACTCTCACATCAATTTTCCTGGAGCAGACCTGGAGCATCCCGTCCGCTACAACAACGTCCAACAACGATAAACCGCGTTGAACAGAGCACAACTGCGCCAGCCGACCAGCGGGTTCTCGATAACCTCGGGTCAGCGCCTTGCTTGAACCTGGCAGTGAGGGGGTCAGGGGTTCGAGTCCCCTTAGCTCCACCAAATTTTTCGGTTTGTTGCTCTGAACTGCGGTTTGTTCGCAGAGTAGCCACTTTGCTCAACACGCGAGCAAAGTGGTTTTTCCCTGTTCAGGGCCCGGTGCTGTGTTTTAATCCCGTACGGTATCGACTCGGGGCCGGAGCTCCGGCACCCGCATCGCCTGGCTCCGGCGGCCGAGCCCCGGATCCTCGATGGTCTCGGTCTTGCTCGCTATCCCCAGGTGAGGGGGTCGAGGTGGAGGTAGAACCGTTGCCGGTCGGTGTCGAGCGTGATCCCGTAACTGCCGGCGAAAACATCGTTGGCAGCGATCGCTTGGTTCTCGTCGACCCAGCTTTCGCGTGCGCTGGCGAGCAGCAAAGCGATGTCGGCATAGGGATCCGCCCGGCCGAGGCGACCGAGATCGATGAATCCCGCGAAGTTCAGTGCGACCGGATCGAGGATGATGTTGGGCAGGCAGAGGTCGCCGTGACAGACGACGGTGTCGCCGGCTTCTTGCACGAGGCGGCGATCGACTTGCCCGGCAAGCCGCGCGAGCAGCTCGGCGGGCGGCGTCTGCTGCTGGTCGACCGGCAGGAACTCCGGATTGACCTTGTCGCTGGCGACGACATCCTGGGCGATGGCGAACATCTGCGCCAGGCTCCGGCTGAACGGACAGTCCTTCGCCGGCAGGGCATGCAAACCTCGCACGCCGTCAGCGATCGACGGCCACGCTTGACGAAGGTCTTGGGCCGACACGCTGTCCGCGGGCACTCCTTGGACAGCGCTGGTCACTAAACACGCTCCGCCGGCGCCGGAGCCCCACCCGAGCACCTCGGGTCCCGGGATACCCCTGACACTGAGCCACTCCACCCGGTTTCGTTCCTGTTCCAGCAGATCCTCCTGCTCGGCCAGGACACACTTGGCATACCGCGAGCCGTCGGCGCTGCGGAAAACCGAGGCGCCGGACTCTCCGCTCAGGACGGGCTCCCACCCCCCGGGATGATGCCGGGAGAGCAAGAACTCCCATTCACGAACCGGTGACCCCTGCACGAAGATCATCGTAGAGGAGCGGCCTGTTCCCAGAGATCCAAGTTCAGGATCAGGCAGCGCTGGGTACGCGCGCCTCGATCCAGAGACCGTAGATATCGATGCTTGCGAATCAGCAACGCCACCGGCACAGGCGCGGTCCGACGGCAAAACGCGAGCCCACCCTCGAGCGAAGACGCTCCTACGGACACGACAGGATCGTGTAGTGCGTTCTCCTGCTGCCGCTACCAGCTGGAGCGTTTGCCGGATGCTAGGTATTCGGCGTTGTGGTGTGTCCGACGACGTCGTCGGGGTCATTTCTCCGACCGTGGTCGAATTCGGTGACGAAGACGTTTTCGGGCAGGTTGTGCCGGATCCTGGTGGTGATCCGGTCGATGTCGCCGTGTTCGGCGGCCGGTAGTGGCGCTCCCGCTGCTTTTCTGAGTGCGGTGGCCGCGCCGAGCATGCGGGCGGCGCGGTGGTGGTGACCGGCGAGCGAGTGTGCTCCGGCCAGTCCTTCCAGCGCGAGCGCGATCGCCCGTTGGTCGCCGGTGGCCTGGGCGGCGGCGTAGCCGTCCAGGTGGAGGTCGAGCGACGCCGCGGCGTCGCCGCGTTGTTCCGCGATGAAGCCGAGTTCGGCCAGGATCAGTGCGAGGCCGGGGGTTCCGTTCCAGCGCCGGCACCAGTCGAGCCAGTTTCGCAGATGTGTTTCGGCGGTATCGAGGTCGCCTTGTCTGCGTGCGCCGAGCCCGAGGCCGACTTCGGCGTGTTGGACGCCCCATTGGTGGGACTGGTCCGCGGCCAGCCGCATCGCCCGGGTATGGAACTCCTTCGCTGTGGCGTAGTCACCTGCCAGCAAAGCGCTGCGGCCGAGTCCGGACAGTTCGTATGCCGCCTCGGTCCACAAACCGAGTTCTTCGGCGTTGCGCAAACCCTCTCGGCGAAGGCGTGCGGCTTCTTCGTAGCCACCACTGATTTCGGACAACGTGGCAAGGCCCTGCCTGGCCTTCAGCTGCCCCCAGCGGTCGCCGAGCTCTTCGAAAAGAGCCAGACTTCGGCGGCCGAGCCGGTCTGCTTCGGCGAGGTCACCCTTGGTCGTGGCGAACGTGTGTGTGATCAGGACGGCCGCGAGGCCCCAGTTGTCACCGGCGTCGTGGTAGGCCGCAAGAAGGCGGTCGTTCCGGTCACCCGCCGTCGCCGGGGCATCGAAACCACTCTGTGCGAAGCCGAGGAACCACTCGGCCCAGGCCCGCGCGGCCGGGTCGGCGACGGCGTCGTACAGCGTCTCCAGCACACGACTCGGCCTGATCGTGTCCGGATCGGTGGCATCGCGGATCAGCAGCGTAATCCCGGCTCGCCAGACGGCGGCCACGGCCCTCGTCGCGGCGGGCGCCGGCCCGCGGAGGCCCATTACCAGGTTCAGCATTCGGCGTGCCTCGCCGAGCCTGCCACGCAAGAACCAGTACCAGCCCAGCGCGTTGACCAGCCGGAGCGCCGATTCCGCCTCGTCGTCCTGGATCGCGTCTTCCAGCGCCCGGTGGAGATCGGCGGTCTCGGCGTCGAGGCGCCTCAGCCAGTGTCTTTGATGCCGGCTTCGCAGGTGCGGCTCGGCGCGTTCGGCGAGTTCGGCGTAGTACCGGCGGTGCAGCTGCCGGATCCGTTCGGACTCGCCCGCTTCGTCGAGCCGTTCGTGGCTGTAGGCCGCGACGGATTCGAGTAGCCGGTACCGGGGGCCGTCCGCGGTCTCGGTCATGACGACGAGCGAGCGGTCCACCAGCCGGGCAAGCAGGTCGAGGATCTCCCTCGTCCGTACTCCCCCGCCGGCGCAGGTCGTTTCGGCCGCCTCGATGGTGCAGCCTCCGGCATGGACGGAAAGACGGCGCAGCACCAGGCGTTCGGCCTCGGTGAGCAGTTCCCAGCTCCAGTCGATCATCGCCCGCAACGTCCGCTGACGAGCAGGCGCTCCTCGTTTCTCGCCTGCCAGCAATCGGAACCGGTCGTCCACTCGCGCGGCCAGTTCCCGCACGCCCAAGGCCCGGAGCCGGGTGGCGGCCAGTTCCAGGGCGAGCGGAATTCCGTCGAGCCGTCGGCAGATCGTGGCGACGGCGTCGGCGTTGTCCGTGGTCAGGTCGAACCCGGGCACGGCGGCGCTCGCTCGTGCGAGGAACAGCCGGACCGCGCTGGACTCGCGTACGGCTTCGATCGCCGCCCCGGGCTCCGGTGGCTCCAGCGGCGGCACGGGCCACACCTGTTCCCCGTCGACCGCGAGCGGCTGACGGCTGGTCGCCAGGATTCGCAGGCCAGGCGCTGTCGACAGCAGTCGTTCGACGAGTTCGGCGGCCGACTCGGACACATGCTCGCAGTTGTCCAATACCAGCAGGAGCTGCTTCGTCCGCAGGGCGCCGGTGAGCCGCTCGAGCGAGGAAACGGGACCAGAGGAGGGAAACAGGACGGTCGTGGCGTCGTCGCGGAGGCCGAGGACCGTGGCCACCAGGTCGGTCAGTTCCGCTGACGTCCGCGGATCGTCCTGGCGATCCAGCCTGGTCAGTTCGACCAGCCAGACGCCGTCGGGGAAGGCATCGACCTGGCCGCCCGCCGTCTCCACGGCCAGCCGCGTCTTGCCGACGCCGCCGGGGCCGGTCAGCGTCACCAACCGGGCCGTGTCCAGTTCCGAGCGCACCGCGCCGACGACGTCCGATCTGCCTATCAGGGCGCTCAGCGGGACGGGCAAGTTGGTTCGCGGCGCCGCGCCGGAAGCATGGCTGAGATGGGTGGCCTGTTCCAGGATCGACTGGTGAAGGGCGGCCAGCTCGGGCCCGGGGTCCAGGCCCAGTTCCCCGGCCAACCGGTGCCGCAGCCCGCTGTAGGCGGCCAGTGCCTCGGCTTGGCGCCCGGCGAGGTAGAGCGCACGCATGTAGACCGCGCACAGACGTTCCCGCAGGGGGTATCGAGCCACTGGTTCGCGGAGCTCGGCGGCAAGCCCGGCGGCGAGCCGATCATCCGACTCCAGCCTCGCCTCAGCCTGTTCCTCCAGAACGACCAGCCGCTCCTCCTCGAGACGTCGAGTGAGATGCCCGGCGAACTCCGCGTCCTGGAAGTCCGCGAACGCCGGCCCTCGCCACAGCCGCAAGGCCTCCGACAACAACTCAGCCCGGGTGCGGGCGTCGTCGCTGATCCGCGCCCGCGCGGCCAGGTCCCGGAACCGACCCAGGTCCACCATGGCCGGATCGACCCGCAGCAGATAGCCGGGTGGCAGCGACACCACCAGGTCACGCCCTCCCGGCTCGGCGCCTTCCAACGCCCGCCGGAGCTGCCAGACCCTCGTCTGCAAGGTCTTTCTGGGGTTGAGCGGAAGCCTCTCACCCCACAGATCGTCGATCAGCCGATCGGCCGACACCGGACGGCCCTCGTGGATCAGCAGGTCCGCCAGCAACGCACGGACCTTCGACTCCCCGACCTCGACCGGAGTCCCGTCCGCCGTCCACACGGCCAACGGACCGAGCACTCCGAAACGCACGACACCACGGTAACCGGCCGGCAGCCGATCGGGTCGACGCGCACCCGGCCTAGACCGGACCTAGACCGGCCCCGGGGCGGCCCCTCCCAGGGTGGTGCTCACAGACCCGAATGGAGTTCGCGTGAACGAACACGAAGCACCCGTCCCGGTGACGGTCATCGGCCTCGGCGCGATGGGCAAGGCGCTGGCCGCCACGTTCCTGGCCGCCGGCCATCCCACCACCGTCTGGAACCGCTCCGCGGGCAAGGCCGACGGCCTCGTCGCGGACGGCGCGACGCGGGCGGCCACGATCACCGAGGCGGTCACGGCGAGCCCTCTGGTGGTCGTCTGCCTGCTGGACTACCCGGTCCTGCACGAGATCCTCGATCCGGTGGGCGACACCTTGGCCGGTCGAGCACTGGTGAACCTCACCAACGGCACTCCGGACCAAGCCCGCGAGACCGCCACCTGGGCAGCCCGGCACGGCACCGACTACCTCGACGGCGGCATCATGGCCGTGCCCCCGATGATCGGCCAGCCCGAAGCCCTCGTCCTCTACAGCGGCTCACGGCCCGTCCTCGACCAGAACGAGCAGGCGCTGAATCGGCTGGGCGCCGCCAGGTACGTCGGCACCGACCCCGGGTTGGCGTCGCTCTACGACCTGGCCCTGCTCAGCGCGATGTACGGCCAGTTCGCCGGGGCGAGCCACGCACTCGCCCTCGTCGGCACGGAGAAGGCAGACCTGGCGGAGTTCGCCTCATCCCTGCTGACCCCCTGGCTGACCGCGACGACCATCGCGCTCCCCCTGCTCGCCCAACAGAACGGCACCAGCACGCAGACGGTCGAGGAATCCGATTCCCCACCGGACATGCAGGCGGTGGCGATCGCCAACATCGTCACGGCCAGCAACTCCCAGAACGTCGACAAAGCCCTGCTCTCCCACTTGCTCATCCCCCTGCGAGACCTCATCGGCCGGCGCGCCCACGGCCGCGATCTCGCCGGCATGGTCGAGCTGCTCAAGAAACCCACGGAGTAGACCTTGAACAAGTATTCGGGCAAGAAGGCCGTCGTCGCCGGCGGAACACACGGTATGGGACTCGCGGTCGTCAAGGCGCTCCTCGACGGTGGCGCGGAGGTCGTGCTGACCGGCCGCAACGAGAAGAACATCGAAGCCGCACGTACCGAACTCGCGTCCTCTGCCGCGCACGTGGTCCGATCCGACGTCACCAGCATGGCCGACATCCACGCGCTCGGTGATCTCGTCGAGGACAAGCTCGGCCGGATCGACTTCGTGTTCGTCAACATCGGACTCGCCAGGCTCGAACCTTTCGACCAAGTCACCGAAGCGTCCTACGACCAGAGCTTCGACACCAACACGAAAGGCGCGTTCTTCACCACCCAACGGCTCGCTCCCCTCATCCGCGACGGCGGCTCGATCGTCTTCACCACGTCCATCGCCGACGAAGGCGGAACAGACGCCCTGACCGTCTACTCGGGAGCGAAAGCCGCCGTCCGGGCGTTCGCCAAAGGGATCGCCGGCGCACTGTTGCCCAGGAACATCCGGGTGAACGTGGTCAGCCCCGGCTTCATCGACACCCCGACCATGGGCATCGTCGGCATGACCGACGAGAGCCGGGACGCCTTTATGAAGATGGGAGACGCGGCAACTCCGATGCAGCGACACGGCACCGTCGAGGAAATCGCCACGGCCGTGCTGTTCCTCGCCTTCGACGCGACCTTCACCACCGGCGCCAGACTGACCGTCGACGGCGGCATCGGCCAAGGAATCCCCGCACCCCAGTAAGGACGGGCATCGAGGGCGGCCGAGTTCCCGGTCGCCCTCGAGTCGGCACGTCGTGGTCGAGACCAGCCCTGTCACACAGACTGATCGTCCACTGGGCGATGGGGGGCAAGCTACCCCTCCTGCCGTCGGGCCCGGAGCAGGTAGTGCCCCTTCGCAGAGCCATGCGTCTCTTTAGATGCCGACTGGGTCGCCAATCTCGAAGGCCATCAACCCGGTGCTCGCCGCCCAATCGTGCCAAGATTCTCCTGGCGGCTCCGCGTTCCCTCCCCCTTGACGTGGAGCCACCCTTTTCCGCGCCGTGCCGCGCGCTCCCGACATCGCCTCTCATCATTCACACGAATTTCCCTGGGGCAAAACTGGGGCATAAGGCGGTTTCGAACGGTCTCGAACTCCACCCAACAACACTGAACCGCAGTGCTTTTCCTGCGGTTTCTCCGTTCCCGCAGGTAGAAAGCCCTTGCACACCTCACTGGCAGTGAGGGGGTCAGGGGTTCGAGTCCCCTTAGCTCCACAATACGAAATACCGCCCACCTGGCAGATGAGCCGAGGTCGGGCGGTTTTTTCGTTCTGCCTCACTTTGAGAATTGGCGCGGCGAACTTCAGTTACTGTTCAGTACCAAGGTTCGCGGCACCTACGAACTGCACTTCGGCAAAAGGTTCCGCGGCCACTTCTACTGGTACATCCATAACGTCGAGGTCGACGGGCCGAGCAGCAACCCGGCGTGGGCCACCCGCGCCAAGTCCACAAAGCCAAATGCCGACCCAGCGCGCGGGCTCACCACCGCCACCATGGGAGGCGCTGGTGGTGATGCCCCAATGTGACATCGGGGACGTTGAGTGTCCCCAATGCCACATTGGGGGCACCTTCGGGACTCACGACATCGTGACCGGGAGGCGGATGGTGAACGTCGCGCCCTCGCCGGGCGGACTGGTGACGGTCACCGTGCCGTGGTGCGCCGCCACCAGGTCGCGGACGATCGCGAGGCCCAGACCGCTGCCCCCGGTCTGGCGGCTGCGGGACTTCTCCGCGCGCCAGAAGCGGTCGAACACGTGAGGTAGGTCGTCGGCCGCGATACCGGGACCGGTATCGGACACCGCGATCGCGATGACCGCGTTGGACACCAGATTGGCCAGTACCTGGCGCAGCCGTACCGGGTCAGCGGTCAGTACCGGGTCGTTCCGCTGACGTCTGATGCATGGCGACGACCTGACCGAGCGAATCGCTCAGGTCGACCGGTTCCGGATGCAGCCGCAGTTCGCCCGCCTTGGCGGCGGAGAGGTCGCGCAGATCGTCGATGACGTGCTGGAGCAACAGTGCCTCTTCCAGCAGCGACGACACCAGGTCCGGGTCGAGTTCGACCACGCCGTCCTGTGCGGCTTCCAGGAGGTTGCGGATGTTGGCCAGCGGATTGCGCAGTTCGTGGGCGACGTCGCTGACCAGCTCGCCGCGCTGGCGCTCAAGCCATGCCCGCTGGCTCGCCATCTCGTTGAAGGCCTCGGTCAGCCGGTGAGGGCGTGCAGCGGGCGGACCAGCCGAGTGGCACCGAGGATGCTCACGCCGACGGTGAACACCAGCACCAGCGCGGCGATCCCGGTCGTACGGCCGACCGAAAGCTCGAACGCGGTGGACGGCTCGGTACCCGCGGGTTGGCCGAGCGTGAACAGCGCGGCCGGTGCGGTGTAGCGTCGCAGCTGCTCCTTGCGCGCCGAGCCGATGCACGCGTCGAACTGCTCCTGTACACCGCCGACAACGACCGGGGAATCGCTCGTCCAGCTGTAGTCGAGAGTGACTTCGACCGGCTGGATTCCTTGCTGGGCAAGGCAAGCGTTTGACCAGCGCGGTGAGTTCGCGTAGCGCCTGCCGTTCGGTCGCTGTCGGCGTGGTGAGGTCGGCGAGTGGGCACTGTACCGCCCCGGGGACACCGGTGACGACCACGTTCGGCCGTCCGGTCGGGCTCATCTGGACGTGGGCGGGGATGTTGTACCCGGCGAGGCAGGCGACCTGGTCGTCGGCGATGCTGCGCAGCCGCACTCGTTCGTCCGGTGGCAGGGCGAACGGGCCGGTCGCGCGTGAGTCGATACCGCCGCGCGCGCCCGCGGTCGTCGCGTTGAGCGGGTCGACGAGCGCCGGCCGGGAGAGGGCGGAACGGCGCCTTCACACAACTAGCGGAAACAGAATTCACGCGCTAACCAGACCGAAGCGTGCCCTGCATGCTCCATTCTCGGCATGTGCGTGCGTTCACGGGAACGACCGCTCGGCGGCATGAGAGACGTTCGGTGGCACTTGGTCGGCGGGACACCGGCCTTGCCGGGATCGGGCGGCTGTCCGATCCCAGCAAGCCGTCGGTAACGCATCCAGCGTGTCTGCACCGAGGTCGCGGCACCTGCGCGAAGGGGCTCCGGCTAGAGGTCGACGATGAGCTTCAGGACGAGCTCTGAAGCGTTGTGCATGAAGTTGTGTCCGGTATCCCAGGTATGCACAGTGAACTGTTCGTCGGCGCGTGCTTTCGCCGTCATCGCCGCGAGCGGGGATTCGCCAGGCCAACCTGTTGCTTCGACATAGTGCTTGACGGGTACGCCGCGCCATGCCCCCGTGAGTTTTGCGGCTTGCATCAGGGTGGCCAGCGGGTGCGGGCGTGCCCGCTTATCGAAAAACGGCAAGGGATCAACGAAAACTCCGGTGCGGGCCGACCCGTCGACGTACCAGGCGTGCTCCTCGTCGTTGGTCATCGACCAGCTGGAATCCCCGTTTTCGGGGATCAGGGCGTCCAGATAGACCAGTGCTCGGATTCGGTCGCATTCGGCGTCCGCGACACCGCTGATGATGCTTCCGCCGTAGCTATGGCCGACGAGGACGGCATCACGCTTGCCGTCCGCCTCTGGGGGAACTGCCCGTAGTGCCTGGATGGCCTGGTGCACGTGGTCGTCCAGGGTGATCACCTGTTGTGGCGGGTTTGCGTCCGGATCCAGGCCTATGGGAGTGAGCGCGACGACGGTGTGCCCGGCCTCTTTGAGAGCGGGGACTACGGGGTCGTACCACCAGCCGCCGTGCCAGGCGCCGGGTACAAGCAGATAAGTGGTCACGGGTGGATTTCCTTCCGGCATGTGAGTGCATAGCCAGGGCTGGTAGGCAAAGCCGAGATATGAAGACCGTCAATCAGCCGTTGGGCGTGAC
>NZ_JAJPWQ010000015.1:0-294383 GCF_046549005.1 Amycolatopsis sp. lyj-108 | reverse complement strand
GAGATCTACGAAGCGTTCGACAACGCCGAGTCGGCCCCCGCCGAACCGGTCGCCGAAGAGGCTCCCGTCAAGCGCAAGCGTGCACCTCGCAAGAAGTCCTGAATCACCGATCGCGCCCTTGACGTCCTTTCCTCGTCAGACCGGACAGGGACCTCAAGGGCGCGCCGCGGGAATTGACGCGCCGCGCACATTCAGCTCCTGTTCGGGCGCGGCGGGAGTGGGTTTTCGCGAGGGTCGTGAGTGGCAATGATCGTTCCATTGAGGGGAAAGTCAAACGCGTCGTGGCGCGGGGCCGGTGTCGCTTCTGCGTAGGCGTTCTCCTGGTAGTGAGGGCCTCCTTTCCTACTCTGACGGTAGTGAAGGAGGCTTTCGCTACCGTCAGAGGTGATCCCTGGGGACAATGGGACGGCTGAGACCTCCGGCGGCCGGTCGTGAAGTACATGCCGCACTCGGGAGGGCGGTGTCGCGGAAGTGTCCCCTGTGGACATTCAAGACTCGGCCTGCTCCCGTGGTCAGTCCGGAGCTACGCCACGGGGCTCTTCCACCGATCAGAAATCCTCCGCCACGTCGTCAGTTCTGGTGGCTCCCTCACACCGGTGGAAGGATTGACGACCATGACCGACGCCAGCCCGCTGAACACCGACGAGGCCACGTTCATCGCGGTGGCCCGCTCAGGCGATACCGCGCGGTTCGCGCTCATCACGGAACGCCACCGACGTGAGCTGCAGGTGCACTGCTACCGGATGCTCGCGAACTACGACGACGCCCAGGACATGACGCAGGAGACGTTCCTGCGAGCGTGGAACAAGCGGGAGTCGTTCAAGGGCCACGCCGCGTTGCGGACCTGGCTGTACCGGATCGCGACGAACGCCTGCCTCGACTTCCTTCAGAAGCGCGACGACCGCACACCGCTACCGTCCGAGGTGCTGTACCTGCAGCCGTACCCCGACCGGATGCTCCCCGAGGACCCGCAGGAATCGGTGGTGTCGCGGGAGACGATCGAGCTGGCGTTCATCGTCGCCGTCCAGCACCTGCCGCCGCGGCAGCGGGCGGTGTTCATCCTGCGCGACGTCCTCGGCTGGCCGGCGCCGAAGGCCGCCGACGCCCTCGAGCTGACCGTCGCGTCGGTGACCAGCGCACTGCAGCGGGCCCGCGTGACCATGCGCGAGCAGCTGCCCGACCGCCGCCTCGACTGGCGGAGCCCCGCTCCCCACGAGCTGTCGCATGACGAGCGCGGCGTGGTGAAGGCGTACATCGACGCCCATGAGCGCAACGACCTCGACGGACTGATGTCCCTGCTGCGCGACGACCTGCGCTTCGCGATGCTGCCCGAGCTGGGCCCGGTGACCATGGCGGCCAAGGACGCGGTGGACGGCTGGGTCTCCGGTGGGCTCTTCCAGCGCGGCCGCGACGACTGGCGCGGTATCGCCACGACGGTCAACCGCATGCCTGCCGCCGTGCTGTACCTCCGCGCCCCCGAAGACGCGGAGTACCGGCTGTTCGCCATCGCGGTGCTGCGCATCGTCGACGGGAAGATCGCCGAGCTCACCGGATTCGACGCCGCCGGCAAACCCTGGCTGGATCTGCCCCGGGCACTGTGACCACTCAGCGCCTCGTCTCGTATCGGGTCAGCACCACGCCGCCGGGGAACGTCCGCGTCTCCGCCAGGGTCAGGTTCACCCAGCTGTCCAGCGTGGTGAAGAACGGTGTGCCGCCGCCCACCAAGACCGGCGCGGTGACCAGCAGGTACTCGTCGATCAGCCCGGCCCGCATGGCCGCCCCGGCGAGCGTCGCGCCGCCGATGTCCATCGGGCCGCCGTCCTCGGCCTTGAGCCGGGTGATCTCGGCGACCACGTCACCGGTGACCAGGCGGGTGTTCCAGTCGACCTTGTCGATCGTCGAGGAGAACACCGCCTTCGGCATGTCCCGCCAGCGGCGGGCGTACTCGATCTCCGCCGGGGTGGCGCCGGGCTGCCGGTCGGCGGTCGGCCAGTGGGAACTCATCCCCTCCCACAGCTTGCGCCCGTACAGCGCCAGGCCCGTCGCCGCCACCCGGTCGGACCACCACCCGAACAGCTCGGCACTCGGCGACGAGTCCGGTCCCTCACCCCCGCTCCAGCCGAGGTCGTCGCCGGGCGCGGCGATGTAGCCGTCCAGGGTCACATTCATGCCGAAGGTCAGTTTCCGCATGGCGTCAGCCTCCTGTGAATCGATCTCACACGTATAGACGGGCGCGGCGCGAAAACCTGATCGGTGCGTGTCGTCTGTCAGGGCACGGTCTGGTGTCGGACGGCTTTGGCGAGGGTGCGGATGCCCTGGCGGATCTGGCGTTCGCTGACGTTACCGAAGCCGAGTACGAGAGCGGGCGGGCGCGGCTCGGTGGCCGCGGACGCGAACCGGTAGTGGTCGAGTCCGTTGACTCGGACGCCCATGGTCGCGGCGGTCGCCACGACGGCGCGCTCGGATGTCCCGTCGGGCAGGTGTAGCAGGGCGTGGCAGCCTGCCGCCAGCCCGTGTAGCTTGCCTGGCCCGAAGGCGAGGTCGGCCTCGGCCGCCAGCACGTCCCGGCGGGTGCGGTAGATCTCCCGCACGCGGCGCAGGTGGCGGTCGAACCTGCCTGATTCCATGAGCAGCGCCAACGCTTCCTGGTCCAGCACGGGAGCGCCGCGAGAACTGAGTCGTTGCTCCTGGACGATCCCGGCCACGAACCGCGGTGGCGCGAGGACCCAGCCCAGGCGGATCGCGGGTGCGAGCGTCTTGCTGACCGATCCCAGCGCGATCACCCGGGCGGGGTCGAGGCCTTGCAGCGAGCCGACCGGCTGACGGTCGTACCGGAATTCGGCGTCGTAGTCGTCCTCGAGGATCACCCCGTCGACCTCGTCGGCCCAGGCGACCAGGTCGCGTCGCCGCGCAGGGCCGAGCGCGACACCGGTGGGACACTGATGGGCCGGGGTCGACAACACCGCCCGTGCCCCGGTTTCGCGCAGGTGGGCCACGTCGAGGCCGTGGTCGTCGACGCGGACCGGCACGGGGTCCAGGCCGGCGCGGCGCGCGATGAGGTCGTGCTCTCGGGGGCCGGGATCCTCCAGCGCGAGCCGCTGGATGCCGTGCTGTGCCAACGTCGCGAGGGCGAAAGCCAGCCCCTGCCGGAAACCCGAAACGACGACGGCGTCCTCGGCGACCGCGCACCCCGACCGAACGCGACGGTGGTAGGCGGTGACGATCTCGCGCAGGTGTCGCACACCGGCCGGGTCCTCGTCACCCAGCCCGGCGGTCGGCAGGGTCCGCGTCGCCTCCGACACCGCCCAACTCCAATCGGTCAACGGCACCGAGCCGAGATCGGGGATGCCGTACTCGAAGTCGGCCTCGATCGGGTGGAACGGCGCGGCAAAAGCGGGCGCTTGCCGGGTGGGTCCGTTTGCGGGCAACGAGGCCACCCGTGTCCCGGAGCCGACCGCCGACTCGACGTAGCCCTCGGCCAGCAACTGCTCGTAGACATCGACGACCATGCCGCGGGAAACGCCGAGCAGTTCAGCCAGGCGCCGAGTCGACGGCAGGCGCTCCCCGGCACCGAGCCGTCGAGTGCGGATCGCCGCCCGCAACTGGGTCTGGATCTGAACCCCGAGCGGTCCAGCGCCACGGTCCAACGTCACCAGAAGGTCGGGGCCACCGCGCGCCCACTCCACAGCCATGCCACCAGTACACCAAATTGGTCCACTCCCCGGGTCGGCGAGTGGACCTTCAGACCGGACCACCTCGGCCCCAGGATGAAGGGCATGAACATCGGGATCCTCCTGGCACTCTCGTCGGCTCTCTCCTACGGCGCGGCGGACTTCGTCGGCGGCGTCGGCTCGCGCCGTCACTCCTCATCGCAGATCGTTCTGGTCGGGCAGGCCGCCGGCGCGCTCGTCATGCTCGTGGCCGGCCTGCTGGTGCCGGGTCGTCCGGCCGCCTCGGACTTCCTTTGGGCGCTGTTGGCCGGCCTCGGCTCGTCGACCGGCGGCATCTTCCTGTTCCGCGGGCTGGCCCGCGGCCGGATGGGTCTGGTGGCGCCGATCTCGGCGGTCGGGGCCGCGCTACTGCCCGTACTGGTGGGCGCGGTCCTCGGTGAGCGTCCCGGCTGGCTGGTCTGGGTCGGCGTGTTCGCCGCACTCGCGGGGATCTGGTTGGTCTCCCGCGAGACCACATCGGATCGACCGGCGCGCACGCGGGGAGCGCTCGTCGACGGCGCCATCGCGGGAGCGGGATTCGGGGTCCTGTTCATCGCACTGGACCAGATCTCGGCCGACGCCGGTCTGCTGCCGCTGGCCGCCAACCAGCTGACCGGCGCGATCCTGACCATCCTCGCCGCCACGTGCCTGCGGCAGCGATGGCGTCCCAGCCGCGGCGTGGTCGGCTGGGGCAGCGCCTCGGGCCTGCTCGGCGTCTCGGGCACGCTGGGGTTCATGGTCGCCACCGGAACGACCAGCCTCGGCGTCGCCGGAGTCCTCGCTTCCCTCTACCCGGCCGTCACCGTGCTGCTCGCGGCAGGCGTGCTCGGGGAACGGATCGACACCCGGCAAAGAACGGGCATCGGCATCTGCACCCTCGCGGTCGCCTCCCTGGCACTGGGCTGAACCTCGACACACCATCAAGGCAGGAGACTACGAATGAACGACACCGAGCCACAGGCCATGGAAGGAGACTCATGCTGACCCAGGTCGCCGAGGGCGTGCTGGTCCACCAGAGCGAGTTGCTTCGGAACAACACCGTTGTCGTGCAGGGCAATGGCGGCGTGCTGCTCATCGACGCCGGGATAACGGGCGACGAGATGGCCTGTCTCGCGAACGACCTTCGCGAGTTGGGCGTGCCCGTCGTGGCGGGGTTTTCGACCCATCCTGATTGGGATCACGTGCTGTGGCACGCCGAACTCGGCGACGCACCTCGTTTCGGTACAGCCGGCTGTGCGGCCTTTACGCGAGATGTGCGGTCGAAGGCGGATTGGAAGGCCCGCGCCGCCGAGGGGTTGCCGCCGGAAATCGCCGAGGAAACACCGCTGGACCTGTACGGCCTCATCACGGGTCTGCCCGCCGGCACCGCGCGGATTCCTTGGGATGGCCCCGAAGTCCGGATCATCGAGCATCCGGCGCATGCCCCGGGCCACGCGGCACTGTTGATCGGAGAACGCGGGGTTCTCGTCGCCGGCGACATGCTCTCGGATGTCTTCATTCCGATGCTCGACGACGTGAACGACACCAATGACCCGATCGAGGAGTACCTCGTCGGGCTGCGACTGCTCGAGGATGTGGCGGACGACGTCGAGGTCGTCATCCCCGGACATGGTTCCGTCGGCAGAGGTGATCGGGTACGCGCGAGGATGCACCAGGATCGGGCATACGTGCACGCCCTGCGTGACGGCCGTGACCCCGACGACCCGCGGATCGGCCCCTCGGCCGAGCCCGGCTGGGAATGGGTGAGCGACATCCACGAAGGACAACGCCGGCGCTTCGCCGAGAGAACCGAACGCGGCTGACGAACGTCTCGCTTCCGCTACCAAGCCAAGGAGCCTACGAATGAATGACACCGAACCGCAGACCGCGGCGGGAAAAGTGCTCTGGCACTTCACGATGTCGCTGGACGGCTTCGTGGCGGGCCCGGACCACGCGATGGACTGGATGACCGGGACGAACCGCCCGGGTCTGGAGGGCGAGTACGTCACGACCACAGGCGCCGTGCTGGGAGGTCGAGACGGCTGGGACATGGCCGCCGCGAGTGGGGGCCGCCCGTACGGCGGCGACTGGAACGGGCCGATTTTCGTGCTCACCCACCACCCCGAGGACGCGGCGCCCGCCGAGGGAGTCACCTTCCTCGACTGTGACCTCGCGGAGGCGGTACGGCTCGGACTCGAGGCCGCCGACGGCAAGAACCTCGAAGTGTTGTCCCCGACAATCGGCGCTCAGCTACTCGATCTGGGACTGATCGACGAGATCGACCTGCACATCGCACCGGTCCTGCTCGGCGAGGGCATCCGGCTCTACCACAACCCGGGCCGCGCGCCGATTCACCTGCACCAGGTCGGCGACGGCGATCCCAGCTCGGAAGTCAACGTGCGGTACCGACCTGCCGGCACGTCGACGACCGGCGATTGACTCCCGCTATTCAACAAGTTATATATAACCAATGCCATACCTTGGACGAGGTCGCGCGGTGGTGCTCGGTGCGGGGGTCGCCGGTCTCGTGACGGCGCGGGTTCTGTCCGAGCATTACGACGAGGTGGTCGTGGTCGAGCGCGACGAGCTTCCCGACCGGCCAGGGCATCGGCGCTTCGTTCCGCAGTCGCATCACGCGCACGGCCTGTTGAGCTCCGGTCGCCGGGTGCTGGTCGGGCTGTTCCCCGGCCTGTCGGCGGAACTGGCGGCCGGCGGCGCGCTCACGCCGGGCTCCAGCGACCCCGCGATGGGAGATCGTTCGCTCTTCCTGGTCCGCGGCGAGACGACCATCCGGATACCGGCCTGGTGGAGCGCGGGTTTCGGCGCGAGCCGGATCCTGCTCGAACACGCGATCCGCGCCCGCGTACGGACGCTGCCGAACGTCACGGTCCTGGACCGGACACCCGCCACCGGACTGCTGACCGACCGGTCCCGCCGCCTGGTCACCGGCGTCCGGACGCCCGGCGAGGATCTGGGCGGCGACCTGGTCGTCGACGCGTCGGGCCGGAACTCGCCACTGCCGGAGTGGCTCGAGCGGATCGGATACCGGCCGCCCGCCCGCTCGGTCGTCCACTCCGACGTCCGCTACGTCAGCGTGGTCACCGAACCCGATCCGTCCTTCGATCCCGAGTGGCTGGCCATCCTCGGTGGCCAAGCCGAATCCGGCTCCTCCGTCGGCGGTGTCGTGCTCCGCGTCGAGCACGGCCTGCTGCACATCTCGTTCGGCTCGATCGCCCGCAGCGGTCCGGTTCCGGCGGACCTGGCCGAGTTGCGCGACTTCGCCGATCGGCTGACGGCGCCGGTGGTGGCCGAGGCGCTCCGCCGGTCGACACCGACCGGCCCGATCCGCGCCTTCCGCGTCCGCAGCAACACCCGGCGGCACTACGACCGCGCTCGCGAGATGCCCGAGGGCGTCCTCGCGCTCGGCGACGCCGCCAGCGCGGCCAATCCCATCTACGGCCAGGGAATGAGCGTGGCCGCCCTGTCCGCGGCCGCGCTCGGCCGGGTGCTCGCCGCCGGGGACGACGCGGGGTTCGGACGCCGGGCGGCACGGGCCATCGCCGCCACGTCCGCCGAGGCGTGGCGCCTCGCGCTCGGGGAGGACCTCCGCTACGGATGCCGCACCGAAGGGGTCCGTCCATCGTGGACGGCCAGGTTCGGTGAGGGCTACCGCAACCGACTGGAACGAGCGGCGGCGCTGGATCCCGAGGTGGCGGCGGCTTTCAACGACGTGCTCAATCTCCACCGTCCGTTGTCGTCGCTCGGTTCCCCGCGGATCGCCCGGCGGGTGCTGAGGCCGTTGCGTGACCGCGATCCCGGTCCGCTGTCCGCGACCGTCGCCGCGGTACTCGGCGTCGCCTGAACCCCGTCCGAGCGAGGAGGCCCATGTTCCAGCCACAGTTCGTGGACGTCGACGACGTCTTGCTCCACGTCGAAACCGACGGTCCCGGCGACGGTCCGGCCGCGCTGTTCCTCCACGGCTGGCCCGATCTCTGGTTCACCTTCGAGCAGCAGATGACCGCGCTCGCCGAACAGGGGTACCGGACACTCGCGCCGGACCAGCGCGGCTACGGCCTTTCGTCCAAACCCGGCCTGGTCGCCGACTACCGGATGCCCGAGCTGGTCAAGGACATCGTGCTGCTCATCGAGCGGCAGGACGCGGCGCCGGTACATCTGGTCGGGCACGACTGGGGCGGGGCGGTGGCCTGGATGGTGGCGATCGAACGACCGGATCTGGTCCGGTCGCTGACCATCGTCAACTGCCCGCACCCACAGGTGTTCGCCGACTCGTTGCGACGCAAGCCTTCCCAGCTGCTGCGGAGCTGGTACATGGTGGCGTTCCAGTTCCCCGGCCTCGCCGAGGCCGTCCTCGGCGCTCGTGGTGGCACGGTTCTCGCGGCGATGCTGAAACACGGCGCCCGGCTGAGCGAGGCCGACCTCGACCGGCACCGCGCCGTCTGGCGCCATCCCGGCACGATCCAACGGCCGCTTTTCTGGTACCGCGCGATGTTCCGGACGATATGGCACTCGCGCCGCGCCGAATCCGACCTGACGGTACGCGTGCCGACCCAGATCATCTGGGGACGCCGCGACGGTGCGCTCGGCAAGTACCTCGCCGAACCCAGTGCCGCCCAGTGCGAGCGGTCCGAGCTGCACTGGCTCGACACGCGGCACTGGCCGCACCGCGAACAACCCCGGCACGTCACCGAACTCCTCGCCGCCTGGTTCGCACGGCACGCGGACCGGACCTGATCGGTTGCTATTCTCCGGGTCTCCCGCCGGAAGGAGCCCGATGCTCAGATTCGCCCTGCTGGGCTTCCTGCTCCGGCAGCCGATGACCGGTTACGACCTGGCCACCGCGATCCGCACCAGCATCCATTTCGTCTGGCCCGCCCAGCTCAGCCAGATCTACCGCACGTTGAGCCAGCTCGAGGACAACGGGCTGGTCGTGTCCGAAGTGGAGCCACAGCAGAGCAGGCCCGACCGCCGCGTGTACACGGTCACCGACGCCGGACGGGAGGCGTTCGGTTCCTGGCTGAGCGAACTGGTCACCGAACTCGACCCTGTCCGCGTGCCCTTCATGGTCCGCTTCTTCTTCGCCGGATCCCGTCCACTGGAAGACACCGTGACCCAGCTCCGGGTCATGCGCGACCTCCACGTCAAGGACCAGGAGCGGCTCGCCGTCGAACTGCCGGAACAGATCGCGGCGGCCGCGGCCCTCACCGGCGGCAGCGAACTCGATCCCCTCATCTGGGACTCGGTCCGCCGAGCCGGCGAGATGATGGCCCGGACCTGGGTGGACTGGATCGACGAAACCATCGAGCGCCTCCAGCACGCCGCACGCGACGGCCAGGGGTAACCCGATGAGGTCACGGCACGCCTGAGGTGCCCCTGACAGCATGCGGCAGTGGCGGGAATACGGGCCTCAGTGCGCGATCGCGAGGCAGTAGACGGCGTCGTCCGGCTCGCGTTTCAGCTGTATCCCGTACTTGTTGTCCTCGGGGCAGCTCTCCTCGTAGCCCACGACGTGGGTGATCTTGTAGATCGGGTCGCCGAGGTTGTCCATCACGTTCCCACTCGTGGGGCACTCCGCTGACTTGATGTCGGTGCCGCCGACGCCGACAGTGGTACGGACGCACTCGCCCACCTCGTGCTTACCGCCGAATACCCCGCACCCGCCCGCGACCGCCGCGATGATCACGGCGCAGGCCGTCAAACGCCAGAGCATGATTTCTCCTTCGCTGCCCAGTCCGTTCTGGACATGTGGCAGACCGGCCCTCTTTGTCATCGACTGGTTCGAGCGCGCAGTTGGTCGACGTCCTTGATAGTGATCACACCACGGTCGGTCGTGATGACTTCATCTTCTCGAAGGGTTTTGAGGGCGCGCACCACCGATTCTCGCGACAACCCCAACGACTCCCCTAACGCGGCCTGGGATCCGATGGCGAACCTGAGCCGATCACTGTAGGCCGGATCGAAATCATCGACATAACGCAACAGCATTTCGACGATCTTCGTGAACGCATCGTCGTTCTGGCCGACGATGTTCCGATCCGACTCGCGCAGGCGCTCGGACACCACGGCGCAAAGGACGCGGAGCACGCGGGGACGTTGTGCCAGATAGCGGTCGAACGCGCTGCCATCGACGATGAGCGCGCGCACCGGCGTCTCCGCTTGGACTGTCGCCGACCTCACTTCGCGATCCAGCACAGCCTGTTCGCCCACGATGTCTCCGGCGAATCGCGGCGCGATAGGCGTTTTCCCGTCAGCTGCCGACAGCCGGACTCGTCCGCTGTGGAGCACAGCGACCCAGTTGTCGCCACCCACGGTGAAGGGGCGATCGTCCTTGTCGCTCATGCGGCTCCAGTCCCTCAGCTTCGCGGTCGGGCGCGATTGAACCGAAGACCGCGGAGCGAAGCGACTTCTTGTGCGTCACGGTACGCACAACCGCCCGATCACTCCGCCGGCGAAAGCCACCTCGGCTTCCTCGCGCCAGACCAGGGCCGAAAGGAGCCTTCACCCACCACCAGCCTCACCCTGTCGCGCGAGTTCGGCCGTCGCTTCGTCGATCTTCCGTTCGAGGGGCAAAAGCACCTGACTCAGCCGCGCCTTTCGCTACTCCGGCGTCAGCTCGGCGAGCGCTGCGGCGGATATGAGGTTTTCCCTGTCGTCAGAAGGCATGCGGGTGATCACCAGTCCAGGTCAGGGTCTTCGGTGACCGAATTCAGCGCGGTCACCGTCGCGTGGCCTTCACTCAGCAGACGGGCGTCGCTGCCCGGCGACAACTCGCCTTCGACCGTGACAGCGGTGACGGTGAACGCGCCTTCCTCGCCGTTCTGGACGTGACTGCGCACCGCACCGAATTCGGCCAGCCCGGTGCGTTTCGGGGGCCCCGCCTCGGCACGATCGGGCACGTTGAGGTTCAGGACCGTTCCGGCGGGCAGTTCCGTGAGCCTGTCGAACAAGGTCGCGGCGACACTGACGGCGGTGTCCCAGTGGGGTCGCGGCCCGGGAGCCAATCCCACGTCGAGGGACACCGCGAGGGCCCTGGCGCCGTTGATCGAGGCGGTCAGTGCCGCGCCGACCGTGCCGGAGTGCAGGATCGCGCGCCCGACGTTCGCCCCGTGGTTCACCCCGGACAGCACGATCTCCGGCGGCTCGCCGAACGTTC
Source organism: Amycolatopsis sp. lyj-108 (assembly GCF_046549005.1). Taxonomy (NCBI): domain Bacteria; kingdom Bacillati; phylum Actinomycetota; class Actinomycetes; order Pseudonocardiales; family Pseudonocardiaceae; genus Amycolatopsis; species Amycolatopsis sp. lyj-108. Next base: position 283,523 of record NZ_JAJPWQ010000015.1, on the reverse strand, counting down.
CCTGCGCGGCGGCCAAGGCGATCAACCCGGGATGCGCGGCAACGGCGTACACAGGGACATCGGGGAGGCCGGGCAGTTCCCGTCGTTCGACCGCGATCCGCCCCTCTCCGCCGGCACCGGTCAAGCCCGCGCTGGTTCCGCTGGCCTCCGCCGCGGGCGCGGCGACCACGACGGTCCAGCCGTGGTCCGCCGCGCCCCTGGCCAGCGCGGCCAGCCCCGGGGAATCGATACCGTCGTCATTGGTGATCAGGGCACGCATCAGGAGGCCTCCCACGGTTTCAGGCGTACTCGTCCGGTGAGTTCCCGCACGGCGCCGTCGCTACCCGAACCGAGACCGTGTCGTGTCACGTTGATCGCGCCGGCCGCCGCCCCGAGCTTCAGCGCGTCCTTCACCGACCGGCCTTGTGCGAGGCCGACCGCGAGCCCCGCGGTCATCGAGTCCCCGCCGCCGCGGGTGTCGACCGGGGTCAGGTCGGGTGATTCCACCAGAACCAGCTGTCCTTCGAGGTAAGCGAGCGTCTCCTCGGCGGCGCGGGAAACGACGACCGCGCGGGCGCCGCCCGACGCCAGCTCACGGCAACCGTCCGCGAGATCGGGCAGCGAATCGGACTTGGCCAGCCCGTCCTCGACCATTTCCTCATGGCTGACCTTGATCACCGCCGGATCGCCCGCGAGCGCTCGGGCGAGTCGTTCCCCGGACAGGTCCACCACGACCGGCGTGCCCTGCGTGCCCAGATCCCGGGCGAGCCGCTCGTACACCGAATGCGGCACCGGCACGTCATCCTCGTCCGGCCCGCTGAGAATGGCGACGTCCGCGCGCAGACCCTGGACAAGAGTCAACTCGTACAGATCGTCGAGTTCGTGCCGGGTCAACGCGTCCGCGGGCATCCGCACCATCTCGTCGCGACGGCCGTCACGCCGATCGTGCACGTAGGCGCCGTTGCGCGCCGCGACTTCGCGGACCTCGGCATCGACACCGATCAGATGCCGCAGCACCCTTCCCGTCTCCCCGCCGAGCGCGCAGCACAACACCGCCCGCGCGCCGAGGGCCTCGATCATCCTCGACTGCCACACCCCCTGCCCGCCCGCGTGCACGTGGACGTCGGGCGCCCCGTCCAGCTCTTCCACCGTCACCGTCAGCTGCGGAGACGGCGCGAACACCGCCACTCGACCCTCAGTCATACCGGCGTTTACCCCGTTTTGCCGGATTTCACTCTTCGTCGTCAGTGAGGCCGCGACAGGTCGACAAGGCAGTCGAACAGCACCTCCGCCGCGTCGCGCACCGCTTGCGAAGTGGTGTCGAGCGGTTCGATGACCCCGGAAAGCTGCTCCCAGACGAGCCTGCCCAGCACGCGGGCGACCACGGTCCTGACCGCGGCCGGTTCGCCGGGGAGTGAACGCAACGCGTCCCTTCCTCCGCTGAGCACGCTGCCCGATATGAGTGCGTCGAGGCATCGCGAAAGCACCTCTCCGATGAGCCGGACCGCCACCGGACGAGAGGAGCCTCGCAGGTAAGGGGCGACGTCGGGCATGGTGGCCATCCGGCGCACCACGCCTGCCACCATGCGGTCCCGGACCAGACGCAACTCGAGAGTGGACGCCACGGGCTCCCGGAATCGCTTCGACACAGTCTTCCCTTCGGCAGGCAGTCCCCGCACAGCTTCTACGCCGTTGGCGGCACTGGCCAGCCCGAAGGCAATAAGTAAGGGCCCTCACTCATGGGTCGAAGGCCGCAATCCTTAACAGGGCAGAGGGTCGTGCAAGGCGACCCGAATCGGGCACTTTGATTGCGGGAGTGTCCCTTATGGACAGTCCAGAAGGTAGCAGGCCTCTGTGACAAGCCCTCTCACGCTGCCACTCCAGGATCGGCTACCCGGGCGACAAAGCCACGCCGGAACCTGGTGCGTGTCCAGTACATTCCCGCGCTGCTCAGGGTGCCGCCCGCCGGGCGTCAGCGCAGCGCCGCCAGGACGTAGTCGTCGCCGAACTGCCACACCGGGGCCGCTTCCGCGAAGCCCGCCTCCCTGAGCAGTCTCGTGTGCTCCTGCGGGCTGAGCCGGTTGCCGTAGCCGGTCGAGATACCCCGCAACTCGTCGGCGGTGAATCGCTCACCCAGCACGGGATCGGCGGCGACCGCGGTCCACCAGCTTTTCCAGTCTTCGCGGGACTCGACTCCGGCCCGCGCGGCACGACGGTTCTTGACGGCTTCGGTGAGGTCGCGGATGCCGGGTTGTGCGTCGTAGAAGTGGTCGCCGTTGACGAGCGCCCCGCCCTCCCTCAGCGCGACGGCGAGGTCGCGGTAGATCTCGGCGAGCCGCTCGGGACGCAGCCAGTGCAGGGCGGTCGTCGAGACCGCGGCGTCGATCGGCCGCCACTTCAGCCAGCCGCGCTCGGCGAGGTCGGCCTGGAGGTACTCGATGGCCGCGTGCGCAGGCCGGGTGGCCTCGGCTAGGCCGAGCAGGAACGGATCGTTGTCGATGCCGACGACTCGCGCTCGCGGTAGCCGCCGGGCGAGCCTGGTGGCCAGCGAGCCGGGGCCACAGCCGAGATCGAGCACCAGCGGCTCGGCGACGTCGCGGCAGACGTGCTCGACGACATCGATCAGGACGTCGAAACGTTCTTCGCGGTCGGCGATGTAGCGTTCCTGCTGGACGTCCCACCGTCGCACCCAGCTTGCCGCGAGTTCCTGATCCACCGCGCTCCCCTCGTGATCTTCATCCTGTGTAGCACACCTCGGTCATGGGTTACCGTGTGCGTCACAACGTAAGAAGGTGCCCGTCGGGGGAAGCCGGTGTGAATCCGGCGCTGACCCGCAACCGTGAACGGCCTGTGCCGTGAGCCGGACTGCCCGCCGAGTGCTGCCAGCCCCAACTGTCGTGGAGTACGGAGCGGGGTCCCGTTCACGTGCGGCCGCGCGCCCGGGACAGTGCTCGATGTCCCGGAGGTCCCTATGACGCGTCATCCGCTCACTCGTCGGCGCCTGCTCGCTTTGGCCGCGCTCACGCCCTTGGCCGCCTGCGGGACCGCGCCCGCGACCGCGGGACGGCTGAAGGTCGCGTTCGCGGCGGGTGGGTCGAAGGAAACCCTTGATCCGGCCCAGGTTTCGCTTTTCGTCGACCAGGCGCGGGCCAAAGCGCTCTTCGACACGCTCGTCGCCTACAACGCCGACACCTCGTTGCGGCCGCGGCTGGCCGAGTCCTGGGAAAGTGACGGTTCCGGTACGCGCTGGCGGATCAGGCTGCGGCAGGCGGCCTTCCACGACGGGCGTCCGCTCACCGCGGACGACGTGCTCTACAGCTTCCGGCGGATCGCCGATCCCGCACTGGCCTCCTCGTCCCGGCAATACTTCGCGAAGGTGGACTTCGCCCGCAGCAAGGCGGTGTCGCCCAACGAACTCGAACTGACGCTGACCGCTCCCGACTTCGAATTCCCGTCGGGGTGGGGCGCGCCGGGTGCGGAGATCGTGCCGGCCGGGACGACGGGCTTCACGGCGCCGATCGGGTCCGGCCCGTTCCGCTTCGTCTCGTTCACTCCCGGCGGCCCGGCGGTGTTCCGTAAGAACGAGTCCTATTGGGACGGCGCACCGAGTATCGACGAGCTGGAGTTCGTCCCGGTCAACGACGAAACCGCGCGCGTCAACGCCTTGCTGTCCGGACAGGTCGACTACGCCCACGATCTCGCGGCCGGTACCGCGGCCCGGCTGACCGGCGACGGGCGTGTCTCGCTGCTCGAAGCCAAGGGAACGACGATGCAGGGCCTGATCCTGCGCCTGACACAGCCGCCGTTCACCGATCCGAGGTTGCTGCGCGCCGTACTGTCCGGAGTGGACAGGGAGGCGTTGAACCGGGTCGCGCTGGCCGGTCGCGGCGAAATCGGCAACGACCTGTTCGGCAAAGGACTCCGCGGGTACGCCGCCGGCATCCCGCAACGTCGGCGCGACGTGGAACTGGCCAGGGCGCTCGTACGCGAGGCAGGAGCCGAGGGGCTCGCCTTCGCCGTCGAAACCAGCGACGTCGACCCGGGCTTCGCCACCGCGGCCACGCTGATTTCCCAGCAGCTCAAGGAAATCGGGCTCACCGTCACGCCGAACACACGCGCGTCGAGCACCTACTTCGGCGAGATCAAGACCAAGGGGGTGGCCGCGCTCACCCGCACGGCCACCCTGCCGGTGGCGACGTTCCTCAACCAGCGCTTCCGCACCGGCGGCTCCAACAACGTCAACGGATTCGGCTCGCCGGAATTCGACGCCCTCATGGATCGCGCCGCGGCCACCGCGGACGAAGCCGCCAGGCTCACGCTGTTCGGCGACGCCCAGCGGATCGTGCACGACTCCGGCGGCCTGCTCGCCTGGGGGTTCAGCACCTGGACGATCGCCGTGTCGAAGCGGGTTTCCGGGTTGGTGACCGCGCCACCGAACACCTTCGAGTGGGCGAGGTTCGACCGCGCCCGGCTGTCCTGACGTGCCGGGTCACACCGTGCGGCGGCTGGGTTTCGCCGTACTGCAGGCGATGGTCGTGCTGGTCGCGACGTTCGCCGTGACCGCGTTGCTCCCCGGCGACGCCGCCTCGGTCGTGCTCGGCGAACAGGCCACCGACGAGCAGGTGGCGACCGTACGCCAACGGCTCGCCCTCGACCAGCCACTCCTCGACCGGTTCGGGAACTGGCTTTCGGGACTGGTCACCGGCGATCTCGGCCGATCGCTCGTGACCGGTGCCCCGGTGACCGACGAGATCGTCCGCCGCTTCGCCGCCACCGCGGTGCTCGCCGGAGTGACCCTGCTCGTGCTCGTACCGCTCGCGCTCGTCATCGGGGTCACCTGCGGCCTGCGCGAAGGTTCGCGGATCGACCGGGTACTCAACGCTGTCACGCTGTTCCTGCATTCGATACCGGAGTTCGTCCTCGGCCTGCTGCTGGTCGCGGGATTCGCCGTCTACACCGGATTGCTTCCGGCCACCGCGGCCGGAACGGACCTCGCCGCACGCCCCGAGGTGCTCGTGCTGCCGGTGATCGTGCTCGTCGCCAGGCAACTGTGCGACGTCGCCCGGCAGCTCCGGATCGGGATCGCCGAGCAGACCCGGGGGCAGGTGGCCGAGCATCTGCGGCTGCTCGGCCTGCCCGAACGCACCGTGGTGCTGCGGCACCTCCTGCCTGCCGCCGCGGCCCCCGCCGTGCAGCAACTCGCCCGCGCCGTCGAAGGGCTGCTGACCGGAACGGTGATCGTCGAGTCCCTGTTCGCGATCACCGGCCTCGGCACGGGTTTCGTCGAAGCCGTGCAGAACCGCGACATCCCGCAGGTGCAGGGATACGTGCTGGTGTTCGCCGGGGTGGTCGTGCTCGGGAACCTCGTCGCCGATCTCGTCGCGCACCGGCTGACCCCGCGCCGGGAGCTGGTCACGTGGTGAGCAGAGCCCTCGGCTGGCCGCTGCTCGCGGTGCCGCTCCTGCTCGCGGTGGCCGGGCCGGTGATCGCGGGCCCCGCGGTGTCCGTCGGGGCACCGTGGCAGGCACCGGACGCCACCCATCCGCTCGGCACCGACGTCCTCGGCCGCGACACGCTCACCGTGATCCTCGCGGGTGGTCTTCCCGTGATCGGCATGACGGTCACCGCGCTCCTGCTCGCCTATCTCATCGGGGTGCCGCTCGGTCTCGTCGCGGCCGGGCGCGGACGGCTGGCCGACGAGACCGTGATGCGATCACTCGACCTCGTGCTGGCCTTTCCCTCGCTGCTGGTCCTCATGGTGCTCGCCGCGACCGGACACCGCGGGCCCGGTGTGCTCGTCCCGGCTGTGGCCGTCCTTCAGCTACCGGCGATCACCCGCGTGGTGCGCGCCGCGGCACTGGCGCCAGGCTGCCGAACCGCCGTGGAAGCCCTGACCCTGCAAGGAAAATCGTGGTGGCGCATCCAACTCGGATACGTCGCCCGGCACGTCACCGGTCCGGTCGCGACCGACGCCGGCACGCGGCTCGGCGTCGTGCTCTACCTGCTGGCATCGGCGAACTTCCTCGGGCTCGGCCTGCCTGCCGACTCCCCGGACTGGGCCGTGGTCATCGAACGCAACAGCGAAGCCCTCTACACCGCCCCCGCGGTGGTCCTGGTGCCCGCCGCGCTGCTGATGGCTCTGTGCGTCGGCACAAACCTCGTCACCGACCGGCTGCTCGCCGCCCGGCGGATGATCCCGTGACCGTACTGGAGATCACCGGACTGTCCGCCCGCGCCGGGGAAACCGTTCTGCTCGAGGACGTCTCGCTGGCCCTCGAACCCGGCCGCGTCCTCGTTGTGCTCGGCGCGTCCGGCGCGGGAAAGACCACACTGGGCCTCGCCGCGACCGGACGAGCCCGGCCGGGGATCGAGCTGTCCGGCTCGGTCCGCCTCGCGGAATACCCGCTGCTGGACCGGCCCGCGTCCGAACTGCGACGGGCGCGGGCCGGGGTGATCGGTCACCTGCCGCAGCAGCCGTCGGCGGTGCTGGACCCGGTCCGCCGCTGCGGCCCGGTGCTGGCCGAACTCGCCGCGCTTCACCACCATGGCCGCGCCGCGCGGCTGGCGGCGGCCCGCACCGCCTTGGCGGAAGCGGGACTCGAGCCGGATCTGTGGCGCCGGTTCCCGCACCAGCTGTCCGGCGGACAGCAGCAGCGCATGGCTCTCGCCACCGCCCTCGTGACCAGGCCCCGTGTTCTCGTTCTTGACGAACCGACCAGCGGTCTCGACGCGGCGAACAGGATCGCGCTCACCGCCCGCCTCGCGGCGCTTTCCCGTGCCGGGGCGGCGATGCTGATCCTGACCCATGACCTCACGCTGGCGCGTGCCCTCGCCGACGACGTCGCCGAACTCCGCGACCACCGGTTGGTGCCGTCCCCCGCCGTTCCCGAACACAGCCGTTTCGACGGATCTCCGGCCGCGTCGCCGACGTCCCCGGTGCTCGTCGTCCGCGGGCTCACGGTGCGGGCCGGGCGGACGACGCTCGTCGAGGACGTCGACCTGGAGCTGGCGGCGGGCAGCCGCACCACGCTCACCGGTGCCTCCGGCGCGGGCAAAACGACGCTCGGCCGCGCACTGGCGGGTTTGACCCCACCGGCCGCGGGCACGATCGAAGTCGACGGCGTCCGTCTCCCTCACTTAGCCCGTCGTCGCGATCGCGCGCAACTGCGTGCGGTCCACTACGTCCACCAGGACAGCCGCGCCTCGTTCGACGAGTTCCGCGGCGTGCTCGACCAAGTGGCGGACACCGGCCGCCTCCTCCGCAGCCTCAGCCGTGCGGACGCCCGGCTCGAAGCGGAGGAACTCCTGCGTTCCCTCGGCGTCGATCCGCTCGACCGCCGTCCCGGCCTGCTTTCCGGCGGACAGCTCCAGCGCTGTGCCGTGGCCCGCGCGCTCATGGCCCACCCGAGAGTCCTCGTCTGCGACGAGGTGACATCGGCTCTCGACGCGGCCAACCGCACCCGGCTGCTCGACGTCCTCACCGCCGCGGCGAACCGGCACGGCACCGCGCTGCTCATGATCAGCCACAGCGACACCGCGGCCGCTCCCTCGGCGGATCGCACGCTCGCCATCACCGGCGGGCGGCTCTCGCGCCACGGAGACTGAGCAGGGATTCGTCCCGGCCGCCGCGCCCAAGGTGACCAGCCCGACGAGCCGGCTCAGCCGATCGCGGCCTCGATGTGGGCGAGCTGGACGGCGAGGATCTCTTCGAACACGGCGAGGCGGTCCACACCGAGAGGGCGGACGTCGCGGGCGAAATGGGCCAGCGCGGGAAAGCGTTCGGGATCGGCGCCGAGTACCGCGACGCGGAACAGTTCCATTCCCTGTTCGTACTCTTCGGGAGTGAGGGTGCTGACCCCGGCCTCGGAGGCGATCAACGCCGCGATGAGGACCGCGATCCGGTGGTAGCGCGCCGGGATCTCCGCGTCGGGCAGCCCCGACTCGCGTAGAGCCTGCAGCACTTCTTCCATGACGAGGCGGGAACCGGTGCCGCCCGAGGCGTAGCGTCCCCAGACCGCGGCGAGCTGCGGGTGCTGACCGAAGGCCTCCCGCACGCGCAGGGCCAGGGTCGTGATGCGCTGCTTCCAGTCGCCTTCGGGCCGGTAACCGTCCATAGCGGACAGAAGGATCCGGTCGGCGACCGCGCGCAGCAGTTCGGTCTTGCTGCGGAAGTGCCGGTACAGGCTGGACGAATCGGTGCCGAGCACGGCCGCGAGCTTGCGCACGCTGAAGGACTCGGCGTCGCCCGTGCGCAGCAACTCCGCCGCCGCGTCCAGGATGTCCTCGGTCGACCAGCGCCTTCTGCCTGTCATCCCACCCCTCTCGTCGAGACCCAGCTTAACTTATGCACTTGGTGTTGCACGCACCGCGTGCATAATGATGGCAAGACACCGACTCGGGGAAGACGAAAGGACGTATGTCGTGAGGAAACCGCTGGATTCCGCGAAGCTGACCATCGCCATCGAGAATGTCCACCGCGCCGGGATGCCGGGCGTGTTCGCCGAGGTACGAGAAGGCGACGAAGTCTGGTCCGGCGCCGCCGGGGTCGCCGACCTCGCCACCGGCCGCCCTGTCACCGCCGACATGCGGCACCGCGTCGGCAGTATCACCAAGACCTTCACCGCCGCCGCCGTGCTGCAGCTGGTCGAAGAAGGTCAGATCGGGCTCGACGCGCCGATCGGCCGCTACCTGCCGAAGCTGGTTCCCGGGACCCGCGGCGACGCGATCACGGTCCGGATGTTGATCAACCACACCAGCGGCTTCGCCGAATACCTTCCGTACGTCTACCCCTCGCTCAAGGCGTTCCCGGCCCTCGCCGAAACCACGCCGCAGAGCTTGGAGGATCACCGGCACACCCGGTTCGACACCATCGAGCTGATCGAGAAGGGCGTCGCCGCACCGGCTTTCGCCGCGCCAGGCGAAACTCCGGGGTTGTACTCCAACACCAACTATCTGCTTCTCGGCCGGCTTCTGGAGCACGTAACCGGCGCCACGGCCGAAAAGTGCATCACCCAGAACGTCATCGAACGCGCCGGCCTCCGCGACACGGAGTTTCCCGATGGACCGCGCTTCGACGGCCCGCAGTCGCAGATCTACGAGGCGTGGTTCGGCATGTACGAGCCGCCGCGCGACTTCAGCGTCTTCGACATGTCCTATGTGGGGCCATCGGCTTCGCTGATCTCGACCGTCTCGGATCTCAACCGGTTCTTCGGCCTGCTGTTCGCCGGGAAGATCGTCAGCCCGTCGTCGCTGGCGGAAATGCGGCGCACCGTCCGCGTCGTCTCCCAGGAAAGCAAGATCATCGACTACGGGCTGGGCCTGTACCCGATGGAGACGCCCGCCGGCACCTTCTGGGGACATGGCGGCACCGTCTGGGGTGGCGGCGCACTGGCCATGACCAGCGCCGACGGCAAGCGGCAACTGGCCGTCGCGGTGAACATGCAGCGGTGGAACAGGTTCGACTCCACGGGCACTCCGCAGCCCCATCCCATCAACGACGCGCTCGCGGCTCTGTACGACGCGGCGATGTGCGGCTGACCGGGCCGCCACGAAATCAGGAGAACGATGACTACCACCGATTTCGCGGCGGGACAGTCCATGACCGGGCTGTTGCGCCCTTACAGATGGAGCTTCGGCGCCGTTGTCCTACTGCAGGTGATCGGCGCGCTCGCGGGACTGGCGCCGCTGCTGGCGGTCGTCGAACTGGGGCGCGCGCTGCTGGCCCCTGGCCCGATCGACCACGATCGCGTCTGGTTCGTCGCGATCGCCGGTGCCGTCGGCCTGCTCGTCCGCCTGCTGTTCACCGCCGCGTCGTCCGGAATCGGGCACCTGCTCGACGGACGGGTGCAATTGGCCCTTCGCCGTCACCTGGCCGCGCGGCTGGGACGCGTGCCGATCGGCTGGTTCTCCCGGCGCCGGACCGGTGAACTGGCCAAGGTGGTCGGCGAGGACGTCAGTGCCGTGCACCCGTTCATCGCCCACGCCCCCGGCGAGCTCGTCGCCGCGTTCGTGGTGCCGCTGGTCTCGCTGGCCTACCTGTTCACCATCGACTGGCGGCTCACGCTGATCACGCTGATCCCGGTGGTGCTGGCACTGGCGCATATCCCGCTGATGATGACCCCGGCCCGGCTGGAACAGGAGAAGCGGTTCGACGCGGCCATGGGGCGGATCGCCGATTCCGTCGTCGAGTTCGTACAGGGCATCTCGGTGGTCAAGGCGTTCGGCGGGGCCGGGCGCGCCCACCGCAGGTTCCGCACGGCCACCGACGACTTCGTCGGCGTTTACCACGGCTTCGTACGCGGCCTTTCCGTGCTCGCGGCCGGAATGCAGCTGGTGCTGTCACCTCCGTTCGTGCTGCTGGTCGTCCTGATCGGCGGCACCGTGCTGATCACGACCGGCGGCCTGCCCCCGGCCGACCTGCTGCCGTTCCTGTTGCTGGGACTGGGTTTGACCGCTCCGGTGGCGGCTCTGATCGCCCACGGTTTCGACGACCTGCAGGCCGCCAAACGCGCGATCGGCCGGATCAAAACCGTGCTCGACGTGGCGCCGCTGCCGGAGCCCGCGCATCCGATCGCGCCGCGGGGCCACCGGGTGGAACTGCGTGATGTGCGCTTCGGTTACGAAGCCGATCGCGAGGTGCTGCGCGGGATCGACCTGGTCCTCGAACCGGGCACGGTCACCGCGATCGTCGGGCCCTCGGGCAGCGGTAAGTCCACCTTGGTCCAATTGCTGCCGCGCTTCTTCGACCCGACCCACGGTTCGGTCACCTTGGGCGGCGTCGATCTGCGCGAACTCGGCAGCCATGACCTCTACCGGATGGTCTCCTTCGTCTTCCAGGACGTTCGCCTGCTGCGAGCCTCGGTCGCGGACAACATCGCGCTCGCCGTACCGCACGCCGATCTCGACGACGTGGTCCGCGCGGCCCGGATGGCGAACATCCATGATCGGATTCTCGAGCTGCCGCACGGCTACGACACGGTGCTGGGGCGGGAAGCCGGGCTGTCGGGTGGGGAGGCGCAGCGGATCTCACTCGCCCGCGCCTTGCTCGCCGCCACCCCCGTCCTGGTGCTGGACGAGGCGACCGCCTTCGCCGACCCGCAGACCGAGCAGGCGGTACGGCGGGCGTTGACCACGCTGGAAAGCGATCGCACGATCCTGCTCATCGCCCACCGCCTGGAGACGATCGCCGGCGCCGACACCGTCGTGATGCTCGACGACGGGTCGATCGTCGAGCAGGGCAAACCCGCCGATCTACTGGCACAGAACGGAAAGTTCGCCGCCTTCTGGCAATCCGAGGAGTACCGATGATCCGCACCCTGCTGCACGTCCTCGGCCAGGACTACGCCCGGCCAGTGCGTCGCACCGTGGCCTTGATGACGACGACCGCGATCGTCGAGGGCTTGTCCTACGCACTGCTGGTTCCCGTGCTGACAGCGCTGTTCGGCGGCAATCCCGCGGACGCGGTGCCCTGGCTGATCATGTTCGGCGGCGCGGTCGCGATCTACGCGGTGCTGCGCTATGTCAGCGATCTGTTCGGCTTCCGCGCCGGAACCACGCTGCTGGGCGGGATGTACCACCGCCTCGGCGATCATCTGGCCCGGTTGCCCCTCGGCTGGTACAGCACCGGCCGCGTCGGGGAGCTGTCCGTGCTGGCAGGCCAGGGCGTTCTGGAGACGATGGGCGTGATCGCGCATCTGCTGGGGCCCTACATCTCCGCCTTCGTCACCCCCGTGACGATCATCGGCGTGATGTTCGCCTTCAACTGGCAGCTGGGGCTCGTCGCGCTCCTCGCCGTTCCCCTCGTGGTGGCGATCCAGCTCCGGACCGGCCGCTCGGTGGCCGCGGGCGATGCCGACCGCCACGAACGGGACACCGAGGCCACCGGCCGCGTCATCGAGTTCCTTCAGGCCCAGCCGGTGCTGCGCGCCGGCGGCCGGAGCGCCCACCGTTTCGCGTTGCTCGACGAGGCGCTGCAAGGACTTCAGCGTGCCTCCCGCCGTACCGTGTTGTCGGTCTTGCCCGGCATGATCGGCTTGACGCTCGTGGTGCAGGCGATGTTCACCGTGTTGCTGCTTCTGGGCACCTACCTCGCGCTCGGCGGGAGCATCGGTGTCGCGGAGGTGCTGACGATCCTGGTGCTGACCGCCCGCGGCGCCGATCCTGTCCTGTCACTGGCCGACATCGGCGGCAAACTCCGCTCCGCGCGCTCCGAACTGGCCAGGCTCGACGCGGTCCTGCGCACCGAGCCCCTGCCCGAGGCAGCCGACCCGGTCCGGCCGGTGGGGCATGGCCTGGATCTGGAGTCCGTCACCTTCCGGCATGGCGATCGCACGGTGTTCGACGACCTGTCGTTGTCCGTGCCGGGGGGACAGCGCCTCGCCGTGGTCGGCCCCTCGGGCGCGGGCAAGAGCACACTGCTGCAGTTGCTCGCGCGCTTCCATGACGTGGACGCGGGCGCGGTCCGCGTGGGCGGCGTGGACCTGCGCTCCGTCGCCACCGAGGAGTTGATGGCGAGGATCGCCATCGTCTTCCAGGACGTCTACCTTTTCGACGGCACGATCGAGGACAACGTACGACTGGGCCGCCCCGAGGCCACCGAGGCCGAACTGCGGGCGGCGGCGAGCGCCGCGCGGCTGGACGAGGTGATCGAGCGGTTGCCCGGCGGCTGGGCGGCGACCGTCGGCGAGGGTGGCACGCTGCTGTCGGGAGGCGAACGTCAGCGCGTCTCGATCGCACGGGCTCTGCTGAAGGACGCGCCCATCGTGCTTCTGGACGAAGTGACCTCCGCGCTGGACCCGGTGAACGAGACCGCCGTCCACGAGGGCATCGAACGCCTGATGGCGGGCAGGACGGTCGTGATGGTCGCGCATCGGATGCGGACGGTCCGGCGCGCCGATCGTATCGCCTTCCTCGACGGCGGCCGGATCGTGGAAGAAGGCCGCCATGACGAGCTGCTCCGCCGCGGCGGCCGCTACGCCGAGTTCTGGAACGCTTCCCTGGCACCGGCCTAGCGCGGCACGCTCGGGTTCGCGGCCGCATTGTACGAATCTTGTACGAGCTTCAAGAAGTTTCGATCGGACCTCGAAACTCGACGAAGGTGAGCGCTCATGTCCGAGCACGTTTCTCGACGTTCACTGTTGCGCATGGGCGGTGGGCTCGCCGCGACGACGGCACTACTCGGCACCGGCGCGATGTTCGCCGGACCGGCTTCGGCCGCGATCACCGCGATGCCGGTGTCCAAGCGTTTCGACCTCACCGAGCCGTCCTACGACGAGTTCCGCAGCAAGATCCTGCACGAGTCGCACCACGTGATGCAGGGCTTCGCCTTCGACAACCAGAACGTGCGCATCTTCATCGTGAACGCCCGCAACGGCGGGACCGGGGACGACCTGTGCGTCACGCAGGTCAACTTCTCCGGGGAGATCCAGGGCTCGATGCATCTCAACAACGCCGGGCACGGTGTGTCGATCGGCGTCGAACCGGTGGGCACCGACTCCTACATCTGGATGGAATGCGACTCGGACGGACCGACCGGCACCGGTCGCGGGACGGCGCTGGCCAGGTTCAAATTCGTCAACGGTGGCACGCCGTCGGTGAAGAAGTTCCTCACCGGCAGCGACACGATCACCTGCGCCACCGATCCGATCAACAAGCGGATCGCGGTACGCCGCAAGGAAGGCGGCAAGATGCACATCAGCGTGTACCCGCTGGCGTCCGCCGCGGCCGGCAACTTCAGCGCACCGCTGGCGCACTTCCCGCAACCCGCACTGTCCGATCAGGCGGTGACGTTCCAGGGGTACACCATCTACGGCCAGTATCTGTACACATTGGACGGTACGGGACACGCGGATCCCGCCGACATCAATTCCTACGTCACGTGCATCGACATGAACACCGGCCAGGTGAAGAGCCGCGCGCTGACCAAGGCGGGGCAGTCGCTGGTGTTCCGCGAGCCGGAGGGACTCGGGATCTACCGGAGCCTGGCCGGGGAGACCCGGTTGTACATGGGCTTCGGTTCGCGCAGCAGCATGGACAACATCAACCGCTACGCGAACCTGTTCTACAAGAACGTCCTCATCGACTGAGGCCGGGACTCAGTGCCCGCGGGCGATCCACTCGGCCAGATGGGGCGCTTCGGTACCGATGGTGGTGGGATCGCCGTGTCCGGTGTGGACCTTCGTGTCCTCGGGCAAGGCGAAGAGCCGTTCCCTGATCGAGGAAATGATCGTCGGGAAGTCGGAGAACGAGCGCCCCGTCGCGCCGGGACCGCCCGCGAAGAGCGTGTCCCCGGAGAAGAGCGCTTTGGCCTCGGGAAGGTGCAGGCACACCGATCCGGGCGAGTGTCCCGGTGTGTGGACGACCTCGAGTTCCGTGCCGGCGACGGCGATCCGCTCGCCGTCCTCGATGGGCCGGAAACTGCGGCCGGGGTGGGTCATCTCCCACAGCTCCTGGTCCCCCGGATGCAGCACGACCGGGGCGTGCAGGTGTTCGCTCAGCATCGGAGCGACGGTGACGTGGTCGTTGTGCCCGTGGGTGCAGACGACGGCGACCACGTCACGGCCGCCCACGGCCTCGGTGATGGTCTTCTCGTCGTGCGCGGCGTCCACGATCACGACCTCGTCGTCGTCCCCGACGAGCCAGACGTTGTTGTCGACGTCCCAGCTCCCGCCGTCGAGTTCGAAGACCCCGGCGGTGACGACGCGTTCGATCCGCAGGTTCCCGCTCACAGGATCACCACCGAACGCAGGACCTCGCCGGCGTGCATGGCGTCGAAGGCCTTCTCGACCCCGTCGAGCGGGATCCGCTCGGTCACGAACCGCTCCAGCGGCAACCGGCCCTGCAGATACAGGTCGATCAGCATCGGGAAGTCCCGCTCCGGCAGGCAATCGCCGTACCAGGACGACTTCAGCGCGCCGCCGCGGGAGAAGAAGTCGATCAGCGGCATCTCCAGGCGCATGTCCGGCGTCGGGACGCCGACCAGGACCACCGTGCCCGCCAGGTCACGTGCGTAGAAGGCGGCCTTCCACGTCTCCGGGCGGCCGACCGCGTCGATGACGACGTCGGCGCCGAAACCGCCGGTCAGTTCCTGGATCGCGGTGACCGTGTCGGTGTCGGAGGCGTTGACGGTGTGGGTCGCGCCGAGTTCACGGGCCCACTCGAGTTTCCGCTGGTCGCGGTCGACCGCGATGATCGTGCCCGCACCTGCCAGCCGGGCCCCGACGACGGCGGCGTCGCCGACTCCCCCGCAGCCGATGACCGCGACCGAATCCCCGCGGCCGACGGCGCCGGTGTTGACCGCCGCGCCGAGTCCGGCCATCACGCCGCAGCCGAGCAGGCCCGCGACGGCCGGATCCGCGGCGGGGTCCACCTTGGTGCACTGTCCGGCGTGGACGAGCGTCTTGTCCGCGAACGCGCCGATGCCCAGTGCCGGGGTCAGCTCGGTGCCGTCGGTCAGCGTCATCTTCTGTGTCGCGTTGAAGGTGTCGAAGCAGTACTGCGGACGTCCGCGCTTGCAGGCCCGGCACTGTCCGCACACCGCACGCCAGTTGAGGACGACGAAATCCCCCGGTCGTACGGAATCCACGCCGTCGCCGACGCTCTCCACGGTGCCCGCGGCCTCGTGACCGAGCAGGAACGGGAACTCGTCGTTGATGCCGCCGTCGCGGTAGGTCAGATCGGTGTGGCAGACCCCGCAGGACGCGATCGACACGACGACCTCGCCGGGGCCCGGATCCGGGATCACGATGTCCGTCAGCTCCACCGGAGCGTTCCGGGACCTGGCGATCACTCCGCGCACCTGCTGTGACATTCCCTGTTTCCTCCGCCGTTCGGCAACACAGGCATGCGCGTCGACGCATGCTTCACGTGAGGCTAAGCCGGGAAGCCGCGGAAGCGACCTGGTCATCGGTCCAGTGGATCCTGTCCTTTCGACCAGGTAATCCTGCGGCTAGGCTCGCTGGATGCCCGACTCCGCCGACCTGACCGCGCTACGCGACGTCATCGAAGGCCCGTTGCGCGAAATCGCCGACCGGTTCTCGCGCTTCCTCGCCGACGGCTGGCCGCATCAGGCTCTGGTCATCTTCACCCGGGAGTGCACCGGGCGGCCGCGCAAGGTCACCGGCGCCAGGGAGATCACCGACAAGATCACCATCGCCGAACTCGAAGCGCTCAAAGCGAGTGTGCCGCCCGGCCATCAGCTGACCACGACGGCCACTCTCGGCGGCGCCACCCGGACCGTTTGGGCCGTGCAGGACCCGATCGGCACCCTGCTCGCGCTCGTCCCCCGGTCGAGCCGGACCCGCTTCCCGCAACCCGCTTCCCTGGCCGAGGTCTTCGGTGTCGTCGCGACCTCGATCCGCCAGCAGGTGACGCAGGCCAGCCCCGACTACCTCGCCGAATCCCGCGCGGCCTCCAGCGAACGCGCCAGGACGATCGCCGAAATGGCCGCCGCGCACGAAACCGCGCTCGTCACGATCCTCACCACACTGCGGTCTTCCCGGCTGGACGACCACCGCGCCCGGCTCGCCGCGACCGACTCCGCCTCGGCCGCACTGGTGGCGCTCCGATCGGCCCAGAAGACCGATCTCGCCCAGTCCGAAGAGCCCGCGCACACCGCGTTCGGCAGGCTGCGGCGGGAAATCCGGCAAATGCTGCGCCACCACGACGCGCGGCTGGACTTCGTCGCCCCGCCGAAGAACGGGCGGCCGATACCCGGCGAGATCGCCCACGCCGCCCGCGCGATGACCTGCACGGCGGTGCTGGCCTTCACCAGCCAACCCGAGCTGACCCGCCTCCGGGTCGCCTGGTCGACCGACAGCACCGCGCTGCACCTCGACGTCCGCGATCAGGGACCGGGCAGCCTCGACAGCGCCGACCTGCGCCTGCAACTCGACGGACGCGCGAAGACCCTCGGCGCCACCGTCCGGATCGACGCCCTCCCCGAGTGGGGAAGCCACGTCGCCATCAGCGTCCCCTTCGAACCGGCCGCGGGCCGGACCGACGAGACGCTGCCGTCGAATCTCAACCGCCGCGAACTCGAAGTGCTGCGGCTGGTCGCCCGGGGGCAGCGCAACAAGTCCATCGCCGACGCGCTCGGGATCACCGAAAGCACGGTCAAGTTCCATGTCACCGGCCTGCTGAAGAAGCTGGACGTCACCTCACGCGGTGAAGCCGCGGCCCTGGCTCTGAGCGCCGGAATCACCACCATCTGAGTCGCGCGGCAACACGTGCCCGGCAGCGGACTCAGTCGGGTGTGAGGATTTCCGCCAGCCGAAGGGTGTCTTCGAGGTAGCGCTCGTAAGGAAAGCCGGCCGCGACGAGTCCCTCACGGAACTCGTCGTAGAGCGGCTTTCCCGCGGCATGGAAGGCTTTCCGGCCGGGATCGGTGAGCCGGACCAGCCGCCGCCGCGCGTGTTCGGGGTCGACGGTGATCCGCACCAGACCGTCCGCTTCGAGTGGCCGCAGGGCCCGGCTGATCGCCGGGTCGGAGACCGACAGCGCCTGAGCGAGCCGGTGCTGCGTCGTCGGCTCGATGTCCTCGAGCGTGCCAAGAAGCCGTATCTGGCTGTAGGTCAACCCGCCGGAGTCATCGGCACGCCGACGGGCCGCTTCGCCCATCAGCATGACCACGCGGTGCAGCAGGTCTGCGAGTCCGTCATCCACGACCTCACCATACCAGAGTGTTGACTAGTTAATATTAACTAGGTAAGACTGAGCTCATGGACACCTTCTCCTACCTCGCCCAATCCGCCTTCCCGCTGGTCTGGATCGTCGTGCCCGCCGCCGGAGCCTTCCTCCGCGCCCGCCACGCGACGTCACCCGAGGAACGGCTCGAGATCTGGCAGCGCTGGTGGGCCATCGGCGCCTTCGGCTGCGGCAGCCTGTGGATGACGGTCGCTTTCCTCGCCTTCCCGGACGTCATGGCCACGGCGATCGGCTTCGACCGGACGCCGTTCATGTTCGAGATCGCCTTCGCCAACCTCGCACTGGCCGTCATGGGCTTCCGGGCCGCCTCGGCGTCCGCGCGCGAACGCATCACCATCGGCATCGGCGGCGGGATGTTCCTCTGGGGAGCCGCGATCGGCCACGTCTACCAATGGTTCGCGGGCGGTGACCACGCTCCCGGCAACACCGGCGGAGTCCTCGTCAACGACATCGCGATCCCGGCGGTCATGATCATCCTGGCCGTGCGATCCCGGCGACTCGCGAACCTCCCACGACCGGCCGCGGCAATCGCCGCCTGAGACCACGGGAGCTCACCATGACGACACAGACCGACCACGCGATCGGGAAGGCCGCCGCCGAGCGGCTCACCACCTTCGTCGACGCGGTGATCGCGATCGCGCTCACCTTGCTGGCACTGGATCTCCCGATCCCCCACGGCGACACCACCGCCGCCATGCTGAGCTCGATTTCGGCCCACGGCAAGGAGTACATCGCCTTCGCGCTCAGCTTCGCGGTGATCTCCGCCCACTGGCGCGCCCACCACGAGATCTTCCCCTACGTCCGCTCGCTGAACGGCCGCCTGATCAGCCTCACCCTGGGATGGCTGTTCATGCAGGTCCTGATGCCGTTCGCGACGCGGGTGATCACCGCCGAGGGAGCCCTCCCACTCCGATTCAGCCTCTACGCGACGGTGCAGGTGCTGGCCTCCGCGTCGTTCGCGCTGATCATCCGGGAGATCCGGCGCGAACACCTGTACCGGACCGACGGCCCGCCCCGGGTCTTCGCCCAAAGCCTGACGCGCAGCATCTGCCTGGCCGCGGTGTTCGGGGTTTCCATTCCCGTCTCGTTCCTGACCGAGGACGCCGGCGCGTATCTGTGCTGGCTCGTGGCGCCGATCGCACTCGCCATCGCCCGCCGGGTCCAGGACCGCGAACCGTGAGCCGACACGTACGGGTCATGCAGCGCCGTGCGGGTCCCTCAGGGGGCGCACGAAGCCCGCGATCCGTGGCGTGACGACAGCGGTGCCGTCGTCGATCATGCCCCGCATCCCCGACAGCACTCGTTCGTCCGGCGAGCCGTGCACCTGGAAATCCACCACCGTGCAGTGCTCCGACACGGCGTTGATGTGGTTCTCGGAGATCCGCCAGTGTTCGAGAACCGCGTCCGAATCGGCGTACATCTGATAGCTGTAGGCCAGCATGCGATCGGCGTCCACGAACGTCTGCACCATCACCTGCGGCGCGTTGCGCTCGACGAAGTCGACGGCTTCGCGCACGGCGGCGGTGAACTGCTCCAGGTGGCCGTCAGTGATCCGCATGGTGTTCCGGAACAGGAGCATTTCGTCTGCTTCGAGGGTCATGGCCTCATGGTCGGACCTCGACCATACTGGAGGTCAATACTGTTCTACTTCGGCATCGTCTACAGCAAGTACGAGCAAGCCAGTGTCGCTCCTGCGCAGGCGTTCTCCTGGTAGTGAGGGCCTCCTTGCCTACTCTGACGGTAGTGAAGGAGGCTTTCGCTACCGTCAGATGTGGTCCCTGGTGACGGCGGGGTGGCTGTGTCCTCGGCGGCTGGTCGTGAAGTAAGGCGTGACTCGCGTGTCTGGATGCCGCGCTCGGGAGTGCGGAGTCCGATCAATAACCGGCATGAATGCCGCCCGATCGCGACCTCCAGAAGGCATGAAATCCTTCAAATGACAAATCATTCCGAGGGCATACAATTCATTCAACCGCAACAGTATCGCCAAGAAAACCGAAGTTTGACAGCATCGCGGAGTTTCCTTATGGTCGCTCGAGTTCCCGCCGATCGATATCCGAAGGTGCTCATTGACCACGCCTGCGACGCTGCCGAAATTCAGGCAGCGGTTGATTCTTTCCGTTCTCATGTTGTGTTCGCTGCTGATTTGGCTGGACAACACCGTCCTGAGTACGACGCTGGAGACCCTCGCGGACCCGGTCCGCGGCCTTGGGGCCGATCCCGGTGAACTGCAATGGGCGACCGGTTCGTACACGCTGGCCTTCGCCACCTTGATGTTCACCGCGGGCGCCTTGGGCGATCGTTTCGGTCACCGGACGGTGTTTTCCAGCGGCTTGGCGGTCTTCGCCGGATCCTCGCTGTGGGCGGCGTACGCGAGCGACGCGGGCCAGTTGATCGCGGCCAGGGCGGTGATAGGGGTGGGCAGCGCGCTGATCACGCCCGCCATGCTGGCCATCCTCATGTGGACCTTCACCGGCCCCGCCCGCGCTGCCGCGATCGGCGTTTTCTCGACGTCGGCCGGTGTCGGAATGGCCGCGGGCCCGGTGCTGGCCGGGTTCCTGCTCGATCATTTCCGGTGGGGCTCGGTCTTTCTGATCAATGTCCCGGTGTCGGTGTTGGCGTTCGCCGGGCTCGCCTTGCTGGTTCCGAATTTCCGCAGCCCTGTTCCGCGACCATTGGACCCCGCCGGAATGGCGCTGTCGGCGGGCGGACTCGTGGCCTTGGCTTACGGGCTGATCCGGGCGGGGCAGGTGACCGCGTGGAGTCGTGCCGACGTTTGGGCGCCGATCGTTCTCGGCCTGGTTCTGCTGGCCGTTTTCGTACTCGTCGAACTGCGTGCCAAGGTGCCCGGCTTTGACCCGAGGCTGCTCGCGCGACGCGCGTTCGGTGGCGGCAACGTGGCGCTCGGATTGCTGCTCTTCGCCGTGGCCGCGATCACCTTCTACAACGCCTTCTACCTCCAAGGCGCGCTCGGATTCTCCCCGATGAAAGCGGGTCTGGCCACTGTCCCGACCGCTCTCGGCGCGCTCGCCGGGGCGCCCCTCGCCACCCGGCTGGTCCGCCGCCTGTCGCTACGCCTTGTCACCGTGCCCGCGTTGACCATGGCCGCGCTGACGATGGCCGGATACGGGTTCCTCGGGCTGCACACCCCACTCGTCTGGATCGAAATCCTGTTGCTGGTGCAGGGTCTCGCGATCGGCATGGTGATCGGCCCCGTCACGGCCGCGTTGATCGGCGACCTGCCGTTGGACCAGGCCGGTGCGGGATCCGCCGTCACCAACACGGTGCGGCAAACCGGCAGCGTGCTCGGAATCGCGGTCGGCGGCACGATCATGTCGATCGTGTACCGGCGGGCCATCGAACCTTCGCTGGCGGACGCACCCGGCCCGGTGCGGGATCAGGCGCGGGTTTCCGCCGAACAGGCCCGCCACGTCGCCACCGCCGTCGGCGAGCCCACGCTCGCGCGGGCCGCCGACGACGCGTTCATCCATGCCATGCACGTCGGCGCGGGCTGGATCGCGGTCGCCACCCTCCTCGGCGCGGCCGTGCTCATGGCCACGTTGCCCGCCAAGGGAAAGAAGATCGAATCGGCGACACCGGCATCCGTGCGAGCCGGCTGACCGTCAGGGATCCCGGTTCAAAGGCCGCTTGCCGCCCGCATCACCCAGTGCACATCGGTGTTCTCGACCGTGCCGCCAAGCCGGGTGGCGCCGGGGCCTTCGGCGGTGACCGGGGTGTCGGAGCCGGTGTGGTCGTGGGTCGTCCAGTCCACGGTGAACTTGAGCTTCGAGCCCGGCACGTCGAACGGACCGTCCTGATCCGGATCGGTGTCGGAGGAGTCGTAGTTCTCGATGGACAGTCCGCCGGTCTCGTGATCGCCGCCGATGATCACCAGCGTGTCGGGGTGCGTGCGGACGAACCGCATCACCTCGGCGACGGTGGCGTCGAGCGCGCGGCCGGCGTCGATCACGCCGTGCGCGTTGTTCTCGTGCGACATCCCGTCGGTTCCCTCTTCCTCGAGGAAGAGGAAGAGGAAGAGGAAGAAGCCGCGCGGGTTCTTCGACAGGGTGTCCAGCGCCTTGCGCGCCATCTGATGGAGCGGCACCCGCGGCGCGTACTTCCCGACACCGTCCGGGCCGTAGTCGACCATGTCCTCGTTCGCGAACAGGCCGAGGATCCGGTTCGCCCGCGTGTTCCGCAGTTCGTCGCCGTCACGCACGTAGGTGTAGCCCGTTCGCCGCGCGCGTTCGACCAGGTCGCCGTAGGGACTGCGACTCTCCTCCCCCGGCTTGTCCGGCCACAGCCCGGGATTCCCCTTCGGATACCACCAGTCCTCGCCGCCGCCGAGCAGGACGTCCGGGCGGCTGTTCTCGATGTACTGCTTCGCGATGTCGCTCTGCGAGTCCCGGCTGGGCACGTGCGCCGCGAAGGCCGCCGGCGAGGCGCCTGTCACCTGCGCGGTGGTGACCAGGCCGGTCGACTTCCCCGCCCGCTTCGCCCGTTCGAGGATCGTTTCCAGCGGGCGGCCGTGGGCGTCCACGCCGACGGCGCCGTTGCGCGTCTTGTGCCCGGTCGCGAGGGCGGTGGCCGCCGCGGCCGAGTCGGTCACGATCTCGTCGGGATCGTCGGACGACGTCCGCACGAGACCGGTGGCCGCGAGCCCGTCCATCGCCAGCTTGCCGCGCTTGCCCTTGAGCGCCAGGCGGAGCAGGTCGCGCTGGCCGAGCCCGAGGCCGTCGCCCTGGATGTAGATGATGTTGCGCGCCGTCCGCGCCGTCGCCGTGTCCGCGACGGCGGCCGAGCCGCCGCACAGGACCACCAGAACCGTCGCCGCCGCCAGTCCACGTCCGCGCACATCGCCTCCAGTTAGTTAGGAACCTTTCCTAACAGAGAAGTCGTGCGAAGACCAGGGGTCCCTTCAGCCGCGCAGGACGCCCGCGTCGTGGGCGAGGATCGCGGCCTGGACCCGGTTCGCGCAGCCCAGCTTGGCGAGGATCCGGCTGACGTGGATCTTCACCGTGCCGGTCGACAGCCTTAGTTCGCCGGCGATCTCCGCGTTGCCCAGCCCCCGCCCCACCCGCACCAGGACCTCGATTTCGCGCGCGGTCAGCGCTTCGAGCCTTCGGCGGGCGCGCGCGACACTGTCGGCGTCGGCCGCGTCGGCGTCGCGGAACCGGTCGATGACCTGCTTCGCGATCCGGGGTGACAGCACCGCGTCGCCACCGGCCGCGGAGCGGACGGCCTGGATGAGTTGCGCCGGGTCGGTGTCCTTGAGCAGGAAACCGGCCGCTCCCGCGCGCAGGGCGCGGGCCACGTAAGCCTCGTCGCCGAACGTGGTCAGCATGATGACCCGCACCTCCGGCGCGACCCGGCCGAACTCCTCCACCGCGGCGAGCCCGTCCACCCTGGGCATCCTGATGTCCATCAGCGCGACGTCCACGGCCAGCCGCCGGACGACGTCGATCGCCTCCGCGCCGTCGGCGGCCTCTGCCACGATCTCGATGTCGCCCGCCTGGTTCAGCAGGAGCCGCGCGCCGGCCCGGAGCAGCGGTTCGTCGTCGGCGAGCAGAACCCGGATCATGGCGCCTCTTTCGGTACGGGGACCTCGAACCAGGTCTTCTCCACCAGCCCGTGGTCGCCGAAGCAGAACCGGAAGATCGCGGCGGTCTCGGCGTCGGGCGGGTCGGCGGCCGAGGTGTAGACACAGTAGGCGTCGTCGGGGAGCGGCGGCTCCTGACCTTGCGCGGCGACCTGCGCCGAGGGTTCGTTCGGCCCGAACCACGCCTCGACCTCCTCCGGGGTCATCCCGACCTTGACGCTGTCGAGCGGGTGCAGGCTGTCGGCGGGTGTGAGCGGCGGGACGAAGACCAGCGTCGTCAGCAGCAACGCGGCGACCGCGGCCAGACCGGTCGTCAGCATCAGCCCGGACTGGATCCGGCCCGCCCGCCCGCCGGGCTCCGCGACCGGTTGCTCCTCGCCCGTCTCTTCGGCGAGGGGCGCGTCCGCACGCAGCGGCAGCTCGGCCGTGACGGCGAAGCCGCCTTCCGGATCCGGCGCTGCGGTGCACGTGCCGCCGAGGAGACGGACCCGTTCGCGCAGGCCGATCAACCCGCGTCCGGTGCCGGGCAGCCGCTCGGCCCCGATTCGCTCCGCGCTGTTGCGCACCACGACCTTCACCAGCTCGGGGCCGTGGTCGACGACGACGGCGACCGGCGCCCCGGCGGCGTGCTTGTGCACGTTGGTCAGCGCCTCGCGCACCACGCGGTGCACGGCCCGGCGGACCGGTGGCCGGACCCCGTCGAGGTCGGCCCCGTGCCAGTCGAACGCCACTTCGAGGCCGGCATCGCGCGACGACGCCACCAGCTCGGCGATGTCCGCCTCGGTACCGGCGGCATCGGTGGCCTCCGCGGGCTCGACCGGCTCCCCGCCCGGCCGCAGGATGCCGAGTGACTGCCGCAGTTCTTCGAGCGCGAGTTTGGCCGTCGACCGGACGTGCGTGGCGGCCTGCCGCAGCTCCGGGTCCTTGCCATCGGCGGCGACCTCCAGCGCGCCGGAGAACATCGTGATGAGGCTGAGCCGGTGCCCGAGCTGGTCGTGCATCTCCTCGGCGAGCCGCGAACGTTCCTCCAGCCGAGCCCGTTCCCTGGTCACCTGGCGTGCTTCGGCGAGCGACTCCGCGCGGTCCCGCAACGCCACCACCAGCCTGGCCTGCTGCGCCTGCATCGCGCCTGCCAGCGCGGGCAGGACGAGGCAGGACACCGTCGACACGGCGATCACCACGAGGACGTACTGCCAGCGAAAGGCTGGCTGGGTGAGCAGCACGACGGCCGCCGGGAGCAACGCCGCGACGCCGAACAACGGCCAGCGCCGTCCCCGGGTCCCCGCCGTGTACGCGATGACCGCGAGCGCCACGCCGGTCGCGGGGAACAGCCCGAACAGCACCGTCGCGGCGAGCAGCGCGGACATCGTGAACCGGCGGCGCGCCGGTGTCAGCACCACGGCACAGGCGACCACCGCGGTCAGCACCGGCGCGGACGGGGAGAACACCTCCGGCCAGCCCCACGCGGGCAGGAGATCGGCGAGGAAGATCGTCACGCCCGCGACGAGTCCGGCGAGGAGCACCTCGCCGAGCACGGTGACGAGCCGCCGGTCGACCATCTTCACGCTCCCAGCATCACACGGGTCCGGTCGCGCAGCGGGCCGGAGCGGCGGGAATCGTCAAGTCGATCAGGTACCGGCTGACCCCCTCGTCCACACAGGACGCTCCGTTGCCGTAGACGGCGTGCCCGACGTCCTCATTGGACAACAGCACCGCAGATCCGAGGCTGCCCAGCAGATGCCGCGCCCAGCCGTAAGGTGTCGCGGCGTCTTTGGTGGTCCCGACCAGCAGGATGGGCGGCGCGCCCGCCGCGCGGACCGTCCGGGACGGGGCCGCCCCGGTGGGCAGGAAGGCACAGCCGAGCGCCTCCGTGCCGGAAGACAGCCGCGAGACCCGGCGGAGCTCTCGCGCGGCCTCTTCGTAGGCGGCCAGATCGGTGGGATGGGTACGGTCGAGGCAGTTGACGACGGTGAGCGCGTCGGTCGTGTCGGTCGAGGTCTCCGGCTCGTCGGCGGGCTCTTCGGACGAGTCCTCCGCGGGCGCGGCGGCGCCGAGGACGATTTCGGACAGTTCCGCCCAGTCCGCCGGGAAAGTGAGCTTCGCGGAGATCTCCTCGCGAAGGCCCGCTCCGTCGCCCGCTTCGTCCGCCTTGGCCAGCACTCGGTCCACGGTGGCGAGGATTTCCTTCTCGTCCCGCCCTGGGCACGGTTTATTGGTCCTGGTAGCGCACTATTTCGCGTAGGTGAGCAGGGTGTCTTCCATCCCCTTCGCCTGCTCCACGGTGTCGGCCCGCCAATCGAGATAGGTGTTGTCGACGCCGTCGAGCACCATGGCGCGGATCTTCTTCGGGAACCGGTCGGCGTACAGCTGCCCGATCCGCGTGCCGTAGGAGTAACCGAGGTAGTTCAGTTTCTCCTGGCCGGTGACCACCCGCAGGACGTCGAGGTCGCTGACGACGTCGTCGGTGCCCAGGTGCCGCAACACGTTCTCCCCCGTGCCGCGCAGGCACGCCTCGGCGTACTGACGCGTTTTCGGGACCTCCGCGCCGATCAGCGGCAAGCCCTCCGGCGCCTTCGAGGCGGGTTCGCCCTCGGTGTCGCAGCGGAGCCGCGGTTCGCTGCCGCCGATCCCCCGTGGATCGAAGCCGACCAGGTCGAACCGTTCCCGGACCGCGGCGGGCCACGTGCCCGCGATGTCCTTCACCATCGCGACCCCGGACTGGCCGGGGCCGCCCGCGCCGGCGACCAGCGTGCCGAGCCGCTCGGGCCCGGTCGCCACCGCTTTGATCACCGGCAGCGTGAACTTCGGCCCGTCCGGTCGCCGGTAGTCCACGGGCACGGTCAGCTTCGCGCAGTGGAAGGCGTCGCACGGCCGCCAGTCCAGGGTCTGCCGGTAGAACGACGTCAGCGCCGCTTCGCGCTCCGGTTCGTCCACTTTGGTCACCGGGGACGGGCTTCCCGGTGACGCGGTACCTCCAGTACATCCGGCGACCAGTGCGACCGACAGCACCACGCATTTCCAGCTCACTCGAAACTCCTGCTTTCGGGACACCGGACGATCCAACCCCGGCACCCGCCGCGCGCACGACCCTCGACAGGCTGAAAAGACCTCGCCGTCGTCGGCCGCGGGGACTAGGCCGAAAGACATACCCACGAACGGTGAGATCCAGACCACACGATCGGGTCGTGACGATCTTCGCGCCGCTGGGTCTATGGAGTGTGGAAGTGAAGAACTTCCACCGCAGGCAACGGAAACCTGACTTCAGGAGAGCGCGATGACGAACACCGCCACGACCACCAAGCCGAACTCGAACTCCGCCGCCCCCGCCGAGAACAGCGCCCTCGTCTCCACGCAGGGCGTGACCACGATCGCCGACACCGTCGTGCAGAAGGTCGCGGGCCTCGCGACCCGCGAGATCACCGGTGTCCACGCGCTCGGCGGCGGCGCCGTGCGGGCGTTCAACGCGCTGCGCGAGCGCATCCCGGGCGCCACCGCGTCCGCCGGGCAGGGCGTCTCCGTCGAGGTCGGCGAACGCCAGGCCGCGGTCGACCTGCAGATCGTCGTCGAATACGGCGTCGCGATCGCGGATCTCGCCAAATCGGTGCGCCGCAACGTGATCGGCGCGGTCGAGCAGATGACCGGGCTCGAGGTCGTCGAGGTCAACATCAACGTGTCCGACGTGCACATCCCCGGCGACGACGACGCCGACGAGACCACCGAATCCGGCCGCGTCCAGTGACCACCGGCGCCGTCCGCGCCCCCACAGCAAGGAGAACGTTCATGAACGCCACCCATCTCGGCCTGTTGACCGGTCTCGTGCTCGGCGTGGCCGGCGCGTTCGGCGGCTTCGGCGCCTTCCTCGTCGTGCTCGTCCTCGCCGCCCTCGGCCTGCTGGTCGGCCGGTTCCTCGACGGCAAGCTCGACCTTTCGGCCCTGGCCGGCCGCGACAGGGGCTGATCGCCATGACGACCATGACCGCCGCCGCGCCGGAAACGGACGGGCGCGGCGGCCTGACGGTCGCCGGTGGTGCCGTCGAGCGGATCGCCGCACGGGCGATCACCGAACTCGACGGCATCGGCGGCGCGGCTTCCCGGGTGCTCGGGATCGCGGTCGGCGGCGAAGACCTCGACCAGGGCGCCAAGGTGAGCGCGCACGTCACCGGATCGACGACCACTTTGGACGTCCGGCTCTCGGTGAAGTACCCGCTTTCGGTCCGCGCCACCACCGAAACCGCGCGAGAGCATCTGATCCGCCGCGTCGGCGAACTCTCGGGACTGACCGTCTCCCGGGTCGACATCACCGTGACGGCCTTGCATTCCACCGAGACCGAAACGAGGAGGGTCCGATGAAACGGCGCCCCCGCCGCAGTGTCCCGGCCGTGCTCGTCGCCGTCGTGGTGCTCGCCGGATGTGTCCTCGCCGCCACCGTCGCGGTGCAGACGATCCTCGGGGAAAACCCGTGGATCCGCTACGACGCCGTCGCGTCCGCGCTGCACGGCCTCCGGTGGAGTGATCCGCTTCCGGCGATCGCCGGCGGTGTGGTCGCGCTGCTCGGCCTCGTGCTCCTCGTGAGCGCGATCGCCCCCGGGAAGCCGACCGTGCTGCCACTCGAAGGCGACCCGGACTCCGGCGCCTCCCGGCGCAGCTACCGGTCGACCCTGCGCACCGCCGCGTCCACTGTGGATGGTGTTTCGGCGGCAAAGCTGAAGGTCAAGCGGCGCGGGATCGTCTCGGTGGTGACCACCGCGCGGACGAACACCGCGGGGCTCGCCGACGCCGTCCGCGCCGCCATCGAGCACCGTCTCGCCCAGATCGGCCCGGCCACCGTCCCGGCCGTTCGGGTCCGGGTCAAGGCCACCAGGAGCACGTCATGACCGACCTCAACCGTCCCGCCCGGCTGAACCGCACCCTGCTGGTGCTGACCGGGCTCGTGCTGCTCGCCGGCGGCGTGTTCGCCGTCGGCACCCATTTCGGCAGGATCCCGCCGCTCGACCCCGGCGCCACGCTCGTCCCCGGTACGGCGATGCCGCCCGGATGGGTCTGGTACGCCGTCGCCGGTGGCGCGGTGGTCGTCGGCCTGCTGGTGCTGCGGTGGCTCATCGCGCAGCCCGTCCGCAAACCGAAGTCCCACACCTGGCGCTTCGGCCAGGACACCGGCCAGACCACGCTGGCCGCGAGCACCGCGGTCGACCCGTTCACCGCGGAGGTCGCGACCTACCCCGGCGTCCACGCCGCGCACGCCACGCTCGGCGGCGCCCAGGACGCTCCGGTGCTGGCCGTGGTGCTGAGCGCCGAACAGGACGGCGATCTGGCCGCCATCCGCGAGCGGATCACCACTGAGGGCCTGCCGAGGCTGCGCCAGGCACTCGACCTCGATGAACTCCCGACGACCATCGAGTTCCGCTTCTCCGCGAAGGCCGGCGCCCGCCTCCAGTGATCCGCCCTCAATCACGCGAGTTACGCCTCCAATCACGCGAGTTCGCCTTCCGATCACGCCGGCAGTGAGGTGAAGGCTCCCTTCACCGCGTCCGATGCGACGAAGGACGCCTTCGCTCCTGGCCCCATGGTGACGAGCCCGTTCGCCCGGGGTGGCGGGCAGAGCGAAGGCGTAACTCGCGTGTTCAGGCACGTAACTCGCGTGATCAGAAACGTAACTCGCGTGACTGGACTCCGCACTCGGCTGTACGGCGGCCGATCACGCATGATCCCCCTCCGGTCACGTCCCGAGGGGGATCATCGCGACCGCAGGGGTGGACGGCGTCCGCGAACCTCCGGCGGGTTCCGCGGTGATACCGACCCGGTCGATCCCGCGAGGCAGCTCCGCGAGGACCGGAAGAGTCCGATGTGGACCGTCCTGCGCCAGCAGCCCGGCCGAATGCACGCCGCTCGCGCCGAGAAGCCAGACCTGGTACGCCTTGCCCGGCGCCAACGGCGGCAGATCGCCCGCCAGCACGACGATCTTGCCGTGGCTCCGCGAAGTCACCACCGTGGTCGTCCCGGGTTCGGCGCCCTTGGCCGTCGACGCGTCGGGTGCGGTGAGCACCGCGTTCACCGAGGCGAGCCGCTGTTGCGCGGGGTCGGTCACCGGCTCGGTGTTCGTGGTGACCAGGCCGAACACCAGCGCAGCGGCGGCCGCCGCCGCGGCACCCCAGAGGGCGATCCGCGTCTTCAACGGCCCGTCTCGACGTGCGACAGCGACAAGTGGAGGCCACTGACGGGTCCCGGCGACCAGCGTGAGCGTCGCTTCCCTCAGCCTCGCCGGTGGCGCGGTGCCGATCGCCGCTCCCAACCGCGCCGCGGTCTCCCGCAGTTCCCGGACTTCCTGGCCGCACGAGGGACAACCCCGCAGGTGCCGCTTGAACGCCGCGGCCTCCTCCTCCGGGACGGCGTCCAGGGCGTAGGCCCCGGTCAGCGTGTGCAGTTCCGCCGTCATTGCCCGACCCCCAAGCAGTCACGCAGCCGGATCAGGCCGTCGCGGATACGGGTCTTCACCGTGCCGGGCGCGGTCTTGAGCACTTCCGCGACTTCCGGGTAGGTGTAACCGTTGTAGTACGCCAGCACCACCGATTCCCGTTGCAGGTCGGTCAGCGCGGACAGGCATTGGCGCACCCGTTGCTGTTCGAGATTGCTGATCGTCGACTCGGCGACCTCGTCGAACGGGCGCCGGAAATCGAGTCTGCCCGCGCGGTCGTCCCGGTCGAGCGAGGCCTGATGCGAACGCACCCGGTCCACCGCCCGCCGGTGCGCGATGGTGAGCACCCAGGCCAGCGTGCTCCCCTTGCCCGGTTTGAACCGCGCCGCCGTCCGCCACACCTCCACCAGGACCTCTTGGGTGACCTCCTCGGCGAACGTGCCGTTGCGGACGACCCTGTTCACCACTCCCCACACCGGTCCCGCGACGACGTCGTACAGGTCGGCGAACGCCTGTTCGTCTCCTGCCGCGACCCGTTGCATCAAGCTCGTTTCGGCAGGCTCCGTTCCGGTGCCGCCGCTTCCGCGCGGACTCGTCCGCACACCCTCGACCATCAAGCTGCCTCCACCTCACCCGACGCCCGGCTACGCGGTTCCCTGGCGTCAGGGAGGGATTCGGCGCCGAGGGCGGCATGGACTGGTCGGGGGCCGAGAACACTCGAACGGGGGCTTACCCCTGTTCTTCGAGCACTTTGTCCATTGTGGACCGCAGATGCCGCAGAAAGGCCTCGAACCGTTCGATCTCCTCGGCCGGATACTCCGCGACCAGCGCCGCGAGCCCGGCACTGAACGGACCGAAGAACTCCCGCGCGGGCCCTTGGATGTCGGGGCCGCTGCGCAAGGTCACCACGCGCCGGTCGGTGTTCTCGCGGGTGCGCACCACGTAGCCGAGGTTCTCCAGGCGGTTCAGCAGGTTCGTGGTCGCGCCGGAGGTCAGCGAGATGCGTTCGCCGAGCCGGGCCGGGGACAGCGGGGAGCCGGTGTCTTCGGCGTAGAGGATCTCCACCAGCGCGGCGGCGTCGGTGGCGTGCAGGCCGAGCCAGTTCGCGAAACGCCGGGTGAACTCGGTGTAATTCGCCCCGAAGCTCCGGAGGCCGTCCAGCAACGACGTGACGCGGTCCTCCATCAGCCCTCCTCGACTCAGGTGCTTTGACAACCTACCGGTCGTGAATATACCTTCATCATGAAGCTACTTTCTCATGAAGGAGTTCCCGTGCTCCCCGATCCGTTCGCCGCGAAGACCCGCGGCATCACCGAGCCCGATCCCGTCCGCCCCGCGCTGCGAGCCGCCGGCCCACTCGTCGAAGTGGCCGCGCCCGAGGGCGGAAGCGCCTGGATCGTGACCGACGAGAAGCTGGCCCGTGCGGTCTTGTCGGATCCGCGCATCACCAAAGATCCCGCGCTGGCCCCCGAGGGGTGGACCGCGCTCGAACAAACCGCCGCCGAACAGCCGTCCCTCACCACACTGGACGGCCCGGACCACACGCTCTTGCGGCGAGCACACGCTCCGCTCCTGAGCGCCAAACGGATCCAGGCTCAGTCGGATCGGATCCACAAGATCGCGCAGGCGCTGCTGGCGGAACTCGGCGACGGAACCGTCGACCTCATGGACGGGTTCTCCACCCGTTTCCCGCTCACCGTGCTGCTCGACCTGCTCGGCATCCCGCTCCGGCTGCTCGACACCGCCGTCGACGCCTGCCGCCGCATGTCCGACCCCGCACCGGGCGCCCAGGGCAATGCCATCGCCGCGATCGCGGACCTCGCCGCCGCGGGGCTGACGCCGAACCGGAACGGGCTCGCGAAGGAACTGCGCGACAACCTCCCGCCCGAGACGTCCGAAGACGAACTGCGGTATCACCTGTTCGCGTTGATCTTCGCCGGGCAGCTGACCACCGACGCCTCGATCGGTTTCCTGATCTCACGGCTTCTCAACGGGGACACCGCCCCCGAGGGCACTCTGGTTCGCGAAACCCTCCGGGAGCATCCGCCCGCCCCGTTCACCCTCTGGCGGTTCACGACCACGGAGATCGAGCTCGCCGGGATCCGGCTCCCCGCCAGGGCCCCGGTGCTCGTCGACATCCAGGGCGTCAACACCGATCCGGCCAGGAAACCCGGTCCGGATCTGACCTTCGGCGCGGGCCCGCATTTCTGCGTCGGCGCCCAGCTCGCGCAGCTCGAACTGCGGGCGGTCGCGACGGTCCTGCGCACGGACTTCCCCCGAGCCCGGCTCGCAGTGCCCTACGCCGAACTCCGGCAGACGTTCCTCGGCGGCATCCAGGGCACGCGGCTCACCAGCCTGCCGGTACTACTGCACGGCTGAAAAGCGGGCCGGGGCGCGGAAGTCCGCCGCCCCGGCCCGGAAGAGCCGCTACTTCTTGAAGGTGTCGCGGAGCTTGTCCGCCGCGTCGCCGACGGCGTCCTTCACGTTCTCGACGGCGCCCTTGAGACCGGCCTTCGCCTGGTCGGCCTGACCTTCCGCGCGCAGTTCCTCGTTGCCGGTGGCGTCGCCCGCGGCTTCCTTGGCCTTACCGCCGAACTCTTCGGCCTTGTTGCTGATCTTGTCGCCCAACGACATCGGGTCCTCCTCCGTCCATGGCGCCCGGATCGTGCGCCTACCCGGTAGGACAAGCGAAGATCCAGATCGTCATGCGCACGGACGGGTGATCACCCTCACGGGATCAGCCCGACCAGCCACTCAGCCGTGTCAAGAGCCGTTCCAGGACTTCGGGATCGGCGCCGACGGGCGCACCGGAGACAGGCTCGTCCACCAGGGTCCGGCGGTCGCCACGCCGCGGCAGCTGGACCTGTCCGGCGGACAGGCCACCGGGCAGCGGCAGCTCGCACCAGAACGTCACGCCGCGGGTCTCGCTCGGCGCCACTCCGGTCCGCTCACCCGGTGCGGGCGTCGGCACGGGAAGCCCGTCCACGTCGTGATCGACCTCGATGACCAGGACGTCCGAGCGCAACCGCAGTCTGAGCGTCAGGAACGGCGGCTCCTTCGGGTCGGCGACGTCGACGAGCGCGCCCACCAATCTGGCGGCGGCGGTCTTCGCCTGATCGAGCAACGGCCGCAAGGACCAGTCCGACAAGATGAGACGGACGAAAAGCTCGGAGCACAACACGGCATTCGGTTGTGCCACCAGCCGGAGGTCGTCCATCTGGGAAGTGCGCGCGCTCAAACCAAGGCCTTCCTCGTCGACGTGCGAGCGTGCATCATGCCACTCCATCCGGTGAAGCCCTCACGCCGCCTCACGCAAGCCATTGGTCCAATGGACCAGGCGGACTTTGGCTCTGTTCACGGGGCCAAACCGCGCGCACAGTGATCTCGTGAGCATCGCCTTCCTGATCACCACGCTGGTCGTGGTCGCCACGCCCGGCACCGGCGTGGTCTACACGCTTTCCGCCGGACTGGCCCGCGGCAGACGCGCGAGCGTCATCGCCGCGACCGCCTGCACCCTCGGCATCATCCCGCATATGGTCGCCGCGATCACCGGTCTCGCGGCACTGCTGCACGCGAGCGCGCTGGCGTTCGAAATCCTCAAGTACCTGGGTGTGGCGTACCTGCTCTACATGGCTTGGGCGACGCTCAAGGACCGGGAAGCGATCGTCGTGGAGGGCGATCCCGAACCCGCGTCGACCCTGCGGACGATCACCTCCGGCGTGCTGATCAACGTCCTGAACCCGAAGCTGACACTGTTCTTCTTCGCGTTCCTGCCCCAGTTCGTCCCGGCGGGCGAGCCCGGTTCGATCCCCCGGATGCTGCTGCTGAGCGGGGTGTTCATGCTGGCGACGTTCGTGGTGTTCAGCGTGTACGGCGTCCTCGCCGCCGGCGTGCGGCACCACGTTCTTTCCCGGCCCCGCGTGCTCGCCTGGCTTCGGCGGATCTTCGCCGGTTCCTTCGCCGCGCTCGGCGTCAAACTCGCGTTCACCACCCAGTAGACAGGTCCAGCATGCGACTCCAGCACCACCCAGAGATCCACGCCGCTCACCCCGGCCTCGCCGTCGGCACGATCCAGGCAGGCGGTATCACCCCGGAAATGCCGGTCGACCTGGAGAAGTTCGTCGAGCGAGCGACACGACGGCTGGCCGATGGCCCCGAATCGGAGTTCCCCGAGATCCAAGCCTGGCGGCGGGCGTTCGCCAGGATGGGCTTGAAGCCGACGCAGTACCGCTGCGCGTCGGAGTCACTGCTGCGCCGGCTGCGGAAAGAAGGCTCGCTCCCCCGGATCCACCCGGTGATCGACCTCTGCAACGCGGTTTCGGTCGCCTACGCCGTTCCCGTCGCGGTGCTCGACGTCGCGAAGATCAGCGGCTCGCTGGAGGTCCGCCACGCGCGAGGCGACGAGAAGTACGTGACCTTCGCCGGCACGGTCGAACAGCCGAACCCCGGCGAGGTGATCTTCGCGGACGAAGACGGTCAAGCCCACGCGCGGCGGTGGACGAACCGGCAGAGCGGGCACTCGGCGGTCTCCGCCACGACGTCCGAAGTGCTGATCGTTTCCGAAGGTCTGCACGCGACCGCGGCCGAGGACGTCCGGCTGCTGATCGAGGCCATCGCGGGCGAACTGGCGGCGGTGGGCATCGTCACGAGGCCTTGAGCGCCTTCTCCAGACCGGCCCGCGTCATCTTCGACCGCCCCTTGATGTCCCGTTCCCGAGCCAGCTTCTCCAGGTCCGCCTTCGACAACGAAGAGAGATCTTGCTTCGCTGGAGGCTTCTTCGCCCCGGACTTCTTCTTGGCCTTCCCGCTCTCCACGCTCTTCGAAAGCGCCTCGAACAGGTCGACGACCTTCGTCGGCTCACCGGGTTCGGTGGCGGGCGTGATGGTGTCGCCCTTCTTCTTGGCCTTGATCAGCTCACGCACACGGTCGGTGTAGGTGTCGCGGTACTCCTCGGGCCGCCAGTCATCGCTCATCGCGTCGATGAGGTTGACGGCCATGTCGAGTTCCTTGCCGCGTGCCTTCGCCTTGCCGGGGAGATCCGGCAGCTGCTCGGCGGGATCCCGCAGGTCGGCGGCGAAATGCAGGGTGTTGAGCACCATGACGCCGTCGCCGGAACGGACCAGGGCCAGATACTCGCGGCCGCGCATGACGAACTTCGCGATCCCGGCCTTGCCCGACGAACTCATCGCCTCGAGCAGCAGCGCGTACGGACGCTCGAACTCCTCTTTCGCGGGCGCGAGCCAATACGTCTTGTCGAAGAACATCGGGTCGATGGCGTCCAGCTCGACGAAGCTTTCGATGTCGAGCGACTTCGACCGCCCGGGGGCGATCTCGTCGAGTTCCTCGGGTTCGACGACCACGTAGTCGCCGCTGTCGAGCTCGTAACCCTTGACGATGTCCTCGTAGCCGACTTCCTTGCCGGTGCGCTCGTTCACCCGCCGGTACCGGATGCGGTCTTCGGTGCCGCGCTGGAACTGGCGGAAGTGCACCGTATGGTCCTCGACCGCGCTGTACAACCGGACCGGCACCGTCACCAGACCGAGTGAAAGCGAACCGCTCCAGACCGGGCGCATGGGCACACTCCTCTCCTCCAGCCACCTGGTACCCGCGACGGCGGCGGATCACACCTGGTCAGAGGCTGAAAGCGAGGGACTGCAGGAGAACGACCCCGAGGAACACCACGGTGAAGGCGAGATCGAACGCCACCCCACCGGCCCGCACCGGCGGGAGCACGCGGCGGACCGGCGCCAGCACGGGCTCGGTCAGCCGATGGGCGATCCCGCGCGCCCGGAAGGACCAGACGGGCGGCCGGGTGGCGAGGTTGACGGTCCAGTCCAGCACCATCCGGACGACGAGCACGATCAGGAACAGGGTGAGCAGGACGCCCACAAGATAGCCAAGAGCACTCATGACGGCACACTCCTCTTTGTTCCAGTGTGCCGTGCTCGGCTGGGAGCAACCTGTGCGCGAAAAGGGCTACCAGGGCGGTTGGCCACCCCCAGTTCGAAGGCCAACCGCCGCGGAGCCCCTACACACGGTTCGGCACGCTGCCCCGTCGCGCCGACCCGCCAGCTGATGTCTTCAGCTTTCCAAGGCCCTGCATCGGAATTACATCGGCTCTCCACCGCCGGGCATCCGCGCAGTTCAGGGGCCGCCGGGCGTAGAATCGAACCGGTTCCAGGGCAGCCGAGCACGCGCCCGTTAGGCCGAATGCCGTACGGCGTGCCCCGCGCCGACCTGGCTGGAGGCCGAAGCGGTGGGCTAGGGTGCCGATCAGCCGGCGAACGGACTGGAGGTAGTGCGTGAGCACGCTCACGGTCTCGGACGACATAGTCGCATATGACCGCTGATCGTTTACCCGATTCGGCGGGATCTCCCCGGACCGCCGCCCACAGCTCCCAACTCGGCTTCTCCGTTCTCGGCCCGCTCGAAGCCGAGGTCGACGGCGTCCCCGTCCGGCTCGGCGGGCGTCGTGAGCAGCGTCTTCTCGCCGCTCTGCTGATCAACGCGGGCAGGCTGGTCCCGGTCTCGTACCTGATCGGCACGATGTGGCCGGAGAATCCGCCGAAGACCGCGGTCCGCCAGGTCAGCAACGCGATCGCGCGGCTGCGGCACGACCTCGGCGTGGCCCGCTCCGCCGTGGTCACCACCGGCTCGGCGTACCGCGTCGTCATCAGCAGCGCCTCGCTCGACTCGGTCCGCTTCGAAGCGGACTACAACCAGGGCGCCGAACTCCTGGCGGCCGGGCTGATCTCGCAGGCGGCCGTCAAACTCGCGGACGCGCTCTCGCTCTGGCGCGGCCCGGCCTTCGACGGTCTCGAAGGCGACGCCATCGAGCAGACGGCGCGGCGGCTCGACGAAGAACGCCTCGCCGCCTGCGAACTCCTGATCGGCGCCAGGCTCCGGCTCGGCGAGACCGAGGCGGCGGCCCGCGAGGCCTACGACCTCGCCGCCTGGCATCCCACTCGCGAAACCCTGCAGTGCCTCACCATGCTGGCGCTCTACCGGGCGGGCCGCGGCGCCGACGCGCTCCGGACGTTCGACCGGACCAGGATCGCGCTCGCCGAGGAGCTCGGCGTCGACCCGAGCGCCGAACTGAGCGCGCTGCACCAGCAGATCCTGCGCGCCGACGCCGAACTGATGGGGGACGGCGCCCTCGTCCGGTACGGCGTCGGCGGGCTCCGGGCCGGGATGGACACCGTCGGGCGACGTGAGAACGCCGACGCGCAGAAGGCGCTCTTCCCCCGCCCCGCGCAGCTTCCCGCGGACCTCCCCGCGTTCGGCGGGCGCGCCGCGGAACTGCGGGCCGTCCTCGAAATCGGCCAGGACGGCTCCTCCTCGGGGCCCCGGCTGATCGCGATCGACGGGATGCCCGGTGTCGGCAAGACCGCGCTGGCCGTCCACGCCGCGCACCGGCTCGCCCCGCTGTTCCCCGACGGGCAGCTGTTCGTGAACCTCGAAGGCTTCTCGCCGGCGGGTGATCCGGTCGACCCGGGGTCCGCGCTCGAAGCACTCCTGCGATCGCTCGGCATCCAGGGTTCGGACATCCCCGCCGGGACGGAGCAGCGCGCGGCGTTGTTCCGCAGTTGTCTCGCCGGCAAACGCGTGCTCCTGGTGCTGGACAACGCCATCGGGGCGACGCAGGTGAACCCGCTGCTGCCCGGTTCGGCGAGTTGCTGCGTGCTGATCACCAGCCGCACCCGGCTCGTGGACCTCGACGGCGCCGAACTGCTGTCCCTCGAACCGTTCAGCCGGGCCGACGCGGTGGACCTGCTCGGCCGGATCGTCGGCCCCGCCCGGCTGAAGCGGGAATCCCCGGACGCGGCCGACCGGGTCGCGAGCCTGTGCGGCGACCTCCCGCTCGCGCTGGCCGTCACGGCGAGCAGGCTGCGCGCGCGGGCCTCGTGGACGCTCGACTTCGTCGCCAGGCAGCTGCGCGACGAGCGGAACCGGTTCGGCGAGCTCACCGCGGGGGAACGCGACGTCGCAGGCGCTTTCCGGGTGTCCTATCTGAACTTGAGCGAAACCGAACGCCGGGTGTTCCGCCGGCTGAGCCATCATCCCGGTGCCGCTTTCGATCTCCATTCGACCGCGGCGCTGGCCGAAGTGGACCTCGGCGAGGCCCGCCGCCTCGCCGAACGCCTCGTCGACGTGAACCTCCTGCGCCAGCCGTCGATGGACCGGTACGAGATGCACGACCTCCTCCGCAGCTACGGTCGCGAACTCCTGCTCGCCGAGGAGCCCGAACACCAGCGTGAGGCGATGATGCGGCGGCTGTTCGACTACTACCGCAGCACCGTCGCGGCCGCGATGGACTTCATCGACCCGGATTCCGAAGAGGAGCCGGGCGGCCTCGAGGTCCCGAAGAGCGAGTACGGACAGTCCTTCGCGGACTACGACCAGGCCGCGCACTGGATGGACGCCCAATGGCAGAACGTGCTGCCGGTGGCCGTCGCGATGAACAACCACCAGCGCTATTCGGACCTCGTGCCGTTCTGCTCGGCGGTGTGGCGCTACTTCGACAACCGCGGCTACTACCGGCAGGCCAGGGAGCTGGAGACCCTCGCCCTGTCCGCCGCGCGGGTCACCGGGAACGTGGTCCTCGAGTACCAGGCCCTGCACATGTACGCGCTGACCCTGTGGCGGCTCAACGAGTTCACCGAAGCGAACCGGCTGTTCAACGAGGTGTTCGAACTGGCCGCGACCACCGGCGACGTCCGGATGCAGTGCCGGGCCAGGGGCAACTCGGGGGTCACCCACTGGCTCAAAGGCGAGTCGGACGAGGCGATCGAACACCTCGGCTGGGTCCGCGAGACCGCCCACGCCCACGGCAGCGTGCTCATCGAAGCCCGCGCCAGGCACCGGATCGGGCTGATCCACACCGAGAACAGGCGCTATCCCGAAGCCGCCGAGGAACTCGACGAGGCGCTGAGACTCGCGCACGAGAACGAATCACCCGATCTCGAGGCGGAATGCTTTCTCGCTCTCGGTATCAATTCGCGTGCACTCGGCGATGCCGCACTCGCGGTCGCCCAGTTCACGACCGCGGTGGAAGTGCTCGAATCGACCGGTAATCGCAGCATGCTGCCCATCGCTCACAAGGAGATGGCGGCGGCGTTCGACATTCTCGGTAAGCGACTGAATGCGGAACGTCATCGCCGCTTCGCATTGCGCTTGTACACCGATCTCGGCATTTCCGAGTCGCCAGAGGTGCGCGAACTCAAACAGCACCTGACTGATTACTCGGCGTAATTAGCCGTTCTGTTCCGGTACTCTGTTGGCGTAGGTATATTCGCTTGACCGGAGTAACCGCTCACGGAGAGGATCGGCGGCATGCACGATGAAGATGACGACGAGTTCTTGTACGAGCTCGAAGCGGAGTACAAGGCACAGAGCACCTGGGGCGGGTTCGAGCCGCCGCCGAACGGCGGCCCTCCTTTCCGTTCGCGACGCTGAATGACCTGACGTATTCGGAAAGTATTACTGGGGACTGGGGCGCAAGACATTCGATGCTGGTAAGGGTTTCCTCTTGCGGAACGCTCTATTGGTCCGATGGTGACGTCGTCTGGGACGACCACCTCGGACATCGCCAGCTCAAACTCGCCGAAGGAACCGAACGCGTCCTGCGCTGGTTCGGTTCTTGGCGAGAACCGGAATCGGTCCGCGCGGCGGACGAGAATCCCGAGATCGGGGAAAGGCTCGTCCGTATCGCGCGAGCGATGATCCGGTACGACGTGCTGGTGGTCAAAGGTTCTTACCGGCACCAGCGGGAAGAAGAGATCCTTCGGGATTGGGGCCCTTGGGGAACGTCCGCGAGGGCTTTTCACTATGGCACCCGCTCGTTGCGTGAGACCGAGTTCACCACCAGCGAAATGACGGCGAAATCCTTGCTGGAGAAGGCGAAGGCCAGCCCTCCGCCTTCTCCGGTGCGACCTTCGGGCGAGTACGAGACGATACCGCTGCCCGAACCGTCACCGGAGAAACTGAACGCGATCGGACTCGGCGACGCACTGAACCAGCGCAGAAGCGTCCGCGAGTTCGGCGAAGAACCCTTGCGGCTGCGCGACTTGAGCGCACTCCTCACCGCCGCCCGGCCGACGAGACCGGAAACGCATCCCGACATCCCCGCCACCGGCAACGTCTTCAAGACGAGCCCGTCCGGCGGCGCGAGGCACCCGACAGAGGTGTACGTCTACGCGAGGAACGTCGAAGGCCTCGATCGGGCCGTCTACCACTACGACGGTTTCCGGCACGGCCTCACGCCACTGGACGGCAAGATCGACGACGACCAGCTGATCGCGCTCGCCGGCGACCAGCACTGGACCGGCAACGCCGGCGCGCTTTTGATCTACACCAGCGTCATCGAGCGAAACCAGTGGAAGTACCCGGTGAGCCGCACCTACCGGGTCCTGCTGATGGACGTCGGCCACCTCAGCCAGACCGTGTACCTGCTGGCGACCGCGCTCGGCCTGAACGTCACGTTCACCGCGGCGCTCCGCGACGAACTGGTCGAGGACCTCCTCGGCTGCGATCCGGCGAACGAGCTGGTGCTGGGGATGTCGGTGCTCGGTACCCGCGTTTGAGGGTCGTTTGTTGCTTTGCAGTGAGTTGGGTGGTGGGTACCCCTCGCTGCCGGGCCGAAGGTGCGGCGCATCGTGGTCCTGGGTGGCGAGGCTTGCCCGAGGAAGCCATTGCCGTCTTTCGGCAACGGCCTTCGGTCAGGCGGGATTCATGCAGTGGCGAGCTGAAGCCCACGCCGGGGCGTCGCCACTTTCCGGCGATGCGGTGTTCGCCAACCGAGCGGGGTTCGTGCAGGAGCTGAGGCGGACTGTCGCGACTCTGCCCGGCGACGGCTCAGAAGCCCTCCCGGGTCGAAGAGTGCGGCAACGCGGATAGCCACATTGGTGCAGCACCGCCGCAGGCGGCGACCCTTGCCAGAGACAGCCATTGCCGTTTTCCGGCAACAGCTCAGAACGGTGGCGGTTCGTCGGCAACCCGAGGTTCGTGCAGGGGCGGAGGCGAACTGTCGTAGGTCTGTCCCGTTGGGGTGGTCACGGTGAGAGTGCCGTCTGGGGCGAGGGAGTAGACCCAGCCGGGTTCGTCCTTGAGCCGATGGTCCCGCCGACACAAATCGATCAACTCATCAGCATTGGTGTGACCACCGAACTGCCACGGCACCACATGATCGAGATCGCAGGCCTGCGCGACACGGTGGCAGCCGGGTCTTCGGCACTCACGATCCCGCACCCGCACGAACTCACCCACCCCCGCAGTCGGCCGATACCGGTCCCGACCCAAATCCAGCACCTGCCCCGACAACGGATCGGTGATGATCCGCCGCAACACCGTATCCGGCCCCGCCGCGATCTCACGGGCCAACGACGCCGGAATATACCCATGCCCGGCCAGCTCCGCCGGATCCTCGTTCACACCGAGATAGGTCGCCAAGTCCATGTAGAGAAACACCTCGCACCGTTCACTTTTCCCGACCTGGCCGCCGAGCAGCAGGTCCAGGGCGACATCGGCACGCAGCTGGTCCAAGGTGCGGGGCTCGTCGCCGGTCTTGAGCGCCCGCGCCTCCCGGTCGATCCGGGTGTAGGCGGCGGTCACCTTCTCCACCGGCCCGTCCTCCACCTCGATCGAGGCCACCCCCACCTCACCCTGGCGCACCACCAGACGACGCCCCGCGCGGTGATGTTCGGTCCGGCGGGAAGCACCATCACGATCCACGGTCGACGCCGCATGACTCGCCGCCTTCCGGATCTGCTCCGAATTCCTCCCCTCCAACCGATCCTCCAACAGAACGTCCACCGCCCGGGCATCCTCATCCGACAGCCACGACGTCGCCGCAGCCACCTTCACCGCCCCGAACCCATCCACCACCCCACGATCCATCAACCCCAACGTCCGCGGCAACCTGGTGGTCAACGCCTCCGCCGTGGAAACCAGGGCACCCGCGTGACCGTCCACAACAGACAACGCGAACGCCACCTCCTGCACCACACTCGAAGCACCATCGCGATGACGGCCCAGTTGTGCGATAGCGCGGAACCGGACCGCCTCCAACCGCGCGATCCCCTCCGACGCCGCCACAGCGACATCCACAGCATCCTTATCCCCCAACACATCCAGCGAACCATTGACCTCCCCCAGCACATCCGACTCGGTCAATTCCTTCAATAGCGCCACAATGGCGTTCGACGTATCCACACACAGAACTTACAACCGGCCACCGACAATTTCCGATCACACAGACGTCACGGGCATCGCCGATTTCCGGCAACGGCACAAACCCCGGCTCAACAACAGTGAGCCTTTTCCCACCTCACTCTGAACAGGTTGGGAGGAGTGCTCATGGCGTTCCGGGACAATGCTCTGAGCGGAGCAGACCGTAGACGAGCACATCGACATACTCGCCGTGCTGGAAGGACCTGCCGCGCATGACCCTTCCGGCGGAACCCCAGGCGTTCGAGGGCTTTCTGCTCGCCGAGGTTACCGCCATTGGTGAGGGCTTCGATTCTGTTCGCAGTCGTGCGGCCGAACAGGTAGTCCACGAGCAGCCTCTGCGCCACCGTGCCCACCCCCTGTCCACGATGCTCGGGCAGCACCCCCACGCCGATCTCGTAGGTGACACCCGAGGGGAAGCCACGGGGCTTCCAGGTGGCGATGCCGACAACCGTGTCGTCGGCCCGCGCGATCGCAACCGCCGCGGACTCGGCGGAGATATACCCGTCGATCTCCCATCGCTTGCGGCGTGCCCTCGGATCACCGAATCCGGGCCACTCGAACTCGCCGAGCGCATCGGGATCCGTGCAGAGGCGGTCGAGAAAGGCGAGGTCGGCCTCGGTGAACGCCCTCAAGTGGACTGTGTCCGGGCGGTTCGCTGGAGTCATGAAGGCCAGTATCGCGCCCGGAACATCACCCGTCAGGCAGTGAGCACTTCCCAACCTGGTTGCGACAGGCTGGAGTTCGCCGGTCCCCAGGTGCTGTACGTGGCGAAGCTCCTGATAGAGGAGTTCACGACCAAGATCACTCGCTCGACCACGCTCCTGCCGATCGACCGGATCGCCGCCGACCGCCGCGGCGCCGGCGGCACCGTGCGTGTGCCCTGCGAATCTCTCCGCAGGCCAGCAGGCGGCCAACCGCTCACACCCGGATCCGGGCCGTAGGGGAGCAGGCCAAAGGGGCTCACTGCCACGAACGCCACCTCACAACATCCGACACACAGACACCACGGCCATCGCCGATTTCCGGCAACGCCGTAAGCAGCTCAGCACGAACTCCCAGCGCGACCACTGGCCAAAAACTGCGGCACAGCAACAAAACCCTCACCATCAACCTGCTCCGCCAGCCAGACCTCCCCCTCCTCACCAGATACCGCCCCCACCCGGACAGCGACGTCCACCAACCCGCGAAAGAACGTAGCTCCACCAAGGAACCCGACGACCCCTTCCACCGAAACCTCACGAAACCCGCATCCGGTCAGCAACCGTCGAAACCCGCGCGCGATCCGGGGTGCGGCGATCACCGAAGCCCGGGCGCGCACGATCTCGCGCGTCAGTGCCGGATAGGAGGAATCGATCATCAGCGCCTCCCAATCGGGTCCTGACAACACGATCCGCCCGCCCGGAGCCAGAACCCGCCGCGCCTCCGCCAAAGCGCGCTCGGGCTCGGCCAGTTCATGGAACACCTTGTCCGCCCGGTATCCCGCGAACCCGCCGTCGACTGGCAACGCGTAAGCATCACCGACCAGAAACTCGGACCCAGGCGATCGACGGTGGGCCTCTTCGATCATCTCGGCCGAGAGATCGACGCCGACAGCACGGAATCCCCGCGAAGACAACTCGGATACGGCCAGGCCGGCACCGCAGCCGACGTCGAGCACCGCGGAACCGGGCTCCAGCCGGAGCAGTTCGTAGGTCCGGGCCCGCAGTTCGGCGGCTCCCGGCAGGGCATCGGCGGCGTCGAGCCGCTGCAACATGGACATACCGGGAATCGTCCGACTTAATGGCGACATGAAGTCAAGCACCTTGAGCGTCGGCGAGGTCGCGGAGCGCTTCGGCCTGGCGCCGCATGTCCTGCGCCATTGGGAATCCGTCGGCCTGCTCAAGCCGGCGCGAGCGGGCGATCGGCGGCGGTACGACGACGGCGACCTGTGCCGGATAGCGATCATTCTGCGCTCGAAAGAGGCGGGACTGAGCCTCGACGGCATCCGTGAGATGTTCCAGAAGCCCGGTGA
Organism: Amycolatopsis sp. lyj-108; assembly: GCF_046549005.1. Lineage (NCBI taxonomy): Bacteria > Bacillati > Actinomycetota > Actinomycetes > Pseudonocardiales > Pseudonocardiaceae > Amycolatopsis > Amycolatopsis sp. lyj-108. Next base: position 239,595 of record NZ_JAJPWQ010000015.1, on the reverse strand, counting down.
ACGCGAAGCGGTCCTCAAGCAGCACAAAGAAGAACTCGAGCGACGTATCGCCGCCGCGCGGGCGTCGCTCGCGATCGTCGACTGCGCTCTCGGGTGCGAGCACGAAGACTTCACCCAGTGCTCGCATTTCCGGGAGGCGGTGGCGCGGGCCTGCTGATCCGCGCCACCGTCCCGGCTCAGCCGAGCAGCGCGCGCATCTCGGTGATCTCGGCCTGCTGACCGTCGATCACCTTCTGCGCCAAGGCCTTCACCTCGGCGTTGCTGCCCTGTTGCAGGGCGGTCTTCGCCATCTCGAGCGCGCCTTCGTGATGTTCGACCATCATCTCCAGCCACTGCTTGTCGAAGGCGGCGTCCTTGGCTTGGCCGAGTTTCGCGAGATCTTCCTCGGTCATCATGCCGGACGCCGAGCCGTGCTCGGAGTGCTCGCCCGACGGCGCCACTCCCCAGCCTTTCAGCAATCCGTTCAGCTGCTGGATCTCCGGATCCTGCGCCTTCTGGATCCGCGCGGCGAGGTCGGCGACCTTCGCGTTGCGAGTGCGGCCGTCGACGAGTTTCGCCATCGCGAGCGCCTGTTCGTGGTGCGGGATCATCCCTTGCGCGAACGTGACGTCGGCCTGGTTGTGGCCTGCCTGCTGGGGATCCGGCGCCTTCACCGTGGACATGTCGTGCCCGGTGGAGGCGGTGTCGGAGCTCGCGCATCCGGTGAGCACGGCGAAGGAGGCCAGGGCGGCGAGGGCCACCCCGACCAGTTTCCTGCTGGTCATGGTTCTTTCCTCAACTCGGTTTCGGGCAGGGTGGGACGAACCCGCCTGTCACACCCGCAACACGCAAAGGAAGGACAATCTCTCGGGAACCGGTCTCCAGCGCGGAGGATCACGGCCCGACGCCGAACCGCCGCCCCGGCGTGACTTCCAGGTCGCCCCCGCCGTCCGTCCACTCCGGACGAGCAGCCAGGTGACGATCAGCAGCACGGCCGCGGCGAGTACCGCGAGGCACAGATGCAGTCCTTTGTGTCCGCCGTCGTCGTGCGAAGGCGTGTCCGCGCAACATGGATCCGCCATCGCGACGGCCGAATGCCCCGCGCCGTGGCCGGACTCGGCGACGACGTGATGCATGCCGACCAGCCCCAGCGCCACCACGCACAACAGCAGCCACCGCAGGACGGCCGGGTACGAGGACTGGGTCACGGTTCCACCGTAGCCGGATTCAGCGCGCCGCCGGACGGTGGGGTTTCCCCGCCGAATGCAGTGCCGGGATGTCGCGATCGATGTGGTCGGCGTGGAACAACGCCTGCGCGAGCAGGCCGCGGACGTGGTCGTTTGCCGCCGAGTAGTAGACGAACGTCCCCTCGCGACGGCCCTTGACCAGTCCGGCGAGCCGCAGTTTCGCGAGATGCTGGCTGACCGCCGTCGGCGCCGCGCCCGCCAGTTCCGCGAGACAGGCGACCGAGGACTCGCCCTGCAGGAGCGCCCAGAGCACCTTGATCCGCGTGGGATCCGCGAGCAGCCGGAACGTCTCCGCGGCCAGGTGGACCTGCTCCTCGGTGGGCATCTCGAAATCCGGGACCGACTCGTGCATGTCAGGAGGATAGCCGCTACCCTTCTGCCTGCGTACCTGCATGACTGCGCAGGTATCAGAACAGTGAGGTGAGGAATGACCGGCCATGGACACAGTCACGGCCACGGGCAGGGGAAGAGCCGCCTCCGCCACTTGCTGACCCCGCACAGCCACGACAGCGCCGATCGCGTCGACACCGCGCTGGAGACCAGCAAACGCGGCGTCCGGACGCTGATCTGGTCGTTCGCCGCCCTCTTCGTCACCGCCGTCGCCCAGCTCGTGCTCGTGCTGATCACCGGATCTGTCGCCCTGCTCGGCGACACGATCCACAACTTCGCCGACGCGCTGACCGCGGTCCCGCTCGGCATCGCCTTCCTGCTCGGCCGCCGCGCCGCCACCCGCCGCTACACCTACGGACTGGGGCGCGCCGAAGACCTCGCCGGCGTGCTCGTCGTCCTGCTCATCGCCGCGTCGGCCTTCCTCGCCGGGTACGAGTCGATCCAGCGGCTGCTCGATCCACGCCCGGTCCAGCATCTGTGGGTGGTCGCCGCGGCGGGGGTCATCGGTTTCGCGGGCAACGAAATCGTGGCCAGGTACCGGATCACCGTCGGCCGCGAGATCGGGTCCGCCGCGCTGGTCGCCGACGGGCTGCACGCGCGTACGGACGGCTTCACGTCCCTCGCGGTCGTGCTCGGCGCGGCCGGTGTCGCGTTCGGTTTCCCGCTGGCCGACCCGATCATCGGCCTCGCCATCACGGTCGCGATCCTGTTCGTCCTGCGTGATGCCGCCAAGGAGGTCTTCCGCCGCCTGATGGACGCCGTCGACCCGGCCGACGTCGATCGCGCCGAGCGCGCGGCCGCCGAGGTGCCCGGGGTACTCGGCACCCGGGATCTGCGGATGCGCTGGATCGGCCACAGCCTGCGCGCGGAACTGGCGGTTTCGGTCGAGTCCGGGCTGAGCGTCACCGAGGCACATCACCTCGCGCATCGGGTCGAGCGGCGGCTGCGCGAGGTCCTCCCGCGGCTCGCGGAAGCGGTCGTGCACACCGAACCGGCGAACGCCCATGAGATCGTCACCGGGTGACGCTGTCCGACAACGACATCCGCGCCGTCCGCGCCCACGCGCAACTGCTGACCGCCCCGGCCGCGGACGTGCTCGCCGTGGCCAGGTCCGTCGCCGCGATCCAGGCGCAGTCGACTCCCGCCGCCCGGCTCGCGATCCGTGCCCGCAGCCGGGGACTGACCGCGCCGGACGTCGACGGGTCCCGCGCGGTGGCGCGCACCTGGCTGATGCGCAAGACGCTCCATCTGGTGCCGACGGCGGATCTCCGCTGGTTGAACCGGTTGTTCGGTCCGCGCAACGTCCAGGCGGGACAGGGCCGCCGCACGCAACTGGGGCTCACCGACGAACTCTGCGAACGAGCACTCGCGAAGCTCCAGGATCTGTTGCCGGGCAAGGCACTCACCCGGCAACAGATCCTGGACGGCTTGGCCGCCGACGGCATCGCGCTCGACGCGAGGTCCCAGGCTCCGGCCCATCTGCTGGCGTACGCGGCGAATCACGGTCTGCTCTGCCGGGGTCAGGACGACGGAACGGAACCGACGTACGTACTCCTCGACGAATGGGTCACCGACGACCACACGCCGGACGAACCGCACGCGGAACTCGCCCACCGGTACCTGACCGCGTACGGCGTCGCGACAGCCGAGGATTTCGGCGCCTGGTCCGGTCTCCCGCTCGGCCTGTGCCGCAAGGCTTTCGCCGCGCTGGATCTCGTGCCCGCCGGCCACGGCTTCGCGCTCTCGGAGACCGGCCTCTCCGCTCCACCGTGTCCTCCCCGCCTGCTCGGCGCCTTCGACACCTACCTGCTGGGCTACCGCGACCGCGAACTGCTCCTCGACCAGGCCGAGGCGAAGCGCGTCAACTCCGGCGGCGGAATGATCGCGCCGACCGTACTGGTCGACGGCCGGATCGCCGGAACCTGGCACACCAAGCGAACCGCGAAGCGGACGAAGGTCGTCGTCGAGCCCTTCGTCACGCTTCCGCGGTCCGCCATCGCCGGTCTGGAGTCCGAAGTGGACGATTACGGCCGCTTCCTCGGGGAAGCCGCCGTCCTCGTCATTTGAGAGAGCGGAAGAATTCCCGCACGTCCCCGATCAGGATTTCGGGCTCCTCCAACGCCGCGAAGTGCCCGCCGCGATCGACATCGGTCCACCGTACGATCGTGTGCGCGTCCTCCGAGTACCGCCGGATCCCGACGTCGTGCGCGAAGATCAGCGCCGCCGTCGGCACGCCGGAGTTCTTCTCGACGGCTCCCCAGGTTTCCGCCTGCGCGTAGCCGACGTACGCGGACGAAGCCGCCGTGCCGGTGAGCCAGGTGAACATGACGTTGGTCAGCAACCGGTCCCGGCCGATGATCTCCTCCGGCAGCGTCGGGCGCGGATGCGTCCACTCCCGGAACTTGTCCATGATCCAGGCCAGCTGCGCGACCGGCGAGTCCACGAGCCCATAGCCGAGGGTCTGCGGCCGCGTCGACTGGATCGCGATGTACCCGAACTCCTCCTGCATGAACGCGCCGATCCGCTTCACGCGGTCGCGTTCGATGTCGGTGAGCGAAGCGAGTTCCTCCTCCGACAACGACATCGGGGGCATCGGCGTCAGTCCGCCGTTGACGTGCACGCCGATCACCTTGTCCGGCGCGAACCTCGCCACCTCCGGCGACACGGAAGCGCCGAGGTCGCCGCCCTGCACGCCGTAGCGTTCGTACCCGAGCCGTCGCATCAGCTCCGCCCATGTGCGGCCGATCCGCGGCATGGTCCAGCCGGAATCCGAGACGGGGCCCGAAAAACCGAAACCGGGCAGCGACGGGATCACGAGGTGGAACGCGTCCGCCGGGTCGCCCCCGTACGCCTTCGGGTCGGTGAGCGGACCGATGACGTCGAGGAACTCGACCACCGAACCCGGCCAGCCGTGCGTCAGGATCAACGGCGTGGCGTCGGCTTCGGGCGAGCGGACGTGCAGGAAGTGGATCCGCTGCCCGTCGATGACCGTGGTGAACTGCGGGTGACCGTTGATCTCGCGTTCGGCGGCGCGCCAGTCGTAACCGTGGCGCCAGTATTCGGCGAGTCCGCGCAGCCATGCCACCGGCACTCCGGTGTCCCAGCCGTCGCCGGGGAGCGGGGCGGGCCAGCGCGCGCTGTCGATCTTCGCGTGCAGTTCGTCCAGCTGCTCCTGAGGGACGTCGAGGCGGAAGGGGCGGATCTCGGTGTTTTCCATGATGCCCACGTTACGAGGCATTGCGGACAGGTTCGGTCCTCAATCGGAACCGGCTTCCGGAGTACGGGAAGATGCGCTCGTGACGGACAAGTACTTGGCCTACGGCAGGCTCATCCGCGACGGGAAGATCCTGTTCATCCGGCGGCGGCCGGGGTCCTTCCTCGGCGGCCACTGGGAGCTGCCGGGCGGGACCGTCGAGCCGGGCGAGCGGCCCGCCGAGACCGTCGTTCGCGAGTTCGCCGAGGAGACCGGGCTGACCGTCCGTGTCACCGGCGAACGCGGCGCCCGCAGCTGGGACGACGTCGCGGGCAAGCCGATGCGGATCCACGCCACGGTGTACACGCTCGCCGAAGACGAGCCGCGAGACGTCGTGCTCGATCCCGAGGAACACGACGCCCACGTCTGGTACACGCGGGAAGAAGCCGTCGCGCTCGACCTCGCCGAACACTTCCGGCACGCGCTCAGGGACTGATCGGTCCACATCGGACGGTCACCGAGATGTCATGAAAGGGTCGTTCAGGACATTTTTCGTCTTGAACGACCCTTTCCTGACATCCGGCCGCCGCGGACCGCCGGAAACTGTCGTACCCCGGTGGTCTCCTCTTCCCAGGCGACAGCGGGCCCGGCCGGGCCCGCGCGCGGAAGCGAGGAGAAAGTCCCATGGCCGGAGAAACGGTGCTCACGGTGATCGGAAACCTGACGACCGACCCGGAGCTGAGGTTCACCCCGTCGGGAGCGGCGGTCGCGAACTTCACGGTCGCGTCGACGCCGCGCGTGCTGGACCGCGCGAGCGGGGAATGGCGCGACGGCGACCCGCTGTTCCTGCGCTGCTCATTGTGGAAACAGGCCGCGGAGAACCTGACCGAGTCACTCACCAGGGGGACGAGGGTGATCGTGCAGGGCAGGTTGAAACAGCGCTCGTTCGAGACGAAGGAAGGCGAGAAACGCACGGTGGTGGAGCTCGACGTCGACGAGATCGGCCCGTCGCTGCGTTATGCCACGGCGAAGGTGAACAAGGCGGGCCGAAGTTCGGGAGGCACCCCGTCGGACGGCGCGTGGGAACGAACGCCGGTGACCGCCGGAAGTCCGGAGCCGCCCTTCTGACCCGGCGGTTTCCCTCCCGGGAGGGAACGATCTCCCTCTCCGGCGGCATGCGGTCGCGGCCGTCCGGCTCGGATGCTGGAGGTCGTGAACACGACCACGATCCTCACCGAAATCGGGCTGGACCCGGCCGACGAGCGGCACGCGGAGTTCGCCACCGAACTCCGCACCGGGTTGTCCCTGGTCGAAGACAGACTTCAGGAGGTGTTGCGCAGTCCGGGGCAGCCGGATCTCACCGAAGCCGCCACCCATCTCGTGCGCGCGGGCGGAAAACGGCTGCGGCCGTTGATGGCGCTGGCCGGAGCGGCGTTCGGCGACGGACGAGGCGATGCGATCTCGGCGGCCGTACTCGCCGAGCTCGTCCACGTCGCGACGCTCTACCACGACGACGTCATGGACGAGGCGCCGATGCGGCATGGGGTGACCAGTGCGAACTCGTTGTGGGGTAACAAGAAGGCCGTCCTGATCGGCGATTACGTGCTCGCCTGCGCGGCACGGGTCGGTGCCGGGCTCGGCGACTTCGCGTTGCGGTCGCAGGCGCAGACGTTCGGCAGGCTCGTACGCGGGCAGTTCCTGGAAACGACGGGACCGTTCGAAGACTGTGGCCGTCACGCGCCCTACGAGCACCACATCCAGGTGATGGCCGACAAATCCGCCTCGCTGATCGCGATGGCGGGACGGCTCGGCGCCCAGGTGTCGGGTGCGGATGAGCGGACCATCGAAACGTTGGGCCAGTACGGCGAACTGATCGGCGTCGCGTTCCAGATCTCCGACGACGTCCTCGACATCTCCGCGTCCACCACGGACCTCGGCAAGTCCGCGGGCACCGACCTCCGCGAAGGCATCGTCACCCTGCCGATGCTGCACGCGCTCGACGACGAGGGACCCGATGCCGCGCGGTTGCGCGAGATCATCGGTCATGGGCCGGTTTCCGATCCGGCGGTCCGCCAGGAGGCACTCGGTCTCCTGCGCGGCTCCGCCGGTGTCGACCGCGCCCTCGCCGAAGCCCACGGATACGCCGCCAAGGCGAGGGACCTCGCGCTCGGTCTCCCCGACCGGCCGGCGAGAGCGCTGCTCGTCGGCCTCTCGGCGTTCGTGGTCGACCGCGGCGAATAGGCCCGTGACGGGTGTGACCAGGGTTAAGGTGGCGGAATGACCACCGACAACCTGGGAAACGTCGAAGGCCGCGACATCGGCTCCGGAATCTCGATCATCCGCGAACGGACCGACGTCGACGGTTCCGGACCGAGGCTGCACCAGCACCCGTACCGGGAAACGTTCGTCATCGTCCGCGGCCGGGCCAGGTTCACCATCGACGACGCCGAACGTGAGGGCGGCGCGGGCGACGTCCTGGTCGTGCCCTCGAACACCCCGCACAAGTTCGCCGTGATCGGCCCGGAGACCTACGAAGCCGTCCACATCCACGAGAGCGACCATTTCATCACCGAGTGGCTCGAATGAATTCTGTCGGGCGCAAGAAAACCCTTTCCCGGGCTAGAATCCGACGACGTGCTCGTGTCCGGCGGGCACCCGAGGCGACGGGAACCGGGAACTGTGACCGACGTGGCGGACCGCAGCGGTGACGAAACCCGCCGGGTGGACAGATTCGACCAGCGACGCGCGCAGCTGGCGATGTCGGCGCTGGTCACGTTGTCCGAACTGGGCTACGCGCGCACGAGCCTGCGGGAGATCGCGCAGAACTCCGAGTTCTCCCACGGGGTACTGCATTATTACTTCCGGAACAAGGCCGAGCTGATCACCTACTGCGTCAAGCAGTACAAGGCCGAATGCGTCACCCGGTACGACCGGATGGTCGAGACCGCGGAAACGGCCGAAGAACTGAAGCGCGCCTTCGGTGCCGCGACGGCGGCCACGTTGCGGGAAAACGCCCGGCTGCACCGGCTCTGGTACGACCTGCGTAACCAGAGCCTGTTCGAGAAGTTGTTCCAGACCGAGGTCCTCGCCATCGACGAGACACTCGAACTGATGATCTGGCGGGTCGTCTCCCGCTATGCGGAACTTCTCGGAAAGCCGGCGGATTTCGCCCCGTCGACGACGTACGCGCTCTTCGACGGCCTGTTCCAGCAAGGTCTGCTGAAACACCTCGCCGGCCGGGCAGACGCGGCGAGGTGCCTTCAGGAATCGGTCGAACAGCTGCTGGCGCGGCTGTTCACCACTTGATGGTCGGATACCAGATGACGCCGGTCCGGCCCAGCACCCGCAGATCCCAGTACAGCACCGTGAAAGTGCCGGCGACCAGCAACGCGGCACCGGTCACCACGGCGATCCTGGTGGATTTCGCGAGCATCCATCGCTGAAGCCGCCCGCCCGTGCCGTGGGTGAGCAGCAGGAACAACAACGCCATCACCAGGATGTTGCCGACCGACTGGAGGGAGAACGCGGCGGCGCCGTAGAAGACGTTGTGGCTTTCGGCCGCGCTGCGGAACATCATCCGGAACAGCGGGAACGGCCTGCCGATCAGGAATCCGCCGATGAGCGCGCCCATCAGCACGAGCGGCGCGGGCGGGAACCGGCGGGTGAGGCCGCCGATCGGGTTGCGGACGAGGCCGACGGAGGCCAGGCCCAGCACGATGAACACGATCCCGATCACGCCGTAGACGATCATCGACTGGATGTTCCGCGGGGTGAGCCCACCCGGCGACGAAACCGTCGAGAACTGCGGCATCCTCGTGCCGACGAGCGCGACGACGACGCCGTACACCACGGAGACCGTCAGCATTCCCGCAGCGATCCAGCCCAGCGGCCTCAAGGTGTCGGTGAACTTCGGTCGCCCGGCGGCTCCTCCGCCGACAAGCGGCGCGACGGCGCCGAAAGCGGCGATATTGCACGCGGTGAACGTTCCCGCGAGCCCGGAGACGAACGCGAAGAACGTCCCGGCCAGCACTCCGCCGATCGGGGTCTCCTTGGCGTCGTGACCGAGGAGGGTGTTGGCGACGCTGTCGCCGATCACACTGTCCACAAAGGGCGCCGACCAGATGACCGTCAGCGCGAATCCGGCGAGGACGGACCAGAGCACCACCCGCCACCGATGTTCCGGGTACGGACCGGAGCCGAGGAAATGCGCCTGCGGCGAAACGGGAGCGCGTTCGGTGACGGACATTCGTGCCTCCAGCGTCAGATGGCTTCCCCCTGCCGCTCATCGTTGTTGCGCTGGAGGGGCCGCACCACCTCCGAAATGCCGATCTGTCCTTGGGCCGACCGGCCCCGGGTAATCCGTGTTCCGCCGGGTACGCCGAAGTGGAGCGTGACCGAATACCACCGAAAAGGTGAAAGCTCCGCGGTCTCGTGGGATCATCGTCGGACGAATGCGGCAGCATGGCCACCTGATCGGCCTTGACCGGCCACTGACCCTGCGGAGGACGATGGACTTCGACCAGGTCGCGGATGAGCTCTACGCCGGCGATCCGGCCGAGTTCGTGTCGGTGCGCAACCAACGGGCGAAAGAGGCGAAAGCGGCGGGGGAAGCCGCCTTGGCCGAACGGATCCGCGCCTTACGGAAGCCCACGCTCGCGGCCACGATCCTCAATCGCCGGGCGGGCTCCCCCGAGCTCGCGGAGCTGGCAAGGCTGGGCGACGATCTGCGAAAGGCGCATTCGGCCCTGGCCGGCGCGGACCTGCGCAAGCTGGCCCGGCGGCGTCAGGAACTGGTGAACCGGATCCTGCGGGACGAACGGTCGATGAGCGAACCTGTCACCCGCGAAGTCGAAGCGACCCTCGAGGCCGTCGTGGCCGATCCCGAGGTGGCGGCGCTCGCGCTGGCCGGGCGGCTGAGCAGCGGCGCGGACAGCTCGGGCGACCAGTGGCTGACCAGCGGGTTCACCCCGCAACCGAAGCGCAAACCCTCCCCGGAACGGGAAAAGCCCGCCACGGTGTCGCATTTGGACGATCGGCGGAAGGCGAAACGGGAGGCCGCGGAGAAGGCCGACCAGGAGCGGACCGCCAGGGCCCGAGAAGAGGCCGAGCGCGAAGAGAAACGGATAGCGGAGTTCAACCGGCTCCGGCGCGAGGCCGCCGATCTCGCGAAGGCCTGCAAGCAGGCCGAGATCGACCTCTCCCGCGCCGAACGCCGGTCCGAAAAGGCCACCGAGAAGGCGAACGACCTCCGGCGGCGGCTCGCCGACGCCGAACTCGAGGAAGAGACCGCGAACGGCGAGACCGCGGCCGCGCAGACCGTCTTGGACGATCTGCGCGGCGAAGCCGAGCGAGTCGAGGAAGCCCTCGAGGAGTTCTAAGCCGGCTGACGTTCACGAACCCGCGTAGCGGCCACCCGGCGTCCATAGGGTGTCTTGCCGCCGGGCTTGTAGACCGACAGCACGGTCATGGTCACGTACATCGTCGTGGACACGATGATCGGGTAGAACCCGTCCACCCGGCGTCCCGCTTCCACGAACGTACCGTCCATAGTGGACTCGGCCGCCGCCGCCAGTTCCCGGATCCCCGGCAGCAGGGAGAACAGCGTCAGCCCGGCGGCGACCAGGGTCAGCACCAGTTTGATCGCGACCCACTTGTACCGGATCAGTCCCCATTTCGTGCCGACGCTGAGCACGATCCCGCTGATCAGGGCGGTCAGGCTGACCGGCAGCAGCAGGTAGCCGCCGATCTGGTCCATCATCAGGATGGCCCCGTGCTGACGGCGGGCGTCTTCGGTGAACACGGAGGTGAAGGTCAGGACCGCGTTCACCATGGTGATCCCGAGCCAGCCGAGTGACGAAACGACATGGACGACGAGGACGAGTTTCCGCCACCGCGGGGTGAGCGTGATCGGCGGTCGCCGCACTGTGGAAATACTCATGTGCCCAGTGTTTCCGCAGGCTGAGCTCCCGTCGTCCGTCGTGGAGCGGCACCTCGCCTACGTATCGCGGAGTACGAGCCCTCGGACGTACGCGGCCTGCCCGGCGTGCTGGAGATCGTCGGAAAGCACGCTGACCAGGCGAACCCCGAGGGTGACGGGCGGATCCCACGCGTCGTCGACGATACGGTCGAGGTCGGCTTCGGCCAGTCCGGCTGCCCACGCCGTCGTCACTTCGTGGACCGCGTCGTAGTACCCGGTCAGCAGCTCGGCGGAGTCGACACGGACCGCCTCGACGTCCTCAGGGCGATGTCCGTATCCGGTGTCCGACGCCGGGAAGGGCAATTCGAAGCGGCCCACCCAGTCCTGCGCGGTCCAGATCTGTTCGGTGCCCATCAGGTCGGCGAGGTGATCGTCCTGCACCCTGGTCAGATGCCAGACCAGCCAGGCGATCGTGTTCGCGCCCGGAGCCGGGCTCTCGGTCAGCTGGTCGGCGTCCAACCCCTCGACGGCGGCGTGCACGACCTCTTGGACGCGGCCGAACCCGTCGGCCACCACTTCGGCCAGTTTCATCGAATCCCCTTCCTGCGTCTCCCTCCACCATGACACCGCGAGGTGACCCCTGCCTTACAACCTTGACTTATATAAGCCCAGGCCGTGATAGTTGCCGGATGCACGCGTTCGACGTCCTGGGGGATCCGGTGCGCCGCCGGATCCTGGAACTGCTCGCGGGCGGGGAACAGAGCTCCGGCGACGTGACCACGGTGGTGCGCGCCGAGTTCGGGATCTCGCAGCCCGCGGTCTCCCAGCATCTGCGCGTCCTGCGCGAGAACGGCTTCACCACCGTCCGCGCCGAGGGCGCGCGGCGGCTGTACTCGGTGGATCCGGGCCCGCTCAAGGAGATCGACGGCTGGCTGGAGCAGTACCGGCGTTTCTGGACCGGGCCGCTCGACGCGCTCGCCACCGAGATCGCCCGTGGCCGCCGCGAGCGCCGGAAGGCCGCCGAAGACTAGGGCCGGCCCATGCGCAAGGGGTGGGGCGTGCCGTCGCGAGCGTCGTCATCGTGCTGGGGCTCGTCTTCGCGGTCACGGAACGCGGTGGTCGGGACAAGGGAGTGCAGTCGTACCCGGCCCCGCCGACGACACCTCGCTTGCCGTCCTATTCGACGGCCGCACCCGCGCCCACGACCCGTCCGACGCGCGCCGTCGACAGTGGCTGCCGCCTGGGACAGGGCCCCGCCGAGGCGCAACGGAAGACCGGCGTCGCCTTCCCCGCCGAACTCGTCGCCTTCCTGCTGCGGCACGACGGTGTCTCGGGCACCGGCGAAAGCTTCGCTTTACCCCGTTCCACCACCTCGCGTCCACGGAAACCGTCGTGAACGAAGCGAAGGTCATGTGCGACGTGCTGGTCTCGAGCGGGCTGGACGGCAACGTCGGTTCCTGGTGGCACGGACGGTTCGTGCCGGTCGTCGGCGGCTACCGGCCGGTCGTCGGCGCGAACCGGGCGCTGGACTGGGAGTTCCCGCGCTGAGGTGCGCGGGCGCGTGGACTGTCGGACCCCGCCCCTAGAATCGTCCGGGTGGCAGCCCCCGACATCGGTACCTCGGAAGTCTCGGAAGCCCTTGAAACGCTGAACCGCGTCTTCGGCTACGACGACTTCCGCGGCGACCAGCACGCCATCGTCGAACACGTCATCGCAGGCGGTGACGCGCTCGTCCTCATGCCCACCGGCGGCGGGAAGTCACTGTGCTACCAGATCCCCGCGCTGGTCCGGCCGGGCGTCGGGGTGGTGATCTCACCGCTGATCGCGTTGATGCAGGACCAGGTCGACGCGCTGCGCAACCTCGGCGTGCGCGCGGGTTTCCTGAACTCGACGCAGGACTACGCCGAGCGGAACAGGGTCGAGGCCGCCTTCGTCGCCGGCGAGCTGGACCTGCTGTATCTGGCACCGGAGCGGCTTTCGGTCGAATCCACCGTGCGGTTGCTCGATCGCGGCAAGATCTCGCTGTTCGCCATCGACGAGGCGCACTGTGTCTCCCAGTGGGGGCACGATTTCCGGCCCGACTACCTGATGCTGTCCGCGGTGCACGAGCGCTGGCCGGACGTGCCGAGGATCGCGCTCACCGCCACCGCCACCAAGACGACGCACGCCGAGATCGCGTCCCGGCTCAACCTGGAGGACGCGCGGCATTTCGTCGCGAGCTTCGACCGGCCGAACATCCAGTACCGGATCGTCGGCAAGAACTCGCCGCAGCGGCAGCTGCTGGAGCTGCTGCGCACCGAGCACAAGGGCGACGCGGGCATCGTCTACTGCCTGTCGCGGAACTCGGTGGAGAAGACCGCGGACTTCCTGGTCGAGAACGGGATTCCGGCGGTGCCCTATCACGCCGGGCTGGACGCGCGGACACGCGCGAAGCACCAGTCGCGGTTCCTGCGCGAGGACGGGCTGATCGTCGTCGCGACGATCGCGTTCGGCATGGGCATCGACAAACCGGACGTACGGTTCGTCGCGCACCTGGACCTGCCGAAGTCCGTCGAGGGTTACTACCAGGAGACCGGCCGCGCCGGTCGTGACGGGCTGCCGTCGACGGCGTGGCTGGCGTACGGCCTCCAGGACGTCGTCCAGCAGCGCAAGATGATCGACATGTCGGAGGGGTCCGAGGCACACAAGCGGCAGCTGAGCGCCCACCTCAACGCGATGCTCGCGCTGTGCGAGACGGTCGAATGCCGTCGCGTGCAGGTGCTGAACTACTTCGGGCAGCAGAGTGAGCCGTGCGGCAACTGCGACACCTGCCTGGCGCCGCCGGAGACCTGGGACGGCACGATCCCGGCGCAGAAACTCCTCTCCACCATCGTCCGGCTGCAGAACGAGCGGCGGCAGAAGTTCGGCGCGGGGCAGCTCATCGACATCCTGCTCGGCAAGTCGACGCCGAAGGTGACGCAGCATCGGCACGATTCGCTGAAGGTGTTCGGCATCGGCACGGAGCTGAAGGAGCCCGAGTGGCGGGCCGTGGTGCGGCAACTGCTGGCGCAGGGGCTCGCGGCGGTCGAGGGCGACTACGGCTCGCTCGTGCTGACCGAGGGCAGTGCCGAGGTGCTGAACGGGCAGCGGAAGGTCCAGCTGCGGCGTGAGCCGGAGCGGGCGGCCAAGGCCGCGGCGCGGTCCAGCACGAAGAAGGCCGCGGCCGCCGACATGCCCGCCGAGGCGGCGCCGGTGTTCGAACTGCTGCGGTCGTGGCGAGCCGCGGCGGCGAAGGAGCAGGGAGTGCCCGCGTACGTGATCTTCCACGACGCGACCCTGCGCCAGATCGCCACCAAACGGCCCGCCACGCTGCAGGAACTGGGTTCGGTCAGCGGCGTCGGCGAGAACAAGCTCGCCAAGTACGGCGAGCAGATCCTCGAGACGCTCGCCGAGGCCTAGTGCTCGTGCGGCCGGCGCGGCGGCCGTCCGGTCATCCCGTCGACCTTGCGTACCGCGCCGTCGATCTGGCTGTGGTACTTGCCCTTCGTCTTGTGGTCGACGAAGGTCGCGGCCTTGTTCACGACCTTCGAGACCTTCTCGGGGTTCTTCCGCACGTAGGCGCGCACGGCCCCGGCGGTGCCGGCCAGGGCGGTCAACTTCCGCAGTAGAGGCACTGTGGTCCTTTCCTCGGGGTCGTCTGGTGTCCTGCTCAACGACCGGTAGTGGTCACTGGGTTCCCCGAAGCGCGCCGAATCACTCATTTCGGATACCCGCGCCGGTCGGAGCACGGAAAACGGGGCGCGCGACGAGGGCCGAGGCCGCTAAGTTCGGGCTCATGCGGGATCTTTCGCTGCTGCCCAAGGCCCATCTGCACGTCCACCTCGAAAGCACGATCCGGCCGGACACGCTCCGTGACCTCGGTGAGGCGAACGGCGTCGCCGTACCCCCGGAACAACCCGTGTTCGACGGGTTCCGCGCGTTCGGTGACTACAACGGGCTGCTGCGATCCTGCCTGCGGAGACCGGAGGACTTCGAACGGGTGGCGCGCGAGTTCTGCGAGGACCAGGTCGCGGACGGGGTCCGCTACGCCGAGGTCACCTTCACGGCGGCTTCGCACGGCGAACGACTGGGCGAGCCGGACATGCCGCTGGCTTCCGTCCTCAAAGGACTTTCGGCGGGGTCGGCCGAATACGGGCTCCACTGGCGGATGCTCCTGGACCACTCACGCCGCCGGCCGGTCGAACGCGCCCGGCTCACCCTCGACCTGGCACGCCGGTACACCCCGGACGGGGTGTTCGCGATCGGCCTAGCTGGGGAGGAGAAGTATCCGCTGGCGCCGTTCGCCGGGATCTGCGACGAGGCCGGAGAGGCCGGGCTGCGCCTGATCCACCACGCGGGCGAGGACGCCGGACCGGCCAGCATCCGCGAGGCACTCGACGTGGGCCACAGCGAGCGGATCGGCCACGGCATCCGGATCCTGGAGGACGTCGCGCTGGTCGCCGAGGTGCGGGAACGCGGTATCGCGCTGGAGGTCTGCCCGTCGTCGAACGTGACGCTCGGGCTCGTGCCGTCGTTCGAGGAGCACCCGCTCCCCCGGCTGGTCGACGCCGGGCTCGTGGTCACGCTCAGCACCGACGTCCCTTCGATCACGGGGACGACGCTGACCGACGAGTTCCTGCGCACTCGCGAGGCGTTCGCCTACGACGACCTCGCGCTCGCCGGACTCGCCAGGGCGTCCGTCGACGCGTCCTTCGCGCCCGCCGAGCTCAAGCGTTCGATCCACCAAGAGATCGACGCCTGGCTGGCCTGACGCCGCGCACCTGGGCCCCCGCGGCGTCGATGAAGGCATCGAGCGCCCGCTGGCACCGGTCTTCGTGACCGGCCAGTTCGGCATGATCGGCCGCTTCCCTGATCGCGGCACAGTGTTCGAAGGTGACATCGGCGAGCGCCACCAGCTCCGGATCGCCGGTGAGCAGTGCCACCCGGAAGCGGGCGTGGTCGGCCGTGGCACCGAGAACGTCGGATTCGGTGAAAGCGGCGCGCAGATCCTCGTCGGTGGCAGTGGCTCGCTGTCGCAAGAGCCACAGACTGACCGCGCCGCGCCTGAGCCCGGTGATCGCGCCCGCGAAATCGGCACAGGCTTCCGTCCGGTCCTGGCGGAGTCGTTCTTCCCGGGTGAATCGGTCGGTGCGAGCGGCGTTGAGCCGCTGGAACAAGAAGGTCGACGTCGAGCCGAGCAGGGTCCCGGCCACGGCGATGAGGCTGGTGAGCCACGCGTTCATCCGGCGGAGTCTGCCATGCCGGAGAACGCCTCGTGCCCGGTGAGACAGCGGGCACGAGGCGTCCTGGCTCAGCCGGTCGGGAAGTCGTCCGGCGTGCGGATGCGGTCCCGCACCCAGACACCGGCGGGCTTCAGCATCGAAGTGCCGGTGAAGGAGTTCCCGGCGCAGGTTCCGGTCTTGAACACGGCACCGGAGCGGAAGTCGTCGGAGAAGTTCCAGTTCGTCCAGCCGATCTTCTTGGCGGCCAGCAGATCAAGGTACTTCTGCGAGTACGTGAAGTCGTTCCCGCCGTCACCCGTGTAGGTCTGGGTGCCGAATTCCGTGACGAACACCGGGATCCGGTCCGCGGTCCGCGCCAGCGCGTCGTAGTGCTCGTCCTGGTGTGAAGCCGCGTAGAAGTGGAACGTGTACATGATGTTGGTGGCGTTGACGGGGTTGTTCAGGATGTCGTTCTCGTCGCGGCCGTCGGAGATGCCGAAGGTCGACCATCCGTGCGTCCCGAGGAAGACGACGCTGTCCGGGTCCTGGGCCCGGATCACCGGGATGACCTCTTCGGCGTACCGCTTCACGTCCGCCCAGCTGACGCCGTTCGGTTCGTTCGCGACGTCGTAGATGATGTTGACCTTGTCCTTGTGCCGCTGCGCGATCTCGGCGAAGAACGTCTTCGCGAGATGGGTGTTCGCGTTCGGGTCACCGGGGTCGAGCTGGTGCCAGTCGACGAGGACGTACATCCCGCGTTTCGTCGCTTCTTCGATGTAGTTGTGCATCATGTCGGTGAACTTGCGCGGGTTGCTCTCGTAGCCGTCGTCCTGGATGTACATGGCGACACGCAGGATGTCGGCCTTCCAGTCGTTGGCCAGCGCGTCCAGCGAAGCGGTCTTCACACATTGGCTGTACCACTGGATCCCGTGCGTGCTCATCCCTCGCAGCTGGATGGGCTTGCCGTACTGGTTGCACAGTTTGACGCCGCAGACGTGGAGTTTTCCGTTGATCGACACCGGTGTCCCGGTACCGCACGAGGGCGTGGTGACGGAGACGGCATTGCTCGGAGCGGACGTGTTCCCCGCCGCGTCGTAGGCGACCACCGTGAACGAGTACGACGTCGACGCGGCGAGACCGGTCACCGTCGCGGGCGGATTCACCGTCGTGGCAACGGTTTGACCGCTCCGGAGGACGCGGTACCCGGCGACCCCGACGTTGTCCGCCGACGCCTGCCAGCTCAGGGTCGCGCTGCCGCAGGTCACGTTCGACGTCGTGGGCGAACCCGGCGCCGTCGGCGCTTCGGTGTCGTTGGAACCACCGCTGGCCTCGACCGAAAGCGAGTCCGCGTTGGGCCCGCCGTTCGACGTGACGGCGGTCGTGCGGATCCTGTTGCTGCCGGCCGCGAGGTTCACCGTGGTGGTGACGGTGCGCCAGGTCGTCCACGCGCCGGTGCCGGCGAACCCGAGGTCGTCGACGGCGAGAGCGCCGTTGACGGTGATGTCGAGCGGGCGGTTGGCGGTGGTGCCGTTGGCGTAGCGGAAGGTCAGCGTGTGCTGTCCCGCCTGCGCCGCGTTGACGGTGTACTCGACGTAGCTGCCGGTGACGTTGTCGTAGTTGACGAAGCCGGATCCGGTGAAGCCCTGGTGATTGGATTCGACCACGCCGCGGGAGACCGTCGCGTTCTCGGACTCGTAGCGGACGGGAGCCGCGGAAGCGGCCTGGGCGGAGATCGGGACCGAGGCGGCCGCGAGCACCGTGACCAGCGCCGCCCGCCATCTTGGGCGTACCACTTTGTGCCTCCTTCAGAAGCATCGTTGCGTTCCGTGGAGCAGGGGCGCGGCGAGCCCTTGTTAGGAAACCTTCCTAACGCGGACCAGTTTCACCATCCGGCCGAACCGCTGTCAACCGGGCAAAGGGGGCGATCGCACCCCGCAATTCGTCACCTACTTGCGGTAGTCGCAGGCGGGCTACACAAGTTCTCCACAACAGTCACGTACCGTGGAACCGGTGACCGCTTCGTCCCCTTCGGCACTGGATCTCATGGACCAGTGGCAACCACCGCCCAAGAGGCGCGGCCCGCGCGGCTGCGTGATGCTCGCGCTGCTGGTCGTGGGCGCCTTGGTGGCAGGCGCCGTCTGGGTCGTGGTCAGCCTCACCGACCGCGAGCCGGTGCCGGTCAAACCGGAATTCGTCGTTCCCGCCCTCAAACCCGCCCCTCGTTCGGCGATCCCCGGCGACGCCGGACCGCTACCCGCGGAGCCCGCGAAGGACGCCTGGATCGCGAAGGTGTCGGAGAACACGGACATTCCTTCGCGCGCGCTGCGGGCGTACGTGAACGCCGCCGAGAAGACCGCGAAGACCACGCCACGCTGCGGAATCACCTGGGCGACCATCGCCGGGATCGGCCGGACCGAGTCCCAGCACGCCCGGCACGACGGCTCCCGCGCCGGTGAGGACGGCGTCGTGACGCCGCCGATCATCGGCATCCCGCTCGACGGCTCCCCCGGCGTGCTGGCGGTCGTCGACACCGACAAGGGCGCCCTCGACGGCGACCCGAAATGGGATCGCGCGGTCGGGCCGATGCAGTTCCTGCCCGCCACCTGGAAGCGATACGGCGTCCGTGCGAACGGTGACGGCGCCGCGCCGAATCCACAGAACATCGACGACGCCGCGATGACGACCGCCCGGTACCTGTGCGCCCGGGGCGGCGACCTCGGCAAACCCGCCGGTTGGTGGACCTCGGTGCTGATCTACAACAACTCCACCGCGTACGGGCAAGAAGTGTTCAGCAACGCCGACGCCTACGGGAAGGCCGCGCTCGGAAAGTAGCAGCCAGGCGCAGCCTGCCCGTTGAGGGTGGCGGCGGGGCGGGGTCCGGGCTAAGCGGGCAGCAGCCTGGTCACCAGCCGCGTCAGCTGGTGCACGTTCCGGCATTCGTGCATCTCGACGACCTCCGCGTACGCGTGCGCCTCGGAGTCCCCGGTGGACCACAACGCCGTCCGCTCGGGATTGAGCCAGTACGTATGCCTCGCGGCGGCGGCGATCCCGCGAACCGCCGCCAGGTTCGGGTCGCCGCCGTTGGTCCTGGCGTCCCCGAGGATGAGCATGGATGTCTTGGGGCCCACGGCATCCGAGTACCGTTCGACGAACTCGCCGAGCGCGTGCCCGTAGTCGCTGTGCCCGTCCCAGCGGGTCAGTTCCGCGTCGGCGAGGATGCGCGCGCCGAGGTCCTCCGGATCGGCGGCGCCGGTGTCGACGAGGTGGGTGATCTCGTCGCAAGCGTCGATGAACGCGAACACCCGCACCTTGCTGAACTGGTCGCGCAGGGCCTGCACCAGCAGCATGGTGAAGTTCGCGAAACCGGCCACCGAGCCCGACATGTCGCACAGCAGCACGATTTCCGGCCTCCCTGGCCGGTGCCGCCGGTACGACGGTCGCATCGGGACGCCGCCGGTGGACAGCGAACGCCGAAGCGTCCGGCGCAGGTCGATCTGCCCGCGCGCGTGCCGCCGTCGCCGGGCGGCCAGCCGGGTGGCGAGTTTGCGGGACAGGGGCTGCACGACACGGCGGAGTTCGGCGAGTTGCGCACGGCTGGCGAGCAGGAAGTCGACGCGGTCGGCCGCGGGCGGGACGGCGTGCCGCGAAACCCGTTCCCTGCCACGGACTTCCGACACTCGGCGGCGTGCTTCGGTCCGGACCAGTCCACGGAAGCCTTCGACCCGCCGACGGACGTCGTCGCGGTCCAGTCTGTCAGTGAAATCGCTCAAAGCGCCCGCACGGATCGCTTCGAGCACGCGGACCACGAGCGTCTGCGGCTGAAGCCGTTCCAGCGTCTGGTGCGCCGACCAGCCACCCGCGCCCGCCGTGCCGCCGTACTCCCCCAGCATGTCGACGGCGAGCCCGGCCAGCTGCGTCAGTTCCGTCTGGTCGTTGGCGGCGAGTGCGGCGGCGAGCCGGTCCCGCAGCGCCGCCAGGTCTTCGACCGGGTCCTGCGAGGGCGCGCCGACGCCGAGCGGGAAATAGATGTCGAACGTCGCGTCGAACACCGCGCGCTGGCCGCCGCGCCGGACGAGCGCCGCCGCGAGCCCTTCCCGCATCTGCTCGCGGGAAGCAAGGCCGAGCACTTCGAGTGCCGCGGCGGCGTCGACCGTCTCACTGGGACCGGCGGGAATTCCGTGCTCCCGCAACGCTTCCACGAACTCGACGAGCCTGCCGGGCACGCCGCTCACGAGTCGAGGACCTTGCCGAGTTCCAGCCGCGCGTCCGCCTTCACGACGTCTTCCTGGTGTTTGAGGATCACGCCGAGGCTCGCGCGGACGACGTCCTCGCCGAGGCTGTCCGCGCCGAGCGCCAGCAGGGTGCGGGCCCAGTCGATGGTCTCCGCGACCGACGGCGCCTTCCGCAGTTCCATCGCCCGCAGCGCGGTGATCACCTTGACCAAGGACGCGGCGAGCGCGTCGTCGACGCCGGGCACCTTGAGCCGCACGATGCGCTGTTCCAGTGCCGCGTCGGGGAAATCGATGTGCAGGAACAGGCACCGGCGGCGCAGCGCCTCGGAAAGCTCGCGCGTCGCGTTGGAGGTCAGCACCACGAACGGCTGGCGCCCGGCGGTGATCGTGCCGAGTTCCGGGACGGTGATCTGGAAGTCGCCGAGGACCTCCAGCAACAGCCCCTCGATCTCGACGTCGGCCTTGTCGGTCTCGTCGATGAGCAGGACGGTCGGCTCGTCGCCCTTGATCGCCGTCAGCAGTGGCCTGGCCAGCAGGAACTCTTCACCGAAGATGTCGTTGCGGGCTTCGTCCCACGTCTCGTCCTTGCCGGCGGTGATCCGGAGAAGCTGCTTCGCGTGGTTCCACTCGTACAGCGCGCGGGACTCGTCGACGCCTTCGTAGCACTGCAAGCGCACGAGCCGGGAGCCGCTCGCCTGCGCGACCGCCTTCGCCAGCTCGGTCTTGCCGACCCCGGCGGGGCCCTCGATCAGCAACGGCTTGCCGAGGGCGTCCGCGAGGAACACCGTGGTGGCGACGGCCGCGGAGGCCAGGTAGCCGGTGTCGGCGAGCTTCGCCGTCACGTCTTCGACGGATGTGAAGTACCCGGTCCCAGCCACGCGGCCTCCCAGCTCGATCGCCTACCCGGCCGACTCTACGTCGCGGATCCGCTTGGGCAGCAGGAACCCGACCGCGAAGGTGAGCATCACCATCACCGCGACCACCCAGAACGTCCGCTGGGCGGCGTCGGTCGGGTCTGCGGTCCCGGCGTCGAAGAACACCGTGCCCAGCAGCGCCATCCCCAGCGCGCCGCCGACCTGCTGGAGCGAGGTCAGCGCGCCCGACGCCGATCCGGCCTCCGACGGTTCCACTCCGGACAGCGCGATCTCGAAGTACGGCCCCATGATCAGCCCGGAGCCGATCCCGACCACCAGCAACGCGGGGGCGATCAGCCACGGACCGGTTTCCGGGCCGAGGAGCAAGAGCAGGGCGACCACGCCCGCGGTCATGATCAACGCGCCGGTGTGCAGCACCTTGCGGCCGTGCTTGCGCACCACCTGCACCAGGCCCATCCCGACGATCATCCCCAGCGACATCGGCACCCCGGTCAGCCCGGCCTTGAGCGGCGAGAAACCGAGCCCGAGCTGCAGGTACAGCGTGAAGACGAGACCGAAGCCGGAGAACGCCGCGAAGTAGATCGTGCCGGTCGCCATCCCGGCGAGGAAGCTGCGCTTGCGGAACAGGCTGGGCTCGACCAGCGGGTCACCACCGCGACCGCTCTTGCGCTTCTCGAACCAGGCGAAGACACCGAACACCACGACCGCGGCGGCCATCATCGCGAACGTCCACAGCGGCCAGCCGTACTCGCGGCCCTGTACCAGCGGGAAGACGATCAGCAGCGCACCGGTCGTGGCGAGCAGCGCGCCGGGGATGTCGAGGGTGAGCGAACCGCCGGGCCGGTTGGCAGGCAGGAACTTCACCGCGGCCAGCACGGCGAGCGCGCCGATCGGGAGGTTGATCAGGAAGATCATCCGCCAGCCGGTGCCGAAGAGATCGGCGTCGACCAGCCAGCCCGCGAGGATCGGGCCGCCGACCGCGGCGAGCCCCATCACCGGGCCGAACATGCCGAACGCGGACTGAAGCTCCTTTCCGGTGAACATCTCCTTCATCATGCCGAGGCCCTGCGGGATCATCGCGGCGCCGAACAGGCCCTGCACCACCCTGGCGGTGATGATCATCTCGGGGTTCACCGCGATCGCGCAGAACAGCGAGCCGACGACGAAGCCGGCCGCGCCGATCAGGAACATGCGCTTGCGGCCGAAGATGTCGCCGAGCCGTCCGCCGGTGAGCAGCCCGGACACCATCGCGAGGGTGTAGGCGACGCCGAGCCACTGGATCATCGCCGTGCCGCCGCCGAGCGAGGCCCGCATGACCGGACCGGCGATGCTCGTGACCGTCATGTCGAGCAGTTCCATCACCGAACCGGTCAGGATCACGAACAGCGCGGGCCAGCGCCAGCGGTAGGACTTCTCCACGTTTTCCGTGGTCACACCGCTCGGGGTGTCCAGTGTCATCGTCATGGGAACAACGCTAAAGTCAATTCCGGCCACTTTCTGACCGGAATCGGAGCGAACCTGGATTCATGGCGAATACGAGTGCGCGGATGCTGCGGCTGCTGTCGCTGCTGCAGACACACCGCTTCTGGTCGGGGATCGAACTGAGCGACAAGCTCGAAGTGAGCGAGCGGACGCTGCGGCGTGACGTCGAACGGCTGCGCGAGCTGGGCTATCCGGTGAACGCGAGCCGCGGCGTCGCGGGCGGCTACCAGCTGCGGTCGGGCACGGTCATGCCGCCGTTGCTGCTGGACGACGAGGAGGCCGTGGCGATCGCGGTCGGCCTGCGGACGGCGGCGGGCGGTTCGGTGGAGGGCATCGAGGAAACCTCGGTCCGGGCGCTGACGAAGGTCGTCCAGGTGATGCCGCCCCGGCTGCGCAGACGGGTCGACGCGCTCCAGGCGTACACGACGCCGGCGGCCGTCACGGGTCCCCGGGTCAACGCGGCCAGCCTGACGGTGATCGCGCAGGCGTGCCGGGACGACGAGCGACTGAAGTTCGACTACGCGGCGCGCGGCGGCGAGGAGTCGGCTCGGCTGGTCGAGCCGCACCGGCTCGTCTCACTCGGTCGGCGCTGGTACCTGGTGGCGTGGGACCTCGACCGGGTGGATTGGCGCACTTTCCGTGTCGACCGGCTCAGTGAGCCGCGCACCACCGGCGCCCGCTACCGGCCACGGGAGATCCCCGGCGGGGACGCGGTCAAGTTCGTCGAGGCCCAGATCAAGGCCAGGCCGACCACGTACGAACTGGTGGTCCGGGTCGAGGCGCCGAAGGCACAGGTCGAGGCGGCCGTGCGCTACATCGGTGGCGCACTCGAAGCGATCGACGAGACGTCCTGCCGTCTGACGATGAACGTCGACACCTTCGACTGGCCCGTCCTGATCCTCGCCGCCATCGGGGTGCCCTTCGAGGTCGAGAGCCCTTCGGCGTTCAAAGATCACCTGGGCGCCGTCGCCACCCTCTTCTCCAGGGCGTCCGGCGGCTAGCATCGGGCCCGTGAGCACCTATGTCGCGGCCGAGGGCCGATACGAGAGCATCCCCTACCGCCGCACCGGGCGCAGTGGCCTGAAACTGCCCGCGATCTCGCTGGGCCTGTGGCACAACTTCGGCGACGACAAGCCGCTGGGCACCCAGCGGGACATCGCGCGGCGCGCGTTCGATCTGGGTATCACCCACTTCGACCTCGCCAACAACTACGGCCCGCCCTACGGTTCGGCCGAGGAGAACTTCGGCAGGCTGCTGGCTTCGGACTTCAAGCCCTACCGTGACGAATTGGTCGTCTCGACCAAGGCGGGCTACGACATGTGGCCGGGCCCGTACGGGGAATGGGGTTCGCGCAAGTACCTGCTGTCCTCTTTGGACCAGTCGCTCGGCCGGATGGGCCTGGACTACGTCGACATCTTCTACTCGCACCGGTTCGACCCCGAGACGCCGCTCGAAGAGACCGTCGGCGCGCTCGACACCGCCGTCCGCTCGGGACGCGCGCTGTACGTCGGCATCTCGTCGTACTCGTCGGAGAAGACCGCCGAGGCCGCGCGGCTCCTGCGCGAACTGGGCACTCCGCTGCTGATCCACCAGCCGTCGTACTCGATGTTCAACCGCTGGCTCGAAGGTGACAAACTGCTCGACACGCTCGAAGCCGAAGGTGCGGGCTGCATCGCCTTCTCGCCGCTGGCGCAGGGACTGCTGACCAGCCGCTACCTCGACGGCGTTCCCGAGAATTCCCGTGCGGCGCAAGGAAAGTCGCTCAACCCGGACACGATCACCGAGAACACCGTCGGCAAGATCCGGGCGCTGAACGAGATCGCCGAGCGGCGCGGGCAGACGCTGGCGCAGCTCGCGCTCGCGTGGGGTCTGCGTGACCCGCGGATGACGTCGGTGCTGATCGGCGCGAGCAGCGTCGCCCAGCTGGAGGACAACGTCGGCGCGCTGAAGAACCTGCACTTCACCAACGAAGAGCTGGCCGAGATCGACCGCTACGCCACCGAGGCCGACATCAACCTCTGGAAGCGCTCGACCGACGCCGGATGACACCCGAAATCGCGTTGCCCCATCCGGCCGGGGAGCTGAGACTGCGGACATGACTTTCGAAGAGCTGCTCACCGAGGGAGAGGCCGTCCCGGTCGAAGGCTGGGACTTCTCCTGGTTCGAAGGCCGGGCCACGGAGGAACGGCCGCCGTGGGGATACTCGCGGCTGCTCGGTGAGCGGATGGCGGCGGCGTCCGCAGGACTCGACCTGCAGACCGGCGGCGGCGAGGTGCTCGCGGGCATCTCGAAACCGCCGCCGGTCCTGGCCGCGACCGAAGGCTGGCCGCCGAACGTCGAGGTCGCCAGGAAGACCCTCGCGCCCTTGGGCGGCGAAGTGGTCGATGCCGAGTACGACGCACCTTTGCCCTTCCCCGACGAGTCCTTCGACGTGGTGAGCAGCCGCCATCCGATCGCGAACCCGTGGCGGGAGATCGCGCGCGTCCTGCGGCCGGGAGGGACCTTCCTGTCGCAGCAGATCGGCGCCGGAACCGTCCGCGAACTGAAGGAGTTCTTCCTCGGCCCGCAGGACTACGGCGGCTGGACACCCGACGTGCTGCGCGTCGAGGCGGAGGCCGTCGGGCTGCGGGTGGAGCGGCTCGAACCGGCGAAACTGCGGATGGAGTTCTTCGACCTCGCCGCGGTGGTGCACTTCCTGCGGAAGGTGATCTGGATCGTGCCGGGCTTCGAGGTGGCGAAGTACCGCGACAAGCTCGCGGAACTCCATCGGATGATCGAGACTGACGGGAAATTCGTCGCGCACTCGCGGCGGGTGCTCGTGGAGGCCGTCAAACCGTCGTGAGTGGCGGGGCCGATGTTCCCAATGTCGCATCTGAGTCGCTGAGCGTCTCAGATGCGACATTGGGAACCTGCCGTCCGCTCTACCCCTCAAAACACCTCACGAGCCCAAGCGCTTCAGCTGCTCCGCGCTCAACTCGACCTCGGCGGCGGCGAAGTTCTCCTCCAGGTGCGCGACGCTCGCCGTCCCCGGGATCGGCAGCATCACCGGCGACCGCGCGAGCAGCCACGCGAGCCCGACCTGCGCCGTGGTCACGCCCAGTTCCGAAGCGACGGCCTCGATCGCGGCGGTGGCGGAAGACGCGGCGCCGAGCACGGGACGCCAAGGCAGGAAAGCGATCCCGGCCGCCTCGCACGCGACCAGCACCGCTTCGTGCTCGCGGTCGAGGAGGCTGTAGCGGTTCTGCACGCTCGCGATGTCCACGATCTCCCGTGCCCGCGCGAGTTCGTCCACGGTGACCTCGGAGAGCCCGATCCGGCCGATCTTGCCCTCGTCTCGCAGGTCCCGCAGCGCGCCGAGCTGATCGGCCAGCGTGGTTTCCGGGTCGATGCGGTGCAGTTGCAGCAACTCGATCCGCTCGACGCGCAGCCGCCGCAACCCCTCGTCCACCTGCACACGCAGGGATTCCGGCCGCCCGTCGTACTTCCACTCGTCCCCAGTCCGCACCACGCCGACCTTGGTGGTGATCACCAAGTCGTCCGGGTACGGATACAGCGCCTCGGCGAGCAAGTCCTCGTTGGCTCCCCCGCCGTACAGATGCGCGGTGTCGATCAGCGTGATGCCGAGCTCCACGGCCCTTCGCGCCAACGCGATGGACGCCTCACGCGCGGGGCCGGTTTCGGTCGGCAGGCGCATGGCGCCGAAACCGAGTCGGTGCACGGTCAAATCTCCGCCGATGGCGAATTCGTTCATGCGGGAAACCTAGCGCAGCGGATCCCTCGGCGAGGGCAGATGAGAGGTGTCCGGGAACATGTGGAGCGCGCGCAGGGCGGCGCCGAGCTCGGCGATGTCGGCCGGGTCGGTCAGCGAACGGCCCAGTTCCTCGGATATCCGCTTCAGCCGGTGCCGGATCGTGTTGGGGTGACAGAACATCCGTTCCGACGTCAGTTTCGTGGAGCCCTGGCATTCGAACCACGCCCGCAACGTCAGCAGCAGCACGTTCCGGTCGTCACCGGGCAGGTCGAGGATCGGCCGCAGCACGTGGTGCGCGAGCTGGACCGACGCCTCCGGCGCGCTGGCGACGAGGCCGGCGAGCGGGGATTCGTTGAACTGCACCATTCCGGTCGTCCCCGGCGGCATGCTGGAGAGCGCGACCCTGGCGAGGTGCAGCGCGCGGGAGGTGTTCCCGAGACCGGTGAACACCGGGCTGACCCCGATCCGGCCGATCTGGTTCTCCCGCAGCAACTCGACGATCAGCTGCGACGCCGACGGATCCCGCATCGACACGACCCCGACCTGCAGGTCCGGCGTGAGCCGCCAGGCGGACGCGTGATGCCGGTCGCGGAGCCGGTTTTCGATCTGGGGCAACGGTTCGTGCCCGACGCGCGGGGTCTCCGCCGCGACGACCACATAGGTCCCGTCGAGCGAGAGTTCCAGCACGCGCGCGATGTCCCACAGCGTGCCCTCGGTGGCGGCGCCGCCGGCGAACAACGCCTCGACCAACGCGGAGCGTCTGCTTTGGTGCGCCAGCATGACTTCGGCGGTGGTGTCGCGATACGTCGTCGTCAGCGCCTCGGCGTAGTCGTCGATCAGCGCCCAGATGGCCGACGTCGCGGCGACGAGGCCGCGGAGGTCCTGATGCTCACCCGAAGCGGTCAGTTCGACGAACCGGTTCCACACCTCGGTGAGCCCGATCCGGTAGGCCCGCAGCAGTTCCGGCAGCGGCGCGCCCTGCAACGCCCGTGCGCGCCCGGTCGCCCGCGCCTGTGTGAGGTCGGGTTCCTCGGTGCCGCGCAGGGTCCGCATGACGAACTCGAGGTTGTTCCGCACCGAGGTCCGCAGTTCGGCGAGGGTGACGAACTGCGCGTCGCGGTACACCGGCATCTCGGCGCGGATCTGCGCGACGGTGCTCTCGATGAGCCTCGGCAGCTGTTTTTCGACCTCGAAGGCCAATTCGGCGACGACGGCGGCCGAGCCTTCGCGGAGCACAGTTCGGTAGTGCATGGACGTCCTCCGGGGCAGGGACTCCTCGTCGAATCCCTGGGGACGTCATCTAACACGACTTGCCCGGAGGTGGCCTGTCGAAGCCGGAAGGGCTCCGCCGGTGCGGCGGAAAATCGGGATTTCCGCCGCACCGACGGGGTTTCACATCTTCGCGGCCGCGCTCTTGATGGCTTCGCGGATCCGGAAGTAGGTGCCGCACCGGCAGACGTTCTGGATCGCGTCGATCTCGGCGTCGGTCGGGTTCTTCGTCTTCTTCAGCAGCGCCACCGCGGCCATGATCTGCCCCGGCTGACAGTAGCCGCACTGCGCGACGTCCTGCTCCAGCCAGGCCTCCTGCACCGGATGCAGGTCATCGCCGTCGGCGAGGCCTTCGATGGTGGTGACCTCCTTGCCCGAGCAGTCGGACACCGGCGTCACGCACGGATTGAACGCCTCGCCGTCGAGGTGGCTCGTACACGCCTTGCAGACGTTGATCCCGCAGCCGTATTTCGGGCCGCGGACGCCGAGTTTGTCCCGCAGCGCCCACAGCATGGGCAGATCCGCGGGCGCGTCGACGGTGACGGTCTTCCCGTTCACCGTGAAGGTGTAGTTGGGCATCGGAACTCCTTGGCGGGGAAGGAAAGTCAGCGGGGGAAGGGTTCGAAGTCGATCGGGAAGTCGATCGGGAAGCTCCGCGGCTTGGTGCCGGTCGCCCGCGCGTAGGCGTTCGCGATCGCGCCGACCGGCGCAGGCACGCCGAGCTCCCCGGCGCCGCCGATCTCGCCCGTCTCCGGCATGACGAACACCTTGACGTCCATCGGCGAGTTCTTCTGCCGCGCGTAGTGGAACTGCGAGTAGCTGCCCTCGAGCGGCAGGCCCTTGTCGATGTGCAGCCCCGCGGTCAGCGTGGTCGAGATACCGTCGGTCAGGCCGCCGAGCATCTGCGCCTCGAGGCCACGCGGGTTGATCGGCTTGCCGACGTCGACCGCGATGGTCGCCTTGGTGACGCGCGGCTTCTTCGGGTCGCGTCCGTCGAGTTCGACCAGGCAGGCGGTGTACGACTTGTACTCGCCGTGCACGGCGACACCCTGCGCGAAACCCTTGGGCATCTTCTTGCCCCACTCGCCGAGTTCGGCGACCTTGTCCAGGACGGCACGCTGCCGGTCGTTCTTGATGAACTCCCGCCGGAACGCCACCGGATCCTTGCCGAGCTTCGCGGCGATCTCGTCGACCATGATCTCTTCCGCGCCACGGGTGCTCGACGAGTACACCGACCGCCACGCGCCGGTGTGGAAGTCCACCGGGACCTCGTTGAGCAACTGGGTGGTGACACCGAAGTTGTACGGCGACTTCACCGTCAACAGGAACACCGTCTGCGCGAAGCTCAGGTTCCCGCCGACCGGCAGTTGCGCGGCGAAGGCGGTCAGGACCTCGCCGAGCCCGTGACCCCAGTCGGTCTCCACGCTGGCGACGCGGTGCTCGAAGGTGAGCACCTGTCCGAGTGCGAAGGTGGCGCGGATCTTGTGGTGGCTGGCGGCGCGGGCGCGGCCGTGGCGCATGTCGTCGATGCGGCTCCACATCAGCCGCACCGGCCGCTTCATCGCCTTCGAGATCCGCGCGGCTTCGATCGCGCCGTCGGAGAACAGGCGGCGGCCGAACGATCCGCCCGCCTGCTGGACGTGCACGGTGACCTTGTTCTCCGGCAGGCCGAGTTCCTGCGCGATGTTCTGCTTCGCGAGGATCGGGACCTTCATCCCGGACCAGATGGTCGCGCTGTCCTCGCGCACGTCGGCGACCGCGGAGTTGGTCTCCAGCGGCGCGTGGCTGGCGAAGGCGAAGTCGAATTCGCCGTCGACGTACTGGGTCAGCAGCGGCGGCACGACGAACGGCAGCGCCGCGGCTTGCAGCTTCTTCTTGATCGTCGCGTTGTTCTCGCCGTCGACGGTGCCGGCGTTCCAGGTGACGTCGAGGGCGTTCTTGCCGTCGAGTGCCTGGCCGAAGGTCTCCGCCAGCACCGCGACCCCGGTCTTGATCACGGCGATGTCGATGATGCCGGGCATCGCGCGCACGGCGGCCTCGTTGTTGACCTTCTTGACCGTGCCGTTGATCGTCGGCGGGCGGCGGACCATCGCCGGTTTCGCACCGGGGATGTCCAGGTCGAGCGTGTACTTCAGCTGCCCGGTGACCATCGCGCGCGCGTCCTTGCGCGATTGCGGCGTGCCGATGAGCCGGTGCGCGGACTCCGCCTTCGGAGTCGCCGTGAGCTTCCCCAGATCGGCACGGGCGGCGGGCTTGGACAGCGCGCCGTACTCCGCGCGGCGGCCGTCGGGCGCGATCACCGCTCCGTCCCTTGTGGACAGACGATCGGCCTTAGTGCCCCATTGCCGAGCCGCCGTCGCCACCAGCCGGGCGCGCGCGGCGGCCGCCGCGATCCGCACCGGGGTGTAGAGCGAACGCATCGTGTTGGAACCGCCGGTCAGCTGGTTGAACAGCAGCTCGGAGCGGGCGTCGGAGAGCACGACGTCGACGCGGTCGAGCGGCAGGTCCATCTCCTCGGCGACCAGCATCGCGTTGGCCGTGGTGATGCCCTGGCCGACCTCGGTCCGGGGCAGTTCCAGCCGGACGCTGCCGTCTTCGCGGACTTCGAGAACGAGCAGGTTGGCGGTGGGGGCGTTCGAAAGGATGAGGACGTCGCCGAGGTCGAGGATCTCGGCAGGGCCGGGCGGAGTCGGGATGACGGCTTCGGCCTCTTCGGGCGCGAAGCCGTCGATGCCGATCTTCGTGGCGATCGTGAGCGTGGGCGCCGCGACGAGGAAGCTCAGGAACCGGCGGCGGCCGAGACCGCCGGGGTCCTGAGTCTCGCCTGGGGTTCCAGCGGTGGGACTGGCCATCGGGAAGATCCCTTCGAGAGCGCGCGGAGAAGGCGGGGACCCTCGCGCGGCCTGGGGTCGGATGGCGACACGCTAGGCATCGGCATTCGGCCTAGTCAACGCGGAGTAGTCGGGTCAGCCCATCTGTGTGACGCGGTGACAGCGAAGCGCCCCAAATGTGTGGCGCGCCACAGCCCACGCCGCAATTCGTCATCTGGTTGCGGTAGTTGGTAACGCGAACTACCGCAACCAGATGACGAATTGCGTCAGATGGAGTCGCGCTCCCGGCCCGCTTCGAGCAGGTCTTCACGGGCGCGCGCGATACGTGAGCGCACGGTGCCGACCGGGCAACCGCAGATCTCGGCCGCCTCGGCGTACGAAAGGCCCAGCACCTGGGTGAGGACGAGGACCTCGCGCCGCTCCGGGTCGAGCCCGTCGAGCAGCATCCGCAGCTCCACGAGGTCTTCGAACCCCGCGACACCCTCCGCCTGACGAGCACCGCGACGCTCGGCGGTGGCTTCCCAGTCGACATCGGCGAGCTTCGGACGCGCCGAAGCCGCCCGGATGCGGTCGACGACCACCCGGCGCGCGATCGACAGGAGCCAGGTCCGCGAGGAGGACCGGCCGGCGAACCGGCGCAGGCTGCCGAACGCGCGCAGGTACGTCTCCTGGGTGAGATCGTCGGCGGCGCTGACGTCGGCGAGGTGCGCCACGAACCGCCAGACGTCCGCCTGAGTGGCACGCACCCAGTCCTCGAGAGCCCGCCGGTCACCGCGGGCGGCGGCGAGGGCGAGCGCGGTCACCCGCTCGTCGTCGTGGTTGCGCGGCCCGGCCATACGAGAAACGTAGCAGCGTCCCGGGAACCCGGGCAGGCCCGCGCCCGACAAGTGAGACGTGAAGTGCGAGACCTGCCGCGAGGCCCTGTCGGCCCGGCTCGACGGCGAAACCGAACCCGCCCCGCCCGAGGTGGTCGACCGGCACGTCGCGGGCTGCGCCGCCTGCCGGTCGTGGCTCTCGCGCGCCGAGCGGCTGCACCGCACGATGCTGCTGAGGCCCGCTCCGCCGGTCCCGGACCTCACCGCCGTCATCCTCGAGCGCACCCCCGCCCCGCAGACGGAGGGCTGGCCCGCCAGGATCGCGCTCGCCATGGTCGCGATCGCACAGCTCGGTCTCGCCTTCGCCCAGCTGCTGGGCGTCGACGACCACGGCGCGGGACACGGCACGGAATCCCTGGTCGGGCACCTTTCCCACGAAAGCAGCGCGTGGAACCTGGCCGTCGGCGTCGGACTCGGCTGGGCGGCCGTCCGCACGAAGGCGGCGGCCGGGCAACTACCGGCGCTGACCGGTTTCGTCGCGCTCCTCCTGGCGTTGTCGGCGGGCGACCTCGTCACCGGACAGGTCACCGCCGGACGCGTGCTCACCCACGGGCTGGTCGTCGCCGGACTGCTTTTGCTCTATGTGGTGAACCGCCAGCACCGTCTGCGCAACCGCCCCAGCCCCGCGACGACGGCCGACAGTCCGGGTTCCCACCTCGCGGAGACGGACCACGAGACCGGCGAAGTCCCCGAGCGGCCCCGTCAGCACAGGGGATTCCGGCGTCCCGCGAGCCGCCACGTGGCGTGAACCTTCTGGTCTAGACCATTACCGGTCACTGGGAGCGCATGCCCGGATACCGGGTGAATCACCGGGTTTTCGCGCGCGGCGTGCGCGATTCGCGGCGCCGGCACGTTTATCGTCACCGGGAACCACCGAATGTAAACCTTCTTGCCCATTTCGGGCCGGACCCGGATAACTTTGGTGGAACACCTTGGTTCGACAGGAGGCGAAGCTCGTGGTTGGCGCAGAAAATCCGCCCGTCGGCACCCCCGCCGGGATGCGGAAGATCAATCAGCGCGCCGTACTGGACCTCCTGCGCCGCAGCGGCCCGGCGACGCGACCCCAAGTCGCCAAGGACACCGGTCTTTCGAAACCCACGGTGAGCCAAGCGTTACTGGCGCTCGAAGCAGCCGGTCTCGCCAGGGCGACCGGGCACACCTCGACCGGCACCGGCCGGTCCGCCGTCCTCTACGAAGCGGATCCCACGGCCGGGTACGTGCTGGGTGTCGACATCGGACGCGAACATCTCCGTGTCGCCGTCTCGGATCTCGGCCACACCGTGGTCGCCCGCCGTGACGAGCGGAACACGTCTCGTTCGGGCACCGCGCTCGTCAGCGCGGTGGGCGCCCTCGCGGCGGCGACGGTGCGCGAGGCGGGGCTCAGCCAGACCGACATCGTCGTGCGGGTCCTCGGCTCACCCGGCGTCGCGGATCCGGCGAAACGCTGCTTCCGGCACGCGCCGAACCTGCCCGGCTGGGGCAAGGCCGGTCTGCTCGACGAACTCGAAGCCGTCCTCGGCCCGGACCTCATGGTCGAGAACGACGCGAACCTCACCGCCGTCGGCGAATGGGAACGCGGTGCCGCGCGCGGGGCGTCGGTGTTCGGCTGCATCACCATCGGCACCGGTGTCGGCATGGGTGTGATGGTCGACGGCCAGGTCTTCCGGGGCGCGACAGGCGCGGCCGGCGAAATCGGCTACCTGCCGTACGGGCAGTCGGACGCGCCGGGCGAAGGTGAGGACGCCCCGCCGGTCCGCGGCCACCTCGAAGAGGCGACGGCGGCACAGTCCGTCGTCCGCGGCGCACGCGAACTCGGCCTCGGCACGGCGAAATCGGCCCGCGAGGTCTTCCGGCTCGCCCGCGACGGCGACGAACTCGCCCTGCGCGCCGTCGAGGCGGAGGCGGACAGGCTCGCGTACACCGTGGCGTCGGTGGCGGCGGTGATCGACCCCGAACTGATCGTGCTCGGCGGCGGGATCGGCACCGCGGCCGATCTGCTGCTCGACCCGATCGACCGCGCGCTGCGCGCGTTCACTCCCCTGGTGCCCGCGGTCGTCCAGGGCGAACTGGGCGACGACGGGGTGCTGACCGGCGCGATCAGCGTCGGGTTGCGCGCCGCCGAGGGCCTGGTCTTCGAACGCAAGGTCGGCGCGGCCTAGGCAGGGCGTTACCTCCGCGGTAATCGACGGCGGCACACCCGCGCGAAACGATGTCCGCATGACCACAGCCAAGAAGATCGTCGTCGACTGTTTCGAGAACCTGTTCGTACGCAAGGACTTCGCCGCGGCGGGCGCGAACGTGCACCCGGATTTCGTCACGCACAGCCCGGGTTTCCCGTCCGGCCGTGACGCTTTCGTCGAAGCGATGCGGAATTCACCGATTACCGGCGCCGACGTCTCCGTCAAACGCGTGATCGCCGACGAGGATCATGTCGTCGTGCACCTGCACGTGGTCCCGCCGGGCGAGGAGCTCGGACGGCCGTCGTCGACATCGTGCGTGTGGAGGACGGGCTCATCGTGGAGCACTGGGACGTCAAGCAGCCGGTTCCGCCCGCTGCCGAAATGTTCTAGGGCTTGATGATCAGGCAGGTGCTCGACGCGGTCGCGAGCACCTTGCCCTGCCCGTCGCGGATGTCGCCCTCGGCGAACGCGACGCGCGAACCGGCCTTCACGACCCAGCCGTGCGCGCGGATCTCCCCCACCGAACCGGAAATGGCGCGCAGGTAGTTCACCTTCAGCTCGACAGAGGTGTACCCGACGCCGGCGGGCAGGGTCGAGTGCACCGCGCACGCCACCGCCGAATCCAGCAGGGTCGCCGCGACGCCGCCGTGCACGGTCCCGATCGGGTTGTACAGCGACTCGTCCGGTGTGGCGGCGAGGACGACGTCGCCTTCGGCCACGCTCACCCAGCGCATGCCGAAATGCGCCGAAATCGGCGGTGGCGGGATCCGGCCCTCGGCGATACCGGTCAGGTAGTCGAGTCCGGACAGCTCCAGGCCGAGCCGGGCGGTGGGCAGCGGATCCTGCCAGGTCACGGTCTTCTGCCTGGTCTGCCCGGTGACGTCGATGGTCATCCTGCCTCCTAAGACGATCGTCCTAGGCTTTCCTAAGACGGTCGTCCTAGTCAAGGGCTATGCTGAGCGACGTGTCCGACACCACCACTCGCGAGCGGATGATCTCGACCGCGATGACGCTCTTCCGCCGCGAGGGCTACCAGGCGACCTCGTGGCGGCGGCTGGTCGAGCAGGCCGGGACGCCGTGGGGCTCGGCGTACCACCATTTCCCCGGCGGCAAGGAACAGCTCGCGGTCGCCGCGATCGAACTCGGCACCGCCGTCGTGGCGAAGACCGTCCGCCGCGCCTTCGAGCGCAACGAGACCGTCGAGGACGCCGTGAGCTGGTGGTACCGCAAGGCGGGCGAGGCGTTGGCCGCCGACGACTACCGCGGCGGCTGCCCGCTCGCCACGATCACACTGGAGATGGCACACGCCTCGCCCGCGATCACCAAGGCGTGCCAGGACGCGTTCGCCGCCTGGCACGTGCTGCTGGTCGAATTGCTCGGCGGACGCGGTGTGAAGGACCCCGAAGACGTCGCCGCGGCCGTCATGAACAACCTCGAAGGAGCCCTGCTGGTCAGCCGGGTCCGCCGGTCCCCCGAACCGCTGGACCGGGCCGCGCGGCACGTCGCGCTCGTGGTCCGCGCCGCCTGAGAGAGCCGAGCGGGCACCGGCGAGCGCGGGTAGCGTTCGGAGGCATGATCGGTCTGCCCGGCTCCATCACGGCCTGCCTCTTCGACCTCGACGGCGTGCTGACCGGCACCGCGGCCCAGCATCGCGCAGCGTGGAAACGCACGTTCGACGAATTCCTGCGCGCCCGCGACGGTGACGCGTTCTCCCCGTTCACCGACGCCGACTACGCGTCTTACGTCGACGGAAGGCCGAGGGCCGACGGCGTCCGCACCTTCCTCACTTCGCGCGGTATCGAACTGCCCGAGGGAAGTCCGGACGACGGCATCGACGCCGCCACCGTCAACGGCATCGGAAACCGCAAGAACCAGCTTGTCCTGAAGATCATCGACGAAGAGGGTGTCACTCCGTATCCGGGTTCCGTCCGATACCTGGAGGCGGCGAAGGCGGCAGGCTTGCGCATCGGCGTCGTCACCTCGTCGGCCAATGGCGCGAAGGTGCTCGACGCCGCCGACCTGACCAGGTTCGTCGAAGCGCGGATCGACGGAATCGTGATCACCGAAAGGAATCTGCGCGGCAAGCCCGCTCCCGATTCGTTCCTCGCCGGTGCCGAGGCGTTCGGTGTCGCCCCGGAGCACGCGGCCGTCTTCGAGGACGCCCTCGCGGGGGTGCAGGCCGGCAAGGAAGGCGGTTTCGGTTACGTAGTCGGGGTGAACCGCGCGCATCAGGCGGGCGAACTGCTCGCGCACGGCGCCGACGTCGTGGTGGACGACCTCGCCGAACTCCTGGAGGACCGCAAGTGACCGAATCGCTTTTCCACGGCTACGAGGTCTCGCCATGGGAGCTGCGCTGGCACGGGATGGACGTCGACGCGTTGCAGCGCACCGAATCGGCGTTCGCGTTGTCCAACGGGCACATCGGCCTGCGCGGGACACTTGAGGAAGCCGAGCCGCGCGGCCTGCCTGGCACCTACCTGAACGGTTTCTACGAACAGCACGACCTTCCCTACGCGGAGACCGGCTACGGCTACCCCGAAGAAGGACAGACCGTCGTCAACGTGACCGACGGCAAGATCATCCGCCTGCTGGTCGAGGACGAACCACTCGACATGCGGTACGGACAGGCGACCGAGCACGACCGCGTGCTCGACTTCCGGAAGGGCACCCTCACGCGCGACACGGTCTGGGCGTCGCCGACCGGCCGCCGGGTCCGGGTGAAGACCGAGCGCCTGGTCTCCTTCACCCAGCGCGCCGTCGCCGCGATCCGGTACGAGGTCGAACCGCTCGACGACGAGCTCCAGCTGGTGGTGCAGTCGGATCTGCTGGCGAACGAACCGATCGAGTCCGACACGCGTGATCCGCGGGTCGCGGCCGCGCTGGAGTCGCCGCTGGTCGGTGAGTACCACCACGCGGAGGCGTATCACGCGGTGCTGGTGCACCAGACCCGGAAATCCGGGTTGCGGATGGCCGCCGCGATGGACCACAAGATCGACGTCTCCGATGGCGTGCGTACGCATATCGAGGCCGAAGACGACCTGGCGCGGCTCACCATCGCCGTCGACGTACCCAAGGGTGGACGGCTGCGGATCACCAAGTTCCTCGCCTACGGCTGGTCCGCGCAGCGTTCGGTGCCTGCCGTGCGCGCGCAGGTCGAGGCCGCGCTGGCCGGGGCCCGGCAGACCGGCTGGAAGGGACTGCTCGCCGAGCAGAAGGCGTTCCTCGACGACTTCTGGGAAACCTCGGACATCGAGATCGAGGGCGACCCGGAACTGCAGCAGGCCGTGCGGTTCGCGCTCTTCCACCTCTTGCAGGCCGGGGCTCGCGGCGAGACGAGGGCCTTGGCGGGCAAGGGTTTGACCGGTCCCGGCTACGACGGTCACGCGTTCTGGGACACCGAGACCTTCGTCCTGCCCGTGCTCACCTACAGCATGCCGGACGCCGCCCGTGACGCACTGCGCTGGCGTCACTCCACTTTGGACAAGGCCAGGGAAAGGGCCGTACAGCTGGGTTTGCGCGGCGCGGCGTTCCCTTGGCGGTCCATCAACGGCGCGGAATGTTCGGCGTACTGGCCGGCGGGCACCGCGGCGTTCCATGTCAGCGCGGACATCTCGGACGCCGTCGTGCGGTATCTCAACGCGACCGGCGACGACGAATTCATGCGGACCTGCGGCGCGGAACTGCTCCTCGAAACCGCGAGGATGTGGTTGTCACTGGGGCATTTCGACCGGCGGGGCCGGTTCCGGATCGACGGGGTCACCGGGCCGGACGAGTACTCCGCGGTGGCGGACAACAACGTCTACACGAACCTGATGGCCCGCCGGAACCTGTTCTACGCCGCCGAAATCGTCGGCCAGCACGACGACGTGGCGCGGCAGTTCGACGTCAGCGAGGAGGAAGTCGCGTCGTGGCGCAAGGCGGCCGAGGCGATGCTTGTGCCCTACGACGAGGACCTCGGCGTCCATCCGCAGTCCGAAGGGTTTCTCGAGCACCACGAGTGGGATTTCGAGGGCACGGACCCGGACTTCTACCCGCTGCTGCTGAACTTCCCGTATTTCGACCTGTACCGCAAGCAAGTCGTCAAACAGGCGGATCTGGTACTCGCGCTGCACCTGTGCGGGGATTCCTTCACCCCGGAGCAAAAGGCACGCGACTTCGCCTACTACGAGGCGCGGACGGTGCGGGATTCCTCGCTGTCGGCGGGAACGCAGGCCGTGGTGGCCGCCGAAGTCGGGCACCTTGAACTGGCTTACGACTACCTCGCCGAAGCGGCGCTCACGGACCTGCACGACGTGCACAACAACGTCCGCAACGGTCTGCACCTGGCCTCGCTGGCGGGCGCGTGGCAGGGCACCGTCGCCGGGTTCGGCGG
Source organism: Amycolatopsis sp. lyj-108 (assembly GCF_046549005.1). Classification (NCBI taxonomy): domain Bacteria; kingdom Bacillati; phylum Actinomycetota; class Actinomycetes; order Pseudonocardiales; family Pseudonocardiaceae; genus Amycolatopsis; species Amycolatopsis sp. lyj-108. The sequence continues at coordinate 201,762 of NZ_JAJPWQ010000015.1, read as the reverse complement.
GCTGCGCGATCACGGCGGACGGCTGACCTTCGCGCCACGGCTGCCGCCACAACTCCGGCGGATCGCGTTCCGGCTGACCTTCCGCGGCACCCGGTTCCAGGTCGAGATCGACGGCGAGGGCGCGACGTATCACGTGATCACCGGGGAGCCGCTGGAACTGGCGCACCACGGCGAGACGTTCACGGTGACCGCGGAGCCGGTGCGGCTGCCGATCCCGGTGGCCGACCCCGGCCCGGCGCCGGTGCAGCCCGCGGGCCGCGCTCCGGTGCGGAGGCAGCCGAAGGACGGGTGACCGGTCCCTCGCGTGCTATGAAAGGTCCTTTCCTTGCAAAATTTGCAAGGAAAGGACCTTTCATAGCACGCGCGACAGCTCAGTCCGGAGGTTCGATCGGCACTTCGCCGCTGCCCGGCACGCCGTCGACCTCCTTCGTGCCGTGCGGGCCGACGTCACGGTTGGGCACGCTCGGCACGTCGGTCTTCGGCTGGATACCGCGGAGGTCGTCGAGGTCTTCTTCGTCGTCCTGCCCGAAGCTCTTCTTGCTTTCCCTCATGTATCCGGGGTACCCGCTCGCGGCCGGAAACGCCAGTTTTCAGGCCGCTTTCGCCGGCTTGCCCTCCAGCGTGACGAGCCCGTCGAGCAGGCCGAGCAGCAGTCCGTCCCTGGTGGACCACGGACAGATGGCGACCTGACCGCCGGAAAGCGTCAGCAGCGCCTCGGCGACGATCGCGCCCGCGAGCGCCTGATGCGAGCGCTGCCGCGAGATGCCCGGCAGTTCGGCGCGGCGTTTCGCGGGCAGCTTCGCCAGCCTCGGGATCCACGCGCGAAGGTCCTCGAGGTGCAGTTCCCTGGCGCGGGACGGCCGGTCGCCGGCGAGCCGGGCGAGTTGGCGCAGCACCTTGGAGCAGCCGACGGCGCGATGGTCGCGGATATGCGGCAGGACGTCCTGCATCGCGTCGCGGACCTCGTCGAGCACGTGCTCCCGCATCGCCCGCACGACCTTGGGCGACGGGCATTCGGTGGCGAACCAGTCCCGCGTCAGCGAACGCGCGCCGAGGGGCAGCGAGTGCGCGAACTCGGCTTCTTCGGCGCTTCCCGCGGCGAGCTCGACGGTCCCGCCGCCGATGTCGAGCACCAGCAGCCCGCCCGCCGAAGCCCCGTACCACCGGCGCGCGCCGACGTACGCCAGCTCGGCCTCGCGGCGGCCGGTGAGGAACCGCAGCTCGACTCCGGTGGCCTTCGCGACGTCGCGGACGACCTGCTTCACGTTGGCCGCGTCGCGGATCGAAGAAGTGGCCAGCGGGAACACGTCCCCGACGCCGTGCTTGGCGGCCATGGTCATCCCCGCCTCGACCGCGGACGAGACCGCGTCGATGCCGCGCCGGGTCAGGTTCCCGCCGTCGTCGAGTTCCCTGTCGAGCCGCAGTCGCGTCTGGTGACTCAGCGCGGGATCGAGCGGCGAACCACCCTTGGCCAAGACCACCAGCCGTGCACTGAACGACCCGACGTCCAGGACCGCGGCGGACGGTTCCCCGATCTGCTTGCGCACGCGAGGCACCTCACCTTCATCGCGAACGTATTCCCCCGAGGTCTCGCTTTCACTCCTGATAATGGCGGATTATCTCGCCGTTCAGGCGGGGTTTACGTTCTCTTTCCACCGGAAGGCCGCTTTTTGAGCACGAAGAAGATATACCGGCGCAGGTCAAGTATACCGTATCGATACAGGTGAGAGGTTCACCTCTCCCCCGCGTGCCTAGTCGATGAGTTCACGCAGCTTCGAAACCTGCGCCACACGGGCTTCGCGGCCGGGCAACAGCGGGTTGACGACCAGCGTGGTCGCGCCGGCCTCGCGGAAGGCGGCCAGCCGCTCCTTGACGTAACCCTCCGGCCCGATCAGCGAGATCGCCTTGATCAGTTCCTTCGGCACCGCCGCGGCGGCTTCGTCCTTCTTGCCGTCCAGGTACAGGTCCTGGATGAGCTTCGCTTCGGCCTCGTAGCCGTACCGCTGAGCGAGACTGTTGTAGAAGTTCTTGCCGCGCGCGCCCATCCCGCCGATGTAGAGCGCCAGCATGCCGCGCAGGTGGTCCAGCATCCCGTCGACGTCGTCACCGATCGCCAGCGCGGTGCCGACGAAGGTGTCCAGCTCGCCCAGCGACGGGTCGCGCTTCGCCTTGCCCTCGGCCAGAGACGCTCCCCAGACGTCGGCCGCCTTCTCCGGGTGGAAGAAGATCGGCTCCCAGCCCTCGGCGAGTTCGGCCGTGAGCGCGACGTTCTTCGGGCCGATCGAGGCCAGCAGGATCGGGATCCGCTCGCGCACCGGGTGGTTGATCAGCTTCAGCGGCTTGCCGAGGCCTGTGCCCTGCTCGGGTGGCAGCGGGATCGAGTAGTGCGTGCCGGAGTGCACCACCTTCTCCCGCCGCCACACCTGACGGCAGATGTCGATGATCTCGCGCGTGCGACCGAGCGGCGCGTCGTACTTCACGCCGTGGAAACCCTCGATGACCTGCGGACCGGACGCGCCGATGCCGAGGGTGAACCGGCCGTCGGAGACGAAGTCCAGCCCGGCGGCGGTCATCGCGGTCAGCGTCGGCGTCCGCGTGTAGATCTGGAAGATGCCGGACGCGATCTGGACCCGCTCGGTCTTCGCCGCGACGTAGCCGAGCTGGCTGACCGCGTCGAACGAATAGGCCTCGGGGACGAAGACGATGTCCAGTCCGGCCTTCTCCAGCTCGACGATGTCCGCCACGCTGTCGGCGAAACCACCGGCATAGCTGATCGCGGTCCCGATCCTCATCGACATCTCCTCACAAGTTACTGAGCGTTCGCTTAGCGACAGTATGCGCCGGGACGCCGCCGCCCGCCTGTGTGCCGACTCACTGCGCGGCCACCCACGCCTTGACGACGTCGTCCAGCACCCGCAGCGGCAAAATGCCGTTGCTCAGCACGACCTCGTGGAAGCCCTTGATGTCGAACCGGTCGCCGAGCGCGGCCTCGGCCTCGGCACGGATCCGCTCGATCTCCAGCCGCCCCACCATGTACGACAGCGCCTGCCCGGGAACGGCGGCGTAGCGGTCGATCTCGGCCTCGATCTCCACCCTCGCCATGGGTGTGTTCTCGGCGAGGTAGTCGACGGCCTGCTGACGGCTCCAGCCGAGCGCGTGCATCCCGGTGTCGACGACCAGCCGCCCGGCGCGCATCGAATCCTGGGTGAGCATGCCGAACCTGGTCAGATCGCTGGAGTACAGGCCCATCTCGTCGGCGAGGCGCTCCGAGTAGAGACCCCAGCCTTCGACGTAGGCGTTGACGTCGGCGTGGCCGCGCAGCATCGGCAGGCCTTCGAGTTCGTGCGCGATGCAGATCTGGAAGTGGTGCCCCGGAACGGCTTCGTGGAAGGCGATCGCCTCGCTCGTGTGCTTCGGGCGCTGCTCGGCCTCGTGGGTGTTCGCGTAGTAGGTGCCCGGCCGCGATCCGTCGAGCGCCGCCTCGATGTAGTACGCCAGCGTGCCGCCGGGTGCCTCCGCAGGCGGGACCGGCTCGACCTGGCACCGCTGCTCGGGGACGGTCGAGAACCACTGCGGGGCAACGGCTTCGGCGCGGGTGATGGCGTCACGCGCGGCGTCGAGCAGTTCGTCGCCGTCCCGCCAGCGCAGGGCGGGGTCGGTGCGCAGCCGCTCGAAGATCTCGTCGAGATCCTTGGTGCCGAAGATCTTGTCGCCCAGTTCGCGGTACTGGTCGGACAGTTTCGCGATCATGTCGAGCCCGGTGTCGTGCAGGTCCCGCGCGGTGCGCTCGGTGGAGGTGTGCGCCCGGATCAGCGCGGCGTACTTCTCCTGCCCGCCGGGAAGCGCGCACAACCCCGGCTCCTTCTCGGACTTCGCCACGGGACGCAGCTCGTCGGCGAGGAAGTCGCGATACCGGGCGTAGGCGGGCCGGACGACCTCGGCCAGCAGCCGATCCCGTTCGGTTTCGTAGCCCTCCACGGAAACGGACGCGGTGAGCGCCAGCGGGTCACCCGCCTCGTCACCGAGATAGCGCTCCACGTAAGCGATCCCGCCTTCGACGAGGAAATCGGGCGGGACCAGCCCTTCGGCCGCCGCGGCGCGCTGGCGCACGATCAAAGCGTCCAGGTAGGCGCCCATGCCGTCCAGCCGCTTCAGGTAGCCGCGGACCTTTTCCTCGTCGTTCAGCGACAGCACCGCGAGTTCGTTGAGCATGAACAGCGCGGGCGAGGCCAGCCCGTCGCTGACCGAGAACTCGGCGGCGCGGGCGTCGATCACGTCGATCATCGCCTTCGCCTGCTGGATCACGACCTCGCGGGTGACCACTTCGGCCGAGGAAAGTCCTTCGGTGGCAAGGGCTTCGGCCCGCTCGGCGATGGCGACCGCCGAAGCGCGCTGCGCGGCCGCGGCCTCCGCGCTCGGATCGGGCAGCGCGCCGTGGTCGCCGGGCAGCCCGAGCAGGGACCGCCACAGCGGGAGCTCCTCGAACTTGAGTTCCATCAGCTCGTCGGCGAGACCGTTCGGGGTGTCGCCATGCCCCGCGATCCAGTCGCGGACCACACCGTCCAGCACCGAAAGCGGCAACGACCCGCCGCCGAGCACGACGTCGTGGAAGGCCTTGATGTCGAACCGGCTGCCCAGCGTCAGTTCGGCCCGCGCGCGGATGCGCTGGATCTCCAGCCGCCCCACCATGTACGACAGCGCCTGCCCGGGGAACGCGATGTAACGGTCCACTTCGGACTCGATCTCCACCAGCGCCATCGGCGTGTTCTCGGTGAGGAAGTCGATGGCCTGGCGGCGGCTCCAGCCCAGCGCGTGCAACCCGGTGTCGACGACCAGGCGCCCGGCGCGCATCGAATCCATGGTCAGCATGCCGAGCTTCGCGACGTCGTCGGAGTACAGGCCCATCTCGTCGGCGAGGCGCTCGGTGTACAGGCCCCAGCCCTCGGCGTACGCGGTGAAGTCGCCGATGCGGCGCAGCAGCGGGAGCTCGGTGAGTCCCTGCGCGAGGCTCAGCTGGAAGTGGTGGCCGGGGATGGCCTCGTGGAACGCCGTCGCCTCGGCCGCGTGCCGGAACCGCTCCTCCGCCTTGTGGGTGTTGGCGAAGTAGATGCCCGGCCGGGAGCCGTCGACCGCGGGCCACATGTAGTACGCGGCGGGCGCGCCGGGCGCGGATTCGGCGGGGACCGCCTCGACCGTCCACGGCTGCGGCGGGATCCGGCCGAACCACTTCGGCGCCTCGGCCTCGGCCCTGGTGATGGCCGCGCGGGCGGAGTCGAGCATCTCGTCGGCGCTGGACCACCGCAGTGCCGGGTCGCTGCGGAGCTTGGTGAAGATCTCGGCGAGGTCGCTGGTGCCGAAGACCCGGGAGCCGTACTCGCGGTACTCGTCGGCCAGGTTCGCGATCACGTCGAGCCCGGTCTGGTGCAGCTCACGCGGGGTGCGGACGGTCGTCGTGTGCATCTCGGCGAGCAGGGCGTAGATGCGCTCGCCTTCGGGCAGCCAGCAGACGCCGGGCTTGTCCTCGGGACGGCCGTGCGGCGCGATCTCCTTCGCGAGCACCTCGCGGTACTCGGCGATCGCGGGCCGGACGACGTCACGCAACAGGTCGGCGCGGCGGGTCTCGAAGTCTTCGTCGGGCGCGGGCTGGCGCAGCAGCGGATCGGCCGACGGATCGGCGAGGTGCCGGTCGAGGTACGCGACGGCGGCGTCGACGAGGTACGCGACCGGGACCAGGCCGCGGGCGACGCCGTCACGATGCCGCTGCGCGGCCTGCCGCAGGTACTCGGGGATCGCGGCGATCCGCCCGAGGTGTGCCTCCGCCTGCGCCCCCGTCCCGATCGACATCATCGGCAGCACGGTGAGCACCTCGGCGGCGGGCGAGATGAACAGGTCGCTGACGGTGAACTCGACGAACCGCGAGTCCAGCAGCGCGATCCTCGCCCGCGCCATCGCGATCAGGACGTCACGAGTGGTCTTCTCCTCCGCGCTCAGCCCCTCGGTGGCGAGCGCCTCGGCCCGCTCGGCGAGCCCGGCCAGCCGCGCGCGGAAGGCGTCTCCAGCGGCCTCGCTGAGATCGGTGAGCCCGGTCGATTCCGGACGGAAGCCCTGCAAAGCGGGCATGACCGGCTCGGCGTCGAAGAGGGCTTCGACGAACTCGTCGGCGAGGGCGGAGACTTCGCTCATGTTTCTTCCCCAGTGATCGGTGGAGGCGGTATCCCCGACCCTAATGGAGACCGCGACCTACCGAAGCCGGGTTTTGCGGCACTCGGACGGCCTCTTCCCGCGGCGCCGGAGGCGAGGCGGTAGCGTTCCCGGACGTGGCCGTGACCGATCCCGTGGACATCCGCCTGCTCGCCGCCCTCGCGGACCTGGGCAAGGCGGCCGTACACGAACTCGCGGCCAAGGTCGGGATGGACCCGCGCGAGGTCGCGTACCGGCTGGTCGCCCTCTCCGGCAGCGGACTGCCGCTGCTCGTCGGCGTCGAGAGCGACCCGAACGGGCTACGGGCCGCCATCGCCGGGGCGCCGCCTTCGTGGGCCCAGCAGCCCCCACAGCCACAGCAGCCCCAGCGCCCGCCGGGCCACTCCGGGCCGCACAACATCCAGGGCACCCCCTCGGGGCCGTACAACGTCCAGGGGACGCCGTCAGGCGCGTACAACGTGCACGGCACCCCGTCGGGCGCCTACAACGTTCACGGCACCCCGTCGGGGCGCTATGCCGGCCCGCCGTCGGCCCCGGTACGCCAGCCGATGGCGCCACCACCGCGGCCGCCCGCCCCGCCGCAGCAGCAGTTCGCCCCGCCCCCGATGGCGCCAGCCGACCCGGTGATGAGCACCTGGGGTGTGCCGCAGACCGCGTCCTGGGCCCGTGGCGACGAACAGCAGGTCACCCCGCAGGCGGCCCCGGAGGGCAAAAAGGGCCGGGCCGGTGACGTGATGGAGACCCACGGCCTGGAGGGCGAACAGCTCACCGTCCAGCTGCTCGAGGTCCAGGACCCGGCGGACTACCTGTTCAGCGCGGCGGGCTACTCGCTGGAAGCCGGCGAACGCTCGGTCGTGGTGCACACCGAGATCACCAACCGCGGGAACATCCCGTTCGTGTCGCTTCCGGACAACTACCTCGAACTGCTCACCGCGGACGGCAAGCCGATCGCGAAGGCGCCGGTCTCGCTGACCTCGCGGCCGCCGCACAAGATCGGTGTCCGGCCCGGTGAGACCCTCGGCGGGCACACCGTCTACGTGCTGCCGGACGCCACCCGCGTCGTCGCCGTGCGCTGGTCACCCCGGCCGGAACCGGACGAGCGCACGCTGACCTGGTCCATCGACGACTGACCCCGCGCTGCGGAAGTCCGTGAGGGCCTCCTTCCCTACCCTCAAGGTAGGGAAGGAGGCCCTCACGGACCAACAGCCCAGCTGGGAAGCGCGCCTAGTTTTCGTCCTGCAGGATCCGCAGCGCGGTGGCGAGGTCGTCCGGGTACTCCGATTCGAACTCGACCCAGCGCCCGTCGGACGGGTGGGCGAAGCCGAGCGTCTTCGCGTGCAGCCATTGCCGGGAGAGCCCGAGCTTGCGCGCCAGCACCGGGTCGGCGCCGTAAGTCAGGTCGCCGACGCACGGATGCTTGAGCGCCGAGAAGTGCACGCGGATCTGGTGCGTGCGGCCGGTCTCCAGTTTGATCTGCGCCAGCGACGCGGCGCGGAAGGCCTCGACGACCTCGTAGTGTGTGACGCTGGGCCGCCCGCCCTGGACGACCGCGAACTTGTAGTCGTGCCGGGGGTGCCGGTCGATCGGCGCGTCGATGGTGCCGCGCGTCGGATCCGGGTGCCCCTGGACGATGGCGTGGTAACCCTTGTCGACAGTGCGTTCCTTGAACGCCCGCTTCAGCACGGTGTACGCGTGCTCGCTCTTCGCCACCACCATCACCCCGGTGGTGCCGGCGTCGAGCCGGTGCACGACGCCCTGGCGTTCGGCCGCGCCCGAGGTCGCGATCCGCAGCCCGGCGGCGGCGAGCCCGCCGACGACGGTCGGGCCGGTCCAGCCGGGGCTCGGGTGCACGGCGACGCCCACCGGCTTCGAGATCACCACGATGTCGTCGTCGTCGTGCAGGATCTTCATGCCTTCGACGGGTTCCACGACGACCTCGATGGGCGAGGCCGGATCGGGCAGCGTCACTTCGAGCAGTCCGCCGGCGGTCAGCCGGTCCGATTTCCCGGCCTGCCTGCCGTCGAGCAGGATCTCGCCGGATTCGGCCAGTTCCGCCACGATCGTGCGGGAAAGTCCCAGGAGTTTCGCCAGCCCCGCGTCGACGCGCATGCCGTCGAGCCCGTCGGGAACGGGCAACATCCGCGCGCTCATTCGCTCGCCGCTTTCTTCTTGTCTTTTGTGGATGTTCCGTCGTAGTCCTTGCCCAGCAAGGAAAGGATCACGATGAGCACGCCGCCGACACAGATCGCGGAGTCGGCGACGTTGAAGATCGCCCAGCCCTGCCCGTTCGGCGCGAACGCGGAGATCATGTCGACCACGTGTCCCTGCAGCGGGCCCGGCGCGCGGAAGATCCGGTCGGTGAGGTTGCCGAGCGCACCGGCCAGCACCAGGCCGAGGCCGATCGCCCAGCCGACCGAGCGCAGCCGCCGGGACAGCCAGACGATGGCGATCACGACGGCGATCGCGACCAGCGCGAGCACCCAGGTCAGCCCGGTCGCCATCGAGAAGGCGGCACCGGGGTTGCGCACCAGCTGGAAGTACACCAGTCCGCCGAGGAACTCGACCGGCTGCTTGCCCTCGAGCGTGGACACGGCGATCTGTTTGGTGACGAGGTCGATCCCCCACAGCACCGCGGCGACGGCGAACACCACGGCGACGCGCTTCGTGGGCAGCGGCGGCGACGGTGGCGCGGTTTCGGGCTCTGTACTCACTCCCCCATTGTCCACTGAGCGTGCTCAGGCCTCCTCGGCGGCTGTCTTCGGCCTGCTCAGCAGGGCCGCGAACGCGCCGGCGAGCGCGACCAGCGACGACAGCACCAACGCGAGCTGTCCTTGCGCGAGCACGACCGCGCAGAGCACGAACGCCGCGGCCACGACGAGCACCAGCACGCTGCGCTCCAGCCAGGCGAGCCCGGCCAGGCCGAGCGTCAACAGAACCGCGCTCCGCGCGTCGCCGTCCATTTCGAGTTCCCAGTAGCCGACCAGATCCGCCAGCACGATGGCGACCAGCCCGCCGAGCGCGATCCCGGCGACCTTCCACCATCGCGCGGTCTTCGCCCGGAAGGCGTAGAACAGCACCGTGCCGAGGTAGACCGCGAGGACGGCGAACAGCCAGCCGTCGTTCCGGCCGACGCCGGACAACGAAAGCACGGCCGCGGACTCGCGGCTCATCTCGACCCCGTACAAGCCCACGTACCCGAACGACTGCTGTTCACCGGCGGGCGCGTAGGCGAACCAGCTCCCGGATCGCATTCCGCCGAAGGACAGGGCCACCACCGCGAGCTGGGCGAATCCCAGCAACGCCAGCGGAAACCAGTAACGCGGTCGCTCGTTCCCCATGCGGGGTGAGGCTAGTGGGTCAGGCGCAGAACGGCGGCAGTTCCCTCGGATCGTTCTCCGGCACCCAGCGGCCCTCGGGCTTCTCGTACTGCCAGCGGGCGCCGCGGGCGACGATCTGGCGCAGCGCCAGCACGAGCCGGTCCACGTGTTCGGTGGTGCTGCCGAGGCCGAGGCTGACCCGGACGGCCTGCTGCCCGGTCGAACCGGCGGCGGAGATCAGCCGTTTGGTGGCGATGTGCGCGCAGAACGCGCCGTCTCGCACGCCGATGCCGTACTCCGCCGAAAGGACCGCGGCGAGCCAGCCAGGGTCGAAACCGTCGACGACGAAGCTGAGCGTGCCGACCCTGTCGACCGGCGCGTCGAACAGCCGCAGTTCGGCGAATCCGGGAACGGCGGCGAGACCGCGACGCAGCCGCGCCAGCAGTTCGTCCTCGTGGGCGACGATCGCGTCCCAGTTCGCGGCCAGCGTCTGGCAGGCGACACCGAGCGCGTGGACGCCGACGGTGTTGGGGGAACCGGCTTCGTGCCGCTCGGGGCCGGAATTCCAGACCACGCCGAGGTTTTCGGAGTCACAGTTGACGAGCTTCGTCGCCCCGCCACCGGCGAGGTACGGCTGGGCGGCGCGCAGCCAGTCGGCGCGGCCGATCAGCGCTCCGGCACCGAAAGGCGCGTACAGCTTGTGGCCCGACAGCGCGACGTAGTCGACGTCGAGTTCGCGCACCGAGATCTTCCGGTGCGGGGCGAGCTGCGCCGCGTCGAGCGCGATCCGGGCGCCGTGCCGCCGCGCGACGGCGGCGATCTCCTTGACCGGCAACAGTTCCCCGGTCACGTTGGACGCGCCGGTGATGACCACCAGCCGCGGCCCCTGCGGGCAGTCCGCGAGCGCTTCGTCCACAGCGGACACCGCGGCGAGGCGAGTGCGCGGCGTCTGCACCCTGCGGACGTTCGGTCCCTTCCACGGCAGCAGCGCGGCGTGGTGCTCGGTGTCGAACACGACGACCGACGTGTGCTTCGGCAGGCTGCGCGCGAGAAGGTTGAAGGAATCGGTGGTGTTGCGGGTGAACACGACGGCGTCGGTCGACCGCGCGTCGACGAAGTCCCGCAGGATTCCGCGCGTGCGCTCGTAAAGCTTGGTGGAGATCTGCGAAGCGAACCCGGCGCCGCGGTGCACGCTGGCGTACCAGGGCAGGAATTCGTCGACCGCGGCCCGCACCTTGTCCAGGCAGGGCGCGCTCGCCGCGTGGTCGAGATTCGCGTATCCGATATGGTCACTGCCGCCACCGGTCACCAGCGGAACCCGCAGATCGGCGCACGCGACCGTCGGGATTTCGTGTGTGGCAACGGTTTCCCCGACAGCGGCGGGGGTGTTCGTGCGTTCGAGAGCGAGAGTCATCGTCATCCTCCGGGCCAGGGGACCCGACGAGGATCCCGCGCTTGCCCGTCGCACCACGCGACGAGCCAGGTCCTCACCCGGGGCACCCCACCGCGGAAGGAGGGTTGCCGGTCAGCTAGCCGGGGCTTGACGCTGACACTCGTGACCTACGGACGAAGTTAGCGGATGGACGGGCGATCGAGCCACCCCTCGTCCGCATCTTGAGACGCCGCTCACGTGCCCCGCGGCGAACTATCGCAATCAGGTGCCGAATTGCGGCAGGTCAGACGCGGAATCGGCCGGGCAGCGGGACGATCGCGCGGGAGGACACCTCGGTCGCGGTCCCCGAATACTGATCGGTGCCCGCGGTGAACTGCCAGCCGCCGAAGGTCTTGCCGTCGACCGCCTCGCCGTAGGCCGCCGCGACCTTGGTCGAGACCTCGTCGTAGGACATGCCGTTCCAGTTGCCCGCGCCGACGCCGAAGTCGCGCGAGTCGCCACCCTGCGCGGCGGCCGCGGGCAGCGTCCACAGGGTGAAGTGCACGTGGGCGCCGGTGCTGCTGCCACCGCAGGGCAGGGCGTTACCGGTCCGGCCGAGGGCGTCACCAGGGGCGACCTTCTGGCCGTCGGTGACCGCGATGCCTTCCAGGTGGTAGTACCCGGTCCGCCAGCCGCCGTCGTGGTCGACGGTCACCCAGTCGCCGCCGTCGCAGTGCTGGATCCGGACCGTGCCCGCCAGCGGGGCGCGAACGGTCCGGTCGCCGGGGCTGAAGTCGATGGCGTTCTTCACGCCGGAAGTCCCGTTGTCCGAGTGGATCCCCGCCGAGTAGACCGACTGGCCGGTCTCGAAGGGCAGCCCGAACGCGGGAAAGGCGCCGGCCGCTGTCGCCGCCGGGGCGGTGAGAACTACCCCGACGAGTGCCGCAGCGACCCCCAGACCGGCGAACCGCACAGGAAGTTTCGTCACCTTGCGTACTCCTTACCCGGCGACACTCACCCATTCGATGGAGTCGATTGCCGGGAAAGTAATCCAAAAGGAGGACGGAAGGGAAGAATTTTCTGAGATCAACCGACGAACAGCTGGTGCCGGGCCGTGACCTACTGGCCGGATTCGCCCTTCCACCTGGCGAGGCGTCCGGCGCGGTCGACGGCCCGCAGGCGCCGCTCGGCCGCGTCACGGACTTCGGCAGTGGTCACGACGAGTAACTGATCCCGTTCCTGGAGCCGGGTGTTCTTGTTGGGTGTGAAGCCGGTGCCGTCGCGGACGAGGAGGCTGATCGTCGCCCCGATGGGCAGCCGCAGTTCGGCCAGGTAGACGCCGTGCATCTTGGATCCGGCGTTGATCCGTACCTGCAGGAGTTCCGCGCCCATCTCGTCGAGCGGAGCGGAGTCGACGTCGATCTCGTGCGCTTCGGCGTGCTGGGCAAGCCCGAGCACGCGCGCGAGTGGGGTGAGTGTCGCGCCCTGGAGCAGCGTCAGCACGATGACCAGCACGAACACCGCGTCGACCAGTTCCTGCGCGCCGGGCACCCCCGACGACAGGGGGATCAGCGCGAGCACGATCGGGACCGCCCCGCGCAAGCCCGCCCAGGACAGGAACACCTGTTCTCGCCAAGGGATCTTGAACGGCAGCGCCGAGAGCACCACGGACAACGGACGGGCGAGCAACAGCACGACCGCGCCCGCGACCAGGCCCTGGACCAGGCTTTCGAGGATCCTGCTCGGCGAGGCGAACAGGCCGAGCAGCACGAACAGCCCGATCTGCGCGAGCCACCCGAGCCCCTCGGCGAAGGACAGTGTGTCCGACCGGTGCGGCAGCTTCGAGTTCCCGAGCACCAGGGCCGCGACGTAGGTGGCGAGCAGACCCGACGCGTGGGCGAGCTGCCCGCTCGAGTACGCCACGACGCAGACCGCGACCGTGGCCAGCGGGTACAGACCGGTGGCGGGAAGCGCCGCCCGGCGCAGCGCGAACGCCCCGCCCCAGCCGAAGGCCAGCCCGATCACCAGCCCGGCGCCGAGTTCGTAGATCACCAGCAGCGGCAGCGACCAGTCGATGGTCGTGCCCTCGGCCAGGACGACGACGGCGATGTAGGCGGGCGCGTCGTTGATCCCCGACTCGATCTCCAGCGCACCGACGAGCCGCTTGCCGATCCCCGCCGATCTCAGCACGGAGAAGACCGCGGCGGCGTCGGTCGACGCCAGCACCGCACCCCACAGCAACGCCATCCGCCAGTCCAGGCCCAGCAACCAGTGCAGGGCCGCGCCGGTGACCGCGATGCTCACCACGACGGCCACTGTGGACAGTGCGATTCCGATGCCCAGCGACGGTTTCACGGCCGTCCAGCGGGTGGTGAGGCCACCCTCGGAAAGGATCATCACCAGCGCGGCGAGGCCGAGCGACTGGGTGAGCTCGGGGTTGTCGTACTGGATGCCGAACCCGGCTTCGCCGAGCAGGACCCCCATCCCCAGGTACAGCAGCAGCGAGGGAAGGCCGACCCGGATCGACACCCGGACGGCGATCACGGCGACGAGGAGGACGGCTCCACCGGTACCGAGAATGAGCGGGAGCTGCTCCATGTCGCCTCCCGTCCGGTCGCCGTGAGGGCTCCAGAATAGTGAGGCGGTGATCGTCACACCTTCGTGCACCGCTCGACGGCGAGCCGAACGGACTGTGTTACAGACTGTCCACTAGGGACTGCGCAGGGCCACCAGGTCGACACCGAGTTCCGCGAGCGGTTTCTCTGCCGCGGGCAGGACTTTCACCGCGCGGTCGCCCTCACGGGACAACCAGCCGGCACTCACCGCGTGAGACAGTAACGCCGCGGGGACCCGGCCCGCCAAATGATCACGCCGGACCGTCCAATCCAGACAGTCGCGCAGCATCGGGCGGCGGCCGTCGGCGATCTCCACCCCGAGCCCGCCGAGCACCTCGCGTCCGCGACCGGTCAACGTCAGGCCGTCGGCCTCGTCGATCAGCCTGGTGGCGAGCATCCCGTCCCGCAGCGCGACGCCGACCCTCCCGGCGAGGTGGTCGTAGCAGGTCCGGGCGAACTCCAGCCGTTTCACCCGCACCGACGAGCGCAATCCCTTCACCGGGCGGTGCTCGGCGTGCTGCGCCAGATGCTCGATCAGCTCCGCCACCCGGGGGTCGGCTATCCGGACGTAACTGTGCCGTCCCTGTTTCACCCGCACGACGAACCCGGCCTCGGCCAGCTTCGTCACGTGCTCGCTCGCCGTCGACGCGGCCACCTCGGCCGCGCCCGCCAGCTCCGTCACCGTCCAGGCGCGCCCGTCGAGCAGCGCGAGGCACATCGACGCGCGGCTCGGATCGGCGAGCACGGCCGCGACCTCGGCCAGTGCGATCGTTTCCATGCGTTCACCGTAGAAGACCCACGCTTCGGCGAGCGCCGAACCGTCAGCCGGCCAGGAACTTCGCCGCCAGCTGCACCGCGGGCTTGGAGTCGTTGGCACCCTCGAGCATGACGGCGAAGGCGACGTCCCCGCGGTAGCCGACGAACCAGCCGTTGGCGTCGGCACCCGAACCGAACTGCGCCGTCCCCGTCTTGCCGAAGACCGCGCCGCTGCCCTTCAACGCCTTCGCGGTCCCCGTCGTGCAGACCTCGCGCATCATCGCGCGGACCTGGTTCAACACCCCGGCGGACGGAGCCTGGTAACCGGCGTTGACCTTGGTCTCCAGCCCCTGCCACAGCTTCGGCACCACCGGTTTCCCCGTGGCGACGGTCGCGGCCATGAGCGCCGCGCCCAGCGGGCTGACCTGCACCCTTCCCTGGCCGATCCCGGCTTCGACCTGCTCGTCGCCGCTGCCCGACGACTCCACCTTCCCGGTCTCGGTGGCCAGCCCCGGGATCTCGAAGTCGGCGTTGAGGCCGAACTGGCTCGCGGCCTTCGCGAGGCCGTCCGCGGGCAGTTGCCCGGCGAGCCGCCCGAAGGTCGTGTTGCACGACGCGGCGAACGCCGTCTTCAGCGGCACCGTTCCCAGGTCGAACCCGTTGTCGTTCTTGAGCGTGCGGGTGCCGATCTGCTCGCTGCCCGGGCAGGCCACCGGCGAGTCGGCGGAAACCCCGCCCTGCTGCAACGCCGCGGTCGCCGTGGCGATCTTGAAGGCCGAACCCGGCGCGTAGAGACCGCTGAGCGCCTTCGGCTGGTTCCCGGCGGCGGCGTTCTGCGCAACCGCCAGGAGTTCGCCCGAGGTCTTCATCGCGACGATGATCGCCGATCCGCCGAAACCGTCGACGGCTTTCTGCGCGGCGGCCTGTGACGCCACACTCAACGTCGAGACCAGCGGTTTATCGGTCCCGGCGGCCTGCCCGAAGAGCGTTTCGACCGGTTTGCCGGAGGCGTCGACGCGCGACACCGTGACGGTGGCCGGGGCCCCGGTGCCGCCGTTCTGCTCGGAGGCGACCTTGGACAGCGCCCCCTGCAGGATCGGCGCGACACCGGCCGCGTCACCGCCGACGAGGGCCTTGCCGTCCCGGTCGGCCACGACCGGTTTGGCCGAAACGGGCGCGACGGAAAGCCGCTGCCCGGCTTCGAGCTTCGGGTGGATCGCCGACATCGCCCATCGGACCACCCATTTCCCACCGTTGCGCACCAGGTCCAGCTTGCCTTCGTACTTCCAGACGCTCTTGCTCGCGAAGGTCCACGCGGCGTGGAAGGTGGCCGACGTCGAGGTCGCGTCACCCGGCGTCGTCGGGACCTCGCCGAGCGTCGTCTTGACCGACGCCCCGTTGAGTGTGTTGCGCGTCCCCGTCAGCGCGGCCGTGGCCACCGCCGGGTCGTCGACCGGGGCCGTGGTCAGGTCACCGAGGTCGAACAGCCGCAGGAACCGGGCTGCGACCTGCGCCGGGCTGTCCTGCACGTTCGCGGCGGACTCCCCTGGTCCGCCGTCGGCCGCGGGCGCCTGGTCCCCCTTGACCAACAACACCACCGCGGCCACCACGATGGCGACGACCGCCAGCACGGCGCCGATCAGGATCCCTCTTTTCCGGGCAGGACTCATGGATTCGCTCTCCCCCAGTGCGGCGCACCCCTCGCGCGCCTCGGGCCAGCCTGCCGATTTCCCCGGGGCAAGGCTGCCTTCGGACGGGAAAGCGGCTGTTCCGAATCCGATTCGTGATCCCGGCGGTCGGGACCTCCCGGATGCTATGAAAGGTCCTTTCCTTGCAAATTTTGCAAGGAAAGGACCTTTCATAGCGCTCGCTAGGGTCAGACCTTGGCGACCGCCACGGTCACCTTGGTGCCCTCCCCGACCGTCCCGGCCGAGCCGTCGGCGACGGCGCCGTAGGCCACCGAAGTCGCCAGCGTCTCCGAAGCGATGAACTCCTCGTGCGTCTTCGCGGCCGTGGCCACGTCTTCCGGCGCGTCGACCGTCAGCGAGATCCGGTCGGCGACGTCGAGCCCGGCGTCCCGGCGGGCCTGCTGCACGACCCGGACCAGGTCACGGGCGAGACCCTCGGCCGCCAGTTCGCCGGTCACCTCGGTGTCGAGCAACACCAGCCCGGCGCCTCCCGGCAGTTCCGCGGCCGCGCCGCCGGTCTTGGCGACCAGACGCCGGTCGTACTCGCCTTCGACGAGTTCGATCCCGGCGGCCACGACGGCACCGCTCTCCGACGTCGTCCACTCGCCGGCCTTGACGGCCTTGATCACCGTCTGGACGTCCTTGCCCAGCCGCGGTCCGGCGGCACGCGCGTTCACCGCGACCTCGAAACCGCCGTGCGCGGCGACGTCCGTGGTCAGCTCGACGGACTTGACGTTGACCTCGTCGCGCAGGATGTCGGTGAACTCGCGCAGCGAGTCGGCCTCGTGCGCGGCGACGACCAGCTTGGCCAGCGGCAGCCGCACCCGCAGCTTGTTCGACTTCCGCAGCGAAAGCGCCGAGGACGCCACCTGGCGGACCCGGTCCATCGCCGTCACCAGCGCCGCGTCGGCGGGCAGGTCGAGCGCGTTCGGCCAGTCGGTCAGGTGCACCGAGCGGCCGCCGGTCAGCCCGCGCCAGACGACCTCGCTGGTCAACGGCAGCAGCGGTGCCACCACCCGCGACGTCACCTCCAGCACGGTGTGCAGGGTGTCGATCGCGTCCTGCTCGCCTGCCCAGAACCGGTCGCGCGACCGGCGCACGTACCAGTTCGTCAGCACTTCGAGGAAGTCACGGACGGTCGAGCAGGCGCCGGCGACGTCGTAGGTGTCGAGCGCGTGCTCGACGTCGGTCACCAGTTCGTGCGTCTTCGCCAGCACATACCGGTCGAGGACGTGCTTCGAATCCGCGCGCCACTGGCCTTCCACGCCCTCGGCGTTCGCGTAGAGCGCGAGGAAGTAGTACGAGTTCCACAGCGGCAGCACGGCCTGGCGGACGGCGTCGCGGATGCCCTTGTCGGTGACGACCAGGTTCCCGCCGCGCAGGATCGGGCTCGCCATCAGGTACCAGCGCATCGCGTCGGAGCCGTCGCGGTCGAAGACCTCGTTGACGTCCGGGTAGTTGCGCAGCGACTTGGACATCTTCTGGCCGTCCGAGCCGAGCACGATCCCGTGCGAGACGCAGGTGCGGAACGCCGGCCGGTCGAACAGCGCGGTCGCCAGCACGTGCAGCAGGTAGAACCAGCCGCGGGTCTGCCCGATGTACTCGACGATGAAGTCGCCCGGGTAGTGGTGCTCGAACCACTCGGTGTTCTCGAACGGGTAATGCACCTGCGCGTACGGCATCGAACCCGAGTCGAACCAGACGTCGAACACGTCCTCGATCCGGCGCATGGTGGACTTCCCGGTCGGGTCGTCCGGGTTGGGCCGGGTCAGCTCGTCGATGAACGGCCGGTGCAGGTTCTCCAGCCGCACGCCGAAGTCGCGTTCGAGTTCGTCGAGCGAGCCGTAGACGTCCGTGCGCGGGTACGCCGGGTCGTCCGACTGCCACACCGGGATCGGCGTGCCGAAGTACCGGTTGCGGGAGACCGACCAGTCGCGGGCGTTCTCCAGCCACTTGCCGAACTGGCCGTCCTTGACGTTCTCCGGGTACCAGGTGATCTGCTGGTTCAGCTCGATCATCCGGTCCTTGAACTCGGTCACCGCGACGAACCACGACGAGACGGCGCGGTAGATCAACGGGTTGCGGCAGCGCCAGCAGTGCGGATACGGGTGCTCGTAGGTCTCGTGGCGCAGCAGCACCGCGCCCTGACGGCCGGCGGATCCGGTGCCGTTCTTGAGATCCTTGATGATGTTCGGGTTGGCGTCGAACACCTGCTGGCCCGCGTAGTCCGAGACGGTGGCGTCGAACTTGCCCTGCGCGTCGACCGGGGTGACCGGCACGATGCCTACCGCGTCGGTGACGACCTTGTCCTCTTCACCGTAGGCGGGCGCGATGTGGACGACACCGGTGCCGTCCTCGGTGGTGACGTAGTCCGCGGACAGCACGCGGTGCGCGTTCTCGTGTCCGGTGAAATACGGGAACGGTGGGGCGTAACGGGTTCCGAGCAGTTCGGTGCCGGTGTAGTGCCCGACGACGGCCGGCTCTTCACCGAGCTCGCGAGCATACGAGGCGACACGCGCCTCGGCGAGCAGGAACCGCTTGCCGTCGGACTCCACCACGACGTAGCGCACGTCGGGGTGCACCGCGGTCGCGAGGTTGGACGGCAGCGTCCACGGGGTCGTCGTCCAGATCAGGAGATACGTGCCGTCGAGCTCGTTGTCGTTGCCCTCCAGGCGGAAACCGACCGTGACGGCCGGGTCCTGGCGGCTGGCGTAGACGTCGTCGTCCATGCGCAGCTCGTGGTTGGACAGCGGCGTCTCGTCGCGCCAGCAGTAGGGCAGGACCCGGTAGCCCTCGTAGACCAGGCCCTTGTCCCACAGCTGCTTGAACGCCCAGATGACCGACTCCATGTAGGACAGGTCGAGCGTCTTGTAGTCGTTGTCGAAGTCGACCCAGCGGGCCTGGCGGGTGACGTAGTCCTGCCATTCGCCGGTGTAGCGCAGCACGGACTCGCGGCAGGCCTCGTTGAAGACGTCGATGCCCATCGCGTCGATCTCGGACTTCTCGGTGATCCCGAGCTGGCGCATGGCCTCGAGTTCGGCGGGCAGGCCGTGGGTGTCCCAGCCGAAGCGGCGCTCGACGCGCTTGCCCTTCATGGTCTGGTAACGCGGCACCAGGTCCTTCACGTACCCGGTGAGCAGGTGACCGTAGTGCGGGAGACCGTTGGCGAACGGCGGGCCGTCGTAGAAGACGTACTCGTTCGAACCGTTGACGCCGGGGTCGCGGGCGTCGATCGAAGCCTGGAAGGTCCGATCGGATTCCCAGTACGCGAGGACGCGCTTTTCCGACTCGGGGAACGAAGGCTGGGACGGGACGCCGGTCTCGCCGTCCATCTGTGCCTTGGGATACATCTTCGGTGCTCCTCGCGGTTCGTCTCTCTCGTACGGGCTTGCGCCCACACGGGGACGAGACGGCCGTTTCCGGCGCGTTCCGCGGTACCACCCCGCTTGCCCGGCCGGTGGTGTTCCGGCTGGGCCGCTCATTCGACGGCTGTGACGGGCCGTACCCGTCCGGTTCTACTGAGGGCTCGTTCTGCTGAGACGCGGGCCCTGTTCTTCCGGAGGCTCCCCGGTGATGGCCGGATCGGTGCCAGTTGATTCAAGGGTAGCGCGCGGGGGCAACCGGGTTGTCCGGGGTGGGCTTATCGTTCGCAGGTCTGCTCCCGCACGGATGTGGCGGGATCGACGGTTTCGGCGATACTGCGGGCATGACGCGGGAAGACTGGCTCGCCGGGCAAACACGGACCTTCACCGCACTGCACGGCAAGCGGGTCGACAGGTGGACCGGCGTGGAGATGGCAGTGCGGGAGGACGTGGCGGGAACCGGCCCGCAATTCGCCGACCCCGAGGTTCCCTGCCTGCAGCTGTACTGGCTTCAAGCTTGGTTGGACGACGGCAGCGCGGTGGAGATCTACACCTACCAGGACGACGATGGCTTCGGTCTCTGCGGCCACCCGTCGGGCGGATCGTCCGACGACGGCCATTGGGACGGTATCTATCGCTGGAGGTCCTTTCCCGAGTTGCCCACCGGTCCGGTCGATCACGTCGCCGTCTTCCACGAGCGGCATTTCCTGGCCGAAGTTCACTTCCGGATCGGAGGACGACCACTGGCGCTGGTCGCGGGTGAACTGGAGGAGACGCACGAGGGCGGGCTGATCTTCCAACGACTCGACGAATCGGTCCTCGCCTTCACCGATCTTGTCGCGGTCGACGGCGTCCCGTGGAACACGGCGCGACAAGTCCACCACGCAGCTTTCTGAGAGCGCGGGCGTGTAGGTCGTTATACGGTCGTGGGCCGACCTAAATCCTGAGGTGCATGGTGTTCCTCCTTGGCGCCCCGGCGGGGTCGAGGTAGGTGGGGGCGGTGAATTCGGGCAGTCCGTCTTGGGCGATGTGGGCTTTCCATTCACTGTGGTGGATGAGTCGGTGGTGTTTGGTGCACAGGAGCACTAGATTGTCGATCTTCGTTTCGCCGTGGTGTCGCCAGAAGACGATGTGGTGGGCGGTACAGCGGGGCACGGGCATGTCGCAGCCCGGGAACGCGCAGCCGCCATCTCGAAGGGTGAGGGCGTACTTCTGGGCGAGGGAGACGGTGCGTTTGGAGCGGCCGATGTCCAAGGGTTCGCCTGCGGTGCCGAGGACGCCGGGTCGGACGCGGGCGTCGCAGGCGAGGATCCTTGCGTCGGTGGCGCTGATCGGTCCGACGAGGTCGAGGTGGGCTTCGCCGAGATCCCGCATGAGGTCCTCATACGACATGGTGACCAAAATGTGGGTCGCCTCGCCTGCCTGGCCGGGAAGGTTGCGGCTGGTGGTCTTCAAGAGGACGTAGTCGGTGAAGGCATCCCCGTAGCGTTCATCCTGAGTACGGGAATCCCGGTTGCCGTCGATGGCCTTGTGCGGCTTGGCCATCGGATCCAGATCCGACTTCAAGCGGGCGTAGGTTTCCAGGTCGAGGGTGGCTTTCAAGCCGAGGGTGCCGTCGCGGTGTTTGACGAACCGCATCTCCGGACGCGTGTCCTTCGGATCCTCGTTGCGGGGTTCCTTGCCGTCGGGGTCGAGTTCGTCCAGCAGGCGCCGCCCGGCGCGGGCGATCTGCCGCGGCCCGGCGTGCCGGGCCAGGTCGACGAGGATCTTCTCCCCGGCTCGCACGTCTTCGTCGGGCACAGTGGAGGGGATGCGGGCGAGGGTGCGGATGATCGCGTCGATCTGCGAACCGCCGATCGCGCCCTCCGCAGCGGCTGCGGCCGTCAGCGGCGCGAGGGGTGGCTCGGGGTCTCCGCCGATAGCCGGGCCCGGATGCAGGGCCAGGACGCGGTCGGCGCGGGCACCGGCTTCCTTGTCCGTCACATGAAAGTCCTCGAAGATCAGCGCCGCCAACGTCGAATGACCCGAACACCCGCGTACCCCGCGGGAATTGATTTCCGCCAAGATTGCGTTCTGTTCCGCATCCGCTCGTCGTTTGATGATTTCGAGTTCTTGTTTGCGGGCGTGCAGCGTCGCGGTGTCGACGCGCCACCACTCGGTGGGTGTCGTCTGGGTTGCGTCGTTGCTGGCCACGACCCCAACGATACACCGAATCGAACAGACGTGCGAGCACGAACGGCCTAGCGTGAAAAGAATCCGAAATGCACATGCAGATAAAGAAGCGAAGCGACCTTAAAGGCGCGAAGGCGTCGTGAGGGGCAGTTCGGGGTTCTAGCGACCCTTTCACAGGTGACGTGCGGCGTGTATTTGCCTGATGCCAGGAGGCCAGTGCTCGCGTGAAGTACATGAAGGACCCCTTCCTGTACCTAGACGCAAGGAAGGAGTCCTTCATGTACTTGGGGAAGGGTCCGAGTTGCCATCCCCGCCACCGTCTCTAGGTTGACGGTATGTCGATCTGCGAGGCTCCGTGAAGGGGCCCGGACTCCTCGTCGTCCTGCTGGTGGTCCTCGGCGGTGTCAGTGGGCTGGGGTTCGTCCTAGGGCTGGGCAACGCGGCCGTTCTGGCGGCCCTCACCGCGCTCTTCTGTCTCATGGCGGCGGTCGGCGGGCCGCTTTGGGCGGATCTGCGGCTGCTGGCGTGGTTCGCGCCCGCGTTGATCCTCGCGGTCGGCGTGCCGCGGTTGCTGGGGGCGGTGTCGCAGTGGGCGGCGATCGGGCTACTGGTGGTGATCGTGGTCGTCGCCGGGCTGTTGCCGGTGCTCGGGGCGCGGTTCGTGACGGTCGGCCTGGGCCTCGGGATGGCGTCGCTGTTCGGGTACGGCTTCCAGTTGACGGGGACGGCGTCGGCGGGGCAGATCTTGGGTGCGCCCGCGCTCGCGGTGGGGGTCGTGGTCCTGTTGCGGGTGTTGATGGGCGCGAAGGATCCGGCCAAACCGACTCGTGACGCGCTGGCCGACGCGCTCGCGGCGGGTTCATTCGAAACGCAGGAACGTGCGGCGAGGCTCTGGCTCGCCGATCGGCCTCGTCGCTGGACCGGCAGGGTTCTCGGCGGCATGTTCCGGTACCGCGCGGCGACCGGGTTGCTGGAGATCCGGCGGAAACGACTGAACAGCGAAGAAATCGGCGAAACGCTCGACGCCGCCAAGGAAGAAGCCGCCAGGCTCGCCGAGGCCGTCCGGAGCACGGCGGCACCGGACGAGGTCGAACCGGTGCGGCGCAAGGAACCCGTCGGACTTCCCGGGGCCACGGCGAGGCTCGTCGACGGGCTCTGGGACGCGCTCGAAACCATCCGGGCCGCGGCGATCGAACGCGACGAGTCGCGTGTGGACGTTCCGAAAGGACTCCGGAAGGAGCTGCGCCGCATCGAGCTGAGCGGCGCGTTTTCCTGGCAGTCGGCGCAGTTCCGGCACGCGCTCCGCTGCGGGCTCGGTGTCGGGCTGGCATTGGTGGTCGCGAGTTTCCGGCCCGGCGACCCGCTCACCGTGTCATTCCTGCTCGGCACTTTCGCCATCATGCAGCCGGAATGGCGGGACAGTCTTGGCAAGGCCTGGCAGCGGATCGGCGGCTCTCTCGGCGGCGCCGTCGTGCTCACGCTCGTTCTTTGGCTTCTGCCGCAAGGGTTTCTGCTGCCGATCGGGCTGGTCGCACTGCTCGGCGGGTTCTCGTTCATGCAGACACGGCCGGCGGTGTTCAACGGCTGCATGGTCCTGATGTCGGTCGGCATGAACGCGACCACCAGACATCTCGACCCGCGTTACGTCCTCGTCGAGTACCTGCTTCTGATGGTCCTCGCCGGCGCCATCGCCCTGCTGTTCGGTTTCGCCGCGATTCCCGGCGTGCCGAAACCCGGCCCGGTGGAACGGTTCGAGAGCGCGGTCGGCGCCACTCGTGCGCTGCTCGGCTCGGTGGGGCGGAAACTGCGCGGCGAGGACGTCGACCCGCGGACGCTCGGCCGCGAGTTCCGTGCCGCCGCCGTCGCGCACCACGGCCTGCGCGCGGCGGAGCCGGGCACGAAGGAACCCGCGCCCGGCCAGCGGGACGCGCTGGAGAACGCCGCCGAAGCCTTGCGCGGCCTGTCCGTCACCGCGTCGTCGCTCTTGCTGCGGCCGGGATCAGCCGGTGCGGCGGACGCTGTCGACGAAGCGGCCCGCACGCTCGGGACGGAAGAAGCGGCGGAGATCCCGGTGCCACGGGGCGCGGACGAGGAACTGCGGCTGGTGCTCGACACGATCGCCGCCGACGTGGTGACGGTCGGCGAAGCGGCTCAGAAGCTCTAAGCCTTCTCGCGGTGCTGCCCGGCGATCTCGGCGTCGGGCGTGCACAGCGCGCACGGAGTGAACCCGAGCTGCCGCGCCTCGCCGATGCCGAGCGGGATCGTGTCCCGGGTTTCGAGCCACGTGCACGACGTCACGTGATAGCGCGGGTACTCGTCGACGACGACGACCTCGGTCTCGAGTTCGGAGACGACCGCCACGTCATCAGGGTCGCTGTCCTCCTCGCCGGGGTCACCGGTGCGCTGCGGCTCTTCCGCCTCTTCAGCGTCGCCCAGCTCACCGGCGGCCGGCATCAAGACGGTCTGCTCGACGTCCTCGGGTTTCTTTTCCTCACCCTCGGAGGACTCGTCGTCGGAGGCGTCTTCGGCCGAGTCTTCCGCCGCTTCTTCGACGGGGACCTCCGCCGCGCGCTTCTTCCGGCGGCGCAGGAGGTCGAAGAGGAGCAGCAACCCCGCGACGACGGAGAGACCGATGGAGATCCAAGCCCACAGGGAGTTCGCGGTGATGAGCGCCGCGACGAGCAGCCCCAGAGCCGCCAGTACCAGTACCAGGACGATGTAGAGCACGGTGAATTACAACACGAGAGCCAAGCGAAACGGCCCCGACCCTCCGGAGAGTGTCGAGGCCGTTCCACTGTGTAGAAACAACTGTGTAGAAACCGAGCAGAGATCAGCCCGCTTCGGCCCGAGGACCGAACGAGTAACCCTGTCCGCCACCGGAGGACGACGACTGCCCCGAGTTCGACGAGGACGCCGAGGCGGGAGCGGCCGAACCGCGGTCGTCGAGCTCACGCAGCTGGGACTCGAGGAACCCGCGCAGCCTCGTGCGGTACTCCCGCTCGATCGTGCGCAGCTCTTCGATCTTCTTGCCCAGCGAGCCCTTCTCCGCGTTCATGTTGTTCATGGTCTCGGTGTACTTGCGCTGAGCTTCGCGCTCCATGGTCGTCGCCTTGTCGCGCGCCTGGCGCTCCAAGGTCTCGGCACGGGTTCGCGCGTCGTTCAGCATGGTCTCGGCACGCGTGCGTGCCTCGTTCACCATCGAGTCCGACTTGGATCGCGCGTCCGACAGCAGCTGCTCGGACTTGGTCCGGGCTTCGGCGAGCATGCCGTCCGACTCGGTCTTGGCCTCGGCGGTGAGCCGGTCGGCCATTTCCTGAGCCAGCCCGAGCACCTTCGCGGCCTGGACGTTGGGCTCCCCGTTGTCCGGCACCATCGAATGGGCCTGGGTCTGCTCCATCGCCGACTGCGGCGGCGGCACCGGCGCCAGGCGGCGCGACGGCTCGTCGCGTACCTGTGGCGGCGGGCCGACGGCACCGGCCTTGGCGTTCTCGAGCTCACCACGGGTGGTCTCGAGCTCGTTGTCGAGCTGCTCGACCTGCTGCCGCAGTTCGTTGTTGTCCTCGATCAACCGGGCAAGCTCGGTCTCCACCAGGTCGAGGAACGCGTCCACCTCGTCCTCGTTGTAGCCCCTTTTGCCAATGGGCGGCTTGCTGAACGCGACGTTATGCACGTCAGCGGGGGTCAACGACATCAGATCACCTCACGCACTCCATGGCCTGCAGGTCCACCGGGGCTTCCCCGAAAATCACCCTGGCGTTGCCAGCTGCATCGCAAAGAACACAACCAACAGCAGCACCATAATCGATAAGTCCAGTCCGACGCCGCCGATTCGTACGGTCGGGATGATTCGTCTGAACAGACGAACCGGTGGGTCGGTCACTGTGTAGATGGTCTCGAGCGTTACCGCAACCCCTCCGGCAGGACGCCACTCGCGAGCGAAAGCACGCACGAGCTCAACGACGATCCGTGCCGTCAGCAGGAGCCAGAAAGCGAACAGCACGTACCAGACGACCAGCAACACAGCATTCACGTAACCACTCTGCCATGCCTCGCGTCAAAACACGCAGTTGACGGGCTCCGGATGCCGATGAGTCGACAAAATCACATCCGGCTGCGTTCAGCGGTCACCGGGTGATCAGCCGCGCAGGAATAATCCGCCTTCGGCAATCCGCCGACGGTCCTCCGCGGTGACGTCCACATCGGGCGGTGAGAGAAGGAACACCTTGTTGGTGACCTTGTCCATCGATCCGCGCAACGCGAAAGCGAGCCCCGCGGCGAAGTCGACGAGACGCTTCGCGTCCGCGTTCTCCATCTCCGTGAGGTTCATGATCACCGGGATGCCCTCCCGGTAGTGCTCCCCGATCGCCCGCGCTTCGGCGTAGCTCGTCGGGTGCAGCGTCGTGATCCGGCTCAACGGGTCACGCACCGCGGCACGGACCGGCTCGGTGACCGGCCGTAGCCGCGCGACCGGCTCCGGCTGGCGGTCGATCGCCAATGCCCCGTGGACCGCAGGCTCCGGGCTGGGCACGGAGCGTGACCGAGGCCGCGGCGCGGGCTCGTCATAAGTGTCATCGACGTCCCGGTAACGTCCACCCCGTGACCGGGCCGGCGGCTCATCGTCGTAGTCGTACTCGTCGTCGACGTATTCCTTCGAGGCGTAGCCTCGCCGGTAGTCATCCTCGACGTCATAGCCGTCTTCGTCCGCGGGCACCATCCCGAAGTAGGCCTTCAGCTTCTGCAGCGCGCTCATGCCTCTCCCTAGCCTTAGCCGCGTCCCGCACCGTACTCCCCCGCCCTCGCCGCCACTCCCCGTAACGACGAGACGGTATTCCCTAGGGCGAGGCTAAACCGCGTCCACCGAGCAACGCGGTTCCGACACGCACACAGGTCGAGCCGTGCGCGATAGCCTGCTCGAGATCATTGCTCATTCCGGCGGAGATCTCACGGGCTTTTGGGTGTTCTTCCCGAAGACTCTCCGACGCGCGAGCGAGTTCCTCGAACGCCTCAGCGGGGTCAGTACCCAGCGGAGCCACGGCCATAAGCCCCCGAAGCCGAAGATCACCCACATGGGCTACCCGCTCCGCCAACCGGCGTAACTCGCTCAACCGAATGCCCCCGCGGTTCGGATCGTCATCGAGACTTACTTGAATGAGGACGTCCAACGGGTGCTCGCGTTGCCCGGAATCGAGGGCCGACTTGGTCGCCTTCGCGAGCGCGTCGGCGAGGCGTTCGGAGTCGACGGACTGGATCTCGTCCGCCCAGCGCACGACCGATTTGGCCTTGTTCCGCTGCAGGCTGCCGACCATATGCCAGCGGATCCGGGCGTCGGGACGGAGACCGGCGACCTCTTCGGCCTTCGCGCCCGCCTCCTGATCGCGGTTCTCGGCGAGGTCGAGCACGCCGAGGTCGGCGAGCAGCGCGGCGTCGAGCGCAGGGAAGGTCTTGGTGACCGCGAGGAGCTTGACCTCGTCGCGCGTCCGGCCGGCGGCCTTGCACGCGGCGCCGATCCGCTCTTCCACTTCGGCGAGGGACGCGGCGAGTTCCGCCTTTCGTGCGTCACTCACGACGCGTCCAGCCAGGTGATCCCCGCGATCCGGCCGGTGGTGCCGTCGCGGCGGAAGCTGAAGAGTGTCTTGTCTTCGTTGGTACAGCGCGGATCCACGCCGATCTTGCCGACACCGAGGTCGGCCAGCT
Source organism: Amycolatopsis sp. lyj-108 (assembly GCF_046549005.1). Taxonomy (NCBI): domain Bacteria; kingdom Bacillati; phylum Actinomycetota; class Actinomycetes; order Pseudonocardiales; family Pseudonocardiaceae; genus Amycolatopsis; species Amycolatopsis sp. lyj-108. Next base: position 174,585 of record NZ_JAJPWQ010000015.1, on the reverse strand, counting down.
GCCGCCAGAGACCGGCGCGCAGGTCGAGCCCCGGCGTGCCCTTACGGGTTTTGCAGGCACTGCCCGGCACGTGTTTTTCGACGTCGGCGGCCATGTCCGCGGGGACTTCGTAGCAGTCGCCGCAAATAGCGGGACCGAGCAGCCCTTCGATCCTGGCCGGTTCGGCGCCGAGCGAACGCATCGCCTCGATCGCGGCGGGGACGACCCCGACCCTGGCGCCGACGCGGCCGGCGTGGACGGCGGCGACGACACCGGCTTCGACGTCGGCGAGCATGAGAGGAACGCAATCGGCGACGAGCACCACGAGCGCGAGGCCGGGCTCGGCCGTCACGAGTGCGTCGGTCGCTTCGGCGGCGGAGGTTTCGGAACCGTCGACGACGGTGGCGGTGCGGCCGTGGACCTGTTCCATCCACGCCAGCCTGTCCTCGGCGAGGCCGAGTTCGGTGGCGAGACGTTTGCGGTTGGCGTAGACGTCGCCCGCGTCGTCACCGACGTGATCACCGAGGTTGAAGGTGTCGAAAGGCGGCCGGGAGGCCCCGCCCGCCCTTGTCGTGACAATCCGCCGTACGCGCACGCGTTTCCTCCTAGACCTGAGTGAAGGCCCCCTCGACTGTAGTCAAGGAGGCCTTCACGAAACGTACTGGCGAGCTACCGCCGCATGAAGGGCGGCACGTCGACCTCGTCGTCCGAAGGGTCGTCGTGCACCGGGGTGGCGCGGCCGGGCAGGCTGCCGTGGGTCGAGTTCGACCCGATCGGCGAGTAGCCGCGCGAGCCGCCGCCGGGCTGCGGAAGTCCGCCGCTCAGCGAGCCGTTGCCTTCGTTGCGGGAAGACTGCATCGGCGTGTGCGTGCGCGGCGGCGCGACCGGGTAGCCGTTCGAACCGGTCGACGGCACCGGCGTGGCACCCGAAGGCGGGCTCTGCACCGGAGTCGCCCCGCCGCCGTTGACCTGGCCCGCCTGCGCGGACGCGGTCGACGAGTTGGAGCGGGAGCCGAAGGTCGACGGGTCGAGCTTCTTGTGGGTCGGGGTGCCGGCGTCGAAACCGGCCGCGATCACGGTGACCCGGACCTCGTCGCCGAGCGAGTCGTCGATGATCGTCCCGAAGATGATGTTGGCGTCGGGGTGCGCGGATTCCTGCACCAGCGACGCGGCTTCGTTGATCTCGAACAGGCCGAGGTCCGACCCGCCCGCGATCGACAGCAGCGCGCCGTGCGCCCCGTCCATCGACGCTTCCAGCAGCGGCGAGTTGATCGCCTTCTCCGCGGCCTGGATCGCCCGGCCCTCACCGCGCGCCGAGCCGATGCCCATCAGTGCGGAACCCGCACCGGACATGACGCTCTTGACGTCGGCGAAGTCCAGGTTGATCAGACCCGGCGTGGTGATCAGGTCGGTGATGCCCTGGACACCCGAAAGCAGCACCTCGTCCGCCGAGCGGAAGGCGTCCATCAGCGAGACGCCGATGTCGCCCAGCTGGAGCAGCCGGTCGTTCGGGATGACGATGAGGGTGTCGCATTCGTTGCGCAGCTGCTGGATGCCGTCTTCGGCCTGCTTGCTGCGGCGCTTGCCCTCGAAGGTGAACGGGCGGGTGACGACGCCGATGGTCAGCGCGCCGAGTTTGCGGGCGATCTGGGCGACGACGGGCGCGCCACCGGTGCCGGTGCCACCGCCTTCACCCGCGGTCACGAACACCATGTCGGCGCCCTTGATGACCTCTTCGATCTCTTCGCGGTGGTCCTCGGCGGCCTTCTGCCCCACTTCGGGGGCGGCGCCGGCACCGAGGCCGCGGGTCAGTTCCCGGCCGATGTCGAGCTTGACGTCGGCGTCGGACATGAGCAGTGCCTGAGCGTCGGTGTTCACCGCGATGAACTCGACGCCCTTGAGGCCGACCTCGATCATGCGGTTCACGGCGTTCACTCCGCCGCCGCCGATACCGACGACCTTGATCACCGCAAGGTAGTTGTGCGGGGGCGTCATCGGAGCCGCCTTCCTGATCGTGTGTGCTCGTGCTGCCCGCCGGTCGCTGAGCCTGGGCCGAACCCTCGAGCTGAAGTTCAGATTGAGAGTTATGTCAACTGCCGACGTTGAAGCAGGACGGTATGCACCAGGCTGGCTCGAATCCAGTAGCCACGCCGTGTGTCGCAAAGGTGTTTTGCCACAACATGTTCGCGGGCGCAAGAGCGAGACCCGGTCGCGGCGGCGAACGGCGGCCTGGTAAGAGCGGAGATCAGGTGGGCATGGACATGACCATGACGACGTCCTTCGACGGCGTTCCGGTCGGTGATCCGCCGTCCTGTTCGACGCTGAGCGCGAACTTCTCGGCCCCGCCGAGTCCGTCGGCGACCAGCAGCGCACCGTCCTGACCACCGGGAATGAGCCCGGCGGGCTTGGGCGCGGTGCCCGGGAACATCAGCCACGCCTGATACGTCCGGCCCGGTTCGTTCTTCGGCAGCTGTGCCGCCATGAAGACGAGCTTGTCCTTCGAGCGCGACATCATCACGGTCCCGCCGCCCCCGCCGGAAGCTTCGGCGTGCCCGGTCCGGAGATCGGCCGCCGAAAGCACCTCGGCGACGGGCGCGTACCGAGCCGCGTACTGCGCCGCCTGTTCGCGCGCGGCGGTCAGCTGGGTGTGGTTGTCGAAGGCGATGCCGCCGAACACGGCGGTTCCCGCGAGCCCGACGATCGCCGCCGCGGCGGCCGCGATCGCCCAGCGCGGGGCGCGGCGGCGGCCCTTGACGCGCTCCCCGGTCTCGAAGCGTGTCTTCGGCGGCTGCTGCCTGGTCGCCATCGCCTCCGCGAGCACCCGGCGCTTGAGTTCGGGCGGCGGGTCTTCGGCCAGCGCGGCACCGAGACGGGTCGCGGTCATCTGCAGTTCCAGGACCTCTTGAGCGCACGAAGCGCACTCGCCGAGGTGCCGCTGGAACTGGGCACGCTCCACTTCGGACAGCGCGTCGACGGCGTAGGCCCCGGTGAGCGTGTGCATTTCGGGCATGGTCATGCCGTCACCCCCATACAGTCCCGGAGCCTGATCAGGCCGTCCCGGAGCCGGGTCTTGATGGTCCCGTGCGGAGTCTGGAGCACTTCCGAGACCTCGCGATAGGTATAGCCCTGGTAGTAGGCGAGCAGCACGGATTCCCGTTGCAGCTCGGTCAAGGTGGTGAGACAGCGGCGCACCTGCGACCGTTCCCAGCGGGCCGCGACGGCCTCGGCCACCTCGTCGAAGGGCCGGGCGCGGGCGGCCTCGAAGGTCGCCTTGACCTCGCGATCCGAACTGGCGCGTGCCGAGCGGACGCGGTCGACGGCACGGCGGTGCGCGAGCGTCATGGCCCAGTTCAGCGCGCTCCCCCGCTCCGGGGAGTAGCGCGTGGCCGTGCGCCACAGCTCCACCATGACCTCCTGGGTGACCTCTTCCGACTGCGCGGAGTCACGCAGGATCCGCCGCACCAGTCCGAGGACCGGTCCGGCGAGTTTGTCGTACAAGGCGTCGAAGGCCCGCTCGTCGCCCTTCGCGACCCGGACGAGCAGATCCTCGGCCGTGGGACCGGCCGGTTCGCCGTCCCCGGGGACGGGCGCCATCCGGCGCGGGCGTGCCGATTCATCCATCAAGCGTGCCTCCGGCCGTCTGCGGCGTACGCCGGGTGATCGGCGCCTTCTTCCACCACAGTGTGATCCCGTGCCGCCGGATCAGCGCGGAGACCCGGTGCGGCATGAGCGGACGGGTGAGCAGCATATGCGCCAGCCACTTGGCTGTGGCCGGTCGCCGCACCCCGCGCAGCGACGCCGTCAGCGGCGTCTTCCCGCCCTGCCGGAGGGCGATCTTGACCGAGAGCAGTGACTCCGGCCTTGGCACCTCCATCCGGTACTCGCCGTCCATCGACTGGAACGGCGAGACGTAGAACTCCTTGTCCGCGAAGGCGTTCCCGGACTCGTCGGGGCGCAGGAGGTACGCGTGCCGACCGCCGTAGGTGTTGTGGACCTCGGCGACCACGCATTCGAGTTCCCCGTCGGGCCGGTGGCACCAATACAGGGTGATGGGGTTGAAGTTGTGGCCGAACATCCGCGCGCCGGCGAGCATCTGCACCCGGCCGCCGTGGAGGTCGACGTCGCGAGCCGCGAGCCAACGGTCCAATTTGGACCGGATGCTGGAGGCGTCCTCGGGCGCGAAGTGGTCTCGTGAGTCGAAGCGGGCGAAGGGGCGCAGCCACCACGGCAGCTTCGGCGGCACGTCGAGATCGACGAACCACAGATAGACGCGATGGGCGAACGAGAGCGGCGGATCGAGGCGCCGGACATGCGCCACCGTGGAGTCGTAGAGCACGGCCATGACGGTCACCAGCGCACCCCGAAGTTCTCGGCCGCGCGGACACCGGAAGCGCAGCCGTCCTCGTGGAACCCCCAGCCGTGATACGCCCCGGCGAACGCGACCACGTCGTCGCCGAGTTCGGGAAGCCGGCGTTGGGCGGCCACGGATTCCGGCGTGTAGACGGGGTGTTCGTAGGTCATCTTGGCCAGCACCGAACCGGTGTCGGGGGCGGTGCCGGGGTTGAGCGTGACGACGTAGCCGGTGGGCTCGTCGAGCCGCATCAGGCGGTTCATGTCGTAGGACACCTGGACCGCGCCGTGGGCGGCGCCGCAGAACGGGGTGGCGTAGTTCCAGCCCGCCCGCGCCGATTCCGCCGTCGGGAGCACGCCGGTGTCGGTGTGCAGCCACGCCTCGTTGCTGGAGTACCGGAACGAGCCGAGGACTGCACGTTCGGCCTCGGTCGGCGACGTGAGCAGCTTCAGCGCCTGGTCCGCGTGCGTGGCGAGGACGACTTTGTCGAGCTTGTGCCGTGTGTCGGCGTCGTCGCGGACCTCGATCCCGCGCGCGGTGCGCTTGACCGAGCGGACCGGCGTCGACAGGTGCACGGCGGTCAGCTGCTTGGCGGCGCGCTCGACGTACTCGCGGGAGCCGCCGTCGACGGTGCGCCAGCGCGGGGACCCGCCGACCGACAGCATCCCGTGGTTGCGCAGGAACTCGAACAGATAGCGCGCCGGGTAGCGGAGCGTGTCGGTGCGGTCGGCCGACCAGACGGTCGAGACGACCGGGAGCATGAAGTGGTCGACGAAGTACTTCGAGTACCCGCCGATCGCGAGGAACGCGCCGAGCGTGACGTCTCCGGCCTCGGGTGCTTCGAGGACGCGCTTGGCGTGCCGGTGGAAGCGCTTGACGTCGGCGAGCATCCGCAGATAGCGCCCTCGGGTGACGTTGCGCGGCTGGGCGAACAGGCCCTTCATGCCCTTCGCCCCGGCGTATTGAAGGCCGCAGCCGTCGCAGCGGATGCTCATCGACATTTCCGTGTCGCGGGTGGCGACGCCCAGTTCGGCGAACAGGCGGAGCAGGTTCGGATACGTGCGCTCGTTGTGCACGATGAAGCCGGAGTCGACGCCGACGGTGCCGCCGTGCGCGCTCGGGACGTCGTGGGTGTGCGCGTGCCCGCCCAGCCTGTCGTCGGCTTCGAACAGCAGCACTTCGTAGCGGCGTTGGAGCAGATAGGCCGCCGTGAGACCGGCGACGCCGCTGCCGATGACTCCGATGCGTTGACCCTTGGTGTGCACGTGAAGCATTCGGAGCCGGATCGGGCGAGGATTGGATCGCGTGAACCGGTGCCACATCCGACCCATCCCTTTCCGGTCCGGGAGCGAATGACGACTATGCCGAACAGTCCCGCGTCCCGCCTAGCCCCGTTCGTCGAGCGGCTCCTCGGTTGCTCCCTCCCGGTCGGTCTCCGTACCTGGGATGGCGTACGCGCCGGTCCGCCGGATGCCCCGACCGTGGTACTCCGGAACCGGCGTGCGCTGCGCCGCCTCCTCTACGCCCCCGGCGAATTGGGGCTGGCGAGGGCCTACGTCTCCGGTGATCTCGATGTCGAAGGCGACCTCGCCGACGGATTCCGCCGGATCTGGGCGCTGACCCGGTCGGGTGCCCTGCGCGGTGCCAGGCTCGGCCCGCGCGAATGGGCCGAAGCGCTGCGGATCGCGGTGCGCCTCGGCGTCGTCGGGCCTCCGCCCAAGCCGCCCGCCGAGGAGGCCCGGCTGTCCGGGAAACTGCACACGCTGCTCCGCGACAAGTCCGCGATCGCGCACCACTACGACCTGAGCAACGCCTTCTACCAGCTGCTGCTCGACGAATCGATGGCCTACTCGTCCGGTTACTGGACCTCCGACGAGGACGGGTACGGCGTCGAGCAGGCACAGTGGGACAAGCTCGAACTGATCTGCCGGAAGCTCGGCCTGCGGCCCGGGATGCGGCTGCTCGACGTCGGCTGCGGCTGGGGGTCGCTCCTGGTGCACGCCGCGAAACACCACGGTGTGCACGCCGTCGGGATCACGCTTTCGGCGGAACAACAGCAACACGTCCGCGGCCGGCTCGCCCAGCACGACCTGGAGGAACGGGTCGAGGTCCGGCGGCAGGACTATCGCGAGCTGGCCGACAAGCCGTTCGACGCGGTCGCGTCCATCGAGATGGGTGAACACGTCGGCGAGGAGAACTACCCCGAGTACACGCGGACGCTGTTCCGGATGCTCAAGCCCACCGGGCGGCTGGTCCTGCAGCAGATGTCGCGCGGCGCGGTGGCGCCCGGCGGCGGCGCGTTCATCGAGCGCTACATCGCCCCCGACATGACGATGCGGCCGTTGAGCCGCACGCTCGGGCATCTGGAGACCGCCGGATTCGAGATCCGCGACGTCCACGCCCTGCGCGAGCACTACGTGCGTACGGTCCGGGCATGGGAGAAGACGCTGGAAGGCAACTGGGACGACGTCGTGGCGCTGATCGGTGAGTCCGGTGCGCGGGTCTGGCGGCTGTACCTGGTCGGTGGGGCGCTCGCGTTCGAGGAGAACCGGATGGGCGTCGACCAGATCCTCGCGGTCCGCCCGTCCGACGAAGGCCTGAGCGGCCTGCCCGCCACCCGGGAGTGGTCCTGATGCCCCTCGGCGGGACCCTCGCGGTGACGGCGGGAGCGACTCTCGTGGCCTTCGTCGTCACCTTCGCCGTCGCGCGGTGGCGCAAGCGGTACGACACCGTCGACACGTTCTGGGGGCCGGGCTTCGCGCTCGTCGCGCTGGTGGCGGCCCCGCTCGGGGACGGGTCGGTGGCGCTGCGCGTGGTCACCGCGCTGCTGACCACGGTCTGGGGTGTACGCCTCGGCGTCCACCTCCACCTGCGCAACCACAAGCTGCCCGAAGACCCGCGTTACGTGCGGATGGCGGAGAACGCCGGGGAGAATCCGGCGCTCAAGCTCTTCGTCCGCGTGTACCTGCTCCAGGCCGTGGTGCTCTGGTTCGTCTCGCTGCCGGTCCAGTTCGCGATGTACGGCGACACCTTCGGGGTGACGGCGTGGCTCGGCGTCGCGCTGTGGCTGGTCGGCTTCGGGTTCGAGACGATCGGCGACGAACAGCTGCGGCGTTTCAAGGCCGACCCGGACAACAAGGGGAAGGTCCTCGACACCGGGCTGTGGCGCTACACCCGGCATCCGAACTACTTCGGTGACGCGTGCGTGTGGTGGGGCCTGTACCTGCTGGCGTGTTCGAGCTGGGTGGGGGCGGCGACGATCCTGTCGCCGATCGCGATGACGTACACCCTGGCCAAGGGCACCGGAAAACCTTTGCTGGAGAAGGGTTTGCGGCGTTCCCGGCCGGGATACGCCACGTACGTCGAGCGGACCAGCGGTTTCTTCCCGCTGCCCCCTCGCCGAGGGGGTGTCTCCTGAACTGAGACCGGCTACTCGAGAGCACGCGCGCGCGTTTCTTGTCGGCCGGAGGCCTCGGATTCGCGGAGGCGGGCCGCTGAAAGGCCGGAGTGAGTGACCAGCCCGTGCCACGGCCCGGCTACGGGAATCCGAAAGCGCGCCTTGAATGACGCAGCCGCGTCACTCCCCGGTGAGACCGTCGGTCAGCTCGCGCAACAGGTCGAGGTGGCCGGCGTGCCTGCCGGTCTCCTCGATCATGTGCGCGACCACGAACCGGACGTTGACCTGGCGATCGCCACGGAAGGGGACCACGTCGTCGAGCCCCATCCCGGCGACGACCTTGCGGCTGCGTTCGCACTCGGCCTCGTAGGCGGCGATCAGCTGGTCGATCGGGGTCTGCATGGCGACCCGGAACTCGGCGTCCGGATCGACCTCCAGTGCCTCCTTCCAGACATCTTCCTGCCCGTTGAGCACGACGGTGAACCAGTACTGCTCGACGAGGGTGAGGTGGCCGAGCAGACCGGCGACGGTGGTCAGTTCGCTGGGGACGAGCGGCCGCCGGGCCTGCTCGTCGGTGAGGCCCGAGCACTTCCACACGACCGTCGCGCGGAGGAAGTCGAGGAAGCCGTTCAGCTGGGTGCGCTCGTCGCCGGTGAGCGGCGGTTCGGGGCGCTTGGGTTCGTCGGTCATGGTGGTGCAGTCTGCCGGTTTCCTCCGATGATCCGCTAACGAGTTACCCCGGGACGCACTGTCCACCATCTGCCGCAGAGCCGTGGTCCATGTCCGAACACCATCCCATCGTTCGAGTGAAACCGACGGTAGTTAGCGCCGAGGAAACATGACGACCACCCGCCCGTCATGTCAGGCTGATGCAGTTGTGCCCATCGCCGGAGAACCGAGAAAGGTCACTGATGTCAGGCCCTCAGCTGAGCGCACTCGATGTCGCTTTCCTTTGCCTGGAAAGCGAAACGACACCTATGCACATGGGCGCGGTGGCCACGTTCCGCCCGCACGGGCAGGTGCACGCGCGTAAGCTGACCACGCTGCTCGCCGAGCGGGCGGAACGGCTCCCGAAGCTGCGTCAGCGCCCTCGCGCCGCGCTGTTCCCGCCCGGCGCCGCGACCTGGGCCGAGGACCCGGATTTCGTTGCCAGTGAACATATTTCACATCACCACCTGAGCTCCCTGTACGAACCGGACCCGCTCTCCGCCTACGCGTCGCGCTGGATGGGACGGCCGCTCGACACCGGAAAACCCTTGTGGGACTTGCATCTCGTCACCGGCCTGCCGGACGGCGAGTTCGCGTTGCTGCTGAAACTGCACCACGCGCTCACCGACGGGGCCGGCGCGTACGCCGTCGCCGCGGGCCTGCTCGACGAGGTCCCACGCGCGACGAGGCGTCCGCACAGCGGCTCCGGACCGCCCACGCCTCGCTCCCCTGTGGACGCTGTCAAGGAAGCCGTCGGCTCGACGCTGGCCCAGGCCGGGATCGCCTCTTCGGTCGTCCGCGCGACCCGTTCGCCGCTGTCGCCGATCAGCGCGCCGCCGTCGACCGAACGACGGCTCGGCCTCGTCCGGCTGGACACCACCGAGATCCGGCGGATCCGCCGGGCCCACGGCGGGACGGCCAACGACGTCGTGCTGGCGATCCTCAGCGGCGCGCTGCGCGAATGGATGATCAACCGCGGCCAGCGCGCCGACGACCGGACGCTGCGGGCGCTCATCCCGGTCAGCGTGCGCGGACGGTCCGCCGAGCAACTCGGCGGGAACAAGCTGTCCGGCTACCTCTGCGATCTGCCGGTCGGCCTCGACGACCCGCTGGAGCGGCTGCTGGCCGTCCAGCGCGAGATGAGCCGGAACAAGGCCGCGGGCCCGGCCCGTGGCCCCGGTGCGTTCCCGCTGCTCGCCGACCGGATGCCGCCGATGCTGCACCGGCTCGGCAGCAAGGCCGCCGGACTCGCCGCGCCGCTGCTGTTCGACCTCGTGATCACCACGGTGCCGGTGCCGCCCAACCGGCTCACCCTCGACGGCACGAAACTCCACGGTGTGTACCCGTTCGTGCCGCTGGCGCCGCGGCAGGCGATCGGGATCGCGGTGGCGACCTACCGCGACTCCGTCCACATCGGCCTTCAGGCGAACGGGGCGGCGGTCTCGGACGTGGGTTCGCTGCGGGACGGGGTGCTCAAGTCGGCCGCGAGGCTGCTGGACACCGCCTAGCGCGTGCGATGAAAGGTCCTTTCCTTGCAAATTTCGCAAGGAAAGGACCTTTCATGGCGCAGGTGAGAGGCGTCAGCCGCGCAGCATCTCCGCGACCAGGAACGCCAGCTCCAGCGACTGCTGCGTGTTCAGGCGCGGGTCGCACGCGGTCTCGTACCGGCCCGAAAGGTCCAGATCCGAGATCTCCTGCGCGCCGCCGAGGCATTCGGTGACGTCCTCGCCGGTGAGCTCGACGTGGATGCCGCCCGGGTAGGTGCCGAGCTTGCGGTGCACCTCGAAGAAGCCCTGCACCTCGTCCACGATCCGGTCGAAGTGCCGGGTCTTGTAGCCCGTCGAAGCCTCGTGCGTGTTGCCGTGCATCGGGTCGCACTGCCAGATGACCTTGTGCCCGGACGCCTCGACCTTCTCGACGATCGCGGGCAGCACCTCGCGGACCTTGCCGTTGCCCATCCTGGCGATCAGCGTCAGGCGGCCGGGCTCGTTGCGCGGGTCGAGGCGGCGGACGTACTCGACGGCCTGTTCGGGCGTGGTCGTCGGGCCGATCTTGAGGCCGATCGGGTTGGCCAGCAGTTCGGCGAAGGCGATGTGCGCGCCGTCGAGCTGCCTGGTCCGCTCGCCGACCCACAGGAAGTGCGAGGACAGGTTGTACAGCTTGGGGTTCGCCGCGTCCGCGCGGTCCATCCGCAGCATGGAGCGCTCGTAGTCCAGCAGGAGCGCCTCGTGGCTGGCGAAGATCTCGGTGGACTGGAGCGAGGAGTCGGTCACGCCGCAGGCCGACATGAACCGCAGGCCGCGGTCGATCTCCGCGGCCAGCGCCTCGTAGCGTTCGCTGGCGGGCGAGGACTTCACGAAGTCCTTGTTCCAGTCGTGCACCTGGTGCAGGTCCGCCATGCCGGCGCCGGTGAGGGCGCGGACGAGGTTCATCGCGGCGCCCGCGTTGGCGTAGGCGCGGATCATCCGGCCCGGGTCGGGCACGCGGAGCTCGGGCTTGGCGACGAGCGAGTTGATGATGTCGCCGCGGTACACCGGCAGGCCGAGCGCGTCGGTGGACGCCGAACGCGGCTTCGCGTACTGGCCCGCGATCCGGCCGACCTTCACCACCGGCAGGCTCGCGCCGTAGGTGAGGACGACGGCCATCTGCAGCAGGGTGCGCAGGTTGGCGCGGATGTGCGGCTCGGTGTTCGACTCGAAGGTCTCCGCGCAGTCACCGCCCTGCAGCAGGAACGCCTCACCGCGGGCGACCATGGCGAGCCGGTCGGAGAGCCGGTCGATCTCGGCGGGGACGGTGATCGGCGGCACACTCTCCAGCACGCCGCGGACGCGTTTCGTCAGCTCGGCGTCCGGCCATTCGGGCTGCTGCGCGGCGGGCCGGGAAAGCGCGTCGTCGAGCCGATCACGCAGCTCGGGAGGCAGAGGAGGCAGTTCGGGGAGCGTGTCGACGGGAACGTCCACTGTCCAGTTCACCGGACCAGGATATGCCGCGCCGAAAGCCGCCCGCCCACCGGGACGAAAGTCCCAAAAGGTGGACGGGCGGCGGGTTGATCAGGCGGCCTGCGCCTTGTTGTAGAGGTTCTGCGCGTCCGTGCCGAAGTACGGGCCGAACATGTAGCCGGGCAGGAAGTTGTAGCCGAAGCTGTTCACCGAGGCCTGGACGCCCGCGCCGGTCGCCTCGCTGAAGTTGAGGAACCACGGGCCGCCGCTCGAACCACCGGTCATGTTGCAGTTCATCCCGTGGTCCTTGGTGAGCAGGAAGTCGGTGAACGTGCTCCCGCTGCAGTAGATCAGCTTCGAGCCGTCGTACGGCGCCGCCGCCGGGTAGCCGAAGGTGTACATCGACTGGTTGCGCGCCTGGTTGAACGCGATCCCCTGCGCGCCGACCACGTCGGTCAGCTTCTGCCCGTTGAGCGGGTTGACCACGGCCGCGCCGATGTCGTAGTTCATGTCCTCGCTGGCTTCCCACTGCGGAGTGGTCAGCGTGCTCTTCGCCGCCCAGGTGCCGTAGGGCGTGTTGCCGTTGTTGTAGCCGGGCGCGAAGGTCCAGTTGGTGTGCCAGGCGCCCTGGTACTTCACGCAATGCCCGGCGGTGATCACGACACTGCCGTTCGCGCTGGTGACCGCGTCACCCGAGCACGACGCGTTCCGCCCGCCCATGGTGAAGAACACCCGGCCGGCGGTCTGCACGACCTTGCCGGCCCCCGTCCACGCACCACCGCCGTTGGGGATGCTCTGGATGATCGTGCTCTCCCCCTTCGCGACGTCCTTGAGCGAAAGGGGCGGGGCCTGGACCAGCTGCTCGATCGGCACCGCCGACCGCATCCGCTCGGGCGTCCAGTAGGCCGCCACCGCCTGCGCGCCGGCCGCTGCCTGATGATGGACCGGTCCGGCGTGAGCGGGACTCGCGACAGCGGTCAGCGCCGTCACCGCGAGCCCCATGAGCGCCGCCAGGATCCCCGTCCGGGAAGCCGTCCTCTGCATGGCGTACCACCTTTCGCCACCGGTGAATTGCCGTATGACTTGCACGACATTTCGAAAGTATTTGTCCTGCTACCAGGCGTACAAGCGGCCGTTCGGCCGCATCCGTGGCGACATGTCGGCCAATCGGCCTAGCGGCAGTGCGAATCGGCGGCCGGGAGGACGCCGTCCCGCAGATAGCGGACGACGGTGTCGTTCCCGCAGGCGTTCTCCTTGGTGAAGACGCCGTGCCCGCCGGCGTCGACGGTGACGAACTTCGCCCGCGCCCCCAGCGCCGACCGCATTTCGCGGGCGCCGACGAGCGGCGTCGCCGTGTCGCGGAGGTTCTGCACCAACAGGATGTTCGACGGTCCGCGGTCGTGGATCCGCACCGGAGGCTCGCGACGCTCCACCGGCCAGAACGCGCAGGGCGTGATGTTCGCCGCGGCCGGGCCGAACATCGGATGCGTCACGCGGGCCCGTTCGACCGCCTTTTGGTAGTAGCGCACGCTTTCCGGCCAGTCCGAGTCGTTGCACAGCACCTGGAGCTGGAGCGCGGCGTGGTTGTCTCCGTCGAGCGGCCCGCCCTGGGCCTTCGCTGCAGGTGCGGACCATTGCTCGGCGAGACCGGGGAAGTTCGCGTCGTCGTACAGGGCTCCCCAAGTGTCACTTCGGATTCCCGGACGCTTTTCCACCAGCTCGAAGAACTTCGCCGTCACCTCGGCCTGTGTCCGCCCGAGGTGGTAGACGTCGTCCCGCGCCGCCGCCCAAGCCGTGAAGTCGCCGAAGCGGTCGTCGAAACCTTCCGCGAAGCGTTGGTGCGCCCGGACGTCCAGGCCGTTCGGCCCGGTAAGGCTGTCCAGCACGATCCGGTCCGTGCGCGCCGGGAACATCGAGGCGTAGGCGGCGCCGAGATAGCTCCCGTACGAGACGCCGTAATAGGAGATCTTCCGCTCCCCCAGCGCCTCGCGGATCCGGTCCATATCGCGCGCCGTGTTGGCGGTGGTCATCTGCGGCAGGAGATCCGCCGTCTTCGACTCGGCGCATTGCTTCGCCACCACACGGGACTTCGCTGCCTTCTCGGCGACGTCACGCGGGCCGTCCGCGTACGGGCCGGTGAGGATGAACCGCTGTTCCTCGGTCAGATCGCAGGTCACCGGTGTGCTGTAGGTGGTGCCGCGCGGATCGAAACCGATGACGTCGTAACCGTCGAGCAGACCGGACTGGCCCTGTCGCTGCGCGAGTTGCGCGGGCATCGCCAGGCCGGGGCTCCCCGGGCCGCCGGGGTTCATCAGCAGCACGCCACGGCGTTTCGGCGAAGTGCTCGCCTTACGGGAGACGGTGAGTTCGATGGTGCGCCCGCCGGGGTCGGCGTAGTCCAGCGGCACCTTGAGTTTCGCGCATTCGAGGCCCGCGGTCGGTGAGGGCGTCATGCCGTAGTCCGGGCACGGCGACGTCCACTTCAGTGCCGGAGCCGCTTCGGCGGTCACCGGGATGGCCATGGTCAGTGGCAGGAAAGCCAGTATCGCCAACGTTTTTCTCATGCGGCAGAGCTTGGCGGGCGAAAAGGCTCTACCGCGTCGGACCCGGGGCTGATCCCCGCCCTCCACCTTCGGCAGGAGGGAACGCGCCGACCACGCTGTCGGCGCGAACCGGGCTCAGACGACGGCGAGCGGCAGCGCCGTCGGGTGCACCGGAGCGGGCAGGTCCGAAGCGCCGGTGAGGTAGGCGTCCACCGCGCTCGCCACCGAACGTCCCTCGGCGATCGCCCACACCACCAGCGAGGCACCGCGGTGCGCGTCGCCGCAGACGAACACGCCGGGCGAGGAGGTCTGCCAGTCCGCGCCGCACGAGAGCGTGCCCCGTTTGGTCAACGACAGCCCGAGCCCGTCGAGCAGCGGCATGTGCTCGACACCCTCGAACCCGATCGCGAGCAGCACGAGGTCGGCGGGCAGTTCTTCGACCTCGTCGTTGACCGGGGTCACCATGCGCTTGCCGGTCTCGGGGTCCTTGACCACGCGGACCTGCCGGATCTCGACCGCGCGCACGTTGCCGTCGTCGTCTCCGATGAACCGGGTGACCGCGACGGCGAACTTGCGCTCGCCCGCCTCTTCGTGCGCGGGGTAGGTGCGCAGGATGTACGGCCAGGTCGGCCACGGCGACCGCTCGTCGTCCCTTGTGGACGGTGGCGTCGGGTACTGATCAAGCTGTGTCACCGAAAGCGCGTCCTGACGGGTCGCGGTGCCGTACGAGTCGGCCCCGGTGTCACCGCCGCCGATGATGACCACGTGCTTGCCCGCCGCGTCCACCGCCGACGGGCCGTCGCCCTCGACGTACTTGTTGGCCGGGACCAGATGTTCCATCGCCAGATGGATCCCGGACAGCTCGCGACCGGGTGTGGTCGTGTCGTCGCGGCCGCGCAGCGCGCCAACGGCGAGCACCACCGCGTCGTAGCCCGCGCGGAGTTCCTCGACGGTCAGATCGACGCCGACCTCGCAGCCGGTGACGAACTTCGTGCCTTCCTTGCGGAGTTGCGCGAGCCGCCGGTCGAGGACCTTCTTCTCCATCTTGAACTCGGGGATGCCGTACCGCAGCAGGCCGCCGAGCCGGTCGTCCCGTTCGTAGACGGTCACTTCGTGGCCGGCGCGGGTCAGCTGCTGCGCGGCGGCGAGCCCGGCCGGGCCGGAGCCGACGACCGCGACCCGCTGCCCCGACGAGACCTCCGAGATCTGCGGCTGCACGTAGCCCGCTTCCCAGGACTGGTCGGCGATCGTCTGCTCGACGCGTTTGATCGCCACCGGCCCGCCGGACAGCGGCGAGACCGACAGGACACAGCCCGCCTCGCACGGCGCGGGGCACAGCTTCCCGGTGAACTCGGGGAAGTTGTTGGTCGCGTGGAGCCGGTCGCTCGCCGCGGCCCAGTCGCCGCGGCGCACCAGGTCGTTCCACTCCGGGATCAGGTTGCCCAGCGGGCAGCCGGAACCACTGGAATGACAGAACGGGATGCCGCAGTCCATGCACCGCGTCGCCTGTTCGCGCACCTGTTCGTTGCGCTCGGCGGGTTCCACGTCGGCGTACACCTCGCCCCAGGTGGCGAGACGGTCCTCTTTGGACTTCTTCTTCGGCTCTTCGCGTTCGTACTTGAGGAAACCCGTCGGATCAGCCACGAGCGGCCTCCATGATCGCTTCGTCGACGTCGCGGCCCGCGGCACGCGCCGCCTTCGCCGCGTCAAGGACACGCTGGTAGTCGCGGGGCATCACCTTGGTGAACGCCGCCGAGCGACGCGGCCAGTCGCCGAGCAGCGACGCGGCCACGGCCGAACGTGTGAGGTCGTAGTGCTTCTGCACGGTCTTCTTGAGCCAGACGAGGTCTTCCGACGACGGGGGCAGCAGGTTGACCATTTCCTCGTTGACCTTGCCCCGGTCGAGGTCGAGCACGTAGGCCTCGCCGCCGGACATCCCCGCCGCGAGGTTGCGCCCGGTCGGGCCGAGCACCACGGCCTGCCCGCCGGTCATGTACTCGAAGGCGTGGTCGCCGACGCCCTCGGCGACGACCACGGCACCGGAGTTGCGCACGCAGAACCGTTCGCCGACCTGGCCGCGCAGGAACATCTCGCCGCCGGTGGCGCCGTAAGCGAGCGTGTTCCCGGCGATGGTCTGGCCTTCGGCGGCGAACTTCGCGTCCGGATGCGGGCGCACGATGATCCGCCCGCCGGAAAGCCCCTTGCCGACGTAGTCGTTCGCGTCGCCGACCATGTCGAGCGTGATGCCGCGCGGCAGGAACGCCCCGAGCGACTGTCCGGCGGAACCGGTCAGCATCACGTGGATCGTGTCCTCCGGCAGGCCCTCACCGCCGTAGCGGCGGGTGATCTCGGAGCCGAGCAGTGTGCCGACGGTCCGGTTCACGTTCCGCACCGGCAGTTCGAGCCGCACCGGATGCGCGTCCTCCAGCGCCGCCTCGGCGAGCTGGATCAGCGTCCGGTCGAGCGCGTGCTCCAGGCCGTGGTCCTGCGTCCGCGTGCGCCGCTTCGCCCCGCCGTAAGGAGTCTCGGTCGGCATCTCGAAGATCGGCGAGAGGTCGAGGCCGGAGGCCTTCCAGTGCTCGATCGCGTCGTCGGCGTTCAGCATCTCGGCGTGCCCGATCGCCTCGTCGAGAGTGCGGAAACCCAGTGCCGCCAACGTTTCACGGACCTCTTCGGCGACGAACCGGAAGTAGTTGACGACGTGGTCGGCCTGGCCGGTGTACCGCTTGCGCAGTTCCGGGCTCTGGGTCGCGACGCCGACCGGGCAGGTGTCGAGGTGGCAGACGCGCATCATGACGCAGCCTTCGACGATCAGCGGCGCCGTCGCGAAGCCGTACTCCTCCGCGCCGAGCAGCGCGGCGATGACGACGTCCTTGCCGGTCTTCATCGCGCCGTCGACCTGCACGGTGATCCGGTCACGCAAACCGTTGAGCAGCAACGTCTGCTGCGTCTCGGCGAGCCCGATCTCCCACGGTGTCCCCGCGTGTTTGAGCGAGTTCATCGGGGAGGCGCCGGTGCCGCCGTCGTGGCCGGAGATCAGCACGACGTCGGCGTGCGCCTTCGACACGCCCGCCGCGACCGTGCCGACGCCGAGCGAGGACACCAGCTTCACGTGGATGCGGGCGTTCTCGTTGGCGTTCTTGAGATCGTGGATCAGCTGGGCGAGATCCTCGATCGAGTAGATGTCGTGGTGCGGCGGCGGCGAGATCAGCCCGACACCGGGCGTCGAGTGCCGCGTGCGCGCGATCCACGGGTAGACCTTGTTCGGCGGCAACTGCCCGCCCTCGCCCGGCTTCGCGCCCTGCGCCATCTTGATCTGGATGTCGTCGGCGTTGACAAGGTACTCGCTCGTGACGCCGAACCGGCCGCTCGCGACCTGCTTGATCGCACTGCGCCGCGTCGGATCGTAGAGCCGCTCGGGGTCTTCCCCGCCCTCGCCGGTGTTGGAGCGGCCGCCGATGCGGTTCATCGCGATGGCGAGCGTTTCGTGTGCCTCGGCCGAAATCGAGCCGTAGGACATCGCGCCGGTGTTGAAGCGTTTGAAGATCGTCTCGACGGGCTCGACCTCGTCCAGCGGGACGGGTTCGCGGGTGCCCTCGCGGAACGAGAACAGCCCGCGCAGCGCGCCACCCTCGCGGTAGAGACGGTGCACCTCGTCCGAGTACTTCTTGTACACCTCTTCCCGGCCGGTCTTCGTCGCGTGCTGCAACAGGAAGACGGTCTCGGGGGTGAACAGGTGCAGTTCGCCCTCGCGGCGGTACGCGTACTCGCCGCCGGTCTCGAGTCCTCGGTGGACCCTGTCGGTCGGGTTGTCCGGGTACGCGCGGCGATGACGGACGGCGACCTCTTCGGCGAGCACACTCAGGCCGACACCGCCGAGCTTCGACGACGTCCCGGTGAAGTACTCGTCGAGGAGATCCTGGGCGAGGCCGAAGGATTCGAAGACCTGCGCCGCGGTGTACGCGCCGACGGTCGAGATGCCCATCTTGGACATGATCTTCAGGACGCCCTTCACGAGCGCCTTGACGTAGTTGCGGATCGCGGTGGCCGGCTCGATCCCGGTGATGCCGCCGGTCGAGATCATGTCCTCGATGGTCTCGAAGGCCAGGTACGGGTTCACCGCGGCGGCGCCGTATCCGAGCAGCAGCGCGATGTGGTGGACCTCGCGGGCGTCGCCGGTCTCGACGACCAGCGCGACACGAAGCCTTTCCTTGGTGCGCACCAGATGGTGGTGGACCGCGGAGACCAGCAGCAGCGACGGGATCGGCGCCATGCGATGGTCGGAGTCGCGGTCGGACAGCACGAGCGTGCGCGCGCCCGCCGCGATCGCTTCGGAGGCCTCACGCCGGACCCGCTCGATCGCGGACGCCAGCGCGTCGGCACCACCGTCCACTTCGTACAGTCCGGAAAGGACACTGCACGCGAAGCCAGGGAGGTCGCCGTCGTCGTTGATGTGGATCAGCTTGGCGAGTTCGTCGTTGTCGATCACCGGATACGGCAGCTGCACGTGACGGCAGGAGGCCGGACCGGGGGCGAGCAGGTTCCGCTCGGGGCCCATGATCCGGCTCATCGAGGTGACGAGCTCTTCGCGGATCGCGTCCAGCGGCGGGTTGGTGACCTGCGCGAAGTTCTGCTTGAAGTAGTCGTAGAGCAGCCGCGAACGCTGCGACAGCACGGCGGGCGGGGTGTCGGACCCCATCGAACCGATCGGCTCGGCCGCCTTGACCACCATCGGCGCGAGCAGGATCTTCAGCTCTTCTTCGGTGTAGCCGAAGGAAAGCTGGCGCCGCAGCACGGAATCGTGGCTCTGCACGATGTGGTCACGGTCGGGCAGGTCGGCGATCTGCAGCAGACCGGCGTGCAGCCAGCCCTCGTACGGGAGTTGCTTCGCCAGCTCCGACTTGACCTCTTCGTCATCGACGATCCGGCCCGCCTCGGTGTCCACCAGGAACATGCGGCCGGGCTTGAGACGCCCCTTGGCCACGACGTCCTCGGGGGCCACGTCGAGCACCCCGGCCTCACTGGCCAGGACGACACGGTCGTCGGCGGTGCGCCACCAGCGGGCGGGACGCAGGCCGTTGCGGTCCAGCACCGCGCCGACGAGCGTGCCGTCGGTGAAGGTGACGCAGGCCGGGCCGTCCCACGGCTCCATGAGGCTCGCGTGGAACCGGTAGAACGCACGACGCTGTGCGTCCATCCCGGTGTGGTTCTCCCACGCCTCGGGGATCATCATCAGCACCGCGTGCGGCAGCGACCGCCCGCCGAGGTGCAGCAGCTCCAGCACCTCGTCGAACGAGGCGGAGTCCGACGCGTCGGCCGAGCAGATCGGGTACAGCCTGGTCAGGTCGCCGGGGATGAGGTCCGATTCGAGCAGCGCCTCACGGGCGCGCATGCGGTTGCGGTTGCCCCGGATGGTGTTGATCTCGCCGTTGTGCGCGACGAACCGGAACGGATGTGCCAGCGGCCACGACGGGAAGGTGTTGGTGGAGAACCGGGAGTGCACGAGCGCGATCGCACTGGTGAGCCGGGTGTCGGTCAGGTCGGCGAAGAAGAGCGGGAGCTGCTCGGGGGTCAGCATTCCCTTGTAGACGATGGTCCGCGAGGACAACGACGGGAAGTAGGTGCCGCAGCCCGCGGTCACGCTCTCGTTCTCGACACGCTTGCGGAGACAGAAGGCGAGGCGGTCCAGTTCGAGGCCGCCGGGGCGTCGGCCGCCGGTCTCGTGTGCGGCGACGAACAGCATCGCGAAATGCGGCATCACCGAACGCGCCGTCGGGCCGATGTCGGCGCGATCGGCGTCCACCGGGACCTCACGCCAGCCGAGGACGTCGAGGCCCTCTTCGGTGGCGATCCGCTCGATCAGGGCGACGGCCTTGTTCCGCTCCTCGCCGTCCGAGGGCAGGAAACCGATCCCGGTCGCGTAGGTCTGGTGACCGTCGGCGTCCGCCTCGGGCAGGGTGAAGTCCACTTCGGCGCGCAGCAGCTCGTCGGGGAGCTGCACCAGGATGCCCGCGCCGTCGCCACTGGTCGGCTCCGCGCCGGCGGCACCACGGTGGTCGAGGTTCGTCAGCGCGGACAGGCCGTCGGTGACGATGCCGTGCGAGCGCCGCCCGCGGACGTCGGCCACCATGGCCACACCGCAGGAGTCCTGTTCGGATTCGGGATCGTAAAGGCCCTGTTTGCCTGGAATGGCGGAGAAGATCATGAAGGGACCTCCTTCGTCGTCTGTGCTCAGCGGCGCGGACGGGGCCGGCCGGGGGAATGCGCACGGGACGACGATGGCCCGTTCGTTAGCGCGACTTTAACACCTGTGAAACACGTCGGCATCAGTTCGGCGGACGCGAAAGCCCGCCGATGGGTAACGATATGGACGCCCGGAACGACACAGTTCCTGATGAGGTCACAGTAGTTCGTTCCGCTAAGTATATGTCTTGTTCCGGGAAGTCACGAGACGCGGTGACGCGACCCTAGTCACTCCGGGCGCCTGGCGCGAGCCGAAGGCCTTTACGCCGTTCAGCCCAATCGCGATCTTCACGTTAACTTTACGGCCCCCTTGATCGACAAGCCGGTGAAACCGCCACCTCACCAGGGGGATCGATGATCAAATTCGCCCGAAGATCCGTTGTGCTCACAGTCGCCGCAGTGGCGTTCTCCGCACTGCTCGCGACCTCGCCGGCTTCGGCCACCTCCGGAACCGCCGAGTCGTCGCCCGGCGTCCACACGGACCTGCGGTCGCCGACGAAGTCCTTCACCGCCGGCGACGAGGACGTCCCGGTGGGCGCGTGGACTGATCGCGGATTCCACACGTCGAAGGCGTACTTCACCTTCGATCTGCACCCGTATCGAGGTGCCACGATCGGGCACGCTCAGGCCTACGCGACCGAGACCGCCGCCAACGACTGCACCAAGCCACGCGCGACCGAAATGTGGGTCACCGACCCGGCGACGGCGCCGACCTGGCTGCGTCAGCCGAAGGAGCGAACCAAGCTCCCCGGCCCGGGCGCTCAGGACGGCTGCCTGTGGAACCGCGTGGAATGGAACGCGACCCAGGCGATCTCGACCGCGCTCGCGGCGGGCGAGGACTCCGTGACCCTCACGCTGCGGATGCCGAACGACCGCCAGTTCGATCCGGCCTACGGCAGGCGCGTCGAGAACCGCCTGCACCTCTACATCGACTACAACCGGCCGCCGACCGCACCGACCGAACTGCACGTCGGCCTCAAGCCGTGCGGCGCGGATCCGGTGTACACAGCGGACAATCCCATCGAGATCTTCGGCCGGGTCGACGACCACGACCGGTCCGCGGTCTCCGCCAAGGTGACGGTCTGGGCGGCCGACGACCCCGCGAAGCGGCTGGAACTGGGCCCCGACTACTTCTCCTCCGCACCGCGCTACGTGCGCTACTGGCTGCCGTCCGATTTCACCACTCACGGCCGCGAGTACCGCTGGACCATGCAGGGTGTCGAGGAAGGCGGGGCAGGACTGACCGGACCGGTCAGCGCTCCGTGCTCCTTCGTCATCGACCGGGTTCCACCGGCCACCGAACCGCTGGTGACGTCGACGGACTACCCGAACGACCGCGAACGGCACGGCGCCGTGGGGATACCGGGCACGTTCACGGTCGACGCCAAGGGCGATCAGGACATCGTCGGCTTCAGCACCAGCGGCGGTTACGTGCCTTTGGATCGTCCCGGCGGTGTGGCGACCGTCCGGTACACGCCGACGCGGGAGTTCGAGACGTTCGGCGCCTGGGGCAAGGACAAGGCGGGGAACAGCGGTCCGGGTGCGACCTACGGTTTCGTGGCCACACCGTCTAAGCCGGGCGTCACCTTCAAGAAGGACGACGTCGCCGTGGGCAAGCCGTTGCGGCTCGACTTCGCTCCCGGCGCGATGCCCGGCGTCGTCGAATACGTCTACACCTTGGGCACCGGCGCCGAAGTCGTGGTCCCCGCCGGCCCGGACGGCGCGGCGACGACCACGATCACCCCGGCACGGCCGTCGACCTATCTGACCGTGTCGAGCCGGACCAAGGAAGGCTGGCGGTCCGAACAGTGGCGCGGCACGATGGAGCAGAGCAGCGTCCCGGCGGTCACCAGTTCCACTTACCCGGCGGATCAGCCGGGTGGCGGGATCGGCGTGCCCGGCGAGTTCGTCTTCTCCTCGGCCCGGCCGGACGTCACCGACTTCTACTACACGATCGACGACGGGGAACCCGCTTTCGTCGCGGCGGAGAACGGAACCGCGACGATCACGTTCACCCCGGCCAGTGCCGGACAGCACCGGATCGAGGTCCGGGTGATCCTCACCAACGGCAACCTCGGTGATCCGCGGTACTACTCGTTCATCGTGAACGGCTAGCCCGGCGCCGGTCCCGCTTCCCGCCGAAGCGGGACCGGTCGCCACTAGAACGTGTTACAGTTCGGCGCATGATCCTGGACCGTTTCCGGCTCACCGACCAGGTCGCCGTGGTCACCGGCGCCGGACGCGGGATCGGCGCGGCGACGGCCGTGGCGCTCGCCGAAGCCGGCGCCGACGTGGTGATCTCGTCCCGCACCGAAGCCCAGCTCGAGGACGTCGCGGCCCTGGTCGCCGCCACCGGCAGACGCGCCCACGTGGTGCCCGCCGATCTGAGCGACCCGGCCGCCGCGGGGGAACTGGCGCGGATCGCGACGGCGGAGTTCGGACGGCTCGACCTGGTGGTCAACAACGTCGGCGGCACCTATCCCCGGCCACTGCTGGAAACCACCGCGGACTTCCTCGAAGAAGCCTTTCGCTTCAACGTCTCCACCGCGCACGCGCTGACCGTCGCGGCGGCACCGTCCTTACTGGAGTCGGGCGGATCGGTCGTCAACATCTCGTCGGTCATGGGCCGCGTGACCGGCCGGGGCTTCGCCGCGTACGGGACGGCGAAGGCCGCGCTGGCGCACTACACCCGCCTCGCGGCGGCCGACCTCGCGCCGAAGGTGCGGGTGAACGCGATCTCGGTCGGCTCGGTGGCGACCTCCGCACTCGAAGTCGTGGTGGGCAACGACGAACTCCGCGGCCGGATGGAGGCCGCCACTCCCCTGCGCCGGATCGGCGAGGCCGAGGACATCGCGGCCACCGTCGTGTTCCTGGCGTCGCGGGCAGGCCGGTACGTCACCGGCAAGATCATCGAAGTCGACGGTGGATTGCAGGCCCCGAACCTCGAACTGGGCTTGCCCGACCTGTAGGAGGCGACGCCGTGCGCGTGGTCCAGTGGAGTACCGGGAACGTCGGCCGCCACACGCTGGCCGGGATCGACGCCCGCCCCGACCTCGAACTCGCCGGGGTTTGGGTCTCGAGCGAGGCCAAAGCGGGCGTGGACGCCGGGGAGCTGGCCGGACTCGGCCGCCCGCTCGGCGTCTCCGCGACGACCGACGCGGACGCGCTCATCGCGCAGAAGCCGGACTGTGTCGTCTACACGGCGATGGCGGACGACCGGCTAGTAGAGGCCGTCGAGGACCTGAAGCGGTTTCTGCGCGCGGGGATCAACGTGGTGTCCAGCAGCCCGGTGTTCCTCCAGTATCCCGAAGGCGTCGTCCCGCCGGAGATGATCGAGCCGATCCGGGAGGCCGCCCGCGAAGGCGGCGCTTCGCTGTGGGTCAACGGTGTCGACCCCGGTTTCGCCAACGACTGGCTGCCGCTCGTGCTCACCGGCGTGTGCGAACGGATCGACGAGGTGCGCTGTCTGGAAATCCTCGACTACTCCACGTACGACAACGGCAAGGTTTTGTTCGACATCATGGGCTTCGGCCGTGAGATGGACGACCTGCCGCTGTTGTTGCAGCCCGGTGTGCTGTCGCTGGCCTGGGGCAGTGTCGTGCGGCAGCTCGCGGCGGGACTCGACGTCGAACTCGACTCCGTCGAGGAGGTCTACGAACGGCTTCCGGCCCCGGAGACGTTCGAGATCGCTTCGGGGACGATCAAAGAGGGGACGGCGGCCGCGCTGCGGTTCGAAGTGCGCGGCATGCGCGGCGGGCGGGCGGTGTGCGTGCTGGAGCACGTCACGCGTCTGCGCGGCGACCTCGGGCCGGACTGGCCGCAGCCGACCGGGCAGGGCTGCTACCGCGTCCAGGTGACCGGGGAGCCGAACTACGTGCTGGACCTGCGCCTGGTCGGCACCGACGGCGACCACAACACGGCCGGGCTGAAGGCGACCGCGATGCGGCTGGTGAACGCGATCCCGGCGGTGGTGGCGGCTCCGCCGGGGCTGCTGACGGCGCTGGACCTGCCCTTGGTGACGGGACGGGGCCTGGTCTCCCCCTGAGGCGCTGGTCCGTGAAGGCCTCCTTGCCTACCTTGAGGGTAGGGAAGGAGGCCCTCACGGACTTGAGAGGGCTCCGGATGCCATGAAAGAGCCTTTCCTTGCAAATTTTGCAAGGAAAGGCTCTTTCATGGCGCTTGAGACAGGCCTGGGAAGCGAGAGCGGAGCGCTACTTCTCCGCGTCGGGCTTCGGATCCTCGGTCGCCTTGTCGGCGGCGGAGTCCCGGACGGTGTCCGGAGCCGCGGCCACGTCGGCGTGCTCTTCGGAAGGCTCCGAAGAAGGCTCCGCAGAAGCCGAAGCGTCGTCCTCCCGCGGCACGTCCTTGCTCCACAGCGTTTCCGGCGCCTCCCTCGGCCCCCGCTTGGCGGCCAGGATGAAGTACGCGACCGCCGCGACGAACAGCAGGATCGAGGTCCACACGTTCACCCGCAGGCCGAGGATGTGGTTCGCGGTGTCGGTCCGCATCATCTCGATCCAGAACCGGCCCGCGGTGTACCCGGCGACGTACAGCGCGAACACGCGGCCGTGGCCGAGGCGGAACTTCTTGTCCGCCCAGATGATCAGCAGCGCGACGCCGAGGTTCCAGATCAGTTCGTAGAGGAACGTCGGGTGCACCGGGCTGTCCGGCAGCGGGACGTGCCCGATCGCGATGCCGTTCAGG
Organism: Amycolatopsis sp. lyj-108; assembly: GCF_046549005.1. Taxonomy (NCBI): domain Bacteria; kingdom Bacillati; phylum Actinomycetota; class Actinomycetes; order Pseudonocardiales; family Pseudonocardiaceae; genus Amycolatopsis; species Amycolatopsis sp. lyj-108. Next base: position 149,721 of record NZ_JAJPWQ010000015.1, on the reverse strand, counting down.
AAGTCGTCCGGGTTGGTCGGGTTGTAGCGCTGGTAGATCTCCAGTCCCCACGGCAGAGTCGTGTGCGCGCCGTAGAGTTCCTGGTTGAAGTAGTTGCCGAGCCGTCCGATCGCCTGTGCGATCACGATCCCGGGCGCGAGCGCGTCGGCCATCGCGGGCAGCGGGATGCCCCGTCGGCGGCAGGCGATCAGCGCGCCGACGGCGCCGAGCGCGATGGCGCCCCAGATGCCGAGGCCGCCGTCCCAGATCTTCAGCGCGTTGATCGGGTTCTTGCCCTCGCCGAAGTACAGCTGGTTGTCGGTGATGACGTGGTACAACCGCCCGCCGACCAGGCCGAACGGCACCGCGAAGACGGCGACGTCGATGACGGTGCCCTTCGTGCCGCCGCGGTTCACCCAGCGCCGTTCGCCCAGCCAGATCGCCACGATGATGCCGGCGATGATGCAGAGCGCGTAGGCACGGATCGGGACCGGCCCGATATGCCAGACGCCCTGGTCGGGACTGGGGATGGTCGCGAGGAACGCTGCCGAGGCGGTATTCACGTCGGCCACCGTAGCGCTTCGCCGGCTTCTTGGGGGCGTCAGCCCTCGACGGCGGCCAAATAGCCCGCGATCAGCGCGGACGCGACGTGCCCGATGGCGGCATCGGGCGGCAGGAACACTTCGTCGTGAAGGCTCGGCGCGCCCGCGGTGTCGCCGAGGCCGACGAACATCATCAGCCCGCGCGTCGCCCCGCAGTAGTGCGCGAAGTCGTCGGCGCCGAACGACCGGAAATCGGTGTCGACGCCCGCCCCGGCCCGGACGAGCCGCCGGTGCGCGCGCTGGGTGAGCCCGGCGTCGTTGTGCAGCACGGGTTCGCACGGGCTGATCTCGAGCTCCGCCCGGCAGCCGTGCGCCTTCGCGGTGCCGTGGACGACTTCGGCGAGACCCTCCAGCGCGAGGTCGCGGTCGTCGGCGCGCATCAGCCGCAGTGAACCCGACAGGCGGGCCTCGTTCGGCACGACGTTCGCGGTCGTTCCCGCTTCGATCCGGCCGACCGAGCAGACCGCGCCGAACACCGGGTCGACCCGGCGGCTCGCGAGCTGCTGCAGGCTCACCACGATCTGGCTGAGCGCGAGGATCGGGTCCCGCAGGAGGTGCGGGTAGCCGGCGTGCCCACCCTGGCCGCGGACGACGACCTCGAACTCGTCGGTCGAGGCGTTGACCGGTCCCGGCACCGCCGACACCACGCCCGCCGCGAGCCGGGGCTGGACGTGCGCGCCGATGACCGCCTCGACGCCGTATTCGGTGAGTACGCCGGATTCGACGATGTCCAGCGCACCGGACGGCGACGTCTCCTCACGCGGCTGCAAGAGGGCGAGCAGCGGCCGCGGTACCCCGACGACGGCCGCCGCGCGGCAGGTGGCGACGAGCGCGGCCATGTGCACGTCGTGCCCGCACGCGTGCATCAGCGGCGTCTCCGAAGCCCACGGGACCCCGGTGCGCTCGGAGACCGGCAGCGCGTCCAGCTCGGTGCGCAGGGCCACGGCCGGACCCGGCCCGGTGCCCGGGAACAGCACCGCTCGCCCGGTCTTGGCGACACGAACCCCTTCGTCGGCGCCGAGCGCCTCGACGACGACCCGCGCGGTGTCCTCTTCGTCCCCCGACGCGCGGGGATCGGCATGCACCCGGTGCCGCAGTTCGATCGCGGAGGGCAGCTCCGCCTCGACGGCGGCCTCCCAGCGGTCCTGTAGTTCGTCCAGTTCCGTCATGTCCCCTCCAGCCCGTAAACCCGTTCGGCGTTGCGGTGCCCCACCAGCGCCGCTATCCGATGCGCGTCCACTTCGGACAGTACGTCCGCGGTGAGCCCCGCGTACAGGAAATCCGACAGTCCTTGCCGGAACAGCGCGGTGCCGAGGTGGTACAGCTCGGCCAGCCCGAACGCGTCCGTGGAGAACAGCAGCTTCCCGAACGGCACGATCTCCATTGTCTCCGCGATGATCGCGGGCGCACGATGACCGGCGTTGTGCGTCGCGAGTCCCACGTCGATGAACACGTGCTCGAACACCTGCGCCAGATACGCGGCGTTCCGGTGGAAGGGATAGTTGTGCAGCAGCATGATCGGCACACCGCGTGACCGAGTGGCCCGCAGCAGCCCGGTGAGCAGCAGCGGATCGCAGCGGTGCAGGTCGACGTCGGAGTCGCCGAAACCCACGTGGAACTGGATCGGCAGGGCCAGGTCGACGCCGGTCCAGATCAGGAACCGGTGCAGCACCTCGTCCGCGAGCCGGACCGGTTCGCCCGCCTCGATCCGCGCGAGCCAGCGGCCCGCCGCTTCGGTGACTTCCGCGTCCGTCGGCCGCTCCCCCACCAGGTCGAGGCCGACCCGGTAGGCGGCAATGGACTTGAACCCGACGGCCGTCGTGGCGCGTTTCGCCAGTTCCCCGGCGAAGGCCGACGCGAATCCGGCCGCGGTGGTGGATCCGATCACCGCTTCGGCGACCTGTTCGAGCCGGACGATGTCCCGCGCGCGGGCGCCGGACAGGGCCCCGAACTGCTCGGTCGTGGTCAGCGTGTCCGGCAGGAAGCCGCCGTCGAGCAGGAATTCGGTCGTACCGGTGGCGCGCAGGAAACGCGCGTTGACCTCGGCGGCACCCAGTTCGGCGCGGCGGGCCAGATAGACCTCGGCCGGGACGTGCGGCGGCAGGTCGAGCACGGGCGCGCATCGGGCCCGGACCGCGAGCCCGATCAGCGAGTCGAACAACGTCGTGCCCAGCGACGAGACGGTGTCGGCCTCGGTGAGCAGTTGTTCGAACTCGATCCGGCCGAGATCGCCGGTGACGACGCCGTGGCAGTGGTGGTCCACCAGCCTCGTCCGGGCGACGAACGGCAGGATCGGGGTTCCCGGCATGAGCGCGTCCCTTCTCGTGGTCGACGAGTGCGGCCCCACCCTATGACCGGATCCGGGCGTGGCAAGGGGCTCGGAATGGGGCCAGGATGAGGAACCATGGTGAACCGGGAAGCACTGACCGCCCGCGCGACCGCCCTCACCGCGGAGCTCCGGTCGCGGGGTGTCGAACTCGTGGCGCTGACCTTCGTGGACAACGCCGGGATCGCGCGGGTCAAGGCGATCCCGCTGCGGAAGCTGCCGTCGGCGGCCGCGTGGGGTATCGGCGCTTCGAAATCCTTCGACTTCTTCGGCTCGGACGACGTCATCACCGGCGGCGAGCATTCCCTCGGCCCGGTCGGTGACCTGCGGCTGCATCCGGACCTCGACGCGCTGACCGTGCTCGCCGGGCAGCCCGGCTGGGCATGGGCGCCGGTGACGAAACTCGACCAGGATGGCGAGCCGCATCCGCAGGATCCGCGTGCCCTGCTGGCGACGGCGGTGGACCGGCTGGCCGCGCGCGGGCATCGGGCGAGGATGAGTTTCGAGATCGAATGGGTGATCACCAGTGCCGACGCACCGGACGATCCGACATCGGCCACCGCGGGCCCGGCGTACGGCTACGCGAGGCTTTCCGAGCACGCGGACTATCTCCGCGCTCTGGTGTCCACTTTGGACCAACAGGGCGCCGGGGTGGAACAGATCCACCCCGAATACGCCGACGGCCAGTTCGAACTGTCCGTCGCCGCGGCCGATCCGGTGCGTGCGGCCGACATCGCCGTCCTGACGAAGGAAACGATCCGCGCGCTCAGCCACCGGCACGGGCTGAAGGCGTCCTTCACCCCGAAGTTCGCGCCCGCCGGCGTCGGCAACGGCGGCCACGTGCATCTGAGCGTCTTGGACGGCGCACGGAACCTTTTCTCCGGCGGGGAAAGGGTTTTCGGGCTGACGCCGGTCGCGGAGTCGTTCAGCGCGGGCATCCTGCGGCGGCTGCCCGCGCTGCTCGCGATCGGGGCGCCGTCGGTCGTCAGCTATCTGAGGCTGGAACCGCACCACTGGGCGGGCGTGTACACCGCGTGGGGACTGGAGAACCGGGAGACGCCGCTGCGGCTGGTGCGCGGGGTCGCCGGGAACCGGGACTCGGCGGCGAACCTCGAGATCAAATGCTTCGACCTGACCGCGAATCCGTATCTGCTGGCGGCCGCCCTGCTGTTCGCCGGGCTGGCGGGCGTCGACGAGGAGGCGGCACTGCCGGAGCCGGTGGACGTCGATCCGGGAACGCTGACCGAGGCCGAACGCGCCGCGCGCGGGATCGAGCGGCTGCCTCAGCGGTTGGAGGAAGCCGTCATGGCCTTCGAGGCGGACAAGGAGCTGGCGACCGCCTTCGGCGCGCCGCTCGCGACGACGATCGTGGACGTGCGGCGGGCGGAGATCGAACGGTTCGCGCTCGCGACCCCGGAGGAGATCACCGAGGCGCAGCGGTGGCGGCACTGAACCGGGGAGCTCCGGTGAGCGGCCGGTCCAGTTGGTCGTGAGGATCAAGCGGGGGCGACGGTCTTCCGTACACCCGCGGCCAGTTCGGCCGAAAGCTCGCGAACCGCGTCCAGGCCGCTCGCGGCGGCGGTCACCAGCGCCGAGCCGACGATGACACCGTCGGCGAAACCGGCGACCTGCGCCGCCTGCTCGCCGGAACGGACGCCGAGTCCGACACCGATCGGCAGGTCCGTATGCGCGCGGGTCCGCGCGACCAGGTCCTCGGCGTGCACGCCGACCTGGTCACGGGCGCCTGTCACACCCATCACCGCGGTGGCGTACACGAAGCCCGAAGAGGCCTCGACGGTCTTCGCGATCCGCTCCTCCGAAGAGGACGGCGCGACCAGGAAGATGCGGTCCAGACCATGCTGCTCGGAGGCGGCCATCCACTCGTCGGCCTCGTCCGGGATCAGGTCCGGGGTGATCATGCCGAGCCCGCCCGCGGCGGCGAGATCCCGCGCGAAGCGGTCGACGCCGTAGCGGTGCACCGGGTTCCAGTACGTCATCACGACGGCCTTGCCGCCGCGCGACGACACCGACTCGACGACCTCGAACAGGTGCTTGAGCTTGAAGCCGCCGGAGAGCGCGCTCACCGACGCGGCCTGGATGGTCGGGCCGTCCATGACCGGGTCCGAGTAGGGCACGCCCACCTCGACCAGGTCGGCGCCGCCGTCGACCACCGCGGCCAGCAGATCCTTCGACCCGTCGACCGTCGGGAAGCCTGCCGGAAGGTACCCGATCAGCGCTCCACGCCCCTCCGCGCGCGTCGCCGCGAAGAGCTCCTTCAACCCGCTCATGCGTTCTCCACCAGGCCGAAGTACTTCGCGGCCGTGTCCATGTCCTTGTCGCCACGACCGGACAGGTTCACGATGATCAAGCCCTCGGGGCCGAGTTCGCGGCCGAGCACCAGCGCGCCCGCCAGCGCGTGCGCCGACTCGATCGCCGGGATGATGCCTTCGGTGCGCGAAAGCAGCTTGAACGCGTCCATCGCCTCGGCGTCGGTCACCGGCCGGTACTCGGCGCGGCCGCTGTCCTTGAGCCACGAGTGCTCCGGGCCGACGCCCGGGTAGTCGAGGCCCGCGGAGATCGAGTGCGACTCGACGGTCTGGCCGTCCTCGTCCTGCAGCAGGTACGTCATCGCGCCGTGCAGGTTGCCGGGGGTGCCCTTGGTCAGCGTGGCACCGTGGCGGTTGCCCTCGATGCCCTCGCCGCCCGGCTCGAGACCGACGAGCCGGACTTCCGGGTCGTCGATGAAGCCGTGGAAGATGCCGATCGCGTTGGATCCGCCGCCGACGCAGGCCGCGACGGCGTCCGGCAGGCGTCCGGCCTGCTCCAGGATCTGGACGCGGGCCTCCTCGCCGATGATCTTGTGGAAGTTCCGCACCATCATCGGGAACGGGTACGGGCCCGCCGCCGTGCCGAACAGGTAATGCGTGGTGTCGGCGTTGGTGACCCAGTCGCGCAGCGCCTCGTTGATCGCGTCCTTGAGCGTGCGCGAACCGGTCTTCACCGGGATGACCTCGGCGCCGAGCAGCTTCATGCGGGCGACGTTCAGCGCCTGCCGCTCGGTGTCGACCTCGCCCATGTAGACGATGCATTCCAGGTCCAGCAGCGCGCAGGCGGTGGCGGTGGCCACGCCGTGCTGACCGGCCCCGGTCTCGGCGATGACCCGCTTCTTGCCCATCCGCTTGGTGAGCAACGCCTGGCCCAGCACGTTGTTGATCTTGTGCGAACCGGTGTGGTTCAGATCCTCGCGCTTGAGGAAGATCCGGGCGCCGCCGGCGTGCTCACCGAAGCGCTTGGCCTCGGTGAGCAGCGACGGACGACCGGCGTAGTCACGCAGAAGCCGCCGGAACTCGTTGACGAAGTCCGGGTCGTTCCGCGCCTTGTCGTACTCGGCCGCGACCTCGTCGACGACGCCGATGAGAGCCTCGGGCATGAACCGGCCGCCGTACGGGCCGTAGTAGCCCCGGTCGTCCGGATCGTGCTTGCCGTGGGGTTCTTCGTGGTACTCAGTGGTCATCGAGAAGGCCTCGGACAGGCAGGGTGCGATCCGGCGGTGACGAGCTTGACCAGCGCGCCCTTCGGGTCGCCCGAAGCGACGAGCCCTTCGCCCACGAGGACGGCGTCGGCGCCGTGACCCGCGTAGGACATCAGGTCACCGGGACCGCGGACACCCGACTCGGCGATCTTGAAGACGTCCATCGGCAGGCCGGGGGCCAGCCGCGAGAAGACGTCACGATCGACCTCGAGGGTGTGCAGGTTGCGGGCGTTGACGCCGATCACCTTCGCGCCGGCTTCGAGGGCCTTGTCGGCCTCTTCGGCGTTGTGGATCTCGACCAGCGCGGTCATCCCGAGGGATTCGACCCGGTCCAGCAACGCGATCAGGGCGTTCTGCTCCAGCGCCGCCACGATCAGCAGGACCATGTCCGCGCCGTGCAGCCGCGCCTCGTGGACCTGGTACGGGCTGACGATGAAGTCCTTGCGCAGCACCGGGATGTCCACCGCCGCGCGGACCGCGTCGAGGTCGGCGAGCGAACCGCCGAACCGCCGCTGCTCGGTCAGCACGCTGATCACCCGGGCGCCGCCGTCGGCGTAGTCCTTCGCCAGCGCGGCCGGATCCGGGATCTCGGCCAGATCACCCTTGGACGGGCTGCGCCGCTTCACCTCGGCGATGACGCCGATACCGGACTCGCGCAGGGCCGCGAGCACGTCTCGAGGGGGCGCGACCTGGGTCGCGCGCTTCTTCAGTTCGTCGAACGGCAGAACCGCCTCGCGCTCGGCGAGATCGGCACGGACGCCGGCGACGATGTCTTCGAGCACGCTCACCGGAGTCCCTCACCGGCTGTCGTACTCACGGATTCCTTCGCAAGGTCGCTCACAAAAACCTTCCCCTTCCCGCCGAAACGATGCTAACCCCCGCACGGATACGGCCTGGTTCCGGGTATGTCCGTTGCTCCGAATGCCAACCGTGTCATCTTTCGCGGCGTAGATCTCGAAAACGCGCGTTTTCCGCGGCCATCACCGGCTCGCGGTGGGATCTTCGCCTTCGGACAGGGCCTCCCACAGTTCGGTCTCCGGATCCCTCGCGGCCCGCTTCTTCGCTCCCGGCGCCGAGTACTTCGCGCCGAGACGCGGCATCCGGCCCGCGCCCTTGATGGCTGCCAACCCCCCGGCTGTCACGAGAATTCCCCCGAGGATCGCGAGGCCGCGGGCTCCCAGCATCTGGGTGGCCGGAAGGCCGTCGGCGAACCCGCTCAACGAGCCGCCCGCCACGCCGACCCACACCGCGGCGACCCCGGCCACGGCGAGTACCACGCCGAGCACCCGGCGTGGCCAGCCGCCGGTGGCGATCAGCCCCGCCGTGCCGGCGAGCGCCAGCAACGCGAGCGGAATCAGCGCGACCGCACGTTGTGAACCGGTTTCCGTGTACAGCACCGTGCCGCGCACGCCTCCGTCGCGGAACTCCGCGAACCACACGAGCCGCGAAGAACCCCACAGCGCGATCGCGCCGAGGAGCAGGCCCACCACGGCGATCCACAGTGGACGCTTGGCCTTCTTCGACGGCGGGGCGGCGTCTTCCGGGGCCTCAGACACGAGTGCTGTCACCCGCCGGGTCGAGTTCGTCCGCCGCGATCATCGTCTGCGCCGCCGCCACGGCGGACAGTACGGTGCGGGCCTTGTTGAGCGACTCGTTGTCCTCGTAGTCGGCCACCGAATCGGCGACGACTCCCCCGCCCGCCTGGACGTACGCGGTGCCGTCCTTCATCAGCGCGGTGCGGATCGCGATCGCGGTGTCGGCGTCCCCGGCGAAGTCGAGATATCCGACGACGCCGCCGTAGAGCGCCCTGCGGGTCGGTTCCAGCTCTTCGATCAGCTGCATCGCGCGGACCTTCGGCGCGCCCGAGAGCGTCCCTGCCGGGAAACACGCGGTGACGGCGTCGAAGGCCGTCTTGTCGTCGAGGAGTTCGCCGGTGACCGTGGAGACGATGTGCATGACGTGGCTGTAGCGCTCGACGTCGAAGAAGTCGACGACGCGCACGGTGCCGGGCTTGCAGACCTTGCCGAGGTCGTTACGGCCGAGGTCGACGAGCATCAGGTGCTCGGCGCGTTCCTTCTCGTCCGCGAGCAGGTCCTTGGCCAGCTGCGCGTCCTCTTCCGGATCGGCGCCGCGCCAGCGGGTACCGGCGATCGGATGCGTGGTCGCCCGGCCGTCCCGGACGGTGACCAGCGACTCCGGGCTGGACCCGACGATGTCGAAACCGTCGAGGCGCAGCAGGTACATGTACGGGCTCGGATTGGACGTGCGCAGGACGCGGTAGACGTCGAGCGCGTCGGCCTGGGTCTCGATCTCGAATCGTTGCGACGGCACGATTTGGAACGCTTCGCCCGCCTTGATCGCCTCGACGGCCTTCTCGACGGCCGCGTGGAAGTCCGGCTTGGAGCGGCGGCGCGTGAATTCGGGCGCGGGGCGGTCGAAGACGGCGGCCGTGGCCGGGGCCGCGACATGCAACTGCTTGGTCATCGCGTTCAGGCGCGCGACGGCGTCGTCGTACGCCGCGTCGACACGCTCGGGCGAGTCGTCCCAGTTGACCGCGTTGGCGATCAGCGTGACGGTGCCCTCGTGATGGTCGAAGGCGGCCAGGTCGGTCGCCAGCAGCATGGTGAGTTCGGGGATGTCGAGGTCACGCTCGGCGAGTTCGGGGAGCCGTTCGAGCCAGCGGACGGCGTCGTAGCCGATGTAGCCGACCATGCCGCCGGTGAGCGGCGGCATCCCGGGCAACTGCTCGGTGTGGAGCGCGGCGACGGTCTCCCGCAGCACGGTGAGCGGGTCGCCCTCGGTCGGCAGGCCGACCGGCGGGGTGCCGGTCCACACGGCCTTGCCGTCACGCACGGTCAACGCGGCTGGGCTGTCGACGCCGATGAACGACCATCGGCTCCAGGAGGCGCCGTTCTCCGCCGATTCGAAGAGGAACGTCCCCGGCCGGTCGGCGGCGAGCTTGCGGTAGACCCCGATGGGGGTCTCACCGTCGGCGAGCACGCGGCGGACAACGGGGATGACGCGACGGCCCTCGGCGAGTGCGCGGAACTCGTCGCGCGAAGGGCTGACCGAGCCGAGCCCCGACGGGCTGGCGTTTGCGGCGCTGACCATGCCGCTCATTGTGCTGCAACGGTCGGCGGGTCCGGGACCGGGGGCAAAATTCAAGTATTGTTGAATTTTGCGCCGGGTCCGTTCATGATGACGCCATGGCTGGAGAAGACACTACCGCTCGACGCCGGGGACGGCGGCCCGGCGGACAGGACACCCGCACCGCGCTGATCGAGGCGGCGCGCGTGGTGTTCGGGGAGAGCGGCTTCGACGGCGCGACCGTACGCGCGATCGCGACGCGTGCCGGGGTGGACGCGGCGATGGTCAACCACTGGTTCGGCAGCAAGGAAGGCCTCTTCGGACAAGCCATCCTGGAGCTCCCCTTCGACCCGCGCGAACTCCTCGCCGAACTGACCGACGGCCCCGACGACGAGTTCGGGCAGCGGATCGTGCGGACCTTCCTCACCCGATGGGACGGCGCGGGCGGCGACGTGTTCCAGGCCCTCGTCCGCAGCGTCGCCGGCCACGAACAGGCGGCACAGGTGCTGCGTGGGTTCTTCCAGAACTTCTTCACCAAGGTGATCGGCGACATCGGCTCGGACGACATCGAACTGCGGACGACCCTGTGCGCGTCCCAGCTGGTCGGCATGGGCATGGTCCGGTACGTCGCGAAGTTCGAGCCGATGGCTTCGAGCGAGATCGAGCCGCTGGTGACCGCGATCGCGCCGACGATGCAGCGCTACCTGACCGGGAAGATCGACTGAGGTGGCAGAGAGTGGGAGGTCTCGTGAGTGGCAAGGACGGTTAGTGAGCCGAAAGTCAAAGGTGGCGTGTTGCGAAAGCCACTTTCGCGACGCCTGAGGTCCCGAAAGTGGCTTTCGCGACACCTCCGCCCCACGGCCGCGAGCGAATCCCCGCGACCCGGCACCTTTGCCTTACCCCTTACCCCTTACCACTCACGAGGTGGCTCAGTCCGTGTCCGGCTCGATCTCCTTGGCGGGAACGGTGTGCAGCCGGTCCTTGAAGAACCGTCCGCGCGGGAAGATCACGATCATGTCCGTCTCCTCGCCGCCGATGAAGACGGGAACCTTCTGGAGTCCCTTGAAACGGGGAGCGATCCGCAGCGACCGTCGCGTTTGGAGCAGCTTGTAGTCCTGCGCCAGATAGACGTCGATCTTGGGGAAGAACCAACCGGGCCGTACGGTCGCGGTGGCCTCGCGCAAGCCGGTCTTCAGGGCCGAGCGATACCGGCTCCGCCAGAGCCAGGCGGCGTACACGCAAGTCGGAATGCCCAAAAAGGCGGAGAAGGACAGCGGCGTCAGGAAATCGTCGTCGGGGTTGTCCACGACGTATCCATCGATTGCCAGGAGCCTCGTGGGATCTCCTGGCGCGTAGGCCAGAGACATCTTGTCCCCGGCTTTGAAGCCGCGGGACTTTTCCGCGCCGACCGCGATCGTGCGCGGTTTCGTGCCGGCGGGGTAGGTGAGCGTGACCTTGTGGCGCGTCGGTTTGGAGGACGGCTCGACCTTTTCCACCGTGCCCTCCACTGGGATCCCGGTCTTCGCCAGCTCCACCGCCGCTTTCTGGGAGAGATCGATGACCATGTGGCAGGCGATGAAGAAAGCCAGCCACAGCACCGTGAACGCCAGCGCGCGCACCTTGAAGTGCGACAGCTTCCCGATCAGCGGGGTGGCCACGGCTTCGTGTATCAGCGGGTCATGGCTCTCGGTGACGTCACCATCCGAAATGGACCGAGGCCGCCCGGCCACGTGCGGACGTCTTCTCGGACGCTCGGGCTTTCCCGGCCTTCTCTTCCCTCGCCCCAGTTTCATGCGCCGAGAATAGCCGCGAACAGCGGCATTTCCGGATAACGAGTTCACTGTCGCTCCGGGGCAACCGCGAGCCTCGGCCGAGCGTGCAAGTGAGCAGGCGGCTCAGCCTGGCGGCTCCGACGGTCCGGCCGGGAACAGGATGACCATGGCCTGTTCTTCCCCGCCGACCAGCACAGTGGCGACGACGTTCACGGGCTATTCGCTCTCGTCGGCCAGCAGCAGCCGTTCGTCGGTGTCGAAGCAGGTGTGCGTGCCGGTGTGACAGGCCGGGCCGGTCTGGTCGACGCGCAGGAGGACGGTATCGCCGTCGCAGTCGATCCGCACCTCGCGCACGTGCTGGACGTGGCCGGAGGTCTCGCCCTTGACCCACAATTCCTTGCGGCTGCGCGAATAGTACGTTCCGCGCCGCGTCGTGAGGGTGCGTTCCAGTGCCTCGTCGTCCATCCACGCCATCATCAGCACGTCCGATGTGGAGTGTTCGACGACGACGGCGGCGATCAGCCCGTCGGCGTTGCGCTTCAAGCGGGCGGAGAGGGCGGGGTCAAGCGTCATTCGTGGCTCCGAGAAGGTGCCGTTTCACCGGCATCGAGTTGAGCAGGACCGCCGCGTAGACATACCCGGCGAAGAGGAGCCCGGACACGATCTTCACCCAGAAGAGTTCCGCCGCCAGCATGGAAAGCGCGTGCAGCAACGCGAACAGGAAGCTGACGCCGAAACCGGCGAACCGCGCCGAAGACATCTTCAGCACGAGCCCCGCCACGACGAGCCCGCCGAGGACCAGCGACGTCGCCGGCAGCAGGAACGTCCGCGCGGACGAGTACGGCGCGAACATGAGGATCCCGGCCATCGCGAGGTAGGCGAGGGCGAGCCCGATCAGCAGCGCGCAGACGACCTTGACCTCGGTGGCGGCCTTCCACTTGGACGGCATCACCGGACCACGACTCCCCCGGCACGCAGCGCGCCCTTGACCTCGCCGATCTTCAACTGTCCGAAGTGGAACACGCTGGCCGCGAGCACCGCGTCCGCACCGGCCTCGACGGCGGGCAGGAAGTGCTCGAGCGCGCCGGCGCCGCCGCTGGCGATCACCGGGACACGGACCGCGCGGCGCACCTGGCGCAGGAGTTCGAGGTCGAAACCGTTCTTGGTGCCGTCGGCGTCCATCGAGTTGAGCAGGATCTCGCCGACGCCCAGTTCTTCCCCGCGCGCGGCCCACTCGACGGCGTCGATCCCGGTGCCGCGGCGCCCGCCGTGCGTGGTCACCTCGAATCCGGACGGTGTCGGCTCGGTGCCCTCTGGCACCCGGCGCGCGTCCACCGACAGCACGACGCACTGCGCGCCGAACCGGCGGGACGCCTCGCGCAGGAACTCCGGCCGCGCGATGGCGGCGGTGTTGATGCTCACCTTGTCCGCGCCGGTGCGCAGCAGCCGGTTGACGTCGTCGTTCGTGCGCACACCGCCACCGACGGTGAGCGGGATGAACACCTGTTCCGCGGTCCGGCGGACGACGTCGAAAGTGGTCTCGCGGTCCCCGGAGGACGCCGTGACGTCGAGGAACGTGAGCTCGTCCGCGCCCTCGGCGTCGTACAGACGGGCGAGTTCGACGGGGTCGCCGGCGTCGCGCAGGTCGGCGAAGTTGACGCCCTTCACCACACGGCCCGCGTCGACGTCGAGACACGGGATGACCCTGACTGCGACTGACATGGGGACAAGCGTAGTCAAGCGCCGTTCTAAGCTCGCGGGATGGCACAAGCGGGGCGGCGGCCGGGGCAGACCGAGACGAGGGAGGAGATCCTCGACGCGGCACGGCGCAGGTTCGCCGAACTGGGCTACGACGGGGCGACCGTCCGCGGCATCGCGGCCGACGCCGGGGTGAACGCGGCGCTGCTGCACCACTTCTTCGGCACCAAGCAACGGCTCTTCGCCGCGTCGATGAACCTGCCGGTCGACCCCGGCGAACTGGTCCCCCGGATCCTCGAAGGCCCCGAAGACGAGATCGGTGAGCGTCTCGTCCGCGCGTTCCTCGGCCTCTGGCAGGCGCCGGAGGGCCGCGCGCCGTTCCTGGCGATGATCCGGTCCGCGACCACCAACGAACAGGTCGCGACCATGATGCGGCAGTTCCTGGAACGCGCGGTGCTGGCGCGGGTCGCCGAGGCGCGCGGGGTGCCGAAGGCCCGGGTGGCCGGGATCGCCGCGCAGATGATCGGGTTCGCGCTGCTGCGCTACGTCATCGGGCTCCCGCCGCTGGCCGCCGCCTCGGAGGACGAGGTCGTCGCGATGCTGGCGCCGGTCGCGCAGTACTACCTGACCCCCGGCGCCGAGAAAGTCCGGCCCCCGATGCATCAGCCAGGTGGTCTCGCGCGTCACTAGAGGGAGACCATCGGCTGAGGGGGAACACGTGCCTGCGACCTTCGACGAGTTCGTCGCGGATCGCCTGGACGGGCTCCTGCGCTACGCGACCGTCCTGACCGACGATCCGTACCTGGCGCAGGACATCGTCCAGGAGGTACTGCTGCGCGCTCAGCAACGCTGGCCGAAGATCGACTCGCCGCCGACGTACGTCCGCCGGATGGTGACCAACGAGTACCTCTCGTGGCGGAGGCGGCTGGCGGTCCGCCGGGTGGTGCCGTCGTCACCCGAGGTCCTCGACCTCGTCAGCCCGCCGGTCTCCGATCACGCCGCCGAGTACGACGAACGCGACGCGATGCTGGACAGGCTCGCGAAGCTCCCGCGCAAACAACGCGCCGCGATCGTGCTCCGCTACTACGAGAACTACTCCGACGAGGAGATCGGCGCGGTACTCCGCTGCGCGACGTCGACCGTGCGCAGCCAGATTTCGCGCGCGCTCGCGACGCTGCGGGAAACCGGTCCGTCCTCGTCCGTTCAGCCCACGGGAGCCCGCAAATGACCCGACTGAGTGAAGAACGCACCGAGGATCTGCTCCGGGAGAGCCTCGAACAGCTGGCGGCGCGGGCGCCCGACGGGGCCGAGATCCGCGAGGTGCTGGCCCAACGGTCGCGAAGCAGGCCGAAGATGGCCTTGGCACTGGTCGCGGCGGCGGTCGCGATCATCGCGCTCGGCGTGCCGCTCGGCCTGCGGGCCTTCACCGCGGTTCCCCCGGCCGCGCAGCGCAACGCCGATTGGGCGGTACTGCCGTACAAACCGGGTTGGCTGCCCGACGGTTTCACGGAGATGAGCCGCACCGCGAAGCCCTACCCCGCGCCTCAGACCAGGATGTGGAACGGCGGCGAGGCAGGCCAGGTCAAGCTGACGACCACTCCGCTGGACGAGCGGCGCGGGCCGTGGACGATCGCGCCCGCCCCGAACCAGATCATCGTGCACGGCCGGGTCGGCATGGTCTCGGAGGTCGACGGCGACGCGACGATGCTGACCTGGTCACCCGACAACGCGTACGTGCTGAACCTGACCCTGCACGGTGTGCGTGACCCGCGCGGCGTGGGTCAGCGGATCGCGGACGAGATGGTCAGGGACGGCCGTGCCCGGGTTTCGGGCGAACTGCGGTTCGGCAGGTTGCCCGCCGATCTGGAGCTGTCCGGGGTGAACCTGCCCATGGCGGTCGGCGGCGGCATGACCGAGCTCGAAGCCACCCGTGCCGGGCAGCCCACCGCTCCGGCGGTCGTCACGGCGAAGCTCGGCGGCGAACGGCCGGACGCGGGCGACGCCGCGCCCGTGCCGCTCAAGATCCGGGGCCTCGACGGTTTCGCCCTCCCCGCGCGGAACGGGCGGCTCGGGCAGCTGGACGAAACGGTCGCCGTCCAGGTCGAAGGCGGGCGCTGGCTCACCGTGTCGGGTGAACGGGACAGGGCCACGCTGGCCGACATCGCCGAGGGCCTGCAGATCGTCCCCGGCGACTACAGCTGGTTCGGGAAACCGCCGGAATAGTGACGGGCGGGCGGAGGTTGTCGACGGCATGACGGACACCTACCGCTCCATCGCGTTCACCGAATACGGCGACTCCGGGGTCCTGCGTGTCCTCGAGCGTGAGCTTCCCGAACCCGGCCCCGGCCAGGTCAGGGTCGCCGTCCGGGCCGCGGGGGTGAACCCGATCGACTGGAAGATCCGCGCCGGGCTGCTGGCCGAGGTGTACCCGGCGAAGTTCCCCGCCGTTCCCGGTGGGGACATCGCCGGCGTGATCGACGCCGTCGGTGAAGGTGTGTCCGGCTTCGCGGCCGGTGACGAGGTCCTCGGCAGGGGTATCGGCGGATACGCGGAGTACGTCCTCGCGGATCCGGCGGGCCTGACCCGCAAGCCGGAGGCGCTGTCCTGGGAACTCGCCGCGGCGTTGCCCGTGGTCGTCGGCACCGCTTATCGCGCCCTCAACCTGCTGGATCTCCAGGAGGGCGAGACGCTGCTCATCGACGGCGCGGCGGGCGGTGTCGGCACCATCGCCGTCCAGCTCGCGGTCGCGCGCGGGCTCACTGTCGTCGGCACCGCGAGCGAAGCGAACCACGACTACTTGCGTTCACTGGGCGCCGTCCCGGTGCAGTACGGCGAAGGACTGGCAGAACGCGTACGCGACGTCGCGCCGCAGGGCATCGACGCGTCCTTCGACACCTCCGGACGCGGCTCGCTCGCCACCCTCGTCGAACTGACCGGCGGCCCGAAGCGCGTCGTCACCATCGCCGCGCCGGACGCGGCCGACCACGGCGTCCGCTTCACCTCCGGTTCCCCGGCCGAGCAGGTCCCCGGCGCGCTGGACGAAGGCGTCGCGCTGGCCGCCGAAGGCAAGCTCGACCTGCCGATCGCCAGGGTCTACCCGCTCGCCGAAGCGGCCGCGGCCCAGGACGAGAGCGAAGCGGGGCACGTCCGGGGCAAGCTCGTCCTGGTGCCGTGAGCCTTCCCGCGGCGGCGAGCCGGCTGCTCGTCGACGATTACCCGGGCATCGCCGTCCGGCGGTCCTGAAACACGCAGCCTTGACTCACGCTTCTCAACGGGCGCAGAATTAAACGCATGGCTAATTCAGCGATCTCCGTGACGGGGCTGAAGGTCGTCCGCGGCGGCCGCGAGGTCGTCAAGGACATCGCGTTCCAGACGCCGCGTGGCCGCATCACCGGCTTGCTCGGGCCGAGCGGCTGCGGCAAGACGACGCTGATGCGCTCGATCGTCGGCGTGCAGATCGTCGACGGCGGCGAGGTCACCGTGCTCGGTCATCCCGCGGGCAGCCCGCCGCTGCGGCGGCTGATCGGCTACGCCACCCAGAACCCGGCCATCTACGCCGACCTCACCATCGCGGAAGCGTTGCGCTACTTCGCATCCGTCCTTCGCGCGCCGATGTCCGATGTGGACAGGGTGATCGCCGAAGTCGGACTGGCCGACCACGCGGGCAAGCTGGTCGGCTCACTGTCGGGCGGCCAGCACAACCGTGCCAACCTCGCCGTCGCGCTGCTCGGGAAACCCGAACTGCTCGTCCTGGACGAACCCACCGTCGGCCTCGATCCCGTGCTCCGCGACGAACTCTGGGCGCTCTTCCGCCGTCTCGCCGACGGCGGGGCGACACTGCTCGTGTCCAGCCACGTCATGGACGAGGCGGCGCGATGCGACCGCCTGCTGCTCATGCGCGAAGGCCGGATCCTCGCCGACGACACCCCGGCCGGGCTGCGCGAACGCACCGGGACGACCGATCTGGAGCAGGCGTTCCTGCGGCTCGTCCGCGAGACGGAGATGACCTCGTGAACCCCACACTGACGCTCGCCACGGCCCGCCGCATCCTCCTGCAGTTACGGCACGATCCGCGCACCGTCGCGATGTTGATCGTCGTCCCGTCGCTGCTGATGGTGCTGCTGCGGTTCGTCTTCAACTCCGAAGCGGTGTTCAGCCGCGTCGCCCCGGCGCTGCTCGGCGTCTTCCCGTTCTTGATCATGTTCCTGATCACCTCGATCACCACGCTGCGCGAGCGCACCACGGCCACCCTGGAACGGCTGATGACCCTGCCGATCGGCAGGCTCGACCTGCTCTTCGGCTACGCGATCGCGTTCGGTTCGATCGCGATCGTGCAGGTCGGCCTCGCGGCCGGCGTCTCGCTCGCCTGGCTGGGCCTCGACATCGCGGGGTCGATCGGGATGCTGCTGCTCATCGCCGTCCTCGACGCGCTACTCGGGATGGCGCTCGGCCTGTTCGTGAGCGCGTTCGCGCGGACGGAATTCCAGGCGGTGCAGTTCATGCCGCTGTTCGTCCTGCCGCAGATCCTGCTGTGCGGACTGTTCGTGCCGCGCGGCCAGATGGGCTGGCTGCTGAACTGGCTCTCGGACGTCATGCCGCTTTCGTACGCCGTCGAGGCGCTGACGCGGGTCACCACCTCGGGCACCGTGGACGCGACGCTGATCCGGAACCTGATCATCGTCGGGGCGTGCGCCCTGGCCGCGCTGATCCTCGGCGCGGCGACGTTGCGGCGCCGAACTGCATAGACTCTCCACATGGGATCGGAGTTCGAGCGGATCGCCGCCGAGAAGTACGTCGTCCTGACCACCTTCCGCAAGAACGGCACCCCGGTGCCGACCCCGGTCTGGGCGGCGGGCGACGGCGGCGAACTGGTGCTCTGGTCCGAGCGCAAGGCGGGCAAGGTCAAGCGCATCCGCAACAGCGGCCGGGTCGAGGTCCAGGCCTGCGACTTCCGCGGTAACAACACCCACGGCGACGTTGTCCCCGGCGAGGCGCGGCTGCTCGACCTCGACGGTACCGAACGCGTGCGCAAGGTGATCGCGCGCAAGTACGGGATCACCGGGCGGGTGACGATGTTCTTCAGCAGGCTGCGGGGGCCGAAGGACCGGACCGTGGGAATCGCGATCAAACTGGCGGACTAGCTCGTGAGTGGCTGCGCACGCGTTCTCCTGGTAGCGAGGGCCTCCTTGCCTACTCTGACGGTAGTGAAGGAGGCTTTCGCTACCGTCAGATGTGACCCCTGGTGATAGTGGGAGAGCTGTGACCTCGACGACCGGTCGTGAGTACATGAAGGCGTGACTCGTGTACTTGGATGCCGCACTCGGGAGCGCGGAGAAGGACTCCAGTCAGGCGCTCACGTGAGATTCGCGGTCGTAAGAGCTCGACGCCGGGGTCACGAGGCCTGCAACGCCCGCAGTCCCGCCGCCATCGCCGCCGAGTCGTGGTCCGGCCCGCAGCCTTCCACCAGGATCAGGTCGCCGGGGATGTGGTCCGCCCGCAGGTGCAGGATCTCCTGGTACGCGGGCGAGTCGTACCACTCGCGAGCGGCGTCGAGACTCGGGAACTCGATCATCACCAATGCCCCTGGCCACTCTCCCTCGACCACCTGCACCTCGGCTCCGTGCACGAGGAACCGGCCGCCGAAGGGATCGAGCGTGGCCTGGATCCGTTCCATGTACTCGAAGACCTCTTCGGCCAGCACGGCGGCGGGGCGCAGGTGGGCGATTCCGTAGGCGGTCATGATTCCCTCCAGGTTTTGGTGTCCTGGAAGGAATCCTGACCGAACGGGCGGGTGGCGTCGATTACCCGGGAGGTAAAGCTCAGAACTCCGCGACGGCGGCGAGCGCCTCGGGCAGCGTGAACGCGCCGGCGTAGAGCGCCTTGCCGACGATGGAGCCCTCGACACCGTCGCGGGCCAGCGCGGCCAGCGCGCGGAGATCGTCCACACTGGACACGCCGCCGGAGGCGATGACCGGCGCGTCGGTGCGGGCGGCGACTTCGCGGAGCAGGTCGATGTTCGGGCCCTGGAGGGTGCCGTCCTTGCTCACGTCGGTGACGACGTAGCGCTGCGCGCCGTCGCGGTCGAGCCGGTCGAGGACCTCCCAGAGGTCGCCGCCGTCCTGCGTCCAGCCGCGGGCGGACAGCCGGTGCCCGGCCTCGGTGATCCGCACGTCCAGCCCGATGGCGACGCGGTCGCCGTAGGAGGAGACGACCTTCGCGGTCCATTCCGGGTCCTCGAGCGCCGCGGTGCCGAGGTTGACCCGGCGGGCGCCGGTGGCCAGCGCGGCCTCCAGCGAGGCGTCGTCGCGGATGCCCCCGGACAGCTCCACCTGGACGTCCAGCTTCGCCACGACGTCGGCGAGCAGTTCACGGTTGGAGCCCTTGCCGAAGGCGGCGTCGAGGTCCACCAGATGGATCCACTCCGCACCGTCACGCTGCCAGGCGAGCGCCGCCTCCAGCGGGCTGCCATAGGAGGTTTCGGTGCCGGCCTCGCCCTGGACGAGTCGCACGGCCTGGCCATCGGCCACATCAACGGCGGGAAGGAGCGTGAAAGTCACGCGCCCACTCTAAGCGAGGGTGTTCAGCCAGTTGCGCAGCAGGTGCGCCCCGGCGTCCCCGGACTTCTCCGGGTGGAACTGCGTGGCCCACAGCGGCCCGTTCTCGACGGCGGCGACGAAGTCCTGACCGTGGTTCGCCCAGGTCACCTTGGGTTGCTGCCCGGCGAGGCCGGAGTCCAGTTCCCAGGTCCGCGCGGCGTAGGAGTGCACGAAGTAGAAGCGCGTGTCCGCGTCGAGACCGGCGAACAGTTGCGAGTCCTCCGGGGCGCGGACGGTGTTCCAGCCCATGTGCGGCAGGACGTCGGCCTCCAGTTTGTCGACCGTGCCCGGCCACTCACCGGCGCCCTCGGCTTCCACGCCGTGTTCGACCCCGCGTTCGAACAGGATCTGCATGCCGACGCAGATGCCCAGCACCGGACGGCCGCCGGCGAGGCGTTTGCCGATGAGCTTCTCCCCCGACACCGAGCGAAGCCCCTCCATGCAGGCGGAGAAGGCGCCGACACCAGGGACGACCAGGCCGTCGGCCTCGAGCGCGGCATGGGGGTCGGCGGTGACCTCGACGTCCGCGCCGGCGCGCTGGACGGCGCGTTCGGCGGACCGGAGGTTGCCGGACCCGTAGTCCAGGATCACCACGCGAGGATTAGCCACCCGTCCAGGTTAGCGGACCGGGTTTTCCGCGGATTCCCCGTTTCGACCTTCACTCTTCTGGGTAATAGCGACTCCGAGTGAAGGGTCGGCGCTGGACCGCCCTGCACGGATGGAGGAACGATGCAGGACGCCGACGACCTGACCTGCCTGCTTCGCGCCTGGCGTGAAGACATCGAGAGTGTGCCTTTCCCTACCTTCGCGGAGCTGCTGATTCCGGCGCAGAAGCGGCGCTCCGCCCCCAATCGGCCGGCCACCGCATCGGTTCAGGTGACGAAGACCACCGGATGGCGGGATCGCTGACACTCGACTCCGGTCAGGTGTGTGGTTTTCTTCTTGGGAAGATGCACCACCGAGCCGACCAGGAGTGACCGCATGAGCAGCAGCCCGGATCCGCGCGACTTCCTCGATCTCGACGCCGAGCTCTCCGCCGAGGACCGGGCCATGCGTGACGCCGTGCGCGCCTACGCGCAGGACCAGCTCCTGCCGAACGTCGCCGAGTGGTATGAGACGGGCGCCCTGCCCGCCGCCGACCTCGCCAAGGGATTCGGGCAGCTCGGGCTGCTCGGCATGCACCTGGAGGGTTACGGCTGCGCCGGGACCAGCGCCGTCGCCTACGGCATCGCCTGCCGCGAACTGGAGGCCGTCGACTCCGGGCTGCGCAGCTTCGTCTCGGTGCAGGGTTCGCTGGCGATGTACGCGATCCACAAATGGGGCACCGAGGAGCACCGGCAGGAGTGGCTGCCGCGGATGGCCGCGGGCGAGGCGCTCGGCTGCTTCGGCCTGACCGAGCCGGACGCGGGCAGCGACCCCGGCAGCATGCGGACGCGTGCGGTGCGCGACGGCTCGGACTGGGTGCTGAGCGGTACGAAGATGTGGATCACCAACGGGACCGTGGCCGACGTCGCGGTGGTCTGGGCGCAGACCGACGAAGGCGTGCGCGGTTTCGTCGTCCCCACGGACACGCCGGGCTTCACCGCGAACGAGGTCAAGCACAAGCTGTCGTTGCGGGCCTCGCTGACCGCGGAGCTCGTGCTCGACGGCGTCCGCCTGCCGGAGTCGGCGGCGTTCCCCGAGGTCCGGGGACTGCGCGGGCCGCTGTCCTGCCTGAACGAAGCGCGCTACGGGATCCTGTTCGGTGTCGTCGGCGCCGCTCGTTCCTGCTACGAATCCGCGCTGGAGTACACGCTGAGCCGGGAACAGTTCGGCAAGCCGCTGGCCGGGTTCCAGCTCACCCAGCGCAAGCTCGCCGACCTCGTCGTCGAGGTCAACCGCGCCGGGCTGGTCGCGCTGCGGATCGGGCGGCTCAAGGATGCCGGCACGCTGCACCACAACCACGTCAGCTTCGGCAAGCTCGCCAACGTCCGCTCCGCGCTGGAGGTCGCGAGGACCGCGCGCGGCATGCTCGGCGCCAACGGGATCTCGCTGGAGTACCCGGTGATGCGGCATATGTCGAACCTCGAAACCGTGCTGACCTACGAGGGCACCGAAGAGATGCACGCGCTCTCGCTCGGCCAGTCGGTCACCGGGCTCGCCGCCTTCCGCTGACCTCCGCGCCTGCTCAGAGGAGTTCCGCGAGTCCGGCCGGGTACAGGATCGCGTTGCCGCTCGCCACGTCGGCCATCGGCAGCCAGTGCACGCGCGCGCCGTCGTCGAGCACCACGCCGACTTCGTCGCGCTCGTAGAACGCCTTGTCCGTCAGGTCGGCGGTGAACAGGAACACGATCTCGTGTCCTGGCCTGCCTTCGTAGACGTGCACGTTCTCCAGCACGGCTATCTGCTCGACCGAGGTCAGCTCCGCCGCGAGTTCCTCCTGGAATTCGCGGTGCAGCGCCTCGGCGGCGGTCTCCCCGAACTCGATGCCGCCGCCGAGCGGGCGGTGGTAGGTCTCGCCTTTGGCGTGGTCGCGGCCTTCGAACACGAGAAGGTCTTCGCCGCGGCGGATCACCCCGAGCGCGAGCGCGCGGATCTTCGTCATCCTGCTGACGCTAGCGGAGGAATTCCTTGACGGACAAGGTGATCGAGCCGGCGTCGAGGCCGTGCGCGAGGTCGTGATCGGCCATTTCGCCGTAGATCCGCACTTCCGCGTCGCGCCGGACGCCGAGTGAGAGCAGCCGATGCGGCGTTTCGGGCAAAGCGTCCGACACCGCGTGCGCCGATGTCCCCGCGAGGTACGGCTCGATCAGCACGATGTCGGTGCTCCCCGTGGCCTCGACGGCCGAGCGCAGCCCGGCGGCGTCGAACGGCCGGACGGTCGAGGTGTAGAGCACGGTCAGGTCGAGATCGGCGGTCGCTTCCAGTGCCCTGTCGAGCATCGGCCCGACGGCCACCACCACACCCCGGCCGCCTTCCCGCAGCGTTTGCATGCCCGCGCCCAGATGCGGTTTCTCGTTCTCCTGCGCGGAAAGCCGGAGGTACACCCGCCCGTTGCCGGGGATGGACTCGAGCAGCAGCCGCCGTGCCTCCTCCGGATGCCCCGGCACGTGCACGGTCCAGCCGGGCAGCGTGTCGATGAGGGCGACGTCGCCGGGCGCCTGATGCGTCCGCCCGGCGGTCGGCATGTCATAGGACGCGCCCGAGGACACCAGCACGGCGCCGACGTCCTGATGCCCGAGGTCGAGTTTGACCTGTTCGAACGCACGCTCGACGAGGAAGGACGAGAAGGTGTGGACGATCGGGCGCATCCCGGCCAGTGCCAGCCCGCCCGCGGTGCTCATCATCAGCTGTTCGCGGATGCCGACGTTGAGCACCCGGTCGGGATGTTTCCGGGCGGCGAAGGCGAGTTGTGCCGCGGAGATGTCGGCGAGCACGACGGCGACGTTCGGATCGGTGTCGAGGACCTCGGCGGTGGCGTGGAGGAACGTTTCGCGCATGTTCACGGGTTCAGGCCTTTCGCTCGACGGTCGCGACCACGGCGAGCGGCCGGTCCGGATGGGGTGTGGTGAAGGCTTCGTAGAGCGCTTCGTGATCGCGGCCGTCGACGGTGCGGGTGGTCCAGCCCTCGACCTCGAACCGGCGCGCGAGCCCGCCGGGCCAGCCGTGCGTGGCCGAGGAGTTGTCGATGACGACGGCGGTCAGCTGCGGCATGCCGATGCGGCCCGCGATCGCGATGGCCTCGGCGTTGGAGCCCTCGTCGAGCTCCGCGTCGCCGACGAGGGTGACGACCTTGGCGTCGCGGTATCCCTTGGCGCGCAGGCCGAACACGGTGCCGATGGCCAGCGGGAGCCCGTGCCCGAGCGAACCGCTGGAGATCTCGGCGCCGGGAAGCCGCGCCCGATCGGGATGGTGCCCGAGCCGGGACTCGGCCGAAGTCCAGTCGGCGAGTTCTTCCTCCCGGATGAAGCCCTTCTTCGTCAGCACGGCGTAGTAGGCCATCGGGCCGTGCCCCTTCGACAGCAGGAAGCGATCCCGGCCCGGGTCACGGAGGTTCTCCGGGGTGATGTCGAGCACACGGTCGTAGAGCACCCATAAGACGTCCACAGTGGACTCCGCGGCGGCCTGGTGCTTCTCGTCCCCGGTCATCAACGAGATCAGCCTCGGCAGATCCTCGTAGCCGGTCTTGATGTCAGTGGTCATGAACCGAGGTTGCAACCTCGACTTAGGTCGAAGTCAAGGCTAGCCTGGCGACGTGACGAGACTGGCTGAACACCTGAGCATCGGGCAGGTCGCCGACCGCAGCGGCGTGCCCCATACGGCTTTGCGTTTCTACGAGGACAAAGGGCTGATCAGCTCGGAGCGTTCGGCGGGCAACCAACGGCGGTATTCGCGTTCGGTGCTGCGCCGGATCGCCTTCATCCGCGCCGCGCAGCGGGTCGGCCTCAGCCTGGACGACATCAGCTCGGCACTGGAGACCCTACCCAGGGACCACGCCCCCACCAAAGCCGACTGGGCCCGCCTCTCGCGGGGGTGGCAGGACGAACTCGACGCGCGGATCGACGCGTTACAGCGCCTGCGCGACAGGCTGACCGGTTGTGTCGGCTGCGGGTGCCTTTCCCTGCGCAGCTGCGGGCTGTACAACGCCGACGACCAGATGTCCCGGTTCGGCCCCGGCGCGGGGAAACTGCGCCCGGCCTCCGAGGGCGGCATCTGAATTCCGTTGCCACGCGGGGGCCGGATGTGCGTCACTGGGACGCGAAATGGACAAGAAACACCTCATCCGAGCCTCGAAACGGCTCTCACGGCATCTTCGGCACGCTCCCGGCGACATCGGGATCACCCTGACCCCCGACGGCTGGGTCGGAGTCGACACGCTCTTGGCCGCCTTGCGGCGCAACGGCTTGACCCTCACCCGCGCCGAGCTCGACGAAGTGGTCGAGGGCAACGACAAACGACGCTTCGCCTTCGATGACGACGGGCTGCGGATCCGCGCCAGCCAGGGACACAGCGTCGCCGTCGACCTCGCGCTGCCCGCCGCCATCCCGCCGGACGTGCTCTATCACGGCACGGTTTCCCGGTTCCTCGACGCGATCATGTACGAGGGACTCCGGCCGATGAAGCGGCATGCCGTACACCTCTCGGCGACCGTGGACACCGCGCGGACCGTCGGGGCACGGCGCGGCGCCCCGGTCCTGCTCGCCGTGGACGCACGGCGGATGTCCGCCGCCGGACACGAATTCCAGGTGAGCGCGAACGGCGTCTGGCTCACCGCCGCCGTTCCGCCGGAGTTCCTGCGCAGACTCCCCTAGACCAGGCCGTTGGCCCGCAGGAGCCCGAGCGTGGCCACGGTGAACAACCCGTTCCACTCCAGCGCGGCGGCGGGCGAATAGCTCGTGTAGTCGACCCGCCAGCCGCCGTCGTCGTGCTGCCCGTCGGCCACCCGCCGCAAATCCGCTTCGACGACCTCCGGCCGGAAGAGCTTCCGCGCCGGGCCGCCGGGTTCCGGCGCGAAGTCGAGCGGGCGCATGGCCTCGCCCTCGATCCCGCCGCCGACGGCGACCACCCCGTCGTCCGGGACGAACCGGCCGAGTTTCTCGACCAGTCGCGTGTCGCCGAGCGCGTCCACCAGCTTCATCGCGAAGGCGAGCACGAGCGCGTGCGGCGCCTCGTCGAGCTTCTCGATCTCGTCGAGGCAGTAGCGCGTGGCCTTCGCGAGCCAGGGATGCGCGGCGACCACGGGATCGTGCGCGGCCACGCGGTGCGCGGTGACCGCGACGATCGCGGTGATCTGCAGCGAGGAGACGGAAGAGTCCGCACTGGCCCAGAAAGGCGCGCTGCCCGCCGGGTCCGGCATCGGCAGAGCGAACGGGATACCGCCGTCCGGCAAGGAGATCGAGGTGAGCCAGTCGCACAGTTCGGCCGCCCGCGGGCTGGTCGCCGGGCCGGCGTCGGCGAAGACCTCGAAAGCGTGCAGCGCACCGCCGGGCTGGCTGGTCGCCGAGCGGCAGTCGGGTTCGAGCCCGTGGCCGTAGCCGCCGTCAGGGTTGCGGTATCCCTCCAGCGCGGCGAGCACCGCCGCCGGGTCGCCGTCGCGGTAAAGGACCTCGAAGCGCCGCTTGTCGAGCAGCCGGGCCTGGGTGGCCATGAAGGTGGCCACGCCGTTCAGATCGATGTTCATGCCTACAGGGTCGCGCGGATCGCGACGCCTGTCTTGAACACATCGGTCACGAGCGGCGGCGCGGACGGTTGTAGAGCTTGCGGCCGACGCTGAGGAGCGTTTCGCGCAGCGTCTCGTCGTCGAGCGAGGCGACCTCTGGCGAGCCGCCGGCGAGGGCGATACCGGCCAGGAGCACCTGCGCGGTGACCATCCCCAGCACGTCCGGCTCCGGGCCGGCGAGGATCTCCAGCAGCCGGTTCTTGAAGCTTTCCGAGCGGTGGACGGACTTTTCGACCGCCCGCGCGACGCCGGGGTCGCTGGAGAACAGGGCGACCAGTGCCCGGTGGCGCACCACGAGGTCGACGAAGCCGTCCAGCAGATGGTCGATCTGCGCGCCGCGGGTGCGCTGGGCGCGGGCGTCGTCGACGATGCCCTCCAGCTCGCGCAGCACGGGTTCGGCGACGGCTTCGGTGATCTCCGCCTTCGTCTTGAAGTGGTAGTAGACGGCAGCCTTGGTGACCCCCAGGGCGTCCGCGATCATCTGCAGCGAGGTGCCTTCCACGCCGTGTTCGGTGAACAACCCCAACGCCGTGCGCAGTAGTCGCGTGCGGGTGTCCTCCGCCTGGACGACGTCCATGATCCCTCCTCGTTCAGCCGTCGGAGGTTACGTCAAGCGAGCCCGCCGAGCCAAACGAGTACTAGCCGTGCGGCTAGTCACACACTTGCCGATCGGCTTGTAGCGCCCTAGCCGATCGGCTAGCTTGGAATGAACCTGAACGAGTGAACGGGAGACTTTCGTGGCCAGCTTCCTGTACCGACTGGGCCGGTTCTCGTTCCGACGCCGGGCACTGGTGACGGCGGTGTGGGCCGTCCTCCTGGTGGCCCTCGGCGCGGGTGCGCTGACCTTGTCCGGCCAGCTTTCGAACTCGGTGACCATCCCCGGCACCGAGTCGCAGAAGGCGATCGACCAGCTCGCCGACCGGTTCCCCGAAGCCGCCGCCGGCGGCGCGACCGCGCGTGTCGTCATCTCGACACCGGGTGACATCACCGACGCCGGCGGACAGGCGGCGATCGCTCGCCTCGTCACCGGCCTCAAGGACGCGCCGAAGGTCGCCGGCGTGGTCGACCCGCTGCAGGCGCAGGCGATCTCGCCCGACAAGCACGTGGCGCTGGCCCAGGTCAGCTACCGCGTGCAGGGCTTCGAGCTCACCGACGCCGACCGTGACGGCCTGATGGCCGCGGCGGATTCCGCCAAGGCCGCCGGGTACACGGTGGAGTTCGGCGGTGACGCCGTCCAGGCGATGCCCGCCACGAACGCCACCGAAGGCCTCGGTGTCGCGGTCGCCGCCGTCGTCCTGATCATCACCTTCGGCTCGCTGCTCGCGGCCGGGATCCCGCTGCTGACCGCGCTCATCGGCGTCGGGATCGGCATGGCGGGCATCACGACGGCGTCCGGTTTCCTCGAACTGAACACGAACACGCCGGTGCTCGCGCTGATGATCGGCCTCGCCGTCGGCATCGACTACGCGCTCTTCATCGTTTCCCGCTATCGGCACGAACTGACGATCGGCCGAGATCCGGAGGAAGCCGCCGGACGCGCCACCGGTACGGCGGGCTCCGCCGTGGTGTTCGCCGGGCTTACCGTGATCATCGCGCTGGCGGGCCTGACCGTCGTCGGCATCCCGTTCCTCGGCGAGATGGGCGTCGCCGCGGCGATCACCGTCGCCATCGCGGTCGTCATCGCGCTGACCCTGCTGCCCGCCATCCTCGGGTTCGCGGGCGGCAAACTGGCGGGCGGCAAGATCCGCTTGCGCCGCAAGGAAAACACGACGACGCACGGCGAGCGCTGGGCACGTTTCGTGGCCCGCCACCGGATCCCGGTGCTGATCGCCGCGATCGCCGGACTCGCGATCGTCGCCGTCCCGGCCGCGAGCATGCAGCTCGGCCTGCCGAACGACAGCACCGCCGCGCCGGACACCACCCAGCGCAAGGCCTACGACACCGTCGCCCGCAGCTTCGGCGAAGGCGCGAACGGGCCGCTCGTGATCGTCGTCGACCTCGCGGGCAGCACCGACCGCCAGGCCGCGCTCCAGCAGGCGGCCGCGGATATCGGCGGCCTCCCCGAACGCCCGATCGTCACGCCGCCGAAGGTCAACCGGGACGGTGACCTGGCGCTGCTGACCGTCATCCCGAAGAGCGGCCCGAGCAGCACCGCGACCGAAGACCTCGTCAGCGACATCCGCGGCCTGAACGCGAAACTGGGCACGGCCACCGGCGCGTCGCTGGCGGTGACCGGCCAGACCGCGGCCAACATCGACGTCTCGGAGAAACTCGCCGACGCGATGCTGCCCTATCTCGCGCTGATCGTCGGGCTCGCGTTCCTGCTGCTGATGCTGGTGTTCCGGTCGATCGTGGTCCCGCTGAAGGCGACGCTGGGCTTCCTCGGCTCCGTGGTCGCGACGTTCGGCGCCGTGGTGGCGGTGTTCCAGTGGGGCTGGCTCACCGACCTGCTCGGGGTGAAGACGACCGGGCCGATCATGAGCATGCTGCCGATCCTGCTGATCGGTGTGCTGTTCGGGCTCGCCATGGACTACCAGGTGTTCCTGGTGACGCGGATGCGGGAGGAATACGTCCACGGCGCCGACCCGCAGCAGGCGATGGTCACCGGCTTCCGGCACGGCTCCCGCGTCGTGGTCGCCGCCGCGCTGATCATGATCAGCGTGTTCGCCGGATTCGTCCTCGCGGAGTCTTCGCTGATCCAGTCGATCGGGTTCGCGCTGGCCTTCGGCGTGCTCGTCGACGCGTTCGTGATCCGGATGACCATCGTGCCGGCACTGATGTCCCTGCTCGGACGCGGTGCCTGGTGGCTGCCGAAGTGGCTGGACCGGGTGCTGCCGGACGTCGACGTCGAAGGCGAGAAGCTCGCGAAGCAGCTGGACGCGCCTGACGAGCGGGAGCTGGTCGACGCCTCGAAGTAGGCACTGGTCGCGAGTTCATCCGGGACGTGGGTCGGCGCCCGTGTCGCGAAAGCCACTTTCGGGACGCCTGGCGTCCCGAAAGTGGCTTTCGCGACACGCCACCTTTTGCCTGAGTACGTGAAGGCCCCCTTCACGTACTCAGGCGAGCGCCGCGCGGGCCTCTCCCAGTGTGAAGCCGAGCAGGTTCAGGCCGCGCCAGCGTTCCGCGTTCTCGACATGCGGGTGGTCGGCAGCGAGCCCGATCCCCCAGATGGCGTCCAGCGGACTGGCCTCGACCAGCACCCGGTTCTTGGTTCCGAGCAGGAAGTCGCGCAGTTCCGGGTGCTGCCCGAACTTCGCGATCGTTCCGTCGAGGACGATGCCGTAGCGCTCGTCTTCCCAGCGGCCCTGCTCGAATCCCCGCACTTCGCGGCCCAGCGTCTTGGCCTCACGCGGATGCCGGGAGCCGAGGATTCGCGCCGCGCTCTCGGCGTCGTCGAACAGAACTGCTTTGCGCCACATCATGTAGTGCTCGGCCGTCGAGAAGCTTTCGCCGTCGGCGGCGAACCGGGCGGGCCACCACTGGCTGAAGCATTCCGGCCCGATCGTGCCGTCACGCCGAGGCTGATGGCCCCAGAAGAACAGGAACTTGACGCGGCTCCCCGATCGCTGGAGCCGGACGACCTCGGCGACCGAGCGCGGGTTTCCGGACATGCCGGACAGCATGCTCGCCGTCGTCGCGGCGCGCAGCCGAATTACCGGGCAGAGCTCAGGCGAGCCAGGCGATGGCGCCGCCGATGGCCAGCACCGCGCCGATCCCCAGCACGACGGCCATGAACTTGACGCTCTTCCAGGTCGCGTAGACGCCGCCGATCAGGAAGCCGCCGAGCGCGAACAGCAGCACAGCGATGGTCGTGTTACTCACGACCGCCACCCTGCCACATGTCCGCCACCGCGACCGCGCCGGGCCGGGCCTTGCCCTCGCGACCGGGCACGGCTAACGTACAACCACATGGTTGTACTTCTGGAGGAGGGCGAGGAGTCGCTCAACCAGCTCTTCCGCGCCTTGGCCGACGGCACGCGCCGCGACATCCTGGCGCGGGCGATCGCGGAAGCGCCGTCGGTGTCCGATCTCGCCGCGCGGTACGAGATGAGTTTCGCCGCCGTGCAAAAGCACGTCGCCGTGCTGGAGCGCGCGGGTCTCGTGCGCAAACGTGCCAACGGTCGTGAGCAGCTGGTCTCGACCGACCGCGCGCGGCTCCAGCGGGCCGGTGAACTTCTCGACTCCTACGAAGTCCTTTGGCGCCAACGTGTGGAGCAGCTCGACGATGTCCTGCGGGAAGGAAACTGACGATGCCGATCACCTCGGTCACCAAAGAACCCGAGCGGCTCAGCCTCACCGTCGTGGCGGACTTTCCCGTGCCGCAAAAACGCCTCTGGGAGGCTTGGGCCGATCCACGGCAACTAGAGCGCTTTTGGGGGCCACCTTTCGCGCCCGCCACCTTCACCCACCACGATTTCCGGGTCGGCGGCCGCGCCGAGTACTTCCTGTCCGGGCCGAACGGGGAGAAATGGGCCGATTCGTGGAAGTTCACCGCGGTGAACCCCATCGACTCGTTCGAGGCGGAAGACGGTGAAGACAACGCCGCGGACGAGGACATGCCGTCCTCGATGACGTTCACCTTCGAGACGACACCGACAGGCTCACGGCTGACCCATGTCACCCGGTTTTCCAGTATCGAAGCCATGGAGAAGACGATCCCGGGGATGGAAGAGGGCTTTCGCGCGGCGATGCCCCAACTCGACGCACTCCTGGAGACGTGATGAGAAAACTCAAGATCATCGAACACGTCTCGCTCGACGGCGTGATCCAGCACTCCGCCGATGAGACCGACTTCCCTTACAGCGGCTGGAACACGCCCTACCGGACACCCGAAGGCCGGGACGCCGTCACGGCCGCGCACGGTGAAGCCTTCGACCTGCTGCTCGGCCGCCGCACCTACGACATCTGGTCGGACTACTGGCCGGACGCACCGAGCGATCCGCTCGCCGACCGGCTCAAGGCGGCGACGAAGTATGTCGTCACCCGCCGGCCGGAAAGCCTGAAATGGGGCCCGTTCGAAGGGCTCGGCCCGGACATCGCCGAAGACGTCCGCCGGATCAAGGCGCAGGACGGCCCGAACCTGATCCTCTCGGGCAGCTCCACCCTGACCTCGACGCTGCTCGAACACGGCCTCGCGGACGAAGTCGTGCTGGCCGTCTACCCGCTCCTTTTGGGCACGGGCAAGCGTTTCTTCGCGGACGCAACCCCGGCGCAGTCCTTGGAGCTCATCGGCACGACGACAACGCCGTCCGGCGTCACCCTCAACACCTACAACGCAATTCGTCACCTGGATGCGACATCCGCGCATCCAGGTGACGAATTGCGGCAGGACTAGAGGACGCCCTTCGTGGACGGGATGCCGCCCGCCCGCGGGTCCGGCTCGGTCGCGGCACGCAGCGCACGCGCGACGGCCTTGTACTCGGCCTCCGCGATGTGGTGCGGGTCGCGGCCGTGCAGCACCCGCACGTGCAGCGCGATCTGCGCGTGGAACGACAGCGAGTCGAACACGTGCCGCGTCAGCACGAACGGGTAGTTCCCGCCGATGGTGAAGCTGTTGAACTGCTCCGGCTCGCCGAGGTGCACGCAGTACGGGCGCCCGGAGACGTCGATCGCGGCGTGCGCGAGGGTTTCGTCCATCGGGATCCACGCGTCGCCGAACCGGCGGATCCCGCTCTTGTCACCGAGTGCTTGCCGCAGCGCCTGGCCGAGCACGATCGCGGTGTCCTCGACGGTGTGGTGCGCGTCGATGTGCACGTCACCGGTCGCCCGCACCTTGAGGTCGAGCGAGCCGTGCACGCCGAACGCGGTGAGCATGTGGTCGTAGAACGGGACACCGGTGTCGATCTCCACCTGTCCCGTGCCGTCCAGGTCGAGCTGGACCGAAATGGACGATTCCTTGGTGGTGCGATCCACCTTGCCGACGCGACTCATCGCGGCACCTCCTTGCTGGCCTCGAGAAAGGCGTCGTTCTCTTCCGGCGTCCCGATGGTCACCCGCAGGTGCCCCTCGATGCCGACGTCCCTGATCAGCACGCCGTTGTCCAAATAGGACTTCCAGGTCGCGGGCGCGTCCGCGAACCGTCCGAAGAGGACGAAGTTCGCGTCGCTCGGGACCGGCGTGAATCCCAAGCCCAGCAACGCTTCCACCACCCGGTCGCGTTCGGCCGCGAGTTTGGCGACCGAGGCGAGGGTGGCGTCCGCGTGCCGCAGCGCGGCCCGTGCGGCGGCCTGCGTGAGCTTCGAGAGGTGGTACGGCAGCCGCACCAGCTGCAGCGCGTCCACGATCGCGGGCGCGGCCGCGAGATACCCGAGCCGTCCGCCCGCGAAGGCGAACGCCTTGCTCATCGTGCGCGACACGATCAGCTTCGCCGGATACTCCTCGAGAAGCTCGATGGCGCTCGGCTGCGACGAGAACTCCGCGTACGCCTCGTCGACCACCACGATGCCCGGCGCCGCTTCGAGCAGGCCGCGCAGCTCGCCGAACGGGATCGACCCGCCGGTCGGGTTGTTCGGGCTGGTCACGAAGACGATGTCCGGACGGCGTTCGCGCACCAGCGCGGCCGCTTTCTCGGTGTCGAGCGTGAAATCGTCGCGGCGCGGCACCGGCAGCCAGTCGGTGCGGGTGCCCGCCGAGATGATCGGGTGCATCGAGTACGACGGTTCGAAGCCCAGCGCCGAGCGGCCAGGACCGCCGAAGGCCTGCAGGATCTGCTGCAGGACCTCGTTGGACCCGTTGGCGGCCCACACGTTCGACTCCGACACCAGCACGCCGGTGGACACCGCGAGGTAGTCCGCGAGGTCCTGGCGCAGCGCGACGGCGTCGCGATCCGGGTAGCGGTGCAGCGACGCGGCTTCGGCGCGGACGGCCTCGGCGACGTCGGCCACCAGCGCGTCCGGCGGCGGATACGGGTTTTCGTTGGTGTTGAGCCGGATCGGCACGTCGAGCTGCGGCGCGCCGTACGGGGTCTTGCCCCGCAGGTCCTCGCGCAGCGGGAGCGCGTCGAGCGTGATCTCCTCGCCGATGCTCATGCCCGCTCCCCTTCGAACCGTGCCGTGATGGCCTCGCCGTGCGCGGGCAGATCCTCGGCGTTCGCCAGCGCGACGACGCGGCCGGCGATCTCGCGCAGCGCGTCCTGGCTGTAGTCGACGACGTGCACGCCCTTGAGGAAGCTCTGCACCGAAAGGCCGGACGAGTGCCGCGCGAACCCGCCGGTGGGCAGGACGTGGTTCGACCCGGCGCAGTAGTCGCCGAGCGAGACGGGCGCGTACGCACCGACGAAGATCGCGCCAGCGTTGCGCACGCGGGCCGCCACCGAACGCGCGTCCGCGGTCTGGATCTCCAGGTGTTCCGCGGCATACGCGTCGACGACGCGGATCCCGTCGTCCATGGTGGACACGAGGATGATGCCGGACTGCTTGCCGCTCAAGGCCTCCGTCACCCGCTCGGAGTGCTTGGTCGCGGCCACGCGGCCGG
Source organism: Amycolatopsis sp. lyj-108 (assembly GCF_046549005.1). Lineage (NCBI taxonomy): Bacteria > Bacillati > Actinomycetota > Actinomycetes > Pseudonocardiales > Pseudonocardiaceae > Amycolatopsis > Amycolatopsis sp. lyj-108. The sequence continues at coordinate 116,457 of NZ_JAJPWQ010000015.1, read as the reverse complement.
TCAGTTCCTTGTCGACGGCGTCCGCGAGCGCCTCGGACGTGGTGACCAGCACGCTCGCGGCGAGCGGGTCGTGCTCGGCCTGGCTGATCAGGTCGGCGGCGACGTGCACCGGGTCGGCGGTCTCGTCGGCGAGGATCGCGATCTCGGTCGGGCCCGCCTCCGAGTCGATGCCGATGATGCCGCGCAACATGCGCTTCGCCGCGGTGAGGTAGATGTTGCCCGGCCCGGTCACGATGTCGACCGGCTCCAGTGTCGTGCCGTCGGTGTCGGTTCCGCCGTACGCGAGCAGCGCGACGGCCTGCGCGCCACCGACGGCCCACACCTCGTCGACGCCGAGCAGTTCGGCCGCGGCCAGGATCGTCGGGTGCGGGAGCCCGCCGAACGCGGCCTGCGGCGGCGAGCACAGCACGAGCGTGCCGACGCCGGCGATCTGCGCCGGGACGACGTTCATCACCACGGTCGAGGGGTACACCGCGAGCCCGCCCGGCGCGTACAGCCCGACGCGCTCCACCGGGATCCAGCGCTCGGTGACGGTGCCGCCGTCGACGACCTCGGTCGTGACGTCCTGACGGCGCTGATCACCGTGGACCTTCCGTGCCCGGACGATCGACTCCTCCAGCGCCTCGCGGACCGCCGGATCCAGGTTCTCGAGCGCGCTGGTGAGCTCGGCGGCGGCGACACGCACACCGCCGGGGCGGACCTTGTCGAACTTCTCGGTGTATTCGAGAACCGCCTCGACGCCGCGATCGCGGACCGCCTCGACCACCGGCCGTACGTGATGCAGCGCCGCGTCCACGTCGTACTCGGCACGCGGGAGCGTGCTCCTGAGTTCGGCAACGGACGGGACCTGTCCACGCAGGTCGGTACGGTTCAGCATGGGTCAAGGGTACGAGGTGGCCCGATCGCCCCGAGCAGGCACACTGGGGTGGTGACCAGCGATCCCACGATGAGGGAGGCGGCCGTGCCGCGAATCGGGTTGTGCCAGCTCACGGCCGCCGAGGATCCCGAAACGAACCTGAAGCCGATTCGCGAAGGCGTGGCGGCCGCGGCGGCCGACGGCGCGCGGATCGTGGTGTTCCCCGAAGCGGCGATGGCGCGCTTCGGCATCCCGCTCGGACCCGTGGCGCAACCTTTGGACGGACCGTGGGCGTCCTCTGTGGCGTCCATCGCGGAAGAACACGGTGTAGTGGTCGTCGCGGGCATGTTCACGCCGTCGCCCGACGGGCGTGTGAGCAACACCCTGCTGGTCACCGGCGCCGGACATCACTTCGGTTACGACAAGATCCATCTGTACGACGCCTTCGGGTTCGCCGAATCCGACACGGTCGCCCCCGGCACCGCGTCCGCCACCTTCGAGGTCGACGGGGTCACGTTCGGCCTCGCGACCTGTTACGACATCCGCTTCCCGGAGCTGTTCCGGAGGCTCGCCGACGACGGCGCCGACATCGTCCTCGTGCCGACTTCCTGGGGCGCGGGCGAGGGCAAACGCGAGCAGTGGGAGGTGCTGGTGCGCGCCCGCGCGCTCGACTCCGGCTGCTGGGTCCTCGGCTGCGGGCAGGCCGATCCGGCCACGACCTCGACGCCGGTGAACCCGAAGGCGCCGACCGGGATCGGCTACTCCACGGTGTCCGACGGTTTCGGCCGCGTCCACACGCAGCTGGGCCCCGGACCGGAACTGGTGGTCGTCGACCTGGATCCCGCGGTCAGCGGGAAGGCGCGGGCGGCGACGGGCGTTCTGGCGAACCGCCGCCTCTAGCGTTCACGGAGCGTTCGAAGAAGGATTCGAGCACGACGATCGTCTGCGTCCCGGTGACGCCCTCGATGGCGTACAGCCTGCGCAGCGACGCCTGGAGCTCCTCGGTGGTCGGCGTGCGCACCTTCACCAGCAGCGAGGCCGGACCCGCGATGATGTGCGCCTCCACGACCTCCGGCAGCGCCTCCAGCGCGGCCTTGGTCGGCGAGTCGCCCATCCACGAGCCCGCCTCGATCAGCACGAACGCCATCACCCCGCGACCGACCGCCGCCGGATCGACGTCGACGGTCGTGCGCCGGATGACGCCCTGTTCGCGTAGTTTGCGGACCCGCTCGTGCGCGGCGCCCGCCGACAAGCCGACCGCCTTGCCGAGCGCGGCGTACGCCTGCGTCGCGTCCTGCTGCAACTCCGTGAGCAATATGCGATCCACGTCATCCATGGGTTGACCATATCAAGTTCAGCAGTTCATGATGATCGCAATATCTCGTTCGAAGCACTGGGGTTTTCATGGACATGGTCAAGGCACACTTCGAAGTCCTCGACGAGCGGTTCGCCCGCGTCAACGGGGACGAGTGGATGCGGCGCCTGCACACGGGCTGCCGGTGGACCGAGGGGCCCGCCTACTTCCCGGCAGGCCGGTACCTGGTGTTCAGCGACATCCCGAACGACCGCGTCCTGCGATGGGACGAGACCACGGGCGCGGTCGGCGTGTTCCGCGAGCCCGCCGGATTCCACAACGGGCACACCGTCGACCGTCAGGGCAGGCTCGTCAGCTGCGAACAGGGCAACCGCCGGGTGACGCGCACCGAACACGACGGCACGACCACCGTCCTCGCGGAGACCTATCAGGGCAAGAAGTTCAACAGCCCCAACGACGTCGTCGAATCCTCGGACGGCGCGATCTGGTTCACCGACCCCAGTTACGGGATCGACAGCGACTACGAAGGCCATCAGGCGGAAAGCGAGATCGGCGCCTGCCACGTCTACCGCGCCGACCCGGTGGACGGTTCCGTGCGGATCGTCGCGGACGATTTCTCGCGTCCGAACGGGCTCGCCTTCTCGTTGGACGAAACACGGCTCTACATCGTGGACACGCGCCAGAACCCCAGCCACATCAGGGTTTTCTCGGTGGCAGACGGGCGGCTTTCCGGCGGCGAGGTCTTCGCGACCTCCGACGCCGGCGGTTTCGACGGCGTGCGCCTGGACGCCGCGGGCCGGGTCTGGGCCGCCGCGCACGACGGCCTGCACTGCTTCGCGCCCGACGGCACGCGGATCGGGAAGCTGCGGGTGCCGGAGGTGTGTTCGAACCTGACCTTCGGCGGGCCGCGGCGGAACGATCTGTTCATCACCGCGTCCAGTTCGGTGTACACGCTGCGGGTGAACTTCTCGGGGCCGCGCGGTTAGCGCTGCGACGCGAAAGGGACCTTCGCCGCGTCACATGCGGTGAAGGCGCCCCTTCATTGCAGTCTTTCAGCCCGGAGTGGCGGGTTGAGCGCACAACCCGAAGCGGCTAACGCAGCAGCCCTTCCCGGATCGCCACCCGCACGAATCCGGCCCGCCGCCGTTCGCCGGTCTTGTCCCGGATCCGGTCGAGGTAGGACCGCACCGTCCGCACGCTGATGTTCAGGATCTCCGCCACGTCGACGTCGCGTTCGCCGGCCGCGACCAGCCGCAGGACCTGCTTTTCCCGTTCGGACAGGACGATCTTGGGCCCGGCGTGGCGGTCCTCGCTGTCCTGGATGATCATTCCGGCCAGCGTCGGCGACACGTACGCGTTGTCGTCGGCGATGGTGCGGATGGCGCGCAGGAGTTCGTCGCCGTCGACGTCCTTGGACAGGAAGCCCTTGGCGCCGGCCTGCATCGCGCCCAGTACCTCGGGCTGCTCGGCGTGCGCGGACACCACGAGCACCTTGTGCCCCATCTGTCCCACTTCGAGTACCGCGGCGGCGTCCTGGACACCGCGCAGCTTGAGGTCGAGGACGACGACGCTGCCGGGAGGCTGCTCCTGGACGGCGAACCGCGCGACGGAGTCGGCGACGGCGCCCAGTTCGATGTCGGGCGCTTCGGTGAGGACGCGCGCGACGGCGTCCCGGTACAGCGGATGATCTTCGATCACCCCGACGTTGATCGGCATGATGCGTTTCGGCTGCTGCTCGTCTGCGTTCACCGGCGTCCTTCGAATCCGCCCGCGTCGGCGCGGGGTACGACCGGCCGAGACGGGCCGGGCACCTCCGGCGGCGACGCGAGCCCGAGCTGGATGGCCTTGCGGACCAGACCGGCCCGCCTTCTCTCTCCGAGTTTGTCACGGATCCGGTCCAGATAACCGCGAACCGTCCGGACTCCGATGCCCAGGATGCGGGCGATGTCGACGTCGCGTTCGCCCGCCGCGACCAGCCGCAGGACCTGCTTCTCGCGCGCGGAAAGCGCGACGTCCGGAGCAGGCACGGGACGGTCGGCGTTGTCCTTGATGATCATTCCGGCCACCACCGCGGAAACGTAGGCCCGGCCCTGCGCGACCGTCCTGATCGCGATCAGGAGCTCGTCGACGTCGACGTCCTTGGACAGGAATCCCTTGGCACCGGCGGCGATCGCGCCCAGTACCTGCTCGGGTTCCGCCTGCGCGGACACCACGAGCACGTGATGCCCCAGTTCGCACACCTGGAGCACGGCCGCCGCGCCGGCGATCCCCGGCAGGCCGAGGTCGAGCAGCACCACGCTGCCGGGCGGCTGCGGATGGACGTGGAACCTGGCGACCGAATCGACCACCGCGCCCAGTTCGATCCCTTCGGCCTCGGTGAGGACCCGGACCACGGCGTGCCGGTACAACGGATGGTCTTCGATCACCGCGACGTCGACCCGGTCGGTCTCCGGCCTGTCTTCAGTCATCTGCACGTTTCCGCTCACCCCGTCCCACCTGCCGCGGACACCGCACGGCCCGCCTGCGCCGGATCCAGCGCGGGTCCTCGTGGCACCAGCGCCAGTAATCCGTTCGGAACCGGTTGCCGTTCGGCTTGGCCGTATCCGAGGGAAGCGAGTGCCTCACTGCTCGCCACCGGGTACTTCAAGCCCGTGTCGGTCACGACGTAAACCGTGCCGGAACCGGATTCCGCCACCACCGCGCCTCCCGACGGAGGCACGAAAACCGCGTCGGCGACCAACGCGTCCGTCCGCGCCGTCACCGGGATCGCCTTCGCACCTTGCGGCAACGGGACCTGTGCGGAGATAACGATTCGAGAACCCTGCGCGCATAACGTCACGGACTGTCCGGTAACGGGCGCTTTTCGCGGGATCCGGTCCGGATACTCCGCGGGATCGGCCCCGCCCGACCTCGCCGTGCCGACCTTCGGCACCGCGGCGACGTCGGCCGCGCGCACCGCGACGGGCGCCGGGACGCCGATGTAGGCGTCCGCGTTCTGCGGCGTGTTGATCAGCAGGCTCGCCTCGGTCTGGCCGATCGGTTCGAGCCCTTCGGCGTGGACGAGGTAGTACGACGTCGCGTTGCCCGGTGTCGCCATCGCGTCGACGACGCCGAGCACCGAACCGACCTTCGTCGCGGTGCCGCCGACCTTCGGGCCTGGCCGTCCGGCGTCTTCGACCGCGCGGTAGGCCAGATCGCGTCCGGCGGCGACGGTACCGATCCACCGGGACGACACCGCGATCGCCGGATAGGTGTCGAACTGCAACGCCGTGGCGGCTTCCGGGGTGAGCTTGTAGCGGCGCCCCGCCGTCACGAGATAGCGCTCCCCCTCGGGGACGCGGACCACGACGGCCTGGTCCCTCGGCAGGTCGACCCCGGCGGCGGGCGCGCCGAGGAGCACCGTCGTCTCCGGTTCGGCCGACGCGGGCGCGTCCTGGGTGGTCCGCGTGCAACTCGTCCACGGGGTGTTCACCAGCGCGGCCGCCGCGGGCAGCGAATCGGGCGCGCCGGGAATGCCGATCTGCGAGCCGCGCGGCGCCTTCGCGAGCTTGTCGGAAGGGACGGTCACGGTGGCCTCGCCGTTGCCGCCGGCCATCAACCGCGCGGAGGCGTAATTGAGCACCGGGTGCAGCGCGCCGTCCTGGCCGAGGATGTAGCGCGCGCCGGTGCCCTCCTCGACGATCACCTTGCCGCCCGCCAGCCAGTCCTTGCCGCCGGAGGGGTTCAGCAGGCCGATCACGCCGAACACCGCGGTGACCAGCAGCGCCACGCCGAGGCCGCACAGGGTTCCGATGACCAGCCTGCGGCTCGGGGCGACCGGATGGTTGGCGTCAGCCGAGACCAGTGCCGAAACCAGTCTCCTGCGGAGGAATTGGTAGGCCTGGATCTGGTCCCGCTGCGTCCACACGCTCCCGTCCCCCGCCGCTCGTGCCCACCCGTTCGAGGGTGCTCACGTTAGGTCTGGGCCCGATTCGCGGTGAGGGTATTTTTTACGCCCCTCCCCCGCGCGGGGCGCGGCTACCGTCGGGCGCGTGCACGGAGGAGGGGAAATCCTTGTCGGTTGAAGCCCCGGCCCGCCCGGTCCAGGACCAGGCTCCAGCGCGCGGTGTCGCGGGCGCGGCGCCGCTGCCCTGGCTGCTGCCGATCCGCCCGCTGCAGGCGGCGCTCTGGGAGATCGCCGGGATCGCGATCCTCCTGGCCTTCACCGTGGACGGGATCCCCCTAGCCGCGCAGATCAGCATCACCGCCGTCGCCGGCGTCCTCGTGCTGACGACGTCGGTCCGCTTCGCCGGACGTCACCTCGCGGGCTGGCTGCTCACCTGGGCCGGTTACCGGCTGAAGCGCCGCGACAAGAACGAGGTCCCCGATCCGCTGCACCGGCTCGCCGGTCCCGCCCGGGTACGCCAGCACGTCGACCGCGCGGGAAACCGCTTCGGTGTCGCCGAGGTCAGCGACGGCTGGAGCGCCATCGTGCGGCTCACCCCAGGCGCCATGGCACCCGGGCCGGACACCCTCGTCGCCATCCTGCGCGAGGCCTTCGCGGGCACCGGGATCCCTTTGTCCAGCGCGCAACTACTGACCTGGACCGTCCCCAATGGACAGTCCGTGCTCCGCGTCCGCTGGCTCACCGTCCGGTACCGGCCCGAGAACGCGCCGATCGCGGCGCTCGCCCGCGGCGGCGGAGAACTCGGCGCACTGCGGAGCACCGCCTGCGCGGCCCTGAGACTGATGGGCACGCTGGCCGAAGCCGGATTCGAGAGCACCGTGCTCGAAGCCGGTGAAGTGGCGGAAGAACTGCGCGTCGCGCTCGGCCACGGCCAGGGCGCGCCGGTGAACGGCTGGCGTTCCTGGGACTGGGGCGGCGCGTCGCAGGTCTGTTACCGGCCACGGTCCGAGCGGGATCTCGCGCGGACGCTGGATCTGCACGTCCCCGGATCGGCGTTCACCGCGACTTCGTACACGCTGCACCGGACGCCTGGCGGACGGGAGAAGTCCGAAGTGACCATCCGGGTCGGCGGACGGCCCGGGGCGGAGACTGTGCGGCCGGGCGGGGTCGCGGTGATCCCGCTGCACGGACGGCACGCTGCGGCGGTCCGGCGGACCCTGCCGCTGGCGCTGGAGAACTGAGGGGACGGTCCGTGGAGGACTCCTTTCTTCTCTGAGGGTAGGGAAGGAGTCCTCCACGGACGTAACGCGTACACCGCAATTCGGCACCTGGTTGCGTTCCTTGCCCGGGCAAGGGTCGCAACCAGGTGCCGAATTGCGGCAATGTGGGTCAGCCTCGTACGGCCTCGTAGACGCCCGCGATCATGCCGACGAACGGGATCAGCGAGAGCAGCACCAGGAACTCCACGATGTCGAGAGTCCTTGCCCAGTACGGAGAACGACGTCCCTTCGCGACACGCGTCGCGTAGGTGAGACAGACGCCCGCCGCGACGACGACGGCACAGCCCGCGGCGAAGACGAACGAACGCGGTCCGCTCGCGGCGAGCCAGAAACCGGCCGCCGCCAAGGCCGCCGCGCCGAAACCGATGAGCACGACCCGCTGCGAGCGGCCCGCGAAGGCGCGCGAGCGCAGCATCAGTGCCAGACCCAGCAGCGCGCACAAGCCCGCTTCCCACGCCCCGCCGGAAGACGACAGGACCACCGAAGCCGAGACCACGACGAGCCCGAGCGCGACGAGCAGCCCGGTCAGCAACGCCTGCGCGTAAGTCGTCCCACCGACCATGTCTTCACCGAGCGAAGGGTCCTCGTCGGCACGGAACGCGTCCATGTCGTCGGGCACCCGGGGCAGCGGCAGCCTGCCGAGCCGCAGCGCCATCATCGGCGCGACCGCGGCCAGCGCCGTCGCCACGACGGCGACCACGGCGGCCGCCGAAACCGGGCGGACGTCGGCCAGCAGGACGATGGCGGTGGTGATCGCACCGAGCCCTGCCGACACCGTCACCGCGACGAACCACGGCAACCGGTCCGCCACCGAAACGGCCGCGATCACGCCGTAGACGGTCACCACCGCGAGCCCGGCGGCCAGCGGTCCTGCCGACAGCGAGAACAGCGGATGCGGCGGCAGGATCGACATCCCGGCCAGCAGTGCCGCGCCGACCCCGGCGAGTGCGCCGGCCGCGCCGGCCTCCGCGTCGCCGTACGCGCGGCTCAGCGCGCCGCCGCCCAGCACCAGTACCAGCGCGAGAAGTCCGGTGCCGATCGGCGCCAGCACACTCCCGGACGCCGCCGCCTGCACCAGCAGTCCACCGGCGAGCAGCAGCACCACGGACGCGACGATGCCCGCCTTGCGCGCCACCGACGGCCCCCACCGCCCGGTACCCGACTCGGCGACGCTGGCGATCGAGTCGACGACGTCGTCGAACAGCAGCGGACCCCGCGGGCGTTCCCGCGGGGTCAGGTGGAGGACTTCGCCGTCGCGTACCTGCGCCGCGGCGACCGTGAGCCCGAGCGCGAGCGGAGCGCCGCCGAGCCGGGACAGCACCCAGCCGGGATGCTCGGCCGACGCCTGCCCCGAAGCACCCGCGAGCCGCACGAGCTGCGGGACGAGTTCGGCGAACGTGCTCTGCTGCGGCAGCGCCACGTCGACACGCGCCCGCGGTGTCACCACCGTGACGCGCCGGGTGGAGCCCGCGATCGCGGCCGTCATGCTTCGATCGACTTGGCGGACTCGATGACGGGCGCGAATTTGGCGTTGCTGGCCTCGGCCAGCTTCTGGAGCCCGTTGTTGACCGCCTCCAGCACGATCTCCGAGATGTTGCGCGCGTCGTACTGACGCAGTGCGCGCGGGTCGATGTCGATCGAGGTGAAACGGCCGTCTCCGCGCAGCACGACGGTGACTTCGTTCTGCCGCGAGTGCGCCTTGACCTCCATCGCCTCGACCGAACGCTGGATGCGCTGCACCTCTTCGGTCTGCTTGCGGACCTGGTCCAGCAACTCGTCCATGTCCGGCATGGCGTAGGGGTCGGTGGTCACGAGTCTTCTCCTTCATCTGCGGTGGCATCCCGCCGGACGTGGACGCTGCCCACGAACCGCCGGAAGTCGTCGCCGAGGCCACGGGCCGCCTCGGGTGTCGCGGTGCAGGCGATCTGGAGGATCAGCCGCTCGGCCGGGCTCGCCCCCGGCACGGTCAGCTGCACCTGCGTCTGTACGAGATCCTGTCCTTCGCCGGTGCGGATGCGCAGCACCTGCGTCACCCCCGGCGCGACCGGAGTGCCGATCTCCTTGCGCCGCACCACTTCGAGGGCGGCCATCGACCGGCCGAGGCGTTCGACGGCCTCGTCGGCGATGTCGGTGATCCGCGCCCGGTCCGGCCGTTGCCCGACGCTCAGGGTGATGTTGGGGGTGAACTCGCCGTCCGTCGCGGAGTGCACCGCCACGAAGACCGCGCCGTCGGCGCCGACGGACGACGGCTCGACGGGCACCCAGCCCTCGGGGATGTCGAAGCCCAGCGGGAGGGAGACCCGGTCCTCCGTGCTCATCCCGCTCACCACGTGCCCACGTAGGTGATCGCGTCGTCCCATGCCTCGCCGACGGCGTCCGCCGCCTCGCCCGCCGCGCCGCTCACCGCGTCGACGGCCGCGCCGCCGTACTCGCCGACGGTGTCCGCGATCTTCGGCAGGTCGATGTCGATCTTCGCGCCGATCCCGGCGCCGAGACCGAGCGCGACACCGGCCTTGAAGTCGACCTTGATGTGTCCCGCGTCGTAAACGGCCTGGCCGTCGAGCTGCGCGCCGAGTCCATATTGGAGGGTCCCGCTCGCGCCGACGCCCACCCCGGCCACGTCGGCCGCGAGTTCGCCTTCGATCTTGCCGCCGACGAAGGCGTTTGCGTGCACACCGACACCGTGCGCGCCCGCCTGGAGCGAGCCGTTCACCTCACCGCCGACGAACGCCGTCCCCTTGGCGCTGCCCGAAGCGACGCCCCATTCGCCCTTGCGTTCGAGTTCTTCCTTGAACGCGGCCAGTTCGGCGTGCCCGGACGCCTTGAGGTCCCAGCCCTGCGAGGAGACCTTGGCGTCCCAGCCCGGGGTGAAGCCGTCCTGTTCCTGCTTCCATTTCGCGTACGTGATCTCGGTGCTGTTCCAGGCCTTGTCGCGCAGGCCTTCCGGCTTCGGCCTGCCGAACGGCGTGTCACCCGCACGCGGGGCGCGCGTGCCTTCGAGACCGTCCCAGGTGAGCTTCTTCCAGCCCGAATTGCCGAACCACGACGGATGCGAGCGCGGCCGCCTGCGGCCGTCGAGCGCTTCTCCGTTGAGCCAGTACAACGGGCCGCGGCCCCATTTGCCCAGTTCGTGCTCGATCCGGCCGGCGCCCTCCGGCGGGAACAGCCGCGCGAGTTCCTCGCTCAGTTCGTCCGCGATCTCCTGCGCCGCCTGCGCGGCGCGTTCGCCGAGCTGCCGGGCGGCGGAGATGAACGCGTTGACCGCGTTCGCGTTCGCCGTCCGCGCCTGACTGGTGAGCTGCGCGGCGTACTGGTCGAACTGGGCGAGGATCGAGTCCACACAGGACTTCGCACCCTGCAGGGCCTGCGCGCCTCCCCGTAGCCGGTTCGACTGGTCGCCCAGTTTCGTGCCGAGCTCCCCGAGTTCCTGGCTCAGTTTCGCGGCGGAGGTGGAGAACGCGACGTACGCGTCGCCTTCCCAGGACGCGTTGAGCGCCTTGGCCGCCTTGCCGATCTCCTCCGCGCGACCCGAAACCGTCGACGCCCGCTCGCCGCACCGCTGGCTCGCCGCGTTCAGCGCGGCGGGATCACCGGTGACCCGCCGCTGGTACTCGACCACGAGCCGCCGGTAATTCGACAGGATCGAACTGACGACGCCCGACGCGTCGACCACACCGCTCCCCCACACGGCTACCTGCCCTTCGCCGGTGAGTCAGCTCCCGCATCGATATCGATGTGCTGCTCGAAGTGCTTCCCGCCGTAGTTCATGTCGATGTCGATATCGATGTCCTGCCCGCCCGGCGCCTGCACGGTGGACTTGCCGGTGCTCAGGTCGGTGGTGATGGTGACCGTGTTCCCAGTGCCCGCGCCCGGGTACGAGCCTCCGGAGCCCGCGCCACCGCCCGAGGGTCTGTCCACCGGGATCCAGGCGTCCGCGCCACCCGGCCAGTTGCCCTGGGAACCGTTGCCGCCCAGCGCGGGCGGCCGGTACTGGGTGAACGGCGGCGTCTCGCCCGGCGTCGTGCCACCGCCGGAAGCGCCTCCGCCGGAGCCGCCGACAGCGGCCTGCCCCGAACCGCTGGCGACCGAGCCCGGTGCCTGCGGGTTGGTGATCGGGGTGCCCGAGACCGCCGAGTTGCCCGCGGCGCCGTTGTCACCGGCGTCGTTGTGCCCGAACAGTTTCTGGACTTCGCCGATGATGGTGGCGATCTGGGTGATCTGGTTGGCGAGATCGACCACGCCGAGCGCCTTCAGCAGCGCGCCGATCGCGGTGATGAACGCGCGCAGCGAAGCACTGGTGGCGGTGGAAAGCGCGACAGCGGCGCCGTAGGTCCACGGATTCGACATCAGGCCGGCGACCGTCGGGTTCACCGCCGACACCACCGCTTTGTAGGCGGCCTGTGCGGTCTTGATCAGCGTCCCGGCGACGCCGAGCAGTTCGGCGCCCTTCTGCACGACCTGGATGATCTTGTTCAGCGAGTTCAGGGAGTCGGTGATCTTCTTCAGCGCGGAGTCCGACGCGGCGCCGGACCAGATCTTGCCCAGCTGCTCGGCGGCCTTCGTCACCTCGTTGTACATGGTGAGGAACTCGTTGGCCTTCTTGAGCACCTCGAGTACGTGCTTGGCGATCTGCTCCGGCTGCCCGGTGAGGATCTGCGGCAGGATGGTGATCGGCCCGCCCGAGGACGCCGTGGCGTCCATCGCGCTGGAATTCGGATAAGTCAGCATGGTCGCTCCTCAGGCCGGAAGTCAGACGGAAGCCGGGCGGTAGACACTGACCTTCGCCAGGCCGTTGATGTCCGCGTCGACGATTCCGTGGTTGTAGAGCAGCCCGCCCTCTCCGGCGATGGCGATGACCGGCCGGCGGTCGGAGAACAGGAGCGGTTCGACCACGACGACGTCCCCGCTGTGCACACCGCCGGGTACGTCGCCGAAGTTGCGCGCCGTGCCGGCGTAGACCTCGATGACCCCGACCCGCGCCTGGTTGTCGGCGTCACCGGCCAGCCAGTCGTTGAAGTCCGAGACGCCGTGGAACCGCGTGTCGGTGATCGGGTGGTCGCCGAGCTGCCCCAGCCGCGCGTCCCCCAGGTAGCGCAGCACGTTGCCGACCGAAGACGGCTCGCCCTCGCCGCCGGCGCTGTCGTTGATGGCCAGCGTCGCCAGTTCGGAGGCGTGCGAATTCCCCCAGATCGACGAAGACGCCGATCCGGCGCCGCCGCCGGGACGGCCGCCGTAGCCGCCCGCGACCGCCTCGTCCGCGGCCTGGTAGGCGTCGGCGCTGCTCTTGATGAAGCCGTTGATCTGCTGCAGAAGTTGCAGGAGGGTTCGGACCGCGACCACCTGCTGGCTCTGCATGGCCGTGTTGGCCGCGGCCACCGCACTGCCGAAGGTGGCGAACGACATCGGCTGCAGGACGGTGCGTTCGAGGTCGCCGACGACATTGATGCCCTGCATGATGATGCCGCCGAGGTTTCCGACCGCCGAGCGCATGGCCTCGGGCTCCGCCCGGTACTCGCCCGTGCCGACCATGGCTCTCCTTCTCTCGTTCCCCCACGCCTGCGACTGTTCGAGCAGCGTAAGTTCGCCACCAGACGCGAGCGGACGGCAAAAGTACCCACCGCAGGGGCGGCACGAGTGGCCAGAATGATCGGCAGGATTACCCACAAGCGGCCAGAAAGACCCTGATGAGCGCCACTCGCGACCGCCTGCCGGCCCTGGGCGAGCAGCCCGGTGAAATCGTCCTGCAGTCCCCGCCGATGCTGCCGAAGAGCTCGTCCGGCGGAGCCATGCAGCTGCTGATGTTCATGCCGATGATGCTGGGCATGGGCGCCATGTCGTTCGTCTACATCGGACGCGACGGCGGGGTGATGACCTACATCTTCGGCGCGTTGTTCCTCACCGCGATGGTGGGCATGGTCGTGATGTCGCTCGGGCGCGGTGGCGCGGCGAAGAAGGCGCAGATCAACGAGGAACGCCGGGACTACCAGCGGTATCTGACCGGTCTTCGCGGCCAGGTCCGGGAGATCGCGGACAACCAGCGCGCGGCGATGGCGGCGTTGCAGCCCGACCCGGCCGATCTGTGGGCGTACATCGAGACGGGGAAGCTGTGGGATCGCCGCCGGTCCGACCCGCAGTTCGGGCAGGTGCGCGTCGGGACGGGGCCGCAGCGGCTCGCGACGCCGTTGAAGGCACCGCAGACCGTGCCGCTGGAAGACCTCGACCCGGTGTGCTCGACGAACCTCAAGCACTTCATCCGGACCTATTCGACGGTCGACGGACTGCCGGTCGCGGTCTCGCTGCGGTCGTTCGCGCAGGTCAGCCTGTCCGGCCGCCGCCCGGACACGCTCGGGACCGCGCGGGCGCTGCTGACCCAGCTCGCGACCTTCCACTCACCCGGCGACCTGCGGATCGCGCTCTGCGTCAACGACGACCGGCTGCACGACTGGGAATGGGCGAAGTGGCTGCCGCACGTGGCCTCCACCGCCGCCGACGCCGCCGGTCCGCGACGGCTCGTCGACGCCGACTCCGGGAAACTCGCCGACCTCCTCGGCCCCGACCTCGGCGACCGGCCCGCGTTCACCCGGCGGCCGGATACCCGGCTGGACCTTCCCCAGATCGTCGTCATCGTGGACGGCGGGCACACCCTCGGGGACGCGCGGCTCGTCGCCGAGGAGGGCAGGCTCGGCGTCACCGTGGTGGAGATCGGCACCGAGCAGCCGCGATCCGTGTCGTCGGAACGGCTGCTGAGCCTGCACATGAGCCCGGAGCAGCTCGGAATGGTCGTCGGGGACGGAACGGAGCAGCGGCTCGGTTTCCTCGGCATGCCGGACACCTTGGACCGCGGGGCCGCCGAGGCGCTGGCACGGATGCTGACGCCGCTGTTCCAAGGGGCGGCGGTGGTCAGCGAGGCGCCGATGTCGGCGACGTTCGGGCTGGCCGGGCTGCTCGGCATCGGCGACCCGCGCGACACCGACACGGCCGTCACCTGGGCGCCGCGGTCCGCGCGCGACCGGCTGCGGATCCCGCTGGGCGTCAACCCCGATGGCAGGCCGGTCGACCTCGACCTGAAGGAATCGGCCGAAGGCGGGATGGGGCCGCACGGGCTGGTCATCGGCGCGACCGGATCCGGCAAGAGCGAGCTTCTGCGGACACTGGTCACCGCGCTCGCCGTCACGCATTCGTCGGAGAAGCTGAACCTCGCGCTGATCGACTTCAAGGGTGGCGCGACCTTCGCCGGGATGACCGGGCTGCCGCACACCTGCGCCGTCATCACCAACCTGTCCGACGATCTCGCGCTGGTCGACCGCATGGCGGACGCGCTGAACGGTGAACTGTTGCGGCGTCAGGAACTCCTGCACGCCGCCGGGAACTACGCGTCGGTCCGGGACTACGAAAAAGCCAGGGAATCCGGTGCCAACCTGCGGCCGTTGCCGTCGCTGCTGGTGATCATCGACGAATTCAGCGAGCTGCTGTCGTCGCGGCCGGAGTTCATCGACCTGTTCGTCGCGATCGGGCGGCTGGGGCGGAGTCTCGGGATCCACCTGCTGCTGGCTTCGCAGCGGCTGGAGGAGGGACGGCTGCGCGGGCTGGATTCGCATCTGTCGTACCGGATCGGCCTGCGGACGTTCTCCGCGTCGGAGAGCCGCGCCGTGCTGGGCGTCGCGGACGCCTATCAGCTGCCGCCCGTGCCGGGTTCGGCGTATCTGAAGTCCGACAACGACACCCTCATCCGGCTCAAGGCCGCGTACGTCTCGGGGGAACTGCCGCCGCGCAGCAAGATCGTGCGCAAGGACGGCCAGAGTCTCGGCCTGATGCCGTTCACGCTGGCGCCGGTGGAGATCCCGGTGACCGTCGAGGCCGAGGAGCCGGTCGAAAAGGGCACCGGCGAGACGATCATCGGCGCGATGATCTCGCGGCTCGAAGGCCAAGGCCCGGAGGCCCACCAGATCTGGCTTCCGCCGCTGGCCGAACCGCCGACCCTGGACCAGCTGCTGCCGCCGCTCGGCGAAGACCCGGCACGCGGTCTGTGCCCGCTGGGCTGGGGCGGCAACGGCAAGCTGATGATCCCGGTCGCCTTGGTGGACAAGCCCTTCGAGCAGCGACGCGACATGCTGTGGGCCGATTTCTCCGGTGCCGCCGGGCACGCGCTGATCGTCGGGGCGCCGCAGAGCGGCAAGAGCACACTGATGCGTGACATCGCCGCGATGCTCGCGCTCACCCACACTCCGGAAGAGGTCCAGCTGTTCGTGCTGGACATGGGCGGTGGCGCGCTGGCACCGATCGCCGGGCTGCCCCACGTGTCCGGCTACGCGACCAGGCGCGACGCCCAGCGCTGCCGCCGCGTGGTGGCGGAACTGACGACCCTGCTCGAACAGCGCGAGGAGTTCTTCTCCGCCAACGGGATCGAGTCGATCACGACGTTCCGCCAGCGGCGTTCGGAGTTCCGGGAGAGCACGGAAGGCCGCGAATTCGGCGACGTCTTCCTGTTCGTGGACAACTGGACCACGATCCGCCAGGAATACGAACAGCTGGAGGAACAGATCACCAGCCTGGCGTCGCGCGGGCTCGGTTTCGGCATCCACGTCGTCGTCTCGATCAACCAGTGGATGGGCATGCGGGCGCCGCTGCGCGACGCGATCGGCACCAAATTCGAACTGCGGCTCGGTGAACCGGCGGACTCGCTCATCGACCGCAAGATCGCCCAGAACGTCCCCGCCGACCGGCCGGGGCGCGGGCTGACCGCGGACAAACTGCATTTCCTCGCGGCACTGCCGCGGATCGACTCGGATCAGCGGCCGGATACCGTCGGCGCCGGTGGCCTGGATCTGAACCGCCGGATTTCGGCGG
This sequence comes from Amycolatopsis sp. lyj-108, assembly GCF_046549005.1. Lineage (NCBI taxonomy): Bacteria > Bacillati > Actinomycetota > Actinomycetes > Pseudonocardiales > Pseudonocardiaceae > Amycolatopsis > Amycolatopsis sp. lyj-108. Next base: position 100,273 of record NZ_JAJPWQ010000015.1, on the reverse strand, counting down.
CCTGGAATCGTGCGGCGGCGCCGCAGGTCCGGCTGCTGCCTCCCGAGGTCCCGCTGGACTCGCTGGAATCCGGGCCGCGCAAGCAGGTCACGCTCGGCATCGCGGAATCGAACCTGCGACCGGTGTACCTCGACTTCGCCACCGAACCGCACTTCCTGGCCTTCGGTGACGTGGAATCCGGCAAGAGCTCGCTCCTGCGCGCGATCGCGCAAGGCATCGTGTCGAAGTACTCGGCGGAAGAGGCCGCGATCGTCGTCGCCGATTATCGGCGAGGGATGCTGGGTGCGGTGCCGGATTCGCACCTGCTCGGCTACGCGGGCTCCGAGACCGTACTGACCGGGCTGATCGACCAATGCCAGCAGGCCATGCGGAACCGGCTCCCCGGCGCGGACGTCACGCCGGAACAGCTGCGGAACCGGTCCTGGTGGCGGGGCCCGGAGCTGTTCGTGCTCGTCGACGACTACGAAATGGTCGCGACCGTTGGCCGGAACCCGTTGCTGCCGCTGCTGGAATTCCTTCCGCAGGCGCGGGACATCGGGCTCCACCTCGTCATCGCGCGCGGAAGCGGCGGGGCCGGGCGTTCGCTGTTCGAGCCTGTGCTGCAACGGATCCGGGAGCTGGGGTCCCCGGGCTTGGTGATGTCCGGGTCGCGGGACGAAGGGGCGCTGCTCGGTGAGGTCAAGCCGGGGCCGCAGCCTGCGGGGCGGGGTGTGCTGGTCTCGCGGCGGCACGGGACGGGGCTGGTGCAGGTGGCCTGGACGAAGCCTGTGGAGGACTAAGGGGTCCGCCTGTCGGGAGGATTGGGCCCATGGCACTGGATCTGTCCGCTGTCCACGCCGCCGCCGCGGCCCAGGTTGAGCGCGTCACGCCGGGCATCGACGACATGCGCGCGTACCTGGCTAGCCAGGTGAAGGAGCGTTCACACCGTGAGGTGCTCGGGCCGCTGTGGCCGGCGTCCGGAACCAGCGGGGTGATCCTCCACGGCGGAGAGCGCATCGCCGCCTGGGGCGAGACCGTCACCGCCTTTTCGCCCGCCCGCTGCCCGCGGTGCTCGACGAGCACGTCCTCGGCCCGCTCGGCGCGTCCAGTACGTGGTCCTGGCACGGCTACCGCAACTCGATGACGACCATCGACGGCGAGACCGTCCCGGTGGTCAGCGGTGGTGCCCATTGGGGAGGCGGACTCCGGGTCTCCGCCGGCGACCTCGCCCTGCTCTATCTCCGCAAGGGCGAACACGACGGACGGCGCTTGCTCGGCGAAACGTGGATCGACCGCACCTGGACACCCTGTCCGCACAACCCCGACTACGGCTATCTCTGGTGGCTTAACGGTACGCGGACCCCGTTTCCGGCCGCGCCCCCGGCCGGCCGATTCGCCCGAGGCAACGCCGATCAACATCTGCTCTGGATCGACCCCGATCGTGATCTCGTCATCGTTTCCCGTTGGGGACAACGGGTCGAGCAACTCGTGCGCATTGTTTCGGATGCCGTTCCTGTGGTGCGGTGACCGTTCATGGCCTGAATCTGCACGCCGAGCTGAACTAGCGCAGCAAACTCCACGATTCCGCATTCCCTTATCCCTCAAGAGAATCTCGCTTCGCACCAGGCGACCGAGCACAAGGCGTCGATTTAGTGGCGATCGAACATCAGTTCGAGTATGATCTTGCTCATGACCACATCTTTTGCTTTCAATCCGAAAGCCGCTCGTCTTCTGGATACCGCTTGCGACGAGGAACTTGTGCTCCGTCGGGCGCAGGGGCGTCAAGTGCGTGCGATAGCCGGTTTCGCCGCGGTGGGTGGTTCCCGAAGATCGGTGACCGAGGAGGTCGCGTTGGCCTTCTCGGTCTCCCGTAACCAGGCGCATCTACTGGTCGAAACCTCATGTGCCCTGGTGGGCCGGTTGCCGAACACGTTGGCGGCACTGGAAAGAGGCGACATCGACCTGTACAAGGCGTCGAAGGTCAGTCAGCTGACCCGTGAGGTCTCCGACGAGATCGCCGCCCAGGTGGACGCCTGGATGGCCGGTCGTCTCGCCGACCGTGACCCTGGGGCGATCCGGAAATCGGTGGATCACGCGGTACAGAAATTCGATCCCGACGGTCACCGGGAACGCGCCGCGAACAAACGCGCGTTACGGCACATCTCGCTGGAACACGAAGACGAGACCATGTCCAAACTGTCGGGCTGGCTCCCCGCCGAAGTGGCCAGCTCGATTTACGCGTCACTGAGCCACGCCGCCAAAACCCGCCGCAGACACGACCCATCCCGCACCCTCGATCAACACCGCGCCGACCTCTTCGCCGAACGACTCCTCGCCGAAGACGGCCACGGCACACCCCGCGCGCACGTCCACGTCTATGTCGACTTGCTGACCCTGGCCGGTGCCCGGGAGGATCCCGCGACCCTCGCCGGCTACGGCCCCATCCCCGGCTGGCTCGTCCGCGAGATCGCCGCCGATCCCGGCTCCACCTGGTCCCGGCTGATTACCGACCCCACCACCGGCCAACTCCTCGAAGCCGGCCCCGGCACCTACCGATCCCCCGCCTCACTAGCCCGGCTGATCAAAGCCCGAGACCGCGAATGCACCCACCCCGGCTGCCACCGCCCGGCGGAGTTCTCCGAGATCGACCACATCACCACCTGGGCCCGCAACGGCACCACCGACCACCACAACTGCCACGCCGCCTGCACAATCCACAACCTCCTCAAAGAAGAACCCGGCTGGACCACCGAACCCACCGGCAACGGCGGCACGACCATCACCACCCCCACCGGCCGCACCTACACCGCCACCCCCGAACCACTCCACGACCCACGACCGGAACCGGAGGACGACACCCCACCCTTCTGAAGCGTGCCGCCCGACTTCGACGGAGGCGCCTCCGTGGCTCAGCCATGGCCGTAACGGCTTCGTCCACTTTGGAGCTCGCACACGAGTGCGGGACAACGTGGCCGTCAAGTTGCGATGCGCTCGCGGCGGCATTGCGCTCCCCCTGCTTCGGCTGACTCCCGGGCAGTCATAGCGTGCGCGTGCCAGGCCAGAACCACAGACGACAAGGGCCGGAGTGTCGAGCCGCATCCGTATTGCTACCGGGACGGTCCAGGTCACCGCCGGCACACCCCCTGCAAGCAGCCCTGCCCCGCCCCAGCGAAGTCACCCGACCCGTGCGGCGATCTCCCGCGCGCAGGCCAAGGCTTCGTTCACCCCCGTGTCCACTTCGAAGTCGTAAACCACGCCTCGATGCACGATTTCGGCCTGCGCCTCCGCCATCCCCGTGACCCGATCCCCGCGCGCCATTTCCCGCCCGGCGGCCACGACGCCGTCACACCGGACCCCGACCCACAGGACGTCGAGTCCGTCCAACGCGTCACGCCACCGCAGCTGCGACGCGGCCCCACCGAGGAAGGCGTCGTCGATGATGACCCGGGCCCCGGCCCGCACCATCGCCGCGACACCGGCCATCCACGCGTTCTCGAGCCGCTGGAAACCGGATCCGACACTCACTCCACCGTCTGCGGCGAAGTCGATCCCGTCGTCCACCGTGGACGGCATGGCGTCGATCAAGGTATCCACGCCGAGGGTGAGCCATGGATCCGGCAGCACCGCCTGCAGGCACCTGGCGATCCCCGACTTACCCGAACTGGAGCCACCGTTCAGCACGATCACTGTCGTCACGCGAACACCTTAGACACCGGCAGGCGAGCCACGTCCGGAATTCGGATACAACGGACGTCCACGGCAAAGGGCAGTATCCACCCAATTCTGAAATGCGCGCAGAACTTGCTTTTCCCAAGGAGACCCACCCGGACGGCCCACTACTTTCCTCGCATCGTCTACCGACTTCGGTAGGTTACTAAAACCCTTACCGCCGCCTAACTTGGTGAAACCGTTTCAACTCGAAGCGAACTCCTCGACGCAGGCCGAAGGGCGTATTCATGCGTATGTCCAAAATCGTCGCAACGGTGGCGAGCGCCGCCGCGGCGCTGACCCTTGCCGCCACCCCCGCCGCGAACGCGGGCCAGGACATCATCGGCGGCGGCACCGTGAGTTCCGCGCCGTGGGGCGCCCAGATCTACTGGGACGACGCCACCGTGTTCGGCGGCTTCAACTGCTCCGGCACGATCATCGCCCCGCAGTGGGTCCTCACCGCGAAGCACTGCCTCAACAAGCCCGGCATGCACGTCAAGGTCGGCAACGTCAACCTGAACCAGGGCACCGAGGCCGACGTCGACCAGCAGAAGGCGGCCCCGAGCGGCGACATCGCCCTGCTGCACCTCACCACCGCGGTCAGCACGACCTATATGAAGCTCGGCACCGCGAACCCGGCCAACGGCACCACGAACCAGATCTACGGCTGGGGCCGCACCCAGGGCACCAACCCGCCGTCGAGCGTCCTGAAGACGGCCAACGTCCGCATCACCGGCACCAGCAGCGACGCGTACGGCGGCCAGGCCATCGCCAGCGTCGGCGTCAACGGTTCGGCTTGGCACGGCGACTCGGGCGGCCCGCAGCTTTCGAACGGCGTCCAGGTCGGCGTCTGCTCGACCGGCAGCAACTCCGGCACGAACCCGCAGGGCACCCAGAACTACGCCAGCGTCGCGGCGAGCCGCGACTGGATCCGCACCACCGCGGGAGTCTGAGAAGACGGGCAAGGGGCCGTTCGGAAACGAACGGCCCTTCGCCCTGCCCGAGAACCGGATGGCTCAGGCGCACTTCGACTTCGGGTCGATCATCGACACCGAGCCGACCTTCTCCCCGTCGACGGTGAACTCGTAGACCCAGCCCGGCTTTCCGTCGACAGAAACCTGGAACCGGCCGTTGTCGCCGATCTTCAAACCCTTGGCGTCGTAGGCCGCCTTGAGTTCGGCCAGTGACGAACCGGCACCGATCCCTTCCGCCGTCTTCGCGTCCGCAGGAGCCGCGAGTTCACGCAGCCCGTCCTTGCCGAACGAGGCACCACCGGCGGCCACGAAGGCCTTGTCGCGTTCCTCCCGCTTGCCCGCCAGATCAGCGGACGCCTGAGCGGCGTCGGCGAACAACCGGGTGTCGTTGGCGGACTTCTCCGCCGCCTTGGCGCTCTCCTCGGCGGAGGCGCCCGGCTTCGGATCGGCCTGGAGTTCGTCGGCCTTCTTGTTCAGTTCCTTGGCCTTGGTCTCGGCGTCGGCCTCCGCCTTCATCCGCGCCGGGTCGGGTGCCGGGCCGCCCGCGTAGGAAAAGTCGGCGCAACCATCCAAAGTGGACGTCGGTGCCGTGGCGAGCTTCCCGCCCGCCAACGCGGCGTCCTTGGCCATCCCTGGCGTCAGCCCGCGATATCCCGCCGGGCCGAAGGACTCCGGTGCCGCCGAAGCCCCCGTGTCCGGCGAAGCCGACGAACAAGCCGTCCCGCCGATCAGCACTACCGCGGCGGTGAACGCCACGCCCGAAAACCGCCGAAATGTACGTGTCTTGTACACGCCTACCCCCTTCATCAACCGGAAGCTATCCGATCCCGAAGGAAGTCCCGACTGGATTTCGCGGAGGTTCACCGCAGCTGATGCATCGGCCGCCTCGTCCGGAGCGAAAGCGCCGACCCGGCACCCACGACGGCGATGATCCCCGCGCCCGCGACCAGCGTCCAGAAATCGGGGTGCACGATGGACTGCCCGCGCTGAGCCTGCCAGGTGAGCAGCACCAGCAGCCCCGCGAAGCCCACCGAAGCGGTCCGGACCAGATTCCGCCGCACGAACTCCGATTCCAGCACCGGATACCGCCTGGCGAGCTTGAGCAGCCCGAAAGCGAGCAGTGGCAGCACCTGGATCGCGTGGATGCCGAAGAAGTGCGGGATCCGCATGTCCCCGCCCACGGTGCTCCAGCCCAGCACCGGCAGCCCCGGGCCGCCGTCGGGCACGCCGACCGCGTGGGCACCGACGATCGACGGCCGTTCGCCGGAGCGGAACTGGGCTTTCTGCTGTTCGTTCGCCCCGAACATCAGCAGCGCGATCCCGATGCCGGCGACGGACAACGCGGCACCCGCGCGCAACGCGGAGTTCATCGCCCGGTCGGGAAGACGTTGGAACAGCAGGAGAACCGCGATGGCCGCCGTCGCTGCCCATCCGGTGAAGGCGCCGTTCGCGACCATGTTGTTGATCCACTGATCGGCCGGGGTCGCCTGGTTGAAGTGGAGTGTCCTGCCGCGGACGATGACCTGCCAGAACAGCAGCGCCATGTCCATGCCGAGGCCGGCCGCGAACACCGTCCCGAGCCACCAGCCGAGCCGTTTGCCCCGTGTGAGCTGCCCGATCAGCCAGGCCAGGGTCACCGCGTAGAGCCCCACGGAAATCGTGAACTTGAGCGGTTTGAGCCAGATGGGTGCGTTGACGAGGCTGCGATCGTCGAAAACGAGACCGCCGAGCGCGATCACCCCGAGCACCGCCATCGCCGCCGCCAAGATCATCAGCGGCCGATGCAGTACTGTCCTGGAACCCTTGTCCACCATGGATTCGAGGGTGCCGGGAGGCACCGGTCCGGACACTGGAGTACTCCCCCTGATCGATGGTGGGGAAGGCCCTACCGACGACCTGTGGGTAATAGTGCCGTCACCGCGACCGGCAGTTGTGCCGTTTGACCGGACTCCCCTGTTTTCTAGCGTGTCCTTCACAAGAGCAGACAGGGCGTCCCCTGGTGCTCACCGGGATTTCCAGCGAGATGAGAGGAGGTGGCCCATCAATGACCGGTACGGGATATCAGGCAGACGCAGCTGCGATGGCGCGCGCCGTCCAGGGGTTCGAGGAAACCGCGTCGAACGCCAAGACCACGATGGCCAGCTTGGAGAGCGAGCTGACCCAGACCCTGCACAACTACAAGGGTGACCAGGCGGTCGCGTTCTGGGATCTGCAGCGCCGTCTGCAGGAGAAGATGACCATCGCCGTGAACGAGCTCAACACGATGTCGCGCCTCGTGCACGAGAGCAACCGGAACTACAACTCGGGTGACGAGCAGGTCCGGGAAAGCCTGACCGGGGTCAGCGGAACCGTCGACCAGACCGTGTTCCACCGGCTCAACCCTTGATCCGCGAGAGGACCACCAATCATGGCTGACGTCGTCGAAATCAACTTCGCCGCGCTGCAGCACAGCTCGGCCTCGCTGGCCGCCAAGGCCAAGGCGCTCACGTCCCAGCTCGAACAGCTGCACACGAACCTGCAGCCGATCACCCAGACCTGGTACGCCTCCGGCAGCTCCGCCGGTGAAGCGGCCCGTGCGTCTGAAACCCGCCTGCGCCAGGCCACCGCGGACATCGTGGCGATCATCGCGCAGTTCGGTGGCAAGGTCGGCGACGCCCACGATCTCCAGCACAGCCTGGAGAACCGTAACCAGGGCCTGTTCGCCGGCTGACCCCCCATCCGTCGGCCGGCCGGTGCTTTCACCCCCTCGGCACCGGCCGGCCGGCTTTGCGCGTTGTCGTCCCCTTGTCGGCGTGGCCGTTCACGAGAGAGCCGGGATCAATGCAAGACCAGTCGTACTACGTCCATCTGGAATCACTGAAGGACTTCGTGCGGGAACTGGAGACCCAGATCCACGCGATGTCCAAGCCGAACGACTTCCTGCTGACCCTGAGCGAACAGCCGCTGCTGTTCGGCGAGTTCGGGGAGGCGGGTTCACTCAACAAGGCGCACCAGGCGGCCGTCGCCGAGATGCAGGGGCTGCTGGACCAGGTCAAGGGCGCGATCACCTTCGCGCAGGACGTCACCACGACCGTCGCCGACGGCTACGCGGCGGCCGACGATTCGGTGGCGGGCGACATGAACCACTCGAGTCAGCAGACCGGGCTGCTCGATCCGCTGCTCAACGTCCTCGGGGGCGTGCTGGGCGGTAACAGCGGCTCGAACGGCGGGGGGAACAAGGGATGACCGAGACCGCGCACACGAACTTCGCCGCGTACTCGCACCAGCAGCTCTACGCGATGCTGCAGTCGGGCGACCCGAACACGGCGCGTCACGCGGCCCACAAATGGCAGTCCACCGGCTCCGGCCTGTTCGAACAGGCCGAGAACCTGACCGGTGAGCTGAAGGACTTCTCCGGCAGCTGGACCGGCGGCGCCGCCGACAAGTACCACACGATGATCACCGACCTGGTCGGTGGCATCCGCAAGGTCGCCCAGACCGCGCATGCGATGAACAACCTCCTCGAGGACGCGGCGGACGCGCTGGTGAAGGCCAAGAAGGAGATGCCGCCGCCGGTCGCGGTGCCCGACGTCGCCCCCGCCGATCTCGCGCTGGCCGTCAATCCGCCGCTGCTGCCGCCGGATGCGTCGCAGGCGACGATCATCAACGCGGCGCAGCAACGGCAGCAGGCCATCGCGAACGTCGAAGCGCAGCAACAGGCCGCGGGCGCGGCCAGCGCGGCGCACAGCAAGGCCATCGTGGTGATGACCCAGCTCGCGGGCGAGTACTCGACGGCGGAAGAGTCCATTCCGGCCTCGCCGAACGCCGTCACGCCGCCGCCGGTCACCGGTGGCGGCACCGCCCCGGGTGGCTCGGTCGGCAACAACATCGGCGGCACGCCCGGTGTCGGTGTGGTGCCGGGCGACAACACGCATCCGCTGCCTTCGGACGGCTCCACGCCGCCCACCACCGGGCAGCCGGGTCAGGTCCCCAAGTCGAATCCGTTGTTCGGCGACATGTTCACCGCCGGTCTCGCCGCGGCCTCGGCCGCCGCTTTCGGCCGGTTCGGCTCGATCATGCCGCGGGTGCCGGGCTGGGCCAACGGCAAGAACCCCAAGGACGAGAAGAAGGACGGCGAGGTCGTCGGCGGCGGCGCCGGTGGGGCGGGCGCGACCGCGGGCGGTGCCGGCGGCGGCATCCCGATCGGCGGTGGCGGCGCGCCTTCGCTGGACGGCGGCGCGATCGGCGCCGGCGGCGGCGGGGTCTCCGGTCCCGGCGAGGTGCCTGCCGCGTTCTCCGGTCTGGCGGGCGACGGCGGCTCGGGCAGCGCGATGAGCGGGCTCGCGGGCGGGGCCGCCGGTGCGGCGGGCGCGGCGGCGGCCAAGGGCGCGATGCCGATGATGCCCATGATGCCGATGGGCATGGGCGCGGGCGGCGACATGGGTTCCGGACGGCGCATCCCGCCGTGGCTCGTGGAGACCGAGAACGTCTGGGGCCAGTCGTCCCCGGTCGCTCCCGCCGTACTCGGCGAAGAACCCGAACAGTACTGATCTTTTCCGACCAGGAGAGGCGGCTCGGTGATGGCATCCAGTGCGGGCGGTTACCGAGTCGCCCCCACCAGGCTCGAAGCGGCGGCGGCGGAACTCGAACAGCGTGCCGGCGTGCTCAAGACCGCGCAGACCGCGCTGGCGGGTGAGAACGTCCCCGCCGCCGCGTTCGGCCAGGTTTCGGCTTCCAGCGCAGCTTCGGCCACGTACACCAAGAGCATCAAGGACGTCGCGGGCAAACTCGACGGCCAGATCACCAAGGCGACGGTGATCCACCAAGGCCTCACCTCCGCGGGTGGCGGTTACCGGCGCGCCGACGTCCAGGTCGCCGCCTCGTACCGGTCGCTGATGCCGGAGAACCCGTTGCCCAAGGCCGGGAATCCGTCCGGCGTCGGCGGCGCGGCCGACACCGGTTCCTGGGCCACCGCGATCGCCGAGAACCGCACGAAGGTCACCGACGCGCTGACCTCCGAACGCGAGCGGCTCGCGAACCTCCTCGCGCACGGCGGGAAAGCCGACGACATCGCGAGCGCGCGCACCCGGATCGCGCTGTACGAGGACATCCTCGCCAACGACCGGCAGATCCTGCGGTTCGATCCGTCCGGAAACGGGCGCATCGCCGAACTGGTCGGCCGCATCGAACCGGGCACGCGCAACGTCGGGTTGTTCGTCCCCGGCGTCAACACCTCGTTCGACAACTTCCAGAGCTACGCCGACCTCGGCAAGAGCCTGGTCGCCGCGGACGCCACCGGACGGACCGCGATGGTGGTCTGGGCCGACGGGGTCTTCCCGCAGAACGTCATCACCGAAGGGCCGGCCGCGCACTACGCGCAGACGATGGCGCCCGAGCTCAAGGCGTTCGGCGACGAACTGCGCGGCCAGATCGACAGCCACGCCGGACCGGGCGTCGTGGTCACCGCCGTCGGGCACAGCTACGGCGGCGCGACCGTGGGGCTCGCCGAGCAGCTCGGGCTCAGGGCCGACCAGGTGCTGCACGTCGAGTCCGCGGGGATGGGACACGGGATATGGGGCCCGGACGACCTCCCGGCCAGCCAGGCCGGTGTGCAGCGGTACTCCATGACGGCCCCCTTCGACCCGATCGTGGTCGCGCAGGGCAACGCGGGCCTCTTCGAATGGCTCGGCGCCGGGCACGGAGCGGACCCCGACCGCTTCCCCGGCGTCGTCGAACTGGAAACCGGCCGCGACGCGAACGGCGACCTGCAGTGGGGCTTCGATTCCCATAGCGGTGTTCTGAAGCCGGGTTCCGATTCGTGGAACAACATCTACGGTGTGCTCACCGGCGGCGCGGTCACGCACGAGGGCTTCACCGGCGGCTCGCTGCGCGAGATGGCCATCGAAGGCGTCGGACGAGGCTTGTGAAGGGTTTGTCATGATCACCACGAACACCGCGCTCGACCCGCTGGCCGAAGATCTGGCAGCGGTCATCGACGGCGTCGCGGGCACCTTCGGCACCGCCGCGGAGCGCACCGTGGAAGGCGAACTGGACTGCGACCCGGCTCAGCCGGGCCGGTCGCTGTGCTGGCAGTACGGCCTCCGCGTGGACGACGCGTCCGACGCGGTCCGCACCCTCGTCGACGTCGTCCTGCCCCTGATGGAAAACCAGGGCTGGCGGACACGCGACCGCAGCAACCCGCGTGAGCTGATCGCACAGTTCAGCCGCGACGGCGCCGACTTCAACGTGCACGTCTCCCGCGTCGGCGACGGCGTGGCCATCGTGGGCTCGACGGCCTGCGTACCCGTCGTCCCCTAGTGTCCTGCGTCGGAAATGCGGCGCGTAGATCGGTGGATCCAGGTTTCTGCCGGGACACGTGCCGGATTTCCGACGCAGGACACTTACCCCCAGGGGGTCGCGAAAAGACCTCGTGAGCGGTGGCGGTGTCCCCCAGTACACCGCTGCCGCTCACGAGGCGCGAAATCGTGAAGGCTTCCAGCCCCGGCGTTTGCCCCGCCGGACCGCGGCCACCACCACGCCCGCCGCGATGGCCGCGGCCACCCCGGCGATGGCGAGTACGCCGGAAACCTTGTCCGCGTTGGCTCGGGCGGGCGCGGCGGCGGGGACGACGAAGGTGTCCGGAGCGACGCTCGGCGGACCGCCCGGGCCGGGTGTACCGGCCGGGATCGAGGCGGAAACGGCGGCGTAGGCGTCGATCGCGCCCCAGCCCCGCCGGGGATCGTGACCGCCGCCCGGACCACGGTGCGCGGTCAGCGTCAGCCGGGCGACGACCTGCTCCGGCGACAGCTCCGGGTGATACGCGCGCACGAGCGCGGCGACACCGGCGACGTGCGCGGCGGCCAGGCTCGGGTCGCTCACCGGCCACCGGTGCGCCACCGTCCCGCCCGCGCCGGCGGAGGTGCTGACCAGTTCGGCGCCGGGCGCGGAAATCCCCACGTACGAACCGGATTCCGTCTGCACCGCCGCACCGGTCTGGTTCGTCGACCCCACGGCGAGCACCCCTGGCGTCGCGGTCGGGTAGGACGTCTGGCCCTGCTGTGTCCCCGCGGCGGGAGAGATGATCAGCGCGCCTTTCTCCCTGGCGCGCGAGACGGCGCCGGTCAGCGCGGGACTGTCGGCGGCCGCGGGGACGGCGATCAGGATGATCCCGGCGCCGCGGTTCAGCGCGGTTTCGATGGCGGACGCGAGCTGCCCGGGATCGCCGCCGCCGTTCACCTGCGTGTAGCGGATCGGCAGGATCTTGGCGCCGGGCGCGATTCCGGTGAACGTCGTGGACGGATCCGGTTGCGCGCTGACGATCCCGGCGGCGATCGTGCCCCGGCCGTCGCAGTCGTCGGCCGTGGTGCCCTGGCCGCCGACGAGCTGACCGGACGCGAACTGGCCGTTGCCGCCGTCGACCCCGGTGCCGATCACCGCGACCAGCTGGCCGGTGCCGCGCGACAGCGGCCAGATCCGCACGGGGTCGATCAGCCGCTGTCCCCACGGAACGGCGGCGGTGTAGGTACCCGTCGGATTCGCGCACTGCTCGGCGACCGCCGTCGCCGGGACTCCGATGCCGAGCGATGCCATGAAAGCGACGCATCCCGCGACGGCAGTTTTACCGGCAAAGCCCACCATTCCTCCAGAATCCCCTTGTCACACAAGGGAATTCTACTGTCGAAGGTCAGCGGAGGTCCATCCCGAGGTCGAGCGCGGGTGAGGAATGGGTGAGTGCGCCGACGGCGAGGAAATCCACACCGGACTCCGCGTACGCCCGCGCCACGTCCAGCCGCAGGCCGCCCGAGGATTCCAGCCGGGTCTTCGGCGAAACCTCGTCGCGCCTGTCGACGGCCTTCGCGCATTCGTCGGGCGTGAAGTTGTCCAGCAGCACCTCGTCGGCTCCCGCGGCGAGCGCCTCTTCCAACTGGTCGAGGTCGTCGACCTCGACCTCGCAGTGCAGTTCGGGCGCGTGCTCACGGGCGGCGGCGAGCGCCGCGGTCACCGAACCGGCCGCGACCACGTGGTTGTCCTTGATCAGCACGGCGTCACCGAGGCCGAGCCGGTGGTTCACCCCGCCGCCGGCGCGGACCGCGTACTTCTCCAGCAACCGCAGCCCGGGCAGGGTCTTGCGCGAATCCCTGACCCGGCAACCGGTTCCCTCCACGGCGTTAACCCAGGCGGCGGTCGCGGAGGCGATGCCGGACAGATGGCACAGCAGGTTCAGCGCGGTGCGTTCGGCGGTGAGCAGGCCACGCACCGGACCGCGGAGCACCAGCGCGGGTTCGCCGGCGGTCAGCCGGTCGCCGTCGTCGCGGGCGGCCAGGATCTCCAGCTCCGAACCGAGCACGACGTCGAACACCGCCAGCGCCACCGGGATCCCGGCGACCACCCCGGCCGTCCTCGGCGTGAGCTCGGCCAGCGCGGTCGCGGACTCTGGCACGGTGGCGTTCGTCGTCGCGTCGGGCCCGTACCGCAGATCCTCGGCCAAGGCCGTGGAGACGACACGGTGCACATCGGGGACGTCGAGACCGTGATCGGCCAGCGCCTTGGTGACCCACGGGGAGAATTCGCTCATGCCACACCCTCCAAAGCGATCGGATCGGCCAGCACCGGCTGCCCGGACGGGCTGAGCCGGATGAGCTGGCCGCGTTGCCAGACGTTGTCGTCACGTTCGGGGAAATCGGTCCGCACGTGGCAGCCGCGGGATTCCGTCCGGCGCGCGGCCGCCGCGACCAAGGCCTCCGCCACCAGGGTGAGCGCCGCGTCCTCCACGATCCGAGGCGTCCACAAAGGACTCTCGATCACCGAAAGATCCAGCACCGAACCGACGACCGAAAGTCCTTCGGCGTCCCGGCCGATCGCGGCGTAGCGGCTCATCGCACGCTGCAGCGCGTCACGGTCGGCCACCGCGACTTTCGCCGGAGGCAGGAGCACACCGCGGCGCGGGTCGGCGAGCAAGCCGGCGGCGAGATCGATGGCGACCGCCTCCGCCACTCGCTGCCCGACGACGAGTCCTTCGAGCAAACTGTTGGAGGCCAAGCGATTCGCGCCGTGCAGGCCCGTCCTCGCGACCTCGCCCGCCGCGTAGAGACCGCGGACACCGGAACGTCCGTCCACAGTGGTCACCACACCGCCGCAGGCGAAATGCGCAGCCGGCGTGACCGGGATCGGGTCCTTCGCCGGATCCAGCCCGATCGCCGAGCACGCCGCGTGCACGGTCGGGAATCGCTTGGCGAACCCGGAGATCCCTGTCGCGTCGAGGAAAACGTGGTCGTCGATACCGCCGGGCGCCTGCACCATCCGGCGCGTGATCGCCGCCGATACGACGTCGCGGGGCGCGAGATCACCGAGCGGATGCACCCCGCGCATGACCGAGGCGCCCGTCGCGTCGTGCAGGGTCGCGCCCTCGCCGCGCACCGCCTCGGTGACCAGCGGGAGGCGGCCGCGCGCGCCGGGCGTGAACAGGACCGTGGGGTGGAACTGGACGAACTCGACGTCCGCGACCTGCGCCCCCGCGCGCAACGCGAGCGCGAGCCCGTCCCCCGTGGCGATCTCCGGATTCGACGTCGCCTGATAGAGCTGCCCCAGCCCGCCACTGGCCAGCAGTACCGCCTGCGCCCGGACGGCGCCGGGCACACCGTTGTGGTCCAGGACGGTCACGCCGACGACCTCGCCCGCGGGCGTGCGGATCGCGTCGACGGCGATGTGGTGCTCCAGCACCGGGATCCGCCGGTCACCGGCCTTCGCGACCAGCGTCCGCTCGACCTCCGCGCCGGTCGCGTCGCCACCGGCGTGGATGACACGGAAAGCGCTGTGGCCACCTTCGCGAGTGCGCGCCAGTTCGTCACGGCCTTCGACGGCCGGGTCGAAGCGGGCGCCCTCCGCCCGCAACCTGGCCACCGCGGCCGGGCCACCGGCGATGATCGATCGGACCGCGTCCTCGTCGCATAGCCCGGCGCCCGCGGTGAGCGTGTCGGCCGCGTGCTTGCCGACGGAGTCGCCTCGCTCGTGCTCACCCTCCAGCACGACCGCGACCCCGCCCTGCGCCCAGCGGGTGTTCCCGTCGGAGACCGCCGCCTTGGTGACCACCAGGACGTGCAGCCCGAGCTCCCGCGCGCGCAGCGCGGCGGTGAGCCCGGCGACCCCGCTGCCGATCACCACGAGATCGGCGGCGGCCTCCCACACGGGGAGGGTTTTCGCCTGAAGGGCGGTAACCGGGTCGGTCATTCTCCGCCGCCAGGCTGCCCGATCTCGATCATGCGCTGCACGGAAGCGCGGGCACGGGCGGCGGTCTCGACGTCGACGTGGACCTCGTCGGCACCCTCGCGCAGCGACCGCAACAGGGCGGCGGGCGTGATCATCTTCATGTACCGGCAGGACGCCCGGTCGTTCACGGCGCGGAAGTCGATCTCCGGCGCGGCCTTGCGCAGCTGGTGGATCATCCCGATCTCGGTGGCGACGAGCACCGACTTCGCCTTGGTGTCACGGGCGGCGTGGACCATGTCGCCGGTCGAGAGGATCTTGACCCGCTCGGGGGCGACCGCGCCCTCGCCCGCCAGGTACAGCGCCGACGTCGCGCAGCCGCATTCCGGGTGGATGAACAGGTCGGCGTCCGGGTTCTCCGCGGCCCGCTCGGCCAGCTCCGCGCCGTTGATCCCGGCGTGCACGTGGCACTCACCCGCCCAGATGTGCATGTTCTCCCGGCCGGTCACCCGCTTGACGTGTGCGCCGAGGAACTGGTCCGGCAGGAACAGAACCTCCTGGTCAGCGGGAATGGAGGCGACCACGTCGACAGCGTTCGACGAGGTGCAGCAGATGTCGGTCTCCGCCTTGACCTCGGCCGTGGTGTTCACATACGAGACGACGACGGCGCCGGGGTGCTCGGCCTTCCAGGCGCGCAGCTGGTCGCCGGTGATCGAGTCCGCGAGCGAGCAGCCCGCTCGCGCGTCCGGGATCAGGACCGTCTTCTCCGGCGCCAGGATCTTCGCCGTCTCGGCCATGAAGTGCACGCCGCAGAAGACGATGGTGGACGCGTCGCTGCTCGCCGCGATACGGCTGAGCGCGAGGGAATCGCCGGTGAAGTCGGCGATGTCCTGGATCTCGGGGACCTGGTAGTTGTGCGCGAGCAGGACGGCGTCGCGCTTGCGGGCGAGGCTCCGCACCTCCTCCGCCCAAGCGGCGTCGGCGACAACTCCGCCGTACGGGGTCAGATCGTTCTGCAGGGTGCTCGTCATCGTCTGGCCCTCCTGGACCTGTCTCCGGTTTTCGCCTTATAATCGAAAACCGTGCGAAGTCATCTTAACACCCAGACCCCCCTCGCCCACGAGGTTTTGGGAGCGGTCCTGCAAGTGCGCTCGGACACACTCCGGGTCCTGCTGTGGCGGCGCGCGCTCGATCCCCATCTGGGCCGCTGGTCCCTTCCCGGCGGAAGGCTTCGCCCGGATGAAGACGTCGAGGCGTCCATCCGGCGGCAGCTCGCGGAGAAGGTCGACGTACGCCAGTTGAAGCATGTGGAGCAACTGGCGGTCTTCAGCGCGCCGGAGCGGGTGCCGGGCCCGCGCGTCGTCGCGACGGCGTTCCTCGGCCTCGTACCGTCCGATGTGGACCCCGAGATCCCGGAAGACACCGAATGGCACGACGTCTCCGCGCTGCCGCGGACGGCGTTCGACCACGAGTCCATCGTGCTGCGCGCGCGGGACCGGCTCCGCTCGAAGCTCTGCTACACGAATCTCGGATTCGCGCTCGCCCCGGAAGAGTTCACCGTATCGGCGTTGCGGGGGCTGTACTCGGCTGCGCTGGGTTACCGGGTGTCCGCGACGAACCTGCAGCGTGTGCTGTCCCGGCGCGGACTGCTCGTGCCCACCGGGCACACCGCCCCTCCGGGCCGCAGCGGCGGCCGTCCGGCGGCGCTCTTCTCCTTCGCGGGCAAGGGGATGCAGATCACCGACCCGTTCGCGGTGTTCCGCCCGCCCGCCCGGAAGTGACCGTCCTGCGAAGTCCTCGCGGTCCCCGTACCTTGAACGGGTGACCGAGCCGAGCGAGGAGTCCACCGGGAAGGCGATCTTGCCGCTGTTCCCGCTACAGACCGTGCTTCTGCCCGGAACACACCTTCCGTTGCACATCTTCGAACCGCGGTACCGGCAGCTGATGGCGGACCTCGTCGGCGAAGTCATCCCGGACCGCGAGTTCGGGGTGATCGCGCTGCGTTCGGCGATGGTCAGGGAGGTCAGCGGGCCGGAGCACGTCCACGAAGTCGGCTGCAGCACGGTGCTGCGCGAGGCGAAACGGCTGCCGGACGGCAGATTCGACGTCGTCACCACCGCGCGGCGCCGGTTCCGGCTGCTCGAGATCGACCGCGTTTCCGCGCCGTACCTGATCGGCGCGGTCGAGTGGGTGCCCGACGACCAGGTCGCCACGGTGCCCGGCGACACCGTGAACAGGCTCGCCGACGTCGCGAAGGCCGCGCACCGGCGCTACTGCGAATCCGCCTGGGACGCCGACGACTGGACCACCCCGCCCGAGGACGGCGACATCGCGGCCCTCGCCTACCGGCTCACCGCGGACTGCCTGCTCCCGATGGAGGACCGGCAGCGCCTGCTGGAGGAGACCAACCCGCTGCGGCGGCTGCGGATCGCGTGCCGGCTGCTGACGCGGGAGGCCGGGTTCCTCAGCACCCTCGGCGCGGTCCCGATGCCGCCGGGGGAACTCGGCGAGTTCACCCGCCCCTCGAACCTGAACTGAGGCCGCGGTGCGAAGGACGCCTTCCTCGCATGCCACGCGACGAAAGCTCCCTTCACCACACGAGACGCGGGGAAAGTCCCCTTCAGCCCGTACTCAGGCTGACGCCGGCACGCGCGTCCTCGAACCTGAACTAAGCCCCCCTCAAACGCTATGAAAGGCCCCTTCATTGCAAAATTTGCAATGAAGGGGCCTTTCATAGCACGCGCGAGACGCTACTTACCCGACTCCGGCGCCGACTCCTCGTCCGGACCGCTACCCCCGCCGAACTTGCTCCACACCTTGCCCGCCGCCCCGGACACCGCCTCGCCGACGTCGCTGAACACCTTCGTCAGCGGGTCGGCCGAGCTGTTCCAGGAGTCCTTGTACGACTTCGCGGCCGACTTCAGGTCGTCGGTCCAGGTGGACGACGGCGCGTCCGCGTCCCGGCGCGGGTACTCGCCGGCCAGGATCCCCCGGTAGTCCTCCGACGCGGCCCACTTCTGCAGTTGCGCGGCGCGCACGACGGCCAGCGGATGCGACATCGTCTCGACGTAACGCAGCTTCAGGTAGCTGTCGCGGATGTCCTCGACCGACTCGTATTCCGCCGCCTGCTTCAGGAACGCCGGGATGTCGATCTTCGACGGGTCGATCCCGCCCGCGACGAGGATCTGCGAGCGCAGCGCCGCCGTCGGGTCCTGCGAGCACAGCAGCCCGGCGCGGTCGCAGGACAGTTCGGCCTTGCGGTACCACTCGCGCAGCGCGGCGATGACGACGCGGATGCCGATCGCGCTCACCGGTGTCCACGACATCGACATCTGGAGATTGATCAGCCGCAGCAGGATCGTGCGGTACACCGCGTGCCCGGACAGCACGTGCCCCATCTCGTGCCCGATCACGAACCGCAGCGACGCGAGGTCCATCGCCTCGACGGCCGCGGTGTTGAGCACGATGAACGGCTCGTCCATGCCGATCGTCTGCGCGTTGACCTCGGGGCTGCGGGCGACGAACAGGTTCGGCACGCGGTCGAGGTCGAGTGTCTCGGCGCATTCGTTGCGCAGTTTGTCCAGCTCCGGATACTGCGTCGGCCCGACCCGGATTCCGGACGCGAGCGCCATGAGCCGCTCGCCGCGTTCGGCGTAGAAACCGGAAACCGCCTTCACGACCTGCGCGAATCCGGGAACCGCGCGCAAGGTGGCCAAGGCGCCGCGGTCGACGGGGTGTTCGTAGGCGCGCGGGCTGATGCCCGGGAACCGGACGGCGTTGTGCCGGGAAACCTCGATGTCGTCGGTCAAGAGAGAGCCCCCTAGAGAAGTTGCCGCCCACCCTAGAGGAAATTCGTCAGCCGAGGCGGCGACCCAGGTCTTCCCGTCCGTTCCACGCGGTCAGCAGCGTGTAGGCCAGCGTGGTCATCAGCGGCGCGGCGAGCATGATCCACGGGGATTCGATCTGCGGCGCCTTCGCGATGACGTCACCGACGGCGGGCGTCGAGGCGATCTCGTAGCGTCCGTTGGCGAACGCGACCCCCATCGTCGTCCCCAGCCAGCCCGCGAGGGTCGCTCCGCCGGTCGCGGCGATCAGCACGACCGGGCCGCGGCGCTCCCGCAGCAGCCAGGTCACGATGCCGATCAGCAGCCCGGCGCCGAGTGCGAGGAAACCGTAGACGGCAAGGTCGTCGAAGCGGTGCCAGCTCTCCAGTTCCAGCGGGGCGAGGCCACCGCGGTCGTTGATCACCCGCATCCGCTGTGGCGGCGCGAGCCGCGCCCACAGCCAGGCCAGCGGGAAGCCGAGCAGTCCCGCCGTGGACAGGACGCTCACCGCCGGCAGCAGATCGGCCTTGACGACGACCTTGGGGAACGGACGGCGCGGCCTCGGCAGCACGGGCACCGACCAGGGGTCGGGCACGCTGGAAGACAGGTGCGCCGGTTTACCGGTCGTCTCGCCCAACCCCGGACTCCTCCCTCGAACTGCTTGTGCAGAGCGTAACCAATGACGCCCCCAGCGCACGCAACCCGCCGCGTATCTCCCGCAATTCGTCATCTGGTTGCGGTGGTTGCGCGCGCAACTACCGCAATTAGATGACGAATTGCGGGAGGGAAGTCAGCCGGCGAGTTCACCATGACGGCTGCACTTGGCCGTCCAGCCCACCGGGGTGATCTGGACGACCATCCGCCGCGCGCAGTACGTGCAGTAGCGCGGCGGTTCGAGTGCCGTTCTCGGGTTGTGACAAGCGGGATGTTCCGCGCCGGCGTCGGACGGCTGTCCACAGTGGACGCAGAACGCGGGCCGGTCAGAGGACGTCACTGATCGCCTTCACCGGCATCTTCAGCTCGTCGAGCATCTCCAGGTCCGCGGTGGCCGGGCGGCCGAGGTTGGTCAGGTAGTTGCCGACGATGATCGCGTTGATGCCGCCGAGCATGCCCTGTTTGGTGCCGAGGTCGCCGAAGGTCAGCTCACGGCCGCCGGAGAAGCGGAGCAGCGGACGGGGCATCGCCAGCCGGAACGCGGCCACGGTGCGCAGCGCGTCCTTGCCCTCGACGATCTCGTATCCCTCGTACGGCGTACCCGGCTGCGGGATGAGGAAGTTCATCGTGCACTCGTCGGGGTTCAGCTCGGCCAGCTGCGCGGCGAACTCGGCGCGCTGTTCGATGCTCTCCCCCATGCCGATGATGCCGCCGCAGCAGACCTCCATGCCCGCCTCGCGGATCATGCGCAGGGTCTCCCACCGCTCTTCCCACGTGTGCGTGGTGACGACGTTCGCGAAATGCGACCGCGCGGTCTCCAGGTTGTGGTTGTAGCGGTGCACGCCCATCTCGACGAGTTCGTCGACCTGCTCCTGGGTGAGCATGCCGAGCGAGCAGGCGATCTGGATGTCGTTGCCGTCCTCGCGGATGGCCTTGATCCCCTCGCGGACCTGCGAGAGCAGCCGCTTGTCGGGGCCGCGGACGGCGGCGACGATGCAGAACTCGGTCGCGCCGGTCTCCGCGGTCTGGCGGGCGGCCTTGACCAGGCCGGGGATGTCCAGCCACGCCGAACGCACCGGCGTCGGGAAACGCCCGGACTGCGAACAGAAGTGGCAGTCCTCGGGGCAGCCGCCGGTCTTGAGGCTGATGATGCCCTCGACCTCGACCTCGGGGCCGCACCAGCGCATGCGGACCTCGTGGGCCAGCGCCAGCAGGTCGGTCAGGTGGTCGTCGTCGAGCCGCAGGACTTCGAGGATCTGCTCTTCGGCGAGTCCGACACCACGCTCGAGGACCTGGTCACGCGCCACGGCGAGGATGTCGACGGTCTCCGGGGCTGTGGTCACGGGGCGGCTCCTGTTCGGGGTGGGGCGGTGAAGCAAAGGCACATCATCGTGCACGACCGGGCGCCTCGGCCACAGCGACGCAGGTCACTTCTTGGCCGACGCCTGGCCGACGAAGCATTCCGGGTCGAACTCCCCGCCGAACCACGGCGAGAGGCCGGCCCTCGCCCGGTCGGCGAACTCCTCGGGAGTGGCCGTGCCCAGCCCGGCGGGCAGCACGCCCAGCAGCGGGGCACCGGCGGCGACCGGCAGGTCACGCAGGTTCGACACCGCCGCCAGATCCGGCTCCTCCGGCCACGAGCCGATGATCACCCCGGCCACGGTGAGCCCGCGTTTGGTCGCGACCTCGGCGGTCAGCGCGGTCGCGTTGAGCGTGCCCAGCCCCGCCTCGGCCACAAGGATGACCAGCGCGCCGAGCGACCACGCGACGTCGGCCAGCGTGGCCCCGTCGGCGTCGAACCGGACCAGCAGGCCGCCCGCGCCCTCGATCAGGGTGAGGTCGTGTTCGCCGTTGAGGTCGCTCGCCGCGGCGGCGATCTCACTCGGGCCGAGCGTCGGCAGTCCCGAGAGCCTGGCCGCCGCCTCCGGCGACAGCGGATCCGGGTATCGCCGCAGCTCACGGGTGGTGACCGGACCGGCGAGCCGGAGCACGTCGGCGAGATCACCCGGCTCGTCGGGGCCGACCCCGGTCTGCGCCGGTTTCAGCACGGCGACGCGTTGGCCCTGACCGGCGGCCAGCGCGGCGATGGCGGCGGTGGAGATCGTCTTGCCGACACCCGTACCGGTGCCGGTCATGACCAGCATGCTCACGTGCGTTGAACTTAGTGGGTCGGTCTACAGGGAGGCTGAAGGGGACCATCCCCGCATGCGATCGGGTGAAGGGCGCTTTCACCTCGTGGCATGCGGGGAAAGCGTCCTTCAGCTCTCCCGATCGGGCACGGTGGTCACGACACCGACCGGGGCGAACGCCGGGCTCTCGTCGTCCGACAGGTAGACCTGCGCCGCCCCGACGTCGAAGTACATCCCGGTCAGGTGCAGTTCGCCGCGTGCCTCCGACTCGGCGATCAGCGGATAGTGACGCAGGTGCTCCAGCTGCTGAAGCACGTTCTGCAGCGCCAGCCGATCGACGTGCCTGTCCGGGCGTTCGCCGTCGAGGGTCACCGGGACGTCGCGATGCGCGCTCGGCTCGGCGTGCCGCAGCCAGGACGCCAGCATCGGCGCACCGTCGGGGGCGCCGGTGGCCAGCGCCTGCATCGCGCCGCAGCCGGAGTGCCCGCAGACCACGATCTCGCGCACCTTCAGCACGCCGACGGCGAACTCGACGGTGGCACCCATCGACGGGTCGGCCCGGCGGGCGGGCACCAGGTTCCCGATGTTGCGGACGGTGAACAGGTCACCGGGGCCGCTCGTGGTGATCATGTTCGGCACGATCCGCGCGTCGCCGCAGGTGATGAACAAGGTGTGCGGCGACTGGCCGCCCGCCAGCTTGCTGAGCGCGGGTTGCATGAGCGCGGCCGTGCGCCGCTGGAACTCGGTCGCCCCGCGCCGTGTGGGTCCGCCGCGCTGGCCAGGCACCTCGACGTCCTTGGCCTGCCAGTCGGACCACGGCGCGAGGAACCGCGGCACCGAACGCATCGCGGCCGTCCTGGTCAGCGTGGGATCGCCGGATTTGCCGTTGGCGAACCACGGATGCCCGATCTCGTCGACGGTCACCTGCCCGCCGGAGCGTTCGTGCGCCTGCTGCCAGTTCGAAAGGCTCTCGAAAGCGGCGTGGTCAAGGTAGTCGACGACAAGCTCCAGGGTCACCTTCGCGCCGTCGGGCACGGTCGCGAGCACCCGGCTGAGCCTCGGCACCGAGAGGAACGTCAGGACACCTTCGACGACGACGCGCCATTCGTCGCCGTCGCGTTCGGCGTGGATCCCGGACCACACGGTGCGCCGCAGCATCAGCAGCACCGAAAGCGCGATACCGAGCAGGACGCCGGTGAGCAGGTCGAAGACGACGACACCGGCGAGCGTCACCAGGTACAGCCCCAGATCACCGTGCTTGAGGACCTGCTTCATATGGCCGGGGTTGACCAGTTTCGCGCCGACGTGGACGAGCAGTCCCGCCAGCGCCGCGAGCGGGATGTTCTGGATCAGCCCGGCGAACGCGGCGACGAACACCAGGATCCAGACGCCGTGCAGGATCGCGGACACCCGGGTGCGGGCGCCGGCGGCGACGTTGGTGGAGCTTCGGACGATCACACCGGTGACCGGGAGCCCGCCCAGCGCGCCGGAGGTCATGTTCGCGGCACCCTGCCCGATCAGTTCGCGGTCGAGGTTCGACCGCGGTCCGGTGTGCATCTTGTCGACGGCGACGGCCGACAGCAGGCTTTCCACGCTGGCGATCAGCGCGATGGTGATGACCGCGACGGCGAACGCGCCCCAGCCCGCGTCCGGGAATTCGGGCGCGAAGCGGATGTTGAGCAGGTCACCCGGCAGGTTGACGCGGGGCAGGGTCATCCCGGTGGCGACGGACAGCACGGTCACCAGCGCGATCGCGGCGAGCGGACCGGGCACCTTGCGGACGGACCGCGGAAGCCGCGGCCACAGCAGCAGGATGCCGATGGTGAGCACGCCGATCAACGCGGCGGTGTCGTGGTGGCCGACGATCTGCGCGGGCAGTTCGGCGATGTTCTTGAGCGCCGAGCTCTGTGCCGTTCCGCCCAGTACGACATGGAGCTGGCCGAGGACGATCGTGACGCCGATACCGGCGAGCATGCCGTGGACGATGGCGGGCGAGATCGCGAGCGCCGCGCGGGCGATGCGGCTCAGCCCGAGCAGGATCTGGAGCGCGCCCGCGACGACGGTGATCGCGCAGGTGGTCGCCCAGCCGAAGGTCGCGATGGTTTCGGCCATGATCACCGTCAACCCGGCGGCCGGACCGCTGACCTGAAGCGGGGAGCCGCCGAGGGCTCCGGCGACCACACCTCCCACCACGGCGGCGATCAACCCCGCGACGATCGGCGCCCCCGACGCGAGAGCGATCCCGAGTGAGAGCGGGACGGCGACGAGGAACACCACCAGCGAGGCGGGCAGGTCGTGCCGAAGCACGGCGAGAGGTTTTTTGATGATCACCATCATGATCACCAGATAACTGGTGAATTGTCCGATATGCACCACCCTATCGAGTGAATATCACCCTACTGTCGGGTGGCGTGGCCCACTTTCGGCTCGGTTTGTTGCCCGGAGATGTCCTCCGTGTGGCGAAAAGCCTTACGGGCTCCCGAATCCTGGGATGTATCGGTCGGCCGCCCGGTCAACTCCGGTGGGTCGTGAGTGGCGATTCGGGTGACCTGCGGCGCTTCTTGCGTGCTGCCCGAAGTACATGAAGGACCCCTTCCTGCACCTAGGCGCAAGGAAGGGGTCCTTCATGTACTTGGGCTGGGGTGAAGTGCCCCTTCACGCGCGAGCCTGGCCGTTACGCGCTCAGGACTTCACCGGCGTCGCGGCCGAGGTGAACGACCGCGGCACCTCGTCGAGCAGCGACACGTTCGCCTCGCCGACGTCGAAGTACATACCCGTGAGCCGGAGTTCGCCACGCGCCAGCGCCGCGTCGACGACCGGATACGAGCGCAGGTTTTCCAGTTGCTGCACCACGTTGTGCAGGGCGAGCTGATCGCTTTCGTGCGCGGGACGGGCACCGTCGAGCAGCACCGGTCCCTCCCTTTCCCTGCGCCGCAAGGTTTCCTCGCCGTGGCGCAGCCAGCCCCTCAGTTGCGTGAGCCCGGCGGGCGCGTCCCCGAGCAGCGCCTTCATCGCGCCACAGCCGGAATGCCCGCACACCACCACTTCCCGCACCCGCAGCAACCCGACGGCGTACTCGATCGCCGCCCCCACGGAGAAATCCGCGTCGGCACCGGCGTGCGGGACGAGGTTTCCGATGTTCCGCACGGTGAACAGGTCTCCCGGACCGCTGGTGGTGATGAGGTTCGGCACGATCCGCGCGTCGCCGCAGGTGATGAACAAGGTATGCGGCCGCTGCCCGTTCGCCAGCCCGTCCCAGGTGCTCCGCAGCAGCGGCGCCGTCCGCCGCTGGAACTCCGAAGCACCACGGCACAACGGGGCGCTGCCACCGCGCTGGCTCGGCAGTTCGAGGTGTTCGGCCTGCCATTGCGACCATGGCGCGAGCCAGCGCGGCACCACCCGTGACGCGACGCCGCGGCGCACGGTCGGCACGCCAGCCTTGCCGCGTCCGAACCACGGATGCCCGATCTCGTCGACGACCACGGTGCCCCCGGCGCGTTCGTACGCGCGCTGCCAGCCGCGCAGGCAGTCGAAAGCGGCGTGGTCGAGGTAGTCGACGAACAGTTCCAGCGTCACCTCGGAACGCCCGGGGACTGTGGCCAGAACGCTCGTGAGCCTTGGTACGGAAAGAAAAGTGAGCGCGCCTTCGATGACGACGCGGGTCCGCGGGCCGTCCGGTTCGACGTGGATCCCGGAGAACAGCATCCGGCGCAGCATCAGCGCGAGCGCCGCCACGATCCCCGCGGCGACGCCGGTGAGCAGGTTGACGGCGACCGCGCCGAGCAGGGTCGCGAGGTAGACCGGCAGGTCGCCGTGGCGGCGGACCTCGCGAAGATTGGTGAGGTTGACCAGTTTGGCGCCGACGTAGACGAGGAGACCGGCGAGCGCGGCGAGCGGGATCAGCCGCAGCGCGCCTGCCAGGAACAGGCAGCAGCCGAGGATCCAGGCGCTGTGCAGGATCGCCGACATCCTGGTCCGGGCGCCCGCTTCGAAGTTGGTCATGGTGCGCACGACGACGCCGGTGACCGGGAATCCGCCGAGCGAACCGGCCGCGGCGTTCGCCAGGCCCTGTCCGATCAGTTCGCGGTTGAGGTCGGTGCGCGGGCCTTCGCGCAGCTTGTCGATGGCGACGGCGGAAAGCAGGCTCTCCAAGCTGGCGATGAGCGCGATGGAGAGGACGGCGGCGATGATCGCCGCCATGGACCCGGACGGCACCTCGGGGACGAAACCCAGCCCCGGCAAGCCGTTCGGGAGGTCGACGCGCGGCAGGTCCATCCCCGCCGCGACGGAAAGGCCGGTCGCGAGCGCGACGGCGGCGAGCGGACCGGGGACGCGGCGTACCGAAGCCGGCATCCTGGTCCACGCCAGCAGGACGCCGACGGTGACCACGCCGATCAGCGCGGCCTGGTCGTGGTGACCGACGATCCGGCCCGGCAGCGCGAGGATGTTCGCGATCGTGGAGCCTTGCGCCGCTCCGCCGAGTACGACGTGCAGCTGGCCGAGGACGAGGATCAGCCCGATCCCGGCGAGCAGGCCGTGCACGATGGCGGGCGAGATCACCAGCGTGGCGCGGGCGACGCGGCAGACGCCGAAGACGATCTGGACCACGCCCGCCGCGGCGGTGATCGCGCAGGTGGCTGCCCAGCCGAAGGTCGAGATGGTCTCCGCGATGACGATCGTCAGCGCGGCGGAGGGACCGCTGACTTGCAGGGCGGAGGCGCCGAAGAGGCTCGCGACGACTCCGCCGACGACGGCGGAGATGAGTCCGGCGAGCAAGGGGGCTCCGGCGGCGTGTGCGACGCCGAGCGAGAGCGGGACCGCCACGAGGAAGACGACGACCGAAGCCGGGAGGTCGTGGCGAAGGTTCTTCAGGAGGGTCTTTGCGGGATTGCGGCGGCCCGGGGGCCCGGTGTCGTGCTCGTCACCAACGAAGTCGATCATGGGGGCAGGAAACCCGATCGGCGCGCAAAAGTCCGCTACGCAAAGGTTTCTCAGGTTTGCTTGTGCGTCGAGGAACTAGGACGTAACACCTATTTGCGACAAAGCACCCGAGACGGGTCCCGATCGGACTCGCCCGTTGGCCTTACCAAGATCAACTCATGACCACGCTCTGTACCGAGCGTGGCCTTCCCGGTTTCCTGTGGCCACGGTCACACTCTTTGTGCTGAATTTCGCCGTTTTTACGCTTTCTGTGCGGCCGAGACCATTGCGGAAGTGATCGCGGCGAGGTCGTCCGCCTCGGAGATGTAGGGCGGCATCGTGTAGATCAGGTTCCGGAACGGGCGCAGCCAGACCCCGTTCTCCGTGAGGACCTCGGTCGCCACCGCCATGTCCACGGGATGGTCCAGTTCCACCACGCCGATGGCGCCGAGCACCCGCACGTCGGCGACCGAAGACAGCGCACGAGCCGGTTCGAGCCCGGCCTTCAGCGCGGCCTCGATCCGTGGGACGTCGGACTTCCAGCCGCCTTCGGCCAGGATCCCCAGCGACGCGTTGGCGACGGCCGAGGACAGCGGGTTCGCCATGAAGGTCGGGCCGTGCGCCAGCACCGGCAGTTCACCGCGCGAGATCCCGTCGGCGATCTCCGGCGTGCACAGCGCCGCCGCCATCGTGAGGTAACCACCGGTCAGCGCCTTGCCGAGGCACAGGACGTCCGGCGTGACTCCGGCGTGTTCGGCGGCGAACATCGTGCCGGTGCGGCCGAAACCGGTGGCGATCTCGTCGAAGATGAGCAGGACGTCGTTGGCCTCGGTGAGCTCGCGCAGCGCGCGCAGGTACGCGGGCGGGTGGAACCGCATGCCGCCGGCGCCCTGCACGACGGGCTCGACGATGATCGCGGCCAGTTCGCCCGCGTGCCGTTCGATCTCGGTCGCGAGCAGGTCGAGGTACGCCGGATCCGGCTCGTCGGCGAAACCACCCGGCGGCTTGGGCAGGAACAGCTGGTCCGGCAGGATCCCGCGCCACAGCGCGTGCATCCCGCCCTCGGGATCGCAGACGCTCATCGGCGTGAACGTGTCGCCGTGATAGCCGCCGCGCCAGGTCATCAGGCGCCGCTTTTCCTTGCGCCCCACCGACTGCCAGTACTGCAGGCACATCTTGACGGCGACCTCGACCGACACCGACCCCGAATCGCACAGGAAGACGTGCCGCAAGCCCTCCGGGGCGAGGTCGACCAGCGTCTTCGCCAGCCTGATGGCCGGTTCGTGGGTGAGCCCGCCGAACATCACGTGACTCATCCGGCCCGCCTGCTCGGCCAGCGCCGCGTCCAGCACCGGGTTCCGGTAGCCGTGGATCGCCGCCCACCAGGACGACATGCCGTCGATCAGTTCGCGGCCGTCGTCGAGGGTGAGCCGGACCCCGCTCGCCTCGCGCACGAGCAGGGAATCGATCGTGCTCGGCATCGGCCCGTACGGGTGCCAGACGTGTTCCGCGTCGAGCGCGAGGAGTTCGGCGGCGTCCATCCGGCGACCCTACGACACGTCCTCCTCAGCGCAGGCGCACAGGGAGGGTTTCCAGGCCGTGGACGAGGGAGCTTTCCCTCCACCGCAAGGTTTCCGGTTCGGCGTCCAGGGCGAGGGCGGGGAACCTCTCCAGCAGCCCGCGCAAGGCGATCTCGGCCTCCAGACGGGCCAGCGGGGCGCCGACGCAGTGGTGGATCCCGTGCCCGAACGCGAGATGCCCCGAGGCCGGCCGCGTGACGTCCAGCCGGTGCGGGTCCTCGAACCGCGCGGCGTCCCGGTTCGCGCCGAGCAGGGAGACGAGCACGAATTCGCCCGCCGGGATCTCGACGTCACCGACCGGCACGGGTTCCTTGGTGAACCGGATGGTCGCCAGGTGGATCGCGCCGTCGTAGCGCAGGAACTCCTCGACCGCGCCGGGCAGCAGGGCGGGATTCCCGCGGAGGGCGGCCAGCTGGTCCGGCTCCCGGAGCAGCGCCAGGACACTGTTCGCGATCAGGTTGACCGTCGTCTCGAACCCCGCCACCAGCAGCAGGAACGCCATGGCCAGCAATTCGTCCGCGGCGAGCGAATCGCCTTCGTCACTGGCGTGGATCAGGCCCGAAAGCAGGTCGCCGGCGGGCTCGGCGCGCTTTTCTTCGATGAGGTCGACGAGGTACGCGTGCATCTTCGCGGCCGCGGCTTGGAGCTCTTCGGGCGTCGACCAGGCGAGCATCGTGTTCGACCACGTCGCGAACGCCGGCTGGTCGCCCGCGTGGACGCCGAGCAGTTCGCAGATCACCCGGATCGGCAACGGGACGGCGAAGGACGGCAGCAGGTCGACGCGTTCGGCGTCGCCGATGCCGTCCAGCAGTTCCGCGGTGATCTGCTCGATCCTCGGCCGCAGCCGGGAAACGGTGCGCGAGGTGAAGGCCTGGTTGACCAGTTTGCGCAGCCGCGTGTGGTCCGGCGGATCCGTGTTGAGCATGTGCGCGCCGAGCGCGCGTACGGCGCTGTCGGCCGCGGATTCGAAGCCGTCGCGTTCGAAGAGCCGCCGGATGGCCACCGGATCCTTGCCGACGCGGGAATCCGCGAGGATCGCGCGGGCTTCGGCGTATCCGGTGACGATCCAGGCGTCCAGGCCGCGCGGCATCCGGACCTTGCGGGCCGGGCCCTCTTCGCGCAGCAGCGCCGAGACCCGGTGTGGTTCCTGGACGAGATCCCAGGCCAGGTTCTTCGGTTCCCCCATCGGTACGCCTCCCCCGGCGCGCCGGTCAGCGTTCGGCCAGCGCGGCCACCACTCGCTCGGTCACTTCGGTCCAGTATGCCCGCTGTTCTTCGCGCTCGTCGGCGCCCGCGAGCCATTCCTGGTGGAAACGGAGCGTGGTCTTCTGCTCGGTGCCGCTCACCGTGATCTGCAGGGTCGAGTCGTGGTCCCAGTCCTTCGGCCGCCAGGTCAGGCGGAGCTTGTCGCCCTCGGAGCGACGGCGGATCTCGCCGGTCGTCCCGTTGGCCGTCTCGTACCCCGCGCCCGGCTCGTGGCCGAGTTCGGCACCGGGGCCGAGCCAGATGCCCACGCCTTCACGTCCGACCAGGAAGTCCCACACCTGTGTGCTGTTGTACGGCACGGTCTGGGAAACGCCTACCTGCCAACCACTTCCGGCTGTTTTGGCCGTTGCTTTGGTCACCGGGCCATCATCCCATCGGGTGTACCGTGCGACGGTCACCGGTCCGGGTGGAGGATCTCTTTCCGTGCGCTACCGTCCGATTTCTCCCGCTCTGCTGGTCTCCGAACTGACCGAACGCATCACGGCGATCACCGACCGCCGCCGGATCGCGGTCGCCGTCGACGGCGCGGCCGGTGCGACCAACACCACAGAACTCGCCGATGCCCTGGTCGATCCCCTGCGGATCGCCGGTCACGCGGCGTTGCGGATCTCGGCGAACGACTTCCTCCGCCCCGCCTCGCTGCGTTTCGAACGCGGCAAACAGGATCCGGACTCGCGCTACAGCGACTGGCTCGACCTCGGCGCACTGCGCCGCGAGGTACTCGACCCGCTCGCCGAGGACGGCAGCGGACTGGTCCTCCCGTCGCTGTGGGATCCGGTCCGCGATCGCGCCACCCGCGCCGAACGCGTCGAGCTGCCCAAAGGCGGTGTCGTCCTGCTGGACGGCGAGTTCCTCTTCGGCGCGGGGCTCGCTTTCGACCTGAGCGTGCACCTGTGGCTCTCACCTGCCGCGCTCAAGCGGCGGGTGCCGGACGCATGGGCGCTCCCCGCCTACGAGCGCTACGAACAGGAAGTCGACCCGTCGGCGCTGTCCGACGTGGTGGTCCGCGTCGACGACCCGAAGCACCCGGCGCGCTACGAACCCTGACTGCTCAGCGCACGGCCGCGACGGCATCGCCGTCGAGCAGCCCGGAAAGCCTGTCCGCCATGGTGTCCCATCGCCAGTTCTCGCCCACCCATTCGCGACCGGCGGCCCCCATGCGCCGCGCCCGCACCGGATCCGCCAGCAACGCGGCCAGCGTCTCTCGCAGCTGCTGCTCGTCGCGGCCGTCGACGACGTGCCCGGTGACCTCGTCCAGCACCGTTTCCGGCGCGCCCCCGGAATTCCCGGCGACGACCGGCAGCCCGGACGCCGAAGCCTCCAGGTACACGATGCCAAGGCCCTCGACGTCGAGTCCCTTCCCGCGCGTCCGCGCCGGCATCGCGAAGACGTCACCGGCGTTGTAGTGCGCGGGCAACTCCTTCCACGGCACCGATCCGGTGATGACGACGCTGTCCGCGACCCCCATCGCCTCGACCAGCCCGGTGAGCGTCTTGCGGTACGGGCCACCGCCGACGAGCAGCAGCGCCACGTCCGGGATCCGTTTGCGGAGTTCGGGCAGGATCTTGATCAGCATGTCCTGGCCCTTGCGCGGCACCAGGCGCGAAACGCACACGATCGTCGGACGGTCGCCGAGGCCGTGCCGCTCGCGGATTTCCTTGCCCGCGGCCGGGTCCGGCCGGTAAAGCGCGGTGTCGACACCGCACGGGAGCATCTCCAGCCCCGCCATCGGGCCGAAGGCGGCCGAAAACCGGGAGCGCGTGTACTTGCTGACGTAGGTGATCACGTCGACGGTGTCGCCGATCCGGCGCAACGCCTGCCGCGAACCCGGGAGCATCGACCAGCCGACCTCGTGGCCGTGCGTCGACGCCAGCACCCGGCGGGCGCCCGCGGCCCGCAGCGGCTGTCCGAGCAACGCCAGCGGCGCGGCCGCGCCGAACCAGACGGCCTCGCAGTCGCGGGCGCGCATGATCTCCTTCGCCCGCTTGAGCACGTCCGGGGTCGGCAGCATGAGCGACGTCGGATGGCGCACCACCTCGAAGGGGGCGGCGGCGTCGAACTCGCCGTGCGAACCGGTGCTCGATTCCCAGGAGGGCGCGTAGACGACGAGGTCGTCCGCGGGCAGGCGGGTGGCCAGCGAGTTCAGGTAGTTCTGGATGCCGCCTGGCCGGGGCGGGAAGTCGTTGGTCACCAGCAGGGTCCTCAGCACCTCTGCAGGCTACTTGGCCCTCCGCAGGCGAAAGGGGCGGCACCGCTCGCGCGGTACCGCCCCTTTTCGGGTGTTCGATCAAGCGGTCGGGCGACGGGCCCCGACGTAGTTGTTCTGCAGCGGCGACACCTTGACGACGTCACCGGTGGTCGGCGCGTGCACCATCATGCCGTTGCCGACGTACATGCCGACGTGCGAAACCGGCGAGTTGTAGAACACCAGGTCGCCCGGCTGGAGCTGCGACCTCTGCACCGGAGCGCCGAAGGTCGACTGCTGACGGCTCGACCGCGGCAGGGTGAGACCGGCCTGCTTGTACGCCCACAGCATCAGACCCGAGCAGTCGAACGACGAGGGGCCGACGTCGCCCCAGCCGTACGGGCTGCCGAGCTTGCTCTTGGCGGCCGACAGGGCCGCCGCCGCGGCGGGACCCGGAGCGGGCAGGTTGGGGAACGCGCCGCCCTTGTCCTTCTGGGCGTTGCGGTCCGCGGTGCTCAGGTTGCCGCTGGCCCGCTGAATCTCCTTCAGCTGGTCGTTCAGCGTCTTCTGGCGCGCCTCGATGTCCGTGGTCAGCTTGGCGGCCGTGTCACGGGCCGCGGTCGCCGTGTTCTGGGCGTCAGCCGCCTGCTTCGCCGCTGCCGCCGCCTGGGCGACGGCACCGCTCAGGTTGGTCAGGGCGGTGTTCTTGTTCGCGGCCAGGACCTCGAGCGCCGAGGAGCGCTCCAGGAAGTCCTGGGTCGACGCGCCCGACAGCAGCGACGACAGCTTGTTCAGCTGCACACCGCTGGTGAAGGAGGCACCGGCGAACTTGTTCACCTCGGCCTGGAACGTCTTCTCGTCACCGGCCGCCTTGACACCGAGGTCCTTGGCGGCGGCGGCGTCCGCCGTGGCCTTGTCGAGTTCTGCCTGCTTCGCGGCGAGATCGTCCTTCGCCTTGAGGAGGTCTTCGTTCGCCTTCTCCGCCTGTGCCGCGAGGTCGCGGTACTTGGCGAGAGCGTCCGAACCGGACGGGGGCTGTTGGAGGGCGGGGGCTGGGGCAGCAGTGGCAGCAGGCTGGGCGACCGTTACGGCGGTGATCACCGCGGCCGCGGCCAAAGCTCCTGACACCACGCGCTTGACTGGATGCGACTGCACGGTCGCGCGTGTCTCCTTTGCTGTCGGCCACCGACTCAGAACCCGGGACGAAGAGGTCGGGGGCCCTCTTCCGCGAAGCCGCGACGCCGACCGTGAGGCCCGCGCGGTTCTCCGCGTTCCCGCCGTGCGCCTGGCCGAGTGCTATCGCAACAGGTTTGGCGTACGGCTGGTTCTGGCGCAACTCCCCGACAAAGCTGCTTCAGTGGCGATCCCGTGTCGCCGTCTGGCGACGACTTCCGGCCACGAGATCTCGGACAGGTTACGAAACCACAGGCACCACGTCCACCATGGCAGGCGCAAAAACTCTCCGTGATGCGCCGAAACACCTTCGGACCAGCATGAGCGGAAAGGTGTGACAGGCGTTACATCCTGGGGCTGGTCACGACTACCTACCGTTCACCCGATCGGATCGACCACTCGTCGAATGCCCCGGTCGTGGCGTGTCTCAGGCGGATTTCCGGCGCTCCTGCCCCACGATTTCGACCATCCGGAGGCGCGGGACCATCCCGGCTTCCGCGAGCGCGTCGACCGCCCTCCGCTCGTCGACGTCCCATTCGAGCGCCGGCGGCGCGCCGAGAAGGACACTGACGACACAGTCATGACATGCGTCACCGCGGACCGCACAACGGTCGCAATCGATGACGAAGGTCTCTATATCCGCTATATCGGCGATGGCCTTGCCGTCCATCTCGACTCCTCACTTTCAGTGGTGAGGTGCACATTAAGAGCGACCACCGACAGTTTCGGCCTCGTGAGTGGCAAGGACAGTTCTGGCGAGCCTCCTCTAGGTACCTACCGCGTGACCTGTGGCGCTTCTTGCGTGAGGTACATGAAGGACCCCTTCCTGTACCTAGGCGCAAGGAAGGGGTCCTTCATGTACTGGGGTCCTTCACGGACCTGCGATCCCGACCCGCCCGCCGTAAGTACGCCCTACCGGACTTCAGACCCGGCTGAGCCGCGACACCAGTACCGCGGACGGCACCGGATGCGCGCCCTTGCGCCGCACCGAGTCCGCCACCGCGCGGTCCGTGCTCGCGACCACCATCGGGCGCCCCGGCGGCTCGGCCGCGACCAGGGACCGGATGACGTCGTCCGCGAGGACGCCGCGTTCGGAGAACAGCACCCGCACCCCGCGCGGCACGGCCGCGGGCACGGAGAGCACACCGGCACCGTCGAACACGACGGTGACCTCGGCCGAAGTCCGCGCGGCGAGCGCGGAAAGCTGGTGGATCAGCCGGTCGCGCTGATCGGAAAGCGCCAGTTCCGGGTAGCCGGTCTTCGTGACGTTGTAGCCGTCGACGATCAGGTGCACGTTGGGCAACGCGAGATGCCGGTCGAGCGCGGTGACGTCCTGGATCTTGCCGCCCGCCCCGAGACCCGACGTCGCGCCGCGGACCATGTCCGCCGGGCGCTGGCCCCGCGCGCTCACCGAAAGCTCCCGGCGAAGCCCGCCGACGGCGCCTTCGATGGTGTCCAGCAGCAGCCCGAGCCTGACCTCGTCGGCCTGACGCGCCTCGCGGGCGGACTGACGGGCGATCTCAGCGTCGGTGACGGCCTTCTCCGCGCGCGCCCGCTCGGCCGCGACCCGCTGCCTCTCGCGGTCCAGCTGGGCCTTCAGCGCCTTGATCTCCGCGGCGCTCTCGGCGCCGCCGCTCTCCACTTCGGCGCGAGCCTCGGCGACCGCGTCCTTGGCCTGACGCAGCTGGACACCTTGCTCTCGCAAGCGCTTCAACAGTTTTTCGACCTCGGCCTCGCGTTCACCCCGCGCGCCACTGGCGATCTCCTTGGCCTCGCGCAACTCTTCGCGCAGCTGGGCCAGTTCGGTCTCGAGCCGCTGGTTGCGGGCCAGCGCGGCATCTCGTTCGGCGCGCAACGCCGTCTCCTCGGCGTTCTTCGCCACCAGCCGGACCCGTCCGGCCGCGCCGGCCTCGCCAAGGAGCACGGCGGCGGCCGCGGCGGCGACGGAATCGGGGGCGTTCGGGTCGAGGGCGTCCTTGCGGTGGTCGCGCAGCCATTCGGTGACCGCGACCCGGAACTGCGAAGACTCCCCCAGCGCGGCGAGCAACGCCGCCCCGCCGAGTTTCGCGCGTTTCGCCGGGGCGAACTTCGCGACCGGGCGCAGCTGCCTCGGCACGTCGGCGACCGGCAGTTTGCCGACGGCTGCGGCCGCCAGCTCGGCGATCCGCTCCCGCACGGTGTCCGGCAAGGACGTCCAGCCTTCGGCCGGTACCTCTTCGGACGGCTCCTCCGCGCCCGCCGACGCCACGACACCCGAGGGACCACCGGTGGCGTCCTCGGGTGATTCGGGCTCTGCGGGCTGCGGTTGCATCGCTCCAGCGTAGGCCCCATGGCCTCGGGGCGCGCTGGATGGGACGGCGTGCGGCGTTCCCGGGATTGTCGGTGCCCACCCCTACTGTGCCCGACCATGGACACCGGACGGCGGCCCGGCGCGGCGCAACTCGCCTTCGACGAGCTCGGAACCCCTTTGCGCGACACCACTTTCGTCGTATTCGATCTGGAGACCACCGGGACGAAACCCGGTCCGGACGGGATCACCGAGATCGGCGCCGTCAAGGTCCACGCGGGCGAGATCGTCGGCGAGTTCGCCACCTTCGTCAATCCGGGGATGCCGATCCCGCCGCAGATCGTCGAGCTCACCGGCATCACGAGCGCGATGGTCTACGACGCTCCCCGCATCGAGCGTGTGCTGCCCGCGTTCCTCGAGTTCATCTCCGGTGCCGTGCTCGTGGCGCACAACGCGCCCTTCGACACGGGCTTCATGCGCGCGGCCTGCGAGGGCCACGGCTACCGCTGGCCCAAGACGGCCGTCGTGTGCACCGTCCGGCTCGCCCGCCGGGTCATCTCCCGCGACGAGACCCCCAGCTACCGGCTTTCCGCGCTGGCCGCGCTGTTCGGGGCGCGCACGACACCGAACCACCGTGCCCTCGCGGACGCGCGCGCCACCGTCGACGTCCTGCACGCGCTGCTCGAACGCGTGGGCAACCTCGGCGTCCACACTCTCGAGGAGCTGCTGGACTACCTGCCCGAGGTGACGGCGGCCCAGCGCCGCAAACGGTCGCTGGCCGAGCACCTGCCGTCGAGGCCCGGTGTCTACCTGTTCCGCGGCCCGAGCGACGAGGTCCTCTACGTCGGGACGTCGTCGGACCTGCGCCGCCGAGTCCGGCAGTACTTCACCGGATCGGAGAGCCGAGGACGGATCCGGGAGATGGTCGCGCTGGCCGAGCGGGTCGACGCGGTCGAATGCGCGCACGCGCTGGAGGCCGCGGTCCGGGAGCTCCGGCTGATCGCCGCCCACCGGCCCATGTACAACCGCCGTTCCAAGAACCCACGGCACGCCTGGTGGGTCGCGCTGACCGAGGAGGCGTTCCCCCGCCTCTCGGTGGTCCGCATGCCGCGAGACGGGATGCTGGGGCCCTTTCGCACCCAGACCGACGCCCGCTCGGCCGCGGACACCCTCGCCGGCGCCTCGGGACTGCGGACGTGCACCCAGCGGATCTCGGCCACCGCGCCGAACGGAACGCCCTGTGTCCTCGCCGAACTCGGGCGCTGCGGAGCGCCGTGCGCCGGGCAGCAGACGATCGAGGCGTACCGGCCGAGTGTGCTGGCGGTGTCCGGGCTCATCGCCGGGACGGACGGACGTCCGCTGCGAGCCGCCGCCGAGCAACTCGCCCGGCTCTCCGCGGCGGAGCACTACGAACAGGCCGCCCAGCATCGCGATCAACTGGCCGGGCTGATCCGCGCGGTCGGCCGGGCGCACCGTCAGTCGGCGCTGGCCGGAATCCCGGAACTGATCGCCGCCGGGCCGGACGGGAAAGGCGGCTGGGAACTGGCCGTGATCCGGTACGGCAGGCTCGCGTCGGCGGGTGTCGCACGACGCGGGGTACCGCCGATGCCGGTGGTCGAGATGCTCGTGGCCTCGGCGGAGACGGTGATCCCCGGCCCCGGTCCGCTCTTCGGCGCGATCCCGGAGGAGATCCAGATCCTCCTGCGCTGGCTGACCCGCCCGGGTGTCCGGCTCGTGCGCACGACGCAGCCCTGGGCGGAGCCCGCCGCCGTGGCGGGCGGCTGGCAGGAGTGGCTCGACCTGGCGTCGAGCGCGACGGCACTCGAACGCGTGGCGGGCTAGGATTTCGGCACCGGATTCATTGACGTAGGAGGCGCTGTAGTGATCACCGCGATCGTGCTGATCCAGGTCGAGGCCGATGCCATCCCCGAGGCGGCACAGGCGATCGCGGACATCGAGGGGGTCCGCGAGGTCTACTCCTGCGCGGGCGATGTCGATCTGATCGCCTCGGTCCGCGTCGCCGCCCACGAGGACCTCGCGGATCTGATCCCGGCGAAGATCGGCAAGGTCCCCGGCGTGCTGAGCACGGTCACGCACATCGCGTTCCGCTCGTACTCGAAGGCCGACAGCGAGTCGGCGTTCGACATCGGTGTCGAAGGCGCCTGAGCCTCTTTTTTGCCGGCGCACGTGCCATGAAAGGTCCTTTCCTTGCAAAATTCGCAAGGAAAGGACCTTTCATGGCATCCGGAGGCGCCCTCCGGAACCGCTAAGCCCTGAAGCGCGTGAAGGCCCCCTTCCCTCGGCTGCACCGAGAGAAGGGGGCCTTCACGCGTGTCTCGGGCTAGTGCCCGGAGGTGATCTCCTTGCGCTCCTCCGAAGGCTCGCCACCGATGTCGTCGACCTTGCCGTTGCCGTGCCCGTTGGCCCGGGCGCGTTCCAGCGCGATCGTCTCCTCGACCGGGTCCGGCGACCAGGCCGAACCCGCGACGGCGTGCCCCGCCGAGCCGAGCTTGTTCATCTTCTTCGGCACCGACGCGCCCTGGTACTCGAGCGGGATCGCGTGGCCGTGGTCGTCCACCGGGCCGAGCGGCTGGTGGATCTCGATGAACTCACCGTGCGGCAGGCGCTTGATGATGCCGGTTTCGACACCGTGCTCGAGCACCTCGCGGTCGGCCCGCTGGAGGCCGAGGCAGATCCGGTAGGTGACGTAGTACGCGATCGGCGGCAGCAGCAGGACACCGATCCGGCCCGCCCATGTCGTCGCGTTCAGCGAGATGTCGAAGGCGAACGCGATGATGTCGTTGAAGCCCGACAGCATGATGACCGCGAAGAAGGTCAGGGCCATGATGCCCAGCGAGGTCCGCACCGGGACGTCGCGCGGACGCTGCAGCAGGTTGTGGTGCGCGGTGTCCTTGGACAGCTTTCGCTCGATCCAGGGATACATCACCAGCAGGCCGATCAGCAGTGGCATGCCGACCGCGCCGGGGAAGAACACCGCCGGGACCGTGTAGTTCCCGAGGTAGAGCTCCCACGCTGGCCAGATCCGCAGCATGCCGTCGGCCCAGGCCATGTACCAGTCCGGCTGCGAACCCGCCGAGACCTGCGCCGCGTTGTACGGGCCGATGTTCCAGATCGGGTTGATCTGGAAGAGGCCCGACATCAGCGCGATGACGCCGGTGACCAGCGCGAAGAACGCACCGCCCTTGAGCGCGAAGACCGGCATGATGCGGACGCCGACGACGTTGGTCTCCTTGCGGCGCACGCCGGGGAACTGCGTGTGCTTCTGGTACCAGACCAGCGCGAGGTGCGCGGCCACCAGGCCGAGCATGATGCCCGGCAACAGCAGGATGTGGATCGTGTACAGGCGCGGGATGATCTCGTTGCCGGGGAACTCCCCGCCGAACAGCGCCCAGTGGATCCAGGTGCCCATGACCGGCACCGAGAGCACGATGCCCGAC
The DNA here is from genome assembly GCF_046549005.1 of Amycolatopsis sp. lyj-108. Classification (NCBI taxonomy): domain Bacteria; kingdom Bacillati; phylum Actinomycetota; class Actinomycetes; order Pseudonocardiales; family Pseudonocardiaceae; genus Amycolatopsis; species Amycolatopsis sp. lyj-108. The sequence continues at coordinate 61,954 of NZ_JAJPWQ010000015.1, read as the reverse complement.
AGGGTCGCGCGGATACCGGTACCGGAGAGCAGGTCGTCCGGGAGCGAGTAGCCGAAGAAGCCTTCGAACATGCCCAGGACCAGCAGCAGCGCACCGATGACCCAGTTCGCCTCACGCGGACGGCGGAACGCGCCGGTGAAGAAGATCCGGAACATGTGCACCATCATCGAAGCCACGAAGATCAGCGCGGCCCAGTGGTGCAGCTGGCGGACGAACAGACCGCCACGGACGTCGAACGAGATGTCCAGCGTGGTCGCGAAGGCCCGCGACATCTCGACGCCCTGCAGGCCGGTGTAGCTGCCGTTGTAGACGACCTCCTCCATGGAGGGGTCGAAGAACAGCGTCAGATAGACACCCGACAGCAACAGGATGATGAAGCTGTAGAGCGCGATCTCGCCGAGCAGGAACGACCAGTGCGTCGGGAACACCTTGTTGAGCTGGTGCCGCATGCCCTTGGCCAGGTGATACCGGTCGTCGGCCCACTTCGCACCAGCGCCCGCGGCCTTCTCGACCGGGTTCGTCCCCTTCGTCGGGGTGGTGAGTGAACTCATGACTTACGCTCCCAAAAGGCCGGTCCGACGGCCTCGTTGAAGTCTCCGCGCGCGATCAGGTAGCCCTCAGAGTCCACTGTAATCGGAAGCTGGGCCAAAGGCCGGGTCGCCGGCCCGAAAATCGGCTTGGCGTAGTGGAGCGCGTCGAACTGGGACTGGTGGCAGGGGCAGAGGATGCGGTTGGTCCGCTGCTCGTACAGGGAGGTCGGGCAGCCCACGTGGCTGCAGATCTTCGTGTACGCGTAGTAGTCGCCGAAGTTGTAGTCCTCCTGGCCCTGACGCTTGACGACCTTGGCGGCGTCGGTCGGGCGGAGGCGGATCAGCATGACCGGGTTGTCGACGCGTTTGAAGGCGGCCGACAGCGCGTGCTCGTCGTGCTCTTCGGACTTGCGGTACGGGAACACCGTCTCCATCGCGCCCGCGTCGAGGTCCTCGGCCTTCACCAGGGAGATCTCGTGCGGACGGCCGGTGTTGCGGCGCAGATAGACGACCTCGTCCGGGAAGTTCTTCTTCCAGCCCGAGTGCCACAGGGAGTCGCGGTTCTCGGTGTCCTTCCACGGGTCCTTGATGAAGGACGCGACCGGCAGCGCCGCGACGGCGAGGCCGAGCACACCGGCACCGGCACCCGCGGACCGCTTGATCATCGAACGGCGCGCGATGGTGCTGCGGCTGCCCGAGTCGGCCAGCTGGGCGAGGATGGTGGCCTTGTCGACCTCTTTCGACCCGCCGTCCCCGCGCTCCTGGACCGCGACCTCGGCCGGGATGAACTTCTTGGTGTAGAGGACGGCGCCGACGCCGATGGCGAGCACGGCGACGCCGAGCGTGACACCGAGCAGCGGCGTGTACAGCGTGTACATGGTGTAGCCGGTCTTGCCCGGCTCCTTGTACTCGAACCAGTGCGGCCACGCGAGGAGGACCACGAACGCGAGGCCGGACAGCGCGGCCAGCACGAACCAGAGGGCGACAGCGCGCTCGGCGCGCTTCTCCGCCTTCGTCCCCTCGACCGGCCAGGGCGTCGGGTATTCGATGATCTCGACCCCGTCGAGCGCGGTACCCAGCTTGACCAGCTGGTCGCGATCCATGTCCGCCAATTCCGCCTCTGTCGGCGGCTTCGGCCCTTCGGCGCTCATGCCTTCGATCCAATCCACAACGTCACGCCGATCAGCGCGGCGATCCCGACGATCCACGCGATCGCGCCCTCCGAGGCCGGGCCAAGACCGCCGAGCGAGCTACCGCCAGGGGAGTTCTTCCCGTCACTAACGGATTTCACGAACGCGATGATGTCCTTCTTCTCCTCCGGCGAGAGCTGCCGGTCGGAGAACTTGGGCATGTTCTGCGGCCCGGTGAGCATCGCGGTGTAGATCTGCTCTTCCGTGGCCGGGTCCAGGTTCGGGGCGAACTTGCCCGAGGAGAGCGCGCCGCCGCGGCCGGTGAAGCCGTGGCAGGAGGCGCAGTTGAGGCGGAAGAGTTCGCTGCCGCGCGCGACGTCCTCGCCGCGCAGCGCGTCACCCTTCTCGGTGGGGCGCTGCGCGCCACCGCCGTTGGCCTGGATGTAGGCGCCCAGGGCGTTGATCTCGGCCTCGGACAGCTTCGGCGGCTTCCGCTGCGCCTGGGCTTCCTGGCGGACCGCCGGCATACGGCCGGTGGAGGTCTGGAAGTACACGGCCGCGTCGCCGATGCCGATGAGGCTCGGGCCACGGTCGGTGACACCTTCGAGCTTCGGCCCGTGACATTCGATACACGTGTTGTTGTAGAGCTTCTCGCCCTCGCGCAGGAGGGCGGATTCACCCTGCGCCTGCGCGGTCTGCGGCTCCGGGGCGAAAACGGCGTACAACCCGCCCACGCTCAGCAGCGCGATCCCGAGCGCCAGCGCGCCGGCGAACCGCCTGCGTGCCTTCGACCGCTTGCGGAAGCGGCGCTCCGTGTTGTCCTTGCTGGAGGTCATCTTGCGGCAACCCTTGCTGTCAGTTCAGGCCGATAGGTCGTGGTGGCGGCTTCGTTCACGGAAGGATGTAGATCACCGCGAACAGGCCCACCCACACGATGTCGACGAAGTGCCAGTAGTACGACACGACGATCGCCGAGGTGGCCTGAGCCGGGGTGAACTTGCTCAGCTTGGTACGGATGAGCAAGTACACGAACGCGATGAGCCCGCCGATGACGTGCAGGCCGTGGAACCCGGTCGCGAGGTAGAAGACCGTGCCGTACGCGCCGGACGGGATCGTCAGCCCCTCGTGGATCAGGTTGATGTATTCGTAACCCTGGCCGCCGACGAAGATCGCGCCCATGATCAACGTGATGATGTACCAGCGGCGGAGGCCGAACACGTCACCCTTTTCGGCGGCGAACACACCGAACTGGCAGGTGAACGACGACGCCACGAGGATCACGGTGAACGGGATCGCCAGCGCGATGTTCAGGTGGAAGGGCTCACCGTGCAGCGGCGGCGGCCATTGGCCGGACGCGTTCTGCGCCTTCACGGTGAAGAACATGGCGAACAGTCCGGCGAAGAACATCAGTTCGCTGGACAGCCACACGATGGTGCCGACACTGACCATGTTCGGCCGGTTCAGCGAGTGGACCCGCTGGCTGATGGTGGGAGCTGCCGTTGTCACGCGTCGCATTATGTCCTCTCACGCACGGGGCCCGCCGGGTGGGTCCACGGCAAGTCGCGTGCGTGTCGGGTCACATCTGAACGAAAGTGGGAACAGGGCTACTCATGGGTTTACTAGATCGGCTTCGTGACCTGGTCAAGAAGCCCAAGTTCCCAGGTCTGACCGTCGACACGCCCGGTGTGGAGATCGTCGCGGAGGCTTTCGACCCGGCCGAGGCGGATTCTTCGGTGCTGGCGAGATCACCCGCTTGGGTCGCCGAAGCGCCCGCGATCCTGCGCCACCACTTGAAACTGCCGCCCGAAAAGGTGGCGGAGGCGACATCGATCCTCGCCCAGGACGGCTGGGAGCTGCGGGAACAGGGCTCCGACGGCGGTTTCACCCTGACGCACGCGGTGCGCGTCCAGACCCTCGACGCGCTGCACTGCGCGCAGGAACGGTCACGGATGGCGGGCCTCGCGCAGCGGCTCGGCGGCGACTCGCTGGGCTGGGACGCGCTCCAGCCGTCGGGTGCGTCCACGTGATGTCGGTCATGGCGGATAACATCGCGGGGTCGACATGACTAGACGAGGCGGAGGCGCGCTCATGGGCGAGCAGGCGATGCGGATCCTGGTGTTCAGCCACAAGGCGGAGGTGCGCGAGGCGATCATCAACGCCGTCGGCCGCAGGCCCGCCGCCGACCTCGGCCGGGTGGACTACACCGAGGCCTCCGGCATCTCCGAGGTTCTCGTCGAGATGGACGCGGGCAACGTGGACCTGGCCATCCTCGACGGCGAGGCGCAGCCGACGGGCGGCATCGGGCTGACCCGGCAGCTGAAGAACGAGATCGAGGAGTGCCCGCCGATCGTGGTTTCGGTCCGGCGCAAGGACGACCGCTGGCTCGCGACCTGGTCGCAGGCCGACGCGGTGCTCGTCCACCCGCTCGACCCGCTGACGGCCGCCGAGACCGTCGCCGACGTGCTGCGCGCCCGGCGGGTGCCGGCCGTGCACGGCTGAGCCGATGAGCGCGGCCGCCAAGACCTGGCCGTCCCTGCTCAACCAGCTCATCGCGCGCGCGGATCTGTCCGAAGAGGACACCGCGTGGGCGATGGACCAGATCATGAGCGGGGCGGCGACGCCCTCCCAGATCGCCGGGTTCGCCGTCGCGCTGCGCGCGAAAGGTGAGACACCGGCGGAAATCTCCGGCATGGCCGACGCCATGCTGGCGCACGCCAAACGGGTGACGATCGACAGGCCGTCGGTGGACATCGTCGGCACCGGTGGTGACCGGTCCAATTCGGTCAACATCTCCACCATGGCCACGGTGGTGACGGCCGCGGCCGGCGCCCCGGTGGCCAAGCACGGCAACCGGAGCGCCTCGTCGAAGTCCGGCGCGGCCGACGTGCTGGAGGAACTGGGCGTCACCATCGACCTGCCGCCCGAGACCGTCCAGCGCAGCGTGAACGAACTGGGCATCGGCTTCTGCTTCGCGCCGAAGTTCCACCCCGCCCTGCGCCACGCCGGCCCGACGCGCGGCGAACTCGGCGTGCCGACGACGTTCAACCTGCTGGGCCCGCTCACCAACCCCGCGCAACCGCGCAGTTCGCTGATCGGCTGCGCGTACGCGGACAAGACCCGCGTGCTCGCCGAGGTGTTCGCGCGGCGCGGGATGACCGTGCTGCTCGTCCGCGGCGACGACGGGCTGGACGAGATCACCACCACGACCACGAGTTCGGTGTGGGTGGTCTCCGGCGGCGAGATCACCGAGCGCAGCTTCGACCCCGCGTCGCTGGGCATCGCCCGCGCGACCGCGGAAGACCTGCGCGGCGGCGACGCGGCGCACAACGCCGAGGTGTTCCGGCAGGTGATGGCCGGGAAGACCGGACCGGTCCGGGACGCGGTGCTGCTGAACTCGGCGGCCGCGCTGGCGGCTTTCGCCGGGTTCTCGGGATCGCTGGAAGAGGACCTGGCCGCCGGGCTCGCGCGGGCGGCCTCGGCCGTCGATTCGGGTGCGGCGGCAGACCTGCTGAACCGGTGGATCGCCTTCGCCTGACAGGCCTCTCAAGTGCTATGAAAGGTCCTTTCCTTGCAAAATTTGCAAGGAAAGGACCTTTCATGGCACAGGCGACCGACTACGAAGCAGTACTGAACCGCGCCCGGTAAGCCGTAGGCGTCAGTCCCGTAGCCCGCCGAAGCTGTGTACGCAGGTTCGCAGCGGTACCGAATCCCGACGCCCGCGCCACCCGGTCCAGCCGCTGCTCCCCGCGCTCGATGAGCCGGCACGCCAGCGCGATCCGCTCGGTGGTGAGCCACGCCAGCGGCGTCGTCCCCAGTTCGGCGCGGAACCGCCGGTGCAGCGTCGCCTGGCTGGCGGCCGCCCGCGCGGCGAGGTCGGCGACGGTGAGCGGGCGGTCCAGCCGTTCGCGCGCCCAGGCGAGCACCGGCGCGAGCGAGGTGTCCGGCACCGGCGGCAGCGGACGTTCGACGAACTGCCGCTGGCCGCCGTCGCGGTGCCCGGCGAACACCAGCCGCCTGCTCACCGCGTTGGCGATCTCGGCGCCGTGGTCGCGGCTGATCAGGTGCAGGCCCAGATCGAGCGCGGCCGCGCTGCCCGCGGCGGTCAGGACGTCGCCGTCGTCGACGAAGAGGACGTCCGGCTCCAGCAGGACTTCGGGATACAGCTCGCGGAAGAGTCCCGCCCACTTCCAGTGCGTCGTCGCGCGCCGTCCGTCCAGCACGCCCGCCCGCGCGAGGGTGAAGGCACCGGTGCAGAAGCTCACCAGCCGGGCTCCCCGCGCGGCCGCGTCGCGGATGGCCGCCAGCACCTCGTCCCGGACCGGGCTCTCCGGATCGGGCCGGTTCGGCACGATCACCGTGTCGGCGGTCTCCACGGCTTCGAGCCCGGCGATGCCGGTGAGGGTGAACATCCCCAGGTGCATGCGCACGGACGGCTCGGCGGCGCACAGCGTGAGGCCGTACCAGGGGCGATCCAGTTCCGGCCGCCGCAGGCCGAAGAGCTCGGTCGCGACCCCCATTTCGAACGGGTTGGACCCCTCGTCCACCAGGACGGCGACCTCGTGCGAGAAATCATGCGACATATGCGATTCCTAGCACTCACCGCTCCGGCGGTCCAGCGGCCAGTATCGGATCATGAGCAAGCAACCGATCGATCTGAAGACCGCGCTGGCCGGCTTCGACGAGATCTGGAGCCCGCGGATCGTCGCGCACGTCAACGACTACGACGTCCGCCTCGCCAAGGTCGCCGGCGAGCACGTCTGGCACGTTCACGAGAACACCGACGAGTTCTTTCTCGTCCTCGACGGCACTTTGGACATCGCGCTGCGCGAAAACACGGGTGAACGGGTCGTCACGCTCCCCCGCGGCTCCGTGTTCGTCGTCCCGCGCGGGACGTATCACAAACCGTCCTCAGTGGACGGTGCGTCGCTGCTGCTGTTCGAGCCGACCGGAACGCTCACCGTCGGCGACAAGCACGACGAGGTCCCCGACCATGTCCATGTCACCGTGGGGCAGGAAATCTAGCGAGGGGAAAACGTCCTGCGGTAAGCGCTCGGGCTGGTCCCGCGCAGCTTGCCGAACTGATGCCGCAGTGCCGCGGCGGAGGCGTATCCACAGGCGACCGCGATGTCCTCAATGGACAGACGACCCTCTTCGAGTAGCGACTGCGCCCGATCGAGGCGGCGTTCGGTGAGCCACCGGTGCGGCGTCGTACCGGTGGCCGCCGAGAACCGGCGCAGAAACGTGCGCTCCCCCAAACCGCTGCGCCGGGCGAGTTCCGCGACGGTGAACGGCCGGTCCAGCCGCCGCTCGATCCATTCGAGCGCTTCGGCGAGCACGGTGTCGTCCGGCGCGGCGGTTTCGGGCACCGGCGCCTGCACGAACTGCGCCTGCCCGCCGACCCGGTGCGGCGCCGCGACCATCCGCCGCGCCAGCGTGGTGGCCGCGGCGACACCGCGCAGTTCCCGCACCAGATGCAGGCACAGATCGACGGCGGCGACGGTTCCCGCGCTGGTGAGGACGCCACCGTCGTCGACGTACAACGCCTTCGGGTCGACCTTCGCGGTCGGGAAGCGCGACCGGAACTCCTGCTCGTAGACCCAATGGACGGTGCAGTTGCGCCCGTCGAGAAGCCCCGCGTAACCGAGCGAGAAGACGCCCGCGCAGAAGCCCGCGACCCAGGCGCCCCGGCTCGCCGCGTCGCGGAGGACTTCGAGCACCGGCCCCGGCGGGCTCGCGCTACGCGGGGCGCAGGTCGGCACGATCAGCAGGTCGGCCGAAGCCGCGAAATCCAGGCTCTCCAAGCCATCCAGCCCGAATCCGGACCAGCTCAGGACGTTCTCGCCGCCGGGCGAACAGACCCCGAAGTCCCAGCCCTCGATGCCGTCTGCGCTGCGATCCGTGCCGAAGACCTCACACGCGACGCCGAGTTCGAACGGCGAGACCTGGTCGGCGAGCACCACCGCGACCTTCTTCACATCCATCCGCGCAGTGTGTCATAAGTTTTGCGGTCGATGTCATCTCTGACACTGGTTGAACGCGAGCGCGAGGGCGAAAGTGGTCGCCATGAACAAGAACAACCCCCTGCTGCAGTGGACGGCCGCGATGGCGCTGTCCGGCACGATCGGCGCCGTCGTCCTCGAAAGCGGCGCCGACGCACCCGCCGTCGCGTTCGCCAGGAGCCTCGTCGGCGGCCTGCTGCTCCTGGTGTGGAGCGCGGCTCGCGGCTGGCTCCGCCCGTGGACGCTCACCCGCCGCGACCTCCTGCTCGCCGTCCTCGGCGGACTGTTCCTGGTCGGGAACTGGGTGCTGTTGTTCGCCTCGTACGCGCTGTCGTCGATCTCGGTCAGCACCGTCGTGTACCACACGCAGCCGCTGATGCTGGTCGGTCTCGCCGCCGCGTTCCTCGGCGAGAAGGTGGCGAAAAGCCAGCTGGTCCGGGCGCTGATCGCGTTCGGCGGGGTGGCCCTCATCTCCCTTTCCGCGCACGGCGCCGACGGCGAACCGGTACGGCTGGCGGGGATCGCGCTCGCCCTCGGCGCGGCCGCGCTCTACGCCGGCGCCTCGTTCATCGCGAAGCAGCTCAAGCACCTGCGCCCGCACGTCCTGGCGGCCGTCCAGCTGGTGACCGGGACGATCGTGCTCGCCCCCGCGCTGCTGGTCACGCCGCTGCCCACGGACACCTCGGGGCTGCTGTGGCTGGTCCTGCTCGGGACCGTGCACACCGCGCTGATGTACGTCCTGATGTACGCGAGCATCGGCAAGCTGCCGACCACGACGGTGGCGCTGCTGTCCTACGTCTATCCCGTGGTCGCGGTGGTGGTGGACGTCCTCGCCTACGGGCACCGGCCGACATGGCCGGAGGTCGCGGGGATGCTGGCCGTCCTGGCGGCGGCGCTGGCGCCGAAGCGAGCGGCCAAGCCCGAAGCGAAGGAAGAACCGCTACCCGCCCGCGTTTAGTCCTCTGAATGCGAAAACGGCGCCCTGCTCCCATAAGGGAACAGGGCGCCGCTTCGGCGTCAGAACATCACTCGTGGTTCGGACCGGTGTGGTACTCGAACACCAGCCCGCCGATGGCGACGATCACCAGGGCCAGCGCGATGATGAGCAGCCAGATGTGGAAGAACGCGAGCGCGACACCGCTCAGCGCGGCGGCCGCCGCGAGACCGATCGGCCAGTAGCTGCCCGGGCTGAAGAAGCCCAGCTCGCCGGCGCCGTCGCTGATCTCGGCGTCTTCCCGGTCCTCCGGGCGCGGCTCGATGCGCCGCGCCACGAACTGCAGGTAGCTCCCGGCCAGGAAGGCCAGGCCACCGGTGAGGATCAGGGCCACCACACCGACCGGCTCGACGCCGTCCCGGGTCATCGTTCCGGTCATGTACGCGTAGATACCCGCCACGACGACGGAGAAGACCGCGACGAGGAAGAAAATCCGTCCTTCGACCTTCATGGACGTTGCCTCACTCCTGTTTCGGGCTCGAACAGCCGGGTCAGTTGGACGCGACCCGCGCGGTGCGGTCGGTGTTGAACGGGGTGGTGGTGACGGCGTAGGGCGAGCACAGGTCGCCGCAGTTCATCGCCGTCAGCGCCTCGGAAGCCGTGTTCGGCTTGCCGCTCTTCGGGTTCACCGTGCCGCGGAGCTGGATGTACTGCGCGTACTTGTCCGGCGACAGCGCCCTGACCTCGAAGTTCATCCCCGAGTGGTAGGTGCCGCACAGTTCCGCGCAGCGGCCGACGAACGAACCTTCCTTGTCGATCGAGTTCTGGAAGGTGAAGTCCTGGTTGTTCTTCTCCGGATCCGGCATGACGTCCCGCTTGAAGTGGAACTCCGGCACCCAGAAGGAGTGGATGACGTCGGCCGACCGCAGGTTGTACTGGATCGTCTTGTTCGTCGGCAGGACGAGCAGCGGGATCTCGGTCGAGCTGCCGACCGTGGTGATCTCGGGGTCGTCGTGGTTCTTGGAGTCGCTCTTGTACTTGAACTCCCAGTTCCACTGGAACGCGACGATGTCGACCGTGACGTCCGGGTCGTCCGTCTCGGCGAGCACGCGGTTCTCGGTGGTCGCGGTGAAGAAGAACAGCACGCAGACCATGATCGTCGGGACGACGACCGTGAAGATCTCCAGCGGGATGTTGTACTGGAACTGGCGGGGCAGTTCCTCTTCCGCGCCGTCGGCGGTCTTCTTCTTGCGGTGGAAGATCGCGGTCCAGAAGATCAGCGCCCAGACGATGACACCGACGACCAGCGCGGCGACGACCGTCCACGTCCACAGGGTGCGCATGTCGTGCGCCTGCGGGGTCACCCCGACAGGCCAGCCGAAGCGGAGGATCTCGTCCCCGGAACAGCCCGTCGCGGTCAGCATCACCAGCGCGGCCAGCGCTGCGACGCGACCAGCCCGCTTAACCGGGATGCGCTCTGGATTTCCCACTGCGCCTTGCCCTTTCACCCAGAGCCTCCTCGACCGATCTTCTTGTTCACGCGGAGCCTAGCCGAGTTACGGGGCCGCGCTGACCAAGGGGTGACCCCAACACGCGTATCCCCCACCACATCCGGGGGTACACGCCCACCGGCATACTGGGCCCTTCTCCCCGCTCGGCCAACAAGAGGTGTGTGAACTAGACGTGTGCGGCCTGCTTGGACTGATCTGTTCGACCGAAGCCGACGCTGCGAGCGCCCGTGACGCCGTCGACGCGGCCATGCGCTGCCAGCGGCACCGCGGCCCCGACGAGCACGACACCTGGGCCGACGCCGAGGTGGTCTACGGCTTCAACCGGCTGGCCTTCATCGACGTCGACCACGCCCACCAGCCGCTGATCTGGGGCCCGCCGGAGGCTCCCGAGCGCTACACGCTGAACTTCAACGGCGAGATCTACAACTACAAAGAGCTGCGCGACGAGCTGGCCGCCGGGCACGGTGCGAAGTTCGCCACAGAGGGTGACGGCGAGGCGATCGTCGCGGCGTACCACTACCTCGGCGACGACGCGGTGAAGAAGCTGCGCGGCATGTTCGCCTTCATGATCTGGGACTCCCAGGAGAAGGTCGTCTTCGGCGCGCGCGACCCGTTCGGCATCAAGCCGCTGTTCTACTCCGCCGGCCCCGGCAAGGTCGCCTTCTCGAGTGAGAAGAAGAGCCTGTTGGAGCTTTCGAGCGTGCTCGGCGTCGAGGAGAAGCTGGACAAGACGGCCCTGCAGCACTACCTGGTGCTGCAGTACGTGCCGGAGCCCGAGACGCTGCACACCGGGATCCGCCGCGTCGAGTCCGGCACGTCGTTCCGGCTGGTGCCGGGCGGCGATGTCGAGTTCACCCGCTACTTCCACCCGCAGTTCACCGCGAAGCCGGTCAACGGCCAGGCGGAGGCGGACGCGCTGTACGAGCGGATCGCCGACGTGATGCGCGACTCGGTCAGCAAGCACATGATCTCTGACCCGGACGTCACGGTCGGCGCGTTCCTCTCCGGCGGTATCGACTCGACCGCGACCGCGACGCTGGCGAAGGAGCACAACCCGAACCTCATCGCGTTCACCAGCGGATTCGACCGTCAGGGCTACTCCGAGGTCGACGTCGCCGCCGAGACGGCCGCCGCGATCGGGGTGAAGCACGTGGTCCGGGTGGTGTCGGCCGAAGAGATGATGGAGGCGATGCCGCTGATCGTCTGGTACCTGGACGATCCGGTGGCCGACCCGGCGCTCGTACCGCTGTGGTTCATCGCCCGCGAAGCGCGTAAGCACGTCAAGGCCGTGCTGTCCGGCGAAGGCGCCGACGAGCTCTTCGGTGGCTACACCGTCTACAACGAGCCGATCTCACTGGCGCCGTTCGAGAAGATCCCCGGCGGGGTGCGCAAGATCCTCGGGAAGGTCTCCACGAAGATCCCGGAGGGCACCCGCGGGAAGGACCTGCTGCGCCGGGGCGCGCTGCCGCTGGAGGACCGCTACTACGGCAACGCCCGCAACTTCCGCGACGAGCAGCTCCGGAAGGTGCTGCGCACCTACCAGGAAGGCGTCGGTTTCAAGGACGTCACCGCTCCCTGGTACCGCGTTTCCGAAGGCTGGGACCCGGTCGCGCGGATGCAGCACGTCGACCTGTTCACCTGGCTGCGTGGCGACATCCTGGTCAAGGCCGACAAGGTGACCATGGCGAACTCGCTGGAACTGCGCGTCCCGTTCCTCGACCCCGAGGTGTTCAAGGTCGCGGCGACCATCCCCGTCGACCAGAAGCTCACGCACGGGACCAGCAAGTACGCGCTGCGCCAGGCACTGGCGAAGATCATTCCCGGGCACGTGCTCAACCGGCGCAAGCTCGGCTTCCCGGTGCCGATCCGGCTGTGGCTGCGCGACGAGATGTACGACTGGGCCAAGGGCATCATCTCCGACTCCCGGACCGACGAGCTGATCGACAAGAAGGCCGCGCTGGCGCTGCTCGACGAGCACAAAGAGGGCCAGCACGACCGCAGCCGCCAGCTCTGGGCGCTGCTGATGTTCATGCTGTGGCACGGCATCTTCGTGGAGAACCGCATCAAGCCCGAGGTGCCGGAACCCGTCTACCCGGTGAAGCTCTAGTCACGACTCCCTTCGCCGGCCTTCACCGTTCACGCGGTGAAGGCCAGCATGGAGGGATGGACTTCGTCCTCGTGCACGGCACGACGCAGGGCCCGTCGGGCTGGGACCGGGTGGCCAAGCTGCTCACCGCCGCCGGGCACCGCGCGATCGCCGTGGACCTGCTGACCCCGGCGGATCTGCCGATCGAGGGCTACGCGCAGCACGCGCGGGAGCAGTACGACGGCGGACGGCCGGTCGTCGTGGCCCATTCCGGATCCGGAGTGCTCCTTCCCGCGATCGCCGAAGCGCTCGACGCGCGGGCGATGGTGTGGGTCGCCGCCTACATCCCCGATTTCGCGGGCGGGAAGAGCCTGCGGGACGAGGCAAGGACCGTGCTCGAACCGGACTGGATCGGCGTGGACCCGACCGCCGACCCCGCGAAAGCGGCCGAGTTCCTCTTCCACGACTGCGATCCCGAGACCGAACGGCTGGCGCTGGAGAGCCTGCGGCTGTTCAGCCCCGCGGTTCTCGCGACGCATCCCGACGGACCCCCGCCGGAGATCCCGTCGACGGTGATCGTCCCCACCCGGGACCGCACTTTGAAGCCGGAGTGGATGCGCCGGGCCGCCCGGGAGCGGCTCGGCGTGACCGCGATCGAGATCGACGCCGGGCACTGCCCCCACGTTTCGCGGCCCGCGGAAATCGCCGCCATCCTGACCCGGCGCGCGTGAAGACCTCGGCCGCCTGCCAGGGCGAACACGCGTGATCCGGCCTGAAACACACGAAATCCGGCTCCAGACACACGTGCCGCCGGAACCCGGCACGCTCACGAGCCTGGGAATTGTATGAAGGGGCCCTTCACCGCGTCTCACGCGGTGAAGGGCCCCTTCGCTGCACCCGCTTGAGGGGTTATTGACGGGTAGGGCAAAGGTGGCAGGTTGCGAAAGCCACTTTCGCGACGCCTGAGGTCCCGAAAGTGGCTTTCGCGACACGGCTGCCCCACGGGGGCGAGCAGCTCAAGCTCACTCCGGCAGGATCGCCGCGATCTCCTCGGCGGACTCCGGGCCGAAGGCGTCCTTGAGGCGGCCCAGGACGTCAGCGCGGTCGAAGGCCCATTCCTGCGTGCCCACGGTTTCCAGCACCAGCACGGCGATCAGCGAGCCCAGCTGCGCCGAACGCTCCAGGGTGAGGCCGCCGTCGATACCGGCGATGAACCCGGCGCGGAAGCCGTCGCCGACGCCGGTCGGGTCGACCTTGCCGCGTTCCGGGACGGCGCCGATCTGCAGCGCGAGGCCGTCCTTGCCGACGATCTCGACGCCCTTCTCCCCGAGCGTCGTGATCCGCATGCCGACGCGGTCGAGGACGTCGGCCTCGGACCAGCCGGTCTTCTGGAGCAGCAGTTCCCATTCGTAGTCGTTGCTGAACAGGTACTTCGCGCCCTCGACGAAGGAACGCACCTGCGCGCCGTCCATCCGCGCCAGCTGCTGCGAGGGGTCGACGGCGAAGGTGTAGCCGCGCTGGCGGCATTCCTCGGCGTGCCGGACCATGCCTTCGGGGTCGTCCGGGCTGATCAGCACGAGCGACAGTTCACCGGCGTGCGCGGCGACGGGTTCCAGTTCGATGTTGCGGGATTCGGACATCGCACCGGCGTAGAAGGTGGCGATCTGGCAGAGGTCCTCGTCGGTGGTGCAGACGAAGCGGGCGGTGTGCGCGACCTCGGAGATCAGCACGCCGGCGGTGTCGACGCCGTGCCGTTCGAGCCACGAGCGGTAGTCGGCGAAGTCGGAGCCCACCGCGCCGACCAGGATGGGGCGCTTGCCGAGCACGCCGAGACCGAAGGCGATGTTCGCGCCGATCCCACCCCGCCGGACGACGAGGTCATCGGCCAGGAAGCTCAGGGACACCCGGTGCAGCTGCTCGGCGACGAGCTGCTCGGCGAACCTGCCCGGGAAGTGCATGAGGTGATCGGTTGCGATACTGCCGGATACTGCGATCCTGGCGCTGTCTGCCACCGGTTCTCCTTGATCGGTCGGCCTCGCCGAGGCGAGGACGGCTAAGTTACCCGCAGGTCATGCCCCATACGGGTTGCTTCGAGCACGGCCATCAACACTACCGGTTGGTAGTGGTGTCCTACTCCACCACGAGTCATTAACTTGTCGTTCGTGACCACTTCCGCGTATCACCTCGAGCCGGAATCGATCGGCGAACTCATCGCCGACTGTGCCGGTATCCCGTCGTCCCTCCAGGCCGAGAACATGCCGCTGCCCCGGCAGATCGCGCCGCCGTGGACCGTGGACGAGCGGTGCCTCGCCCAGGTCGCCGATCTGGACGCCTACGTCTGATCCCGCCGCGGCATGAAGAGCTGCGGGCATGAAGAAGGGCCGCGACCTGGGTGAGGTTCGCGGCCCTTCTTCATGCCCGGCGTGCGTCAGTGGAAGCTGTCGCCGCAGGCGCAGCTACCCGTCGCGTTGGGGTTGTCGATCGTGAAGCCCTGCTTCTCGATCGAGTCGACGAAGTCGATCACGGCGCTCGTCACGTACGGCGCGCTCATCCGGTCGACGGCGACGCGGAGCCCGTCGAAGTCACGGAACAGGTCGCCGTCGAGCGTGCGCTCGTCGAAGAACAGCTGGTAACGGAGGCCGGCGCACCCACCGGGCTGGACGGCGATGCGCAGGTGCATGTCGTCACGGCCCTCCTGCTCGAGCAGGGCCTTCGCCTTGACGGCGGCGGCGTCGGTCAACGTGACGCCGTGGGTCTCCTCGGCGGTTTCGGCCTGAGCTGCGGCTGCCTGCTCAGCGGTCGTCATGGTTCTCCCTCTGGTCGAACTCGCTGCGGGTACTCGTCTTGCACATGGTCCAACACGTCGGAGTCCCGATCTGTTCCCCTCCATGGTGACATATCGCTCGGCCTGGTGCGTGGCACCGTGACGCCCGCGACTACCCTGGTGGGGTGAGGTTCCTGCGCCGTAGCACCACAGACTCCGCCACGACGGACACCGAGACGCCCGGTAACGAGGTCGTCGAGGTCCAGGCCAAGGCGTACACGCCCGGAAAGGGCAAGGCCACGCCCAAGCGGCGTGAGGCCGAGGCCAAGCGCCGCGGCCCGGTGGCGCCCCCGCCGACCACCATGCGGGAGGCGATGAAGCGGAACAAGGAACTCCGCAAGTCCGCGAAGGCCGACCCGGAGTACAAGGCGAAGCAGCGCAACGCCGCCAAGGAACGCCGCGAGCGGATGATGGCGGGCGAGGACAAGTACCTGCTCCCCCGCGACCGCGGCCCGGTCAAGGCGTACATCCGTGACCTGGTCGACTCGCGGCGCAACCTGCTCGGCCTGTTCATGCCGCTGGCGATCCTGGTGTTCGTTGCGCTGATCCTGCCGTACCCCGACGTGCAGCGGTACGCGACGCTGCTGTGCACCGTGATGCTGCTCGGCATGATCGTCGAGGGTTTCCTGAGCGGGCGCCGGATCGCGAAGATGGTCCGCCTGAAGTTCCCGAACGAGACGGTCAAGGGCACCTCCGTCGGCTGGTACTCGTTCATCCGGGCCAGCCAGATCCGCAAGCTGCGGGTGCCGAAGCCGCGCGTGAAGCCCGGCGACAAGGTCTGATCAGGCGAAACCCAGGTCGTTAGCCTGCCTAACGGCCTGGGGTAGAGTCGCGCCCATGGAGTTTCGACGACTGGGCCGCAGCGGCCTCAATGTCAGTGAGATCTCGTACGGCAACTGGCTCACCCACGGGTCCCAGGTGGAAGAGGACCAGGCCCAGTCCTGCATCAAGGCGGCGCTCGACGTCGGCATCACGACCTTCGACACGGCCGACGCGTATGCGAACACGGCCGCCGAATCGGTGCTCGGCCGCGGGCTGAAGGGCCTGCGCCGCGAAAGCCTGGAGATCTTCACCAAGGTCTACTGGCCGACCGGCCCGAAGGGTCCCAACGACCAGGGGCTCGGCCGCAAGCACATCATCGAGTCGGCGAACGCTTCGCTGAAGCGCCTCGGCACCGACTACGTCGACCTCTACCAGGCGCACCGGTTCGACCGGACCGTCCCGCTCGAAGAGACCTTCCTCGCCTTCGCCGACCTGGTTCGCCAGGGCAAGGTGCTCTACGTCGGCGTCTCGGAGTGGACCGCCGAGCAGATCACCCAGGGCGCGGCGATCGCCCGCGAGCTGAAGGTGCCCCTCATCTCGAACCAGCCGCAGTACAACGCGCTGTGGCGGGTCATCGAGGCGCAGGTCATCCCGGCTTCCGAACGTGAGGGCCTCAGCCAGATCGTCTGGTCGCCGATCGCGCAGGGCGTGCTCACCGGCAAGTACAAGCCCGGTCAGGCGCTGCCCGAGGGCTCCCGCGCGACCGACGACAAGGGCGGCGCCAACATGGTCGCCCGCTTCCTCAACGACGACGTCCTCGAGCGCGTCCAGCGGCTCCAGCCGATCGCGGACAAGGCGGGCCTGACGATGGCCCAGCTGTCCGTGGCGTGGGTGCTGCAGAACCCGAACGTCGCCTCGGCGATCATCGGGGCCTCGCGGCCGGAGCAGGTGCACGAGAACGTCAAGGCGGCCGGCGTGAAGCTGGACGCGGATCTGCTCGCCGCGATCGACGAGGCCCTCGACGGCGTCACCGAGACCGACCCGACGCTGACCCGCTCCCCCTGATCCCCCGCAATCAGTCACCTACTTGCGCACGCTTTTCCGCGCAAGTAGGTGACTGATTGCGGCTAATCTCCGTGTACGCGGGACTGGTACGCGATCTGACCGTCGAGGTCGAGGGCGTCGCCGGGGGCGCGCAAGGGATCGATTCCCAAGCCCCGCAACAACCTGCTCGCGCCGGCGACCCGGTCACCGGTCCGGCCGTCGAGCCGCTCCGGCCGGTGGCCGCGCTGGATCAGCAGGCCCTCGACGTCGTCGATCAGCCGGTACGGGTCGTAGACCTGCTGTTCAGGCATGACCACCACCGGGAATCCAGGTCTTCCCGGTGATCCGTTCGTATACCTCGGTGTAGCGCTTGCGGGTCGCCTCGACGATCTCGTCCGGGATGGCGGGGCCGGGCGGCGTCTTGTCCCAGCCGGTGGTCGTGGACCAGTCGCGGACGAACTGCTTGTCGAACGCGTGCTGCGTGCGGCCGGGCTCGTAGTCGTCGGCCGGCCAGAAACGCGACGAGTCCGAAGTGAGGACCTCGTCCCCGAGCGTCAGCACGCCGTCGGCGTCGAAGCCGAATTCGATCTTGGTGTCGGCGATGATGATGCCGTTCTTCGCCGCGTGCTCCGCACCCTTGGTATAGACCTCGAGGGTCAGGTCGCGGATGCGGTCCGCGGTCTCCTTGCCGATGTCGTTCACGACGTCGGCGAAGGTCATGAACTCGTCGTGGCCGGTGTCGGAGATCTTCGTGGTGGGCGTGAAGATCGGCTCTGGCAGCTTGTCGGCCTCGACGAGACCGGCGGGCAGTTCGACCCCGGAGACCTTGCCGTCACGCTGGTATTCGCGCATTCCGAGACCGGTGAGATAGCCGCGCGCGATGCATTCGACCTGGATCATCTTCAGCGGCTTGCAGCGCGTGGCACGCCCGGCGAATTCCGCGGGGACGTCGGTCGTGGAGAGGACGTGGTTCGGCACCACGTCGGCCATCTTTTCGAACCACCAGGCGGAAAGCTGGTTCAGCAGCGCGCCCTTGTCCGGGATCGGGGTCGGCAGCGAGACGTCGTAGACCGAAACGCGATCCGACGCGACGAGCAGAATGTCGCCGTCGATTTCGTAAAGGTCCCGGACCTTACCCGCGTGAATGTGCTTCATGCCCCGTCCTCGATGTTGTATTCGTAAAAAATCCAGTGGTCCGGCAAGGCCGCCGATTCGCCGTACTCGAGCACGTCACCCTCGGCGGACAAGAACCTGTTGCGACTCAACAGAATCGCCGAACCTTCGGCCACGCCGAGTTCCGCCGCCTCCTCGGCACCCGCCAGCCCCGCGGCGTGCTGAGAATGAGTCGACGCCAGAACACGACCTGTCCGGTCCGCCACGTATTTGACCGTGCCTTCGACGATCCGCACCGGCTCGAACAGCAAAGGAGCCTTCGCCGCGACAGCGCCGTCGAACCACGAGACCGACGTCGACACCGGCCGGCCTTCGCCCGCATACGTGGTCCGTCGCCGACGGATCACCGGAGTACCTTCATCGATTCCGAGCGCACCCGCCACCCGGTCCGGTGCGGGCAGAAGGCCTGCTTCGCGGATTTTCGCGTAGTGGCCCGGTGGATAGACCTTGCCGGTTCGCGCGATCGAGATCGTCCGATCGTGCGCGGAGCGGTGCAGCGCCCTGGTCTGCACCACTGTCCCGATGCCGCGTACCGCGCGGACCAGACCTTCGGCGCGGAGCGTCGAGAGCACCTTCATCGCCGTCGCCATCGCGACGTTCCAGTTCCTGGCGATCTCCCGCGCGGACGGGACCGTGTCGCCTTCCTTGAGCCTGCCCGAAACGATGTCGTCGCGAATGCTTCCCGCGATCTGGAGATACGGCGGTTCGGGTCGATCGACGGCGGGCAAGGTGACTCCTCACAAGGTCGCGCGGTGCGCACAAGCGTTCTAGCACACCAATGGGCGAGCACCAAGGATCCTGCTCACACCCCATTATTACGTACTAGTACACATTCTGGACGGTGCTCTAGTACACCTGTTACTCTCCGCAGAGTTCCCGAAACCCGTTAGGGGGCTCGATGAACCACCTGAGCATCGACGAACTGCTCGAAGAGCTTCGAAGACGCCGGTGGGTCGTCTACATCTTCGGTCCCCGGGAGGAACCGGAGGTCTGTGCCGCGGTGTTCCAGTGGGACACCTGCGCCGACGTCCTCATCCTCCGCGGCGAGGAACGGGCGAGCGCCTTCCGCGTCACCACCCTCGCCGACACGGACGTCTTCCAGCCGGCACTCGTCTCTTGGCAGTACCACTCGACGGCCGACTGGACCCTGCGCGCGGTGCTCACGATCCCGCCTCCCGGCGACGCCGCCGCGCCGATCCAGTTGCTGCAACCACATCCGGACTGCGTGATCCCGATGGAGGCGCGCCAGCCGGTCACCATCCTGCCCGCCATACCGACCAAGGCCGACCAGGGAGATCCCTAACCTCGGCCGATCACCTGCTCGGCGACAACGAGGTCGTGCGGGTAGGTGATCTTGAGGTTCTCCGCGCTGCCCGGAACCCACCGCACCGGCAGCGCGGAGAACCTTTCCATGCACGAAGACGTGTCCGTGCCGACGAAACCCTCACGCTCGGCCGTTTCGTACGCCTCGAGCAACGGGGCGGCGCGGAAACCCTGCGGTGTCTGCACGCGGATCGCGCCGGGCAGCGCACCGGAAACGGTGTCACCGTCCACGCGCACGATGTCGTCGGCCGCGACCCCGGGCACCGCTCCCCCGTACCGCCGCGTGTCGGCGAGGACGTCCGCGATCAGTTCGGGGGTGACGAGCGGACGGGCCGCGTCGTGCAGCAGTACCGCGTCGATCTCGCTGCTCTCGATGCGGGAAGTCAAGTGCCGCAAGGCGTTCAGCTCCGAACCCTGGCGCGTCGCACCGCCGTGGACGAGTTCGACCTCGCCCGGATGCGCGGCGAGCACCTCCCGCGCGAGTTCGGTGTCCTGTGGCCGGATGACCAGCACGAGCACGTCGATACCGGGCACGCGGGCGAAGGCGTCGAGCGACCACGCGACGACCCGTTTGCCCGCCACCGGCAGGTACACCTTGTTGAGCTTGGCGCCGACCCGGGTGCCCGCTCCGCTCGCGAGCACCACCCCGGCGGCCTTCGTCTGAGCCACAGGCAACTCTGGCACAGGCGGGTGGGTAGGTTGGGCCCGGCCACCGAAGCGATCCGAAGGGGCAGGGCGTTGGACGACGAAATCCTCGAGTTCGCCGAAGTCGAGCAGCCTGATGAACACGCACGCTCGGCGGCGATCGCCCTGCACTCGAAACTGATCAAACCGGCCGGGTCACTGGGCAGGCTCGAAGAACTGGGCGTGTGGGTCGCGGCCTGCCAGGGCCAGTCACCGCCGCGTCCGTTCACCCGGCCGCGGGTCGTGGTGTTCGCCGGAGACCACGGCATCGCCGCGAAGGGCGTCTCGGCCTATCCGGGCGAGGTCACCGCGCAACTCGTCGGCAGCATGCTGACCGGAGGCGCGGCCATCAACGTGCTGGCCGCCTCGGCGGGCGCGAGCGTCCGCGTCGTCGACATGGCCGTCGACAGCGACGCCCCCGCCACGCGGTCGATCGGCGAGTTCAAGGTGCGGCGCGGGTCCGGCTCGATCGACGTCGAGGACGCGCTGACCGACGAGGAGGCGCGTGCCGCCGTCCGCGCGGGCCGGGCGATCGCCGACGCCGAGGTCGACGGCGGGGCCGACCTGCTCATCGCGGGCGACCTCGGAATCGGGAACAGCACCCCGGCCTCGGTACTGGTCGCGGCGCTGACCGGCAGCGAACCGGTGGCCGTCGTCGGCCGCGGCTCTGGCATCGACGACAACGCCTGGATGCGCAAGGCCGCGGCCGTCCGTGACGCGCTGCGGCGGGCGAGGACCGTGCTTGCCGACCCGGTCGCGCTGCTACGCACGGCCGCCGGCGCCGACATCGCCGCGATGGCGGGATTCCTCGCGCAAGCCTCGCTCCGGAAGACGCCGGTGATCCTGGACGGCCTGGTGGCCTCCGCGGCCGCGCTGGTCGCCGAGGAACTCGTCCCCGGCGCGCGGCAGTGGTGGGCCGCCGGTCAGCGCGGTGGCGAACCCGCGCACGCGCTGGCACTGGAGCACCTCGACCTGGAGCCGATCCTCGATCTGGACGTGCGCCTCGGCGAGGGGACGGGCGCGGTCGCGGCGCTGCCGCTGGTGTTCATGGCGACGCGGGTGCTCGCGGAGATGGCCACGCACGAGCAGGCCGGGGTGAGCGGGCCGTTGATCGAGACTCCCGCCACCTGACGCGTCTCCGGCCGTGCCGGGTCCGGGATGCAATGAAAGGCTCTTTCCTTGCAAATTTTGCAAGGAAAGAGCCTTTCATTGCATCCCGCGCACCTCTAACCACCGAAGTAGTGAAGGCCTCCTTCCCTACGCTCAAGGTAGGGAAAGAGGCCTTCACGGACTCGCCGGCCGGCTCAGCCCAGCGGGTACATCCAGCCTTCCGGAGCGGGCCGGGTGCCCTCCTGAATCCCGGTCAGGGCGCCGCGCAGCTTCATCGTCAGCTCGCCGGGCTGCCCGCCCGCGACGGAGAACTCGCCGCCCGCGTGCTTCACGTGCCCGACCGGCGTGATGACCGCCGCGGTCCCGCAGGCGAACACCTCGGTCAGCTCGCCGGAAGCCGCCGCCTTCTCCCACTCGTCGGTGGAGACGCGCCGCTCCTCGACCTGGTGCCCGAAGGACTTCGCCAGCTCCAGCAGCGACTTGCGGGTCACGCCCGGCAGCAGCGAGCCGGTCAGTTCCGGGGTGACGACGCGGGCGTCGTCGCCGGAGCCGAAGACGAAGAACAGGTTCATCCCGCCCATCTCCTCGACCCAGCGCCGCTCGACGGCGTCGAGCCACACGACCTGGTCGCAGCCCTTCTCCACGGCCTGCGCCTGCGCGACGAAGGAGGCCGCGTAGTTGCCGGCGCACTTCGCCTCACCGGTGCCGCCGGGGACGGCGCGCACGTACTCGGTCGAGAGCCACACGCTCACCGGTTTCACGCCACCGGAGAAGTACGAGCCCGCGGGCGAGCCGATCAGCGCGTAGAGGTACTCGTTCGCGGGCCGGTTGACGCCGAGCCCGGCTTCGGTGGAGATCATGAACGGCCGCAGGTACAGCGATTCGCCCGGCTTCGTCGGGACCCAGCGGGAGTCGACGGCGATGAGCTCGCGGATCGAGTCGAGGAAGACCTCCACCGGCAGCTGCGGCATGGCGAGGCGCTCGGCCGAGTTGCGGAACCGGATCGCGTTCGCGTCGGGCCGGAACGCGGCGATCGTGCCGTCCGGCTGGCGGTATGCTTTGAGGCCCTCGAAGATGGCCTGGCCGTAGTGCAGCACGGAGGTCGCCGGGTCGAGCGTCAAGGGCGCGTACGGCCCGACGGTGGCGTCGTGCCAGCCCTGCTCGGCACTCCATTTCACGGTCACCATGTGGTCGGTGAAGTGCAGGCCGAAGCCGGGTGCGGCCAATACGTCCGCGACGCGTTCCGGGCTCGCGGGGCTCGGGTGCGGGAGGTGGGTGAACTGCGTCGAGGTCGTCATGACTAAGACGATAACGCTTGGTCGGACCCACGTTAGTCGGACGTCCGCATATCTTTACCTTCCGCGATCTGTCCGTCGGGACGAACACGCGGGGCCTCGCGCCCCTAGGATGGCGGCGTGACGCTAAACCCCATGCAGCCCGCCCAGCCTGCCAAACCGGCCACCTCCGGCGCGGGGCCCGACATCAAGACGTTCGCGACCGCGGTACTGCTGACCTTCGGCACCGGCGTGCTGATGATGGACGGCTGGGCCCTGCTCGACAGCGGCTTCGGCGCGTTCCTCGGCCTGGTCGCCGGCGGTTTCGGCATCTTCTGGTGGAAGAGCATCCACGGCAAGGTGTTCCCGCGCGAGCTGTCCACCAAGGCGGTGGTCATCCTCACGGTGATCAACGTCGTGCTGGTGCTGCTCCTGCTCCTCCAGGTGAGCTAGAGCAACCCCTCGGGGAGGGCGGGCGCGGGCCAGTCCGGCTCCGGCCGGAAGTCGGTCCACGTCCCGTCGAAGGGGAAACGCCCGGCGTCCGCCAGTGCCCCGATCCGCTCGCCCTCGGCGCGCAGCCGCTCGAGCTGACCGGCGGTGATGCGGCCGGCGAGGACGGCCTCTTCCGCCTCGTCCTCGTCCTTCCACTGCCAGCGTCCGCCGGGCTGGACGGCGACGTCGAGGATGCCGTCGATCCGGTCGGGTCCGGACGGCGTGCGCCCCAGCGGGACCTCGAGGTTGACGTACCAGTTCAGGAAGCGGCCCTCGGCGTCGAAGAACCACCAGACCGACGACCATTCGTCGTCGGCGATGCGGCGCAGCGTCGAGGTGTCGCGCCAGAAGTCGGCCACCCGCACCCTCGGCACCCGGAACCGCTCCGCCAAGGGCGCCTCGCGGAAGAGCCGCCCGTCGGCGAGCCTGCTGCCGATGATCGGGGTGTCCGCGGGCAGCCAGCCGAGCAGCACGGTGCCGTCGTCGGCGAGGACGCGCAGCGGGTGATGCTGGCCGATCGAGCCGTCCGGTCGCAGGAAGCGTTCGACGACCGTGTCGCCCGGGGTCCAGAGAGGATCACGCACGCCTTGCACGGTACCGACGGGCACGGACCCGCAGAACCAGTTCGGCGAGCGTTCCCACTCCCGCGAGCCCGAGGGCCACGACCGGCCCAGCGAAGGCGGCCGCGACGGCCACGATCAGTCCACAAGCGAGTGTCGCCTTCGGACGTTCCGGGGAAAGCCGCTCCCGGCCGTCGGTGAAGGCGTCCACCGCGACGGGCACGGTCGCCACGGCGACCACCACGGTCAGCACCGGCAGCAGCGAGACCGCGTCGGCCGCGGCGAGGAGCTCGCGGAACGACGTCGCGGACAGCCCCAGCCGGACCGGTCCGAGCTGGTAGAGGGCGACGGCGGTGATCGACACGGCCACGGCGCCCACCGCGGCCGCGCGGCCCGCACCGGGGCGGCGGGGCAGCAGGAACGGCAGCAGCACCAGCACGGCGAGGCCGAGCCCTGGCACGGACGGCGGATCCGGCGCGATGAACTGCGCCAGCGGCGGGATGCCGACGCAGATCGCGATCAGGGACACGGCCGCGGCCAGCGACAGGCCGGTGACCCAGCGGGCGGCGTAGTCACCGAGGCGGACACCGGCCAGGTCGGCGACGGTCACGACGACGGCGAACACCGCGGCGGCGGCTCCCGGCGCGGACGGGAAGAGGTACTGACCGAACGTCGTCGCGAAGACCAAGACCAGGCCCAGCCGCGAAACGGAGCTCGCGATCCGCTCGGGCCGGGTGTCGCCCACCGGCGGCAGCAGCGCCTCGGCCGCGACGGCGGCCACGGCCGCGAACACGGCGGCGACGAGTACCCAGTAGTCCGCTCCGGACGTGCCCACCGCCAGTGCGATGAGCAGCCCGCCCGCCAGCCGCACGCCGTCTCCCTTCCTCCTGCACCGAGTGACCCGGTCGGCCCCGCTGTTACCCCAGGTCCTGCTGTCATTAGCATGGCTCACGATCCAACCGGGCGGCCGCCCGGTACCACCGCGAACGCGCGAGGAGCCAGAAGTGACCGTGCCGAAGCTTGCCCTGACCGAGAACGCCGAAGCGGCGCTTGCCAAGACGCGCGCCGACGTCGTCGTCATCGGAACCCTGCAGGGTGAGGACGGCCTGGCGCTCGCCGCCGGCTCCTCTGTCGCCGATGCCGCCTTCGACGGCAAGCTCGCCGAAGTCCTCGGCAGCCTCGGCGCGTCCGGCAAGGCCGACGAGGTCGTCAAGGTACCGACGCTGGGCAAGCTGCCCGCCGGTGTCGTGCTGGCCGTCGGCCTCGGCAAGGCGGGCGCGGACGGCGTCACCGCCGAGCAGGTCCGCCGGGGCGCCGGTGCCGCCGCGCGGGCGCTGAGCGGAACCGACCGCGCGTTCGTCACGCTGTCGGCGATCGACCTCCAGGCCGCCGTCGAGGGCACCGCGCTCGGCACGTACTCCTTCACCGAGTACCGCTCCGAGAAGGGTGACGGCCCGCTCGCCAAGGCGGACTTCGTGAGCCCCGAAGCGGGCACCGCCAAGGACCACAAGGCGACACTGAAGGCCGCCGGCCTGATCGCGGAGTCGGTGATCATCGCCCGCGACCTGATCAACACCCCGCCGAACGACCTGTTCCCGGCCTCCTTCGCCGACCGCGCGAAGACGCTGGCCGAGGCGAACAACCTCGACTTCGAGGTCCTCGACGAGAAGGCCCTCAAGCGCAAGGGCTTCGGCGGCATCCTCGGCGTCGGCGGCGGCTCGGCCCGCCAGCCGCGCCTGCTGCGCGTCGCCTACAAGCCCGCGAAGGCGTCGAAGAAGGTCGCGCTGGTCGGCAAGGGCATCACCTTCGACTCGGGCGGCATCTCGATCAAGCCCGCCGCGAACATGGACCACATGACCTCGGACATGTCGGGCGCGGCCGCCGTGCTCGCCTCCGTGGTGCTGGCCGCGAAGCTGAAGTACCCGCTCGAGGTCGTCGCGCACATCCCGCTGGCGGAGAACCTGCCCTCGGCCACCTCGTACCGGCCGGGCGACGTGCTCAGCATGTACGGCGGCAAGACCGTCGAGGTGCTCAACACCGACGCCGAAGGCCGACTCGTGCTGGCCGACGCGATCGTGCGCGCGGGCGAGGAGAACCCCGACTACCTGATCGAGACCTCGACCCTGACCGGCGCGCAGGTCGTCGCGCTCGGCAACCGCACCGCGGGCGTCATGGGCTCGGACGAGTTCCGCGACCGGATCGCCTCGATCGCGCAGGCGACCGGTGAAGGCGGCTGGGCGATGCCGCTGCCGGAGGAACTGCGCGCCGACCTCGACTCGCGCCTCGCGGACCTGGCCAACGTCACCGGGCACCGCTGGGGCGGCATGCTCGCCGCGGGCATCTTCCTGCGCGAGTTCGTCACCGAGGGCCTGCCCTGGGCGCACATCGACATCGCGGGCCCGTCGTTCAACACCGCCGGGCCGTGGGGCTACACCGGCAAGGGCGGCACCGGCGTCCCGGTCCGCACCATCGCCGCGGTCCTCGCGGACATCGCCGCGAACGGCTGACCTTTCCTGAACGCGCGTGAAGGCACCTACCTTGCGCCTAGGTCAGTGCCCCGGCAAAGTCGCATAACCGCTGGTGGGGGCTCGTCACAGTGGCTGGACACCTCCTCGACTGTCCACAGGGGACACTTTCCAGGTAACAGTGCCTGATTCGGGCGCCTTGTGAAGGGGTCGTGAGTGGCAATGATCGTTCTAACGATCATTGCCACTCACGACCCCCATCGAGAACCGTACATTTAGCCCATCAATCAGACATTTCACCGCTCGAAAGTGTCCCTTGTGGACACTCCGGGGCTTGACGCATGCCTTGAGTAGCTCACGCCCCTGAACCAAAAGGGGGCCTTCACGCGCTTCACGGCGCGGGCGGAACCGGCGTGTCCACCACCAGGTCGAACGCCAGCCCGCTGGAGCCCTCTCCCCGGCCGACACCTCGCCGCGCGCTGAGCCAGACGACGGCGCGCCCGTCGTGCCAGCGTGTCCGGTTGTAGGCCAGGGTGACTCGCGTGCCCGCGCGGGTCACCTCCTCCTCGTGGACGAAGTACTGCGGTTTCCCGCCGGCCGGGAGTTCGTCGAGCCCCACCCGGAGCAGGCTCGTCCGCGGCCGCACGGGTGTCGCGTCGACGACGCTCGGCATGGCCGCCCGCTGCAACCGGACCTCGCGGTTGTCCCCCGGTTCGTGCACCGCGATGAACGGGATCCAGTGCCCCGGCACGGAGTTCATCGCGACGTACGAGTTCGGCGCGCGCGGCGGGTCTTCGGCGGCCGCGGCGGGGGCGGCGTCGTGCAGCCGCTGCCGGAACGTGGTGACCTCCGCGGCCGCCTCGCTTCCCCGGCGCGGTTCGCCGGCGGGCGTGCTCACGGTCTGTTCGATGCCCCAGACGAGGTTCGCGTTCTCGTCGCGGATCAGCAGGACCTCTTCCAGCGCGGGCCCTTCGGTCACCTTCGGCACGCTCGGCGGGAGGAAGAGATCGGTGTCCGCCCGGACGTCCTCGGGGCCGAGGGTGTCCAGAGTGAACATCGACCAGCGCTTCCACTCCTCGTCGCGCCCGTCGCCCGCCGGGGTGATCCACTGTTTCTCCCCGAACACGTCGGTGACGAACAGTCCCTGGATCCTGGACAGCGTGCCCGCCGGGAGGTCGCACGGCACCTGGTACCAGTCGTTGGAGAACACCAGGGCGAATTCGAGGAAGACCAGCCGCGCCAGGTCGGTGCTGTCCGGGCGGACGGCGGCGAAGTTGGTCTTCCCGTCCTCCTGCGCCCACCAGCGCGGCAACGGCATCCCGGAATAGCGGACCGGGGCGGGGAACACCGTCCGCGTGAGCGTCGGCTCCGGTGGTTTCGTCCCGCCGAGCGGATTCTTCGGGTCGACCGAAAAGGCGTGCCACTCCAGGGTTCCGCCGGGATATTCGGGGGCGGCCAGCTTCTTCTCCCCGCCCGGTGTCGAAGCGGCCACCGAGAACCGGTGCTCGAGCCTGCCCGGATCCCAGGTCGCGTCGGCCGCCGACGGCTGGTCGATCAGCTTCTCGTACCAGGTCACCAGGCGCTTTCCGAGTTTCCGCAGCGTCGGGCGGTGCAGGATCGCGCCGAGACCGAGCCCTTCGTCGGCGTCCCGTCCGGCTTTGAGGTGCTGGTAGAACAGGTAGCCGTCCATCCGGCGCCCGGAGATCGCCTGCATGGTGGCCCAGACCTCGGGATGCGCCAGCTTCGCGACGTCGTCGGCACGCGCGGCATCGGGCAGCGCGATGGGATACCGCTCGACGTAGAACTTCTTGAACCCCAGCACCGGGCCGAGCGGGCCCCCGGCGGAGTCCAGCAGCTTCAGCCAGTGGCGGCCGATCGCGAGCCGCAGATCGAACGCGACCTTCTCGCTCCCGGGGGTGCCGTACGCGAGTGGCAGCCGTCGCCGCTCCGCGACTGTCTCAAGTGGACGGTCACCGATCAGATCCTGTGGTTGCCCCTGCGGCGACCGGAACCGCGTGGGACGTGACGGCGAGACGGCGTAGGTCACCGTGACCGGGCTCCCCGCGTTCGCGCCACGGAACTCGCCGAGCTGCCACTGCCGCGTGAGCATCCACAACGGATCCCGGACCTCCGCGCGCAACGCCCGGTCGAAGCCGACGGTGCGGGGCCTGCCCTCCAGCCTGGTGAACGACGGCGGTTCGGTCATGACGTGGCCTTCCGGTGCGCGACGGCGGGGAGCAGCTGCCCCAGTTCGGTGTCCGCCAGGTGATCCGGTTCGACCGCGCGGATCTTCGCCAGGCCGAAGGTTTCGGTGATCGCTTCGAGGAGCAGTTCCGGAGTCCAGTTCCCACCCGGCTCCGGTACCGGCGGGACGACGAGCAGCATGGTCTGCGGCGGTTCGGAATCCGGCCCGTCGTAGTGCAGCGCGATCCCGGTGGTCTCGCGGACGGCGGGGATCACTTCGGTCCATTCGTCGAGCAGGAGCCCGCATTGGCTGTCGTTGCCCAGCGAAGCCTTGTAGTGCGCGGTGTACAGCAGCCTGTCCTGGTCGAGTTGCTCGTCCACCTTGGCGGGATCGAAGAATTCCATGGCCAGCCAGTGGTCGTCCTCGACGTACGGGAGCTGGACCGGGGTGAGTACCGGTTCCTCCCAGCCGAGGATCTCGGTGCCCAGCAGCCCGCCCGGGGCGAGCAACGCGCCTGCCAGCTGCACCGTTTTCTCCCACAGCCGCGGCTTTTCGCGAACCCGCGCCATTCCGTGCAGCCAGTCGTCCACCGGGAAGTCGCGGCCGTTCGGGTCGTCGATGTCGTCGGGCTTCAGGTGAGCGATCAGCTCCCGGCTGTCGGCGCGCGCGTCACGCCAGCGGTCGAGGACCTCCTCGGACGGCGTGAATTCGGGGACGACCAAGACGTCCTCGCCGAGCAATGCCTTGAGGACGTCGATGCCGGCCCGCACCCGGTCCGGCCCGGTCACGGCCTTGTCGCGGACCACCAGCAGCTTCTCGGCGGCCTGCTTCCGGCCGCCCTCGCCGATGAGCTCGGTCTCGAGCTTTCCCGCTCGTGCCAGCAGTTCCCGGCCGTAGGCGACGACCTGGTCTTCGAACGGCTTCAGCGAAAGGCCTGCCGGATCGATGTCGGTGAGCGGCAACTGCCGCGCCACGGCAGTGAGCAGTCCGCTCAGGGTCGGCTCCGACGTCTCCTTGAGCTCGGCCAAGCGGTCGAGGCGGATCTCGAACCTCGTCCGCGCCGCACGCACCCGCACCCGCATCCGGAACGGCGTCGGCTCACGCGGCTCCGGCTTGGTCACGAGCAACCGCTCCGCCTGTTCGAGGATCCTGAACCGTTCACCGTCCGATGTGGACGAAGGCAGGGCTTCGTACTGGTCGAGCAGGAGGTTCGCGGCCGTGAGCGCGCGGCCCATCCTGGCCGCCACCTCGGCGACCGCGTCGAGAACGGCGGCGAAGACGCCACCACGCCACAGCGAAAGCTCACCCCAGCCGCTGACCACGACGCCGAAGTCGCCCGCGGCCTTGGCCAGTTTCGCGTACCTGGCGAGGAAGTCGTCGATCTCGTCGAGGATTTCACCACCGTCCGGATAGTGCGCGCCGAGGTCGGTCAGGAATTCGGTGACGTCGGCGCCGAGGCCCGTCAGGGACTCCAGCACCGCGACCTGGCGTTCCCGGCTCAGCGACACGGCCTCGTCCGCGATGCTCTCGACCTTCGCGGTACCGGCCGCGGGGACGAGGTCGGTCGGCCGCAACGGCCTGGCCGTCGTCAGCAGCGACCGCAGGGCGCCGATGAGCGGGGACAGCTCGAAGAAGCTGACCTTGCGGGGAACCCTTCGCGTGTAGTGGATTTCGAGTTTCGCGTCCGGCCGCGGCCGTGACTTCTCGATGACCACGCCGAGGATCCGGTCGTCGAGGTCGGTCGCCTCCGCGTTCTCCGCCGGCGGAACCGCCCACAGCAGGTCGAGCCGCTGCAGTCCGGCCTCGGCCTGGGTCACCACGCGGCTCTCCGGCTCGGCCTCGTCCGGGCGGGCGGGATCCTTCCAGGTGACCAGCGCGGCCACTTCGGACGGCGACGGCAGCACGTCGCCGAGCCATTGGTTGACCGCCGGTTCCGCCCTGGCCCGCGGGTTGTTCCGCCCCAGCAGCGGCGCGCCGTGGTCGGGACCGAGGCCGGGGGTGAACTGCAACCCGAGCCGGTGGGTGAGCGTGGTCCCGCTGCGTGGCGTTTCGACCACCGCGGGCTCGGGCAGGACACCGCCCTTCGCGTAGGAGTCCAGCGTGGCGGCCGCGCGTTCGGTGTTGCCCTGCAGCACCTGGTGCGCGCCCTCGGCGACGACGAGGTCCGCCAGTGCGTCGTGCGCGTTCAGCAGGGCGTCGACCTCGATGCCGATGTCCGCGAGTTCGCCGGGGTCGGTGACCTCGGGCAAGCCCTTGATCTCGTACGGGTAGACCCGTTCGTCCTCCGTCAGGGTCTCCAGGTGGCGGATCAGGGCGAGACCGTCGACGACGTTGCCGGCGTCGACCTGTTCGATACTCGTCGGCGCTTCCGGCCCCTCCGACGGCGGAGCCGTTTCGGTGATCTTGTTCGCCATCAACGGGAAGTTCAGCCGAAGCCCCGCGATGATCTTGTCGAGCCCGATCCGCCGGTCGTGCAGCCCGCGCTCGAAGCGGTATCCCAGCAACGCGCCGGGCGACTGGCCTTGCCGCATTCCGTCCAGCAGCGACACCGCGACGCGGACCCGGTCCGAGCTCAGGTTCACCGCGAACGTGCTGTCCACGCGCTGCTTGCCGTTGGCGAGGAAACCCGCCCGCAGCACCGCCGCCGTCCGGGCGTGGGCGGGCGACGGCGCGTGGACGTAGCCGCCGTTGTTCTCGTCGTACGGCAACGGCTCCGTGCCGAAGATCGCGGGCAGGCCAGGGGGAAGCGGCTTCGTGGCCGGAGCCGGGCCGCGCGTGATGTTCTCCAGCCAGCCGTATGCCCCGAGGTGCAGGCCTCGTTTCGGCGCGCCACCGGCAGGGTCGCGGCGCAGCTCCGCCAGCCGCTCGTTGACCAGCCCGAGGCGCCAGGCGTCGAGCCGGTAGGTGGCGCAGTCGAGGTGCTCGGCGAACACCCGCTCCAGCCTGGCGGTCGGCAGGTCCGCGAGCAGGTCGACGGCGGCGAGTTGCTCGGACCGGTCGGCGGCGGGGCCCAGGAGCACGGCGTGCCGCGCGAGCAGGTACAGCAACGCGGCCGGCAGGACGTTGTCGGTGAAGCCCTCCTGTTCGCGCACCGTCTCGAGGTCGGTTCCGCCGTAGTGGGCCAGCCAGTCCAGGTAGTTTCCTTCAGGCGCGTACGCCCGGATCGTGTCCACTTCGGACAATGGACGGTCGTCGACGACCGGGAGCCCCAGGAGCTCCGCTTCCTCCTCGAACACCTGCTTCAGGAGGTCGGGGTCGCCGTCGTGGTGTCCGAACCGGGCCAGCGTCGTGGTCAGTTCGGCGACCCATCGCGGATCTTCGAAGCCCTGGGTGTCGCGGCTGTGGTACTCGGCCGACGTCGGGTGCAGCGCGAGGATGTCGAGGAGCTTCTGGTGCGGGTCGCCGCCGGGCGAGTCGAGGTACTGGACCCGCCCGAGCGCGGCCTCCCAGTGCGCCGACACCTGCTTCAGCACCTCGTTCAGCGCCGCACGATGCGGGGCGGTGGCGGGAAAGACGAGTTTGGTGAACACCGTCGTGGGCAGGATCCCGTACGGCTGCCTGCCGATCTTGACCACGGGCAGCGGGCCACGTCCGGAAACGTGTTCCACGAAGAACTTCCGTGTCTGCGCGAGCTGTTCCTCGGTGAGCACGCCGTTGAGCAGCGCCGTGAGGTAGTGACCCCAGGTGGCGGGCCACAGCGCGGTGTGCGCCGCCCGGGCGTCACGGCGGTCGGCGCCCTCGGCGTTCGGCACTCCGGCCAGTACCGCGGGGTCGATGCCGAGCAGTTCGGCGAACCACTCGCCGTCGGTCTTGGTGGTCCAGTCCTCGGCGGCCGCCGCGAACCCGGACGCCGTGGCGAGCGCGGATTCGGCCTCGGTCTTCGGATCCTGACCCGCCGACGCCTGTTCGGAGTTGTTCGTCGGCGTGCCCTGCAGGAGGAAGGCGAACCCGGCGGGTGTGCGGATCTGGTCGGCGAGCAGCCCACCCCAGTCCGACGCCGACTTCTCCGGGGTCGCCTGCTCACGGAGGCCGAGCACGACGAGCCTGTCGAGACCTTGCTCGAAGGACGTTTCCAGGCCGATCCGGATACCCATCCCGACGTCTTCGGCCGCCTTGAAGTCGGTCAGCCAGGCCAGCGCGTCCGGGATCCGCAGCGCGCCGGTCTCCTCGGTGACTTTGAGCTGCTTGTCCTTGTCGGTTCCCGGGTCGGGGCTGACCGCGAGTTCCGGTTTGACCGGCCCGCCGCTCACGGCGAACACGCGGGTACCACCGACATAACCGTACGCGGTGAACTTGTCCGGCAGCAGTTTCGCCGT
Organism: Amycolatopsis sp. lyj-108; assembly: GCF_046549005.1. Taxonomy (NCBI): domain Bacteria; kingdom Bacillati; phylum Actinomycetota; class Actinomycetes; order Pseudonocardiales; family Pseudonocardiaceae; genus Amycolatopsis; species Amycolatopsis sp. lyj-108. The sequence goes on along the minus strand of NZ_JAJPWQ010000015.1, from coordinate 29,552 downwards.
CGCGGCCACGGTCCAGGACTCCTCCGCGATCTCGCCCGGTGGCAGCGGGGTGAGTTCCAGGAACGACACCACCACCTTGTTGCCCGTCGCCGACGGCGCACTGTCCATACCGGACGGACGACGGTCGCGGATCGCTTTCGCCCGCGCGGACCCGACGGCGGCGATCAACGCGATGTCGGCGTCCCGGACCTTCTCCTGGTCGCCGTGCGCACTCCAGACAGCGGTCCAGTACGTCACCGTCGGCGGGCGGTCTTCCGCCACGACAGGCTGCGACGTGACGACCACGAGCACCGCCGTGTCGAGGGGGACCCCGGTCGGCCGGTCGGCCGGATTGGCGGGTTCGTAGGTCCGCGCCAGCCAGGCCGCCCGTCCGGCCGGCACACGCGCGACGAAGTGCCGCCACGCCGCCTGCTCGCCGGCCGGGGCACCTCCGGAAGCCCAGAGAGTGGTCCGGTACGCGTCCAGCGCGGCGAGTTCGGCGCGGGTCGGTTTGGGCTCGAACTTGTCGACGGACCACTCGTCGGGGAACACCCGCACGAGCAGTTCTCGCCCCACGTACCGGGTTTCGACCCGCACCGGTCCGAGCAGCACCGGGAAATCAAGCTTGAGGTCGGGCATCCCGCAACATCTCCTGTGCGTGCACGGCCACCAGGACCGGTGCCTGGAAAAGGATGTAGGCGACGTCGGCGGCACTGACGCCGGGCGCCCACTCGGTGATGAACTCGTCGTCCTTTCGCTGCCGGATCTTTTCCTGGTCCTCTGTTTCGAGGAGCTCGTCGAGGTGGACCACGACCCCGCGATCGAACCGCACGAATCCGCTGCCGGGCGTCCCCGGATCGAGGTGCCCCCAGGTGGCGTCGTTCCAGACCTCGATTTCGGGCAGTTCGCCGGGCGGTGGTTCGTCCAGGCCGAATCGCGGGTCGCCTGGCCGTTCCTTGAGCACGAAGAACCAGCCGAGCCCGTCCGCTCCGCCGGAACGGGCGTCTTTCTCGCTCAGCGGGAAGCCGAGCAGATAGAGATCCGGGGAGACTTTGGCTTCGTAGACCGGAAGGCGTACCAGGTCGTCGCTCAGCGGGACGTTCGCCGGGACGGGTGCGATGGTGCGCTCGCCGGACATGTCCGGAGTGCCGTCCGGCTTCAGCGGCCAGACGGCCTTGTGCGCGTAGATCGAGACGTTCGGGTACTTCTTGAGCAGCTCGCCGCGGATCACCAGGACGAGGTCCTTCTCCTGCTTTTCACCCGGCTTCGGCGGCAGCCGGCGATGGTTGTTCTCGCCGAGCTTCGCGGTCTTGCCCCAGCGATGCAGCGGCGGGATGTCGTAGAGCCTTTCCCGCCATGCCTCCCGTGACTCACCTGGCTGCAGCACCACCGGCCGCGGGTCCCAGAACTGCCGGAACGGTGTCCCGCGCTGGTCGGTCGGGAACTCGCGCCAGAGCATTTCGCGCGCCATTTCGTGGTTGAGCCCGATCAGGTAGGACTCGATGAACTGGCGGTTGTTCTCCAGCAGGGTGATCGAGTTCTCCGGCAGCAGGCCGATGTTGGGCACGAAGGTCTCGACCGAGAACTTCAGCAGTTCCTCGTACATCGGCATGTCGAACACCGGGTAAGCGAGGATTTCGACCAGGTCCTTGCCGGTGTCCGCGCCGATGGCGAGCCTCAGCCGCTCCGGCAGGTTCATCGACGCCACCAGGTTCTCCAGCACGGTCTTCTCCGCACGCAGACCGTCGAGCATGTCGTCGATCGTCTCGATCACGCCGAGCGCTTCATCGACGGGTTCGGCGGCCACGCGCCGGGCCATGCCGAACGAAGCGGTGGTGACCGGCGGCGCGACCTTGGGCCGTGCGGCGAAGACCTCCTTGCGGTCGATCCGGTCCACCAGCAGGTCGAACCGGTTCCCGTCGGTCAGCAATCGTTTGCGCAGCCTCGAACCCGGCCGGGTGATCCGGCGCATCGGCGCGGACATCGGCGCGGCGGCGACCCTGCTTCTGTCCACTTTGTACCCGACGGCGAACAGCTCCGGCTCGGCGTCCTCGGCCGCGGCCCTGGCTAACGCGGTCGTGGCTCGTTCGAGCACCCGCCCGTGCGCCGGTGCCGTCAGCGTCAGCGCCTTCGCGGGCACGGGCCCGTCGTCAAGCGCCGCCGTGCTGGGGGCATACGGCTCGACATGCTTGCCGTGCAACGCGTTCCCGATCTGACGGCCCAGCTGCGCGGCCCGGATGAGCGCGTTCGCCCGCTGGATGTCGCCGAGCTGGTTCCACGCGGCCGCCATGAACTCCTCTTGCCTGGCTTGGACGACCTTCGTGCCGAACTGGGCGGCGACGCGGTGGCGCGGGTCGAGATTGAGCCGGTGCACCCAGTTGCGCAGCCGCTCGGCCTCCACCGGCTGGCCGTTCTCGGTCAGCAGGGTCTGGGTCAGCGCGGGCCAGCAGCCGTACAACGGCGGGGTGATCACCGGATCGGGCTCGTTCTCCACCGCGGAGACCCCGGCATCAGCGGCTTCGGAGTTCGCCTCCTGCGGCGGTTTCTTCCGGTACGCGTCGGCCAGATTGATGAACCCGGCCATCGCCCGCTGCCACTGGTTCGGATACGGCGAGGCCTGTTCGGTGTGGTAGCCGTCCCAGTTCTCGTAGTCGTCGGGATGGCCGTCGGTCTTGGGGAGCTGGAGTGCTCCACCGAGTTTCAGCACCCCGCTCGGCTTGGTCGGTGTGGTGAGCTCGGGAAGGTCGTAGATCTTGCGGTGCGCGTCGAGGTCACGCCTGCCGACCGGGTCGTCGGCCTCGTAGGGCTTCAGCAGCCGCACGAGGAACTCGAAGTCGCCGACGGTGCTCGTCGTGAAGGACCAGCGGTGGTAGTACGGCAGCACGACGTCGCCGGATCCGGTGCCCCAGCTCGGTTTCGTCGCGGATAGGTCGACGGGGACGGGCTCGCCGAGCCCGGCGAGCCTGCCCGCTTCCAACGCGGGCACGAGGAAGGCGTGGTAGGTCGTGCTGGGCTTCAGATGCCGCGGGCAGAGCACCCGCGAGCAGGCGCTGTCCGGTGCCTCGCGCAGCACCCGGGCCAGGTTTCCCAGCGTCCGCGCCATGTCCTCGCCTTCGACGGCGATCCTGCCGTCGAGTTCCCCGTTGACGTGGACGTGCGCCCACGCGCCGAGTTCGCCCGGCGGTTGGAGCGCCTGCGGGTTCTTCACGGTGATGAACGGCAACGGTTTGTCCGGGACGAGGCCGTCCTCGAATTCGGCCGGGTTCTCGGACAGCACGACCAGCGCGAGCCACGGTGCCAGCCGTTTCGTCGTGTCGACCGGTTTCGCGGGGCTGTACCGCCAGGGGAAGTCTTCGTCGTAGAACTCGATGTGGGCCAGGAAGTTCGGCTCGAAATTGGTGATGCCCGGCCTCGGCTCGGTACGGGAAACGGCCCGCGGATCGACGCCGACGACGTCTCCCGGACCGTAGAGCTGCAGCGGCTGGGTGAATTCGCTGACCAGCGCGGGCTTTCCGTCCTCGATCGCGTCGCCGGTCAGTCTCAGTCCGATCGGGATGGTCGCGCGCGGCCCGACGGTGTCACCCGAGATCCGGGTGGTCAGCCCGGTCCGCAACCACGGCAGGAAGGAGTAGGCGTTCGCGCTCACGAACCGCCTCCGAACTTCTCGGAACTCTTCGTCAGCTCGGCCTTCTGCCCGGCCGCCGCCTGCCCGGACCGCGCGACGCCGCCGACGACGAGGACGGTGTTCCCGGCGGCGACGGCGGCGAAGCCCCACCGTCCTTCGACCAGCCCTGGCAACGGTTTCCACTCACCCGCCGTGTAGCGCAGGGCACTGCGGTATCCGGCCTCGTTCGCGAGGTCGTCGGCGCCCCCGATGACGACGACGGCTCCCCCGTCGACCGCGACGGCCCGATGGAAGGCCCGGCCGCCAGGCAGTGGTTTGGCGTCCTTCCACGAACCCGCCGCGCCGATCAGGTCGAACACTTCGGCGGTAGCACGCGCGAACGGGTCGAACGCGCCGTCTCCGGTCACTCCCGGCGCCTTGCCACCGGTGACCAGCACGGAGGTGGCGGACAACGCCGTCGCCGTATGGCCGCTACGGGGATGGCGCATGGTCGCCGCGGGCGACCACGGCGACGCGCCCGCGGCGGCTTCGGAGTCGTAGAGCTCGCAGAAGGCCAGCGCCGGGTCTTCCGCCGTGCCGACCGGCACACTTCCGCCGCACACCAGGACTTTCTTGCCGAGGACCACCGCGATGTGCCCCGTGCGCGCGTCGGTCATCTCCCCCGCCGTCGCCCAGGATCCCGTGCCCGCCGGGTCGAACAGTTCGGCCGAGCGCAACGCCACGGCCTTCCCGTCCGGCCGGAGCGTGCTGCCGCCGGCCACCAGCACCTTCCCGCCGACGAGTACCGCGCTGTGTCCCCAGCGCGCCGTCTTCATCGGCGTCGCGACCGGCGTCCATTTGCCCGTCTCCGGGTCGAACAGCTCGGCCGTCGCGAGCGCGGGACCGCCCGCGGCGCTGATCCCACCCGTGACGAGCGCCTTCCCGCCGGGCAACGGGGTCAGCGCGTGCAGTTGCCGCGCGGTGCCGAGGGTGAGGGGGTCCGACCACTTGGTGGTGTCGAAGTCGAAGACGGCGCTTTGTCTGACCCCTGCCGACAGGGAGTCCGAGCCTCCGGCGAAGAGTGCCTTCTTGCCGCCTTCGAGCAGAATCGGGCCGTCATGCTGACCCGCCCAGGTCACGGCCGCGAGATATTCGGGCGCGGTCGGTTCGGCCGCGAGCGTCGGACTGGTCATGGAAGCGGTCCCTTCGCTGGTCATGACAGGTAGATCTCGGCCGTCGCGGAGAGTTCGGCGGGTTCCGGCCCCGGCGCGGAGGCCCCGGTGCGGGTCAGGCCGCCCGCGACGAACACGCGGCCGTCGGCCAGGTCGACGGCCGCGAAGTCCCGGCGGCCGTCGGCGGGTGCGCCGGTCGCCCGCCAGGTGCCGGAGCCGGGATCGAACGCCACCGTGGCCCGGTAGCCCGCCGTCGCGCCGGGACGCCCGACGCCCCCGATCACGACCGCGCCGATCGGTGTGGTGACGCAGCGGTGCCCGCTCCGGCCGCCGCCGGGCAGATCGGCGACCCTGGTCCAGGTTCGGTCGCCCGGGCAGTAGATCTCCGCCGTGGCAACGCTTTCCGGCCGGTACGGGAGCCCTCCGACGGCGTCGCCGCCGGTGACGAGCACGCGCCCGTCCGGCAACACGGTCGCCTGGTGTCCCTTGCGGGGAACGGCGAGGCCGCCGGTCGGGAGCCATTCCTTCGTGGCGAGGTCGTAGATCTCGCAGGTGGCCAGTGCCCGCTCGCCCTGTCCCGTCGGCACCGCGCCACCGACGACGAGCACGCCCGTCACCTTCTTGGTCTTCTCGTCGGTGAGGAGGACGGCCTGATGGCCGGTGCGGGCGTCGGTCATCGGCAGGATCGGCGTCCACTGGAGGGTCCGGGGGTCCAGCAGCTCGGCCGAGGCCAGCGCCGCGCCCCGCGCCGATACGCCCCCGGTGACGAGCACCTGGGCGCCGACCGGCGTCGCGGTGTGGCCGGACCGGGCGGTGGTCAGGTTCCCCGCGTCCGCCCAGGCCTTGGTGGCCGGGTCGAACACCTCGGCCGACGCCAGCGGTGTGCCGTCCGCGCCTTGTCCGCCCGCCGCCACGACCCTTCCGTCGGCGAATCGCGCGGTGCCGTGCCGCACCCTGGCCGACTTCAACTGCGAGACCCCTGCTTCCCAGCTCACCGAGACCGGATCGAACAACGCCGTGGTGGTCACCGGTTTCCCGGACGCGTCGGCGCCGCCGACGACGAGCACCTTGCCCGCGACGAGGCGAACCGCGTCGGCACCGGAAGCCGGGGACGGCGGCTGGCCCGCGGACGACCAGGTGCCCGGCTCGGTCACGCCCGCGCCTCCGGCCTCGGTGCGGCGCAGGACGTGCAGCTGCCCGGCGAGGCTCGCGTCGGCGACGATCCAGTCCGCCATCGCGTCGGCCGCGCTCGCCTCGCTCCGGAAGTTCGCCAGCGTCGACCCGGCCTTCGACGGCGGGAACGCCTGCAGGTTGTTACGGCGGTACGCGACGACGAAACGATCACCGGTGACGAGCACCGTCTCGTCCGGAGTGAACGGCTGACGCAACCGCGTTTCGTGCTGGGACAACGGCGAACGCGCGGTGCTGCTGCCATCGAGCAGCGTCCGGAACACCGCTGGCGGCGGGCTGTACAGCTTCGGCGCGGCGGGCGCCTTGACCGCCATCCGGACCCGGCGACGCCGCATACCCAGCGTGGTCACCGGTTCCGGCCGCTCATTGTCCACTATGTACAGTTCGTACCTGGCGCTGCGGCGTACCGACCTCGGCGAGGCGATGGCGCCCTTTTCCGCGACCAGCTCCAGTCCGGCGTTCTGATCCTCGTAGGCGGCACGGGAAAGCTTCGCCGCGTCGTCGGAATCCTGGAACTGCCCCATGGCGAACTTGTCACCGGTGATCGACGCCCGTTCCATCCCGCTGCCGGGAATCGGGACGACACCGAACCGTTTGCCGTCACTGGGCCGCTGCGCGCCGACGCGATCGATCCGGACGTCGAGCGGGATCGCGCGCTGATGGATGAACAGCGAGCCCAGCGGGTGCAGTACCGGATCACCGGTCCCCGGCAGCTGCCGCAGGGTGACCAGTGGGTTGAACCCGCCGGCGGGCAGCCGGGTCCGCCAGCCCTCGGTCTTGCGGACCTCGTTCTCCAGCAGCCCGAGCACCGCCACCGGCGGCAGCGCCGTGTCGCGTTCCTCGCCCCAGGTGATGTCGAAGTCCGCCGAGATCTCGAAGAACAGCAACGAGATCGACCCGCGGCCGTGCGCGCGCCACGGCGTCGGCCCTTCCAGCTGGAAGTCGAGGTCGATGCCGAACACACCGACCCCGAACGCCTTCAGCGAGACACCCGCGGAGATCTGGATGATGAACGAGAACGGCGAGAACCGGAACAGCGCGTCGAAGGCGAGATGCCCCTCGATGCCGAACCCGCCGAAACCCAGGCGGAGTTCGGCCTTGGCGCCGAACTGGGCGGTGTTGCTGGTGACCGCGAAATAGCCGGAGACGCGGATCAGCCGTCCCGGTGAGTTCAGGATGTCGATGGACAGCCTCGGCGGCACCGGGAACGGCAGCGGCGGTGGCTTGAACGACGGGTGGAAGCCGCCGACGCTCAGCACGAAGTCCGGGTTGTCGCTCCAGTCGACGAGCAGGCCCATCCCGCCCTCGATGGTCATCCACAGGATGCGCGAATCGAAGAGCTGGGCGTAGAACCACAGTCTCGACTTGTCGACCTGGAGCGCGCCGATGAAGTTGACCTGCAGTTTCAGCAGGGCGACGTCTTCACTGGGCAGCACGCATTTCAGCACCCCGAGGATCGCGACGTTACCCGGCGGGATCTCGACGATCACCCCGAGCGAGACGGTGACCAGCGCCGGTGTCCCCCAGCCGATCTTCGCCATCGGGCCGATCAGGAACCGGCCCTCCTCCGGCGGGAAGAACCGCCTGAGGTCACTGATGATCCGCGGCGCGTTCGCGATGACGTCCTTGGGGAACATCACCGATTCGATGCCGCCGTTGACCACGCCGTCGAGCAGCGCGGCGAAGTCCATCCGGCGGTTCAGCCCGAGCACCCCGCCGACCCCCAGCAGCGTGAACCCGAACCCGAGCTGGATCCCGCCGCCCCCGAACTCGGTGGCGATCACGATCAGCAGCGAGAATCCCTCGGAACCGTCCGGCATCCGCGTGGTGATCAGCCCGATGGCCTTGAGTTCGACCAGTCCGGCGAACTCCAGCTCCAGCGCGCCCGCGTACTCCCCGCGATCCGGGTCGAAGTACAGGTATCCGCCGCCGGACACGATGCCGGCGTCGACCGACAGCCCGACCCCCTTGGGCGGTTTGAACCCGAGTGACAGGTCGACCGGCCCGAGGTTGCCGTCGTTGCCGGGTTTGAAGGCGAGGTCGGCGGTGAGCCCGATCTGCTCCACCACCGCCTTGATCGGGCCGAGTTCGGCCTTGAACGTCGTCCCCAGACCGATCGGGATCCCGTCCCCCGACGGCGACGCGGAGATCGTGAATCCCTGGATCTCGAGCGGCCCCAGCTTGAGGTGCGCCGCGAAGTTCGCCTCGAGATTCGCCGAACCCCGGAAGTAGAACCCGTGCGCGTGCGAAATCCCGACGACAAGGTCGCCGCCGACGGTGAATCCGTCGCCCGGCAGGAGCTTCGCGATGAACCCGTCGGCCCCGCCCGGTTTGAAGACGAACTCGAGCCCCTTGATCTCGAACTCGGCGAAAACGTCGACACCGTCCGCGATCCGCACGCCCCCGGTCGCGGCGATCTTGTGGAACTGCAGCCTCGTGCCGTCCTTCGAGCCGATCAGGAGAGTGGGCTCGGCCGCCTTCTCCCCGCGCACGACGGTCACCTCGATGGTGCCGTCGATCTCCGCGGGTGAGCCTTTCTCGAAGCCGACGATGGTTTCGATCCCTTGGCCGGGACGGATCCTGAGGCCGATCCCACCTTCGAAATCAAGGTCGCTCCGAATGAGAAGGATGAGGTCGTCGGTCAAGGGCAGGTTGGCGCCGAGGGAACCGGTGAAGTACGGCAGCAGCGCCAGACCCGCCGGCGCACCGTTCACCGAAGGCAGTTCGACAAGCCTGATTTCGGCCGCCAAACGCTTGTCCTTGGTGAGAAACCGTTCGAACACGGTGCCACGGACGGCTTTCACGACGGGAGCCGTCAAATCTTCGGGTGTCCCCTGTACGGCCGCCGCGCCCTTCGACGGCAAGGACTTCAGGTCGACGTCGACGCCGACGCTCATCAGCAGGTTGTCGAGCTGGGAGGCCAGTGACGCGAAGTCGAAGTCCGGCCCGCCCCAGCCGAAGGCCTTCTTGAGCACCTGCCCGGGGTCACCGAGCAGCCGCGGGATGTCCGTGAGGTCGAGCGTGAGCTGCAGGTACGAGGGGCGATTCCCGGACGGCGGCGCGTACTTCCCTTTGATGACGCCGAGCGTGCGCAACCCGAACCCGACGGCCGGATGGTGTCGCTGGAGGTAGGTGACGATCAGGAAGTCGAGCAGTTGACGGGGGAACTTTTCCCGGAACCCGTCCACTCGCAAGGCTTCCGGGATGGCGGAGTCCGGCGCGGCGGCGATGCCTTCGACTCCTTCGATGAGGGCTTGCAGCGCGCTGAGCACGCGGGCCGCGTCGTCGACCGAGAACTCGACTTCGACTCCACCGGCGGAACCACCGCCCACGTTCAGGCCGCCGTCCCCGAGCAATCGGCGAAGGGAATCCGTCAGCGTGTCGAGTGCCCCACCCAACGCAGACAAGGCGGGCGGGACGGCGTCCACCCGCCAGCCCAGTTTCTGCAGGAGGGCGACACAGGCACCGGGTGAACGCACCGCTTCGTGCAGCGGGAGCGCCGCCTGCCCGACCCCGGCGAGCACCTTTTCGAACAGACCCGTCCCGGCCATCTCACAGCTCCCCTGGATAGAAGGCGGCGCTGAGGATCGCGTGGTAACCAGGGTCGACCCGGTTGACGATCAGCCATTTGCAGACGTAGCAGAAGGCACCGGCGTCCTGGCCGACCTCGGTCCACAGGTTCGCCGTGCCGTAGTGATTCCGCATCTTGCACGATCCGGCTGGACGATAATGGCCACCGGAGAACGCACCGCCGCCTTCGAATACGCCGACGGTCTTGCTGGCGTTGCACGGCGGCGCGAACCCGGTGACGTCCACCGGTTCGTCGTCTTCCTTGCGCACCTTGTCGGTGACGGTGTCCCGGTTCAACGGCGTCTTCGTGAGGAACAGGAATTCCTTGACCTTCTTGTCCACCACCGAAACCAGGCTGCCGTCCGGGCCCTTGAACGGGACGTGGAGTACGGAACCGGTCCGGTACTCCGGCAAGGGCGAAACGACTCCGGACAGGGTGATCTTGCCCGCGGCGGCGTCGATGGCCCCGATCCTGAGCCCGGTGAGCACTTCACCCGGGCCCTTGGCCAACGGCAACTGGACACCGTCGGAGGTGATGGAGAAATTGCGCAGCCAGACCTCGGTACCGTCCTTCTGCGCCTGGACCCATTTTCCGGTGTACCGGGGATCGATCATCACGGTGATGGCGCCTCCGGCGGGCCGAGCGGGCACTGTGATCTTCGCCGAAAGGATCATCCGAGGCAGATCCAGCCATTTGACCTTCGCCGGATCGATCAGCCTTCCCGGTGCCGGTGAACCAGGGTCACGCAGGAATCCCAGCACCGAAAGGTTGTCGGCCGGAAGATCCTTGGTCGCGGCGGCCGCGGTGCCGTCACCCGCGAAGTCCTCGTACTCGTCGCCGAGGTTGAAACTGTGCCCGAACTCGTGGGCCACCGTGTTGGCGATCTCGAGAACGGCGGCGGCGGTGACCGGGACCCCGGCCAGCGGGTCACGCCGTCGCATTTCCCGTTTGTCGACCACGTCGGCGTAGGTGAACGCCACCGTGCGCACGCTGTCCATGGTCTGCGCGGTGGCGGATCCGTCGAAATTGGTACCGCCGTCGAGATCGTCGTAACAGATCATCGCGACCAGCCCACGGCTCCGGGTGAACTTCGCCGGGTCGGGCACCCAGTTCTTTCCGATCGGATGGAACGGCGCGAAGGCGTACTGCGATCCGTTGAAGAACCGTGACAGGGCCGCGCCCGGGTTCGCCCGCCCCGGCACGTACCGTTCCGGCGGGTGCCGTCGGGGATCGGGAGTGAGGAGCCTGGTCACGCCCGGGCTGTAGAATTCGTACAGCCGCGCGATGAAGGCGCTCAGATCGACATGGGTCGTGTCACCCAGCGGAGGCGGTTTCACCGGCGGCTCCGAGGTTCCGTACGGCCGGTCGCCGATCCGCCGTCCCAGGTACATGCCGAACACCGAGTCACGCGCGTGCAGGATCCCGACGGCTTCGTGCGCCCGCCATTCGGCGATCAGCTTCGGATCCACGCGCGACGGATCGAAGCCCTTGAGGCTCTGCCCTTGCCAGATCGTCACCAGATCGAACCGGCTCTCGTTGTGCATCGGCAGACCGACCGTCGAGACGAGCTCCTGCATGGTGTAGCTGGTCTTCTCGCTCCCCAGATTCCCGTTGAAGGGAATGGGTTTCGCGTTGTTGAAGTCGTCGTCGGTGACCCTGAACCCGCAGGTGAGGTAGTGATCGCGCGAAGGCAGGTATGCCTTGAAGATGTTGAACCCGGCTTCCAGCATCGCGTACGGCTGATGCCTCGGTTTGTCGAACAGATCCCGCACGACGCCGGCGACGATGAGATCGAAGGCCTCCCTGTCCTCATCGGTGTCCTGGAACCCCTCGGGGATGAACAGGATGTCGACCATCTCGTCGGCACCGGCCACGTCAGGCGTCTGCACCGGCTCGAGGTTCTGGCGCGTCTTCCCGTAATCGACCACCCTGACCGGCAAAGGATTGGTGACGCCGAGGAAGGTCCCCTTGATCCCGGTGGGCACGGCCGTCTCGGCCAGTCCCTGCACCCTGCCCTGCGGCGTGATCTTGAGCTTCGCCGGATCGTCCGGCGTCAAGGTCACGTACCCGTGCCCGGTGATGTCGCCGATCCGGTCGGCACCCGTGGCGTCGCCGGTGAATTTCGCGTAGAGGGACGGCTGGGCGTGGCCGAATTCGGTGTCGAGCGCCGTCGTGATCGAGTCGTTCCCGAACCACCACGCGGTGATCCCCTCGTGCACTTGCAGACGGCCGACCAGATAGACGGTTCCCCAGCGGACCTGGAACAGGAATACTCCCGGATCACCGGGAGTGACGATGCCCGTCGCCGGATTGATCGACGGCAGCCCGTCGAAGCGGTGCCCGACCGGTTTGTGCGGCGCGAAGAAGTCGAACACGCAATCCTTGGTGACTTCCGAGAGCTGATAGCGGTCGGGTTTCGTGTCGTCGAACACCTGCGCGTGGAAGGAAACCTTGAGCGGAGGTGTTCCGGTGCGCGCGACATGCAGGTCGCCGTGCGGAAAAAAGACCATACCGGCGGTCGTGACGGCCATTCCCCACCCCTTTGTCGCCCATTGTCATCCGCGCGCGGACAACCGCCCGGCGACCGCGGTGCGGGCCGGCGAATGCGTTTCGATGCGAATGCTCATCAGCGTGGCCGCCGAACGGAGCAGCCGTCAACGCATGGCCCGATGAACTGCCCCATGAGGCGGCGGGCAGGGCGAACCTCGTTGTGGCAAGGTCGTTTCCGTGGACAGGGACGCGTATCTCGAAGGTGCGATAAAGGATGTGCTGAGCGGTGAAGACGCGACGCTCGACGACCGGATCGCGCACGCGGCGCTGTTGTTCGCCGCGTCCGGGGCGATGGCGGAAGCCGACAGACTGATCACGCATTGGCACGCGCTCACCGAACGTCCCGTCACCGCGCTCGTCCCCGGCGCCGTGCAGGCGCGCGCGTGGGCGATGCTCTTCGAGGCGTACGGCGCGCGGCCGGAATGGGCGGCCGCGCTGACTCCGCTCGATCTCGACGCCGAGGAACTTGCCCACGAGGAGTACCTCGCCCGGCGAGTGTCCGATCTCGACGGTCTGCTCGGCGGCTCCCCGATCGGCGAGGCCGTCTCGCATCTCGGGCCGTCGCGGCCGGATCGGTTGCGTGAGGCCGTCTCGCGAGGCGACCTCGAGGGCTGGGCCGGGATCGCCTCACGCCAGGGCCGCCCGGACGTCGCCGTCCTCGCCGCGACACGACGGCTCACGCCGCGTCTCGCCGCCGGAGCCGACCCGCTCGGGCTCGGCGAGTGGACGGGGCTGTGTGCCGGGGCGCTGGTCGCGGCGCTGTACGAGCGCTACCCGCCGGACACCGGGTCGTGGCGCGAGATGATCGCGGGCATCCTCCGGCTGCGCGGCGGCGGCACCGCGCCCCCGGCGGCCTCGGCCAGGAACATCGACTCGGCCGAAGCACGCCTCGGACTCCGGCTGCCCGCCGACTACAGAGAGTTCCTGCTGACCTGCGACGGCCTGCCCGCCGACGTCGTCTTCCCGCGCCTGCTCGGCACGGCGGAACTCCGCGCGGAAGGCGGCGTCGTCGTGATCGCGGACCCGGCGGTCGTGTTGCTCACCGCCGCCGGGGAGCAGTGGCGGACGGTCGAGATCGACCCGGCTTTGGGCACGACCGTGCACCCGACGTTCCGGGCGCTGCTGGAGCGGCACCTGCTGTTGCTGGCACAGGCCTCGTGAGTGTTTCGCGGTCGTGGGGATGTCGTGAAGGGCCTCTTTGAGACGGTGATCGTCTCAAAGAGGCCCTTCACGACATAAGAGCTCGACGCCGAGGCCTCAGGCTTCGCCGCGCTTCTTACGCTCGGTGTACTCCCGCATCCGCTTCGGGTAGCCGACCCGGGCGACCTCGTACACGGGGATGGACCGTTTGCGGCCGAACTGCTGCGCCGCGTCCAGGCTCTCGATCCGGCGCCTGGTCCACTCGCCGTCATGGGCGATGAGGACGACGGTGGTCTCCGTGACGTTGGTCTTGGGCTCCACATAGGCCTCGACACCGGTCCTCGAAGAGGCCCACTCTTCGAGATGCTTGAAGTCGTTTGAAGAGGCTTTCCGCAGCGTACCGGGCTTTTGCCCGCCTTTGGAGCGCCGGCGCAGCGAGTCGAACAGACCCACTCCGACCACCTCACTTCCCACTCGTGTCCGATGTCCATTATCCCGACTCGGGCGTGTGCTCCCCGTGGTGACCCACGCGGGCCGTGTCCCGTGGGTCACAGGACGCGGCCTAGGTCGCAGGCTCTCCACACGTAGTGACAAGATGGCAAGTGTCCGCGCGCGCGTATACCGCGCGAAGCGGCGCCAGAGCTCCACCCCTACCGCTTGCCGAGGAGTTATTGAAGTGACCGACACCTCCGCCGACCTTGTGATCCTGGGTGGCGGATCGGGCGGCTACGCCGCCGCGTTCCGCGCGGCCGAGCTGGGCCTTTCCGTCACCCTGATCGAAAAGGACAAGCTTGGCGGGACGTGCCTCCACCGAGGCTGCATCCCGACCAAGGCCCTCCTGCACGCGGCGGAGGTCGCCGACGAGACCCGCGACGCCGAGACCTTCGGTGTCAAGGCCGTGCTGGAAGGCATCGACATCGCCGGGGTCAACAAGTACAAGGACGGGATCGTCTCCCGCCTGTACAAGGGCCTCCAGGGCCTGGCCAAGGCGCACAAGGTGAACCTCGTCGAGGGCACCGGAACGTTCGTCGGCGGCACGACCGTCGAGGTCGAAGGCACCCGCTACACCGGCAAGAACGTCATCCTCGCCACCGGCTCGTACTCGAAGACGCTGCCCGGCCTGGAGCTGGGCGGCCGCATCATCGCGAGCGAGCAGGCGCTTTCGCTGGACTACATCCCGAAGAAGGTCATCGTCCTCGGCGGTGGTGTCATCGGTGTCGAATTCGCGTCCGTCTGGGCGTCCTTCGGCGTCGACGTCACCATCGTGGAGGCGCTGCCCCGCCTGGTCCCGAACGAGGACGAGTACGCGTCCAAGCAGCTGGAGCGCGCATTCCGTCGTCGCAAGATCGGCTTCAAGACCGGCGTCCGGTTCACCGGTGCCAAGCAGGACGACAACGGCGTGAGCGTGTCGCTGGAGTCCGGCGAGACGCTGGAAGCCGACCTGCTGCTGGTCGCCGTGGGCCGCGGCCCGAACTCGGCCGGGCACGGGTACGAGGAGGCCGGCGTCAAGATGGAGCGCGGCTTCGTCCTCACCGACGACCGCCTGCGCACCAACCTGCCGAACGTCTACGCCGTCGGTGACATCGTCCCCGGCCTGCAGCTCGCGCACCGCGGGTTCCAGCAGGGCATCTTCGTCGCGGAAGAGATCGCCGGCCAGGAGCCGCGCGTGATCGACGAGAGCGGCATCCCGCGCGTCACCTACTCGCACCCCGAGGTCGCTTCGGTCGGGCTCACCGAGTCTCAGGCGAAGGAGAAGTACGGCTCCGACGTCACCACCTTCACCTACGACCTCGGTGGCAACGGCAAGAGCCAGATCCTCAAGACCTCCGGTGGGGTCAAGCTGATCAAGGCTCCGGAAGGGCCGGTCGTCGGCGTGCACATGGTGGGCGACCGCGTCGGCGAGCTGATCGGCGAAGCACAGCTGATCTACAGCTGGGAGGCGTTCCCCGAGGACGTGGCTCCCCTCATCCACGCGCACCCCACCCAGACCGAGGCCCTCGGTGAAGCGTTCCTCGCCCTCGCGGGCAAGCCGCTGCACGTCCACAGCTGACGTCTCACCGTCGAAGAATCAGACCAAGCAAGACATATCAAGGGAGTCAGCGAACGATGGCCTACTCCGTCACGTTGCCGGAGCTCGGTGAGAGCGTCACCGAGGGCACCGTCACCCGGTGGTTGAAGCAGGAGGGCGACACCGTCGAGGTCGACGAGCCGTTGCTCGAGATCTCCACGGACAAGGTCGACACCGAGGTCCCGTCCCCGGTCGCCGGCAAGGTCGTGAAGATCAGCGCGCAGGAAGACGAGACCGTCGAGGTCGGCGGCGAGCTCGCCGTCATCGACGACGGGACCGGCGGGGTGCCGGAGTCCTCCGGTTCCGCCGAGCCCGCCGCCGAAGAGGCGCAGCCCGAACCCGAGCCCGAGCCGGAGCCCGCGCAGGAGGAGGCCTCCGCGCCGTCCCAGCCGGACACCGCGCCGGCTTCGGGTGGTGAAGGCACCGAGGTGAAGCTGCCCGAGCTGGGCGAGAGCGTCACCGAGGGCACCGTCACCCGGTGGCTCAAGCAGGTCGGCGAGAGCGTCGAGGTCGACGAGCCGCTGCTCGAGATCTCCACGGACAAGGTCGACACCGAGGTTCCGTCCCCGGTCGCCGGCACCGTGCTGGAGATCCGCGCCGGTGAGGACGAGACCGTCGAGGTCGGCGGTGTACTCGCGGTGATCGGTGCCGCCGGTTCCGCCCCGGCGCCGAAGGCCGAGCCCAAGCCGGAACCCAAGCCCGAGCCGAAGCCGGAACCCAAGCCGGAACCGAAGCCCGAGCCCAAGGCCGAAGCGGCTCCCGCGCCGAAGCCCGCCCCGGCTCCTCAGGCCGCCCCGGCTCCCAAGGCCGAGGCCCCGAAGCCGGCGGCGAGCAGCGACAACGGTTCGGACAACGCGCCGTACGTGACGCCGCTGGTCCGCAAGCTCGCTTCGGAGCACGGCATCGACCTGTCGTCGCTGACCGGCAGCGGTGTCGGTGGCCGCATCCGCAAGCAGGATGTGCTCGCGGCCGCCGAGGCCAAGCAGAAGGCCGCCCAGGCTCCCGCCGCGCAGCCCGCTGCCGCCGCCGCCCCGGCTCCCGCCGCCGCCCCGTCGGCTCCGCGCAAGGCCGCGGTTTCGCCGGAGCTCGCCGCTCTGCGCGGCACCGTGCAGAAGGCCAGCCGGATCCGTCAGATCACCGCCACGAAGACCCGCGAGTCGCTGCAGATCTCCGCGCAGCTCACGCAGGTCCACGAGGTGGACGTCACGAAGGTCGCCAAGCTGCGTCAGCGGGCGAAGGCGGCCTTCAAGGAGCGCGAGGGCGTCAACCTGACGTTCCTGCCGTTCTTCGCGAAGGCCACCGTCGAGGCGCTCAAGCAGCACCCGAACGTCAACGCGTCCTACAACGAGGACACGAAGGAGATCACCTACCACGGTGCGGTGCACCTGGGGATCGCGGTGGACACCGAAAAGGGTCTGCTGTCGGTGGTCATCCACGACGCGGGTGAGCTCAGCCTCGCCGGTCTCGCGCACCGCATCGCCGACCTGGCGGGCCGCGCGCGTTCGGGCCAGATCAAGCCGGACGAGCTGTCGGGCGGCACCTTCACGATCACGAACATCGGCTCCAACGGCGCCCTGTTCGACACGCCGATCATCGTGCAGCCGCAGTCCGGCATGCTCGGTACCGGCGCGGTCGTGAAGCGCCCGGTCGTGATCGCGGACGCCGACGGCAACGACACGATCGCCGTCCGATCGATGGCGTTCCTGCCGCTGACCTACGACCACCGCCTGGTGGACGGGGCCGACGCGGGCCGCTTCGTCACGACGATCAAGCAACGCCTGGAAGAGGGCAACTTCGAGGACGAGCTCGGTCTCTGATCCTCGGGTAGTCGATCAAGGCCCTCGTCCCGCTTCGGCGGGGCGGGGGCCTTCTTCTTTCTCTCCGCAATTCGTCACCTACTTGCGAGGGTTTGACACACAGCCCGAACTCTAGTATTCCGGAATTACGGAAAACGAGAGGGAGGATGTCACCCATGCTGACCAGACGCCATCTGCTGGCGGCTGCCGCCGCGGGGTCGGCCGCGTTGCTGCTGCCGGGAACCGCGACCGCGGCCCAGCCGGACACGACGACCGAACAGGGCTGGCTCGACTGGATCGCCGCCCACCGCGGCGACGTCTCCGTCCTGATCGACGACGGCGCGGGTCGCCGCGCCTCGCGCAACGCCGACGTCCGGCGTGTTCTGGCCTCGTCGATCAAGGTCGTGCACCTCAGCGCGTACGCCGAAAGCCGGCTCGACCCGGAGGAACAGATCCGGGTGGGCGACTGGGACGCCCACCACCCGTTCGTCGCCGACGGCCGCGCGCATTTCCAGGCGCTCAACTGGCTGGGCGTTCCCTGCGACGACTTCGGCATCGCCAAGGACCCCGAACAGCGTGTCCCCCTGGCCAGGCTCGCCGAAGCGATGATCCTCTTCAGCGACAACGCCGCGACGGACTACCTCCGCACCCGCCTCGGCGATCCCGCCCTCCAGCGGGCGGCGGCGCGGGGCGGCTGGTTCCGGCCGGACACCCGATCGCTGGGCGGCGAGGTCCTGATGCTGATGATGCCGGAGTACGCGCCCCCGCCCGGCAGCCCGGTCGCCGTCCGGCGGGCGATGGGCGACGCGGTCGCGCGCCGGTTCGTCCGCGATCCGCGGTTCCGCGCCGAAGCCTTCAAGCGCTGGCCGGACATGCCGGGCACGTCCGACGCCCAGTGGCCGTGGATCAAGGGGCACGGCCAAGGCTCGGCGTCGGATCTGTTCTCGCTTCACCGCAGTATCGCGAAGGGCCTCTACACACGCGCGCGCGAGATCCTCGCGAAGCCGCTGGCAGACCGCGTACCGCCCGGAGCGAGCGAAGTGCTCTTCAAGGGCGGAAGCCTGCCGCGTTCGCTGACCATCGGGCTCTCCGTCCGTTGGCCTGGCGGACGGTCGGGTACGGCCGCCGTCCTGCTCACCGGCGTGAGCGACCAGGACATGCAGAACGCCCTGCCGCTCATCGATCTCGTGCTCGCGGCGCTGTCCGACCCGGCGCGGTTCACCGCCCTGGAACGGGCGCTCCGCTGAGGCGACGGTATAGATAACCGGTATGAACGCTGAGTTCGCCGACCGGATCGCCGCCCTTGAAGCACGGGTCGCCGCCCTCGAAAGTCGGCACAGCGAGCAGCAGGCCGAGCCCGCGGCGAGCCCCGGCGGCCTGGTCGGCTACCACGGCGAACTGACCGAGCCCCTCGAACTGAGCTGGGCGATCAACGTCACGCCCGGCCCGATGCTGGCGTTCGCGGACGGGCCGCGGGTCGAAGTGCTCGCGGCCCTGTCCAGCACCGCGCGGGTGGCGCTCGTGCGGACGCTGGCCGAGAAGGGTGCGCAGACCGCGCCCGCCCTGCAGGAAGCCGCCGAACTCGGGTCTCCCGGCCAGCTGTACCACCACCTCAAGGCGCTGACCGGCGCCGGAATCGTCGAGCAGGACAAACGCGGCAGTTACCGGCTCCGGCCCGCCGCGACGATCCCGGTGCTGGTGCTGCTCACCGCCGCCTCCGACGTCGCCGGGCAACTGAAGAACCTGAGCGTGCGACCGGATCGCGGATAGGACACGATCGGATCATGCGAGTTCTGATCGCGGGCGCGAGCGGACTGATCGGCACCTCCCTGACGACCCGGTTACGCCGGTCCGGGCACGAAGTGGTCCGCCTTGTGCGCCGGGAGGAGCGGGCGGCCGACGAGCGCCGCTGGGATCCCCCGGCCGGAGAGATCGCCGACGGCGCGCTCGACGGGGTCGACGCCGTGGTGAACCTCGCGGGCGCGCCACTGCTGCCGGGGCGCTGGAGCGCGGCCCGCAAACAAGTACTCCTCGACAGCCGGGTCGAACCGACCGAGGTACTCGCGGAAGCCGTCGCCGAGCACGGGACCCCCGTGCTGGTCAACGCCTCCGCCGTCGGCTACTACGGCGATCCCGGTCCCTCCATCGTGGACGAATCGAGTCCGGTGGGACGCGGTTTCCTCGCCGGGCTCTGCACCGCGTGGGAGGGCGCCACCGAGAGCGCGGCCACCGCGGGTGCCCGGGTCGTGCGCGTCCGCACCGGGCTGGTGCTCGCGCGCGAGGGCGGGCTCCTTGACGTCCTGCGGCCGCTGTTCCGTTTGGGGCTCGGCGGGAAACTCGGCGGCGGCAGGCAGTACATGCCCTGGATCTCGCTCGACGACGAGGTCGGCGCACTCGTTTTCGCGCTGGAGAACGAATCGCTGTCCGGTCCGGTGAACCTCTGCGGACCGCAGCCCGCCACGAACGCCGCCTTCACGAAGGCGTTGGGCCGAGCCGTGCACCGGCCGGCGATCTGGCAGGTGCCGGGTTTCGCGATGAAGATCGCCCTCGGGCAGGCGGCCGAGGAGATGGCGCTGTTCGGGCAGCGCGCCCTGCCCCGGGTGCTGGAGGAGGCGGGTTACGCGTTCCGCCATCCGACCCTCGAGGACGCGCTGGCCGCCGCGACATGACCGTGCGGCGCGGCCTGTACTCCCTCGCCGGAACGCTGCTGCTGATCGGTTTCGTCACCCTCGGGTCCTACGTCGACCAGCGGCCGCCGCCGGTGGACGTCGCCCTCGCCGACGCGTTCCGCGGCCAGCACACCCAGGCCGCGGGGCAGGTGGCGGGCCTGGTCACGAACGTCCTCGGCCCGGTCCTCCCGTTCGTGCTGGGCGCGGTGCTGGCGGTGCTCGCCTGGCGCCGCCGGGACCTGACCGTGTTGTGCGTCAAACTGGCCGTCGTCCTGGTGTTGTGCCGGATGACCAGCTTGATCGCGAAACCGGTCTTCTACCGGGAACGGCCTCGCGAATTCCCCGATCTGAGTTATCCGAGCGGACACGTGGTCGCCGTCGCGTGCACCGGGTTCGTCGCGGTGCTGCTGTGCGCGTGGACCCGCCCGCATCTGGCGCGGCTCGCGATGACGATCGCCGCCGCGGCGACGGTGCTCGGTGCGCTCTGCCGCATCGTGCTGGGCGTGCACTGGCTGACCGACACCGCGGGATCCGTACTCGCGGTGGGTGGCGTGGGCCTGATTTCGGCGGCCGCGCTGGGCCTGCTCCCCCTGCCGGAAGACCCGGCGTAGTGTCGCTGACGTGAGCTCTTCGACCACGTCATGCCGCGCCTCCGCCGAGCCCGTCGACGTCCGCGAGATCGGGACGATCGACTACACCGAAGCCTGGGAACTCCAGCGAAAGCACGTCACAGCCCGTGCCGACGGTGACGGCCCGGACACCATGCTGCTGCTGGAGCACCCGTCGGTGTACACGGCGGGCAAGCGCACCGAAGCCGAGGACAGGCCGACCGACGGCACCCCGGTGATCGACGTCGACCGCG
This sequence comes from Amycolatopsis sp. lyj-108, assembly GCF_046549005.1. Taxonomy (NCBI): domain Bacteria; kingdom Bacillati; phylum Actinomycetota; class Actinomycetes; order Pseudonocardiales; family Pseudonocardiaceae; genus Amycolatopsis; species Amycolatopsis sp. lyj-108. Next base: position 8,950 of record NZ_JAJPWQ010000015.1, on the reverse strand, counting down.
GCGGCAAGATCACCTGGCACGGGCCCGGTCAGCTGGTCGGGTACCCGATCGTCAAACTCGCCGACCCGATCGACGTCGTGCACTACGTCCGGCGTCTCGAAGAGGCCCTGATCACCGTCTGCGATCAGCTCGGCGTGCACACCGGCCGGGTCGAGGGCCGCAGCGGCGTCTGGATCCCGGCCGACGACCGCGGTGTCGAGCGGAAGATCGCCGCGATCGGCATCCGCGTCCAGCGCGGCGTGACCATGCACGGTTTCGAGCTGAACTGCAACCCCGACCTCGGCGCCTTCGACAAGATCGTCCCGTGCGGCATCCGGGACGCTGGCGTCACTTCGCTTTCCTACGAGCTCGACCGCGAGGTCACCGTGGCTTCCGTGCTGCCGATGGCGCGCGAAGCCGTGCTCGCCGCGCTGGAAGGCGACCTCCCGGTGAACGACGAGCGCTGGCTGCCGCGTCCCGAGGCACCCGCCGCCCCCGGCGTCACCTTCGCCCTGCAGAGCTGAAGGGGACTTTCCCCGCATAGGACGCGGTGAAGGGCGCTTTCCCCGCATGAGATGCGGGGAAAGCGCCCTTCAGCCCCCGCCTCAGTCCAGCTGAGGAGCGACCTCGGAAGCGATCAGCTCGATCTGGTCCAGGTCCGAAAGGTCCAGCAGCTGAAGGTAGAGCCGGGTGATCCCGGTCTTCTCCCGCCACTGCCCGATCTTCTCGACGACCTCCGACGGCGTCCCCGCGAGCCCGTTCTCCCGCAGCTCCGGAACCTCACGGCCGATCACGCCGGCGCGCTTGGCGACCTCGGCGTCGTCACGGCCGACGGCGACGACGAGCGCGGCCGAGCGGAGGATCTCCTTGGGATCGCGGCCGATCTCGCGTGCGGCGTCGTCGACGCGGCCGAACTGCTCGGCGGCGAAGTCGGGCCCCACGAACGGCAGGTTGAACTCGTCGGCGTAGCGAGCGGCGAGTGCCGGGGTGCGCTTCTTGCCGCCACCGCCGATGATCACCGGCGGCCGGGGCCGCTGCGCGGGCTTGGGCAGGCCTGGCGAGTCGACGAGTTTGTAGTGCTCGCCGTCGAAGGAGAACGTCTCCCCCTCCGGCGTCTCCCACAGCCCGGTGACGACGGCGAGCTGCTCGGCGTAGCGGTCGAAGCGCTCCTTGATCGGCGGCAGGTCGAGGCCGTACGCGGTGTGCTCGTCGTCGTACCAGCCCGATCCGAGGCCGAGTTCGACGCGGCCACCGGACATCTGGTCCACCTGCGCGACCGAGATCGCCAGCACCGAGGGGTGCCGGAAGGTGGCGGCGGTGACGAGGGTGCCCAGCCGGACACGACTGGTCTCACGGGCGAGACCCGCGAGGGTGATCCACGCGTCGGTCGGCCCGGGCAGGCCGGTCGCCGAACCCATCTTCAAGTAGTGATCGCTGCGGAAGAAGGCGTCGTAGCCCGCGTCCTCGGTGGCCTTGGCCACCCGGAGCAGGTCTTCGTAGCTGGCCCCCTGCTGGGGCTCGGTAAAGATCCTGAGGTCCACGAAGCCACCATATAGACGGCTTCGTCAGCTCGCTTTCCCGTGCTCGGCGGGCGGAACCCGGCGGAATCCGACGAGCAGCCGCACCAGGACCTCCTCGACCTGAGCGCTGACCTTCTTCGGCTCCGGCGAACTCGCGATCTCGATGGCCGCGCTCGACAGCGCGCCGAACAGCAGCCGCGCGGTGACGTCCACCGGGACGTCGTCGACCTCGCCGACCTCGATGAGCGCCTGGATCCCGGTGCGGACCAGGCCGAAACTGCACCGTTCCTCCGCCTCGCGCCAGCGCTCCCAGCCCATCACCACCGGCGCCTCGTGGATCGCGATGCGCTGGTACGCCGGGTCGAGGCAGCTCTGCAGGAAGCCGCGCAACCCCGACAGCGCCCGCTCCCACGGCGAGGCCGGGCCGTTCATGATCTTTTCGAGCCGGTCGAAGACCTGGCTCTCGACCGTGTCGAAGGCAGCCTCGAACAGCGCCTGCTTCCCACTGAAATGGTGGTAGAGCGCGCCCTTCGTCACCCTGGCCCGCTTGGCGATCTCGTCGAGAGACGTGCCGGCGTATCCGCGTTTGGTGAACAGCTCCACGGCACTCTCGACGAGTGCCGACCGGGTGGACTCGGAATAGTCCAGCCGCCTTGACCTCATTGTCGCCACCTTCACAACTTTACGCCGCCGGCCCCACTCCATACCCATGGTATGTTGGCTCCTGTCAGGTCCGTACCGGGAGTATGCCGCAAACCTGCGGTATGAACCGCGTCACGGAGGGGAGCCATGATCATGAGCTGGAACGACTTCTACCAGCGGCGCGACATCCTCGAAGCCGCACTGCGCCAGGCGGGTCATCACCTGTCCGACGCGATCTCACTCGAAGCAATCCCTGGTGCCACCAAGTACTTCGCCACCGAGGAAGAGCTTCTGCTCGCGCTTCGGTACAAGTGGAACCAGGTGTTCGCCGGTCACCTCCGCGCGGAGATGACCGATCCGGACTACGCCGACCAGGACCTCGCGCTCGACAGGGTCGAAGCCGTCACCCGCGCCTGGAACAGCGCCACCGCCGAGCACGAGATCCTCCGCGCCGTTCTCGACGCGGCCCTCGAACGGTGCCCCGCGCTGATCCCGTCGCACGAAGCCGAACTGCGCACTCTCGCGCTGACGGCGGGACTGGCCGACGGCAACGAGCCGGCCGGAGAGATCACCAAGGTCGGCAGCGCGTTCGCCACCCTGCTCCGGCACGGACGGCACGCGAAACCCGCCCGCCGCCGCAGCCCCATGGGTCACCTGCTCCGGTTGCTCGCGCCGAGTGCGTGATCCGGCGTAGCGACGCTGCCGACGATGTAGTTAGGTACCGACATGGCTGCTCACGCGCGCTGGACCGAGGCCGACATCCCTGATCAGACCGGCCGGACCGTGTTCGTCACGGGGGCGAACTCCGGGCTCGGGCTGCGCATGTCCGAGGTGCTCGCGGGCAAGGGGGCCCGCGTGCTGCTCGGCTGCCGGTCACCGGAACGTGGCGCCAAGGCACTGGAGCAGGTTCGCGCGGCCGCGACCGGGGAAGCCCCCGAACTCGTCCGGCTGGACCTCGCCGATCTCGACTCGGTCCGCGAAGCCGTGAAGAAGGTCCAGGAACTGACGGGCGGCGAACTCGACGTCCTGGTCAACAACGCGGGCGTGATGGCGACGCCGCGTGGTCACACCAAGGACGGCTTCGAGACCCAGTTCGGCACGAACCATCTCGGGCACGCGGTGCTGACCTGGCTGCTGATGCCGTCGCTGCGCAATGGCTCGGGAGCGCGTGTCGTGACCTTGTCGAGTGTCGCGGCGACAGGTGCGCGCATCGACGTCGCCGACCCGAACTTCGAACGCCGGATGTACAACCCGGGTTCGGCCTACGGCCAGTCGAAACTCTCCAATCAGGTGTTCGCGCTCGAACTCGACCGCAGGCTGCGCGCCGCGGGCGAGGACGTCGTCAGCGTGGCGGCACACCCCGGCTACACCTGGACCGGACTCGGTTCGGGGATGGCCCGCTCCTACCGCAACCCGGTGGTGCGCGCGCTCGTCGGCGCGGGCAACCGGATCGGCGAGATCTTCATCGCGCAGAACGCCCGCCAGGGCACGCTCCCGCAGCTGTTCGCGGCGACCTCCCCCGAGGTCGAAGGCGGCGACTACATCGGCCCTCGCGGGCTCGGCGGACTTCGCGGCGCACCGGTCAAGGTGCGCCCTCTGACGGCCGCGAGGAGCGAATCGCTCGGCGCCGCGTTGTGGGACGTGACCACCAAGTTGACGGGCGTCACCCCCGACCCCGCGTGAGCGGCGACCACTGCTCCGGCGGGCGTAGGGTGACGGGGTGAGTGCTGCCCCAGATGGCCGCAAGATGTTGCGGCTCGAGGTCCGGAATTCCCAGACTCCCATCGAGAAGAAGCCGCCGTGGATCAAGACGCGCGCGCGGATGGGTCCGGAGTTCACCGAGCTCAAGGGCCTGGTCAAACGTGAAGGCCTCCACACCGTGTGTGAGGAGGCCGGTTGCCCCAACATCTACGAATGCTGGGAAGACCGTGAGGCCACGTTCCTGATCGGTGGCGACCAGTGCACCCGGCGCTGTGACTTCTGCCAGATCGACACCGGCAAGCCTGCCGAGCTGGACCGCACCGAGCCGCGCAAGGTCGCCGAAAGCGTCCAGGCGATGGGCCTGCGCTACTCGACCGTCACCGGTGTCGCGCGTGACGACCTCGAAGACGGCGGCGCGTGGCTGTACGCGGAGACCGTGCGCCAGATCCACGCGCTGAACCCGGGCACCGGTGTCGAGCTGTTGATCCCGGACTTCAACGCCGACCCCGACCAGCTGGCCGAAGTCTTCGGCTCCCGCCCCGAGGTGCTCGCGCACAACGTGGAGACGGTGCCGCGGATCTTCAAGCGGATCCGGCCCGGTTTCCGGTACGCGCGGTCGCTCGAAGTGATCACGCGGGCCCGTGAGGCCGGTTTGGTGACGAAGTCGAACTTGATCCTCGGCATGGGCGAGACCCCCGACGAGGTCGCGCCCGCGATGAAGGACCTGGTCGACGCCGGCTGCGAGATCCTGACGATCACCCAGTACCTGCGTCCGTCGCCCCGTCACCACCCGGTGGACCGGTGGGTGAAGCCCGAAGAGTTCGTCGAGCACTCGAACGCCGCAGAGGCGATGGGCTTCGCCGGCGTCATGGCCGGGCCGCTGGTCCGCTCCTCGTACCGCGCCGGGCGGCTGTTCGCGCAGACGAAGCGCCACCGCGGCGAAGCGCTGTCGGAGAACTTGGCCCATCTCGCCGCCGAAGGACCCGCCGCGCAGGAAGCCAGCTCGCTGCTGGCACGGTGACTCCGGTCACCCTCTCCGCGACATCGCCACCCACCAGGTCACGAATCAGTAAAGTGACCTGGTGGCGTTGGTAACTGATCTTCTCAATTGGCTGCAGAGTCTCCCGGAACCGGGACTGGTCGCGGCGACCGGCGGACTGGTGTTCGCCGAATGCACCATCGGGCTCGGCTTCATCGCGCCCGGTGAATCGGGGCTGCTGGTCGCGGCCACGACGGCGACGTCGGTCTCCCGGTTCCTGACCCTGTGGGCCGTCGTGACAGTCTGCGCCGCACTCGGTGACTCACTCGGCTACGCGATCGGCAAACGCTTCGGCCCGCGCCTGCGTGAGACGAAGCTGATCCGCAAGTACGGCCTCGACGCCTGGGACAAGGCCACCGGCGTGCTCGAACGGCGAGGCGCGTGGGCGGTGTTCTTCGCGCGGTTCCTCCCGGTGATCCGCACGCTGACCCCAGCGGCGTCCGGGACGTCGGGCCTGCCGTTCCGCAAGTTCCTGCCCGCCGCCGCGGCGGGCGCGGCCTGCTGGTCGGCCATCCACATCGGTATCGGCGCCGCCCTCGGCGAGGCCGCCAAGAAGGTCGAAGGCGTGCTCAACACAGGCGGCCTGGTGATCGTCGGGGTGCTGGTGGGAGTCGCCGTGTTCTTCCTGCTGCGCTACAAGAAGAAGAAGGCGCTCGCCGTCACGGTCGAAGACGCCACTCCGGCGAAGGTCGGCGCGGAGGACTAGATTCCGGGCATGGCCGCCTTGAACCTGCCCCAGCCGATCGGTTTCGTCCTCGGCGGTGGAGGCAGTCTCGGCGCCATGCAGGTCGGGATGCTGCGGGCCCTCACCGAAAGCGGCATCGCGCCCGACCTCGTCGTCGGCACCTCGGTGGGTTCGCTGAACGCCGCCGTCCTCGCGCTCGAAGGTGAGGCAGGCGCCCGGCTCGACCGGATCTGGTCGCGGATGACGCGGCACGAGGCGTTCCCCGGCGGCGTGCTCAGCCAGGTGCGGACCCTGCGGCACAGCAAGACCAACCTGTTCCCCAACACCGGCCTCGCCGCGATCATCGACGAGCACATCGGCGAGGGCGTCCGGTTCGAGGATCTCGCGCTGCCGCTGGGCGTCGTCGCGACCGACGTCGACACCGCCGAACCGCTGCTCATCCGTTCAGGGCCCGTTCTGGCGCCCCTGCTGGCCAGCTGCGCGATCCCGGGGATCTATCCGCCGGTGCCGTTCGGGGACCGCATGCTCTACGACGGCGGCCTGGTCGCCAACGTGCCGATGCGCCAGGCACTCGCCATGGGCGCGAAGTCGCTCGTCGTCCTCGACTGCGCCTTCCCCGGCAAGATGCCCGGCACCCCGCAGACCTTCGCCGAGGTGATGATGTTCACCGCGATGATCAGCATGCGGAACCAGGCCGTGCTGGAGGCGCCCATCGCCGCGGCCGAGGTGCCCGTGGTCTACGTGCCGGGGCCGAAGCCGGTGCGAGTCAGCCCCTTGGACTTCAGCCACACCACGACACTCACCGCCGAGGCTTATGCGGCCGCGAAGACCTATTTGGGCGAATTGAGCGTCGATGGCCCCGGACTTTATGGTGCGCCCGGTCTCGTCGTTGCCTGACAGGCAACCATCCGGCATCGGTCACGTCTTCTTCGTCGCGTAGTTTTGAAAGAGAACTTTCCGCTGATCGCGCGACGTAACTGGTCACATTTTAAAGAGAGACCCATATGTTTGCCAAGAAGACATTACTTTCGACGGCCGGAATACTCGCCGCGATATTGGTGATCGCGGCCTGTTCGCCCTCGGGCGGCACCAATTCACCCGACACCAGCGCCAAGTCGGACACGAACCCGGTTTCGGTGACCATCGACCCGGCAGGTGGGACGAACGTCAATCCGGCGACCCCGGTGACGGTCAAGGCCGAGCACGGCAAGCTGATCGACGTCACCGTCAGCAACGCCGACAAGGGTAACCAGGTGAAGGGCGAACTGGCGGGCGACGGGCTCAGCTGGAAGACCACCGAGCCGCTCGGCTACGGCAGCACCTACAAGATCGTGGCGCACGCCCAGGGCACCGACGGGAAGCCCGTCGAGCAGCAGAGCAGGGTCTCCACGCTGAGCCCGAAGCAGCAGGCGAACCCGAACCTGATCCCGGCACCCGCCGCGGTCACGTCCGGTGGTGTCGGCGTCGGGCAGCCGATCGTGTTCGCCTTCGGCCAGCCGGTGAAGAACAAGGCCGAGGTGGAGAAGAAGCTGTCGGTGGAGTCCACGCCGAAGCAGGAGGGCTCCTGGTACTGGATCGACGACAAGAACGTCCACTACCGCCCCAAGGTGTACTGGCAGCCGGGGACGACGCTCAAGGTTTCGGCGACGATCTACGGCGTCGATTTCGGCAATGGCGTCTACGGCGCGACCGACCGCACGGAAACGTACAAAGTGCACGATTCCTGGGTCGCGAAAGCCGACGGCAACACCGAGCAGATGCAGATCTTCCACAACGGCGCGCTGGCGAAATCGATGCCCATTTCCATGGGCAAGGACGCCACGCCGACACATTTGGGCGCCCACGTCATTTCGGACAAACACGAGAACTACACGATGGACTCGTGCACCTACGGCGTCTGCCAGGGCCAGCCGGGGTACTACAAGGCGAACGAGAAGTGGTCGCTGCGGATCTCCAACGACGGCGAGTTCGTCCACGAGAACCCGAACAGCGTCGGCGCGCAGGGCAGCTCGAACGTGTCGCACGGTTGCATCAACCTCAACGCCGCCAACGCCCAGTGGTTCTACCAGAACATGGGGCTCGGCGATGTCGTCGAGGTGACCAACTCCGGCGGCCCGCAGCTGCCGGTCTGGGACCTCTACGGCGACTGGTCGAAGTCGTGGGCGGACTGGCAAGCGGGCAGCGCACTCAAATAGAGGCATGATGGGCGGGTGACCAGCACCCTGAGCACCGCCCGCTCACTCGTGGCCGGCGCCGGCCGGGTCGTCGCACTGACCGGCGCCGGGATCTCCACGGATTCGGGGATCCCCGACTTCCGCGGCCCGCAGGGCCTGTGGACCCGCGATCCGACCGCGGAGAAGATGTCGAACCTCCAGGCGTACCGAGAAAGTCGCGAGGTACGCGAACGCACGTGGCAGGCACGGCTGGTGCACCCCGGCTGGGACGCGGCACCGAACGCCGCGCACTACGCGCTCGTACGCCTGGCTCCGACGCATGTCGTCACCCAGAACATCGACCGGCTGCACCAGAAGGCGGGCTTCGCGCCGGATCGGGTGCTGGAACTGCACGGCACGATGTTCGAGTCCGTCTGCCTGTCCTGTGACGATCACCGGGACATGCGCTCGACGCTGGAGCGGGTCCGAGCGGGTGCGACCGATCCGCCCTGTCTGCTATGCGGCGGCATCCTGAAGTCGGCCACCGTGTCTTTCGGCCAGCACCTGGACCAAAATCTGCTCCGAGCCGCGCGAACCGCCGTCTCCGAGAGCGACCTCCTGCTGGTGGCCGGATCCTCCCTGAGCGTGCAGCCGGCCGCCTCGCTGGTGAGCGTCGCTTCGCGGGCCGGCGCCGACGTGGTGATCTGCAACGGCTCCGAAACGCCCTACGACTCCATGGCTTCCGCCGTCGTCCGCGGCCCCCTCAGCGAAACCCTCCCCGCCCTGATCCCCTAACCCCCGAGGCGTCCCCCTTCACTCCCGCCCCCAGAGCCGTTACGCCTCTGATCACGTGAGTTACGGCTTCAATCACGCGAGTTACGTCTCTGATCACGTGAGTCACGGGTTCAGTCACGTGTGTTCCGGGTTTGGTCACCTGTCCAGTCGCGTAACTCGCGTGATCAGGGACGTAACTCGCGTGTCTGGACCCGTGACTCACGTGATCAGGGGCGTAACTCGCGTGTTCAGAGGGACGACACGACGTCGCGGAGTCGCCATGCCGTGTCGTCCGTCTGGTCACGGGTGTCGCGGGTTTTGGGTATGAAAAAACGGGCCCAGGTCGGGAGAACTCTGGGTTCTCAACCGGCCTGGGCCCGTTTCTTTTTCAATGTTAGTCCGGCGGTGTCCTACTCTCCCACAACCCTTCGGTTGCAGTACCATCGGCGCTGTCAGG